>CAWKIR010000036.1:0-13795 GCA_963849815.1 uncultured Acidobacteriaceae bacterium | reverse complement strand
CGGTGGAAGTCAACTTAATTTTGGATTACGGCCGAAGATATAGATGTAAAAGCTGTTAGAACGAGCGGACTACCGTCGCACAGGAGGCCATCTGCGCGATAGCGACGCTGGATTTTCGTTAGTCGGGAAAGAAATGCCCCACCCTAGCCAACGGCAGGCTAGAACGGGGCACCCAGATATCCTAGACTGCCTTCGGTCAAGCTGGAGCTGCGCTAGTCATTGAATATGACCATGCCAGCTCCCGAAATTCGATCACTCCCAGTGCCGGTCTCCGGCTTCTATTACTACCCGCTCTTGCCGGTTGCAAGCGCCGCCAACTGTTGGACGGTTTCCGACGGCTCTTGCCGCACTGTATAGTCGGCGTTCACGTCGGCAGCGCGGATCGTCCCGCTGGAGTCAACGATGTAGCGCGCAGGCATCGGCAACCGGTATTCAGGTTCACCGTTAAAGCGCTCCAAAGTAACCCCGAGCGATTCATACAGCTTGCGGAGGTAATCCGGGAGCGTGAACACCAGCCCGAATTTTTCAGCGACCTCGAGATGGAGATCGCTGAGAATGTCGAAGCTCAAATTCAGCTTCTTGTGGAGCGCTCGCGTGTATCGTTCGAGTTCGGGAGTAATGACGACAATACGCGCTCCCAGCTTCGTGACTTCGCCATTGACTTCCTGTAGAGCCTCCAGCTCCATGTTGCAATAGGGTCACCAGTGGCCGCGAAAGAAACTGACCACCAGCGGCCCTTGCCGCAGCAACTCCGCCGAAGACACGTTGATGTGGTCCTGATTGAAGAGGCTGAACTCCGGAGCGCGGGCGCCGGGCTTAAGCGCGCGGCCCTCGATTCCCGAGGCCTTCAGTTCCTCGGTAGCGCGATGCATCGTCGCCACGATCTCGGGATTGACGTTGTACGGCGCGGCCCCGGATTCGAATGTGCGTTTGTATTCCTGCAGGCGTTGGTTCAGGTTGGACATTCGCTCCTCCGCCCAATTCCTTCCGGGCATAACAAACGATTGGATGCCTTGCCGAACTTCCGGCTCCGACTTCTATCGCAGGAGATGCTCAGCGGGCGCCCCACCCTGCTCGTCCGTCTTTTGGACGAGAGGGTGGGAGTAAAACAGTTGATCGGTTGCCTCAGCCCTTGTAACCCGCTCCGCGCAGCGCTTTGCCGAAGCACTCGACAAAGTGGTTCACGCTATCCGTCGTAGCCAGCGGACCCATCAGGCCGACGCGGAAAACCTTGCCGGCGAGCGGTCCGAAGCCGCCGGCGATCTCGATGCCGTTTTCCTTCAGCAGCGTGGTGCGCACTTTCGCGTCGTCAACCCCTTGCGGCACCTTGGGAGTGTTCAGGTTCCAGATGCGATCCTTAGGGGCAACCAGCATCTCGAGGCCCAGGCCTTCGATCTGCTTCACGAATTCCAGATGCGCCTGATGGTGGCGCTCCCAGCGGTTCTCGAGGCCTTCTTCTTCGATGAGCGCCAGGCCTTCGCGCAGCGCATAGAACATTGTCGCCGAGGCGGTGTGGTGATAGCGATGCGACTCGACCAGATAGTCGGCAATCAGCTTGATGTCGAAGTACCAGGAGCGATTAGGCGTAGTCCGAGCTTTCAGGCACTCCATCGCACGCGGGGAGACGGTGATGGGAGCGAGTCCCGGAGGACAGCTCAATCCCTTTTGGGAGCAACTATAAGCGATGTCGATGCCGGTCTTGTCGACCTCGACCGGCATTGCGCCCAGCGAGGTGACGCAGTCGGCGATGACCAGTGCGCCAACTTCATGCGCGGCCTTGCAGATGGCTTCGCCGCGCTGGAACGCGCCGGCTGAGGTCTCGGCCTGCACATAGGTCACGACCTGCGGCTTCTCGCGGTGAATAAATTCGGCGGCTTCCTGGTCGCTGAAGACTTCGCCCCAGGGTTTCTCGAAGCGAACCACTTCCCCGCCCTGGCGGCGGGCCATCTCGGCCTGGCGATCGCAGAAGAAACCGTTGGCGAAGACCGCGACCTTGGTTCCCTGCTGCACGAAGTTGCTGATTGCGGTTTCCATGCCGCCGCTGCCGGTGGCGGAGATGAGGAAGGTCATCTCATTCTTCGTGCCGAAGACGGTGCGCAGCAGGCGTTGAATCTCGCTGGAGATTTGAAAGAAGTAAGCGTCCAGATGGCCGACGATAGGTTGGGCCATCGCCTGATAGACGCGAGGATGCACCTGGCCCGGACCTGGGCCATACAACAGGCGCTTTGGCGGATGAACGGAGATTTCTTCCATAAGAGCAGTCGGTTCTGCGACAGTAGCCATGCAATGACTCCTTACATAGTAATGGATGCTGTCAGTATAGCGGGGGCTTCGCAAACAGGTCTGTGATGTTTGAACACCGGGCAAGTACCTGGGGCTAGGGCGATTGGGACTACAGGTGGGCAGGCGCTCGTTCCGTCTTGCACTACTCCGCTTTATTTACAGTGAGCTTGCGGCTGGCGAGTATCTCCATCTGCTACCCTGCATCGCATTATCGTTGGTTGAGAGCGGCGTCCCTTGGACTTCTTGAATCTTACCGATCGCTTCAGAAAGGCTTACGCCTTCTTTAGGTCTGACAGTTGTCCTTTTAGCTTTGCGACGTTCTCTTTGGCCCGGCCCATTCGCTGTTGAACCCTGCCCTCCTTCGTTTCGGCTATCCCCTCGGCTTTCAAATTGCGGTCATTCGTGATCTTTGCAACTCCCTTCTTGATTGCTCCCTTCATTTCGTGGAAGCTGCCTGTAAGTTGGTCTTTCGTGCTGGTCTTCATGATTTCTCCTCTGGCCCTTGAGGCCTGGATTACGGTTCGACTAGCGCAGATAGGCAGGGACGCCGCTCGCGGGAATTCGGTGTCGAAGAAACACAGGTCTCTTCTATTCGCCCTTATTTGGGGCCTGTCACTTTTCTAATCGCGCGGTTTTTCGCGGTCTGAGCAGAATTGACCATCCCATAGGAATGGGCTTCGGCTTGATCCCGAAACGGGCAATGCCGAACGCCAAGGCCCCATGCTGTCCAACCCATTCGGGTGCGAGTTGAGATACTCTTGCAGAGCCGGAACAGCTGAAAGAAATCAATGGAACCGCGACTCTTCACGTCTGGAAGTTCATCTTATGGAGTGTGCGAGCTTCCACCTTCGTCGCACCAGTCGAGATGTGGAAGAAGGACAAGAATGTCGATAAGCCGCCCCTGGCTTGGGTGTGTAGTTCTCAGTCTGGCGATGATACCCGTGCTCTGCGCGGCGCAAACCGAACAGCCAACCCGCTCGGCGGAATCGGCCAGGCTGCTCAAGAGCGATCCTCTGCATGTTTTCAGCGAGTCGGTGCAACAGTTGTCGAGCACCGTTACCCAGTCAGTGGTGCAAGTGCTGACCACCGGATTCGGCTTGACCACTGACGAACAGAAAGATGATACCGCCTACCTGGAGGCGCAGCGCGGCATCGGGGCCGGTGTGGTGCTGTCGCCGGATGGGTACATCGTAACCAACGCCCACGTGGTGGAAGGCGCGCAAAAGATCCGCGTGCGGTTGCAGGGACTGGACAAGCAAACTGCGGCGCAATTGGACACCTCACCCCACGGACCTATTGAGGCCAAGCTGGTGGGCATCGACCGGGTAAGTGATCTGGCCGTGCTCAAGATTGAGGTAAAGGGGCTGCCGACGCTACAACTGGCGGACTCCAACAGTCTGAGGCAAGGGCAAGTGGTATTCGCCTTCGGTAGTCCGCTGGGACTGGAAAACTCCGTCAGCATGGGCGTAGTGAGTGCGACCGCGCGGCTGATCGACCCGGACAAGCCCGATATTTACATTCAGACAGACGCGCCTATTAATCCGGGTAACAGCGGCGGTCCGCTGGTGGATGTCGATGGCCATGTAGTGGGGATCAATACCTTCATTCTGTCGGAGTCAGGGGGCAATGAAGGACTGGGGTTCGCCATTCCCAGCGATGTAGTGCGCAGTGTGTATGACCAGATCCGCACCGAGGGACATGTGCATCGCGGGCAGATCGGCGTGTATCTACGCACCATTACGCCCGAACTGGTGGAAGGCCTGCATTTGCCAACGACGCAGGGTGTGCTACTGCAAGACATAGTGCCCGGCTCGTCTGCCGACAGGGCAGGATTGAATGTGGGCGATGTGGTGGTGAGCGTGGGAGGCAAGCCGGTCAGCGATGTGCGGCACTTCGCACTTGATTTGTACACCTACAAGATCGGCCAGAAGGCGGACATTGGAGTGTTGCGCAACGGGCAGGTGCAGACGGTCGCGGTGAAGGTGATCGAGCGGCCCGACGATCCTGAGCGCTTCGCCGACATGGTTACCGGCCCGGAAAATCTGGTGAACCGCCTGGGCATCGTCGCGGTCACCGTCAACGACCAGTTACGCGATGCGCTGGGCGACCTGCGCATTCCCAACGGCGTGCTGGTGGCCGCGCGGACGCCCAGCAGCACGCTGTTGGGCGAAGGCCCGCAACCCGGAGACGTCATTCATGCGGTCAACGGAACCCCGGTACACGACCTGCCCCAATTGAAACAGGACCTGCGCAAGATGAAACCGGGAGACACGATCGTGCTCCAGATCGAACGCTCGGGAGGATTGAGCTACCTGGTGCTGGAATCGGAGTAACGTCCGATCACCTAAAGCGTACCCCGATTGCGCGTTGGTGCATCGCCGACGAGGTTCCGGATCCCGGGTTCACTTGATTTCCTGGGCTGCCGCCGGTGATTTCCCATTATCGCCAAGCCCTGCCAAAGGATGGCTAGGACGGGGCACCCCAGCAGAAGCGGAAGGGCATGGCTGCAAGTAGGGGTCCCTCGACTCCGCTCGGGGTGACATTACGATTTTCAATATCGGGGCCGGGGGTGATGGAGGCGTGATGAAAGACGCTTGAGCTGCTAACCTATCTGCCGGAGGATTCCCATGCGAGCGCTTTTGTTGACCGCATTGATCTGTTTGCTTGCGATTACGGCGATGGCCGCCGAGCCGCAAGCGGTGTCGTACCGCAGCGGCGATGAGACGGTACAGGCAACGCTCTACATGCCGAAAGGCGAAGGACCGTTCCCCGCGCTGGTGGTCATCCACGAATGGTGGGGCCTGAACGACTGGGTCAAGCAGCAGGCGTCCAATTTCGCCGATCAGGGATATGTGGCGTTGGCCATCGACCTCTATCGCGGCCAGCTGGCGACTACTCCGGATGAAGCGCACCAGATCATGCGCGGGGTGCCCGAGGATCGCGCCAATCGCGACCTGCTGGCGGCGACAGCCTACCTGCGATCGCTGAAGGCGGTTTACGGCAAACATGTGGGTGCCATTGGGTGGTGCATGGGCGGCGGCTATGCGCTCGACCTGGCAGTCGCCGATCCCAAGCTGAAGGTTGCGGTCATCAACTACGGACACCTGGCCAGCGACAAAACCACGCTGAAGAAGATCCATGCCTCGATTCTGGGTATTTTTGGCGGCGAGGACAAAGGCATTACCCCCGCCGACGTGCATAAATTTGAGACGGAAATGAAGGCCCTCAACAAGAAAGTTGACGTCCACATCTTCCCCGACGCCGGACATGGCTTCGAAAACCCCAACAATCAGCAGGCGTACCGGGCCGAGGACGCGGCCAGCGCGCAGAAACTGACGGATGAGTTTCTGGAGCAGCACTTGAAGTAGCAGTGGTCAGTGGTCACTCGGGACTTGACCCGAGGCGCGTTCGGCGGTAGGGTGGTTATGGCGAACAAAAAGCGAAAATACAACGCTGGTTCGACACATGCATCCCGCGCTTCTACAGGTCGAGCAACAAGACTCGCTGCACCAGTTGGTGGGTATTGCCAAACTCGCTTCCCAAGGCGAGTCGATCCGGCAAGGTCATCTGGTTGAGTACTTCACCCTGCCATCACGCGCACTGCTGAACCGCTGCACCTCGGCGCGCATGCCCTTCACGTGGACAATCAATCCTTATCGCGGCTGCGAGTTTGCCTGCAAATATTGTTATGCGCGCTATACGCACGAGTTCATGGAGATGCGCGACGGCGTGGACTTCGAGCGCAAGATTTATGTGAAGCAGCAGGCGGCGTGGTTGCTGCGCCAGGAGTTGAAGAAGGTGAAGCGCGGCGAGTCGATCTCCATCGGCACCGCGACCGATCCCTATCAGCCGGCAGAAAAGCGCTTCGAAGTGACGCGCGGCATTCTGGAGGAGCTGGCGCTGCATCACGGGCTGGAGATTGGGATTGTCACCAAGTCAGACCTGGTTGGGCGCGACGTGGAGTTGCTGAAGCGCGTTGCCGAACACAATTCCCTGTTCGTGAACTTGACGATCACCACGCTGAACGTGAAGCTGGCGCGGATTCTGGAGCCGCGCGCACCGCGTCCCGATTTGCGGCTCGGGGCGGTACGCGACTTGTGTGCCGCCGGAATCAATGCAGGAGTGATTTGCGCGCCGGTCCTGCCGGGGATAACCGACTCGCCCGCGTCCCTGGACGCGGTAGTGCGCGCGGCCAAAGAAGCTGGCGGCAAATATGTTTACGCCAACCCGTTGTTCCTGAAGCCCTGCTCGGCGAGCGTCTTTCTGCCGTTCCTGGAGAAAGAGTTTCCGCGGCTGGTGGCGGATTATCGCAAACGATTTGCCGAGCGCGCCTTCGTCAGCAAGGCGTACAGCAAGCGCATTTCGGAGCTGATGGCGCAGCTGCGCAAGAAGCACGGCATTGCCCGCGAATACAGCTCGCGCAGCCAGAGCGCCCATCCGCTGAAGCTGGAAGATGAGCAGTTGCAGTTGTTCGGTGACGCAGCGCACGTCACCCGCTGACATTCGACTAGTGTTGCAACATCGCGTTCGTGTTCTCGTCGGCGCTCGCACCAAACAGTTCTGGGTGCAGGTACTTGCCGCGTTCCTGCGGAGGCTTTTCTTCCTCGGTGGGAATGCGATGCGCGTTTGCCCAGGCGTCCTGGCGAATGCCGGTGAGCTGCCACGAGACTTTCGCACCAGCCTTGCCGCCCGAGATCTTGAAGCGGTTGCCCTTAACTTCGCGCGCGATGTACAAGCGCGGTTGCGGTGCGCCGACCGACGTCAGTTGATAGCGGAAGTCGCGGTTGAGCGCTTCGAAGTAGTCAGGGAGTACGACCCACGCCTCGCCACGCGCGTCAAGGCGAATGAGGCCGTTGTAGATGTTCATCATGTCGGGTGATTCGACGAACGAGTGGGACAGGTACTTGTTTTCTGGATCGAGCGGGTCGTCGATCTTGAAGGACCCGCCGCCCTTGGTCAGCGTGCCCGTGACACCCAGGTTGCCTGCGAAGATCCCATTGCCGCTGCCATCCACAGAGAACTTCTCCGCGCCGTTGTTCTGGCCGCTGAGAATCTTGCCACCGGCGGCGTTGTTAAAGGCTCCAGCAATTCCTGCCGCGCTGTCGACATAGCCGCTGACGCCAGTGGTAGCGCCGCTGGTCGCCGTGTTGGTGCCGCGCACCCCTGTCCCCGCAGTGCTTGTCGAGTTGCCCTTCACGCCCACGGTTGCGCCAGTGGAAGACGACACATTGCCGTAAACGCCATATCCGCCTGTGCCCGCCGATCCGCCCTCCACCCCGATAACCGTTCCGCTCGTTGCTGTGGCCGTTCCGACTACACCCTTCGTAGGGGCGGAGACATTGATTCCTGCCCCAGTCCCGGCTTGCGTTACGCCCACGATCTGGTCGGTCGTCGAGCCGCTGAGGTTCGCGCCATTCGCGGTGACCCCACCTGTGGTATTCACATTCCCGCTACCATCCACGGAAAACTTCTGCACTCCGTTGTTCAGTCCAACAAGGATGCTGCCGCCGGCTGTATTGTTGAACAAACCGGCCGCTCCACCTGCGCTTGCGCTTTGACCGTAAACGCCGATGGTTCCTCCAGTCGTGGCAGTAGCCGTTCCGTTAATCCCTACGCCGTTCGTGCTGGCGCTCGCACCATACACGCCGATTCCTGAACCGCTGGTGGAAGTGGAAAAGCCGTTAATCGCAGTCCCCCCTGTGCTGGCCACGTTGTATCCCTCCACCCCACTGCCATTCGGACTGGCACTCTGCCCGCCCACTCCGATGGTGTAGCCACTGGTGGCAGTAGCGAGTCCGATAACTCCCGAACCACTCGTGCTGACGCTTCCACCGATAACACCGGTGGTTCCTCCAGTCGTGGCGCTAGCGTTGCCGGAAACCCCGACGCCGCTCGTGCTGGCGCTCGACCCGTACACACCGATTCCAGAGCCGCTGGTGGAAGTGGAGAATCCGCTAACCCCGCTCCCGCCTGCGCTGGCGGCGTTATTTCCCAGCACCCCACTCCCATTCGGACTGGCACTCTGCCCTAACACTCCGTTGGCATAGCCACTGGTAGCCTGGGACAAACCCACGACCCCGCTGCCATAGAAACCTCCGGTGCTGCCCGTACTAGCAGTATTCACCCCGAACACGCCGATCCCATTGGGGCTCGCGATCTGCGCATACACCCCTTGGGCGTTGCCGCTGGTCGCATTTGCATAGGCTACTAAGCCATTGCCAGCGCCGCTCTGAGTAACGCTAACAATTTGGTCGGTGGTTGTGCCGCTGAAGTTGGTCGGCCCGTCACTAGCTGCGCCCTTCTTGGCTCCCGCCGTACGCACTGGGAGGCTATTCGCAGTCGACGAAGAACTCTGGCTGGCGGTGCTGCCGCTGATTGTGGAGTTCGCGCCGTTGGCGAGCATGAAGTCCGAAACGCTTTTGCCGCCGAGCGTCTCCGCTTCATGCGCTTTGAACGCATAGGGTACGCTGACCATCAGCACGCGCGACTGTTCTGCCTGTCCTTGCACTTGCACACCGAGCCAGCGCTGCTCCTGTTGCGAGAACAGATCGCTCGGTAGCCCTGCGGCGGTCGTGCTACCCAGCAGCACGCTGTAGTTGCCGCCGGCGTCGGTGGTAACGTTCTGAGTCTCTATCCAGATCGATGCACCGCCGTCCTGCTGCTTATAGAGGGCGAAGGTTATACCTACCGCCGAGGAAGAAAGAGGCGCACCCTGCGCATCCTTTAGTGTCGCTCCGTAACGGACCAGGTTGGGGACGGCGGTAATGGAAGCTTGCTGGGCGAAGCCGGCTGAAACCATCAACAGTGTGCAGAGAATCAGGGCCCAAGACGAGGTGAAGCGGCGCATAAGCGCTCCTTTTCGTTTGGTTCAAATCTGGTTAGCGACTGCTGTGGGTAAGGTGAGGTGAGGTGTGAAGTTGTGGGTAAAGTGGTCTAGAACTATATCGTCCTTTCACGCATTGTCAATTCGGTTCACAAGTAGTTAACCTTCTGCCGACCCGAGGCCAGTCAGATACGGCGGAATCTCTCCCACACGCAGCCCGAGCAGCTCCGCGAAGGCATACGCCGTTTGTCGATCGCCGTGGCCCATGAATTGGAGCATCGTTCCGTGGGGGTCATGGTGTAAGCTGAACAGCGGTCGCGCGAGCCGCATGTCACCCGAAACGAACCCGAGAGCCGCTCTAGGAGATTACCTGGCCGCTGAGCGGACCCTCCTCGCCTGGATTCGCACCGGCTTGGCCTTGATGGGTTTCGGATTTGTGGTGGCCCGCTTCGGACTCTTCCTGCAGGAGTTCCAGGCCGTGCAACACACCCGTTTGACGCAGTCTTCCGGCCCGTCATTATGGTTCGGCACGGCGCTAATCGCGGTTGGAGTAATCGTCAATATTTTTGCCGGTTGGCGCCACGTCCGATTGGTTCGAGAACTCGATCGCGGCGAAACAACCCCCTCTCGCGGTTCTATTCAGCCCGTCGCCATTGCTTTCTTTCTGGCATTGGTTGGCCTGGCAATGACGATTTATCTGGTTTCGGTCCGAAGTTCTACCAGCTCGCAACCTGGAAGTGGTGAGGAGAAATCTATGACGTCACAGATCGGCAACGGCATCATCAATGTGCCCGGCCATCACTCGGTGGACCAGACAGTGGAGAAACTGAAGGAGATTCTGCAGGCGAAAGGAGTCGCCCTGTTCGCGACGGTCGACCATAGTGGTGAAGCAGAAAAAGTGGGACTGAAAATGCGTCCCACCAAGCTGCTGATCTTCGGCAGCCCCAAAGCTGGAACGCCGCTGATGCTGGCCGCTCCCAGCATTGCGATCGACCTGCCGCTTAAGATTCTGGTCTGGCAAGATGCCGAGGATAGAGTCTGGGTCAGTTACAACAGCCTCGCGTATTTGCAGCAGCGGCACCGTCTGCCGCCGGAGCTGCTGCCAAACATCGCGGTAGTAGAGACTTTGGCGAGCAAAATTGCGGAATGATCGCCGGATGACCTGTCCGGCTGAAATACCCACACAAGCAAAATCAGCTTATGTGGGCACCCGACGAAGACAAAAATGGCAGCGCCGCTTACGCGACACTGCCAGAATTGCGGATTGGTATCACGCCGCAGTTTCGGGACTAGCGCTTGAACCACTTTTTCGATCTGAAGAAACCTAGAGTGCCGAGCCCGCCCACCATCATAGCCAAGGTCCCCGGTTCAGGCACGGTGGATTGAGCGTACATACTCACACCGTCCAAAAGCGAAAACGGCGGAACGCCTGACGGCGTGCCGATAGCCAGGAAAGAGAGCGCTTCGCTGGTATTGCTGGCGGTGAAGGTGAACGACTGATATTGCCAGCCGGTAAAGCCGTGACTTGGGTTCTGTAGCACAACGGTGTAAAAGCTTTCACTCCCCAGGCTGACCTCCAACTGCTCGGTGGTGGCGCCGTTGAAGCCAAACTGCTGTGCTCCCGCCCACCAGAAGTTGACGGTGTAGTTGTCGCCGACGGTCAGGCCGTTGATGGTTTGCGAGAGGGGACCGACGTTAAAGGCACCATCAAGGCCGAGAAAGTTGCCCCCGTCAGGACTGCCGGCAGGGAACCCATTGTTCGAACCGTTGTTCGGTCCCCAGAAGCTGACATTGCCATATTGGCCGTTCGAACCGGTGGTGTCACCCGTCCCGTAAGCGAAAACGAAGTTGTAACCGTTGGTCGTCCAATCGACGGCATCGGTGTTGTAGCCCAGCTGGCCAGGGCCGTTGGTTGTCTGCTCGAAGCTGCCGTTGGTCACGAGGTTCTGCTGCGCTTGCACGGAAAGCGAAAGGGCCAGAAAAGCCAAGGCCGCAAAGGCTGTCACGGCCGATTTGCGAAAACAGTACACTACCACCTGCTTACCTGAAAGCATAGGGAGCTATCCTCTTTCTAATTTCTTAATGTTGACTTAATTTCGTTCGCCTGCGGGCCGAGCCATCCTCGACGGTGCTTCTGTCTGTATAGCGGTGGCTAATTGAAAGCCTTGTCTGGAAAGTGGGTGCAACCTTAGCAGCCGCTAAGAGATGGTGTCAAGAGATTTTTCCCGTGGCGCAGCTCGTTCAGTTGGCAGGAACGGTTGCACGAGCTGCTCCGCCAGACCAGCAGCCATGGGGCTGTCAATGCCGTATTTGGTCGGCCACTGCTTCGGCGCATACCAGGTACCGAAGAGCTTATCCAGCCAGGGCAGCATGGAAGCGTAGTTCTTGTTGACGTGCTCGTCGTTGGTGTGGTGCCAATGGTGAAAGGCGGGAGTGGATATCAGCAACCCTAACCAGCCAAACCGCCAGCGCAGATTGGCATGGATAAAGAAACCCCAGAGAGTGCCGACGAGCAGGATCAGCAGCGGCACCACGTCCACACGGCTGCCCATCATGGGCTGGGCCAGGCCCAGGGCGATCATAGGAACGAAACCGCAGAGACGGACGAAGACGATGTCCAACGGATGCGCGCGGGTATTGACCAGCCAATCGATCTGCTCGGCGCTGTGGTGGATTGCATGGAAGCGCCATAAAAAGGGGATTTCGTGCATCCAGCGATGCCCCCAGTAGAACCCGAATTCTCCAACCACCAGCGCCGCTGCCAGGCGCGCCCACAGCGGCAAACCAGCCACCCACGAGTGCAGCCCGTGCGGGACAACGTAACGCAGGCCCCAGGCAAGCAATGCCATAGGCACCACCAACATCATTTTCGGCAAGAGACTGTTGAGGAAGTAATAGCCCAGATCTACATGGAATGCCCTACGAAAGACCTTCTGCGGATGAACCGCACACAGTCTTTCCAGGGGCACAAAAATCACCATCAGCAGGAACAACCATACGGTCAACCGGACGGCGTCCAGGGCCAACGGAGGGAGATGTTGTTGCAGCCATCGGAGGGTTTCCATGCTAATCAAGAACCATAAGGAGGAAAACGAAGGTAGTGCTTTTCGCGCGACCCTGGCTTAATCATCAGGCGGGTATCGCTACGGCCAGCCGCCGATTAGCTTATCTCAATCACGCACTTCCGTACAGACGCCCTGGATCTCAGCTTACAAAGCATACGGGTACTTCGATTCTGGCGATCAACGAGTGGCGATAGGGCACATAACAAGGCTTCCTTTCAGGGCGAAAACTGCCGTTCGGAGGATTGGATGGTGTTCGGACCAAATACCCACACAAGCAAAATCGGCTTGTGTGGGTACCCAGCTTTGGACCATCCTCAACTCTCGCCAGACGGCTCCTTAGCGGACGTTGCTAACCTCCAGTACGGAATTTGCTGTAATCACGCCAAACAGGCCATTGCTATAGCCGCTCGGGCCAGCGGTGAAATACAGCTGTGCTGGAGAAAGGACGGACGGCGTCGTGGCAAACATCAGCCCCCAGAGTCCACCGATGCTGATGGGAGTTCCGTTCTGATTCAGCGATCCGATGAGTGCGCCCGTAGTTGGGTTGAAAGCGTTGATCATCCCGTTCCCCAGGTTGCCCACCAGCAATGTGCCGCCCATCGACCCGAAATTCGGAGGCGCCATCGCCACGCCCCACGGCGCGTCCAAGGCCCCCGTCGAAATCAGGTGGACCTGCGATCCCCCGCTCAGGTCATAGGTGTCGACATAGCCGGTCCCGCTTCCTCGTTTGTTGAAAGTGACATACAGCGTGTTGCGAATGACCTGAACCCCGTAAGGGGTGAATCCAGCGGGCAGAGTGGTGTCAGTGAATGACTTAACGAAATTGAAGTTGCCGTCGTAGATGTCCACCAGGTTATTGTTCTCGTCGGCGGCATAAATGAAATTCCCCGAAGCGGTAAAAGCAATCGCAAGCCCAGTGTAGACAGCATGGCCCGCTGAATTATTTACTGCGATGATCGCATTGGTCCCGTTGACCCGGGGATTCCATCCGCTGATAGTGCCATCCTCGGTGGCGAACAGGAACAGGGCCGCGGCGGAGTTACTTCCTTCCGTGATCTGGAAGCTGGAAGAAGTGTTGGCGACGATGCCGGTGGGCGATCCAATCCCGCTGCCGCTGGCTGTGGGAATGGTGACCACGAGTTGTTGGGGGGCACCTTGATTGCTGTAGACCGTGGACAGCCCGCTACCGGCATCGCTCACCCAGAACGGTCCTCCGGGGAGAGCGGCAATGCCCCAAGCGTTGACCAGATTGGGATCGGTAAAGTTTCCTTCTCCTTGTAGGTTGGAGGTAAGGTTCGTTTGCGTATATTGGGCGGTTGCTGAGATGGCAAGCATCACCACGATACCGCCTAGCATGGCGATAGAGCGGCGAAAAACGCATGTGGATTTAGGCGACGGCTTGAACATATATTTTTCTCCAAATCGAAACGTGTGGACTAGGTGGCCTGGTTTCGACTCTAGAGAGGTGGAACATCGCGGTTGTCATCGCGGGGTTAGAGGATTGTCACTTTTTCGTGACGTGGGCGGCCACTCCACCCACAGGCTCAGGAGCTCCAGAACCGGATGACCGTGGCCAGTTGTCAGTTAACACAATCGGAGATTCCAACAGGACTTCAAAACGGTC
>CAWKIR010000035.1:0-24849 GCA_963849815.1 uncultured Acidobacteriaceae bacterium | reverse complement strand
ATTGGTTCTGCTTTTTCTCCGCGTGACGCTCCAGGCCAAGTTGAATCAGCCAATCCTTGAGCTCGGGATAGGAGATGCCGGTAGCCGCCCACATCTTGGGATACATGCTGATCGAAGTGAAGCCGGGAATGGTGTTGATCTCGTTGACGTACATTTTCTTCGAGCGCGGATCCATCAGGAAGTCGACGCGCGCCATGCCGGCGCAGTCCACTGCCTGGAAGGCAGCTACCGCGAGCCGCTGCACTTCCTTCTGCTTGGCCTGGCCGATTTTCCCCGGGATGATCGACTCCGAGCCTTCTACCAGGTACTTAGCGCTGTAATCGTAGAACTCTTTGATGGGCACGATCTCGCCGGCGACCGAGGCGATGGGCGTATCGTTGCCCAGCACTGAGCACTCAATCTCGCGCGCCTTACCTTTCTTGCCGCCGACACCTTCTTCAATCACCAGCTTGCGATCGAAGCGCGCGGCCTCGTCCATGGCGGCGGCGAGCTCGCTGGAATCGTGAACTTTGCTAATCCCGACCGATGATCCCAGGTTTGCCGGCTTCACAAACACCGGATACTTGAGCGCGCTTTCAATCTGTTTGCGGACTTTCTTTGGCTGCTGGCGCCAGGCGCTGCGCAGAACGGTGACGTGCTTCACGATGGGCAATCCGGCATCGCGGAAGAGACGCTTCATGACATCTTTGTCCATGCCGGCGGCGGAGCCCAACACGCCCGCGCCCACGTACGCAATGTCAGCCAATTCCAGCAAGCCCTGAATAGTGCCATCCTCGCCGAAGGTGCCGTGCAGTACCGGAAAGATGACGTCCACGTCCACAGGATTGAAGCCGGCACGAAGCTGATGAGCGTCGGTTTCGAAAGGCACCAGCGCAGAGTGATTTTCTCCCGGCATGGGCGGTACCACGACGCCTTCGCCCCGCGCCAGCACGGCTGCGGATTCGGTAGCGTCGGGATCGCCGGCGCGCAGGTGCTTCGGCTCAGGAGCATCGGCAGGCTTGCCTTGCAGCAGGCGTTCGGCATGTGCGGCAGTTACCCAGCGGCCTTGCTTGGTGATGCCGATGGGCACCACTTCGTATTTGCTCTTATCGATTGCGTTCAGGACCGAGGCTGCCGACAGCAGTGAGACTTCATGCTCGCCGCTGCGCCCGCCAAACAGGACGCCTACCCGGAGTTTCTTCATGAATCGATCTTAACGCCACAAATTTAGGTGAGTAGTGACGACTGAGAGACATCCCAGCGGCTTTTCTGCGGAGCGATCATTGCGAGCGCAGGCCGCGCTTGGCAGCGTACATGGCCTTGTCGGCGGCGGCACAGAGCTCCGTGGGGTCGGCGCCGTCCTCCGGATAGAGGGCGTAGCCAACACTTACCCCTGTCCGGATCAGTTCGCCTTCGACGCTAAGAGGCAGAACCAAGGCCGACTCCATGGCCGAGGCCAGCGATTGTGCCCCCTCAGCGGTGGCAATTTCGCTGACGATGGTGAACTCGTCGCCTCCGCTACGTGCCAGGGTATCGGAGGCGCGCATGCGGCTGGAGAGCCGGGCCACTACCGCTTGTAACACGGCATCGCCGATACGGTGTCCGAAGGTGTCGTTGATTTCCTTGAAGTCGTCAAGATCGAGCAGGAGGACGGCCACGTGGCAGCCAGTGCGGTCAGCACGGGTAAGCGCCTGGAGCAGCCGATCCTGCAGCAATCGCCGATTGGGCAATCCCGTGAGCTCGTCGTGGTAGGCGAGATGCTCGCTGGCCTGGATTTGATCTTCCAGCAGGGTGACAATCATGCCCACGGCCACCAGATATTTCGGAATGTTCCAGGTCTCGGATTCAATGCGGACCGAGGGAGCGAATGTTGCCAGCAGGATGAGAGCGGGAAAAGTAAATCCCCAGGCGACGAATCCGAAGACCGTCGACAGAACTCCGGCGGAGGGCCGGCGGAAGCGGTACCAGTAGAGGCCGCCGGCAAAAAAATTGAGGCTGGCAAGCATAAGGAGAATTCCGTAATCTGGATGACCGGCAGCAATGCTCCACCACACCAGCGCGGCCAGCGCGAGCAGCGACAAGCCGATACACATAACGTACGGCGTGATCTCCTGATACCAGCTCCACAGCATCCGCAATACCGCAAGCAGTCCCAGCACCACCACTGCGTAGTAGAACTGGTTGGCGTTCATGCCCCACAGGATGGCATTGCTGTAGGCGAGTGCCGGAAGGCCGAGCACCAGGGAAATCACCAACTGGCGCCGCCACGTGGTTGCCTGCGGCGCGACGGAGACCACGAAAGCAACGCTGGCCATCAACATAGCGCAGAGCCCAATCGCATGCTCCACCTGGACTATCCGGACACCGCTGGAATGGGCGAATTCCACCACCGCGTCCAGCAAGATAAAGGCCCATCCCGTCAGCCAAAGATTAACGCGCTCCTTGGTTGGCTGGCGGCGTATCGCGGCAAAGACCGTTACCAGGACGGTGAGAGCGATTACCGCGGGCAGGGCATTGAAATTCCATTGCATGAAATGAGACCGTTCACGCGAAGACCTCGGCACAAGGCCGACGGCCAAAGGTCTTCGATAGCCTAACACTCAGATTCGGAAGTGCAATGGCGAGTTGGTCACTGACGGTACGTTACCGGATCGAGAGGTGGATTGGTCGTGCGGCTGCGGGTTGTGAGGACCATCGGCGTTGCTTCCTAGGCATTTTGACTAGAACTCATCTCAGAAATTGTTCTTGTCGCGGGATGAACGCTGTCCTTAATGAGCGCGCCGACTTCCGCTGGGGCAACGTCTTTCGGCGGCTCATACATGGGAGCGACAGAAGTCTCGGGCTTGGGCGCAAATCCATGTCTGCGCGGAAAACAGCGGACGAGCGGAACGTCTCACACCGCGGAAGCGCGAGGCGAACGGGGAGACGTTGGTAGTGTCCTAATAGTGTTAGGACACTACCGAGACGTTCGAGACGGGCGCAGGAAGTCGCGGAAGGCGTAAAATAAGGGGTCTGGCTGGCTACCGCATCTCCCTGCAATGGCCGGCATCTATTAGAAGTCATCCCATTTTGACCTACCTGAGAGGACGCACTTATGGCCAGCACTATGACTCCCGCGCGCGAAGGAACCCGCATCGCCGCCAGCATCAATAACGCCCGCATTCCAACCGGATTCACGAACGAGCCCTCCATTGACTGGCGCAATCCCGAGAACACGCGCCGCATGAGCGTTGCCATCGAGAAGGTCCGCAACGAACTTGGACGGGAATACGACCTGGTGATCGGCGGCCGCCGCGTGAAGACCGCCGAAAAGACCCAGTCGCTGAATCCGGCGAAACCGACGGAAGTGGTTGGAAGGTTTTCGGCGGCCGGCGCCGCGGAAGTTGAGCCCGCAATGCAGGCGGCGCTGAAGGCTTTCGAAACCTGGAAATACTCGACCGTGAAGGAGCGCACCGGCTTGCTGTTCCGCGTGAGCCATCTGCTGCGCGAGCGCAAGTTCGAGCTGATGGCATGGATGGTCTTCGAGGTTGGCAAGAACTGGCCCGAGGCCGATGGCGACATCGCGGAACTGATCGACTTCTGCGACTTCTACGCGCTGGAAGCGCTGCGGCTGGCGGAAGCCAAGACTCCGGTGCAGTTGCCGGGCGAGCGCGACTGGCTGCGCTATATCCCGCTGGGTGTGGGCGCGGTGATTCCGCCGTGGAATTTCCCGGGCGCGATTATGGGCGGCATGACGCTGGCGTCCATCGTGTGCGGCAACACGGTTGTGCTGAAGCCGTCGGGCGACTCGCCGACCATCGCTGCAAAGTTTTTCGAGATTCTGGAAGAAGCCGGTCTGCCGGACGGCGTTGTCAACTTCTGTCCCGGCCACGGCAGCAGCTTTGGCAATGCCATCGTCGAGCATCCCAAGACGCGCTACATCGCGTTCACCGGATCGAAGGAAGTGGGCCTCCACATCAACCAGCGCGCGGCGGTGCAGCAGCCGGGACAAATCTGGATCAAGCGCACTGTGCTGGAGATGGGCGGCAAGGACTCGATCGTGGTGGATGCCGATGCCGATCTGGATGCAGCGGTTGAGGGCGTCGCGAGTGCGGCTTTCGGCTTCAGCGGACAGAAGTGCTCCGCGTGCTCCCGCGCCATCATCGACGAGCGCATCTACGATAAGTTCCTGCAACAACTGAAGCAGCGCGTGGAAAAGATCACCGTCGGCGACCCCGCGCTGAATCCGAACATGGGCCCCGTGGTCAACGAGAAGTCGATGAAGACGATCCTGGGCTACATCCAGAAAGGCGTCGCGGAAGGTGGCCGGCTGATTACCGGCGGCGAGCGCATTGGAACTGAGGGCTACTTCATTCAGCCCACGGTGATTGCCGATGTCGATCCGATGGCGACCATCTCGCAGCAGGAGATTTTTGGGCCGGTGCTGGCGGTGCTCAAGTCGCGCAGCTTCGAGGAGGGTTTGCAGATCGCCAACAACACCGAGTTCGGCCTGACCGGCGCGGTCTATACCAACTCGCACGACAAGATTGAGGCGGCCAAGCAGCAGTTCCACGTGGGCAACCTGTACATCAATCGCAAGTGCACAGGGGCGATGGTGGGCGCGCATCCCTTCGGCGGCTTCAACATGTCGGGAACCGACTCGAAGGCGGGCGGCCCGGATTATTTGTTGCTGTTTACCCAAGCGAAGTCGATTGGCGAGAAGATCACCAAGTAAGTGGTTGGATCGTCGTTCGTGAATCGTGGATCGAGGGGGCCGGAGCAAAATGCTTCGGCCCTTTTTGTTTGGATTGGGGGTCTCTGAATGCGTGGTGACGCGGCTAAGTTCGATATACCGCAAATCGAGTCCCGCAACGCGGGACGGCGACATGATAGCCCAGGACGGAGCGCAGCGGAGTCCTGGGTAGGCCTCATTATTACTATTGAGCCCCTTCAGGGGCGGCACATCGGGGATGTTAGTCCCCAGGACGAAGCCAGCACAAGGTTGTCGATCAGGCGCGTCGCGCCAAAGTACGCGGCGACAGCCACCAGCGCGCCTCGCGTGACATCGACGACCGGATCGAGAGTGTTTGGATCGACAACGGCGAAGTAGTCCAGCCGCGCTGCCGGCTCTTCCGCGACGATCTTTTTTCCAGCTTCAATCAGCTTTCCGGCGTTACGTTCGCCTTGATCGGACAGCATCTGCACGCGCATCAGCGCACGATGCAGCACCAACGACTGTTGACGCTGTTCCGGCGTGAGGTAGATGTTGCGCGAGCTCATCGCCAGTCCATCGTTCTCGCGCACGATGGGACAAACGATGATCTCCACATCCATATCGAGATCGTCGACCAGCTTGCGGAGCACGGCCACCTGCGCCGCGTCCTTTTGCCCAAAGAACGCGCAGTCGGGTCGGACAATCTCAAACAACTTGGTAACGACAGTCGCGACGCCGCGGAAATGTCCGGGACGCGATGCGCCGTCCAGCTTGTTACTCAACTCGTTGACCAGCACGTGAGTTTGCGCGCCGGGTGGGTACATCTCGTCGGGAGTAGGCAGGAAAAGCAGGTCGACGCCAAGCTGCTCCAGCATGGCTGCATCGCGTTCCAGAGGGCGTGGATATTTGGCAAGATCTTCCGTAGGAGCGAATTGCAGCGGATTGACGAAGATGGAAACTGCGGTGACGTTGCAGCGCACCTTGGCCGCGCGCACGAGCGACAGATGCCCTTCGTGCAGAGCGCCCATGGTGGGAACGAAGCCCAGCGTCTTGCCGCTGCGGGTGGCCTGGCGGCAGGCTGCTTTCATTTCGGCGATGGTGGGAATGCGCTTCAAGGTTTGGTTGCCTTCGGTAAGAACTGTACCGTCCCTACGGGACTCAGGTATTTTCCCGCCCTACCCAGGACTGCGCTTCGCTCCGTCCTGGGCTAACTGCGACACCACCCCTGCGGGGTTCTATTTTCGTAGGTCACGCACTCCACCGCTGACGACAAAAGTTGGTTCTCAGACAAACTCTTGCGCTACGGAACCAAAATCTAGTGCAGTGGCGGCTTTACCGGAGGCGCAGTTGGAGCTGGAGCGTCGTCCGCTGCCGGCGGCTCGGGTTGCGGCAGCGTCCAGCTGTCCAGCACACCCTTCAACACCGGCTCCAGCCGCGCCGAATCCTGCGGCGCACACTTCAGAGCTACCGAGTAGATCTCGTTCTCCGGGCCCTGAATGAAGATCATCTCCTCAACCCAGTCGTGGCCGGTCGCCTTCTCGCGATAGCGCGCCTTCAACATCTGTGCGGGCTGGTGATCGACGGTCCGTTCCTGGCGTTGCAGGGTAACGAAATTCTGCCCGGCTTCACGCATTGCAGTCATAGCCTGCTCGATGATGCCGTTCAACCCCGGGCCTTCTTCATCGCCTGCGGGAGACGGTGCGACCATCGCCAACGTGATTTCGTGCCATAGCGCGCGGTCTTCCTTTTGCGTAGGCGCGACCACGACGCCGTTGCCGTTGAAGACGTCGCCCAACATCGTCCAGGCAGGCGGGTATTTGAAGCAGAAGCCGGCATTGGGCTGGCAGTATCGCTTCCAGGGGACGGCAGGTTTGTGCGCGGGAGCGGCAGCCTGACCCGCCGCAAGCGACGCCAGTCCCAACGATATCGCAATCAACCAAACAGATCGCCGCACGAGCCGCATGTCTCTACACTGGCACAGCGCGCTTGCGTTCGGCAATCGGGGCCCCCAGCAACCCACGATTTTGCGGCCGTTGGGGTCGAATGGTTTGGAGCGCGGCCAGCGTCTCTTTGGGCAGATGATAGGACTCTGCGTCGGCGGGATATCCGCCCGACTTCACATCGTCCTTGAACGCCAGCACCGCGTTGCTGATGACCGAGCCAACGTCGGCGTAGCGGCGAACAAACTTCGCCGGCGGCGAAAACGTCAGGCCCAGAAGATCGTGGAAGACGAGCACCTGGCCATCGCACTCCGGACCAGCGCCGATGCCGATGGTCGGAACCTCCAGCTCGTGGGTGATCATCGCGGCCACTTCGCGAGGAATGCCTTCCAGCACCACGCAGCAAGCGCCGGCGCGCTCCAGCGCGAGCGCGTCGTGCATCAGTTGCTCGATGGCTTGCAGCGTCTTGCCCTGCACTTTGTAGCCGCCCATGGCGTGCACCGACTGCGGCGTCAGCCCAATGTGACCGACGACAGGAATCTCGGCCTCGACCATGCGTTCGACCAGGCGCGCGCGCTTCTCGCCGCCTTCGATTTTCACCGCCTCGGCCCCAGCTTCCTTAATGAAGCGCGCGGCGTTGTGCAGCGATTCGCGCTGGCTGAGGTGATAGGAGGCGAATGGCATGTCTGCAACCAGGAAGGCGCGCTTGACGCCGCGGTGAACGGCGCGCGTGTGATGCAGCATCTCGCGCATGGTGACGGGCAGAGTGTTTTCGTAGCCCAGCATCACCTGGGCCAGGGAGTCGCCGACCAGAACGATGTCGATGCCGGCCTCGTCCACCAGGCGCGCGCTGGCGTAGTCATATGCAGTGAGGCAGGTGATGATTTCCTGACGTTGTTTCTTTTCGAGAAGGGTGGAAGCAGTGATCTTGGCGCGGAAGTCGCCGGTGGTGATACTCACGATGTCCTCCAGTGCAGTTCCACGTTCGCGGATACCGCCTGATTGGTCTGGTCACAAGGGATTGTGATCCCGGGTGAGGAGACGATTGAATTCTACACCCGGAGAAGAACGAGGCAATGGCTATTTCGATGTAGGCGGCGGGGGCGGCGCCGGACTCTGAGCCGGTTCGGCTGCTGCGCAGCTATGGTCGTGGACGATGCGCCAGCCCTCGGGAAACTTGCGGAAGATGAGAGTGAAGACCCCGTGGGGCTGCTTGCCGTCGGGCATCACCAGATGGAACTGGCCGCGAACGAAAGCGGCATCGGAGCTGAGCGGGTCCACGCGCAAGTCGCTGAACGAAAGCGTGCCCATGGAGCGTCCCGCCGACTGGTAGTTGCGCTGGTAGCGCTCCAGCGTCGGCTGCCATCCCTTAGTTTCGGTGGCTCCGGAAAAGAAGGTCAGATCGGGAGATTTCCAGTAGCCTGCCATGAACGCGTCCAGGTCGTGATGGTTCCACGCTTCCACCTGAGCTTGAAGCACGGCGCGGATTGCTGCGTCAGCGCCCGAAGAATTTTGATTCTGAGCCGAAGCGAACGTAGCCGCAAGCAGAACAATCAGCGATGCCAATTTCATGCCAACCTCCGGGCGCAAGTGTACCGGAGGTTGGCGAGAAAGAAAAAGCGGTGAGCCGGAGCCCACCGCTGGTGCTGGGTTTAGTCGTTTATTTCTCAGTGAGCCTGCGCCTTCACTTCCGCACGGTTCCGCTCCAAAGTCGCCACCAGGACATCCTTAGGAGCGGTAAGGTCCTTCACCCGTCCCGTCAGCACAGGACGAAATTCGATGGACCGGCCATAGTAGGCACGCATGCCATCGTCATCTTCCTTGATGACCGTGCCGTTCAGGGTTGCACCGGCGAACAGACCACGTGCCCGGGAATACGTCAGGACCTCCGCGTTCATCTTCCAACTGGTATCGGCAGCAGCCTGGCGTCCCACGGGACCGGCCGAAGCGCTGGCCGCTCCGCCAATCTTAAATTTGGCACTCAGCAACTGGTTCATGCCGTCGTCGTTCATGATCAGCATCACCAGGTCGACGCCTTCCGCGCCAATCTGTGCGCCCCAGCTTCCGCCGGTCACGACGAAGAAGGCTGGCGCGCTCCAGCCGCCATGTGGCAGCCGGCAGGAGGCGACGCCGCGTCCGTGCTCCGCGCCGAAGATGAAGCCACCTTTGATCATGGAGGGAACGACAGCTACGCACTTCGCCTTGGTGAAGACAGAATCGGGGATTCCGTTGTCAGGCGCGGCCAAAAGCTGATTCAAGTCCTTGGCTGCGTCGTCCAGACGGGCCATGGCCTTGTCGTGTTCCGCGCCTGCCTGCGTGCTGGCATCCTTGGCGTCCTGCTTGGCATTCTCGGCCGCGTTCGCCTCGTTGGCCGCCGCATTCTTGCGGGCGTTATTGTTGTTCTGGGTGGTGGTATTTTGTGCAGAGTTGCTGCTGTTGTCCTGCGCCCAAACCATGCATGTGCTGAGCGCCAGCAAGCCTAAGAGAATTCCAATTCGCTTCATAACTTTATTTGTTCCTCCCTGGATACCCGGCGGACGGACTCAAATCCGTCCTAGTTAGTTGGATAGAGAATCCTCAATGCGGGTTTGCAGGCGAGGAGAAAGTATTTGTCGGAGGCAGCTTACAACCCGGCAACGCCGGAAGACATCGCGGCTTTTCGCAGCAGGTCTAAGATCTACGCGGGGCGCTTGACGGTGGGCGGCTGCTTCCAGGGACGCTGGGGACGTTCGGCTTGCGGCAGGTCGCGATCGCGCACGCGATCGTACACATAGGTTGCGCTGACGGTGCCCAGACTCTCATTGTAGAGACTGATACTGCCGATGCCTTCCTTCAGCTCTTCGGAGAAATCGTGCAACGCCTTCAGGTGGTCGGCGGTTGCGGGATAGACGGCCTTGCTGGTCTGCAAGACTTTCTGGTAACCGTGGTCCACCAGCTTGGAGATTTCGCCGTTCATGAGATAACCCGGGTAGGCAAATATCTTTACGTTGCCGTCGTCGGCACGCTCGATCGCCGCGGAACAATGATATTTCTTGAGAAACACACGACCGCTGGCGCCGGGGGCTTCCAGCACGTCGAAGCCGTGGTCGCGAAACCAGGCGACAGCTTGTTCAAACGATTTCGTTTTAACCTTCTTGGCCATTCCAGTTACAAGTCCTCAAGTGCAATACCTACGTTGCACAAACGTGCTGCTCTGACGGGATGACTACCTTCCGCGGACGCCGCCGCGAATCCACACTGTCGCACATTGCGAGCGCCCGCCGCAACTCGCGGAGCCATGAAAATCCGGTGAAATGATCCCGATCGCGCGCCCGCGGCTCACTTGGGCCAACGCGCCGAGGTGTAATCGACGGCCTCCTGCACGTTGAGTTCGCGGGTGAGCACGCCGGCGCGGACGTACAGCTTGGGAGCGTCACCTTCCTTGAGGTAAACCGGCCGCGGCGTAGGAGCGACCATGACGCGGCACACTTCCTCGTTGTCGACGGTAGGGAAGACGATCTGCACCTGATGGCACGCGTCGGCGCCAAGCTTGGTTGCGATCGCGGTCATCAATGCCTGCTCGAAGCCGTCGCGGTCTTGTTTCTTCAGGGTCTTGTAGTCGTGATCGAGGCCGACGATGGCGCCGTCATCAGCCACGCCGATGAGCAGGGTCCCACCGTCGCCGTTCATGTAGCCGGCGAGAGTCTTCAGCACAACCGCTTCCAACGCGCGATTGACTTTGCTCTCGCGCAGGTCCCACCGAAACGACGACTTGAATTCCAACTGCGCGCTCTCGCCTTGCGCGATGAAAGTTTGCAGGTCACTCTCGAGGGCGGCGCTTAGCTGCTCGATCCGCTGCGAACGGCGCTGCATGCTGGAGTACAATCCTGCTCCGCACACGCTGAGGACCATGCCGACGATGGCATAGAACGTGGTCTTCTCCGGCGTCTGGCCTTTCATAGAGCGCTGGAGTTGGGTCACAGTAAAGTCGGCAGCAGTCGAGTTTCCCGGACGATACTCGTAGTAATAGACGAACTCGTTGGTGGGATAGAGGACGAAGATGCCGACGGCTGCGCCTAGCAGCAGAGCAACGGCGAAGATGCGGAGGCGGGAACGGAGTTTCCAGGAAAGGTGAATCGGGTTCGGCATCGAATTCTTTCTTGCTTCCCATCGGCACGACTGAACAGGCTGCTGAAAAGCAGGAACAGCAGGTCCCTCGCGGCCTGAAGGCCACTCGGGATGACAGAATAAACGGCTTACCGGCACGACTAAAGTCTTGCCCTGTTACAAACCTGATTCACGTCCACAACTCCACCTACGCTGAGCGCAGTCGAAAGCGCCGCTTTACCCTCAGCTTCTCCAATGCAATGTAACCGGACCGTCCATGGGATGGCGCATAGGTTTGCCGCTGGCCTGTGATACCAGCCGCGCCTGCTTCAACTCGAAGTACCACTTGGCGGGACGGTCGGCGTCGTCGATCAACATGAGCGATGGATTGTACTTCAGCCCTTCGGCCTGCTGGATCATGGTGAGCTGATCTTGCCCAACGAAACGCCGGCCGAAAAATTTCGCGATCGGAGTGAGAAACGGGATGTTGAGAAAGACGTTCCAGGCCGCGCAGACATCGATGCGGCAATGGTTGTCGATGGTCGGCGTGACCGTCGTGAGGCTGGCAAACCACTTTTCGCCGCAGCGGATGATCTCATAGCGCCGGTTGGGCAGGACGAAGTCGATAGTCGTGGTGATGGGCTGGCCATACACGCCCAGCAGTTTGTAGGGCGCGCTGTTGGCTGAGGGCTGATGCGCGGTCATGCGGAAGCCGCCGTCGATAGGCTCGAAGTGTTTTTCTTTTTCGTGGATGCTGGCCCGCGAGCGCCACCACCACGACTGATGCACAAACGGGCCGTGCGCCGGATCCATTAGCCCGATGATGCCGTGATCGATGTTGCAAGGCAGATCGGCCGTGAGGTACGCGGCGCGAAAGCGCTGGCTGAACTTCGGCACCTCGGGGACCGGCGGCAATTGCGAGAGATCGTCTCGCGTACCCCGTTCCAGCCCTTCTGTTGGGCTAGGGCGGGTTAATCTACCTCTCCCACTCTGTGGGACATAGACCCAGAGGTGTCCATCGCGCTCTTCGCAGGGAAATGCGGTGGCAAAGATCTTGCAGGGATCGAGCGAATCGCGCTGAGTGAGGGAGGGGATTTCGCGGCACTGACCGGAGACGGGCTCGAATGCCCAGCCGTGATATTTGCAGGTCACCTGCTGGCCGTCGAACCATCCGTAGGAGAGCGGGATGCCGCGATGGGGGCAGGAATCGCGCATGGCGAAGTAGTTGCCGCCGACGGTACGGCCGAGGGCGAGCGGAATGCCCAGCAGCATAGCCTTAGCCATCTGCCTGCCGGAAATCTCCGAGGCACGCATCGCCGGATACCAGTCGTCGTAGATCAACGTGGTGGTTGGGCCGGAAACCGCGGTTGCAGCGCGAGTGACTTCGCCAGTCATAGTTCCGAAGCCATAGTACTCGGGTCTGGCTTACTCGTCACACCTCCTCCATCCCGAAATCCACGCTCCGCCCAGCAGCAGCACCACCGGATAGCATTCCAGGGTATAGCGCGGCTCGGGATTGGGAAGGGTGGCGAGAAAAGCCGAGCGCAGCAGCACAAACAGCATCATCATGGCGAGATAGCGCGGACGCGGGCCGCGCACTGCGCCCATGACGGCAGCGAAGATGAACAGTAAATTCAGCGCCCCCCACATGGTGGCGAGCACTGAAGATTGGGTGTCGTCGGCAAAATCCCACCAGCGCGTATCCAATGGAAGCATCTCGGTGCGGGGACGCAACCACATGTCAGCGACACGCAACGCCGGGAGCCAAACGTAGTAGCGCAGCGGATTGCGGCGAATGCGCTCGTTGGCCAACGCCGTTAACTGCGAATTCAGTTCAGGATTGATCACCAGCATCCGGGCATAGAGGTCAAAGACGGCCTGCGTCTTTTCGCGTTCGGCTGGACTGTCAAACGCCCGCGACGGCAGCAGGCTAAGATCGACCTTGTCGTCGGGAACTTGCCAGTAAATCTCTTCGGTGGAAATGTAGTCGGCCACCCAGGTGCGCACCCACTCATCAAAACCGTCGGGCGCAAACTCTCCGGGATCGCTGGCTGACTGCGGAACCAGCGGCTGAAAGCGATGGAAGTCGCGCCAGTTGCGGATGGTCCAGGGAACGAGCGGGGCCAGAGAGATTGTCAGCACGAGCACTCCTGCCCAGAAAAGGCGGGCCCGCTGGAGCGGCTGTCGCGACAACTGAAAAAGCAGATAGAGGCCGAGAGCGATCAGCAGAATGCCGCCATCGGGCCGCAACAAAACGCCGCCGGCAAGCGCGACGCCGCACCAGGTCCAAGCTGACCATGCATCGAGGCCGAGTTGTGACGCGTTGAAGCCCGCAGCTGCGGCATCGAGCGCCATCGCGACAAAGAAGATGCTCAGCGTCTCGGTCAGAGGCGCGACAGTGTAATTGGCGGTGAAAGGGCACACGGCGGCCAACAGGAACGCAAATCGCGCCGCGCCTTCAGATACAGTTCGCCGCGCCAGGTCCGCGATGAAGAAGCAGGTCGCGATGTCGATGGCGATTTGCACCAGCAACACCGCGTTGTAATGTTCGCGGCCAAAGAGCGCAAAACATGCAGCGAGGAACGCCGGATATCCCGGGAGGCGGATCAATGTAGGACGTACCCCATCAGAGTGAGTGAGGCCGAAGATGCTGCGGTCGAGCCAGTTCTTGGCGATGTCGCCGTAAACCAGGGAATCGCCGAAGACGTGCGGGAACCTGAAGTAGAAGACCAGCCGCAAGGCGAGTGCGGCCAGCGTAACCAGAAGGAAAAATCGTCGGGCGTCGCGAACCACGTGCCAGAACGGCGGCGGGGCGGTGTTCATCGAGTTGCCGGCCGGCGAGCGCACGTGGGGAATATAGCACTCGGCGGGCGCGGGATTGTTCTTGACAATCACTTGTGCCGGAGTAATATCGTGCGCATCTTTACAACTTCAAGGATCGCGGTGGGCGTCGGGCCGGGGACGGCTTGATGCCCGAGTTCCCACATAAGGGCAGCGGCTGTACAGCCGTGGCAGATCAGGTTCATCGACAAGAACATTTCTGGGGCGCGACAACGATTTCTCCGGCGCACTAGCCAACCAGAGGAGGCACCGACCATGGGTAACGGACTGCTTGGATCCAGCACGCTCGAGGTCTTGATTGGCCTCATCTTCGTTTACCTGCTGCTGGCCATCATCTGCACCACGATGAATGAGTGGATTGCGGGTGTCTTCAAAATGCGGGCCGGCACGTTGAAGCACGCCATCGTGCAGTTACTGGATCAGCAGGGCGGGACGCAGGACGCGGCCGACCGCAATTGGTTCCTGCAACAGTTCTATGCCCATCCGCTGATTGTCGGGATGTCGGGTCCGAAGACAGGCGAGCTGCCTGCGTATCTTTCCGCGCGTGCCTTTGCCACTGCGGTGATGGACATTGCCACGCCGCAGAAGCCCGGAGTCATCACCTTCGACGACCTCCAAACCGGCATCAACAATCTTCCCGCGGGCGACGTCAAGACCACGCTGCTGGCAGTGATTCAGACTTCGAACAACAATCTCCAGCAGGCGCAAAAGAACATCGAAGCCTGGTTCAACGACACCATGGACCGCGTCTCCGGCTGGTACAAACGCACCACGCAGATTTGGACGGTGATCATTGCGGCCGTGCTGGTGCTCAGCGCCAACGCCGATACGCTGCAAATCGCACGAACGCTGTGGACCGATCCCACCCTGCGGGCCGAACTTGTGGAGCAGGCCAAGAGCCACACCGCTCCGACCCCCGGGAACAGTAGTACGTCTTCCGCCGCAAATCAGCCGGCAACACAAAACGATTTAGACGAACTGGGACAAGTCGTGGGATGGAGCCACCAGCCTCCTGCAACCCGTGGCCAGTGGGCCGACCACATCCTGGGCTGGCTGCTGAGCATCGTGGCAGTGTCGCTGGGCGCGCCGTTCTGGTTCGACCTGCTGAACAAGTTCATGAGGATCCGAAACGGCGGGGATGCACCTGAAGAAACAACAGCTTCCGCACCTCAGCCAGCAGCGGGGCCGGCGGGTTCGTGAGGCCGCACAGACCATGCTTGTGGCAAAAATACAACAACCGCGCCAGTCTCCATCCTGTAATCTAGTAAGTACGCTGCTGCTCGTCCTCACTTATTGATCTACGAACGCACAATTCGCAAGCCCACAGAATGCAACGGCATCGGTCTTCATAGCGGGGCCTCGGTTCGCCTGCGTATATTGCCCGCTCCGGCCGGCACCGGCATCGTCTTCCGCCGCGTCGATCTCGACGGCTACGAAGTCGAGGCCATCAGCCGCAACGTTGCCAAGGTCAGCTACGCCACCAGCTTGATGAAGAAGGGTGTGTTCATCTCCACCACCGAGCATCTGCTCTCGGCCTTCATCGGCATGGGCGTCGACAACGCTATCGTCGAGCTCGACAACCTCGAAGTCCCCATCCTCGACGGCAGCGCGCAGCCCTTCGTCGAGATGATCACCGAAGCCGGCCTGCGTCAGCAGCGCCGCAAGCGCGTTTACCTCAAGATCCTGCGCCCCTACGAACTGCACGAAGGCGAGAAGTTCATCGGCGTCTATCCGGCCGAGCGCTACTCGGTCAGCTATGCCATCGATTTCCCGCATCCTCTGATCGGCAGCGAGCGCTTCCAGGTTGAGTTGTCGAACGGCAGCTACGTGGAACATATCGCGGCCGCGCGCACCTTCGGCTTCCTCGAGCAGCAGCGCGCCATGCTGAACATGGGCCTCATCCGCGGCGCCTCGCGCGACAACTGCGTTGTGCTGACGCGCGACGGCATCGACAACCCGCCGCTGCGCTTCCCCGACGAGTTCGTCCGCCACAAAGTCCTCGACCTCATCGGGGACCTCGCACTCTTCGGCAAGCGCATTCTGGGCTACGTCAAGGCTGACCGCGCCGGACACGCGCTGCACACCGCCATCGTCTCCCGCATCCTGCGCGACCAAAGCTACGCCGAGGAGATCACCCTCAGCGAAGCCGCAGTTGCGGATTGGCCCGAAGAGCATCTCGCCGTCGCCGACTGACAAACCATTCCGTAAATCGCTTTGTGTGAGGGCACGACCTTCAGTCGTGCCGGTGCCCCCAGCTGCGACTCCGAGAAAGTCCCGGGTCTGGAAAGCGCCAAATTCGGGGCCCCCGGCTTTAAGCGATGCAGTATGGGCCCGCCGTGCTCGTCACTTAGAAGATCCCCTCTTTCTGCAGATCCTGAACCACCACCTTGACCACCGCATTGATGGCCTTGTCCACTTTCTCGGGATTGGGATTGAAGGTCTCGCTGATGCCCGTCCACACAAATTCCCCTTCCGGCGTCGAGGTGCCGTATAGATTCGTTTCGACGCGAACGGTCTTGTCCTCGCGAAGATAATCGGGAGCATAGACTCGCGGGTAGACTGCGCCGTAGTAGCCATAGAATGAGTTGTAGTAGGGATAAGGAAGGGTATAAGCCTGTCCGGGGATATAGGTGACTTCGCTCTTTACGCCCACCAGCCGCGAGGTGATGACGGCGTCGATGTTGTGCTCCTTGATCTGCTCCCTCAAGTAGTCGGGAATCATCTGCGCCGACTTGGGCCGCAGCAGGATGTTATGGCCCGGGATGGCGTGAACGCCCTTGAGCCTGAGCGCGTTGGCCATGGCGTCTTCGAAGTCGGAACGAATGGCCGGGTTGTCGCTCATGCCGATGACCAGCACTCGCTGGAAGCGCTGCCCGGCATAGGTGGGACTCTTCACGCTGGCCACCAGCTTGGTGCTCTTGCAATTTCCCAGCGCCGAGGCGGCCAGCAAGACCGCGATGATCGTGGCGAATCGTCTCAAATGGTTTCTCCTGCTCCCGAACGAGAGTATCACCAGGATTGGTTTTCAGGAGCGGGGGGCCTGCGAGATTTGGGTTGGGTGGGAGTAGATCGGTACGATCGCCTCTGCATCGTGCAGATTTCTACCGTGCCGGCTGCAAACGCATTTTTGGTACGCGATGCCGTGGACGAGCTCGCGTCACAGCCATCTCATCATCTCATTACCTGCCCTTGCCGGGGAATCCGCCGCGCCACTTCCGCGCAGCTCTTCTCCGGCTAAGATAAATCCGTGGAGAAGACCGTCTATCTCTCCCTGGGCTCCAACGTCGGCGACCGCGAGAGTAATCTCCGCATCGCGATCGAGAAGCTCGGGCAACTGGGCAAGGTGCTCGCCGTCTCATCGTTTTATGAGACCGAGCCGGTCGACTTCGCCGCTCAGCCCTGGTTTCTGAACTGCGCCGCGGCCCTGCGCACCCAGCTGATGCCCAAACTCTTTCTCTCCAGGATGCTCGCCATCGAGCAGCAGATGGGACGCCGCCGCAACCTGCCCAAAGGCCCGCGCACCATCGACATCGACATTCTGCTCTTCGGCAACTCGGTGATCCGCGCGGCGCAGCTCGACGTGCCGCATCCCGCAATGCATCAGCGGCGCTTCGTGCTAGAGCCGCTGGCCGAGATCGCCGCCGACATCCGCCATCCCATCTTCAAGCGCAGCGTGCGTGAGCTGTTGCACGCTCTGCCGCACAACGGCGGTCAAGTGAAGAAGCTGGCGCAGCCGGGATAACAGAGCAGCCCATCGCCGCAGCAACGAAAACAGCCGCAGAGCGGCTACACGGGTTTCGGGCGGGAGGCGCAAGGACAAATCTGAGTCTCCCGTACGGACGGCGCCCTCTTTCTCGACTGCTGATCGCGGTCATTCTCGCCATGTCACAACCCTGCTCTGCGAATTTGCATCTACCCATACATGCTTAAATGGACACTGATTTGCGCACTGCTGGCTGTGGTCTTCGGGGTCCTCGGTTTCACCGGGATTGCCGCGGGCTTCGCCGTAATTGCCAAGATTCTTTTCGGCATCTTTCTTCTTGGCGTCCTGGTGACGCTCATTTTGGGCGTTACCGTATTCAAAGCTGTGACCTAACCCGGTAGCTTGCGGAAGCAACAGACGCAACATCGCCGCGCTCTGCTTCCGCAGTCCGCTTGTAGCCCGCCGCCCAGCCAATCCAGTACTCTGGTAATCGGCGGTGCTGTTACCGGAGGGATTGCTCTCATGGCGAACCAAACTTTGGAAACCACTTGCTGCGTTGTCGGCGGCGGACCTGCGGGCATCATGTTGGGCTACTTGCTGGCGCGCGCCGGCGTCGCGGTCACGGTGCTGGAAAAGCACAATGACTTCTTCCGCGACTTTCGCGGCGACACGGTCCATCCTTCCACCCTCGAAGTCATGTACGAGCTTGGCATCCTGGACGATTTCCTGAAGCTGCCGCATCAGAGGCTCACCTCGGCGGGCGGCATCTACGGCGACTATGCCTTCCGCGCTGCCGACTTCCGTTGTCTCCCGACGCATTGCAAGTTCATTGCTCTGATGCCGCAGTGGGACTTCCTCGATTTCCTCTCGGGCCAGGCCAAGCAGTTTCCCAGCTTCAGTCTGCGCATGAACAACGAAGCCATCGACCTGATCGATGAGGGCGGCCGCATTCGCGGCGTGCTGGCGAAAACTCCGAAAGGAAAGGCGGAGATTCGCGCCGATCTGGTCATCGGGTGCGATGGCCGCAGCTCGCGCACCCGCGAGGTGGCGCACTTTACGGTGCAGGAGTTCGGCGTTCCCATCGACGTGCTCTGGTTCCGCGTCAGCCGCACCAGCGGCGATCCCGAACAAGTGCTCGGCAATCTCAATTACGGCAAAGCGCTCATCCTCATCAACCGCGGCGACTATTTCCAGTCGGGACTCATCATCCCTAAGGGCTCGTTCGACGAGATCCAGCGCGCGGGCCTGGACGAGTTCCGCAACTCGGTACGCCGCATCGCGCCCTATCTCGGCGATCGGGTTGACGAGCTGCGCGACTGGGAGCAGGTCAAGCTGCTCTCGGTACAGATCAATCGGCTGCGGCGATGGCACCGTCCCGGCCTGTTGTGCATTGGCGACGCAGCCCATGCGATGTCGCCGGCCGGAGGCGTGGGGATTAACCTCGCGATCCAGGACGCCGTCGCCACCGCGAACCTGCTGGCCGATGCTCTGCGCGAAGGCCGCGTGACAGAAGCGCTGCTGGCCTCGGTGCAACAGCGCCGCGAATTTCCCACTCGCGCGACGCAGTTCGTGCAGGTCAACGCGCACAAAGCATTGCAGACCATCTTCCGCAATCCAGGTCCGGCAAAGGCGCCGTGGCAACTGAAGGTGGCCGTGAACATTCCCGGCATCCAGCGCCTTACGGCGCGCGTCATTGGCATGGGCGTTCGGCCTGAACACATTCGTGGCGCCAGAAAGCAGCGGGCATGCGACGGTCAGCTCCTCAAGAAGATTGCCGTCGGCGCGGGCCTGCTGGCGGGAGGGATCGTTCTGACCGCACGCCTGGCCCGCGGCTTCCGCCGCGGCAACGCCTGGGTCTAGGTGGTATTGCCCCACAGCGCCAGAGGCGCGACACTAGGGCAGGGCTGCCGCACGGCGATCTGATTTCGCATCCGACGTGTCATTGTAATTACCGGCCGCACAGCGCCGGAGGCGCGACACAAGTTAGCCCAGCCGTTCACGGCTGGGTCAGCGCATAATAAGAACACCCGAGTGCCGTAGGCACGACACCTGTTTCATCCCAACACGAATCGGCTATCGCATTCGATTACGCATAACTGCAATAACGTGATGAATTCCTGCTCGAATGCCGTTTCGGCGGCCCCGCGAGCAACCCCCGCATGCAAAATTGACGTCACATAAGTAGCACGCGGGAACAGGCATCCGCGTCCCATTTTGTTTAGGAGGGAGACATGAACAAGATTACGATAGCTTTGCTCGGCTTGGCGTTGTGCATCCCGGCGCTGGCTTTTGGGCAGCAAGCGCAACAGGACAACCAACAGCTAAAGCAGCAGCAGATGAACGAGTCATCCCAGGAACAATCAGTGGGAGTGGATACTGCGCCGCATCACATGATGTCGGGCACAGTCAGTAATGGCGGAGAGAATTTCACCAACGGCGATACCACCTACGTTGTCGCGAATCCGGACAAACTCAAGGGCTACGACAACCAGTCCGTATCGATTAAGTTCCAGTTCGATACCGACAGCAACCAGATTCACATTGATTCCGTGACTGCCGGCCAGCCGCAATAACCGCGGTTACATCTGAGGCACATTCATCAATTCTCAATTTGACGGCAGTAACGAGCGGTGTTAATTTCTAGGGACACTGGAAAGGAGGGTGATCCAAATATATGAAATCTGACAGTCATTGTAGTTTCTCAAGTGAGGTGGCTGAGGCTTAGGGCTTCCGCTCTAAATCCTCGCAAGACAGCTGGTTTGGTGTCTGCCGCTGGGCCACGTGGAGTGGACAGCCTCAGGCCAATTCCAACAGCTAACCGGAAAGGACCCGTCGGCGCCGTGCGCTGCGGGTCTTTTTCTTTTCCCTCGGATTGCGGGAAAGGCGCTGATTGAATGACAATAACTCCATGACCGGAGTTCAGTTTGTTACCGACGCGAAAGGCCGTAAGGTGGCTGTCTTGATCGACCTCAAGAAGCACGGCGCGAGACTACAGGATTTCTGGGACGGCCTGATTTCGGAATCCCGGCGCAAGGAAAAGGGCATACCGCTGGAAACCGTCAAGGCCGACCTCGTCAAGCGCGGGCGCCTTCGTGGCTGACTATCTCGTCGAGGTCAAGCCTTCAGCACATAAGGAACTTGAATCTCTGCCCGACAACGTGCTGGGCCGTATCGTTCGCAAGATGCAGTTGCTGCGCCACGATCCCAAGCCCGCCGGATGTAAGAAACTGAAGGGCTAGAAAGACCAGTGGCGTATCCGAGTAGGGGACTGGCGCGTCGTGTACATCATTGACGATGCCGCCAGGTTGGTCAGCGTCACGCGGGTTGCGCACCGGCGAGACGTATACCGGTAACAGATCAATGAACAAAGCCTTACGTTGCACCGTCGAAGTTCCCACCCTTGAAACCGAGCGCCTCCGCCTGCGCGCGCACCGCCTCGAAGATTTCCCCGTCTCGGCGGCAATGTGGGCCGACCCCATCGTCACCCGCCACACCACCGGCGCACCTCAGACGCCCGAAGAAGTTTGGGCGCGCCTGCTGCGCTATGTCGGCCACTGGGCCATGCTGGGTTTCGGCTTTTGGGCGGTGGAAAACAAAGACTCAGGCGAGTATGTGGGCGAGATGGGCTTTGCCGACTTCAAGCGCACCATCGAGCCTTCACTCGATGGCATTCCGGAAATCGGCTGGATCCTTGTTCCACGTTTTCACGGCAACGGCTACGCGACCGAAGGAGTTCGCGCAGTCATCGCCTGGGGAGACGAACACTTCGGCGCAATCAAGACAGCTTGCCTGATCCAGCCGGAAAATCTCGCCTCGCTTCGTGTGGCCGAGAAATGCGGCTACAGCGAATACGCGCGCTCGACCTACAAGGAACACGAAGTGATCATGCTGTCGCGCGAAGGGCAGTGAGCTCCCCTTAATGCGATGGCGATTGCGATGCCGGTTGTGCCGGCAGTTGCGTGCCCGACGGCGCTACCTGTTGCGCCGGCACTCCATGCCTGCCGACGGGCGCTTCGCCGGGCTTCAGCTTGCGGCAACACCCACTCACGATCGTTCCCTGCGGCAGGTTCACCTCCGCCGTGTAAGGGAAGGTGGTCTTCAGCACGCTATCGTGACAAGTAGTCTTCTCGATCGAGGCCGAAAGGGCATAGCCTCCATTGGCGGGTGCAAGTCCGTTGGCACGGTGCCAGTCCCAGGCGTTGTCTTCCGGGACCCAATAGAAGTCGCCGAGAAAAGTTCGATTGCTCTCGTTGTCGCCCAGATAGCGCGCCTCGCCATTTGCAAACTGCACGCTCCAGTTCGGGTAATAGCCGAAGCAAACCATGTCGGGGGCAACCTGCTGATTGGGAGCGCGCGGACTCTGGACCCTGGGCGAGGAACCGACCGGAGGCGCTGGCGCCTGCGACGCTGGCGTTTGACTCTGCGCTTGCGCCTCCGCCGCCAGCGTAATCAATCCCAAAAACAAAATCGCTCCCACCCCTAAGCTCGTCCGTCGCATGGCGTTCTCCTCTTAACGAAATACTCACCGCTCAGGGTGCCGTAAGTCAACTGGTATTCGGCACCATAGGGGGGATTGCGATGACTCTTTTTTGCCATCCCCGACTTGCATCCGACGCCTTCGCCTGTCGGCACGGACTGTCATTTGCGTCCTGCCCGTTCAAGTCCCTTACGCACAACCTGCTCAATCGACTCCCGCAGTCCCATCGCAGGCAGAGCCTCCAGGCTCACCCAGCGCACATCGCTGACATCGCTTCCCGCCTGCGCCTCGCCTGAAATCGGGCGGCAAAGGTAATCGATCAGCACGTAGTGATACTGCGTTTTACCCAGCCCGTCGGTAAAGATGCTGTCGAAGACGTCAAGCACCTCGCCCGGCTCGACCTCGACACCAGTTTCCTCCAACGCCTCGCGGCGCACGCCATCGCGCAGCTTCTCGCCCAGCTCCAGCATGCCGCCGGGGACGGACCATTCTCCCCGCAGCGGTTCGGTATCGCGCCGCACCAGCAACACTCGGCCGCCTTCGACAATCACGGCGCCCACGCCGATGATGGGATGTTCAGGGTAGTCGCGTTTCATGAGCAATTAGCGCTTGCCAACTAGCGATTCGCAAACCCTGACTAAGCCGGCTTCGCTGAAGCGACCGGCTTTAGAGTCTGAATAACAACCGTGTCGCCGCTCCGCGGCTCAGGTTCGAGCTCCCATTTGACCCGGCGCTCACGCGCCGGGCTAACGTCATTGCGCCCCTGCGCGGTTGGATTACTGCCAGTTTCGATGCTTCGCGTTCCAAAGCAATCTGATATGTCGAGTTCTCACGCCGACACTTCAGGCTACTCATCAGAGCCGCAGAGTTTCTTAGTCGCTGGCAGTTTGCTAATTGCTAGTTACTGAGTGCGCCTTCACTTCGCCGCCTGGTCGAACTCCGCGCCGAAGAAACCAGCCGGGCTGAATCCCGTCACCTTCCAGCCCCTGGGCCCCAGCTTCAATTGGAAGCGCATTTGCACGCTGCGCCGCACCGGTACCTGCATCTCCTGATACGGCAGCGCGTCCATCTCGACCTCCGCCGTGGCGGAGCCGCGATCTTTGTCCGCCTCCACTTGTAGCAGTTGGTAGCGGAAGCGCGTCTCGGCGTACAGGTGGAAGAAAGCGTTAAGCTGCCCCTGCAAATCGGCGTAGCTGTTCAACTCTTTCTGGTCAAAGACCGACAACGCTTCCTGCATGTTCTGCGCCTCGATGCCTATGCGCAGCGGCTCCAGCAGGTCGTGGGAGACCTGCTCGCCCAAAGTGGGGCCTTCGGCGTTAGTGGAGCTCTGAGCAGCCGAGGCGGGAGAGCTTGGCTGGCTAGTGGATTGTTGTTGTGCTACCGGCAGGAGCGCGGCAGCCGGCGGGCTTGCTCCGGAGGCCCCGACGGCGCCCGATGTCGCCGCGAGAAGGACAAGGCAACAAAGCAAAAGATTTCGCTTCAAAGTCATAAGTATCCGCGGTGCGGCCTATCGTGCATAATACTGGTTTTAGGGTTGCGATGCCGGTCTGGAACTGCGGAAAAGTGCCCGAGAACTCGAGTCCGGGCGGGGCAACTTTCTGGCACGCCGAGGGTTACAAGGAATGTGGGCAGCATCGCATTAGATCGGGCCGTGCTGGCTGGGGGCGTCGCTCAGGGAACTGCGCCACCAGCGGCCATGCGGGGCGAATTGGCTGAACCTGTCGTTTTAGAGATGCTGAGCGATGCCGAGGTCATGCTGCGCGTGACCGCTGGCGACGATTCCGCCTTCGATTATCTGGTGGAGAAATACCGCCGGCCCATGGTCAGCTTCATGTACCGCATGACCCACAACCAGGCGGTGGCCGAGGAACTTGCTCAGGAGGTATTTCTTCGGGTCTATCGTTCGCGCAAAGGCTATGCGGCCAGCGCCAAGTTCACGACCTGGCTATATCGTATTGCGACGAACCTGGCGGTGAATCACGCGCGCGACACCAAGCACGAGCGCCCCGAGAACACGGTCAACATCGACGAGCCCGATGCCGATACTGGTATGACGGTGGATGTTGCCGACAGCGGCTTGAATGCCGAGCAAATCATTCTTCGCCGCGAGCGACTGGCTGCAATCCGCTCCCAGGTGGAGGCGCTGCCCGAGCGGCAGCGCATGGCCGTGCTGATGCACAAGTATCAGAACATGGACTACCGCGAGATTGCGGGGGTGCTGAAGTTGAGCGAGTCGGCCACCAAGTCGCTGCTGTTTCGCGCCTATGAAACCCTGCGCGAGACGTTGAAAGGTTTCCTGTAGCAGTTGCTTGGTAACAGGGCATGACTTTAGAGGCTGTCGGAAAAGTCGAAGCAGGGCCGGTGCCGCCGGCTGAAGCCAGCTCGGAAAGAAAAATAGGCGGCTTATCGGCACGACTGAAGTCGTGCCCTGTTACAAAGCGTTCAAAGCGAACTTTTTCCGCAGCCTGTTTAGCCGTGCCGTTGCAAGCTGTTTGTTTTGTCATCACGAGCGGGCTTCAGCCACGAAGGATCTGCTTTTCGGGTTTTCGGCAGTGGAGTACGAGGCGCGAAAAACCAGCGCCGCAGGCGCGGAATAGTTTAGCCCAGCACATAGCGAAGCGGAGTGTTGGGTAGAGCGGGAAAATTCGCCGAGTCCCGTAGGGACGGCAGAGTTTTCGTAGCATGATTTAAAGCAGGAAATGGGTGTAGTTATGAAGTGCGAAAAGCTTCGTCAGGAATTCATGGATGCGGTGCTGAGCGGACCGGAAACGGTTTCCGCCGAGATGCAGGAACATCTGCAAAGCTGTGCGGCTTGCGCGGAAGAACTGGTTGCGTTGCAACAGACCTTGATGCTGTTGGAGGAGTGGCCGACGCCCGAGCCGTCGCCCTACTTCAACACGCGTTTGCGGGCGCGTATGCGCGACGAAGTGGCGGAGCCTCCGCGGAACTGGCTTGCCTGGTTCCGTCGTCCCGTTGTGGCGGCGGCAGCTGCGCTGCTCATCGCTCTGGGTGCAGGGTTGCTGGAGATTGGTCACTTTCGCGGTGACAGCAACACGCTTGCCACCAATGACAACATCATCCGCGTGAACGCCGCGGGGAACGCCGTGGGCGATTTGCAGTATCTCGACAA
>CAWKIR010000034.1:0-48060 GCA_963849815.1 uncultured Acidobacteriaceae bacterium | reverse complement strand
CTGTAGGCTGCCTTCGTCCATTTCTCGCTGTATTGCTTGGATGGCGATGTCCAGCATCTCCTCGATGTCCATGGGCGCGCCGCGCAGCCGGTCCTTCAGGCTCATGCCCTCCAGCTTCTCCATCACGATGAAGGGTTGGCCGTTCATGTCCTCGATGTCGTAGATGGTGCAGATGCCGGGGTGATTTAACTGTGAGGCAGCTTTGGCTTCGCGCTCGAAGCGTTCCAGCGCCTTGCGGTCGTTGAGCAGGTTTTCAGGAATGAATTTGAGTGCGACGTGGCGGCCCAGACGCGTGTCTTCCGCGTCATAAACCAACCCCATTCCACCACCGCCGAGTTTCCCCACGATGTGATAGTGGGAGACTGTCTCGCCGACCATGTCTGAGGACCTCAGTCCCACTCGCGGTTATGGTAGGCCGCGTGCGAGGCCGGGTCAACTCGACATCGCCCAAGACCGCCGGATTTGCGGCTGTAGTCTCCGGCCAAGATCGTTAAATCCGTTCCTGCTTCCTACACGTAACCCCAATGAGCGATCAAAAATCAAAAATCCATTGCGCTCAGAGGATGAGGAACATGAAGAAGCAGATTCTGGTAGTGCTGTTTGTAATGACGATGGCCTTTGCGGCTCTGGCGGCGCCGGGCTCGAGCGATCCAGTGGTGGGCGGCGCGCCTATGTATCCCAGCAAGAACATCGTTCAGAATGCCTCGACGGCCGACAATCTAACTACCCTGGTGGCGGCGGTAAAGGCTGCCGATCTGGTCCAGACGCTGGAGAGTCCCGGGCCGTTCACCGTATTTGCGCCCACGAACGACGCCTTCAACAAGTTGCCCGCCGGCACGGTTGAAATGCTGCTGAACCCCGAGAACAAAGACCAACTGGTGAAGGTCCTGACCTACCACGTGGTTCCGGGCAGGATCAACGCTGCCGATCTGATGAAGCAGATCAAGGAAGGTGGCGGCAAGGCCACGCTCAAGACGGCAAACGGGGAGACCCTCACCGCCTCCATGCAGGGCAAGCATGTTGTACTAACCGATGAAAAGGGTGGTATGTCGATGGTGACGATGGCGAACGTGTATCAATCGAACGGCGTGGTCCATGTGATTGATGCCGTGTTGCTGCCTTAACTGGCGCTGAATGGCGAACGGAGCGCCGTAGCCCGGTGCTCCGTTTTCCTAACTTGCGCAGTGCGGAATCTTGAGCTGTATTACGCTGTGCCGGCCGCGCGGGCGGCTTTCATCACCGTTTTCTTCATGCGATTTTCGCCCGCCCAGTACAAACTGATCTCGTGCCCCTCGGGATCGTTAAGATAGGCGTGGCGCCAGCCCCATGGCATCATGGTGGGCAATTGCGTGAAGTAGAAGCCGCGCTTTTGCAGGCCGCGGCAGAAATCGTCGAGATCGCGCACTTCGAAATACAATCGCACTCCATCGCTGGTGACCGAAGCGCCTGGGCCGGCCTGATGCAAAGCAATCGTGCCATCGCCACCCGGCGCGCGCAGTCGCGCGTAAACCGGACGGCCTTCATAACGAAAATCCTCGATCAGCTTGAATCCCAGCCAGCCGCGGTAGAAGTTCACCCCGCGCTCCACGTCTTTCACGTAGATCATGGCGTGGTTGAAGCTGAGCTTTCCCTCGTCCGCTGGAGGCGCAGGAGCTTTTGCTGGGGAAACCTTCGGCGCGGAGACCTTTTTGGATTGGGTACGCGCCTTCTTCACCGCCGCACGCTTCACCGGACGCACGGCGCTCTTCTTTTTCGCGACGACTTTCTTTTTGGCCGGCTTCTTCTTCATGCAGTCACCAGGATAACTTGGCGCTTCAGCCGTACTTCAAAATCGACCGCGCCAGTATGTTTGCGAATCGCTCCGGTTGTCAAGTAAGTGTCGAAGCATCGGCCCCGTGGGGGGCGCGCCTTCAGGCGCGCCGTAAAGCCGTCAAACGCCGCCGGCTTTAGCCGCCGAGGGAATCCGTTTCTATTAACCGTCTGCAGAAATTCGAGTTTCCTCATTGGCTAAAGCCAGCCGTCAAGATCGTGTTGACCGGCGCGGCTGAAGCCGTGCCCCTGCAAGGAAGTTGTCATCACGAGCCGCAGCGAGGGATCTGCTTTGCCTCGCTTTTGCTGCGGACCCTTAGGCTGGCAAGCCCATCTTCCGCAGGAATGTCCCAAACCGCGGATCGTGATAAAGGTTCTTCAGCAGAGGATCGCCCTTGATGCCCGCCAGTCCGGCATCTTTGTGAGATCGGGCAATCGCAAGCCACTCGAAGGCGCGGTCGGCCTCGCCGCGAAAGGCATACACTTCGGCGATCTGATAGGCAGCCTGGTCATGGTAGCCGTTGATGAGTTGCTGCAAGGCCGCGTCCGCTTCCGTTTTTCTACCTAGTCCACTGTAAGCCAGGGCTTGCCCCACGGCGCGCTCACTATTGGGACGGTTCTTTTCGAATTCCGCCAGCGCGTGCTGGGCTTTTCCCTGTTCCAGGTAAACCAATCCCAGTAAGTAGTGCGCCTCGGGGCCATCGGGACTGATGGCCAGCGCCTTTTGATACGCGTCAATGGCCAACTCCTGCTGGCCCGCGTAGTAGGCATGGATTCCCAGCGCGACGTGCGCTGTCACGCTAAGAGGGTCGATTTCCACTGCACGCCGATTCAGCCCAACCGCCTCATCAAAATGGCCGAGGCTGGCCTGCAAACTGGATGCTCCCAGCAGGACTACGGAGTTCTGCGGTTCCAGCGCCAGGGCTTTCTGGAAGGCTGCGTCCGCACCTGCCCAGTCCCACTCGTAGCCGCGCTTGATGCGGCCAATGGCGGCGTGAGCCTCGGCCAACCCGGGGTCCAGCTGCAAGGCTCGCTCGGCAGCCGCCCGGCCGTCACGATAGCCTTGTTCAAAGGTCGAACCCTCGGCTCCCTCGCCGCGCGTAATCAGCACCCAGGCCAGCGCGGACCAGCCGCGCGCATAACTGGGATCCAGCTTTACTGCCTGCTGGAAATAATCGTAGGCCCGGCTGAGGTCGTCGTGCGTGCGGCGCTCGTAGAAGTATCGTCCCTGCAAGTACGCGTTGTAAGCTTCCGCACTGATCGCGCGCTGCGGGGCACTACCGCTGCCGGCATTGAGCAAGCGCAATTTGAGTTCGCCGGTGATGGCGCGGGCAATATCGTCCTGTACCGCGAAGACGTCGTTGAGGTCGCGGTCATAGGTTCCCGACCAGAGCTGAAAACCATCCTCCGCCTTCACCAGTTCGGCGGCGATGCGCACTCGCTTGCCCTCTTTGCGGACACTGCCTTCCAGGATGGTTGCCACCCCCAGCTTCTGTCCGATGGCCCGCAGATCGGCGCTCTTGTCGCGCAACTGGAAAGACGAGGTGCGCGCGGCGACCCGCAATCCCGGCGTTTTGGCCAGGTGATTGAGAAGCTCCTCGGCCAGCCCGTCGGAGAAATATTGCTGGTTCTTCTCTGGACTCATGTCGACAAACGGCAACACTGCAATTGAGGAGGCGACGGGACGGGCCGAAACTGCCGGGTGCTTCCACCAGAAGTGACCCATCGCCACGGCGATAATCAGCAGCGCCATGGCCGGCAGCAACAGCCTCCACCAACTTCTGCGCAGCTGAGGTTGGACGCCGCCAGGCCGCGTGCCCGCCGGCAAGTCGAGAGCGGATGAAGAGTCGGCAGCCTGGGGAACCAGCGCTGGTCTTAGATAGAGCGCGGCGCTAGCGTCTGGCGGCTCCAGCACTCCAATGAAACGGTAACCATGTTTAGGCACGGTCTCGATGTAGGCGGGACCTTGCGCCTCGTCGCTCAGCGCCTCTCGCAAACGCCTGACCGCAACATTCAGGCTGGACTCGAACTCCACAAAGGTGTTTTCCGGCCACAACCGCGCTTTCAGTTCCTCGCGCGTGACCAGCTCGCCGGGGGACTGCAGCAGGGTTCGTAGCACCAGAAAGGATTTTGGCTGGAGCTTGATACGGTAACCGAACTTGCGGAGGTCCCCGGAATCCAGGTGAATCTCGTAGGGTCCGAAGCGGGCTACCGGAAGCGCGTGCAGGTTCCGTCCCTGCGGGGCGCCAGGCGGAATCCAAGGGCTGGCGGGCATAGCGGGAGCCATGATGGGCACAAATGTTATCACAGTTTCGTCAAAAGGCAACCATCCGTAAACGCTTATTTACATTGTCTGCAATGGGTTACACCGTAATGTGGAATTAAGTTGACTTGGGGCGGAGGGTGGAGGAAATAGAGAACAGCACAGCGTGGTTTGTGGTCGCAGCAGTGTCGGTCAGGACTTAAAAGCAAGTTCGACTGACGGCAAGGAAGGATTGTCGAAAACCTAAGGGAGCCGTCGGATGAGCACAAATCTTTCTCGAGGGATGACCATCGTCGTGGTGTCGGTCATCGTCCTGGGCGGTATGGTCGTGGTCTTCAGCCAAGCCGCCCAAGCGCAGACCTTCACCGTGCTGCACACCTTCAACGAACACGACGGCTGGCAGCCGGATGCCGGTCTGAGCATGGATCAAGCCGGGAACCTCTACGGCACCACCGGCTATGGGGGAGACCATTGCGCCGAGGGCTGCGGAACCGTGTTCAAGCTGGAGCACAAGAATTCCAGCTGGGTCTTTTATCCGCTGTACGCCTTCAGCGGCCCCGACGGGAACAATCCGCAGGCCAGGGTGATCTTTGGCCCCGATGGCAATCTTTATGGCACAACCACCAATGGAGGAGCTGCGGGTAAGGGCGAAGTCTTCCGGCTGCAGCCGCCGCCGAGGGCCTGCCAATCGTTTCTCTGCCCCTGGATTCTCACCGTGCTCTATTCCTTCCAGGGCGCTGGCGACGGCGCCAATCCCACCTATGGCGACCTGATGTTCGATCACGCGGGAAATATCTACGGCACGACTCCATCTGGCGGGAGCTCCAATTGCCGTGATGGTTGTGGCGTCGTCTACGAGCTGTCGCCTTCGAATGGCGGCTGGACGGAGAAGGTTCTTTACAGCTTTTCCGGCGGCAGTGACGGCGCAAACCCGTATGCAGGTGTGATCTTCGACAACGCGGGAAATTTGTATGGCACCACTGCCTCTGGCGGCTTGTCGGTCGAGGGAGAGTACTGCGGCGTCGTCTATAAGTTGACGCCTTCTGGGAGCGGCTGGACCGAGAGCGTCATATACAGCTTCACCGGCCAAAGTGACGGGAGCGTTCCGGAGGGAGGTCTGATCTTCGACCAGTCAGGCAATCTATATGGCGTTACCTACGGATTCGGCGTCGTGTACGAATTGATGCCTTCGAACGGCTCGTGGACATTCAACGTGCTTTACAACTTGGAGGCCTACTTAGGTTCACTCGAACCGCTCACCATGGACCCCGCTGGAAACCTATATGGCACGCTGGAATCGGCAGATGAAGTCTTCAAACTTACGCCTTCGAACGGGGGGTGGACGCAAACCGGCTTCTCCGGAGCCTCGGGGAATAATCCCGTCAGCAACGTGATTTTGGATGCAAGCGGGAACCTGTACGCCACCGCCAGCGAGGGTGGCGCTGACAACGCAGGAGTGGTCTTCGAGATAACCCCGTAGCAGCAGCCATCTGCCCGTCAAATGCGCCGTATCCCACAGTGCGGAATTACAAGGATCGAAGGTTGTGCAGGAGAAGTCACGATGAAACATTCAGGGCGATCTCGGAAGTCAGAAACGGCCCACCTGGGACGTATCGCTCGCGGCGATACCAGCAAACTGCAACAAGAATCTCAGTTACCAGTGCGGCGTTTTGTTCGAGAGCACGCCAAATTGAAGGTCGTCCCCACGCGGAGCGCAGGCGTCTGCGTTCTGGATTCCGGCGCTCCGCTAGTTTCCACATGGTGGGACTTAATCGATCTGGGGCCGGTCACTCTCAGTTGTCGAATAACGGAGAAATCGACGATGACACATTCAGAGCAATCCCGAAAGTGGAGCGTCAGTATGGATTTGTGGATGATCCTCGCGGCAGTGGCCATCGCAATCTTGCTGATCGTCGTGGCCACGCAGGCGCAGGCGCAAACGTTTCGGGTTCTGCACAACTTCACCGGCGGGCGGGATGGGGCAAATCCGCTGGATGGTCTGACCATCGATCGCGCCGGCAATCTCTACGGCACTGCATCCGCCGGCGGTATCCAGGCCTATGGTTGCGAGAACTTTTACCGGACTGAGGGCTGCGGTGCGGTCTTCGAGTTGGCGCATTCCGGCACGGGATGGATCATGAGGCCGCTTTATGATTTCCCGAGTGTTAGCAATAGCTATCCTGCATATGGCGTAACCTTTGGACCCGACGGCGCCCTCTACGGCGAGACCAACGGCAGCAGCTGTTGCGGCGGTGTCTTCCGCCTCGCGCCGCCGGCGACGATCTGCACCAGCTTCACCTGTAATTGGCAGCAAACGGTGTTGCATCAGTTCACCGGCCAGCCGGATGGATCGGGACCCTCCGGCCGTGTCACTTTCGATTCTGCGGGCAACATGTATGGCCTGGCTTTCGAGGGCGGACAGTACAACGGGGGCGTTGTCTATGAGCTCTCGCGTAACGGTACAGGGTGGACCGAGAACGTCATCTATTCCTTCGGCACCAATGGGTCGAATGGCCAAGAGTTCCCTGGCGGGCAATTGGCCATCGATCCGGCGGGCAACCTGTATAGCTCCGCGGAGTGCAACGTGAACATGGGCTGTTTCTATGGCGAGGTCTGGGAGCTGCAGCCCTCGCAACACGGCTGGACCGAGAGCGTGCTTTTTCAGTTCAACGGAAACAATGGCTACGCGCCCTATTCAGGAGTGATCCGCGACTCAGCGGGCAATCTCTACGGTACCAACTCCGGCAATACCGGCGGCGGTAACGGCAGCGCGAATGTCTACGAGCTCAGCCCCTCCAACGGCGGATGGAACTTCACCGAGCTCTATGACTACGGCGATTTCGGAGAGGACACCACCGACGCCCTGACCATGGACTCCGCCGGCAATCTCTACGGCGCCGACTCAATTACTGGCGACGGTTACATCTTCAAGTTGACCCACTCGGGAAATAGCTGGACCTTCAGCAGGCTGCACAGCTTCAGCGGCTCGGACGGCGCAGGCGCATCAGGACAAATCGTCATTGATAGCGCAGGCAATTTGTACGGCACTACCGCCGCCGGCGGCGCCTACGGCTACGGAGTGATCTGGGAGATCACGCCGTAAGGCAGTTGTCAGTAGCCCGCCGTTCTGCCAAGAAGGCGACTCGGAGACATTGTCTGGCAACATGGGAGTTGTATGAATGGCCTCCTTTGCAATAAAGTTCTCCGTAAGAGGTGGGGTATGAAAGCTCTGGAACGGCATTCGAAGCTTGTTTGTGGGGACGATCAGCAACCAGCAACGGTCGCGACAAATCCCGCAGTCGCGCCAGATCATTACGGACACCGGGGGGCCGGAGGCCGTCGTTTATTTAGCACGGCTGCAACCCTGGCAGTCCTGCTGACCCTTGCCGCTGTCCTGACGCAAGTGGCGCAGGCCCAGACCTACTCAGTCATCTACAACTTCACCGGCGGCCAGAATGGGGCCACGCCCATGGCCGGCCTCACCTTTGATGGCGCGGGGAGTTTCTACGGTACGGCGAACTTCGGCGGCAACACGGGTGGAAACTGCGGCACGAACGGCTGTGGCCTGGTGTACCGGCTCACCAACACCAGCTCGGGCTGGGTATTGACGCCGCTCTATAGCTTCTTGGGTGGCACCGATGGAGCCAATCCGCAAGTCGCCGCGGTGGTGTTCGGCCCGGACGGCGGCCTCTATAGCACCACTTACTTTGGAGGCGGAAGTTGTGATGGCGTAGGTTGTGGCACGGTCTTTAACCTGCGGCCACCGCTGTCGGAAAACCTGGGTGGATCCAGCCCGTGGATTGAAACTATCCTGCATCGCTTTACTGGTTCGGATGGTGCCGGGCCTGTCGGTGCTCTGATCTTTGACCACAACGGCAATGCAGACGGGGCCACCACCAGCGGCGGTTTGCACAATGGCGGAATCATCTATCAGTTGAAGTCTTCCGGCAATTGGGAGGAAGAAGTCCTGTATCACCCGTATGGTTACCCGGGAAGCGGTTTGACCATGGACCATGCCGGCAATCTTTACGGCACAACGTTCAATGGGGGTAACAACTTATTCGGATCGGTCTATAAATTGACTCCATCGGGATCGGGCTGGATCGAAACTGATCTCTATGATTTCACCAACGGGGGCGATGGAAGCTTCCCACAGGCTGGCGTCCTTCTGGATGCGGCCGGCAATCTCTATGGCGCCACCAGCGCTGGAGGGGCCGGCCACGGTGGCGCGGTATTCAAACTGACCAACTCTGGTGGAAACTGGAGCTATAACACCTTGTATGGTTTGACTGGTCCTGGTGGTCCACGCCTCGTAGTCGGACCGATTGGCAATCTGGTAATGGATGCCGCGGGTAATCTTTATGGCACAACCCTCTCGGACGGGGCGCACGGTTTTGGCGCGGTCTTCAAGCTGACGCCGTCTAATGGCAGCTGGACCTACACTTCGCTCCATGACTTCACGAACGGCAGCGACGGCGGCTTTCCCTACAGCACGCTGGTCCTCGATCCCAGCGGCAATCTGTATGGCACCGCATCCGGCGGCGGCACGCAGGGACTGGGAGTGGCGTTCGAAATTAAGCCGTAAGCGTCTTGCGGCGTGAACGAAAACGGGGCGCTCCTTGCGAGCGCCCTTCTTGCATTCTGACCTGGCTTAACCAGTCTCCGCGGCAACATGGTCAAGGGTTGACGTTTCTGGCGCAGACGGCGGCAACGATCTCAAGTGCGTGAGCGCATTGCTCACGATTGACGTCGAGGTGGGTAACAAAGCGGATGATGTAGGGGCCGTAGGCGCTGGCCAATACGTTCCGCTCAGCCAATTTTCTCGACAGGTCCGCTCCCGTTATGCCGCTGCCGGAGGTATCGCAAATCAGGATGTTGGTTTGTACTTTGGCGGGATCGATTTTGATGCCGGGAATTCGAGATAATCCTTCGGCGAGGAACTTCGCATTGGCGTGGTCCTGTGCCAGCTTCTGCGGCCCCTGCTCCAATGCGATGAGTCCGGCCGCTGCGAGAATTCCGGCCTGCCTCATACCGCCGCCCAGCGCTTTGCGATAGATGCGGGCGCGGTCCATCAGCTCTGCGCTGCCGACCAGCAGCGACCCCACCGGCGCGCCCAGGCCCTTCGACAGGCAGAACATTACGGTGTCGGCTTTGGCCGTGAGCTGCGCGACCGGCATGGCGAGAGCGATTGCGGCATTGAACACGCGCGCGCCGTCGAGGTGAACCGGCAGTCCGGCCGCATGCGCGTTGTCGCAGACCTCGTCGAAGACCGCGGGCTGGGTGACAGTTCCACCGGCCATGTTGTGCGTGTTCTCCACGGAAACCAGGCCGGTCTTGGCCCCGTGGTAGCTCTTGGTGCGGATCTTCGACTTGACCTGCTCCCAGTCGAGAATGCCGTCCGTGCCCCGGACGGTTCGCGGTACCACGCCCGAGAAGTGCGCCATCATCGCCATCTCGTACTCGAAAACATGGCTGCGTTCTTCGCAGATGAGTTCCTCGCCGTGATGGGTGTGCAGCTTGATTGCGATCTGATTGCCCATGGTGCCGCTGGGGACGAAGAGCGCCGCCTCGCGGCCGAAGATCTCCGCCGCGCGCTTCTCCAGCCGGTTGATGGTCGGGTCTTCGGCGTAAACATCGTCGCCAACCTCGGCCTCAAACATGGCTCGCCGCATCTCCGGCGAAGGCTTGGTCACCGTGTCGCTGCGCAGGTCAATAACGGGAGCAGGGGCAGACATAGGTTTTAGTGTAGTCATGCGAAGAGGAAATCACCACGGAGGCGCGAAGAACACGGAGGGATGGGAGCTTTGCTTGACTAGCGGAGTTCGGTGGCGGGAGCTAAACCCAACCCGTGGCACCGCCGAACGGGCCGCTGAAAAACTCAAAAGCAGATCCCTCGTCGGCCTGAAGGCCTCCTCGTGATGACAAATTCCAGGTTTGCGAGATGACTTACAGTGCCCGCCAGCTTCATCAACCGCCAACTGGCAACTGATCACCGCTTCGATCTATGCCTGCGTTATCAACTCGGAGAACTTCGCCAGATCGATATTGCCTCCGCTAACCACGCAGACAACCTTCCCCGAGCCACATTTGCCGTTGAGTCCGGCGGCTACGGCACACGCGCCCGCGCCTTCAGCGATCACGTGATTGCGCAGGGCGACGATGCGCATCGCCTGCCGGGTCTCCTCGAGAGTGGGAACAATCGAGCCGGCGAGCAAATGGCTCGCCAGCTCCCACATGCGGGGAAAGACCGACTTGCCTCCGCAGCCATCCACCCAGCTGGCTTGCCAATCGGGAAAACTCTGCGGCGAGCCCGCTGCCAGCGAGCGCGCCAGCGGAGCCGCGGTCTCCGGTTCTGCCGCGAATACCTTCGCATGGCTTCCGCGCTCCTTCAGGGCAGCCGCAATTCCGCAGGACAAACCGCCTCCGCCGAAGCCGGCGACTACGGCATCCACGTCAGGCAGGTCTTCCAGGATTTCGAGTCCCACCGAGGCATTGCCGGCGATGAAGTCGTCACCCTCAAAGGGATGCACAAAGGCGCCCGTCATGGCGGGATGACTGCGATCCGCCAGGGCCTTCCAGCAATCGTCGTAGGACGCCTTCACATAGGCAGCTCCCAAACGGCGTATCGCATCGAGCTTGGCTGCCGGTGCCGCGTCGATTACCAGCACCTGGCAGGCGACGCCGGCCTTGCGCGCCGCCAGCGCCACGCCCTGCGCCGCATTGCCTGCGCTGACCGTCCAAACGCCGCGCCGCCGCTGCTGCTCCGGCAGCTTGCGGATTGCGTTGTAGGCGCCTCGAATCTTGAATGACCCAATCGGTTGCAGGCACTCCAATTTCAGGTAAATCTCCGCCGGAGCGTCGTAGTTCAGCCGCACCAACGGTGTTCGGATGGCGGCCTCGTAGACGTGCTGGCGCGCTTCGTCAATGAGCCCGGGGGGAATGTTGCGCCGGCCAACGGTAGTGGCCGCAGATGGATTATTTGTCATAGCAGGTCGCGGGGCGAACCGCGATTCTGTCAGATCATCGCCGTGATGTCCAGTTCAGCTGTTGGGTTACATCTCAGAATAGACGCCCGAGCGGCCGGCCACCGACTACTGACCACTAATCACGGCTTGAGCGATTGCAAATACGCAACCACGGCTTCAGCGTCGGCGCGGTTCATCTTGTACGTGGGCATCGGAGGACGCGCCGGTTGTCCGTTCGGCGCCAGGCCGGTCATGAAGAATTGCACCGCCTTCTCAGTGTCCCACCCGGGTAGGCCGGCGATGTTGGGCGAGGTGTCGGCCCAGATGGGGATCGGGATGAGCGGCCCGAACTCCAGCTTCTTGCCTTGCAGCCATTTGTCCATGACAAATGTGCCCATCGGGGTAAATGGCGTATGGCAGTCGGCGCACTGGCCGATGGCCTTTACCAGATACTCGCCGCGCGCAATTTGCGCCTCACTCTTGCTTGCCCCCGAGGCCACCGATCCTTTGCCGACAATCACCAGACACAGACCTGCTGTAACAGCCACTGCAATCGCGCTATTTTTCACGGGCACACTCCAAGGGTCTCTAGTGTCGAGTTTCACGCCTCAAGTTGCAAGTGCGGAACGGGGCATGGAGTTATCGCGTGGGGTTCGGCGCGGGCTGGATTCTGGCAGCCATTCGGCTCTTCAAAATCCCAACCTCGCGCCTTCTTCCTCCTGCAGCAAATGACCTGAAAGCACCTGCCAGTCAATGACTTACGATCCGGAGTCGAGGGCAATGATGGCAGTTGTCAACAACTTTTGACAACATCGTGACCTGATCAGGACAACTCAGGTTTTCGCCTTCGCTAGAGTTCAGAAAGCTTGTGGCAGCAGCAACAGGGGACGAAGGGTTGCCGGAAGCAATCAACCATTCCGAAACAGAGGAGAAATCATGTTCAGCACCAAGAAACCACTCATTGCTTCTCGACCGGGCTTGATGGCGATGCTATCGCTTCTGGCGATCGTGGCGCTCACCCTGCCAGCTTCAGCTCAAAAGGTCAACATCACCAATCTGACATCCGACATCTCGTCCGCCGGCGCATTTCAAGACGCGAACCTGCTGAACCCTTGGGGAATGTCGATCAGCCCCTCTGGTCCGTGGTGGCTATCGGATAACACCAGCGGTCTTTCGACGCTGTATATCGCCTCCGGACAACCGCAGAGCTTGGTCGTCACCATTCCCCCGGCCAGCGGTTCGGGCCCAGGATCGCCGAGCGGGACGGTCTATAACGCCAGCACCTCCAGCTTCAAGATCCATAACCAGGCAACCCCGTTCCTGTTCTGCACCGAGGACGGGACCATTTCCGGCTGGTATGCGGGAACCACCGCTTTTATCGTCGTCAACAACGGCAGCAGTGGCGCGGTCTACAAGGGAATGGCTCTGGCGTCGGCCAACGGAATTAACTATCTGTACGTGGCTAACTTCAACGCCGGAACCATAGAAGTGTACGACGGGAGCTATAATCCCTTCTCCTTTGGCTCGGGCTCCTTTGTGGATTCCACCCTTCCGGCAGGCTATGCTCCGTTCAACATCCAGCTGGTCGGAAGCAGCCTGGTCGTAACCTATGCCAAGCAGGATGCTGCAAAGCATGATGACGTACCCGGTCCGGGCAATGGTTACGTCGACATCTATGACACCCAGGGCAACCTGCAACTTCGTCTGGCCCACACGCTTTACTTGAACGCTCCGTGGGGCGTTGCGCAAGCTCCGGCGAGTTTCAGCGGATTTGGCAACGACCTGCTGGTGGGGAACTTCGGCAGCGGTGGAATTTCGGCTTACAACATTTCCACCGGCGCGTGGATTGGAAACATGCTGAATGTTAACGACTTGCCAGTGCAGATTGACGGTCTTTGGGGTCTGACGTTCGGTAACGGTGGCTCCGGCGGTCCCGCCGGCACGCTGTTCTTCACCGCTGGTCCTTTCGGGGAAACCCACGGTATCTTCGGGTCGATCACGCCTCACCCTGGTATGTAACATCCTCCGGTACCAGATTGGGGAGAGGAGGGCGCAAGCCCTCCTCTTTTTTTGTTCGACTGTGCTATACGCTGGCGCTGCTACGGCTACAGCTTCTTCAGCACCTCGAAGATGTCTTCATTGCTAGGCACCTGGCCGATGGGATAGATCCTGCCGAAGGCCAGCTTGCCTTTCTTATCGACCACGAAGATGGCGCGCTCGTTAATGCCGGGGATGGGATCGCCTTCCCGCAGAATTCCGAACTTCTTTGCGACGTCGCCGTGCGGATAAAAGTCGCTGGCTAAGGGATAGCTGAGGATGCCAATTTCCTTCTTCTGCCAGGCAGTATGGCTGGGGATGGAATCGACGCTGATGCCCACAACCTGCGCGTCGTAGCCGGCGAAGCGCTCCACATCGCTGTTCAGCCCCGGCAATTGCGAGGCGCAAACCGGCGTCCAGTCGGCAGGATAAAACGCAAGAACAACATTTTTCTTTCCCCGGTAGTCGCTGAGCTTGAACTGGGTCTTGATGTTGCCGACGACCGCGGGGAGCTCAAAGTCCGGAACTTCATCACCAACGTTCAGAGTTGCCATCCATTCCTCCAGAACCTGTTTTGATGCAAACAGCGATTCTAGAGGTCACAGTTGCGGCGGGCAAGTCGGGGAGGGCGGTGATGTTACAAGCGGATGAAAGGCGGGACTAAGGACAGAGTCAAGCGGATCGTTTGGTCTCGCGAGATTGTCCTCTCAGAGAGCCCTGGGCGTTCCGGAGCCTGCGACCTGCTAGGAGTTCATCGGCCAACTTTTCCAGTTGCTTGCGTCGTCCGGCGGGGACACCCAAAGCCCTGGCTGCATCTACCGACGTTGCGAAGCGTCCTACGATCTTTACCGGAGTGGCCATAGCAGGCTTAAGAATACCTCTCACTCATGAGATAAACGACCGCTTTGGCGAGGCGGGTAGTGGTGCAGTTCCAAATTCAGAAGAAAAGCCGCTTCAAAGTCAGCTTCGATACCAATGTCAAGAAACAATCAAATCGGCCAAACTCAAAACGCCCCTGGACAACGCCAGCGAGCATATCGGCAAACTGTATTCCCGCGCATTTGTCGCTGGCCACTGGGCACGTTTGAAGATCAGTCGTTACCTTCTTGGAAAACCACAATTCAGTCAAGAGATAGTCGTGCAGGCTATTTCCGCTTTTTACCTTGATAGACCGGGGATCGGGAATCAGGATCACGCGCTGGCACTGCGCCATCCGATCCAGCAGCGCCAGCCGCAGCATATAGTTGTACAGCTTATTGCTGTCGTGGCGGATGTGTGCTTGGACGTTTTCTTTCCTGACCACAATCGCATGTAGGGAAATATCCGGATTCTTTGCGCACATCGAAAATGCCGCATTGGCGAACTCGCATCGTTCATCATGCGTCATATCCGACCACTTTTTCTCAACGCTAGTAGGCCATTTGAACTTATTGTACAAATCTCGGATTACGCGCTTGGGAATGTGCTTTTTTTCGGAAGGCACACAGATGCCAGCTATCGTGAGATAGCGACTGGAACCTCCGGCGCCATAAGGGGCAGTGAACGTCCAACCGAGGTCACCGCTTTCGTCGATGTAAAATATTGCCGTTAACGGGGGCGCAGGAAGCATAAATGACAAAAGGCTCCGCAATGGGAGCCTTTGTGTAATTGGTGGATGGACCCTGAGTCCGGCGCGTTTACACCGCGCTTACGACATCCCATGGACATCGCGGTTTGCTCAGGATTTACCCATCCGTACATATAGACTAGCCCCTATTGTTTTTAGTTGCAATCAACTTTACAAAACTTTAAGTGCCTTTATTTCCCGCAAAATGGCCAATTCCTGTAACGGCCGCACCTGATCGGTCAGGCCCACTTCCATCGCTTGCCAGACCTATAGGGTCTTGTGAACTCGGCAAGTTCAAACGGACAGTTGAGGCGCGCTTCTTGCGTCTTTCCACCCACTCGCGAGGATGGCAAAGATCACGTCATCCACCCATTCCCCTCTGAACCACAGGCTCTTCACAAAGTGAGCTTCCTGTCTCATGCCGATCCGTTGCAGCAGCTTCATCGACGAAACATTCCGGGGATCTACCGAGCCAAATACTCGATGTTTTTCCAGCGTGAGCAGCAGATAATCCAAAATCGCCGTCAAGGCTTCGGTGGCATAGCCTTGTCCCTGGAAATCGGGGGCGAGGGTGATGCCGATTTCGGCCTGCTCCGGGTCGTTTGCGAGCACGCGAAAACCGCAATCGCCGATCAGTTTGCCGCCAGCGAGAAGAAACATTCCAACCTGATACCACGGGCCAGGAGTCCCGGGCGCAACGGCGGCCAAGCCTCGGATGTAGGACTGAACCACGTCGACGGATTCGGTGCCCCAGGACTGGAAGCGGGAAACCTCGGGATGTTTGTGGTAGGCGAAAACTCTGGGGCCATCGTTCGGTTCGAGATCGCGAAGGGCCAGCCGCTCGGTGAGGATTTCCGGAAACATGTTGGCCGCAAGAGTAACACTGGAGCAACGCCGGGAGATGGAAGGCTGCGTCGTTCTGGGTTAAGGAAAGTCTGATCTAAGTCCCGGCGAAGTCCCTCAGCGGCTAAACAGTTTGCTGAAAAAGGAACCAAGACAGTAATTTCGGTCCGTCCTGACGCGAATTTCGGCCCGTAAACTGTTGATTCTTGGTTCATGGAATCGCGCGAATTGTCGCGTAATTCGTTTTTCAGCAAACTGTAAAGCCGCACTCGTTACGGGGCATTTACGGACGGGTGTTCTCTACACATCCGCCTAAACAGGCCGCCGAAAGAGTCAAAAGCAGATCCCTCGTCGGCCTAAAGGCCTCCTCGGGATGACAAATTCAAAGGACTTCTGACGGCGCAGCTAAAGCTGCGCCCCTTCAAAACTCGCCGAAATCGACTTTTTCGGCAGCCTGTGAAGACGTTCTCTTTCAAAGCAATGCCTTGATCAGAGCTTCCCTAACAACGCGATGTCGGTGGAATTTACCCCAAGATAAGCTGGATCATTCGGGATTAGCTGATAGCTGAGGGCTGAAAGCTGACGGCTGAAAGCAGACGGCTCTTACGAGTACGTGACTCGCTTCTCGCCCTTCACCACGCGCCCAATGGTGTAGCCCTTTTCGCCGCAGCGGTCCAGGATGGTTTGCACCTTCTTGAACTTCTTGGCCGGGACGACCAGGATCATGCCGATACCCATGTTGAAGGTGCGCAGCATCTCGTCCTGAGGGACGTTGCCGATCTCCTGCATGTGCTCGAAGATGGGCGGCACGGGCCAGGAGTTGATTTCAACGATGGCGCCGGTGCCCTTGGGCAGCGCGCGCGGCAGGTTCTGAGTGATGCCGCCGCCGGTGATGTGGGCCATCGCAGAGACGGCATCGGCTTCAATCATGCGCCGCATGATGGGCCAGTAGCTGCGGTGGGGCTTCATCAGCTCGGTGCCAACTTTGCCTTTGATCTCGTTCACGTAGGAATCGGGGGTGTAGCCCGCAACCCCGAAAAACAGCTTGCGCGCCAGCGAGTAGCCGTTGGTGTGCAGCCCGGTTGAAGCCAGGCCAACCAGCACGTCGCCGGGCTCAACTGCTTTGCCGGTAATGATCTTGTCGCGGTTCACCACGCCCACCAGAAAGCCCGCCAGATCGTACTCGCCCTCGGAGTAGAAGCCAGGCATCTCGGCGGTTTCGCCGCCGATCAGCGGGCAACCGTTGTGCTTGCAGGCGTCGGCAATGCCGGAGATAACTTTCTCGGCGACATTGGGTTGCAGGGTGCCGGTGGCGAAGTAATCCATGAAAAACAGGGGTGCCGCGCCCTGCACGCCGACGTCGTTGACGCAATGGTTCACCAGGTCGGCGCCAATGGTGTGGTGCAGGTTCATCTCGAAGGCGATCTTCAGCTTGGTGCCGACGCCGTCCACGCTGGAGACCAGCACCGGGTCGGTGTACTTTTTCTTGTCGATGGCAAACAGGCCGCCGAAGCCGCCTATCTCGCTCAGCACGCCGCGGTTAAAGGTCTTATGAGCAAGGTACTTGATGCGCTGTTTGGTGCGGTTGGCGCGCTCAACGTCCACGCCGGAGTCGGCGTAGGTGATGGTGCGAGGTTCGGTCATCTGTTGTGCCAAAGGCTTGGAATCCGTTCAGGGGGCGCGTCGCCGCAGAATTGTTTCGCGGAGGCTCCATTGTAACATTCCTCGTCGGGAGGCCCGGTTCGACCTTGAGGACAGCGAAAGCACGGGGAATATCCGATCATCATGCCCAGGCATAGCCTTGCACCAGTTTGCCTGGGTGATGACTGATCTCCCCGCACTATCGGCGTCCGAGCCGGCGGCGATTGCGCTACTCAGAGGCGTACTCTTCAGCCATTAACATTTCGATCTCAGCGCGCAGTGATTCGCCCGCCTCGTTCGCCATGTCGTGCATTTCCGCTTCGTCGATCAAGACGGGCTTGAGCGGCATCCGCGGGTCCTCAGTCCAGATCCACACACGCGACATCCTGGATTCGGGACGGACAGGGTACATGGTTGACATAGAGTGCAACTCCGGTTCGTCGATCCACACGCTCTTCAGCGGTGCCCGCGGATCTCCGGTTTCGATCCATACCCGCGAGAGCTGGGGATGGACAGACTGCAGTTTCGGTTCGTCCCTCCGCACGCTCTGGACGGGCGGCATAGACGCTTCGGTCTTGATCCTGCTCCGAAAGAGCTTGGGATAAACCGCAGCCAGGTTCTTGATTCTGCTTGTGTACAGCATGGTTCCTCCTCAGGGAAGCGCAGTAGTGCGCGCGGCTAATGGAGGTGATCCTGAAAGATTGACAGAATTCACTCGCCCGGGTTCACGTTACGCTCCGTGACCGGGCAAGCTATGCAGCGCTCAGGCGAGCATGGCAGCACGGTACGCGGAGCCGGAAGCTTTCGTTCTCCGGATAGCCGGAGGGTCGGCTTGCATATCGCATTTCATATAGGGTTCGCCAACTTGGTTGGCGGTACTTAGTATAGACGCCCGCTGCGGATTTTGGATCCGAAAAAAGCGAGCAAGCTAAAACTATTTTGCGCAGTTGAAACCGCTGGGGCATGCGTTGTCTTGGGTGATCCCGGAACCAGATTTGTTGTGAGCCAAATCACGCTCTCCCGTGATGGAATTTCTCCAACCGCATCCCTCAAGAGCTTAGACTGGAGCTTCATAACGAATCGTGAGGACTCATGACAACTGCTACCAAACCGCAATCTACGAGTGTTTTGAAAGCCGATCCTTCATCCGACGTTTACCGCTCTGAGAGCCATCCTCTCGACCCCTTGTTTCTCCCCAACAACGTCGCCGTGATCGGCGCCTCCGAGCGTGCCGGCAGCGTGGGCCGCTCCGTGTTGTGGAACCTGCTGAGCAGCCCCTTCGGGGGCACGGTCTTTCCGGTCAATGCCAAGCGGTCAAGCGTTCTGGGCATCAAGGCCTATCCCAGCATCAAAGACCTTCCTGACAAGGTGGACCTGGTAGTAGTTACGACTCCGGCTGACACCGTGCCTGACTTGATTGCCGAATCGGTGGAGATGGGCATTCCGGCGGGTATTGTCATTTCGGCCGGCTTCAAGGAATTCGGCGAGCACGGCAAGGAACTGGAACGGCAAATCTCGGAGATCATTCGCGGCAAGATGCGGCTGATCGGCCCCAACTGTCTGGGCGTGATGAATCCGATTCGGGGGCTGAATGCAACTTTCGCGCGCAGTGTCGCGCGGCCCGGCAATGTCGCTTTCATTAGCCAGAGCGGCGCGCTGTGCACTGCCGTACTCGACTGGAGCTTGCGCGAAAACGTCGGCTTCAGCGCCTTTGTCTCAATTGGCTCCATGCTGGATGTGAACTGGGGCGACCTGGTGGACTACTTCGGCAATGATGCTCGCACTCACAGCATTGTCATCTACATGGAGTCGATTGGCGATGCGCGGTCGTTCCTGTCGGCGGCCCGCGAAGTCTCGCTGACCAAGCCGGTAATCGTTATCAAGGCCGGACGCACGGCTGCTGCCGCCAAGGCTGCCGCCTCGCATACGGGCGCGCTGACCGGCAGCGACGAAGTGCTGGATGCGGCTTTCCGCCGCACCGGTGTGCTACGGGTCAACAGCATTGCCGACATCTTCTTTATGTCGGATGTGCTGGCCAAGCAGCCGCGGCCTCGCGGCAACCGTCTCTGCATTCTGACCAATGCCGGCGGTCCTGGCGTGCTGGCCACCGATGCTCTGGTTGCAGGCGGCGGTGAGCTGTCCGAGCTTTCGGCCGAGACCATGAAGGCCTTCGACGAGATTCTGCCCGCCCAATGGAGCCACAATAACCCGGTCGACATCCTGGGCGATGCCGAGCCCGAGCGCTACGCGAAGTCGCTGGAGATTGCCGCCAAAGATCCCAGCATCGACGGCATGCTGGTAGTGCTGACGCCGCAGGACATGACCAGCCCAACCCAGATTGCCGAGAAGCTGAAGCCTTACGCCAAAGGCCTGGGCAAGCCCGTGCTAGCGAGTTGGATGGGCGGCGCCGAAGTTGCTGCCGGCGAGCAGATCCTGAACCAGGCCGGCATTCCGACCTTCCAGTTCCCCGACAGCGCCGTGCGCGCCTTCAACTACATGTGGCGCTACGCCTACAACCTGAAAGGCATCTACGAAACTCCTGCCATTCCGCAACATGCGGACGCGGCGGTGCAACGTGGCAAGGCTGAGCGCATCATTCGCGAGGTGCGCGAATCTGGCCGCACCATTCTTACTGAGTACGAATCCAAGCAACTGCTGAAGACCTATGACATTCCGACGGTCGAGACCCGAGTGGCCGCGACCGAGCCGGAAGCGCTGAAGGCGGCTGAAGAAATCGGCTATCCCATCGTTCTGAAGCTGTATTCGTTGACCATCACTCACAAGACCGACGTAGGCGGAGTGCAGTTGAATCTGCGCGATGCCGCGGCAGTGAAGACGGCGTTCCAGACCATCAAGCAGGCAGTCACCGAGAAAGTTGGCGCCGAGCACTTCCAGGGTGTCACGGTGCAGCCCATGGCCAAGCTTGACGGCTACGAGCTGATCATCGGCAGCAGCCTCGATTCGCAATTTGGTCCGGTGATTCTGTTTGGCACCGGCGGCCAACTGGTTGAGGTGTTCAAGGACCGCGCCCTGGCGCTGCCTCCGCTGAACTCCACGCTGGCCTTACGGCTGATGGAGCAGACCAAAATTCTGAAGGCGCTGAAGGGCGTTCGCGGCCGCAAGCCAGTCGACCTGAACGCGCTGGCAGACCTGCTGGTGCGCTTCAGCCAGCTTGTGGTCGAGCAGCCGTGGATCAAGGAGATCGACATTAATCCGCTGCTGGCTTCGCCGGACCGCTTGCTGGCGCTGGACGCGCGCGTCGTCCTTCATGGTCCCGAGATGACAGAAGACAAACTGCCCGCTTCAGCTATTCGTCCCTATCCCATCCACGCCGTCAAGGAGTGGACGATGAAGGATGGAGGCCGGGTCACCATTCGCCCCATCCGTCCGGAAGACGAGCCGGCCATGATCAAGTTCCACACCGCACTGTCCGAACGCAGCGTCTACCTGCGCTGGTTCCAGCCATTGAAACTGACCCAGCGCACGGCTCACGAGCGCCTGACCCGGGCCTGCTTCATCGACTATGACCGCGAGATGGCGCTGGTAGCCGAGCGTCCGAATGCCGCAGGCGAGCCGGAAATTCTGGCCGTCGGGCGAATGAGCAAGCTGCATGGCAGAAACGAAGCCGAACTGGCTGCCGTCGCTATTGATGAAGCTCAGCACAAGGGCCTGGGTACGGAGCTGTACCGGCGGCTGATTGAGCTTGCTCGCGAAGATAAGCTGGGCAAACTTATCTCTAACATGCTGCCCGAGAATCGCGAGATGCGGGCGATGTGCACCAGGCTCGGGTTCCAGATGTTCTCCAGCCTGGAGGACAATATGATCCGCGCCGAGCTGGAGCTATAGCGCGGGCGAAGCAGGAGATCGTAGTGTCCCCGTTTGATAGCAACCTTTGGGAATTCCGGTAGAGCGAACCTTTAGGTTCGCGTTCCGGCGGCCTGCTTATCGCCCCAGTCCCAGTTCCGGCTGGTTGACGCGGGCCTGAAGGCCCGCTCTGCCGCTTTCGCTCTGAGGATTTCAAACTGAGACACTACCTGCCGGGGACAATACTGGCGAAACCGGGTCCGTCCGATCTGCGCTCAGGAGCGGCCGTCGAATTAAGACCGTCCCGGTCAACGCCCATCCGCCAACAAACCCGACTTTACGAAACTAGGACTACGGTCCAGTGCCCCATGTTATGATTCGGAGCTTACTGAAGTGTAATCGACAGCTCGTGCCGTCTAGCCGCGGCCAGCGAATCCAAGGGGCGATCGTTAGAACGTGCCAAGCGAAAAACAGGTTCGATGGTCCCAACTTCGGGTAGGTAGTACTGTCCTCATCGCCCTGATCACTCTGGCGGTCCTCATTTTTGTTATGACCGGCACCACCGGCCTCTTCACCAAGAAAATTATTCTGCGTGCCTACGTCGACGATGCGGGGGGCCTGCGCGTAGGTGCGCCGGTGCGACTGGAGGGCGTCGATATCGGCAACGTCACCGGCATCCGGGTAGTCGCCGATCCGCAGCGCCGCGCTGCTCCGGTCGAAATCACCATGAAGGTCACCACCAAGTACGCCGACACCATGACCACCGGTTGTCAGGCTGAACTGGCAACTGCCGGCGTGCTGGGTGAGGTTTATCTCAATCTGGATTGCCGCGCCAGCAAGAGCACCGAGCTGCTGAAGAGTGGCGACGAGCTGACCACACGCGACTCACCGCAGCTTCAGGATGTGGTGCGCGCCAGCCAGGGCACGCTGGAGAACGTGAACGTGCTGGTCAAGCGGCTGAACGATATCCTGACCTTCATCCAAAGCGGCCAGGGCTCCATCGGCAAGATCATCTACGATCCATCGCTGTTCGACCGTGCCAACGCCACGGTGACTCAATTGCAACAAATCGCGACCCAGTTGAATTCGCAGAAGGGCACGATTGGCAAACTGCTCAACAGCGACGACATGTACAACAAGGTCAACACCTCCATCGATAACGTAAACAAGATCATCGACGGGGTGAACAACGGAAATGGCTCGATTGGGAAGCTCCTGAAAGATCCCGCGCTCTATGACAATGCCAATAAGCTTGTGGCCAGCGGAAATCAACTAGTGGCGGATGTCAATGCCGGCAAGGGTACGCTCGGCAAACTTGCCAAGGATGAGGCGCTGGCACACAAGATCGACGATACGATTACTCGTCTGGACAGCATTACCCAGCAGCTCGACGAGGGCAAGGGCACAGCCGGCAAGTTCCTCAAAGATCCCGACCTGTACAACAATACCAACGACCTGCTGGTGGAAACCCGCAGCTTGATCAAAGCTGTTCGCGAGAATCCCAAGAAGTACCTTACGATTTACCTGAAGATCTTCTAGCCGTTGGCCTCGATCCGCCCTTTGCCAAATTGATTCGGGCTAGCTGGTTTGCTAAGGTCGTCGTCATGTCCGAGCCTTCCCCCGAGCCGATACGCGAATTGCTCGACTCCCTTTATCGGGTGGAATCGGGACGAATTCTGGCAACTCTGATCCGCCTGCTCGGTGACTTTGATCTTGCCGAGGAGGCGATGCACGAAGCCTTTGCGGCTGCGCTCAGCCTGTGGCCAACGAGTGGAGTACCCGGCAACCCGCGACCATGGTTGATTTCGACGGCCCGATTCAAAGCCATTGACACTCTGCGTCGACGGGCAAGATTTGATGCGTCGCAAGACGAGCTCGCGCGATATCTCGAAGCGCAAGGAAGTTCGGCCGAAAGCTCCAACGACGACGGCAGCCTTGAGGATGATCGGCTGCGCCTGATTTTTACCTGCTGTCATCCCTCTCTAGCGCCGGAAGTGCACGTCGCACTCACCTTGCGTGAGGTGTGCGGGCTGACCACCGAGGAGATAGCCAAGGCCTTCCTCACCACTCCGCGTACGCTGGCGCAGCGCATTGTGCGCGCCAAGGCAAAGATTCGAGAGGCGCGGATTCCCTACGAGGTGCCGACGCCGGAGGAATTGCCGGAGCGGCTGGGCGCGGTGCTTCAGGTCATCTATCTCGTCTTTAACGAGGGCTACTCGGCTGCGGCGGGAGCGGAAGTAACCCGGGCCGAGCTGACCGGCGAGGCGATTCGACTGGGCCGATTACTCACCGAACTCCGGCCCGAGCCGGAAGTCCTGGGCTCCGAAGTAACGGGGCTGCTTTCCCTGATGTTGCTGCAGGAATCCCGTCGCGCCGCAAGGACCTCTCCCACCGGAGAGCTGATTTTGCTGGAGAATCAGGATCGCTCGCTCTGGAACCGGGAGCAGATTGCGGAGGGCGTGGCATTGGTGGAGAAAGCCCTGGGGTACCGTGGGATGTCCCGCCGCTTCGGCTCTTACACCTTACAGGCTGCGATTGCGGCGGTTCATGCGGAGGCGGAATCGGTGGCTGCCACCGACTGGCGGCAGATTGTTGCGCTTTACGACCAATTGCTGCGAATTCAGCCATCGCCAGTTGTAGAGCTCAATCGTGCCGTGGCAATTGCCATGCGCGATGGTCCAGAGGCCGGTCTGGCGCAGATCGACGCGGTCTTGGAACATGGCGAATTGGCAAATTATTACCTGGCGCATTCGGCCCGTGCGGATATGTACCGCAGGCTCGGCAGGCCAGCTGAGGCTCGGTCCGCGTATGAGAAAGCTCTGGCGCTGACCCAACAGGAACCGGAGCGGCAATTCCTGCAAGAGCGGATTCGGCAGCTGAAATAACAGCCGGGCCGGGTGTCGCACTTACCCAGGTCTCGAAAACCGCGAGACCCGGGCCACCCAGCCTCGAACTGGCCTATACTGACCCACGAATTTATACGTAACTACTGGAGACGCATTCGACGAATCTCGCGCTGTCCCCGACCTTCGCTAGAGAAACGCATAGGATCCGGCCGAGCCGGGCGCACAGACAGGAGGGTTTTAGAAATGCGAAATAAGAAGAAATTGGGGAAGCTGGATCGAATTAGCAAGCTAACCCAGGCCGATTGGGTAGGGGAATTGGAACACATAGACAATCAACTGGCCCATGTCCTCGACGTCTTCAATTTCCTTGAGGAACTCTTCCGACTCAGCAATGAAAGCGAGGCCGCGCTCGGTGCTTTCAATACAACGCCGTTGTTCTGGAACGTCTTTCGGGATTGCCTGCAAGAGTCAATGTTTATGGGCGTGGGCAGACTTTGCGACAGTTCACCCGATACCGTCAATGTAACGCGCGTGCTTGATGGTGCGATGAAACACCCCGAGTTCTTCTCAGCAGAGGCTTTGGGGCGGAGGCTTGCGAAGCGAGACCTGACGAAGAGTCTTACTAGTCATCTAGTGGCAAGCGCTTGGGTGCCCGGCAGCGGGACAGATCTCCGGTTCCTGAAGACGGAGGTCAAATGCCATCTGCGTCGGATCGAGACAATCTACTCGCCTATTAGAAACTCATATTACGGGCACCGGCTCACCGGCATTGACGCCCGCGCGATGTTTGAACGGACGAACAGGGCGGAGCTTGGGGAGACCCTCGACACGTTGCGCCAGTTGATGGGCGGGCTGCGCTTTTTCTACGACAACGGGACGAGGCCTAGGGTGGACGTGCGCGGCACGAAGGCGCTCGACCTGACGCCGAGACGCTTTTTACGCGACGTGGTCAGGGCTGTCGCAGGCCGCGAGTTATAAATGGTCGCCGGGTGCACCGCTCGTTCGCTGGTTTCGAATGAGTGGGGCACCCGACTGTCCTGTGCGATGGAGGCCCAAATCTCGGCGAGGTCTTCCAGCGCCTTCGGGCGTATTACAACAGACGGCATTTTATTAAGAGGCGGTTTTGCGGGACGCGCTGAGCCTGCGGCCTTGCCGTTTCATTTCAGCCACGCTCCACGGGCGCGGCGGGCCGATTTCCAGACCTTCGCGGATGTCGAGCCGAAGCCGTTCGAGTTGCAGGGCGTGCAGTTCGTTCTGTGTCTCCATCAGGCGCAGGGCTTCGCGCACCACCTCGCTGGCGGAGTTGTAGCGTCCGGATTCGACTTTCTGTCGAACCAGCTTTTCGAGTTGCGGCGTCAGGTTGATATTGAGTGTCAAGGCGGTTCGGTCCGTTCAGTTTTCAAGGTATTGCGATTGGCAAGGATTGTCAATAATTGGCGATAATCGGTAATGGGTCCGTCTGAAATAGCGGTCAAGTAATCTTGGGTGGAGCACGCCTTCAGGCGTGCAGTTGAGATACTCTCTCTAACGTCTCGGCTTCAGCCGCTGAGGTAAGGGGTAGATTTACCTCAGGCGCTAAAGCGCGCATCGAATTGGGGCTGCGCTATGCACGCCTCAAAGCGTGCTCCACCCTACATCGGTGAGTTTCAAGCTGACCTACTGGATATCGAGATGGCCACGCCCAAAGCATAGTTCTAAAGAGGAAGAAGAAAAAAAATTAAGACGACCTGTCGAATTCCACTCTGGCCGTTCGACTATCTCGTGAAGGCAGGGCAACCGGCCCGGGCCGAAAGTATATAAAAGTAGCGGCCCTGATATGGCGTCCGCTCAACCCTCAAGGAGAAAACAATGCGCTTCATGATGATCATGTTTCCGAAAGACTACGAAAACGCAAAACCTGGCTGGGTGCCCGACTTCAAAGACATGGAGGCGATGGGCAAGTACAACGAGGACCTGGGGAAAGCTGGTGTCCTGGTCGCGCTCGACGGCCTGACTCCGCCCGCGACGATGAGCGCGCGCGTCACCTTCAAAGGCGGAAAATCGAAAGTTACCGACGGCCCGTTTACCGAAGCCAAGGAAGTGGTCGGCGGCTACTGGATCATCCAGGTGAAGTCGCGCGAAGAGGCGCTCGAATGGGCCTCGCGCATCCCCGGAAAGGACAACGAAATGGTCGAAGTTCGCCGGATGTTCGACCTAACCGACTTCGATCCCGAGACCCAAAAGGAGATCCAAAAGAAGTTCGGCGACGACGTCGCCGCTGAGATGAGCCAGTAGTCGCAACGGTAGTCGGACGGAAGGGAAGGTCACTAACCCGTTAATTAAATTTCGTTCTCATGTCGATTCGGCCACAGCCCGTTCGACTATCAGCAGAGAGCCAGTACGATTGCGAGCAACAGCGACCCACCTGCGCTCTCAATGTGAGTTCACCGGTTAGCCAACAAGTGGCTAAACCGAAAAACTAGCCCCCAGCCATCGCTGAACCTAAAGGAGGTTTCGCATGCGATTCATGATCATTGCCAAAACAACCCCAGAGTTAGAAAAAGAAAGCGCCCTCCCCGATCCAAAGCTCATGGAGGAGATGGGTAAGTACAACGAAGAACTCATCAAGGCTGGTATCGTGCTCGCAATGGATGGCCTTCATCCCAGCTCCAAAGGAGCACGCGTCAAGTTCTCGGGCAAGTCTTGCACCGTCATCGACGGCCCATTCACCGAGGCCAAGGAGCTTGTCGCCGGCTTCTGGATCTGGCGGGTCAACTCCCTCGAAGAGGCCATCGAGTGGGTCAAGCGTTGCCCCTGCCCCGACACCGGCGACTCCGAAATCGAAATTCGCCAGATCGGTGAGATGGAAGACTTCGCACCCATCCTGTCGGAAGAGCAGATCCAGCACAAAATAAAAGGCCGAGCTCAGCTGCCAAATCAGACCGCCGACAAATAGGCGCGCAGCGGTGGTCTGTCCGAATTTGGACATTGGGCTGCCGAAACGATCACCCGCGGCGACGCATTCCGTGGTAAGTGATTTACAACGTGCGTCTTTCTATTGGCACGCGTGGTGCTGCAAAACGCCCAGGGGGCGAGGATCATCATGTCATTTCTCCGCGATCTAAGAGTTGCTTTCCACTCGCTGCGGCGCAGCAAAGGGATGGCGACCATTGTGATCTTCACGCTGGCGCTCGGCATCGGCGCGAACGCCGCCATCTTCACGCTGGTGCGCGGAGTGCTGCTCAAGCCTCTCGTCAACCGTGACGAGAACCGGCTCGTGTATATCCGCCAGAGCGCCCCCAGCCTCGGAGCCGACAACACCGCGTTTTCCGTGCCCGAATTGAAGGACATCGAAGCCAGGGTCGGTTCCGTGAGCGAGTTCGGCGATTTCTCGGAGATGGGCTTTACTATGGTCGGACTCGGTGAACCTCGCGTAGTGCGAGGTGGCGTCGTCAGCGGGAACTATTTTGAGGTAATGGGTCTGCGTCCCGTTCTCGGCCGCCTCATCGGACCTAAGGACGACGGTCCCAACGCATCCGGCGTCATCGTGCTCACGTACCGCTTCTGGTCCACCGTTTACAAGAAAGACCCTGGTGTGATCGGCAAGACCGTTCGGCTGAGCAGCATTGGCGATCGTTCCGCCACCATCATCGGCGTCCTGGAACCCAGTGTCCCGTATCCCGCGGATACAGAGATCATCGGCAACGTGGTCACCAGCCCGCATCATCTTTCCGCCACGATGGTGACGGGCCGCGTCCATCGCATGACCGAGCTCTTCGGTAAGCTTGCTCCCGGCGCCACTCTCGATCAGGCTCGCGCCGAGTTACGCACCGCCTACGCCGCCATGCAGAAGGAGCACCCCGAAGCGTATCCCGAGAACGACGGCTTCCGCATTGATGCCCGGATGCTGCGGGACCAGATTACTTCCGGCGCGCGTACCGTTCTCCTCGTGCTGCTCGCTGCCTCGGGCCTCGTCTTCATCATCGCCTGCTCGAACGTTGCCAACCTGATTCTGGCGCGGTCGGTTCGCCGCGAAGGCGAACTCGCGGTCCGGGCTGCGCTGGGCGCAAGCACCGGCGCGCTGCGCCGCATGCTGTTGGCCGAAAGCCTTCTGCTCTGCGGCGCGGGCGCAGCCATCGCCCTGGTGAGCGCGCAGCCATTGGTCACAATCCTGGCTCGATACGCCTCGCGCTTCTCGGTTCGCGCGCTGGATTTGAAGGTTGATTTCAGCCTGCTGTGGGTGGGAGTGGCGCTGGCAGTAGTGGCCGCGGTGATTTTGGCATTTGTGCCGCGCCTGCCCTCGACTGGCGCGTCGAATGGCATGAACCTCGCGAGCGGCAGCGTCCGCATCACCAGCAGCACCAGCCGCCGCCAGCGCGTCTTCGCCGTCACCCAGATCGCCGCGTCTTTCGTGCTGCTGGTGGGAGCAAGCATGTTGATCGCTACGCTAATCGCGTTGCAAAAGACCGAGAGTGGTGTCGATACGCGCCACGTCCTCGCCATCGACGTTCCGGCGCTGTCCGGCGGAAAATCGCCTCAGCAAGTCGTCGATTTTTACAAGGAATCGATGCGCCGGATCAATGCGCTACCTGGCGTCACCGAGACCGCGTTCGGCATGGTCGCTCCCTGGCGTGATGCCGACACCTTCGGTGTAGGTCTCCAATTCTCTGGTGATGGTCACACCCCCGGCAAGGACGATCCGCGCGCAATGTGGCGGGGCATCTCTCCCGGCTTTTTCAGCGCGCTCGGCGTTCCCATTCTTGCCGGGCGCGATTTCAACGCGCTCGATGACCACGATCACGAGCCGGTCGTGATCGTCAGCGCGACTCTCGCACAACGCATGTTTCCTGGTCAGGATGCCGTCGGCCGGCATGTCTATTGGACCGATCCCGTGCTCGAGTTCGTTCCCGGGTCGGAAGCGGAAAAGTCCAGAATCAAGTCGCCGCACCGCATTATCGGGGTCGTCGCCGATGTGGATGACGACCATATCGTTCCTGTGCCCACCTCCACCGTTTACGATAGCTTTGCAGACGGTACACTCTTCGGCGGTCACCTCTTCATCCACACCACCGCAAATCCTTATTCGCTGGTAGCGCCGGTAACCAAGATTATCCGCGAGATGTCCGCCGATGAACCGGTGGAGAACCCTGCCACTCTCGAAGACATCCGTGCAAAGGTGCTTGCGCCAGACCGCTTGAACTCTCTGGTCTTTGGCGTATTCGCGGCGGTCGCGTTGCTGATTGCCGTGGTTGGCGTCGCCGGCGTACTGGCGTTTTCTGTGAGCACGCGGACACGCGAGTTCGGCATTCGCCTGGCGCTGGGGGCACAGCCGAACAATCTGCTCCGAGGGGTTGTCGCCGAAGGCGTCGTGATGGCTGCCATTGGCGTTCTGGCGGGCGCGGCGTTCGGGTTCGTCGTGGCGCGCGTGGCCGGCAGTTATTTCGGCGACTTGAAAATGCCGGGCGCAGTGCCCGTGATCGTTTCTGCGCTTGTGCTGATGGGCTCGGCGGTAGTCGCTTCGATGCTCCCGGCAGCACGCGCCGCCCGCGTCGACCTCATACAAGCGCTTCGCTGGGAATAATGTTCCCGGCGCGCAAGGCATCCGGTTGAAGGGGGCGACTCTGCGAGACAACGACGCAATGGGTCAAATGAGACAGGAGGGATGCAGATGAGAAATGTAATCTACGCAATCAACGTCACACTGGACGGCTGCTGCGACCATACCAAATTCAATCCCGATGAAGAGGCCCTTGAATATTCCACGCACCTCTTACGAGAGTTTGACGTGCTCGTCTATGGGCGTAAGACCCATCAATTGATGGTTCCTTATTGGCCTGATATCGCAAAAAGCCAGTCCGAGACAAAAGCGGATATCGAATTTGCTCAAGCCTTTGTCTCCAGGAAGAAGGTTGTTTTTTCACGATCGTTAGACAGCGCAGACGATGGAAATACGAGAATTGTTCGCACGAACCTACACGATGAAGTACTTAAATTGAAGCGAGAGCCAGGCAAAGATATTTTGGTCGGCGGGGTTGATATTCCTTCACAACTGACGGAGCTTGGCCTGATTGACGAATATCGTTTTGTCGTTATGCCAATCATCGCCGGCGAAGGCAGACGGCTGATGGAAGGTGTCAGCCTGCAAGAGAAATTGCAATTAAAACTCGTTGACTCAAAGATTTTTAAATCAGGATGTGTTGCGCTCCGTTACGTGAAACGGTGACAGAAAAATCTGCGACAGCTGTGCTGCTGGCTCACACCCCAAGACGAAGAATGCGGAGAGAGCAATGAAATACATCTGTTTGGGATACCTCGAGCCCGGCAAGTTCGAAAACATGTCTGAGAGCGAGCGCAACACCGTGTTCGACGAGTGTTTTAGCTATTCTGACGAACTGCGGCAGAACGGACATCTGGTCGCCGAAGAACCTCTTCAGCCCCCCAACACCGCGGTGACCTTGGGTTGGAAGAACGGAAAGGTCGTCGTGACCGACGGTCCGTACGCGGAAACCAAGGAGCAATTGGGTGGAATTCAGGTGCTGGAAGCGCGAGATCTGAATCACGCGATTCAGCTCGTTTCCCAATCTCCGGGAGTGAAGTTGAAGTGTGGGACAATCGAGATACGCCCAGCGGCGGACATTGCCGAAATCATAAAGGAGAGCCAGCAGCGGTCTATTGGCTGAACATTGCGCTGCTGGGAACTACCCTGTACTTCAGTTGGGTGTGCGCGCCAGGGGCAGGACTGGTGAAACCGGACTTACCGGCGGAGCTTCAGGTTGCCATTAAGCGCCGCATCGTGATTGGACAGTCGCTCTACGCCTTCGGGACGCTGTTATGCGCCTTCCTGAGTACTTACTGGAGCATCGGGTTCATCGTTCTGGTGCAACTGTATTACGCAAAATCGCGCCGCGCATTCCGGGACGCCGGGAGACGTGATACAACGGTACTTCTGGTCTGCGAAGGTCGAATTATGATCAGTGACACGGACTGCAAGTCTGTAGACGAATACATCGCTGCGCAGCCCGAAAGACTCCGGGGCCCACTGAAACGTGTGCGAAACACCATTCGCAAAGCGTTGCCTGAAGCCGAGGAAGCAATCTCGTATAAGATGCCGACGTACAAACTGCATGGCAGCCGCGTGCTCTATTTTGCCGGATGGAAGCAACACTATGCACTCTACGCCGGCACCGATAGCGTCGGCGCCGCGTTCAAAGACGAACTTGCACCGTATGAGGTCGGCAAAGGCACGATCCGCTTCCCGCTTTCCAAACCTGTACCCACGGAGTTGATCGAAAGGATCGCCAGGTTTCGGGCAAAGGAAGTCGGAATGCGCGAAAAGGCGAAGGCACCCGCGCGTAAGAAGCGCTCGATTTCCTGACACCAGATGCGCCGACCCACTCAGATCCGGATATCGGGAGCCCACCTGGTTGGCCTTCTTCTACTGGTCTGGACGGCGTTGCCGGTGCGCGCGCAAACTACTTCCGATTCACCAGCCTGCAAGGGTAGTACTGTCGATCTGGAGGGAACGGACTTCGCGCAGAAATCCCGCGCCTTCCTGATGCAGTTGCAGAGCGTCGTCAAGACAGACGACAAGGCCAAACTCGCTGCGATGATTTCTTACCCAGTGCTGGTGATTCACGGCGGCCGCAAAACGCACATCAAGACCAAGGCCGAGTTTCTGAGCCAATACGAGACGATTTTTGACGCTCCTGTTCGGCGGGCGATTGCACAGCAATCGGCCAAGTGCCTGTTCGGCAACTACCAGGGCGCGATGATCGGTGACGGCGAAGTGTGGTTCCGCGAGCAACCGAACGGAACGATGAAAATCATTACGGTAAATTTGGGCACAGGAAGACAATAGCGCCAGGTAAGAGGCATCGTTCTTAACACAAAGTCATTGACGACTTCCTGAAAGTCGAGGAAGAATTGTATCCGGATTCAATGTCGAAAGCTTAAGCATTGCAAGAAGGAGTCCAGAATGAAGCGGCTATTTATGGTTCTAACGTTCTCACTGCTCGCAATTGCCGCGGGTCTGGGGCAAAGCGCACCGGCGACGCAACCGGACAGCGGCGCCAGCGGCAAGAGCGTGCACGGGGTTATTTCTGTGAGCTTGGCGAAATCGATCGACTCGAAGAAGCTGAAGGAAGGGGACGAAATCCCTACGAAAACCCTGGGAACACTTCGCACCAGCGACGGAGTTACGATTCCAAACGGGTCAATGGTGATCGGTCACGTAACCCAGGCAACCGCGCGCTCCAAGGGTGACCCAACGGCAGCGTTGGGAATTGCCTTTGACAAGATCCAGGTGCCGGGCGGCAAAGACATGATGATCAAAGGAACGCTGCAAGCGGTCGGCCCCAATCCTAACGAAAGTGGTCCTGAAACCGGAGCGGCTGGAGGCAACAACTTGCACGCAGGCAACGGTTCAACCGCGGCCGCAGGCACCGGACTCGGGCTGCAACCAGGGCAAGGCGGAGGCAAGATGATCGATCCCCACGCAACCGGGGTGGTGGGAATCAAGAACCTGCAGCTGGAGAACTCGGTGCTGACTTCGACGGGTAAGGAAGTGAAGCTGGATTCGGGGTCGCAGATGGTGATCAAGATCGAGTAGGCGCGGCGCCGGTAACTCGGATGAAAACCGGCGAAGCCCCTCAGTGGCTAGAACCGGCGGGTTTTAGGCGCTCCTCTAGAAGCGGCCCGCTTTGGATAACTAGGAATGCTTTTTGTGCTTCTGAAGCATCTCCGCGTTGAACTGCTCGCTTTGGCCCTTGGGAACACTTAGCGATTTCCATTCCGCGCCCTTCCAGTGCTTGGCGAGGAAGGTGATTTGCCCGGTGTGGTAGGCGCAATGGGAGACGGCGCGGTTGAGCGCCTGCAATACAGAATGCTGCTGGCCGCGGATGGTCACCGTACGCTCCAGGTCGTCGGGATGCAGCGAGTTGATGGTGTCGAAGAGGAGCTGCCAGTTCTGCTCCCACCATCGCAACAGTTGGTCGCGCGTGGTGTCGGGCGAGGCGAGGAATTCCTCATCGCGATTGCGGTCGGGCTTCTCGCCGTCGGTGGTGAGGAAGCTGGTGAAGCGCGAGCGCAGGTTGCCGGCCATGTGCTTCACGATGATGGCGACGCTGTTGGATTCAGGATCGAGCTGGGCGAAAAATTGCTGGTCGCTGAGCTGGGCGATGGAGTCGTCGGCCAGGCGCTTGTGCCCGCGCAGGCCGCGGAAGACTTCGTCGAGATAATGGGCGCCGAAATCGGACATAGCTGTTTCCTCGTGCGGTTCCTGAACAACTGCGAAGCCGACTCGTGAGCTGGTCTACACGTCCCACAACGTCAGAGTCTGGTCCTGGTGCGGAGACGGCAAACTTTCCGCAATGACACCATCGGCAATTACAACAAACTTGATGAAAAGACCGAGTGGAGAGTTTCACTAAGTCTAGCACTGTGGCCGCGTGGGGAGCGGGGTTGCGTGGGGCGACGGCTGGGAACTCCCAAATGGTGTGTTGCGAGGTTGGAACCAGAGGGGACAGTTGTCAGCTGTCAGTGGTCAGTCGCGATTTGCTGGTGAGAGCCGCGCGAGCCTGATGGCAAAACGCGTCGAAAAACCGCCGGCGGATCACGAAACCGGACCTGGCGCAAGATATTTTTTGCGAAATTCTCTTGACATTCTATTTAAGTAACCGCAATATCTTGTGATAGTACGATTGCTCATGCAACATATGGGCAATGTGTTTGGGCCCACTGAAGCTTTTGACAATTCAAGGGAAACGTTCCAACAAAGGAGGAATGTCCTATGGCAACGAAGAAGAAAGCTACGAAGAAGGCTGCCAAGAAGAAAAAGCGGTAACTCACGCGGCGAGGCTACAGGCCTCGCTACTTTTTTGCATAAAACAAGGCCTCTGCGATTCTGTCGCGGAGGCCTTTCGATTTGGGGGCCGGCAGCCTGCTAGAGTTCCGCCAGCGCACGGTGTACCAAGTGAATGGCGATGGAGCCTTCGCCCACTGCCGCGGCCACGCGCTTCATGTTGCCGGAACGAATATCGCCCACGGCAAAGACTCCCGGCAAGCTGGTTTCCAGCAGCAGCGGCGGACGCGACAGCGGCCAACCTGATTCCTGCAGAGTTGTCTGATCCAGATCGTGTCCGGTGAGGATAAATCCCTTGTTATCGAGCGCCAGGCATCCCTTCAGCCAGTCGGTGTGGGGCGTGGCGCCGGTCATCACGAACACATGCCGGATATCGTGGCTCGAAGTTTCCCCAGTCTTCTTCTCCCGCCAGGTGACGCGCTCCAGGTGCTCGCCGCCCTCCAGACCGACGATTTCCGTATGAAGGTGCAGCTCGATGGCGGGATTCTCCTCGATGCGGCGAACCAGGTAGCGCGACATGGTATCTGACAGCTGCCCCGATCGCACCAGCATGTACACCTTGTGCGCCGTTTGCGACAGGAACACGGCCGCTTGTCCGGCCGAATTCCCTCCACCGACGACGATGACGTCCTCGCCGCCGCAGAGCTGCGCTTCCATGTTGGTTGCACCGTAGTAGATTCCCAGGCCTTCGAACTTCGCCAGGTTGCCGATGGGCGGCTTGTTGTACTGGACGCCGGCGGCGATGACTACTGCTCGCGTGGTCAGCGGCTTGCCTTCGTGCAGAACAACCTGGTAAGGACGGCGCTCGCAGTGCAGACGCACGGCGCTGCGCGCGACCATCATTTGTGCACCGAACTTCTGGGCTTGCGCCAGAGCGCGCGACGTCAGCTCGCCTCCCGAAATACCCATGGGGAAGCCAAGATAGTTTTCGATCTTCGAACTGGTTCCCGCCTGGCCGCCGGGGCTGGAAGTTTCCACCACCAGCACGTCGAGGCCTTCGGAAGCGGCATACACGGCAGCCGCCAGCCCGGAGGGACCCGCACCGACAACGATCAGATCACGCACCTGCGACTCGTCGATGTTGGCGTTCAATCCCAGGCAGTCGGCCAGCTTGGCGATCGACGGATTGCGCAGCACACTGCGGCTGTTGCAGATGACGACGGGAATTTCCTCGGGCTTGACGGAGAAATGGTCCAGCAGTTCCTGCGATCTTTGGTCGGTGTCGAGGTCGACGTAGACATACGGATGTCCATTGCGGCCGAGGAATTCGCGCAAAGCGAGGGTGCCGGGCGAGTGGCGCGAGCCCAGCAGAATCGCGTTGCCGGCGCCTTGAGCAATCAGCGTCAGCCGGCGCAGGATGAAGGCGCGCATGAAAATCTCGCTCAACTCGGCGTCTTTACCCACCAGCGACCGCACAGCCTCGGCGCTGATCTGGAGAAACTCTCCGGCCTCAGCGACGCGGCCCCGCAGCAGGTAGCGCTGTCCGCTGATCACGGCAAACTCGCCGGTAAAGCCACCCGGTGTGTGGGTAACAATCACGCGCTCGCCGGTGGGACAGGGCTGCACAATGTCCAACTTCCCCGACAGCAGGACGAAGAATGGAACGTTGGTGTCACCGGGCTCGAACAGGATTTCGCCGGCCTGTACTGGCCGGATTTGTCCGAACGAGCGGAGCCGGTCGATCTGCGCTGCGCTAAGAATGGGAAACGCCTCAGAACCAGGCTCGGCGATTGGAAGGTTCGGCACGGTGGACATGTTGGCTCCCGGAAAGAATGCGATGATTTTCCTGATTACAAACTCAAATTTCTTCCAGCCAAGGTCGGACAAAGAGTGCCGCATCCTCTGAGTGCCTTTGTCTCGCCTCCTCCCAGTGCAATGATCTGGGTTATCGGAACGGTCAGATCGCTCAGTGCTTGATCTAACTCATCAAGGGCGGACGGGAAGTCCTTCTCGAGAATCGCGGCCGCATGAGACAAGAACTTGATTTCAAACCCATTTGCATTAAGTCGATCCAGCATGGGCACTCCACACGTAGCGGCGCAGCACGTCGAGATTGTCGCCATAGAACAGCTTGTTGTCGGCCATTGAGCGCGATTCTAGCAGGTCGTGGAAATTCCGTTCCTTCGCGGCGCGACATCATGTCACTCCGCTTCGCTTCGCTCGGTTCGGGAAGACACATTACTACAGGTTCGGAGCCCGTCGGCTTCATGAGGGCAAGCACAGGGCGCGCTTTCGGCTCACGGTTCGCGCAAGGCCGCGCGAACTTGGGGCTCAGGATGACACATCGTAACTTAGGCGGCTCTCCGTCCAGACGGCGCATCGCCAGAGGTACATGTACTTTCGTAATCTTGACAAAAAGTCGTCGCGGTCTAGGCTGTTAGGTTGGGCTTAGTGTCCGACGGTCTGGGCGAAAGGGCTTTGCGCCTATCCGGATCGAAGCGTTCTTTGAAAACTGGAGGAGCGGGAATTGCAACCGACTGGGGGGCCGTAGTGATGGCTTAAGTCGTTTGCATGCAACAGTTCTACAGTAACCCTAGCAATTTGAATACTTTGCGGCGAATCGCGCAAGCTGCTGATAATAAGCAAGTTTGCTCCATGTGTAAGCCGTTTGTTATCAATACTTTAATTTAAGTCATTTATATTCAATACCAATTCGCGGGGGGGTACCCTTCTGGCCGGGAATTTCCCTGTCTGGCGAAAGAGAATAGACCGGACCTGCCAAGCTGTTCATTCCTGCCAAATCGAGGAACAGCAGGTCCCCTCCACTCGGACTGAAGTCCTCGGTCGGGATGACACCTTTCGCGATTCCCGATTTGAGCCTATGTCATCGGGATTCTGGGCCCTCCGTTTGACCCCTCTATCGCTGCCATGCGATAGTTTCGGTTTAACGAAATCGTAACAATTCGCAAACCTTCACCTTTCATGGACCTTTCCACATCCGCGTCCGCCTGTGGAGTTTCCCCGTGCGACTGATACCTCGCGAGACAAAGTTCTTCGACATGTTTACGGAGATCGCGACCAATGTGGTTGAGGGCGCGCAAGCGTTGAGCGATCTTTTACACAACTACGACTACGAGCAAATGCCCGCCGCGCTGGACAAGATCAAGGAGATTGAGCACCGCGGCGACGAGATGACGCACCGAATTCTGGTGAAGCTGAACCAGACCTTCATAACGCCCTTCGATCGCGAGGACATCCACCTGCTGGCTTCGTCGCTGGATGACGTTCTGGATTTCGTTTACAGCGCCTCCGACCGCTTGCTCACCTACAAGATCACGCAGCCATCTCCGTCGGCCAAGGTGCTGGCCGGCATCATTCTGAAGCAGGCGGAAGAGCTGAAGAAAGCGGTGGCGCTGCTCAGCAAGGACGGCCAGTTGCTGGAACACTGCGTAGAAGTCAACCGGCTGGAGAATGAAGCCGACCAGGTCAGCCGGGAGGCGATTGGCCGGCTCTTCGACGGCGGATACGATCCCATCACGCTGATCAAGCTGAAAGAGTTGCTGGAGATTCTGGAAGAGGCCAGCGACAAAGCCGAAGATGTCGCCAACGTGCTGGAGACCGTGGTCCTGAAGAACGCGTGATGCGCCAAGCCGTGGCCGCAGCAAAAACCGTCGGAGGACTTGCGCCGTGAGCACCGGAACCATCCTGCTCCTCATCACCGTTGCCACGGCGCTGGTCTTCGATTTCCTCAACGGCTTTCACGACGCCGCCAACAGCATTGCGACGGTCGTATCCACGCGCGTGCTGTCGCCCAGGCTGGCCGTGATCTGGGCCGCCGCTTTCAACTTCCTGGCAGCCTTCCTTCTGGGCACGGCGGTGGCCAAGACCATTGGCGCCGGCATGATTCGGGAGTACATCGTCACCCAGTACGTGGTGCTGGCGGGACTGGCGGGCGCGATCGTGTGGGATGTGGTGACGTGGCTGCTGGGACTGCCAACCTCGTCGTCGCATGCGCTGATCGGCGGCTACGCGGGCGCAGCCATGGCGAGAGCCACCTTCCTCCACGGCTGGAGAGCGGCGCCTCACGTCATCGTGCCGGGCGGCTGGTACAAGACGCTGATCTTCATCGTGATCGCTCCGGTGATGGGCTTCGTGCTGGGCTTCGGCTTCATGGTGGCGATCTCGTGGATCTTCCAGCGGAAATCGCCGCGGCAGGTGGACAGCCTGTTCCGTAAATTGCAGCTGCTCTCGGCTGCGGCTTACAGCCTGGGACACGGCGGCAACGACGCGCAGAAGACCATGGGAATCGTCGCCGGCGCGCTCTATACCGCTGGGGTCATGACGCAGCATGACTTTGCCGCCAACTGGGGACGCTGGCATTGGCCCATCATCCTGGCGGCGCAAACCGCCATCGCGCTGGGGACCTACTTCGGGGGATGGCGAATCGTCCACACCATGGGCTCGAAGATCACCAAGCTGAAGCCGGTGGGAGGCTTCTGCGCCGAAGCCGCAGGCGCCATCACGCTGTTCGGCACAGCCTTGGCGGGTATTCCGGTGAGCACAACCCACACCATCACCGGGGCGATTATCGGCGTAGGAACCACGAACCGGCTCTCGGCCGTGCGCTGGGGCGTTGCCACCAGAATCGTGTGGGCGTGGATATTAACCATTCCCGCGTCAGCCCTGGTCGCAATGTTGACCTTTTGGGTGATCCGGCTATTCAATCCGGCGGCGTAGAGACGTGTCGCCAACTCCGTTCAACTTCTCAAGTCGGCAAAAAAATAAAAGTGGCTGAGAAGTCTCAACCACTCTTCGTTCCTCTAGCGTGTTCCTACTTTGACGGCGCTAGAATCGCATCCAGGCGATCGGGCGTTCCGTCTACTTTCTCCAGGTGCGGATAGCGCAGTCCGCCGTAATAGTCGAGGCTGATCGTGAGAAACTCGTCGCCGCGCTTCAGCAGAAGCTTAATCGGCGCTTTGCTCTTCTCGGAAGCGAGAATGACTTCGCGCAGGCCATCCACCGTGAACTTCTGATCGTTTACGGCCGTCAGCTGCATGTCCGGCGTGATGCCGGCCTTGAAAGCCACGCTGTCCCACACTACGTCGTTAAGGCTGCCATCGGCTTTCAGCGAGAAGCCCAGCGACGTAGCGAAGCTGGCCCCACGAGACATGTCTGCGTGCTTCATCCAATCCGGCTGGTTGTCGTTGTAGATCAGCCGGTATCCGCCCTGAGTGAATCCGTTCTCCGGAGTCTGCGGAGCGACATCGTACACCCGCGCACGCAGGAAGCCGGCCCAATCATACGGCTGCACCGTGTTCAACGCCGCAACCAGGTCGTCAAGATTGTAGGTCTGGGTGACAAAGCTCCCGTTGTCGATGCCGTAAAAGAGCTTGGCAAAATCGTCGAGCGACTTCTTGCCACCGCTCAGCTCGCGGATTTTCGTGTCGGCATCGAGCCAGATGAGGTCGGATTCAGGATAGTAGTCATACGAACGTTGCCAGCTTGGCCAGTTTTCAGGCGAGCTGAAATGGTTCCCGATGATTGGCTGATTGGTGGTATCCACCAGCGGGCGCCACGTGCGTCCCGGGCTGATCTCGAAGCCGGCAGCGATCTGCGCGAGCATATCGTGGGCCTGCTCCAGAGTGCACATTCCGGAGCGCGCCGTCAGGACGTTGCCATAGTAATCCGTCAAGCCCTCATAGACCCACAACAGGTCGTTCTGCATAGGCACATTGAAGTTGGGGGTCCACAGGTCGGCAGGGCGGCGAAACTTGCCGTTCCACGAATGCGTGTATTCATGGGGCAGAAGCGCGCGGCCGCCAACCCCGGCAGCCCAGTCCGTAAAGTAGTTGGCGCGCGTTCCGTCTTCGCTCGACTGATGGTGTTCCAGGCCTTTACCGCTGACTATATCGCTGAGCGAAAAAAGAAAATCGTAGTGATCATAGTGATGGGAGTTGAAAAGCTTCCGGGCCTCGATCACCAGGTTCTTGTGGTACTGCAACTCTTCCGGCGTCATCACCAGTTGCTCGGGCTTGTCGGAGAAAAGATCGAGGTAGACCTTGTTGTCGGGGCCGCTGGAGATGTCGACACGCTTGAAATTGACGCCAGCGTAGAGCGGCGAATCGATCAGCGTGTTCAACGTCGTGTCTTTGAACTGCACCAGGTTCCCATCCTGCGACTTCACCTCCAGCGCGCAAGCGAACTTCCAGCCCTGCGGCAAGCGCAGTGCCGTAGAAAATCCGATGCGCCGCGAGAAGTATCCGGCCGGATAGAGCAGCACGCTATTCCAGGTTACGTCGGCGAATTTGGACGAGATGCGTCCTTGCTTTGGGTCGATCGGCGCCAGGTACTGGAAATTCACCTCCAGCGTGGTTGCGCCTTGCGGCACGTTGATATGGAAGGCGTACATGTTCACGCGATCACGGACCCAATCAATCCGCTTGCCGTTCGCCGTGACCACCAGCCCGGCCAGGTCCGCGATTGCGTTCGATGGCGAGTGCGTACCGGGAAGCCACTCAGGGTAGAGCAGCACAATCTCGCCGGCCGTCACAGGGACCGTCTCGTGCACGTTCAACACTCGATCGTTGACGTTGGTGAGATCGACCATCAGGGAAATCGTGCCGGGATATGGCGTGTCAGCCGGAGCAACAATGGCCGGCGGCAGCGGAACCGGCTGCGGGCCCGGCGAATCCTGCGCGTACACCGCAGTGGTAAGAGCTATGCAAACGGATGCGAACAGCGCCGCTGCGCTTCGGAGGGAAAAGAGCGAAATGGCCACACGCATTCTCCAGAACTACAGGGGATATTTATACCTTGTTTTGACCGGAATCCCCTAGGGATGCTCTGATTAACTCTGGCTTTGAAGGGGACGGCCTTCAGGCCGTCCGTAACCACTGCAAAATAAACCCGGCTTTAGCCGCTGAGGGACCTCGCCTTCACTTGATCAGGGTTTCCCTGGTCACTGGCTACTGCGCAGTAGATCAGCCAGCTGCTGAATTGTGCCAGCACTGGCATCGCCTATGACGACGTAGCGCAGTCCGCCTTGGGTCCACGTTCGCAGGCGGAAAGAGGATGTCTGGTCTGCAATAGCAGACGTGGGAAGCGCGATTTGGGAAGCCTCACGGAAGATGAAAACGGAAATAAGATGGCGCTGATAGCGGAATATGAGATGAGCCGCTGGCTCCTGGTGGAAATAGGCAACGCGTCCGCCCAGCAGTGCGAAGGGCGAGCCTTGTAGCTCTGGCAGATCAAAGGTGAATGGGATTCGTCCCTGGAACCACGGTTTTACCGTGTGCCGGTCCGTCGAAATAACTTCCACCGGGTTGGCGCTGGCCAGGGCCGCCACATGAAGATCGGCAAACTCGGCGAGTGTCTTCGATTCCTGCCGCCGGTTCGCCACGAACAATCCGCCCGCAATCAGCAGAACAGCCGCTGCCGCCATCGCCCAACGCGGCCACATCCCCGAGAAGAAGCGCTCAATCCCGGTCCAATGCCTTTCGCGCTCGACATACGCTGGTTCAGCTTTGGCTTCAGCCAAATCCTGGCCTTTGGCCAGAGAAGAGATACGTGCGCGCAGTTCAGCGGAAGCGGTATAGCGGTTCCCCGCGCGGCGAATAGCCTGCTTGCTTTGCACAAGCGCCAGCGCGCTGGCTGCGCAGGCGGTGCATTGCTCTATGTGCGCGCGGAAGGCGGCCATCTCGGACGCCGGAAGCTCCGCATCCACGTAGGCTTCAATCCGGTCTCGCCACTCAGTGCAGTTCATCATTCGTCCAGCTTTCGAGCTGAAGCCGGCATTCCCGTCCGCTCTCCCGCGAGCGATTGCCGCAGCAGCTTCCGCGCCCGCGCAATCCTCGACATTACAGTTCCGATCGGAATCGACAGTACCTCCGCAATGTCCTTGTACTTCATCTCTTCCACATCGCACAGCAGAACGACTTCACGGTACTCGGCGGGCAGCTGGTCCAGCGCAGCCTGCAAGGCGTCACGCGTAGCGGAAGCCAGAGCGAACGACTCCGGCGTCTCCCATGTCACGGCCACCGCCTCGCCCTCCGCCTCATCTTCTTCCAGGCTCTGGGTCAGCTTCGCGCGCAAGCCCGTCCGCGAGGTCAGGAAGGTGTTGCGCAGGATGCGAAACATCCAGGCGCGAAAATCCGTACCCGGCGTGAAGGACGAGAACCCGCGCAGCGCTTTGGCGAAGGTTTCCTGGACCAGGTCTTCGGCTTCGGTTTGGTCGCGCGTCAGCCATCGAGCAAAGTTGTACAGCGCGTCGAACAGCGGCATCGCCAACCGCTCGAAATCGCCGCCAGTGCCGCTCTCTGTTGTCACGCCTCTACCCTGTCTAACTGTCGCGACCACGATTTTATTCCCGGAGCCCTAAGGAATCGCTGGATTATTGCCTCTCGCAGTATAGTGACGAACCCATTTGAATTGTCATCACGAGCGAAGCGAGGGATCTGCTGTTCGGCCGTTCACGGAAAAGCAGACTTCTCGCGCCAGGCCGTCCGTAAACAGCTTTGAAGAGGACGGCCTTCACGCCATCCGTAACCAGTTTTGAAGGGGACGGCCTTCAGGCCGTCCGTAAGCACTGCAAAATAAACCCGGCTTTAGCCGCTGAGGGACCTCGCCCCAACCTCATCAGTATTCCCCCCGGAATTTTTGTTTTCCCGGGAATAAACCCTCCAGTCTCCGGTTTGCGATAGTGACACGTATTCGAGGTGGGCACAATGAATCGCAAACTTGAATCCAAAGACGAGATCTTACACGACCACAACCACGACGGAATTGACCGTCGCGGCTTCCTGAAGTGCATGGCTTGGGCGGGAACAGGCGCTTTTTGCGTGATCAAAGGCGGCGTACTCAGCTCCTACAGCCTCAGTGGCCTTCCCGAGTTCGAAAAACATGCAGCCAAAGGCGACTTTACCTTCGTCCAGATCAGCGACAGCCACATGGGATTCGACAAAGCCGCGAATCCCGACGTCGTGAGCACGTTCAAGGCCGCGATCGACAAGATCAACGCCCTGCCGGCGCCGCCCGCTTTCATTCTGCACACCGGCGACATCAGCCATCTCTCCAAGCCGGGCGAGTTCGACACCGTGGACCAACTGCTCAAGGCGGCCAGCACCAAAGACGTCTTCTTTGTGCCCGGCGAGCACGACGTTCTCAACGATGACGGCAAGCAGTATCTGGATCGCTACGGCAAAGGCACGCAAGGCGCCGGCTGGTACAGCTTCGACAAGAAGGGCGTGCACTTCGTCGGGCTGGTCAACGTCATGAACCTGAAAGCCGGAGGCCTGGGCAGTCTCGGCGGAGAACAACTGGAGTGGCTGGAGAAAGATGTCAAGCGTCTCTCCAAGAGCACGCCTATCGTCGTCTTCGCCCACATTCCGCTCTGGAGTGTTTACCCGGAGTGGGGCTGGGGCACCGATGACAGCGCTCAGGCGCTCTCCTACTTGAAGCGCTTTGGCTCGGTCACCGTTCTGAATGGCCACATCCATCAGACCATGCAGAAGGTGGAAGGCAACGTCACATTCCACACCGCGACCTCCACCGCGTTTCCGCAACCGAAACCGGGCGAAGGTCCGTCGCCGGGACCGATGAAAGTCCCGCCTGACCAACTGCGGACGTTGCTGGGTGTAACCGATGTCAACTACGTTCGACGCCGGCACGCGCTAGCTGTCACCGACAGCAACCTGGTCTGACGTGACAACGACTCTACGGAAATCACAAACATACTTTAAGGAGGAAGCAACATGAAAAATAAATTCTGGATCTTGGGCGTCGCGATCGTCTCGATCGCACTTGGAATCGGCAGCGCATCAGCCAACGCGGCGCCCGCTGCCGCACCCTCTCCATCGGAAGCTGCGGTCAAAATCGACAACTTCAGCTTTACGCCGGCCACGATAACCGTTCCCGTAGGAACCACGGTTCGCTGGACGAACCATGACGATATCCCGCATACCGTCGTCAGCGACGACAAGACGTTTAAGTCGAAGGCCCTCGATACCGACGAGCAATTTACTTACACCTTCACCAAGGCTGGCACCTACAACTACTTCTGTAGCATTCATCCCAAGATGACCGGCGTAGTCGTGGTCAAGTAACAGGAGACTGACTTGCACCCCTTTGACATCAAGTCGGCTCTCCTCGCTAAACATGCGCAGCACGTGGTGCTCATCCACTTTCCCATTGCGCTGTTTCTAACCAGCGTGATGTTTGACTTCATCGCGCAGTGGACCAGTAACCGCACGATGGCCGCCGTGGCCTATTACAACCTGCTGGTCGCGGCCATCTCGTGTCTGCCGGTGATGGCAACAGGGCTTCTGGCTTGGCGGTTGCAACTGGAGGGTCAGAAGATCAAAGGTGTTCTGCTCGACCACCTCGTGCTGGCAATTATTTCAACCGCGCTCATCTGGATCGTGTGGTGGCTGCACTTCCGGGCGCGCCGCAGGTCAGGGGGAAACTTACCGCTGTATCGCCTCCCGATAGAACTCGTCGCGGCCGGCACCATCGCCTTGACCGGCCATCTCGGAGGATTCCTAAGCGGCGTCAATGGCACTGGATAAACCGCCGCTCACGGTCTGATAGCTAATTTCCGGGCACCGGCTTCCAGGTCTTGTCGGGATTGAACTCGGTTATAGCCTTGGCCGCATCGGTTGTTCCCTTCCCGAGGTCTTTCTCGTACTCGATGCCGTTCTGGTTGATGATGAAGGTCGCAATCCCCGTTTCACCGTACTTCTCCGGATAGGCAATGAAGGCAAAGCCCCCGGTCATCTTTCCATTCACGATGTAGTTTTTCGCACCGCCTTTGGCGTCGGCGCCCTGTTTGGTAAGAATGCTATAGAAGTAGCCGTGAAACGGCTGCTGCTTGCCCGCTTCCGGAGTGAATCCTTCGGTCGCGGCAGCGTACGCCGCCAGCGGCCCCAGCGGACTCTTAGGCTGTCCCTCCGGCGACTTCCAGTACAATCCGTTCTGCTTTCCTTCGTCGCTGACAATCTTTTGCGCATACTGCTTTACGCCGTCGTGAGCTTGCGACAGGTATTCGGTCTGGGCGTCGCCCATGGCCGCCAGAACACCCATCACGGACAACTCGTTATCGCCGATGCGCCGCGCAAGAATCTCGTCTTTTCCAGCCGCCGTGTCAAAGTACCACTGGCCCGCGCCGTTCTTCTTCAGCGGAATGGGAAAAGGATTGTTGTCGGCCCCGAGGTAGAGCACTTCGCTTCCGTCGGTCTGTTTGCGCCAGCGGTTCATGGTCTCGTAAGCGCCGTGAAACGCTCGAACGACAGCTTGTCCTGCGCAGCGTCGCCGGAAAAAATGAGGTCCTTGGATTGCTGGCCGAAGATCGCGAGCAGGGCATCGCGATCGCCCGCCTTAGCTGCCGCGACCAGCGCTTTGCCGCCATCCTCGGGAGTAGCGAACGTCTTAGGCCCGGCTTGGCTGGCGGCAGGTGTTTCGTTGGTGGCCGGTTTTTCGGGTTTGCTGCATGAGACGAATGAGACCATCAACGCTAAAAGAGCTATGAGTGTCCAGCAGCTTGCATAAACCGGCTTGCGATCCCGGACGATGTGGAACATGCCAAGTCCTCCGAACTACGTAGTATGAATATTTAGTCTGACCTCTCGTAGGGGACGCCTCAGCCGCGCATCCCTTAAAATCTCTCGGCTTTAGCCGCTGAAGGCGCCGTGACTTAAGCCGAGTCACCGAAGGCATCTCTATCTCCGCCGCCGCCGAAGCTACGTCCGCCGCCGCCCCAACCACCTCCGCCGCCACGGCTTCCCCATCCCCGGGAACTCGACGAGCGCTCGCCCCAACCGCCGCCACTCGAGGAGTGATCTCCGAAGCCGCTGAAAGCCGTCGATCCGCGTCCGCTGCCGCTATCGCTGCCTCCCCAGCCGCGATCGGAGGCGTTGGAGTTCGCATGATCTGCGCCGGCATTCTGCCGATTCGCATTGTTGACGTTGACGGTGTTGCCGCTCACATTCGTGGTGTGGTTGTAGTTGTTCGAGCCGGTGTGGTTGTAGCCACTGTTGTTGTAATTGTTGCCGTGGTAGCCGCTGCTGTTGTATCCGTTGTTGTAGTTGTTGTGATAGCCGTTGTTGTAGTTATTATGGTAGGCGTTGTTATAGTTGCCGTAATAGCCGCCATGCCACGCGGCGTTACCGTAATAAGCTCCGCCGTGATAGTACACAGCGCCGCCGTGCCAGTCGCAGTTCCAACTGCTCCAGCCCCATCCGCAGCAGCCTCCGCTCATCATGGCTCCCACTGCGATCCCTGCTCCAAATGAAAGCAGCCCCGTAGCCACCAGAGCTCCCGTGCTATAGCCGGGCGTAACGTAAGGCGTACCGTAAACCACCGCCGGGTTATATGTCGGGACGTAGACAATCTGCGGATTCGTCGGCTGGATGACAATGGTTTGCGGTGCCTGTTGTACTACCGTGATCTGCGAGCCCGACTTGAGATTACCTGCCGCCTTGGCCTGCGCACGCAGGGTTTGCACCGCGGCCATTACGTCGGCTTGCTGGTTGTGATACGCCTCTCCCAGCTGTGAAGTCCAGGCCAGGCTCTGCGCCATCTGGTCCAGCACCGATGGAAACTGCGTCAGCGCCTTGACGCTGGGGTCCCAGGATTGGCCGTTGACCGCGTTCATCAGGGCGCTGCCAGTCAAGCTCTTGTTCTGCTGCAGCCAGTTGTCGGCCACCGCAACCTGATCAGGAAAAGTAGCGGCGCTGAGGATCTGGGCCACTAACGCGTCAGGATAAAGAGCAATCGGCGCCACTAATCCCTGCAACTCGGCTGCGGTCATCGGCGCTCCCTGCCCCGGATAGTCGGAAGGTGCGGCAGATGCTGGCGCGACTTTGCTGGTCCTGAAAGAACATGGCATCAGCATCGATCGGCGTCGTAAAAGCTATCAGAGCAAGGCAAAGAACAACGGATAAGGCTCGTTCACCAAAGGTCACATTCATTGGAATAACCTCTTTACAACATCAAAGCGATGCGTTTTGCTGGAAGTAAAGCCGAAATACAGCTAACGGTAGATTCTCATGTACAGTTCAGCTTCCGCGAAAATATTAAGTCGGCGACAGCGTAGCTGACAACTGTCACCTGCGACAGGGATCGAATTCGGGATCGCGAAAGCTTGATCGATCCGGCCCCTATTTGTTCCCGAAGGTCCAGCCCAATCCTGAACTGGTGCCGTAATCGGCTGCCCGAGAAGTTCGCCGGCGGCCGGGTGTCCCAGTTGCCATAAAACGAAATATTCCACGTCAGATTGCTGAAGACCTTTATGTAGTAGGACGTATTCATGTTGACATGGACACGGCCAGGCTGGTTGAGCGCCGGCAAAACGATGGCGCCAAGATTAAAGCTGGTCTTGTTGAAACGAAAGAACCTCATCTGCCCCGCGACCAGAGCGGTTGCGAGATTTTGATTAGCGATGGGCTCGACGGTCGTATGGTACGCCGTATCCTGCCAGGCCGCGCCACCTAGCAGAGAGATCTGGGAGTTGTTGGTGTTCTTAAAGTAGCGTCCGATCCCACCTCCCAGCGTGCCTTGAAGGTCGATATCCTGCTCCGAACTTTGCAGAAAAATGCCGATGCCCTGGTAGAACCAGTTGTCCCATCGCAACAGCCGCTGGCTTTGCAGATCGACCTGATTCCGGCTGGACGGACTGGCGCCCGTGCTGGAAGCCAGCGTTGAACTGTATTCCGCCTGGGCACTCCAACGCTCACGTGGGTATTCAACTAAAGAGTCCAGGTTGAACTGCGTGGATTGGTTCCCCTTGGAATAAATAGCCCCCAGGTTTATGTCGCCGTTGAATCGCTGCCAGAAGTTCTGCGATGTCTGGTCAATCTTGACGACCTCGCGTCGTTCGATTGCCACCTTCGTTTCGGGACCCGTGGCGACCTCAATCTCCATTGGCCGGTCGCTCGGCACATCAGAGGTCGAAAGCGTCCCTGTATAGACTGTGCCACTCGCTGTCTTCACGATAAAGAGCTGTTTGCTTTCCACATGGTGTACCTTGGACCACTGCAAAGAACTGGTACCCAGAATGTAATCGAGGTTTACGTAGAGCACGCCTGAATTCAGTCCCTTGATCTCACCCGTCAGGCGATCGCCGTTGTTCATCACGATCACATCCGTCTTGTCCCGCCCAAACAGCGGCGCGACGAGCAGAAGCACCGCGCACAGCACCAGGTTATGCAATTTCATTTAGGATGTTCCTTTGGTGCGGCGATTTTACCTGCCGTCTACGGCAAGGGAAGGAATTAGACTTGACCCGACATTCGGAAGGCTATGAATACTAACGATCCTGGCTCCCGGCCTGCTCCGTCGTCAGCTGGATTCAGAGCGCTGCGTATGTTGGGCGTCGCTATCCTCTGGCTGGTTCTCACCTTGCTCACTCTGTGGGCAGTGGCCGCCCTGTATGTTGATTTTCGGGTGCCTTGGCTGCGCGTCCCCATCACGGTGGT
>CAWKIR010000033.1:0-38818 GCA_963849815.1 uncultured Acidobacteriaceae bacterium | reverse complement strand
TATCCCCCATTCAGCGCGGTCAGCAACGTGCTAGTGCGTAGCCCGAAGCTCGAGGAAGCATTGGCTTGGTCCGGTGTTCTGGGCAAATGGTTCGCGAGCACACGCGTAGAAGGTGTGCGCGTGCTGGGCCCTGCGGCTGCGGCCATAGTGCGGCTCAAGACCGAGTACCGCTACCACTTCCTGCTGAAGTCGGCCAGTCGCGAGCGCATGAACGAAGTACTGCGCGCCATGCTCGCGCACGCCGACGAGCAGAAAATCCCCCGCAATCATGTTGTGGTGGACGTGGATGCGCTGTCGTTGATTTGAGCAGCGAGCCACGAGCCAGTCGTTAAGACCCACGCCGGGAGGAGCTCACGGCCGGAAGCAGGGCAGTATCCAGCTCAACAGAAGTCGGGCGGCGTTCGTAGCGGCGAGCCGCTCGTAGCTCGGAGCCCGTGGCTCGTAGCTTCTTTATCCCTTCCACGCTCCCAGCGCCTTGCGTACCAGCACCAGTTGGCCGATGTGATAGGCGTTGTGGTCGGCGATCAAAAGCGCCTGACGCAGAAGGGTTTGCCCTGAGCCATGAGGAAGCGCCGCGAACAAGTCCTGCTTCGGATCGCTGATCAGCTCTCGCATCGCTTTCAGGTTTTCCTGGATCGAACTGACGCTTTTCTCCCACGCTGCATCGTTGGGCGGAGCGGCTCTCTTCGGCCAGTAGCCTTCAGGCCATTCGGGGGACTTGTGCTTTGCATCGCGGCTGAATTCCAGGATGTCCCACAATGCGATACGCATGTGTTCCAGAAGCTGCCAGGCGGAGTAGGGCAATCCGTCCGGCACACGGCCACGCAATTTGGCGGGGAAATTGGAAACTGCCGCCGACTAAATCGGCGTGCGCCTCGTTCCAATCCATCACTTTCACAACTTGTTGCGAAGCTGTTTATCATGTTCCATGAAGACCTCATTTGAGTCAACTAACAGATATGGGATGTGGAGTAGGCTGGCCGGATATAGTTCTCACGCGGGATATTTTGGAATGGGCATCGTCGTCGATAAGATTACGGCTCACCGGGAGCCATGCACAAAGCCCTGGCCGCTCCGTTAGCCCCCGCCGTTTCGCCGCCGCTGTCGCAGAACGCTAGCCGCATCAGGATTCACCAGCACGGTAAATCCATTGCGAAAACGACTGGGATCCGCGTCTACCAAGGTCGCCCTGCTCGCCTTCGATGCATCCGCCCAGCACGCGGCCCAAACTCAACAGCGAACGGCTGCCGCAAACTTCGCAGGTTTCACCACCGCTATTGCTGATAATCTCGCAGTCTGCACAGAGCACAGCCTCCAGAAGGCAACCGAATTCAGGAGTGGATCCCATTTTCGACTTTCATCCATAGCTAAGACTCTTTACTTAAGCTAGCCGTCTTAGGCTGGGCGGGAAAGTATCTAGTTGTGGAAGGAAGCAGGAAAGTAACGGGTCATGGACAAGAGTGGCGGTGCAACGCAATCGGGAAATTCGCCTTCGTCCGGCAAACCAACTTTCATGAGCTATGAAACATCGGCGCTGGCGGCCGGCGGAAGCAGCTGGTGGTTCAGGGCGAACAGCGCCAGCTCCAGACGATTCCCGACTCCAATTTTGTTGAAGATGTTGGTCAGATGGCGCTTGACCGTCTCCTCGCTGATGCCGAAGGTCTCGGCAATGTGCTTGTTGGTCGAGCCTTCGGTGATCAGGGTGACGACCTCCAGTTCGCGCGCTGTGAGGCCGAACGTCTTGCGCGGCGGCGGCGCGGTTTGCGCCGTCAGATCGCGCAGCACCTGCACCAGGTTCTGCACTGGCCGGCCATCCAGCCAGTATTGCCCTTGCATCACGGCCCGGACGCAGGCCGAGAGATGGGCCACCACAGCATCTTTCAACACCACGCCGCGAGCCCCCAGTTGCAGCGCCTCCAGAATTTGCCGCTTGTCCACGTTACCGCTCAGGACGATGGTACGCGTCCCGCCATTGTCGCCGGTCAACTCGCGCAAGGCCTCCATGCCAGGCATCTTGGGCATGGCCAGATCAAGCAAAAGAATGTCTGGCCGCGAGCGTGCGCACCATGTGCAACGCTTCCATCCGTCCTTGGCTTCAGCCACCACTTTCATCTGGGGATCGGCCAACAACATGTTGCGCAGACCGATTCGAACCACCGGATGATCGTCAGCAATCAGGATCCGAATTGCAGTCGCCGCCATCTTGTTTCCTTTTTGAGGGATGGTCTTCATATAGGCTATTTAGGCTGCTGACCCCTCGGCCGGGAAGCGCCACAGAACCAAGCTCCCTGGTCAATTCGTCCTCCACGGCTTTGAGCGCCTGTATTGCCTGGTCCAGCACGGGTTCCGCTGCCTCCAGATCGGAATCGCGTCCCATCTGTTCCAATCTGCGCACAGCATTGCGCTAAAATTCTGGCGCCGATCATCAGGCTGCTGCCCTTCAGATAGTGGGCCCGCTCGCGGACTTCCGCCGCATCCCGTTGAGCCAGCGCCTTTTGAAGCTTAGCCATAGTGGTCCGCGCCTCGGCGACATACTCCCGGCACAGCTCGGCGAGTACTGCCGGATCGGCCGCGGTTGCTTGCCGCAGACGGTCGAAGATCTCCCGCGCTATGACCACGTCACCCACTAGGTTCTTAGTTGTTACCCCACCACGTTTCCGCTATCCACAATAGGTAATCCTTCTGCGCGCTGGCGTCAAGGAGGGAATCTGGCGCTGGGGAATGATTTCCGATGAATCGCCGGGAGGTCGATTCGCTCCGCGGCTGTCCCATGGCAAGGCGGCGGCGGTCAGAACCGGGAAAAATCGGGTGTACGCTTCTCCAGGAATGCGCTCAACGCTTCCTTGGTTTCGGGTGACTCCAGCCGCTCAGCGATCACTTCCACTTCCTCCCTCAAAGCTCGCTCCACCTCCGATCGAAGGCTGCGCTTCATCAGTTCCTTGCAGGCCAGCAAGGCCCCGGCGGGCTTTGCCGCCAATTGCTGAGCAATGGCGAAGGCAGTCGCCAGCAGCTCTTCGCGAACCAGCACGCCATTCACCAATCCGATCTCGTACGCGCGTTGCGCCGTCAAAGGTGCTCCCAGCATGAACAATTCCGCCGCGCGCTGGCGGCCCGATCAGCAGCGGCAACAGCACCGTCGAGGCGGCCTCCGGGACAATGCCAAGATTGATAAAGGGCATCACGAATTTCGTGTCTTCGGCCGCATATACCAGGTCGCAGAGCAACAGGATGGTAGTGCCCACCCCGACCGCCAATCCGTGGACCGCGGCGATGATGGGCTTCCTGGCGCCGGCCACAGCCACGGATGAAACGCACTGCCGGCGGCACCGCCTGTCCTTTCCACGGCTTCTGCATGAAATCTTCCAGGTCGTTGCCGGCGGTGAAAGCATCGCCTTTGCCGTGCAGCAGGATGACGCGAACGGTGGGATCAGTCTCAGCCTGTTCCACAGCATCCGACAGCGCGTCGTACATCTCGGCCGTCAAAGCATTCTTCTTCTCGGGACGGTTGATAGCGATGCTCATCACAGCGCCCAGTACGTTCGACCTCTATCTGACCCATGGCTCAACCTTCGTTCGGAGTTCGTAATCACCTGCGCTGACAAGTTAGAACAGCCCCGTGCGCTTCGGCAAGGACGACAAAACTCCACCTCGAACGATTTGCATCGCCGGCTTGCACCCCATACAATGGTCCTGGAATCCAATTACCGGTCGTTCGTTCCATACTCCGCTTGAATTCCGCAAGGAGATCGTCATGTCCGCTAAGATTCCCGAGAATTATCTTGACCTCTTCCACAAGAAGGCTTTTGGCAGCTTTACCACTCTCATGCCTGACGGCAGTCCGCAGACCACACCCAGTTTGGGTGGATTACGCTGACGGCAAAGTATTGGTGAACTCCGCGCTGGGCCGCCAGAAAGACAAGAACCTGCGTCGCGATCCGCGCGTGGCCATCACCCTGATCGATCCCGACAATCCTTATCGCTACCTGGAAGTGCGCGGCAAGGTCAGCGAGATCACGCAAGAGGGCGCCGATAAGTTGATCGACAAGCTGGCCAAGAAGTATCTGGACAAGGACAAGTACCCGTTCGCGCAGCCCGGCGAGCAGCGCGTCATCTACAAGATCGACCCGGAGCACGTCAGCCCGCACGGGTAGTGCACGCCGAGTCCCACCGGCCCGGTCTAGATCATCGGGTGCGCCCGCGGTATAGACGATGCGAAAAGGCTTCGTGTGCACGGGCATCGACCTCGGTCGTGCCTCGCGGGGCGGTTATTTTGCTCATCCCGATGAGGCCTTGAGGCCGACGAGGGTATGCTGCTTTTGACTTTTTCAGCGAGCCGGCTTTAGCGGCGGCGCACGCCGGGCCGCCGTCATGAATCGCCGTGTTCCTCTGCATCCCGCACAAACCCATAGGGGCAATGCCGGCATCCCGACTCGCAGCAATATCCGCGCCTGCGCAGATAGATCGCGGTGAAGACCATGAAGCCGTTTTCCATGTAATAGTCGGTCCCCTCGACCAGTTCGTCCGCCATCAGAGTGCGGCAGCCTCCCGCAACACGGACGGGCGGTCTTCCGCTTCTACGGGAACGCCATCACGGAAGCTGACCTACTTTCCAGAAATCGCAGCCACTCTCTCGCCCGGGACAATAAAGCCGACCAGATTCAGCGGGTCGGCGGCCGAAACTGTAACCGTCTCGCCGCTCGCGGGCAGGTTGCGCATGGCGCGCAGCGACTCCACCGCCTCGGGCAGGGCAAACTGCTCGCCCAGAAACCCGCTGACAAATCGCCCGCCGCGGACTTCGGCGCGATCTTCCAGACGGCGGAAGGCGATCAGCAACTCGCGCCACTTCGGCAGATTCGACTCCCGCGCCAGCATCTCGCGAAAGACCACGCCGTATCGCCGCAACAGCATCCAGCAGGTCGCCTCGGCGCAATTCGTGTGGTCCGAATTCTCCGCGCCGATACAAGAGCGACCAGCGCCCAGGCGTGTGCCGTGGCCTCGCTGCTTTCGCCGATCCCGGCCCCAGCCGGCGCTTGGGATTGATGAGCGAACGCAGATTGTCGAAGCCGTCGGCGGTCACCATTCCGGCAGCCACCAGCTCCCACAGCGCAGTCTCGATCTCCGCCTTCAGCTTGCCGGTGCCGCGCACGATATCGGCAAAGAACGACGCGCCTCGTCGCCGCAGGAATTCCAGCACAGCATGGGCTCCCGGCGCTGAGCACCCGCTCGTAGCTCTGCTCATCGTCACTAAGACGGGGCTGCATCCAATCCGACTTCTTCGCGAACGAAGAACGTGATCGGCGCAACGCTGGTCGGCACAACTCGCCGCCGGCCTTCGCCGGAATCTTCCAGCGTCGCCGGATGCGGCGACAGCCGTCCCCAGCCGACCGCGCCGGTCAGGCAAAGCTGATCCAGCGCAGCCGGATCGTACTCGTTCACGCGTCGCGCCAGGACCTGCTTCTCCCAGGCATTGGCCGGAATTTCGAAACCTTGCAACTGCCGCAGCGCCTGTAGCAATCCGCGCTCGCCGCTCAACTGCGACTGCGGAGCGAGGTGCTGCCAACGCAACAGCCAGCGCATGAATTGCGCTGCCGTGACCGGCTCAACCTGCTTGCGCAAGCGTCGCGACCGTCAGGTGATGAATGCGCGCCAGCAAGCGCCGCTCGCACCATTCGACGTGGTCGCCTGTGACCTGTCCGGTGAAATTCCCGCGCAGGATTGTTCCCGACGCTTCCAGGCGCAGCAGAGCCTTCTCGACATCTCCAGCGCTGACCCCCAGCCAGTACGCCAGCGCGCTGGCAGTTATCGGCCCCGCGTGCATCATCCAGCCGGTGATCATGGCGAGCACGGCATCGTCGCGCGACGTGGTGGTCGATGGCAAGTCCGGCGGCGCGACCTCAAACTTCGCCTCGGGAAAGATCAGCAAGAAATCCTTGGCGCGCTCGGAGGCGACGAGGTATTGCCGCGTGTCATCATCGCCCGGCGGGTGCCCCATCCAAGCCGCCTTTGCTTGGGTGGGGATTTTCGCCTCTACAACGCGCCAACCTTCCAACAACTCCGCGGCCAGCGGCATCCAGCTCGCGATCGCCTGCTGCCAATCTTCATCCGGGATTTCCACCGGCACCGCCACCAGCGTCTGCAACGTGTCGTGCAATTCGTCGCTGTCGCGAACATCGGGCCGCGCCTCTTCGCGCACCCGCGCAATCGCCTGCTGATCCAGCCTGCCGACCTCGTTCAGCACCGCCTCGGGCAACATGCGCCGCATCTGCACGGCACGCGCACGCCGCTCCTCCAGCGGAGCATCGTCAAGAAAGGCGTATGGATTCGCATTCAGGATCTCGTGCGAGAACTGCGACGGCACCGGCGTATCGACCGCGAGACAGCGAATGGCGCCGCTGCGAATCCCCTCCAGCACGCGCCGCAGGCCGTCGATGTCCATCGCCTCGGTGAGGACATCCTTCATCACTTCCTGCACCAGCGGGTGATCGGGAATCTTGATGTCGCCCTCGATGTTCTCCTGGCAGGCGGCAACATCGGGAAAGACCGACGCGAGAAGATCGTCGCTGCGGATGCGCTGAATCTGCGGCGGAACTTTCTTGCCGCCCTGGAAGCGCAGCAACGCCAGCGAGCGGTTGGCGTCCCAGCGCCAGCGCGTTGCGAAGATAGGCGACGCCAGCGCCGCCTGCTCCAGAATCTCCTGCACGGTTTCGGTTTGCAGATAATGGAAGACATCGCTGAGCGGAAAGCTGTGCTGCTCGGCAAGCGCGATGTTCAGGCCGTTGTCGGTCGCAGCGGCCTGCAACTCAAAGTTGAACGAGCGGCAGAAGCGCTTGCGCAGCGCCAGTCCCCAGGCCTTGTTGATGCGCCCGCCGAAGGGCGCGTGGATGATGAGCTGCATGCCGCCGCCCTCGTCGAAGAAGCGCTCGGCGATGATGGTCTGCTGCGTGGGAACTTCGCCCAGCACGGCGCGGCCGGTGACGATGTACTCGATGGCCTGCTCCGCGCCTGAGTCGTCGAGGCCGCATTCCTCCTTCAGCCACGCGACTGGCGTTCTGCACCTCGGGGCTTGATTCGAGGCCGCGCAGGCGAATGCGCGGGAGGCCGTCATGCTCCTCATTCTTGAAATCACGAGGGGACGTCAGTCTCCCGAGGGATCCGCTTTTCGTCACTTCGGTCAACTCTTCCGGATTCGCCGGCACCGGCAACGGCGCGGTATTCGGCAGCAGCGCGCCGATGTGCTCGCGCAACTCGCCAACGTGCAGCGACAGCTCGTCGGTGCGCGCCGGAGCCTCGCCGCGCCAGAACGGAATCGTCGGAGCCGCGCCATGCGCATCTTCCACCAGAACGCGCCCGGTATTCGACTCCGACGCGACGAATCCGCCACGAGGTGTTGCCCAGCAGCATGATGTCGCCGGCATTGCTCTCCACCGCGAAGTCCTCGTCGACCGTGCCGACAACAATCTCTTCCGGCTGAGCGACGACGGTGAACAGCGCGTTGTCGGGAATCGCGCCGCCGCTGGTGATCGCCGCCAGCCGCGCTCCGCGACGCGCGCGCAGCCGGCGATTCACCATGTCGCGAAAGAGATACGCGCCATAGCGGCCGCGCTTGGCCGCGATCCCCTGCGACAGCATCTCCAGGATGCGGTCGTAGTCCTCGCGCTGCAGATCGCGATAAGGATAGGCGCGCGCACGCAAGCGAAGAGCGCATCCTCGTCCCAATCCTCGCAACTGCACATGGCGACAATCTGCTGCGCCAGGATGTCGAGCGGCGACGCCGGGAATTTGCAGCCCATCAAGGTCGCCTTGCCGGATGGCGCGAACGGTGGCCGCGCACTCCAGCAGATCGTCGCGCGTGGTGGCGAACAGACGGCCTTTGGGGATCGCTCCGCGCCAGTGGCCGGCGCGGCCCACGCGCTGCAAAGCAACGGCAATCGAGCGCGGCGAGTTGATCTGGCAGACCAGATCGACGGTGCCGATGTCGATGCCAAGCTCCAGCGACGCTGTTGCGACCAGCAGGCGAATCTCGCCGTTCTTCAGCTTGCGCTCGGCGGCCAGCCGGAGCTTGCGCGCCAGGCTGCCGTGATGCGCCGCCACCATGTCTTCGCCGATGCGCTCGCCCAGGTGCAACGCCACGCGCTCGGCCAGCCGTCGCGTGTTGACGAAGACCAGCGTCGAGCGATGCTGCAGCGCCAGTTCGGCGAGGCGGTCGTAGATCTCGCCCCACATCTCGTTGCTGGCGATGGGGCCAAGCTCGGAAGCCGGCACCTCGACCGCGAGATCGAGCTTGCGGCGATGGCCGATGTTCACGATGGCCGGAGCCGGGCGATCCGCGCCGGTGAGAAAGTGCGCGACCTCCTCGATCGGCTTCTGCGTGGCCGATAAGCCCGATGCGCGTTGGCTGGTCCGCCAGCAGATCGAGCCGTTCGAGCGAAAGGTGAGGTGCGCGCCGCGCTTGTCGTCGGCGACGGCGTGAATCTCGTCGACGATGACCGTCTTGACATGGCTCAGAATCGCGCGGCTGCTGTTGGCGGTCAGCAGGATGTAGAGCGACTCGGGCGTGGTGACCAGGATGTGCGGCGGACGCTTCAGCATCTCGCGCCGCTCTTTCATCAGCGTGTCGCCGGTGCGGACGGCGGTGCGAATCTCCGGCATCAGCAGGCCGCGCTGGCCGGCCAGGGCGAGAATCTCGCCCAGCGGGACCTCGAGATTCTTCTGGATATCGTTGCCCAGCGCCTTCAGCGGCGAGACGTACAGGACTTCGGTGCAGTCGCGCAGCTCGCCGGCCAGCGCCTTGCGCACCAGGCGATCAATGCAGATGAGAAATGCGGCGAGCGTCTTGCCCGATCCGGTGGGAGCGGAAATCAGCGTGGTGCGGCCGGCCAGAATCTCCGGCCAGCCCTGCTCTTGCGGCTCGGTCGGCGTGCCAAAGCGCTCGACGAACCACTCGGCAACGAGCGGATGCGCCCAGGATAATGCAGCTGGAATTTCCCCCGAAGGCATCTCGACTATTCTAGCAGATTTTCGCTAATTGTTCGCTAGGAGATTTCACCACGGAGGCACGGAGAATCACGAGAGGAATTCGATTTAGAAATGCGAGGAAGTCCCGGTCCTGTACTGCGGACGCTGGGAATGTTCAGGTTTTCAGCCTTACTCCGTGTCCTCCGTGCCTCCGTGGTGAAACTTCTTGCTACACTTTCCACATGTCCTCTGAGCGCGCAAGAAAGATCAAGCTGATGCTGTTCGACGTGGACGGCGTGATGACCGACGGCACCATCTTTCTCTTCCCTGCTCCGGCGGCGGCGCCGGTCACGGGACGCACGAACATCGCGAGCAGATGGCCGACAAAGGCGGATTCGGCATTGCCAGCCACGAGATCATCGAGGCCAAGGGCTTCAACGCGCATGACGGCACCGGCTTTTCGCTGGCGCGGCTCGGCGGACTGAAGACCGGCATCATCACCAAACGCATCTCAGAGACGGTCGCGTTGCGCGCGCGCGACCTGAAACTCGATCACGTCTATCAGGGTCAGCAGGACAAGGCAGCCGCGTTCTACGAGATTCTGGAAAAGACGGACTCAAGCCGGAACAGGCCTGCTATGTTGGCGACGATGTCATCGATCTGCCGGTGATGCGGCTGTGCGGGCTGGCGATTGCGGTGAAGAACTCGCGCGAGCAAGTCATTCGCGAGTCGCACTACGTGACCCCGCATGAAGGCGGCAAAGGCGCGGTGCGCGATGCCATCGAGTATGTCTTGCGCGAGCAAGGCACTCTGGAGCGCGTGATCGAGGAATACATCAGGTCGCGAAGCCAGAATCCGGCGACAAAGGTGCAGTAACTAGGCGTTCACCACGGAGGACACGGGGCTCTTAGTTGAGTTTGTCGTCGAAACCATTCTCTTCCCAGCGTTCCAATGAACTTCAGACGGGATGCCTCTCCATCATTCGTTCAGACAAAAAAGAGCCCCTCCGATGGACAGGGGCGAGTTGCGCATCGGAGGGGTAGCCGTTATTACACGACTATTCTCAGGGTTGTTACCGCCTAAACTCCCCTGGCGGCAAAAGTTTCGCGTGCCGAAAAACCAAGTTCGGAATCAAACACGCGGTTCGACAACTGTCTATTCCAGGATGTCTGCGCAGTCACCCAAATTGGGCCATACTGCCAGTTGAACCAAAATCGGCCTGAACTGCGCGGAACCACGTTTGCTACGGCCACTTTACCGCTCGAAGTGTGGTAATTAAGTAGAGGAGCTGGTGCGGAAGGTCGAGCTTCCTGGAAAGACAGCATCGCTGGCACATCAGCTCCGAATTCTGGCATCGGTGTTATCGCAGTAATGATACTGTTGTTTTGACGCGAGGGCAGTTTCGAGTTGAATTCGGGAGCGGAACCTTCTTAGTATGATGCCTGAGTTCCAAGCGGAGAAGAGAATGAGCGAGAACCGGAGCAGCAAGCGGCTCCGGCAAGCACGTCTATTTTATTTGAGGGAATTTCAAGGTTTCCCATGCTAAAGCGCTCCCCCTTTGCAGCCCCTGATGTTACTGGCGCTGTTCGCTTGCTTCGGAGCTTCGGCTGCCACCATCTCCACTCATCCTACGGCTACCCATAAGCCCCATAGCAAGTCTTCGCATCATGTGACCGAATCGGCTGCGGCGCAGAACACGATGGCACGCATGCGGCATAGCAGCGCGACAGACGGCCCGGCTCAATCGTGCCAGCCACTTAGTCGTTTCCCTAAGCACCATTACTACGGCGAGCGGTTCTACGCCAGCTCGTTCGCCAACGACCAGGTGGAAGGCGACATTACGGCCGGTGAGGACCCCGTCGTCCGCGCCGCCGCAGTTGAAGCCTTGGGCAACATGAACGGCACCATCGTCGCCATGGATCCGGACAGTGGCCGCATTCTGGCGATGGTGAATCAGAAGCTGGCGCTCTCCGCAGGCGCGCAACCCTGCTCGACCATCAAGGTCGCAGTGGCACTGGCGGCGCTCAGCGAGAACGTCATCACCAAAGATACGCAGGTGCCGCTGAGCAAGTACTGGAAGGTGGACCTGACGACGGCGCTGGCGAAATCCAACAACGCCTACTTCGAGGCCGTGGGCCGCAAGCTGGGATTCGAAAAGGTCAGCTATTACGCGCACCAGTTCGGGCTGGGCGAGCTGGCCGGCTGGAACATCCCCAGCGAACATCTTGGCACCTTCCCTTCCACCGAGCTTGATGAAAAACTGGGTGGGGTCGGCAAGATGTGCTCCTTCGGGGAGAGCATCTCGCTGACGCCGTTGCAACTGGCGGCGCTGATGGGCGCAATCGCCAACGGCGGCACGCTGTATTACCTGCAGCATCCGACGACGCCGGAAGAAGTTGCGAACTTCACTCCCAAAGCGAAGCGCAAGCTGGATATCGGTCCGCTTATCCCTGAGATCTCCGAAGGCATGTCGGGCGCAGTGGAATACGGCACCGCGCGCCTTTTGCGGACCAACTTCATTGAAGAGCCCATCCTCGGCAAAACCGGAACCTGCTCCAAGGACGGCACTCGTTTTGGCTGGTTCGGCTCGTTCGCCAACACTCAGTACGGACGCATCGTGACAGTCGTCTTCCTGGAAGGCGGGCGGCCAACCTTTGGGCCCAAGGCTGCTGAACTTGCGGGCATCATGTATCGCAATCTCTACGACCACGATTTCTTCGCGGTGAAGGCACCGGCGACTGCGGCCCAGGGAACTGGCGGCACCGCCAGTCGGCGCTGCAGCAGTAAAGCTCCAGATTATTTCGCGAACGGCGACGCCGATTGCGCCTGCAATTGCTTCAGCGCGTCTTGCATGCGGATCTTCGCCGCATTGTCTTGCATCGTATTTATCTGTTCGTTCAACCACTTCAACATGGCAGCACGCGAGAGGTGAGGGGACGTGTTCTCGGCATCGGCGATACGCCACTCCAGGTTCTCCGAGCTCACCAGAAAGTCCACGTCCTGGTTGCTGACTTGGGGCTCGCGCACATAACCCGTTGTCAAGTCGTAGGTACCCAGCAAGCGGTAGTGCACGGTCACCACGTACTTCCCCTTGCTGGCCTCCGGCGGAAGATCGACACTGTAGCGGGCCACAACGTCAATCCGCGTGTAGTTGGGATTGGCTTTCCACCACACGATCGGTTCAAACTTCGGCCAGGCCTGCGCGTCCAGACGTGCACCCTCATAATCCAGCCGGCAATATTTCGAGACCAGCTCATGGATTTGTGCAGGCTCAGGGTCTTCCTTAGTGGTCTGGGTGGGAACCGGAAATTGAGCCAGAAGAAAACCTGGTGCACCAAGCACTAACGCCAACCCCAGCAAAACACGGCAAATCGAAAACACGATACTTCTCTCCCGTCGATAAGAAACTTAATTTGCAAGGGTACACCAGTCGCGCAGCAAAGCGAAGGCACCACCCCCATCCAAAGAATCGTCTTTCCATCCGAATGCTATAATTTTTGGATAGCTGCGGTGGGTGTAGTTCAGTGGTAGAACTCCGGACTGTGGCTCCGGCTGTCGAGGGTTCGAATCCCTCCACCCACCCCAAATCCCACCAGCCATCAACTTGCACTTGCTTCCTCTCGCCTGCGGCATTCAGTCACGGCTCCGTCCGTCCATTTGCAGCCTGATTGGACTGACTTTGCACAATATGGCTTTGCTTGCCTAAGCGGGCATTTCACAGGCACAATTAGCATCGCTTCGCACGAGGCCAGTTACACTCGTTCAGGCGATCTCCGGGGTGAGGAGCAATATTTATGGTGTGCCAACAGCATAAGAGAATTGCCATCCGTTCACGATTGGGCGCAGCCGTTGCCGCAGTAGCGTTCTCGCTGGTCCTCATCGTACCGCCCGCCAGGACCCAAAGCTTCTCGGTAATTCATAACTTCACTGGCGGCCTGGACGGTTCTCAACCGGTGGCTGGTCTGACAGTGGATAGATCAGGCAATCTCTATGGCGCGGCCTCTGCCGGCGGAGCCGGCTATGGCACGGCCTTTAAGCTCGCGTTCAAGAACTCCGGCTGGATACTATCCCCGCTGTACAGCTTTGCCGGAGGTGATGACGGGGCCGGTCCCGTCACCGCGCCCGTTGTGGGACCGAATGGCACTCTCTACGGCTCGACTGCAGCCGGAGGCGGAGGATCGTGCAGCGAGATATATGAATACAGCGGCTGCGGCACCGTTTTCAATCTGCACCCCGCGGCATCGGTTTGTAAAACTGCACTTTGCTCGTGGACCGAAGCCGTGCTTTACCGTTTCGAAGGCGGTAGCGACGGAGCCTATCCGATTGGCAAGCTGCTGTTCGATGAGTCGGGAAATGTCTACGGCACAACTTTTGATTACCTGCAGTTCGGCTCGTTGGGCACGGTGTTCGAGCTGATGCCTTCAGGCGGTGGCTGGGCGAAGAGCGTGCTTCAGCGCTTCGACGGCAGCGATGGGCAATACCCCCTTGCGGGCATGATCGTTGGGCAAAGCGACAGCCTCATCGGCACTACGTACTACGGAGGCGCCCACAGCGACGGAGCGGTCTACCAGCTAACGCCTTCAGGCTCGGGTTGGAGTGAAAGTGTCCTGTACAGTTTTCAAGGCGGCAACGACGGCGCTAATCCTGCTGCCGGTCTGATCTCCGATAGTGCTGGCAATCTCTACGGCGCTACTACCGTCGGTGGTTCCGATGGAGGCGGCACGGTATTCGAATTAACGCCGTCAAACGGCAACTGGACATTAAGCGTGCTTTATTCCTTCACCGGCGGCGCTGGGCCCGCCAACAGTTTAGTAATGGACACCGCCGGAAATCTCTACGGCACCACGGTGGAGGACGGAACCTACGGAGTGGGAAACGTCTTCGAACTGACGCCCTCGGGCGGCAACTGGATATACACCGACCTGCATGACTTCACTGGTGGCAGTGATGGATCAGATCCGTTCGGGGGAGTGATATTAGGCGCCAACGGCAACCTCTACGGTACGACGGAGACCGGCGGAGCGAATGGCGACGGCGTAGTCTTCGAGATCGCCCTTTAGAGTTCCCCCCGCCGGGAAGTTTGTGCGTCGAGTTGGTGAGGATTCAACCTCGTCTGTATTGTCCGGGAGGTTTCCCGTGCCATTTGTGAAACGCGCGCTGGAACACACTCGGTTCGGAATATCCCAGAGCATAGGCGGTTGCCGTAGCGGTCGCACGAACGTCGAGAAGAAGATACTGCGAAAGCTCCCGGCGCGCCTGCTCCACTAGTTGCCGGTAAGAACGAGCTTCCTGGCTCAGCTTTCTTTGCAAGGTGCGGCGACTGATACCCAACTCGTGTGCGGCAGTCTCCAGGTCGAAGGCCCCGCCATCCATGTTTTGCCGAATGAAGCTGAGCGCTCCTTGCGAGAAGCTCGCCTCACCCCAAGCCTTTGGCAACAAGTGTTCCGCTGCCTCGGTAATCGCTTGGTGCGGAATACGGTGGGCAGTTTTCAATGGAGTGTCGAGGGATTCCCTATCCAGAAGCAGCGCATTAGCCGGCATCCCGAATCGAACCGGCGCACGAAAGATGCGCGTGTGCTCAGAGGTGTCCCTGGGCTTTGCGTGTTGAAACCATACCTCTCGCGGTGTCCACCTGGCGCCTCGGGAAAGGCGACTAAGTCCCATCACCGTTGCCATCGACATCTCGCAATCATGCCTGGGTTCAGGTAATGAACGGTGCGAATACTGCCACTGAAAATGCGCCATCGAGCCTTCAAGGTCGAGCCTGAACATACCAACATTCGTCCAGATCGGTAAGTAGCGAACCAGGCTGCGAAGGCCCTCCCCGAGGGTCGCGCTGGTAACGACCGAGCGCCCGACAATGCCATACTCCTGCATTTTGACGCGCTCACCTACATGGAGTCCAAGAGCAGCGTCCTTGGTCATCCTCGCCGCATGCTCGGAAAGCATCATCATGTCGGCGTACGGAATTCTGAGGGCGGGATCGTCGATCGCGTCACGATCGAGGCCTACCGTCCTGAGCAAGTGGTCGGTGCCCCCAGATAGTGCGACGGAGTTGGCGATTTTGCCCGCCGAACGAGCGACAACAGTGGGAATATTGGACATAGCGCTACTCTAACGTTTCTCGAACCCGGTTTCCTGCCGTCTGCCACGAATTGGCGCAAAAGATCATATTTGCGTGACAAACTGCATGCTACTGTTGGTATGCGTCAAAGCCCCGGCGCGCCTGATCGTGGCGGCGTGCTGCGCATTCGAGGCCAGGTCCCGTATTCGTATGAGCTATCGCACTTGCATCCATTGGCTGTTGCCGACAGTAGTGCTGCTGGCTGTATCAACCTTTGCAACCGCTCAGATGCCAGTGCATTCCGATCCTTGGGGAGACACCTCGAATTCGGGAGCGACGGGGCTCCAACCCACGAACAGCCCCACCGATAACGAGCGGGTTGGCTCCGGCGACCAGGGCAAACTGATTCAGTTTAAGTCGCAGACCACACTCGTGCAGGTGCCAGTGGTGGTGACGGATGCAGCCGGAAAGCACATTCAAGGGCTAACCAAGGACGACTTCAAGGTCCTGGAAAATGGCAAACCCCAAAGTATCGCCGGTTTTGGAGAGATCACTGCTGCCAAGGGCGCCTTGGCCCCTTATACGAGCCCGGCTGGCACCTTCACCAACTTGACTCCGGACGAAACCAAGCCCCGTTCGCTCACCGTCATCGTCCTCGACGAGGTGAATACGCCGTTCCTCAGTCAGGCATATGCGCGCGGACAGCTAATCAAGTATCTGGCCAATCATCTCGACGCATCGCAGCCTTTCGGACTGATGGTAATCGACCGTAAAGGGCTGACGGAATTAAGTGGCCTCGACTCGGACCCGGCTCAGCTCATCGCCATCCTGAAAAAAGCCAGCGGCAAAGTTTCGGAGATGGAGCGGTTCAACGGCGACGCACAAGCCGTCGCCGCTGTCGGATCGCAGCCCAGCAGCTTTATGGGTGGAAGCGGTCTCGGTGAATCTCCTGAAGCTAAGATCCGCGCATTCGTCCTCCAAACGGATGCCATCAATGCTGCCGATACCCAGGCGCGTGCAATCGAAACCACGCTGCGGGCCTTCCTGTCGCTGGCCTGGTCTTTATCGGGCGTTCCGGGAAGAAAGTCGCTGGTATGGGTTACGGGCAGCTTCCCTTTTACCCTTGATTCTTTCGCCGCAGTGCCCGGGGACGCGAACACGCGGGCGCTCTACGAGCGGACGTTGAAGGCACTGAACGACGCGCAGATCTCGGTTTACCCGCTGGATGCGCGCGGTCTGACGACGGATCCGAAATATGCCGCCGACACCGAAGGCTCGATGCTCAGCCCACAAGCTCCAGACGCATTGCGCCAGGCTTCCTTAAACAGCCTGAAGAATTTCGCCGAGATGACGGGCGGTGTCGCCTACTACAACACTAACGATCTTGCCGGCGCTTTCGGCCGCGCCGTACAAGACTCGTCATCTTATTACCTGCTCAGCTACTACCTTGATCGCCGCAACAACAAGCCTGGGTGGCGAAAGCTCCAGGTGGTGGTCTCGCGCAAGGACGCTGAAGTGCGGGCGCGCGCCGGATACCTGGTCACCGATGTCGCCGTTAACCCTGAACGCACGCATAAAGCCGATGTTGAGTTCGCTCTGATCTCTCCCTTTGAAAGTACCGGCATCCCGATAACCGAGCAATGGCAGGGCGTTCAGGCGGACGGGAGCAAGAAAAAGATCGGCTTCGTCTTGCAGGTACCAGCCACCGGTCTGATCGATGAGGCGGACAAGAATCGCATCGATGTAGAAATCGTCACCCAAGCTACCAATAAAGGCGTCAGCGCGGGTACTTTGTCGCAAACCATGAAGGGCTTGGTCGTCCCTGAGACGCTGGCCAAGCTGAAGGCGGATGGCATCGTGTACAGAAACTTCCTCGCCCTGTCCCCGGGAGATTATCAGGTGCGATTTGTGGTTCGCGATAACCTGAGCGGCAGGATCGGCAGCGTTATTGTGCCGCTGACGGTAAAATAGCCCAAGTCGCCCATCACCTCTCCACGTGACTCCCATCACTGCTCCTTTGTGCATAGTGCGCGAAGGTCATAAGGGAGAGGTAAATGTTCCTCTCAGCCTTCCTGAAAGATCGCAGCGGAACGGCGCGTCGCCATGCGCCAAGCCCCGGGTGTTTGCGCCCGCTGCTGCTCCCTGGCATCTTCGCGTTTCTTATGGGCGCCGGCTGCCGCGCCGCCGATTCTACGACTCGTCCCAATAACGAAGGCTTTCTGGGCGGCTTCGCCGTCGGGCTGGTGCTGGCGATCGTGGCCGTTGTCTTTTCGCGAGCGCGGATCAAGTCCACGGACCGCGAACTGGCACGGCTCAACGAGTTGGTCAATCATCGCGAGTACGAGCGCAATGTGGCGCAGCAGGAGTTGGTGCGGCGCCTGGAAGAAGAGCGCGAGCTGGCGAAAGAGAAAATGCAGTTCGAGTCGCAATTGTCGGATTACGAGAAGTACGCCTCGCTGGCACAACTTGCCCTGGGCGCCGCCCACGAAATCAATAATCCGTTGCTAGGTATTCTGTCGCACCTGGAATTGGAGTGGCGCGACGCCAACCAGGAGCGCCGCGAAGAGATCGAGCAGTGCATTGAAGGCGCCAAGCGCATCTCCTCGGCGGTGCGCGGCTTGCTGGACTATGCCCGCCCCGGCCCGCTCACCCTCAGCCGCGTGCACCTGTGGCGATTGGCCGAGGAAACCATGAAGTTCGTCGGACATCAGCCGATGTTCCGGCAAATCGAGCTGCAAAATTGCGTTCCCACGGACCTGCCCAGCATCACGGCCGATGCCAATCAGCTCTCGCAGATTCTTATGAACCTGCTGCTGAATGCGGCGCAGGCTACCGCGCCCGGCGGCAGAATCACGATTCTCGCCGACCAGGTGAAATTCGCCGACCTGATCGAGCTGCGGGTGTGCGACACCGGCAGCGGCATTCCCTCTGACATACTGCCGCATGTCTTTGAGCCGTTCTTCACCACCAAACGCGGCCGGGGAACAGGACTAGGATTGAGCATCACGCAAAGCTACGTGCGCAGCCATGGCGGCGATATTCAGCTGGAGAGCATTCCCGGCTACGGCACCACGGTGCGCGTCACCCTGCCCATTCGTCAGGTGGGCCTGCTGGTGCAGCACAGCGAGGAGGTCATCGTTTAGCCATGCCGCATTCCATTTTGATTGTCGATGACGAGGCCCTGACGCTGCGTACCATCGGGCGCGCCCTCACCACCGAAGGCTACGAGGTGCTGTCGGCCACCAGCGGGGAAGAAGCGCTAAAGATCGTCGCCGATGAGAAGCCCGATCTCGCGCTGCTCGACGTCGTCCTGCCGGGAATTAATGGCATCGAAGTGCTGCGCCAGGCGAAAAGACTTTCGCCCGCGATGATCGTGGTGATGATGAGTGCCTATCACATGGTGGACCGCGCCGTGGAAGCCATGAAGCTGGGCGCCTATGACTATCTGATTAAGCCCTTCCACCTCGCCGACATGGTGAACACCATTCAGCGCGCGGAAGAGATGCTGGCTTTACGCGTGAGGGTCCGCGACACGGTGGAAACGGCCAAAGGCCGTTACGATTTCGGCCGCCTGGTCACCCAGAGCCCGGCTATGCGTGAAGTGCTGGAGATGGCTCGCCGCGCTGCCGACAGCGACCATACCACCATCCTGATTCAGGGCGAGAGCGGTACGGGCAAGGAAGTCTTGGCGAAAGCGATTCACTACAACAGCCCCCGCGCGCAGGCGCCGATGATCGGGCTGAACTGCGCCGCCCTGCCCGATACCTTGCTGGAGAGCGAATTGTTTGGCTACGAGCCGGGCGCATTTACCGACGCGCGCCGTCGCAAGGAAGGGCTGATTGAGAAGGCTTCCACTGGCACACTTTTTCTCGATGAGATCGGCAATACCTCCGCCAGCCTGCAAGCGAAACTATTACGCATGCTTGAGGAGCGCAACTTTCTTCGCCTGGGCGGCACCAGGCCGATTCAGGTCGATGTGCGGATCATCGTTGCGACCAACAAAGTCCTGAAGGAAGCGGTCGCCCGAGGCGAGTTCCGCGAGGATTTGTATTATCGTCTGAATGTTCTACCGCTGTTTATCCCGCCGCTGCGCGAACGGCGCGAGGACATTCTGCCTCTGGCGCTCGACATCATGCAGTTCTTCAACAAAGAGCTAAAGAAAAGCTTCGTCGGCTTCACGCCGTCCGCCGCCGAGTTGCTACAGAAGTATCCCTGGCCGGGGAACATCCGGGAGCTGCGCAACGTGATCGAGCGCACCATGATTCTGTCGAAGGAAGATGAGATCGACGAAGAGGGCCTGCCCGAGGAAGTTCGCGACTATCACGAAGAGCCCGAACACGAGGAGATGTCGAATGCATTCGATCTCTCGCCGACGGGCGATCAATTCGTCAGCCTGAGAGAGCTGGAAGACCGCTACATTCACGACGTGTTGAACGCCACCGGCCAGAACAAGACGCACGCCGCCAGAATCCTCGGCATCCATCCCACTTCCCTGCTGCGGCGGCTGAAAAAGACTCACGAACTGGTGTGAACGTCTTTTGCACTACTGCAAAGTGCGACGGTAGACCTGCAAAATGCAGTAGTTAAGCCATCCTCTATTGGCACTCCTACCCTATCTCCTTTAGAAGCACAGCCCGTTCCGGGAAGACGATTGCCCTCCACGTGCACATGTCAAGGCGGAGCGTGATGTCGTGAATCGTGGATAGTACCGAACTGGCTCGCGCCTTTCATCCACTGGCCACTAGCCACTAGTCACCCGCCGCTGAATCAGGAGGCCTTATGTCGATCTTATTTGTCCTGCTGACGTTCTTATTGATTCTTACCGTAATGTACTTCCGCCGTCCGGAAAGTGCGGCGAACGGCCTGCAAGTCGCGCCCGCCAAGCGGCTCGCCACGCCGTTGATGATGAAGCAGGGCGGGTTTGAAGTTCCAGAAGAATATTGCTTCCATCCCGGTCACACCTGGGTTCTGGACGAGGGCCGGCAGAACGCGCGCGTCGGCATCGATGCCTTTGCCGGCAATCTTGCTGGGCAAAATCGATTCCATCGAAATGGCCGACCTGAATCGCTGGGTGCGCCAGGGACAGCCGCTGTGCACCATCACCCTTGGCGACCGCAGCGTCGACCTGCTCTGCCCCGTCGAAGGCGTGCTGGTCTCGGTGAACCATGAAGTTCTGAAGAACCCGAACCTCGCCATTGAAGACCCCTACCGCAACGGCTGGCTGTGCGCGATCAAAGCTCCGGAGATGGCGACCAACATCAAGAACCTTCTGCAAGGCCCGATTGTGATGCCGTGGATGCAGAACAGCCTGGCGCGCGTGGCTGCGATGGTGCAGCAACTCACTCCCGCGCTGGCGCAAGACGGTGGCCTGCCGGTCAAGGGCCTGCTTTTCCAGGTTGACGCCGATGTGCAGCACAAACTGGTGACTGAATTCTTCCTGACCTAGAGCAGCCCGGCAAATGGAGACCGAGAACGTTATGGCACAAGAAAAAGGATTACTCATCGACATCAAGCGCTGCATCGGCTGCCTGAGCTGCGAGACCGCCTGCAAACAGCTCCACGGCTTCGGCACCGACCCCGAACCAGTTCTCTCCGATACCGCTTTTACGGTAGTCGAGTCGCGCGGCGACAAGTTTGTCCGCAAGCTTTGCATGCACTGTGAAGATCCGGCCTGCGCCTCGGCGTGTCCGGTGGAAGCCATCAGCAAGACCCGGCTGGGCCCCGTGGTCTACAACGCCGACAAGTGCATTGGCTGCCGCTATTGCATGCTGGCGTGCCCGTACCAGGTGCCGCGCTATCAATGGACCAAGCTGGCGCCGTTCGTGAAGAAGTGCGATCTGTGCGTCGACCGCATCAAAGACGGCAAATCGCCGGCATGCGCCGAAGCTTGCCCGGTGCAGGCCACCATCTTCGGCAATCGCGATGCGCTGATCAACGAAGCCTGGAACCGCATCCGCAGCGATTCGTCCTATGTCCCTCATATCTACGGCGTCGAGGAGCTCGGTGGCGGCAGCGTGCTGTTTGTCTCCGACGTGCCCTTCGAGAAGCTGGGATTCAAACCCGCCCCGACGGGCAACCAGCCAATGCCGACTCTTACCAGCAGCGCGCTGGGCGATTCGCCCAAAGTTGTCATCATGGGCGGCACCATTCTTTCCGCGCTGTACTGGGTTACGCAACGGCGGCGCGAAGTTGCGCTGGCTGAAGCCGAAGAAAACTCCGCCGTCAACAAGACTAAAAGCGAAAGGAGCTAGCCATGCTCGCGCGAATCAAGTCAGAAATCACTTTGTGGCGCACCATCGTAGCCATCATTTTTATTACCGGCCTTTATGCGACGTATATCCGGTTCTTTGAGGGATTCCGCGCCAGCACCAATCTCAGCGACCAGATGCCATGGGGCCTGTGGGTCGGCCTGGGAACGCTTTGCGGCGTGGGATTGTCGGCCGCCGGCTTCGGCATCAGCGCCGCAGTTTATCTGCTGGGCATGGAGCGCTATCGGCCAATCCTGCGGGCAGCGATTCTTATCTCGTTCCTCGGATATCTGACGGTCTGCGTCGGATATCTCTACGAGATTGGCCTGCCGTGGCGCTTCTGGCATCCCATCGTGATGTGGAACCATCGCTCCGTGCTGTTCGATGTGTGCGTCTGCATCATGACCTATACCACCGTGCTTACGTTTGAGTTTGCGCCTGCGGTCATCGAGAAGCTGCCGTGGAAGAACCTCCGTGAGACCGTATTGCATTATCACCACAAGATTCTCATCGGTGTGGTGCTGGCCGGCGTGCTGCTGTCCTCGATGCACCAATCGTTTCTCGGCGGCCTGTTCCTGATCACCCGTGGCAAGCTGCACCCGCTGTGGTACTCGCCTTACATGCACGCGATGTTCTACTTATCGGCAATTCCGGCCGGGCTGGCGCTGACGGTGATGGCCATCTATCTCTGCATGCGCTCGCTGAACGTGCGTGTCGACTTCAGCATCCTCAGCGACTGCGGCCGCATGATCCAGTTGCTGCTGATCGTCTTCGCGTTCTTCAAACTGCTCGATCTGATTGGCAACCAGGCGCTGGGCTATGCCTTCCAGTTCACCAATGAAGCAGGATACTTCTGGCTGGAGGTGCTGTTGTTCCTGGCGATCCCGATCACGCTGCTCAGCTTTGAGAGCGTGCGCGATAACCCCGAGCGGCTCTACTGGGCCTGTGCCTTCGTAGTGGCGGGTTTCATGGTCGACCGGCTGAACGTGTCGATCAACGCACTGCAAACTGCCATGGGCACGCACTATGTGCCGAAGTGGAGCGAGATGGCCTCGAGTGTGCTGGTGATTGCGGCCGCAGTGATGGCGTTCCGCTATGCCGTCATCTATCTCGACATACTTCCGAAAGCAGCCCCCAAACCGGTGACCCGCTGGATCGGAAATGCCGGGCTGGCGGCCCGAGCCTGAAGGTGTAATGAATCGTCGGAAACTTTAGAGCTGCTCCAAACAAAAACCCCACCTAGGTAAAGCCTGGGTGGGGCCACTCGCATCCACGTTCTGAATTCACTGGCAACTGACTGCAACTGACAACTGATCACTGGCCACTGTCTACGGCGTGATCTCAAAGACGACGCCACAGTAGCCGCAGCTCGCCAGCCCACCCATATACGTCGTGCCGTAGAGATTACCGCTGCTATCCATGACCAGACCGCCCAAGGCGTTTCCTCCATCTGGGCCGCCGGTGAAATCGTGGAGGCTGGTGTACGTCCAGCCATTGCCAGTTGGCGTCAGCTTGAAAACATTGCCTTGACTATAGGCACCGTCACCCCAGGTCACACCATAAAGATTACCGGCAGCATCGCGGACGAGGTTTTGCGACGGCCCGGGGCCGGGGCCGCTGAGGTCATAGATAAGTTTGAATGTCCAACTTCCGCCCGAGGGGCTAAGTTCAAAGACTGTGCCGCCATTACCATTGCTGCCGGGCGTAGCTCCGTACAGATTGCCGGCGTTGTCGGCAACCAGGCCGGCGCTTGGTTCGGAGCCATCCGTGCCATTCGTAAAGCTGTAAAGGGTCGTCTCAGTCCAGCCTGACCCGGAAGGCGATAACTTGTACACGGTACCGCAACCGAAGCCGCTGCATCCCGGCAATCCGCCAGACATCGCCGTGCCGTAAAGGTTACCGGCAGAGTCGAACAGCAACAAAGAAGCAGGGTTCGCGCCGTCTTGTCCGCCCGTGAACGTGTACAACACCTGATATGTCCAGCCATCGCCGGAAGGCGTCATCTCGTAAACAACGCCGTAACCGCTGCCCCCGTTCACATTCGTGCCATACATGTTTCCGTGCGCATCGAAGATGACCCCGGACTGGGGATTGCCCCCGTCACTTCCCCGTGTGAAGTGGTAAAGGCCGGTCCCGTCCCATGGGCACGATACGGAGCGGCATACATTCGGCGGAGGTTGCAGGTTGAAAACCGCGCCGCCGTCGTTCGTTCCTCCGTCGCCCGTGGTTCCGTAAAGCGTGCCGTTGGGGCCAACGGTCGGAGCGTCCCAGGCAAAACCGCCATCTCCATCGCCGAAATTGTGAATTTGGCTGAAAACGAAGCCCCCATTCGTGCGTTGCAGTTCGTACGCGGTACCAACGCTATATGCTCCGCCCCACGCGGTGGTCCCGAAGAGATTGCCGCGGCGGTCAACCGTCACGCCGCCGATGGCATGAGCCGAACTGTTATGTCCGGTGTAGCTGTAAATGACGCTGAACGTCTGGGCTTGCGCCGATGGGCCGGCTATGATCGCCAGCGCGAATGTGATGGCAACTGCCAAACCAACGTTGACTGTAGTTGCACGGCTGCGAATGCTCTTTCTCATGCCAGTACCCTTTCAAACTCGAGGATGGTTGCTGGGCGTTTATTGTGGCAGCAAAGCAATAGGGTGGTTGTCAACATTTTGTCAAGAAAACGTAAACTCTGGCTTTCGTCACAAAAACCCAGACTGCGGAAGCGTCGCTGTGCGGGTAGCTGCGTAGCTCAGCGCAAGTGGAAGAAAGATTGGAACTCCTGGTCCACTCTTCCCGGCAGTTCTCCGCGATTTGATTTCTGGAGCAAACCATGTCCCGCGCCTTCAATCGCAACCAGCTTCGCCGGCGCCGGAATCAGTTTGATGGCAGCTTCGAGCTCCCCGACGGAGCCGAACGCGTCTCGGGTTCCGCTGATCAGCAGAGTGGGAGTGCGCAGACTGGGTAAATGTGCGGTGCGTAATTGGGCGGGCCGTCCCGGGGGATGTAGCGGATATGACAAAAGAAGCAGCCCTTCGACAAGTTGCGGTTCGGCCGCAACCAGCATGCTGGCTTGCCGTCCGCCATAGGACACGCCGCCGAGGAACGCCTGCCCCGCAAACTTTCTTCGCATAAGCGCCACCGCACGACGCAACCCATCCTGATCGTGCTTAGCGTCAGAAGGAGACGGCGGTCCAGTCGGACGTCTCTGCCGGAATGGAAGATCGCAGCGCAGCGTGGTCAGGCCAGCCGCTGCAAAGGCATCGGCCAACGCCACCAGCAGCGGGGCATTGCAGTTTCCTCCCGCGCCGTGGGTGAGAATCAGGAAGTCCGTGGCGTCGCCAGCTGCGCGATGAAGAAATCCTCGCACCGGCGCTTGGCCGGACTCAACATCCTCGAACGGTTCTACTTTTGCGCTCGTCATGGCGAATCATCACACAAAGATTTTGTACAGCATCAGGTAAATCACTACGCCGGTCACAGAAACATACATCCAGATGGCAAAGGTGTAGGGCGCAATCGCCTTATGGCGGGCGAACTTCCCTTTCAGGGCGCGAGCCAGGGTGATCAGGACAAACGGGACGACCACCACGGCCAGGATGGTATGCGAAATCAGGACAGTGAAATACAGCGGCCGCGAAAAGCCCTTTCCGGCAAAGCGCGTCACCCCGGCGCGCAGCACTAGATGGTAGTACAGGTAGGAGACCAGAAAGAGGGTCGAGGTGGCGAACGCTGTCAGCATCAGGCGTTTGTGCGCCTGCTCGCGACCGCGCTTGATGCAATACAGGCCCGACCCGATGAGCACTGCGCTTGAGCCGTTCAGCACCGCGTCAAGCGCCGGAAAGAATGTGGGGCTCAGTTGCATTATGCCGCGGGTTTGGTGGAGCGCCGGTTAGCCACCAGAAACGACAGCGCGAACATTACCAGAGCGAAGAGCGTCAGCACGGCAAAGTTGCCGTTCAGCGATAGTTCCGTCGACGACGAGCCCGGGAACAGCAACGACCGCAGCGCTTCGGTCCCGTAAGTCAGGGGATTGACGCGCATCAGCAGGCGAATCCACAGGGACGCGCCCGAGAGCGGAAACAGCGATCCCGACAGCAGCCATAGCGGAATCAAAAAGAGGTTGATGATGGCGTGAAAGGCCTGCGTCGAATCCATCGGCCACGCGATGATAAAGCCCAGCCCCGTCAGCGAGAACGAGACGAGGAAGATAGTCAGCACCGTCAAGCCAAAGCTGGCGAGCGTGAAATGCACGCCCACAAAGGGCGCGAATACCAGAAACACGAGGCCTTGCAGGGTCGCCAGCGTCGCTCCGCCTAAGACCTTGCCCAGCACAATGACCGAGCGGCTGACCGGGGCCACCAGCACGGAAAGCAGGAAGCCCTTGTTGCGATCTTCGATGACCGACATCATGGTGAAGATGGCGGTGAACAACACGATCATGATGAGTGCGCCGGGAAAAAAGAATGCCAGATAATGCTGGCCGCCGGCGCCGCTCGATCGAAACGAAGTGCCAAAGCCCGAGCCAATCACGATCCAGAACAACAGCGGCGAAGCGATGACACCGACCACGCGCGCGCGTTGCCGGTAGAAGCGTATGACCTCGCGCCACCACAACGAGAGCGCAGGCAGCAGCGTGCCGGCGCGAATGGGAGTCAGGACTAAGGGTAGAGCTTGCGTATGAGATGCCATATCATTTACCAGCGAGCCACGGAGGCACAGAGATATAAATTATTAATTTTTGATTCCTCTATGGCTCAAACATTCCGTGATCTCCGTGTGCTCCGGGGTGAATTACTCCTTCGTTTCTGCATCGCTCTCTTCGGTCCAGAAGCGGTGCCCTGTCCGGCGGATGAATACGTCCTCCAGGCTGGGTTTGTGCACCGATACGCCTTCGATTTCGCCAGGAAATGCCTCGACCACATCGGTAACGAAGCGGTGTCCGCTCTCGATCTCCAACCGCACGCGATGATCCAGCACCGTAGGCTGCAGCCCGAAGCGCTGTTCGATTCGTCGTGCCAACGAATCCGGATCGTGCGTTTCCAGCATAATCACATCGCCGCCGATTTCGCTTTTCAACTCCGCTGGCGTGCCTAGCCCAACAACGCTGCCATTGGCGTAAATGGCCAGCCGGTCGCAGCGCTCGGCTTCTTCCATCAAATGCGTCGTCACTAAGACGGTTACGCGCTCTTCGTCGCGCAGAATCTGGAGATACTGCCACAGGTCGCGGCGTGCGCCGGGGTCAAGGCCCGTCGTGGGCTCGTCCAGTAGCAACACGGACGGATGATGCAACAATCCCTTCGCCAGCTCCAGCCGGCGCTGCATCCCGCCGGAAAATGTCTCAGCTTCTTCTTTGGCGCGGTCGGCCAGACCAACGCGGTTGAGCATTTCGCTGACGCGCTTCTTCAGGGCAGCGCCGCGCAGGCCGTAGATGTGGCCGATGAGCATCAGGTTCTCTTGCGCCGAGAGCTTGATGTCGATGCTCTGCGCCTGAAAGACCACGCCAATGTTGCGCCGCACCAGTGCAGGCTCGCGCGCGACGTCGTGTCCCATGATCAGGGCGCGGCCGCCGGAGGGCAGCATCAGCGTGGAAAGAATGCGGAAGGTTGTGGTCTTGCCGCTGCCATTGGGACCGAGCAGGCCAAATATCTCAGCCGGACGCACATCAAAGGACACGCCCGCCAGCGCGACTCGATCGCCGTACTGATGGCGCAGCGCCTGCAACTGAATAACCGGAGCCGCTGCGGCGGCCGAGCTTTCTACTATCGGCTGATGGAGGGCATTAGAAGCGGTCATGAGGGCCACAGATGATTCTATGCTGTTGCGAGGAACAGGTCGAACCGGGACGTCCCTGGTTTCGATCTGGTTCGCGTGTTCACGACAGTCAGACCGCAATAGGGGTCCCCTCGGCTCCGCTCGGGGCAGGCTCTTCGACTCCGGCGCACAAAGACGCCGCGCCTCCGCTCAGGATGACACATCCTATTGGAATATCTGGCGAGAAGCGAAGGGCGAAAAGCGAATTGCGGTTTTGCTGACCGCTGATAGCTGAAAGCTGACGGCTTCTTATGCCCGATTGATCATCATCAGGGCGAACAGCAGCGGCAGGTAAATCACCGAAGCCTGCAGCACGTGGCGGGCGCGCAGCTTGGATTCGGGAGCGACTGGCGTGAGCTTCATCGTCCACATGCGGAGGCTGAACCACAGCATACCCAGGCCAAGCACGAGCGCGCCGGCGAAGTACGTCCATCCCGACATGCGCATCAGCGTAGGCGCCAGCGACACGGGAACCAAAGCCAGAGCGTACATCACGATGGCAAATTTGGTCGAGCGGCCATCGCTTTCAACGACGGGCAACATGCGGATGCGCGCGTTCTCATAGTCTTCACGATAGAGCCACGCGATGGAGTGGAAGTGCGGGAACTGCCAGAAGAAAACGATAGCGAACAACACCAGGGCTTCGGCATCGAGGCGGCCACGGATCGCCGTCCAGCCCAGCACGGGAGGCATCGCACCAGGGAACGCGCCGAGAAACGTGCAGATAGGGTGAACGCGCTTCATGGGCGTATACACGCCAAGATAGGTGATCGATGTAAGTGCAGCCAGCCCGGCGGTGAGCCAGTTGGTGGTTGCCCACAAGTAGATTATGCCGCCGATGGTCATGCCAAAGGCAATGGCGGACGCGTGCAGCAGGCTCATGCTGCCGGTCACCAGGGGACGCCGCGAGGTACGGCGCATCAGCGCGTCGATGTCGCGCTCGACGACTTCATTGATGGCCGCGGTGCCACCGCTGACCAGACCGATGCCGATGAGCGCGTCCAAAAGCGTCCATGACAGCGACGAAACGCCCGACTTTGCAGCCGCGAAATACGCGCCTGCCCATGCGGTCATCACGATGAGGGTGGTGACGCGGGCCTTGGTCAGGGTGGCGTAGTCGCGAAGCAGCGAAGCGATACCCGCGCGCGGAACAGCCAAGGGCTGGGTAGCAGTGCTCATGCGATCACGGCCTTCCCGTGCGCGGTGTGTCCTGCCGCTTCGGTAGCGTGAGCGGCAATCATGCGGCGCGACTGAATGGCCAACACTACACTCGCAGCCAACACCAGCGCGCCCCAGGCAACGTGCGACACCGTACTGACAACCATAATCTGCCATGGTTGCACGGCGTTATGTCCAAAGGTCATGCGGGTAAGGTACGCGCAGAAGCCCAGGCCCAACTGAATCATCAGCAGCGCCAGCAGAAGTTGCGCCGGTTTGCGCAGGTGAGCGACGCTGCCATAGCGCGTCAGCACGCGGACGACCGCCCAGCATATGAGGGCAGTTACAACGCAGGCCCCAATCAGGTGCGGCAACAACTTCATGCCATAATGGCGAAAGGCAGCCCCCAGGATCAACTGCACCCAGACGCTAGCTGCGGCAATCGCCGTGAGGGTTGGTGTGCTGGGCCACAGATCCGGTTCGGCGAGGGCCTCGTAATCCTGTAGCCAGGAGCGGCTCGTGAACAGCGCCATCGCGACGACGATGCAGAAGATCATCTGTCCGAGGGTGGCGTGCGCTGTGGAGATGGACCACGGCAGAAAATTCAACACTGTAAGGCCGCCAAGAACTCCCTGGCCAATGACTGCGCCCAATGCCGTCCAACCCAGAACGCGCATCCACTTTCGGCTTTCGACGCGCTGGGTCCAAACCGCCATCACGATGATCAGCAGTCCGATGAACTCGGCTATCATGCGATGGCTATGCTCCCACTTTACCCCGCCAGCCATCGGCGGCAGCTTGTAGAGCGAACCGAACGAGGTTGGCCAATCGGGCACTGACAAACCGGCATCGTTGCTGGTGACAAGCGCGCCGGCGACGATCAGCAGAAACGTAGACCAAGCCACGACGACCGCGAATCGATGGTACGCCGGATTGTATGAGACAGAACCAGATCGCGACGTCAGAACAGGCTCCCTAGTAACGTTGCGCCCGCGCAAAGCGATGATTTCGCTTGTGGGGGCGATGTGTCGCCCGAAGCCGCTGAATGATAGCGCGGTCCAGACGAGCGAAAAAAGTTCAGTAGAAATTGTGGTTCAATTCTGCGGCGAACGCATTGTCCTCACTGGCGTTCGTGGAAATATTGTACCAAACCGCATCGGGCAACGCGGGAACGTCCTCAGTGGCCAAAGCCATGTTTGAATTTGTGGGCTCCGCGGAGGGCCTGAAGGCCCTCCCCTTCAACAACCAGCCTGGGTCTCTGTTTCCTAGCGAGTCAGTTCGGGCTGTGCGTAATACCCGGAGCGGGTTCGTGTCTCCAGTGCGGGCTTGTCGATATTGACTTCCAGCGCATGATATTCGTTCGGTCCGTCTCCCGCTGCGCCCTCAAAAGTGAGCGTGTAAAACGCGTTGGCGTCACCAACACAGGTGGCGATCTCGTGGGCCAAATCGTTGCTTGAGTTGAGAACCAGGCCACCGCTCTGGTAAGCCAGGACCTGCAATCCGAGGTTTCCGACCTCTACCTGTTTCGCCGCGGTGACACCCTTCACGAAGGACTTGTAGTAGGACTTCAGTGCGTTGCCTCCGCTGCCCGCAGGATTGACGTTATAAAGAGTGATGCGGGCCCGTTGCAGCGCACCGGAAAGACCAATGACGGTACGGAAAAGTGCCTGCTGATCCTTGGAACTAAGTTGCACCACCGGACTGGAGAGAAAAGTCCATCCCGGACTCATCCAGATCACCAGTTTTCGTCCCGGTCGTTTCGCTTCGAAGTCAGCGAGCTGGCCGAGCGTACTCAAAGAGCGGTTCAGCCGTTCAATCGCACCGTAAGCTCCCTGAGACCGGTTAGTGTTGCGCAGAGGCTGTTTGTGCTGATTCAGCTCTGCGAGCACGGCCTTTCCATCCTTTGAAGGAGTAGTCGCGGCCGCTCCGGAGTCAGTAAAGAAGAGTATCGACACGGGTCGTCCCAGCTGGCCGCCGTTTTCATTCAGGAACTTTTCTATCTCCTGGCGCACGATTACTACTTGCTGAAATGACGTGTTGACTTCATCGACCACCAAAATAACTTCCACTGGCGGGTCATCGCTGGCGGACGTTCCAGCTACGGCGTGAAAAGACAGGATCTTCTGCGCCAGTTTGTTGTCCAGAAGCGTAAAGTCTTGCTGTTGCAGACCAGGGACCGCGTGGCCCGACTGATCGCCTACGAACACATCGAGCGTGATGAGGCGGTCCGACGCGCCGATGAGAGACGATGCAACGGGTTCGGAGGGCTTCGCCTGACCAGTCTGTTGAGCAAAAGCGGATAGACAGCAAAAACAGAGAAGACAGATCCAGCGACAATGTCGTTCAATCATGCCAATCGACCTCGCGGCTTCCTGCCGCAGGAGTTATATCGCACTTGGGAGAATGTTGAAAGGGCTTCCTGATTTCTTTGTGAGAACGCCGGGACCGCCCCAAACCCATTTCACTCGCCACTGCTGACCTCCGCCGCCAGCCACGCCAGATATTCCTCGCTACCGCCCTCAATCGGCAAGTGTACGCACTCGGGCAGCTCGTAGGGATGCAATCCCTTGAACGCCGATTGCAGTTGGGCCGCGTTCTCGGTGGTCGTCTTGATCAGCAGCAGGTATTCCTGCTCATTGTGGACCTTGTGCTTCCAGCGATAGATGGAGCGTATGGGACCAACGATGTTGACGCAGGCTGCCAGCCGGCGCTCCACCAGTTGCTCGGCGAGCCGTTCGGCGGCGTCTTTCAGGCCAACGGTGGTGAGCACAAGGCGCGCATTTGTCATCCCGGCCTCCGCGAGTATTTTGCTGAGACTGTAACACGCCCTGCATCTGCTCAAAACGAAGTGCGCCGCGCCGCAATCCCGAACACAGCGCTGAACGCAAAGCCCGCGTCTTCGCCATCTCTTCGTTGTATCAGACTTGATTCCCCGCTTTGCGATTGGTGGAAGTTTGCTTGACTCACCGCGCAATGCGAATTCCACTAGAAAACACTGTGCAGATCACGATTCGCTTCGCCGGAAAATGGCTCTATCGCATGCGTCGCGTCATGGCGACGATATGCCTCGCCGTGCTTGCGGTCCTTATTGGATACAAGGTTGTGTTTGGCGCCAACGGCATGAAGGTATGGCAAAGCAAGCGAGCCGAGGTGCAGGCGCTGGCGCAGGAGATTGAGCGCAGCAAATTCGATCACGAACAGCTTGAGTATCGGGTGCAGGCCTTGCAACGTGGCGACCCCAGCATCATCGAGAAGGAAGCTCGCGAGCAACTGGGCTACGTAAAACCCGGCGAGGTAGTCTTGTTCGAGCAGCGATCCAAACCTGCTGCCAGGCAGGCTCCAGTTGTGGCAGAAAACACCGATCAGAAATAGAGTCTGTTTCCAGCCTGACGCAGTTCGGAGCCATGGCGGATTGCGCGCGTCCCGCGTGCGAGGGGGAGTCCCTTCCTGTTGATCGTTGAAAACCGCTGGCCGGTGTTACTGCAACTTTCGCATCCGGAAGGGAATTTGTACCACGGCTTCAACGGCGACGAACTGGCCGTTCTTGATGCCGGGCTTGAAGCGCCAATGGGACAATGCCTGCACCGCATTTTCGTCCAGACGGGAATCCAGGCTATCGAGCACGCGAATGCTATCCACGACCCCGTCGGTGCGGATGATGGCGTAGAGCGTCACCGTACCCTCGACGTGATCGCGGAGCACGTCGGGCGGATAAGCGGGATCGACCTTGGTGGTTGCGACCGGGGCAGTCAGGGCGCTGCTGTCATTACTTTCTTTCAGCTCGGCGAAGCGAATGATCCAACTCCCGCTGGCCGAAGTCAGATTGGGCATATTCATGACCAGCGAGTAGTAATGCCTTCTGCCGAACACCCGCTGCTCGATGCTGCGGTCAGGATCCTCGGGAAGGTTCTCCGGCGGTGGGGTCACACGGTCGCGAATGCTGGGCGCCGCCGGCTTCATGGCGGAGGCGAAGATGCGGTTGCGTGCTTCCTGATCTGCATTCGACGCAGGTGCGCCAGCCTTCCCCCCGCTCGCGCCGGAGTTGGGCAAGCCGCCTACGGCCGAGGTGGCCGCTCCCGGCGGAGGAGTTCCAACCACGATGCCTGGAGGCACGCCGTTCCCTTTGCCATTGCCGCCTCCGTTGTCAGCGGTGCCCTTGGCCGTCACGTTGGGCGTTCCCGGCGCGTCGGGCTTGCCTGCGGGCGACGCGTGGAACTCGCCACTGCGATTGCCATTGGGCATGCTGACTGGCCCGCGGACGTCCGCCGGGTTCAGCCCCAGCGCGATCAGCTGACCTCGCCCTTGCGCGGGAAGGTTCTGCACATTCGGCGACGGTGGAACATCCTTCGCGGCTCCGCTTGGGGCAGGCTTCGCATCGCTCTTGTCGGCGCTGCTGGCGCGTTGCACCGGCACTGGAAGCTTGGGCGCAGCGACGGTCGGTTCAAGCTGCGCCATGTTCAACTGGCCGCTCTTCAGCTTCAACTGGTCCGCCGACAGAGGAGGCTCAACGACGGAAGGTTGCGGCAACGCCGGGAGGTCAAGCTTGGCGTGGATCTTCGACACATCGGCCGTGGGCGCGGCGACATCCGGTTCGAACTGCGGCACTTTCAATTGCGAAACCGAACGGGCCGAGGCCGCGACTGGTTGCGCCGAAGGAATGGGTGTCCAGGCCACAATGTTCGGCAATGGGACATCATGGTTGAGTTTGATTTTGGGCGGCGTGACGATGGTCTGATGCGTGTTGTCCGGATTGGGCGGGACAGACAAAATCTCCTGCTTCGCCAGCTTCGGCGCACCCCGGCGCGGCTTGATTGCAGCCTTCGCGGCGGTGTTGATAGGGGGCAGGTAGTCGCTGACCGGGTAATACGTGATCTCGGTGTTCTGATACGGCGAATTCAGCTGGGGCGTTCGATTGAAAAACGGCAAAGTGCAAACCAGATACACCAGCGCGATTACGGCAACGTGGCCGCCGTAGGACTCCAGGTATCGAGTCGCATCGATGCCGGTCTTGATGAAGTAGTCGCGCCGCAGAGGAACCGGCGTTGCGGTAATTTCAACCGGAGGCGGCTCACGCCGCAGAATTACATCGGCAAGATTGCGAAAGAAAACGCGATGCCACGGCTCGAGTTCGCGGAGCAATATCGGAGAATCAATGGTTGCATCCTCCTCTTGAAGTTTGGCTGCCGTGACTCCCGACATCATCCCCTACTCGGTGGCTTTTACCGCGATTATAGCGGAAAGGTGCGAGGCGGGCGGGCGATTGGCGGGGTTGAATACGCACTGCGCTCATCTCCGATAAGCGCAGTGCGTAAAGCGAAGGTTAGGTACCGCTGGACGCCGGCCTGAAAGCCGGCTCTTCCCGACGGCAAACTCCGTCAGTCCGCCGCTAATGAGAGGGTCAGTGTGTTTTGCTTCGAGGCAAATTCCAGCGCCTGGTTGAGGTCGTTCACCAAGTCTTCTATATCCTCCACGCCAACGGATATCCGGACCAGGTCCGCGGGAATGCTCTTCTGCTGACGAAGATGCTGCGGAATGCTGGCATGAGACATGTAGTTGGGCAAGCTGATGGTGGAATTGACGCTGCCAAAACTCACGGTTATGGCAAACAGCCTGGTCGCTTCGACGACCGCGCGCGAGAACTCGGGATCGCCGGTGACGAAGCTGAGCACGGCACCGTCACCCGATGCCTGGGCGCGATGAATGCGCCGCTGCTCCTCGTCGGCCACACCGGGATAGTACACGCGCTTCACCGCCGGATGGGCGTTGAGCAACTCGGCGATCGTCTTCGCGTTGGACTGCTGACGATCCAGCCGCAGCGACAGCGTCTTCATCCCCCGCAGCAGGAGAAAGCTGTCGAACGGCGACAGCCCCGAGCCTTCGCCGTTCTGGATGAGGTAAAGTTCCTGCGCGAGTTCCTCATCGTTGACGACGGCCGCACCCGCCATCACGTCGCTGTGCCCGCACAGAAACTTGGTTGCCGAATGTAGAACAATGTCCGCGCCCAGTTCCAGAGGCCGTTGGAGATAGGGCGACATGGTGCTGTTGTCGACGCAGACCAGCGAGCCGTTGCGATGAGCGATGCCGGCGACCGCAGGGATGTCGATGATCTGGAGCAGTGGGTTGGTTGGCGATTCCAGATAGACCAGCTTGGTGTTGCCATTGATCGGCTGCCCTGACGGCGTCGAGGTTGGTGAAATCGACGTAGCGAACATTGATGCCGCGCTTGGTCAGGATGCGGGAGAACAGCCGGTAGGTTCCTCCGTAGAGATCGTCGCACGCCAGGATCTCTTCGCCGGGCGAGAGCAGTCGCGTGACCGCGGTGATCGCGGCCAAGCCGGTGCTGAAGCAGAAGCCCCGGGTACCATTTTCCAGCGCAGCAATGTGTTTTTCCACGACGGCGCGGGTGGGATTTCCGCTGCGGGAATAGTCATACTCGCCGAACTCGGTGGCGTCCTCCTGGCGGAAGGTCGCAGTCTGGTAGATGGGTGTGTTGGCGGGCGTGAAGCGATCGCCGGGCGCCGGATCAAAGGTCAATAATCTGGTTGCGAATTTCACGCGCACCTCCGAAATCGGTTGCCAGTGGCCAGTTGCCAGTTGTCAGTTGGGTGGGGACAAGTTTCTTGGCTGTTCACTGACCACTGGTCAGTGGCCGCCCAGCGCCGTTCGCGGTAGAGGTCGAAGAGATCGGCCATCACGGCAGCAGTGGTCGGCCAGCGGCCCGCGCCGCGTCCCGTCCAGACGTGTTGCGAGTCGGAGTGGCCGTTGTCGATCAGCAGGCAGTTCTCTTCGTTCTTGATCTGCGCGAAGGGATGCGAGGCATCGACCAACGCGGTTTCACTTCGAGATGAACGCTCCGTCGACAACCGCGCCGTGCCCACCAGCCGTGCACGATGGCCTTCGCGCGCCGCCGCCGCACCCAATCAAGGTCGCCGGCGGTGATCCCAGTCGCGCTGACGTAATGAGCTTCGCTCCCGGGAAAGGCGCAGCGTGCCAGCAGTCGCAGTTTGCAAACCGTATCCGAGCCGGACAGGTCGGCGCTCGGGTCCTGCTCCGCGAAACCATTGGCTTGCGCTTCGGCAACCGCGTGCTCCCACGAGCATCCGGCGGCGATGCGATCGAGAATGTAATTGCAAGTGCCGTTGAGGACGCCCGAGAGCGAGACGATGCGCCCGGCTTCGGAATGGGAGTGGGAATGGGAACGGACAAGGGCCTGCACCGCTTCCAGGGCAGGAACCGCGCCACCGACGGCAGCTGAATAGCGCAGCCCGCGATGTCCATTGAGCCGGGCATCCCCGGCGACCAGAAGCTTGTTGGCGGTAACCACTGGCTTACCCGCAAGCAGCGCAGCGTGTACCAGATCGCCAGCCGGGTCGGTGCCGCCGATCAGCTCGACTACGACATCAACATCGTCGATTGCGTCCCAGCAATCGCGAGTCAGGAGGTCATTGGGGGCGTGATCGAGGTGCAGCTCCGGATGCCGCACGGCAATGCCGCTCACCTCGAACAGGTGAGGATGCTTCCGCAACTCCTGAAACACTCCCAATCCCACAGTACCCAGACCAAGCAAGCCCAATCCTGATCGGCGTTGGAACATGGTTCCTGGCCGACAAGACCGAGCGGTGACTGCCGACGATAGTTGCGTAGTTCTCGCCCAGTGCCGCAACTTCCAACGGTATTCCCGTTTTCTTTCCGAAAGCGATGGCCTTCTTCTGGACGATCTTTCCGGCGATGGCCAGGGCGTCGGCAAAACTGATTTCGTCGAAGCGCTGCGCGAAGGAGCTGTTCGCGGGATCGATATTGTTGATGCCGTCGACGTCTTTGATGAGGCGGCAACGCGCGCCGAGTTGCTTGGCCAGGAACAGCGCCGACAGATCGGAACCGCCGCGCCCGAACAAAGCGACGCGGCCTCTACGGTCACGCGCGACGAAGCCGGGAATGACCGCGACCCGGCCCCGCTGGAACGCATTCTGGATGGGCGCGATGTCGGCGCTCACCGGCTCGGTGTCGTTGGATTCGGTCTCGGCGATCAGCTGAATCTGGCTGGGATCGAGCACCTGGGCGGGAATGCCAAAGCGGTCGAGTTCGAGTGCCAGAAACGCCGTCGCAACTTCTTCGCCGGTGGCGACAATCCGGGCGATGGTTTCGGGATTGGCATCGCGATAGCCTTCCACCGTGCCTAGCAGCCGATCGGTCTCTCCGGCGAACGCCGAGACCACGGCGACTACGTCATACTGCCGGCGAATCCAGCGATAAACCTCATGCACGGCTTGAGGCAGGTGCCCGCGCGATTGCAGTACCGAACTGCCAAACTTCAGGACGATTACTTTGCGAGACATGCTTCCACCTCCTGCGGGTCGGCGGTGACGGCAATGCCAGCCAGCGCGCTTTCCAGATCGGCGATGATGTCGGCTGGATTTTCCAGCCCAACCGAGAGCCGCACCAGGCCATCGCTGATGCCGGTGCGTTCGCGAATCTCGCGTGGCACGTCGCCATGCGTCATCGTGACAGGATGGGTGATCAGCGTCTCGACCGCGCCCAGGTTTTCGGCCAGCAGGCACAGGCGAACCGTGTTCATCAGTTGAATGCCGGCGTCCGTTCCGCCCTTCAGCTCAAAGGCCACCATTCCACCGGGCAGCGATTGCTGTTTTTCGGCGAGAGCGAACTGCGGGAAGCTGGCGAGACCGGGATAGTGAACGCGAGCGACTTTAGGATGCTGCTCCAGCCATTCGGCAACTCTCTGAGCGTTCGTCGAGTGCCGTTGCAGGCGCAACGGAAGTGTCTTTAGCCCCCGCAGGGTCAGCCAGGACTCTTGCGGCGATTGGATACAGCCCAGCGTCTTGCGCACCAGGCGCAGGCGCTCCAGCAGAGCTTCGTCGCGTGTGGCAATCGATCCCCCGACGGTGGAGTTGTGACCTTCGATGTACTTGGTGGTCGAGAGCAGCGTGATGTCTGCGCCGAGTTCCAGCGGCCGCTGCAAGACTGGCGTGAGGAATGTGTTGTCGACGGCGAGCTTTATGCCGGCCGCATGCGCGATCTGGGCGATGGCTGCGATGTCGGTCAGCTTGAGCGTGGGGTTTGCCGGCGTCTCGATGAAGACCTGCTTTGTGTTGGGCTGAATCGCATCCGCGACGGCTGTCGGGTCAGATGTATCGACGAACGAAGCTTCAACACCAAAGTTCACCAGCACTTGCTGGAAGAGTCGTACCGTGCCGCCGTAAACCACGTCGGAAACGACCACGTGGTCGCCCGACTTCAGGGTCGCCAGAAACAGCGTTGAGATCGCGGCCATGCCGGTGGAGAAACATACAGCCGGCGGCGTGTCTTCCAGCGCGCCCAGGGCAGCTTCCAGTGCCGAGACGGTTGGGTTCGCTGCGCGCGAATAGGTAAAGCCCTTGTGAACGCCCACCGCTTCCTGATGGTAGGTGGTCGACTGGTAGATGGGGGTGACAACAGCGCCGGTCGCCGGATCGGGCACAAGGCCGCCGCGGACTGCGGTGGTCGCAAACAGTTCAGGGGAGAAAGTCATCGCAAGCTCCAATCGAGAATTGCCCAGAAACAGCAAGACCGCCTGTCATCCTAGGCGGCCAGTCACGATTGGAGTTTTCTGCTTGGGCTGTCAGGCTCCGAACGTGGACACGGCACCGCCTAGGGTGCACATGGCCATGGTCGTAACGTTGGCAACTGACAACATACCTAAAACCTACCGGACAGGCGCAACCGCTGTCAAGATTTTATTGATGCTACAGTGCAACTAATGGGGAATGCACCCACCAACCGAGGGTCTGTTTACCATAGAGGTTAAGAGATGATTTCCGTTCGCCTGGCACCGGAACATGAAGCTCAATCCCGGCAGAGCGCGAGCCTCTTCGGCCGGCCGGTGACGCGAGGCGTTCTTCTGGGTCTTGGCCTAGTCCTGGTGGTTGCAACCCTCGCGGTGTATTTCCCGGTGAACCGGTATCCGTTTGTCTCGCTCAATGACGGCGAGTACGTGACCCACAACATCCATATCACTCAACTGAACTGGGAGATGTTGCAGTGGTCGTTTACCAGTTTCTACGCGGCCAACTGGCATCCGCTGACCTGGCTGTCGCACGCTCTGGACCGGCAACTGTTTTCCCTCGACTCGGGTCTGCACCACGACTCCAACCTGCTGCTGCATGTGCTGAATACGGTATTGCTGTTCTGGATATTGTGGCGGGCGACAGCCAGCGCCGGGCGCAGTTTTATGGTGGCTGCGCTGTTTGCGTTGCATCCCATGAACGTCGAGTCCGTCGCCTGGATTGCGGAACGCAAGAACCTGCTGAGCATGTTCTTCCTCCTGCTGACCTTGGGCGCTTACCGGTGGTACGCGCTCAAGCCGCGACTGGGCCGCTACCTTATGGTTGCCTTGTTGTTTGCGCTGGGGCTGATGTCTAAACCGCAGGTCATCACTCTGCCCTTTGTTCTCCTGCTGTGGGACTACTGGCCGCTGGGACGGGCCGCTTTTCGCCCTTCGCTCTTCGCTCCCCGCCAGAATATCTCGGGTGAAGTCTCTGTCGAACGGCGAGGAACGAACAACGAAGAGGCGTCTTCTGGCGAAAAGCGAATA
>CAWKIR010000032.1:0-15902 GCA_963849815.1 uncultured Acidobacteriaceae bacterium | reverse complement strand
ATTACCAGGACGATCTGTGTCAGGCGTTCTCTTTTCACATTGACCTCATTCTTTGAGCGACCAGTTACGACATGCGGACAGTCTCGCGGACAGTCTCAACCCCTGACCAGGTCCATGCCTGCCAAACGATGATCGAGGTGCACACCGTCTCGTTCGTCGCGAAGAACACGTACGCTGGAAAAACGGGGTCGCGAAAGTCACCGTTGGTCAGAGGCAGAACGAAGGTCAGGAAACCGTTTACCAGGGTCAAAATTGTACCCGCGATGATATTCGCCAGCCGGTTCGCTCTAAACGGAAGCAGTCGACACGCCACAATCATGGCGATGGGTATTTCCATCAAGACCGCTGAACCCATCAGGGCCCATGGTGGGAGATGTGGGGCTGAATTCGGCGAGCCAACGAAAGCGAACAGGGCAAGCACGTCCGCATACAGGTAGTTCAATAACGCGAAGAGCCAGAATAGAGACAACCGCTGCTTTGTGTCATGCATGTCAACCTCCGCGGACTAATTACGGTCCCGCGGCGGAATAAGTTTCACATGCAGCAAAGAGATTGTGGCGTCAGTCGGCGCTATCAGCGCCATATCACAACTAAGGAAACTCTGATTAAGTTCTGGCCTCGAAGGGGACGGCCTTCTGGCCTTGAAGGGGACGGCCTTTAGGCCGTCCGTAAGAACTGCAAAATCAATGCGGCTTTAGCCGCTGAGGGACTTCGCTGTGACTTAATCAGAGTTTCCCTAACTCTTCCTGCTCCGTGCCATCGCCTCTTTCGCTTCCTTGTCGGCGGTTTTGCGGCGCTCGGTCTCGCGCTTGTCCCAGTTCTGCTTGCCCTTGGCGACGGCGAGTTCCACCTTCACCCGGCCATTGCGAAAGTAGAGCCGCGTGGGAATCAGCGTCAGTCCCTTCTGCTGGGCCTTGCCCACTAGTTTGTTCAACTCATTGCGATGCACCAGCAGCTTCCTGGTGCGCAGAGGCTCGTGATTGAAGATGTTGCCGTGCTCGTAGGGGCCGATGTGGGCGTTGATCAGCCAAAGTTCGCCATCCTTGACCAGGCCGTAAGCGTCTTTGAGATTCGCCCGGCCGCCGCGGACCGACTTTACTTCCGTGCCCCGTAACGCAACGCCCGCCTCGAATTTTTCCAGCAGAAAGTAGTTGTGGGAGGCGGAACGATTGACCGAAGCATCGCGCTCGCCGCTGGCGACAGGGTCGCGGCGGCCGGCGGGCTTCTTGGGCGGAGGATTTTGAGGTGGTCGGGCCATGGTGGCGTGCAATAAGTGTAGACGGTTAGAGGCTGGATGAAAAATTCGGCCGGCGTTATGTGTCGCCGCTCGGCCACCTCGTGATGAGGCCGCGTGAGAACTATGCCGTCCCTACGGGACTCGCTTCCTTTTTCCTGCCCACCCAGGACTACGCTGCGCTCCGTCCTGGGCTAAGCTGAGTCGTCCCGCACGGCGGGACGGGAGCATCATTTGTCGAGGCCGCGTGGCGAAGGCCTGCATTTCAGGCATCGTTGCCGACGCAGCGCCGCCACCCCCTGCATTTTAGGCAGCTGCGGCGAACAGCAGACGCGACGCAACTGAGGCCCCGGCCGCGCGGCTCTGATCCATCGGGGACAACCAGAGAGGATGCTATATGCCCGTCACCGTGAGCGTGGTAGTGGCGTTGAAGCCGAGGTAGACCGCCATGATCGTCGTGCTTCCCGAAGCCACTCCCGTCGCCAGTCCAGTGCCGGAAATGGTGGCCACACCCACATTGCTCGACGACCAGGTGACAACTCCGGTCAAGTCCTGCTGAGTGCCATCAGAATAGGTGCCGGTGCAGGTGTACTGCTGGGTGCCTGCCACGGACAGCGTGGCCGACAAGGGGGCGATCGCGATCGAGGTCAGGGTCGCAGACGTGATGGTCGCAATCGTCTGGGTCGAACCCTCCTGATAGCTGGCATTGATGATCGATATGCCAGCCGATACTCCGGTCAGCAGCCCAGCGGAGTTCACGGTAGCTACAGCAGGTTTCGAGGAAGACCAGCTCACGCCCGGGGTCACGTCGATGGTGTTTCCGACCGCGGTTGTGCCGGTCGCCGTAAATTGGGTAGTCGAGCCCACCTGCACAGTCGGGTTCGTGGGCGACAGCGCTAGCTGCGTCACGGTGTCATTGGAGACGAAGAAACCGCCACACGAAACCAAAAACAGACATAAGGCGACCGCGCCGGCTTGCTTGTACAAATTCATTTCCCTATTCTAGCCTCAAATCGCGTCCGCTTTACAAGCGGCGTTTTCATATCTGGCAGTATTTTATTCGGCAATTCTGGCGCCTGAGTTCCCAACAGTTTCAGCCATCGGCTGCGGGCGCAAGCAACGCTTCCTAAGCATGGTTCAGGGCCCTGGTCAGGCACGAATCATGGATGCTAACACACGATGAATGCCTGCAAGAGCAGGGCGTCCGGATGTTATAATCGCGCGATTAGCACTAAGTCCGTTCCGTCCGCAAAGGCAAGTTGGGTTGGGGACGAGTCCATGCTCACGTTTGACGTGGGTCCAAGTCTTACACCCGGAGCCTGCTCTCCGGCCGCACGGAGGGAAAGGTCTGGTCCGCATACCCGGGGTCTCAAGGAACGTGATGAAACGCTTGACTGGCGTCTTCGCGCTGCTGCTGGTGTTGGTGGCAGCTGCCCTCGCCTCCACAGATAAGCAAGCCAAGGCCCTTTATGACAAGGGTAAGCAGGCGGAAGCCCGCCAGGATTACATTTCAGCCTACAACTACTATCACCAGGCCTACCAGCTAAAGCCGACCGATCTGACATATCGTTCCTCGTATGAATATGTCCGCTTTCTGGCTGCGGCCGCCTACGTTCACAAGGGCCAACTGCTGATGAACAGCGGCAAATTGCAGGAAGCTCTGACCGACTTCGAGCAGGCCCTGGCCGTCGATCCTTCCAGTTTCATCGCGCAACAGGAATCCAATAAAGTCCGCCAGCTCTTACAGAAGAACGCGAGTCCCGGAGCATCGCTACCGCCGAGCACGGAATCGGAGCTGGACAAGCGCCTGGAACAGGCGACCGGCCCGGTGGAACTGGCGCCTATCTCGCAGACACCGATCACCTTGAATCTGACCCAGGACTCGAAGACGGTCTACGAAAGCATTGGCAAGCTGGCCGGAATCAACGTTCTTTTCGATCCCGATTACACCTCGCGCAAAATTCACGTCGACCTGAACGGAGTGACCCTCCAGGAAGCGCTGGTAATCACGGCGCTGGAGTCGAAGACCTTCTGGCGGCCGGTCACTCCCAACACAATCTTTGTGGCTGCCGATACCGCGGCCAAGCGCAAGGAACTGGAACAGAGCGTCATCCGCACTTTTTATCTGAGCAATCTTTCCCAGCCCAATGAGTTGCAGGACATGGTCAACATTCTGCGGACGCTACTGGATACGCAGCGTTTGCAGCAGTTTCCTTCGCAGCAGGCGATTGTGGTGCGGGGCACGCCCGACCAGATTGTGATGGCCGGGAAGCTGATCGAGGACCTGGATAAATCCAAGCCTGAAGTGGTGGTGGAAATTGCCATCATGCAGGTTACGCGCGACAAGCTGCGCAACTTGGGTATCAATCCTCCGGCCAGCGTCAGCATTGCGGTGCAGGAATCTCCTGGAACCACCACCACGACATCGGTGACAGGCAATGCCGGAAATGGTGGAACGGCTACCACCTCGACTTCCAATCCGGGAACGATCAACCTGAATAGCCTGGCCCACCTCAATGCCACCAACTTCGAGGTGACCATCCCGACGGCGACGGCCAACTTTCTGATGACCGACAGCAGCAGCAAGCTGATCCAGCAGCCGGAGATTCGCGCCTCCGATGGGCAGAAGGCATCGCTGAAGATTGGTGAGCGCGTGCCGGTCGCCACGGGATCGTTCCAGCCGGGCATCGGCGGCGTCGGCATCAACCCGTTGGTCAACACCCAGTTCAACTACATCGATGTCGGCGTCAACATCGATATCACGCCGCATGTGCACGGCATCGACGAAGTGACCCTGAAGATGGCGATGGACATTTCGGCCGTCGACTCCTACCAGAACATTGGCGGCATCCAACAGCCGGTCATCGGGCAACGGAAGATTGAAAACGAGATCCGCCTGAAGGAAGGCGAAGTCAATATTCTGGGCGGCATTCTGGAGAGCACCCAAACCAAATCGCTGTCGGGCATTCCGGGATTGGCTTCGATTCCGCTCTTCAGGTATCTGTTCTCGGAGGAAACCAAAGAGGTCAACGACAACGAGATCGTCTTCATCCTGATACCGCACATCGTGCGCGCGCAGGACATCAACCCGGGCAACATGAAGGCCATCGACGTGGGCACGGCCAATACGATTTCGCTGCGGCGTGACAATAGCCCGCCGCCGAGCAATGCGCAGCCGCAGGGCCAGCCGGGTAATCCGCCGGGAGCGATGAATAATCCGGGAACGCCGTCAGTCCAGCCACAAGGCAACGTTGCACCTTCGGCATCGGCGCAGCCAGCCGCCGCTTCGGCGCCCATGGGAAGCGCGATTGTTAGCTTCGATCCGCCAACCCTCGACCAGGCGACGGGTTCGACCTTCACCGTGAACGTGAACCTGGCTGGCGGACAGAACGTCTTTTCCGTGCCCTTGCAGATCATGTACAACCCGCGCGTCCTGCAACTGCTGAACGTGTCCAACGGAACTCTGCTTTCGCAGGACGGGCAAACCGTGGCGCTGGTGAATCGGGATGACAGCATGGCCGGAATCCTTCAGGTCACGGCCTCGCGGCCACCAGGGACAAATGGGATTTCGGGCGACGGATCGGTGTTTACCCTGACATTCCAGGCGCGAGCTCCGGGACAATCGACGTTGAGCATCAATCGCGCTGCGCTAAAGAATGCCGCGATGCAAACCACCCCGGCGAGTGGCTCGCAGGCGATTGTGACGGTTCATTAGAACAGCCGTCTAAATGATGGTGGGTTCGCGGTTCGGAGGCAGGCTGCGGAGGAGTTCGAAAAACATATCCCTCGCGGGCTGAAGCCCGCTCGTGATGACAAAAATAAATGCCTTATCGGCACGACTGAAGTCGTGCCCTGTTACAAAGCACTTCAAAGGCGATTTTTTCCGCAGGGTGTGAGGTCGTGCCCGGATACAAGGCGTTGAAAGCGGACTCATTTCAGCGGCCTCTGAAGCCGTTTCCCTTCCACCGTCTACGAACTGCCGGGAATCTCCAGAAGGATTAAAATTACGACAGTGATCGTCAGACATTCCAGTCGCGCGATGATGGTTCAGGAGGCCGCTCCATCGGCCAACGGGCCATCTTTGTCGCGTCTGCGGAAGGTTGGTTGCCGCGGCTTCACCATGGTGGAACTGCTGGTCGCCATGACGATCCTGATGATCCTGACAGCCGCGGCCACGCCGGTGATCCACATCGTCATCCAGCGCAACAAGGAGCGCGAGCTGCGCCGCGACCTTTGGCAGCTGCGCGACGCCATCGACCGTTACAAGGATGCAGCCGACCGCGGCTCGTTTCAAGTGAAAGTCGACAGCCAGGGATATCCTCCCGATCTCGAGACGCTGGTGAAGGGCGTGGATACCAATGGGAAGAAGATGCGCTTCCTGCGGCGCATCCCGATTGATCCCATGACCGGCAAGGACGAGTGGGGCTTGCGCTCGATGCAGGACGACCCTGACTCCGATTCCTGGGGCGGACAAAGCGTCTTCGATGTCTACACCAAGGCCGAGGGCACGGGTCTGGACGGCACCAAGTACAAAACGTGGTAGCTCAACCCATGCGACGTTTTCACCAGCGCGGCTTTACCCTGATTGAGTTGATGGTGGTCATCAGCATCATCGTCATCCTGCTGTCGCTCGCCATCCCGAATTACTCATCGTCCATCCTCCATGCCAAGGAGACGGCGCTGCGCGACGATCTGTACACCATGCGCTCGCTCATCGATCAATACACGCTGGACAAGCAAAAAGCGCCAACGTCATTGGACGATCTGGTGCAATCCGGATACTTGAAGCAACTTCCTAAAGACCCCTTCACCAACTCGCGCGAATCGTGGGTACCGGTCAGCGACGAGAGCATCATGTCGCCCGACCAGACTGAGCCAGGCATCATCGACGTGCATAGCGGGAGCGACCAAAACTCCAGCGAAGGCACGGCTTATAGCTCGTGGTAGGAGCTGCCGGAAATCCCACCGGGCTGCGGGAGGTCGGAAAAGCAGATCCCTCACCGGCTGACGCCAGTTCGTGATGACAAGAATAGAGGACCTACACGGCGTACCTAAAAGTGCGCCCCTTCAAACCGCTAGCGCTGGAACCTCATCTCTACTGTGATCTGAACGGGGATGGGGCGACCGTCTTTCTCCGCCGGCTTGAACTTCCATTTTTTCACCGTGGCGACGGCGGTCGTCTCGAAGGCTTGCTGGTCGCTGCGGAGGACGCGGACTGCCTCCACGTGGCCCTTCGTGTTTACGCCGATCAGCATGACAACAGTGCCGCGCGGTTCGGCGTCAGCCGGAAGATCGGGAAACTTGGGATCGGGCGCAGATGTTGCCTTGGGCGGCTTGATGCCTTTGGTGACAGGCTGAAAGGATGCGAAGGCGGGATCGTCGGCAGCGGGCGAGATCGTCGATGAGGATTGCGCATTGTTGGTCTGGGCCCAAGCGTGGCCGGGCACGAGAAGCAGTGAGATCGCAAGCGCGATCAGTGATAGCAAGCGCATTCAGTGGTCCCTGAAAGTGATGAACGGTTGAGTTGATTTTATTAGATCGGGAGATCGTATACCCGTTAAGGATTCGTCTCCCACCCTGTCGTCAAAGAATGGCGACAAGGGTGGGGCACCCGGCGTCGGTATTGTAAACTGGTTGTACCGGTCCGACTCCCTCCGTTTCGCTGATCGAACGCGGTTTCCCCAAGGTTTTCCGCAAAGCAGGAAAGGACAGTTTTGAGCACGAGTATTCGCAATATCGCCATCATCGCGCACGTGGACCACGGCAAGACCACGCTGGTGGATGCCATGCTGAACCAGAGCGGCATCTTCCGCGCCAACGAGAGCCACGTGGAGCGCGTGATGGACTCCAACGAGCTGGAACGCGAGCGCGGCATCACCATCCTCGCCAAGAACACCGCCATCTTCTATCACCCTACCCCGGAATCGGAGATCAAGATCAACATTGTCGACACGCCCGGCCACAGCGACTTTGGCGGCGAGGTGGAGCGCGCCCTGGAAATGGTGGACGGCGTGATGCTGCTGGTGGACGCCAGCGAAGGTCCGCTGCCACAGACGCGCTACGTGCTGAGCAAGGCGCTGGAAGCCAAGCTGCCGCCGATCGTGGTGATCAATAAAATCGACCGGCCCGACGCGCGACCGCAGGAAGTCCTGAACGAGATTTACGACCTGTTCATTGATCTCGATGCAGCCGAAGATCAGATCGGCTTTCCGGTGCTCTATACCAACGCGAAGACGGGAACGGCTACCACCGATATAAACAAACCCGGCGACAACCTGCGGCCACTGTTTGACGCGATTGTGAATACCATTCCAACGCCGACGGGCGATGCCACGGGACCGCTGCAAGTGCTGGTGGCCAATCTCGACTACAGCGACTATCTGGGACGGCTGGCGATTGCGCGCGTGTTTAACGGCACGCTGCGTACCGGCGAAGACGTTGCCATCGTCAAGCGCGACGGCTCGCTGGAGAAGATCAGGATCACGAAGCTGTTTTCCTTCTCCGGATTGAAGCGCACGGACATTGTGGCAACGGAGTTGGGCGACATTGTCGCGGTCGCTGGCGTGACGGGCATCAACATTGGCGAGACCATTACCGACGTCGAGAATCCTTCGCCGCTGCCGGTGATCACCATCGACGAGCCGACGATTGCCATGCAGTTCATGGTGAACACCTCGCCGTTTGCGGGACGCGAAGGCCAGTACGTCACCTCGCGCAACCTGCGTGACCGGCTGCAAAAAGAGCTGCTGACAAACGTCTCGCTGCGCGTGGAAGAGACGGAGAATACCGACTCCTTCACCGTAATGGGACGGGGCGAGCTGCAACTGGCGATCCTGATCGAGATGATGCGGCGCGAAAGTTTCGAACTGGCAGTAGGCAAGCCGGAGATCGTGACCAAGCGCGTCGATGGCAAGCTGCTGGAACCGATGGAGCGCCTTACGGTCGACGTGCCGGAGGCGTTCGTGGGAGTAGTGATCGAGAAGCTGGGCGCACGCAAAGCGCAGATGCAGAAGATGCACAATCACGGCTACGGCCGGGTGCGCATGGAGTTCCTGATTCCCAGCCGCGGACTGATTGGGCTGCGCAGCGAATTGCTGACCGATACGCGCGGCACCATCGTGATGAATTCGTTGTTCGACGGCTACACCGAGTGGCAGGGGGACATCCCACATCGTGTGACAGGGGCGCTGGTGGCCGACCGCGGCGGCGCAACCACAGCTTATGCGCTATGGGGACTTCAGGAACGTGGCGAGCTCTTTGTCGGGCCGGGCGTCGAAGTTTACGAAGGCATGGTGGTGGGCGAGAATTCCAGGGACAACGACCTGGATGTTAATATCGTTCGCGAAAAAAGCTGACGAACATGCGCTCGTCTACGGCGGATGAAGCGATCCGGCTGGTGCCCTTCAAGAACCTGAACCTGGAGCAGGCGATTGAGTTCATCGCCGACGACGAACTGGTGGAAGTGACGCCGAACCATCTGCGGCTGCGCAAGAAGATTTTGCAGGCCAACCGCAGGCCGCGGAAGAATGCGCAGCCGGCCGCGGTAGGAAGTTAGGCAACCGACAGAACAGAGCCATGCGAGCCGACCCGGTCACAGAACGCGAAGTGCTGGCCGTCCTCGAACGCTACGGCGAGGCTCTTCGCAACAATGACCCAAAGGCCCTGATCGGCGTCTTCACCGGGGACGAAGACACGATGCTGATGGGTGCGATTTCCGGGGAATTTGCCGTTGGGGCATCGCAGGTGGAAGAGATGTTCGGCCGCGTCTTTGTTGAGCCGCAGCACATGTCCATGACGTGGGACCGGGTTGAGGTCTTCTGCTCCGGCGAGGTGGCGTGGTTTGCCGCCGATGGAGCGCTGGTGGCCTGGGACACTCGTATCGCATATCGCCTGTCGGGAGTTCTGGAGCGGCGCGATGGCCAATGGAAGCTCGCCCAGTTTCACGGGTCGGTGCCGCCGTGATGAAAAGCGGTTGTCAGTTGTCAGTAAGAGTCCGCAAAGCGGACGCAACAGTCTAGCCCAGCGCGAAGCGCTGGGTTTACTTTGTTATTGAGTCGCAAGAGTGCCGTAGGCAGGGGAGCTTCCTACCCGAAGACGAACCTCGGATCGTATTGAATTCCCGATCTCTGAAGCAGCGCCGTGAACTCTTCTTCGAAGCTTCGGGTGCGATGGGGTTCCGCTTGGTTTGCGATGTACTTCGTCACCGTCTCTCGTTGTGATTGACTCACGCTAAACGCGCCATATCCTTGCTGCCACTGAAAGTCCCTGACGGTCTCGCGCAGCCAACTCGAGGTTTTTGCCTTCAAGTCCTGCATGGCTTTACCCAAGGTGATTGTCTGCGGCAACAAGATGAGCAAATGCAGATGGTTCGCCGTACCGCCGGCGGCGACAACGTGAATGCCCTTGGCGTGCGCAAGACCCACAACGTAGCGCCAGAGTTCCTCGGGCTTGCGGATCAGATTCAGCCGGTCTTTCGTGCTGAACACGCAATGCACCAGGTTATGCGCGCAGGTATGCGACATACAGTGGAGCTTACTGGGATACAAATATGGTCGTCGGTGATGGTACGCACGCAACCATGTTCGCCTATGCCGCCCCTACGGGGCTCGGATGACAAACGACAACGTTACCCAGCGCTTCTCCACCCCAATCCGCGCAAAGGAGGCGCGGCTTGGGGACCCCGGTTGCGCGCTGGGCTAGACTATGACGTCCGCTACGCGGACTGGCATGATCGGCAAAACATTTCCTAGCGCGAGACATTTTTTGGCGCTTCGGGTGGCAGCTCGCCCTAGCCAAGAGCAAGTTACAACGAGGCACCCCGGCGGAAGTCAGTTGTCAGTTGTCAGTAAGAGTAACGATGTCCCGCCCTAGCCAAAACCGGGCTAGAACGGGGCACCCGGCGGTGATCTCCTCATCGGGCTAATTCGCCATTGATTTACACAGGCACGCACAGTATTTTCCTCTGTTATCTGGGTTGTAATCTGCCGGACCTCTAGAAAACGCGACGCGTATCATTCAAACTGGGACGATGGCGAATTCAGGCGATTTTGCGTATACCCTCAAGGAGCAGGCCGATATCGTCCGCATTATCGGCGAGTATGTGAAGCTGCGCAAATCGGGGCGCAGAACTTCCAGGGACTGTGCCCGTTCCATCAGGAGAAGACGCCGTCGTTTTCGGTGCATGCCACCGACAGTTTTTCCACTGCTTTGGCTGCGGAGTCTCGGGCGACGTCTTCGCCTTCGTCCAGAAGATCGAGAACATCACCTTCCCGGAAGCCGTGCGGCTGATCGCCGAAAAGCTCGAAGCATCCCGCTGCCGAAAATGCAGTATGCCTCGCCCGAGGAGAGCCGCGGCAGGCGAAGCATGCGCGGCGGACTGATCGACATCAACGAACGCGCCTGCGCATTTTTTCAGGAGCAGCTACGCAAGCCCGAGGCGACGCACGCCCGCGAATATCTCGCGTCGCGCGGCTTGACGCCAGAGATCTCGCCGAGTTCCGCATCGGCTTCGCGCCCGATAGCGGCTTCCTGCTGCGCGACGCGTTGCGCGGCCAGTTCGAGACGAAGAGCTGATGCGCGAGTCGGGACTGTTCTCGTGGAAGGATAAAGAGCCAGGCCAGCCGCCAGGGCCAGTACCAGCCGACCAGAACAATGCCGACAACTGACACAACTGATCGACCAGCCTCAGACCCCGTCCCTACTCCAAGTTACTCGCAATTCCGCAATCGCGTGATGTTCCCCATCACCAATGAACAGGGAAGGTCATCGCGTTTACCGGGCGCACGCTCGCGACGGACGAAAAATCCGGCCCGAAGTATCTGAACTCGCCGGAGACGCCGATCTATTCCAAGTCGCGCGTGCTGTTCAACATCGACAAAGCGAAAGCAGGCGATCCGCAAGCTCGATTACGCCATCCTGGTCGAAGGCCAGATGGATTGCATCTCGCGTCTATACGCCGCCGGTTCAAGAACGTCATCGCCAGCTCAGGCACGGCGTTCACCGAGCCGCAGGCGCGACTGCTGGGTCGCTTCAGCAAGAACATCGTCGTGAATTTCGATCCCGACACCGCCGGCGCTGCCGCTGCCGAGCGCTCGCTGACGCTGCTGGTCAGCGAGGATTTCCAGATCAAGGTGCTGACGCTGGAAAGCGGCTTCGACCCCGACCTGTACATCCGGCGACAAGGGCAGGGACGCCTATTCCGAGGCGCTGCACCATTCAGCACAAGCTACTTCGACTACCTGATCGAGCGCGCGCGGGCGCAGTTCCCGTCGCGCACGCCGGAAGGCAAAGTTAAGGCAGTGAATTATCTGCTGCCGCATGTCCAACGCGTGCCTAGCCGCATTGCCCGCGACGAGTTGGCCAACGAAATTTCGCACCGCTTGGGGATCGATTCCGCGGTTGCTGCGACAGGAGTTGCGGCGCGCAGCGACCGCGATCGGCCCCGCGGGTGCAATCGGCGCGGCAGCGGACTGACTGATGCCGAACGGGTGCTGATCCGCGCGCTGGCCTCGCGCGACTATGCGCATGCTCCGCTAAGCCAGCGCGAAGGGCAGGACCTCGGACTTCGAGCCCGCGCGCCAGGCGCATTTTGCGCTACGCGCGAGCGGCTGCATGAAGGTTCAGCGGCCGGAGAGCTCATCGACGCGCTGCTGGTGGGCGCAGAGCAGGGACCGGATCCGATGTCGCTTCCGCTGGAGGAGAGCAGACGCAGTCTGCTGGCGTCGATCTTGATGGACGAACAGGAAGAACTCGACCCCGGAGTTGCTGGAGAGCGCCTTGCGGTCGCTGCGCCGGCGAGTGCTTGACGCGAGCTCGAGCAGCTACAGCACCGGCTGAAAGATTCTGAACGGCAAAGAGGATCCGGCTTCTGCGGGCGAACTGCCGCAGGAGCGCTTCGAATCTAGAGACGAGCCATACCGCGATGGGAGGCGCTGTCTCCGAGCTTGGCGGCCTTCCATAAGCAGGAGGTTAGCTTTGGTCAGCCTGGAGTGCGTCTAACTGCTTGACGCAAAAGGCTGAAGCCATTCGCGGGGTCCAACATCTAATTTATTTGAGGCAGGTGCCGGAAAGCTGTGGATAGCGGGAGTGGAGAGCCCACGCAATCCTGTAAATCGAAAGAAAAGGCTAGGAAGCGGGCCTAGCCTATGCTAAAATTCGAAAGTTTCCGCATATGCCGGTACTGCAGTACCGTTCCCGCCAGAGTGTGCATGCAACAACGCGCGCCTCACAGCAGGCGCCAGGCAGGGGAAATTCCGCTTTGGCTCTAGACGACAAGTACGACGATATTAAGAAATTGATCGATGTGGGTAAAGAGAAGGGCTACCTCACCTACGACGAGGTGAACGACCTCATCCCGCACGATGTGCATTCCCCCGACGACCTCGAGGACCTGATTACCACCATCGGCACGCAGGGCATTGATGTGCTCGAGGGCCCCAAGATGGGGGGCGACAAGAAATTCGACGGAGATCGAAGCCGGCGAGGACATGGAACTCGACCTCTCGCCGGGCACGCTGGAAAAGACCAACGATCCTGTCCGCATGTATCTGCGCGAGATGGGAACGGTTCCGCTGCTGACGCGCGAAGGCGAAGTCGAAATCGCCAAGCGCATCGAGCGCGGACAGCTTCGCGTTCTGAAGGCGCTGTCGCGTTCGCCGATCGTGATCCGCGAGATCATCGCCATCGGCGAGGACCTGAAGCGCGGCGTCCGCTCCATCAAGGAGATCGTTCTCTTCGATGAAGAAGAAATCACCGAAGAGGTGGTCACGCTAACCGGCTGAACGATATCACCGGCAACATCGACGAGCTGAACAAGCACTACAAGAAGTCGAGTCCAGCTGGTCGAGAAGCTGGCCGGCATCCCGCAGAAGAACCCTCCGCTGAATCGCAAGGTGCGCTGGCAGTTGGGACGCGAGCAGATCACGATCTCGAGCGTCATCCGCACACTGGGCTTCACCAACGTCGAACGCAAGCGGCTGATCGACCGCGTCAACAAAACGGTCGACAGCATGCGCGGTCTCGACAAGCAGGCGGCGAACTTCGACAAGCGCGCCGAGGAGACGCGTTCCGACGACCAGAAAAAGGAATACCGCAACAGGCCCGCCAGATTCGCGCCGACCTGGAGCGCATGGAGCACGACGCGGGCGCCAGCTTTACCGAACTGAAGCGCACGCAACGCGAGATCGTGCAGGGCGACGTTGACGCCGAGTACGCCAAGCGCGAGCTGATCGAAGCCAACCTGCGACTGGTGGTCTCGATTGCGAAGAAGTACACCAACCGCGGGCTGCAATTCCTCGACCTGATTCAGGAAGGCAACATCGGCCTGATGAAGGCGGTGGACAAGTTCGAGTATCGCCGCGGCTACAAGTTCTCGACCTACGCGACGTGGTGGATTCGTCAGGCCATCACCCGCGCCATTGCCGATCAGGCGCGCACCATCCGCATTCCGGTGCACATGATCGAGACCATCAACAAGCTGATCCGCACCTCGCGGCAGCTGGTGCAGGAGCTCGGACGCGAGCCTACTTCGGAAGAGATCGCCAAGCGCATGGACATTCCGGTGGCCAAGGTGCGCAAGGTGCTGAAGATCGCGCAGGAGCCGATTTCGCTGGAGACGCCAATTGGCGAAGAAGAAGATTCGCACCTGGGCGACTTCATCGAGGATCGTGCCGTGGTCTCGCCGGCCGAAGCGGTGATCAACGTTAACCTCAAGGAGCAGACGGCGCAGGTGCTGCGCACGCTGACTGCCGCGCGAGGAGAAGGTGATCAAGATGCGCTTCGGGCTGGAAGACGGCTCCGAGCATACGCTGGAAGAAGTGGGCCAATCGTTCGCCGTAACCCGCGAACGCATTCGCCAAATCGAGGCCAAGGCGCTGCGCAAACTGCGTCATCCCTCGCGCTCGCGCAAGCTGCGCGCGTTCATGGACGGCGTGCACGACTAGAAGCAGTGGCCAGTGATCAGTGGCTAGTGGCCAGACGGGACGCGAGAGCGTCCCGTTTTCTTTGGTCGTCCGGTGCCCCAGGTTCGCGTCCTTCGTTTGGACGCTAACCTGGGCCGATCTCTGCTCTTCATAAGCCTTGTCATCCTGAGCGGAGCGTCCGCGTTTGCTTTTCCGCCGCGTCGTTTGCGGCGGGCGGACGCGCAGTCGAATAGCCTGCCCTGAGCTTGCCGAAGGGTGCGCCGTTACAAGTCCCTTAAATTTGTCATCCCGAGGAGGACTTTAGTCCGACGAGGGATCTGCTTTTGACTTTTTCAGCAACCCGTTTAACCCGGCGGGAGCGACGAGCGTCCCGTTTTTCTTTTGAGCGACGCGTGCGACGTGAGCGACCCATGCCACGTGAGTGACTCATGCGACGCGAGCTTTGTATCAGGGCACGACTTCAGTCGTGCCGATGAGCCGTTCATTTTTCTTCCCAAGCCGGCTTTAGCCGGCGGCACATGAGTAACAAACTGCGCTTTTTCAGCGCCCTGTTCAGTCGTGCCGAATCGGTTCCCTTTGATTTGTCATCCCGAGGAGGACTTTAGTCCGACGAGGGATCTGCGGTTCGACTTTTTCAGCAACCTGTTCGGTCGTGCCGATAAGGCCTTTCACTCGTTCCTTATCCCGAGCGAGGGTTGGGCACGCTTTGTATCAGGGCACGACTTCAGTCGTGCCGATATGGCTCCTATTATTTTGTCATCCCGACGAGGCCTTCAGGCCGACGAGGGATCTGCGGTTCGACTTCTTCAGCAACCTGTTCGGCCGTGCCGACAAGGCCTTTCGCTCGTTCCTTATCCCGAGCGAGGGTTGGGCATGGTTCGTGTCAGGGCACGACTTCAGTCGTGCCGATACGGCTTCCCTTTTCCCATCCCGAGCGGGCTTCAGCCCGCGGAGTGGACGGGAAGAGATCGCGAACTCAAAGTGACGGGCGGCCAGCCCCGCGTGTTCCTCTGCCCGAGTTAGGCTGGTGCCCCAGGTTCGCCCATCTTTTGGGCTAACCTGGGGCAGTGCAGGCGCATCGTGGCTTCAGAATATCCGGCGGACCACCGCGAACCTCTGCCCTGAGCCTGCCCTGAGCGCAGTCGAAGGGGTTAGCGTCCAAACGATGGGCGCGAACCTAGGGCGCCAGGCTTCGTGACATGCTGTCTTGTCATGCGACGCCCCCGTCCCGCGACTGCGGGACGGCTCAGCTTAGCCCAGGACAAAGTCCTGGGTAGAGCAGGGAAAAATCATCCCGAGTGCCGTAGGCCGGGTGCCCCATCCTTCCCGCTTCAGCGGGAGGGTGGGCCCGCGACCGACAGCTCTGGGCCCGTCCCTCTCGCCTCAAGGCGAGAAGGATGGGGCACCCAGATCAGAAAGGGTGGGCCACCCGCCGCGGCTTCCCGGCACGCACTTCCTTAATGAGCCGGGGAACATCGGCCTCGGTGTAGCCCTTCGGATTGCGGCCAGCCGCATACTCGCCCAACTCATCCAGTGTCCGCCGCGCCTGCTGCGCGGAATAAGTGCGAAAGGCATGGTGCCCCAGGTTCGCCCTTCTTTTGGGCTAACCTGGGATCAGTGCGCTACGACCTTCCCGAACCGAAGTTAGCGTCCAAACGAAGTACGCCAACCTAGGGCACCAGGCCCTTCCCTGTGGATGTTATATTCTGTTCATTGTGTTTCAACGAAATCTTGAGGCTTGGCCTGGT
>CAWKIR010000031.1:0-45571 GCA_963849815.1 uncultured Acidobacteriaceae bacterium | reverse complement strand
TCTGAGCACCGCGCCTCGCAAAAGAGCCTTGTGGCTGCTATTCGCGGTGACCTTTGCCGCATTGGCCGCGGCGCTCTTGCTCACCGAGACCCGTGCTGCCCTGGCCGGTCTTGCGACTGGATCCTTCGTTGCCCTGTGGGCGTTAGCCGGAAAACGCCTCCGCATCTGGGCAACGTCACTGCTCACCTTGGGCTGTCTGGCCGGCGGGCTCTGGATGTATCACGCGCGAGGGTTGAGTCTGGAAGATACTCACGATCCGGGCACGCAATTCCGCCGGCTGATGTGGGAGGATGGCATGCGATTGGCGCGCCAGCATCCCTGGTTCGGCGTGGGCATGGAAACGACTCGTGTGCACTGGCAGGAGTGGAACATCCGCGGCTTTGCCCTTTATCACGTGCAAAGCCACTTCCATTCCACGCCGCTGCAGATCGCCGTGGAGCGCGGATTGCCGGCGCTGATAGCATGGTTATGGTTTGTGGTGGCATACCTGGTGTTCCTGTTTCGCCTTTTGCGCCGCGCACGGGAGCGCAGCCGCTTTGCCGCCGGCGTCGTGGGCGGCGTGTTGGCTGGGTTCGTGGCGTTCCAGACAACTTCGCTCGTCCACTACAACCTCGGCGAGGAGCCGCTGGTTATGATCCTGTTCTTCTACTTTGGATTGGCGCTGGCGATTGACCGTATGCTCAGAACGCCTGGCGCAGTGGATGTACCGTAGGCCAGCGTCGGATGCAGTAGCTTCCGCTGTGCTTCCGTCGTCGAGTCCAGATGAGCGATCCCAGCGTTCCAGAAAATCCCGCCCCGGAAGCTTGGCGCAGCAAGCGCCAGTGGTGGATTCCAACCCTTCTCCTGCTGCTGTTTGCGGCTCAGTCACTATGGTTCATCAAGACGCAGTCGTTGACCTACGATGAACCGGCCCACATCGTCGCCGGAGTGGAGGCTTGGCAGCAAAGCCGCTTCGAGCACTGGAACGATCACCCTCCACTGGGCAGGCTGTGGCTCACTATCCCGCTGATAGGCACCCACACCGAATTCAAATGGTCGACGCTGAATAACGGGTTTTTGTTTACCGCCATGACTCCCGGGCCGGAAACGCTCGCGTGGCGAACTCGCTCCATGAACACGCTGCTGGGGTTGGCGTTGGGGCTTTCGCTATGGCTGGCCACGCGCAAATTCTTTTCGCCGGGCGCGGCGAACGTTGCGTTGGCCCTGTATGCGTTCACGCCTTCGCTGATCGCCAACTTTTCCGTCGCCACTACCGACGGCATCGGGGCGCTGTTCATCTTCCTGGTCGCCTGCCAGTTGATTCGCTGGCGACAAGATCCGATTCCTGCGCAGACCGCCCTGCTGGGGATGGCCCTGGGCGGTCTGTTGCTGACCAAGTTTTACGCGCCTCCACTGGTACTGCTGGCTCTGGCGCTGATGCTGGTGCTTGATCGCGATCGGGGTTTGCGAGGCCTCCCGCGCTTGCACTGGAAGCCCGCCCTAGCTGCGCTCGGCATCGCGTTGCTCACACTTTGGGCCGGATATTTCTTCCATGTCGCACACCTGAAAATCGGCAACGGACAAGTGGAAGCGACTTTTCCCAATCGACCCTTGAAGACCTGGGCAACCAAATCGCAGGCGCACATCAGCGCCTTGGTTCCCGCGGGAGAGTTTCTGGAAGGCTTGCGCGAAGTGGCGTTCAGCAATCGCCATGGCCGCCCGGCATGGTTCCTGGGGAAGATCTATCCCCAGGGCGGAATCAAGCTTTACTATCCGGTCGCCATTGCGCTCAAGTGGCCGACGATTCTGCTGCTATTGTTTTTCGCAAGCTTGCTATTGGGAGTTCGCAAGAACTGCCGCGCTCCCGTCGACCTGCTCATTCTGTGCCTGTTCCCGGTCGTGTACCTGGGGTTCGCCGTGCAGTCGCGCTTCGACATTGGCGAACGGCACATCCTGCCGCTGTATCCTTTCGTATTGCTGATTGCGGGCGGCATCTGGGAACACGCGCGGCGTCATCGCACGGCTACGGCATTAGTGATTTTGGCCCTTTGCCTCAACGCCGCTGACGCCGTTCGTTACGCTCCTGACTACCTGGCCTACTTCAACATTTTTGTGAAGCCAGAAACCTCGTGGCGTCTTCTCACGGACAGCAATCTGGATTGGGGACAAGGGCTGATTACACTCCGCGCCTACGAGCAACAACACCCGCATGAATCGCTGCGCCTCGCCTACTTCGGCTCGGTGGATCCAGTGCTGTATGGAATTCAAGCGACGCCGCTACCGCCGGCTGTGCAGGTAAGCGGAAACGTTGTCGCAGGCGCGAGTTGTCTTTCCGGACAGGTGTTGGACGACCCCGATGGCTATCACTGGCTGTGGCCATATCCGCCGCGAGCGGTGTTGGACCACTCGATGTGGGTGTTTGACACGCCCAAGTGAGCGTGGCGGCCAAGGCTATAACGATGAGCGGAGCCTGGCATGACGTTGTCCAGGCGCTTGCGCTCCTCGTTGTCCGCCAGATAGAAGATTATCTATCAGGAAACCTGATAAAGGATTGAGCCACTCTTCTTGATGCCCACTGGAAGGATAGAGGCGTGCTCTTCCTAAAGAACGCCCAGCGCGATAGGTTCAATTTACTGTCAATTAACTTGACTGTAAGTTTGGTTGATTATACTATACCGCCATGACAACGGAAAAGCCTTGGTTTGAAGAGGTTGCACTTCCGGTCCTGCTCCGTCACAGTCGGGCTACTTATGGCACAGCCATGCGCCGGGCGCTGGCGGAAGCGGGATATGACGACATTCCTGGCAACGGTCTCTTCGTGATCGGGGGCTTGGCCCTCAACCGCGACGACATTCCACTCGGCCAGCTGATCAAGGAGCTTCGCATCTCCAAGCAGGCGGCAGGTCAGCTTGTCGACACGCTGGTCACGCGCGGCTATCTGGAGCGCTCCATGGACAAGGACGACCGCCGCAAGCTGACGGTCGCTCTTACCGAGCGCGGACGGGCTGCGGCGGCAACGCAGGCGGCTGCGCGCGAGAAAGTCGACGCCGAACTTCTCGCCAGCGTGGGGCAACAGGATCTTAGCCGCACGCGCCGGACTCTCGCGGTGCTCTGTGACCTCGGCCACCAGGCAGAGTGCGCTCCCGACGACGAGGCCTAGTTCTTAGCCCTTCCAAACACACGATCCCATGTTCGCTAACTGAGGCGAACTTGGAGAAGCTGCCTGCTGTCCCCAGCCCAGATCAGACGAGCGGATTCACCATCTGGGCAGCCTTTCGCAGAGTGAGCAGTAGTGCTCAGACGTGGAAGTGCAATGATGAAATCCTTGCATATGACAGAGCCTCCACGCAGTCCGGCGCAGCAAGTTACAACCGGGCAATCGGAGGATGATCTGGCAAGGAAAATCAAAATGCGTATTACCCGTTTGCTATTACTGACACTTCTGATACTGGCCATACCGGCCGCAGCGTTCGCGCAGTTGGTCGTGTCAGTCGCGATCGCTCCGCCTGCACTTCCCGTGTACGTGCAGCCCGTGGCCCCCGACGCCGGCTACTTGTGGACCCCCGGCTATTGGGCTTACGGTGGTGAAGGCTACTTCTGGGTGCCGGGTACGTGGATCCAGCCGCCCGCCGTTGGGTTGCTCTGGACTCCCGGCTATTGGGGTTGGGGCGGCAGCGCCTTCGCCTGGAACGGCGGCTACTGGGGTCAGCAAGTCGGCTTCTACGGCGGGGTAAACTACGGCTATGGCTACGGCGGTGTCGGCTATCAAGGTGGACGCTGGCAGAATGGACAGTTTTACTACAACCGCGCGGCGAACAATGTGAACGTCACCAACATTCACAACGTTTACAACACCACCGTAATCAACAATACCGCAGTGAACCATGTCAGCTACAACGGCGGTGCCGGTGGAGTTAACGCTCGCCCGACAACAGCAGAAGAGGCAGCTTCGCGCGAGCAACATACGCCAGCAACCTCTCTGCAAACCCAGCATGAGCGGGCTGCCAGTACCAATCACGCACTCCTGGCATCCGTGAACCAAGGCAAGCCGGCCATCGCTGCAACTGCGAAGCCTGGCGAGTTTAGCGGTAAGGGAGCAGTAGCGGCCAAACAAGCCGGAGCACCTTATAAGGCTCCTGCAAACAACGCAGCCGAGACCAAGGCAGCTGCAACCAAGGCCACCGAGAACAAGGCTGCCGAGAATAACGCTGCTGCAACCAAGGCTACCGAGAACAAGGCTGCCGAGAATAAGGCTGCTGCAACCAAGGCCACCGAAAACAAGGCTGCCGAGAATAAGGCAGCTGCCGCTCGCACGAACGAAAGTAAGCCAGCGGCGCCTAAGCCGGCTCGTACGCCAGCTGAGTCTGCTAAGGAGCCTACGGCTCATGCGCAGCCTGCTGCTCGTCCGGCAACTGCGGCCCACGCACAGCCTGCCCCTCGTCCCGCGACTGCGGCCAAAGCGCAACCTGCTCCTCGTCCCGCGCCTGCGGCCAAAGCGCAACCTGCTTCTCGTCCCGCGCCTGCAGCCCATGCACAACCTGCTCCTCGTCCGGCGCCCGCGGCCCATGCGGAGCCCGCTCCTCATCCGGCGGCCGCAGTTCACGCGCAGCCTGAGAAAGCAGCCCATACCTCCGGAGGATAAAGAACAGGCCCGCGGAGGCATCCGAAGCTGGATGCAGTTTGCCGAGTCGCGGGCCTCGTTCTCCTCCAAATGTGCGTTAGTGCAGCGTTCTGGTTGCTGCGTAGACCGCTATTTCAGTAATGCAAGCCGCGCCGAGCGCAAAATCGGACCCAGCTCTGCGAGAAATATAGAAAGGTAGTTGAGCAAATGCCGTTACTCCAAGTTGTTATCGTTCTTGTCGTCGTTGGAGTGCTTCTGTGGTTGGTGAATCGCTATGTCCCGATGGCAAATTCAATCAACTCGATTTTGAATGGTGTAGTGGTGATCGCAGTCGTTTTGTGGCTGCTCAATATCTTCGGACTGCTCAAGACGCTCTCCAGCATTCACTTGGGCAAGCAATAACAGAAAAAGGATGAAACCCCATAAGGAGCCGATCCTTGGTTCCTGGGTGCCCCCACTCATTCTTGGCTTTCGAATGAGTGGGAGTCGCGCGAATGCTCTGCCCTCCCCGCACTCGATCACATTGCCGCTGTGATATCCCTCATACCTGAAACCGCTGCTCTGTGATACACAAGTATGTAACGCAAGCTGGCCGCAGAGCCGGCACGAGCCAACTATGAGCCATTCCGTTGCGCGGAGCACCGGCTCCGCACTTCCGTTTCGCCGGCTAGAGTCGGCTCCGGAGAGAAACCATCTGCTCGAACGCTGCCCTGAAGGCCAGCTCTACCCGATTCTTATCTGGCGAAAGAGCAGGAGGGTGGCATGTTAAGGTCGCTCTTCATCGGGCTCTCCGAAAACAAGTCCTTACGCAACTTCGCGGAAAAATCGCCGCTGGGACTGCGCTTCTCCCATCGCTTCGTCGCCGGCATGGACGTGAGTGATGCGATTCATGCCGCTCAGGTCGTCAACGAGTGGGGCGCCGGCGTCAGCATCGACAACCTGGGCGAGAACGTCACCAATGCCGACGAGGCCAAGCACAGCGCCGAGCTTTATCACCACATGCTCGACGAAATTCACCAGCGCAAACTCAACGCCAACATCAGCCTCAAGCTCACCCATATGGGCCTCGACGTCAGCGAGGAGTTGGCGTTCCGTCTGGTCACGGAACTGCTGGACCACGCGGTGAGCATCGACAACTTCGTTCGCGTCGACATGGAAGGCTCGCCCTACACGCAGCGCACTCTCGACTTCGTGCGTGGCCTGCATCGCGAGCCAGGACACGCCGGTCGCGTCGGCACCGTCATTCAGTCGTATCTCTACCGCAGCGAGAAGGACGTGGATGATCTGCTGTCGGAGCGCATCCGCATTCGCCTGTGTAAAGGCGCCTACAAGGAACCGCCGGACATCGCTTTCCCGAAGAAAGCTGACGTTGACGCAAATTATCTGAAGCTGGCGCGCACGCTGATGAAGAGCGGCGTCTTCCACGGCCTCGCCACGCACGACGAAAAGATCATCGCCGAACTCAAGCAGTTCGCGCGCGCGGAAAACATCCCGGCAAGCGCCTACGAGTTCCAGATGCTTTATGGGGTTCGCCGCGATCTTCAGCAGCAGCTGGTGCGCGAAGGATACGGCCTGCGCGTCTACATTCCGTTCGGCTCGGAGTGGTATCCGTACTTCATGCGCCGCCTGGCCGAGCGTCCGGCGAATGTGCTCTTCATCGCCAGAAACATGTTCCGGCAGTGAAGAAACAGCGGCTGGTGGATTGTTCTGGTTCCGGGATTTTCTGACCACTAGCCACTGGCCACTATTTCAATTTCGCCCCGATCGGCACATCCTCCAGAAAGCTCGCCAGCACCGGCAGGCCGTCTTCGACTGAGGCCGCGACGATCATGCCATTCGACTCCAGACCGCGCAGCTTGCGCGGAGGAATATTGGCGACGATCACCACTTTGCGCCCGACCAGTTTCTCCGGCTCGTAAGCCTTGGCGATGCCGGCCACGACCTGCCGCACCTCGGTCCCGATATCAACTTCCAGCCGCAACAACTTGTCCGCCCCCTTCACTTTCTCGGCGACCTTCACCTCGCCGACGCGCAGATCGACTTTGAAGAAGTCGTCAATGGTGATCTTGTTGCCATCAGCAGAGTTCGCCGCATGCGCAGCGCCCACCGGTCCAGCGGACGCGGAAAGCGTAGCAGCCGAAGGCGCAGCAGTTACAGGTGTCGCCGACTGGCTCGGCGCAGTCCCGCCAGCGGCTGGCTGCGATTCCGCCGCCAAATTCTTCATTTCGCCAGGTGCCCTACCCTTTTCGCCTTCTTTTGCCGAAGAAGCCTGCCCTGGGCCTGCCGAAAGCATGGCCTCGGAGCGTTGCTGTTCCATCTGTTGCATCCTTTCGATCATGCTCTTGTCGGCGCGCGGAAACACCGCTTCAACTTTGCCCAGCATCGTTCCCGCCTGTATTTGTCCCCACGCTAATCCGCGCAGATCCAGTTCCTGAATCTCACCCAGCCCAAGCTGATCCCAGATACGGGTAGTGGCCTCCGGAATGATTGGGTGCACCAATGCGGTGACAACTCGCAGCGCCTCCACCGACGTGTGCAGTATGGTCGCGAGCCGCGCGCGCGAGTCCTTGTCGTCGCGTTCGGCGACCGCCCACGGCTCGTTCTCCACGATGTACTTGTTCACCGCGGCCACCAGCGCCCACGCGGTCTCCAGCGCCCGCGAGAACTGGAACTGCTCGAACTGCGCATTAAAGTTCTCGATCGTCTCCTGCGCCAGAGTTTTGATCACCTCGTCCGCATCCGAACGCGCGCTCGCGGAAGGATACGGAATCTCGCCCTCGAAATACCGCGCAATCATGCTCAGCGTTCGGCTGGAAAGATTTCCCAGATCGTTGGCCAGGTCGGCATTGAAGCGCTGCACGAGCGCATCGAAGCTGAAGGAGCCATCCTGCCCGAAGACGATTTCGCGCAGCAGAAAATAGCGCAGCGCGTCCTGGCCCAGCGTATCCAGAATGGTCTCACTGCGCACGATATTGCCCCGCGACTTCGACATCTTGCTCTCTTCAAAGAGCAGCCAGCCATGCGCGAACAGCGAGCGCGGCAGCGGCAACTCCGCCGCCAGCAGAAACGCCGGCCAGTAGACGCAGTGGAAGCGCACAATCTCCTTGCCGATCATGTGTACATCGGCCGGCCAGTAGCGCTCCAGCTTTTCCCTGTCCGCGGGATCGTCCGAGCCGTAACCAATCGCCGTCATGTAATTGGCCAGCGCGTCCAGCCACACGTAGATGACATGTTTGGGATCGCCCGGCACCGGAATGCCCCACTTGAACGACGTCCGGCTCACCGAAAGATCGCGCAGTCCGCTGCGCACAAACGCAATCACCTCATTGCGTCGCGTCTCCGGACGTATGAACTCCGGATGCTCGGCGTAATATTTCAACAACCGCTCACCCATCGCCGACAGCTTGAAGAAGTAATTCTCCTCATGCACCGTCTCCGTCGGACGGCCACACTCGGGGCACGGCGCGCCCTCGCCAACCGCGTCGACATACAGTTCGTCGGACACGCAATACTGTCCGCTGTACGAGCCTTTGTAGATGTAGCCACGCTCTTGCAGCCGCGTGAACAGGGCCTGCACGCCACGCATGTGTCGCGGCTCCGTAGTGCGGATGAAATCGTCGTTGGTGATCTTCATCCGCTCCCACAGCGCGCGAAATTCGCCCGAAACTCTGTCGGCGAACGCCTGTGGCGAACAGCCGGCCGCCGCTGCCGAGCGCTCGATCTTTTGACCGTGCTCGTCGGTGCCGGTGAGGAACCAGGTGTCCACGCCCATCATGCGCTGCCGGCGGGCAATGGCATCGCACACCACGGTGGTATACGTGTGCCCGATGTGGGGCCGCGCGTTCACGTAATAGATGGGCGTGGTGATATAGAACTTCTCGGGCTTCTCGTTATCCATGCTTTCGGTCCAGGTACAAGCGAATGGCTTCCTGCATCACCGTCTTCAGCGGCACGTGATGCTCGGCGGCAATGCGCCGGCAATCTTCATATTCGGGCGCGTAGTGCGAATCGGCGCCGTTCCGGCTGGCGATCTTCATGCGCACTTCGCCCCACGGCGTAGCCACGGCCTCGTGCCGCCGCGGCAGCGCGTATCGCTTCTCGTGACGCGTCCTCACCCCCAGCGTCGAGCTTTCGCGGAACAACAGCGCCCGCAAATGCTCTTCGTTCTCAAGACGCGCCAGCACAGTCAGCAGCGTGCCGGGACGGTTCTTCTTCATCTGCACCGCCGTGGTGAACACGTCCAGCGCGCCCTCGGCCAGCGCCAGCTCCATGATGTAACCAATGACCTGCGGGCTGAGGTCATCCAGATTCGTTTCCAGGATGGCAATCGTTTCAGCTGCAACCGGATCACCGGCGACATCAGCTTCGGCCATCTGCGTCTCGCCAATGCTGATCCGCAGAACATTGGCATGGCCAGTGAAATCGCGGGATCCCGCACCGCAACCGATCACCTCCGTTGTCATCAGAGGACGCGGGCCAAAACCTGTGGCCATCACCTTCACGATGGCTGCACCAGTAGGCGTCACCAACTCTTTCTGGATTTCGCCGGAGTAGATTGGCACGTCCTTCAGCAGCTCAAGCGTCGCCGGAGCCGGCACCGGCATCACGCCGTGCGAGCACGTCACAGTACCTCCGCCCACGTTCAGCGGCGAACAAAGAACCTGCTCCACTCCAAGCGCCTCCGCGCCAACCGCCGCGCAGACAATATCGACGATGGCATCAGCGGCGCCGACTTCGTGAAAGTGAATGTCGTTGATCCCGCAGTTGTGGACCTTCGCCTCGGCCGCGCCCAACGCCAAAAATATTTCGCTCGCCGTCTGCTTCGCCCCTTCGCTGATCGCAGCGGCGGAAATGATCTTCAGAATTTCGCTAAGCCCGCGGGCGGGAGCATGGCTGCTGTCACCGTTCGCAAATTCCGGACTGGACGCGGCCTCGGTTGTCTTCTTATCATCCCGACCGAAGCGCATCAGAGCAGAGGGATCTGCGGTTCGATTGCTCTCGCGATCACTCTCATGCGAATGAGCGCGCCCGACGGTCTGGCCACTGGCCACCGGCCACTGGCCACTGGCCCATAATCCCCCATCCCCAGCCCCTCGCCTTTCCCAGAACTCTTCGCGCGGCATGTCCTTTTCGCCGTTAACGATGACATCGAGCTTGGTGGCTGAGATGCCGCCGCGGTCCACGCGAGAGCGTTCCAGCTTCGCATCAACGTTCAGCCCGGCGACGGTCCTCTCCAAAAGCTCAAACGGAACTCCGGCATCCAGCAGCGCGCCCAGAAACATGTCGCCGCTGATTCCAGAGAAGCAATCGAGATAGGCTATACGCATGGGGAGCACTCGACAGGAGGCGGAACCCTCATCATAGGTAACCCGCCGATAGAGCGTCAAACCTGCGCGCCAGCGCGCGAATCGCTCTTCGCTTTTCGATCGGGCTCTTAGGTCTTAACCTCTAGCTTTTAGTGGATGCCCCCGGGGCTGCCCTTTGCTATGCCGGTTCAGCTCACGCTGACTGTCCTCTCATTTTCGTATTCGCCACGGAGGCACTGAGGTCTCGTGAGCAATTCGACATCAGCTCAGGCTAAAGGCCAAAGCTAAGAGCCAAATGTACCTCGAACAACAAAGCCAACTCGCCACCCACATCCGCGCATTCCTGCGCGAAAAGTACGACCTTGAACTGGCCAATGTTGTCATCGATCAGCCGCCCAACGTCGAGATGGGTGAGTTCGCGCTGCCGCTTCGTTCGAACTGGCCAAGCGCCTGCGCAAAGCCCCGCGCAAAATCGCCGAAGAGATTGTCGCCGAACTGCCGCTGCCGGACGGCTTCGAGAAGCTGGAGGTCGCCGGCGCCGGATACATCAATGCTCGTCTGAAGCGCGCTGTCGCGGCCAGGGCGCTGGCCAGCGGCGAGAGCATCGCGGTCGCCAACCATGCCGGCGAAGGCGCAGCCAACGTCAGCGGCAAAATTCTGGTCGAGCACACCAGCATCAATCCCAACAAGGCCGCGCACATCGGCCATCTGCGCAACGCCATCCTCGGCGATACCTTCGTGCGCCTGCTGCGCTCCGCTGGCCACACCGTCGATGTCCAGAACTACATCGACAACACCGGCGTGCAGGTGGCGGATGTCGTTGTCGGCTTCGTCGAACTGGAGAAAAAGTCGAAGCAGGACATTGCCGCGCTGATCGCTTCCACGCCGCGCTTCGACTACTACTGCTGGGACCTCTATGCGCGCGTCTCGCAATGGTACGAGCAGGACAAGGCAGCACCTGAAGTCGCGCCAGGACGCGCTGCACGCCATCGAGCACGGCGGCAACGAACTGTCCGAGATCGCCGAACTCATTTCGACCGCGGTTCTGCGCCGTCACCTGGAAACCATGGACCGGCTCGACATCGAGTACGATTTTCTGCCGCGCGAAAGCGAGATCCTCCGCCTGCACTTCTGGGACTGCAGCCTTCGAGCTGATGAAACAGAAGGGCGTGCTCTACTTCGAGACCGAGGGCAAGAACAAGGGCTGCTGGGTGATGACGAGGCCGAAGGTCGTCCTACCGCAGCGCCATACGAAGGGCTGAATGGGGCACCCGGACTCAACTGAAGCCATCAGACGAGAAGTCCGGCCCCGACGAGGACGCCAAGGTCATCGTGCGCTCCAACGGCACTGTCGGCTACGTCGGCAAGGACATTGCCTATCATCTGTGGAAGTTCGGCCTGCTGGGGCGCGACTTCGGCTATCGGCGCTTCTACCAATATCCGAACCACCATGAAGTCTGGATCTCCGCCGAGCACGGCGAGCCTGGCCATCCGCATTTTGGAAACGTCGCCGCTATCTACAACGTCATCGACTCGCGCCAGTCCGATCCGCAAAACACGGTGATCGAGGCGCTGCGTCTCCTCGGCTACACCGAGCAGGCCGCGCACTACACACATTTTTCCTACGAGATGGTCGCACTCACCCCGCGCTGCGCACTCGAACTCGGTTACGACATCAAGCGAGGAAGATCGCGCCAAGTCCTACATTGAGGTATCTGGACGTAAGGGCTTCGGCGTCAAGGCTGACGATCTGCTCGATAAGCTGATTGCCGCTGCGAAAACGGAAGTCGACAGCCGCCATGCCGAGCTCGACGATGCCGAGCGCACCCGCATCGCTACCCAGATCGCCATCGGCGCGCTGCGCTACTTCATGCTGAAGTTCACCAAGCAGTCGGTCATCGCCTTCGACTTCAAGGAGGCTCTGGCCTTCGAAGGCGAAACCGGTCCCTACGCGCAATACGCTGTCGTTCGCGCCAGCAACATCTTTCGCAAGGCGGGAGTTGATCCTGAACAGGCCCTGGCCGCCGACATCGACTACGCTCGCCACTTCTCCGACACCAGCGGCACCGAGATCTGGGAGTTATGGCTGCTGGCCGGCAAAACTTCGTTCGTCGTCGAACAATGCATTGCGACAACGGAGCCAGCAATCGCCGCCAAACACGCTTTCCAGCTCGCACAGCAGTTCAACAACTTCTATCACCGCCATCACATCCTGACCGAGGCCGATGAAGACCGAAAACGATTTCTGCTGGCAACCGCAGCCGTGGTCCATCGCGAATTGATCAGGGTGCTGGCAGTGATGGGAATCACTGTCCCGCCGGTGATGTAGTCCGCGCTCTACCTTTTCAGATTCTGCTCGAAGAATGACAGCGTCAGATCCCATGCCAACTGCGAAGCCGTTGGATTGTAGCTGGGACGCTGATCGTTGAAGAATGCGTGACCGGCATCGGAAAACGTGACCTGCACCGACTGATGCTTGGACTCACGCATTCCCTCCGCAACCGTCTGGCGTTGCTCGCTGGGGATGTGCTGGTCCTGCTCTCCCCAGAAGAACAGCATGGGCGCGGAGCAGTTCGAGGCGCGGCCAATAAGGTCCGCGAGCCCTCCACCGTAATAGGAAACAGCCGCCTTCACCGGGACCGTGACGTTCGCCACGAACGACACCCGGCCTCCCATGCAGTAACCGACGCAGGCGATCTGCTCTCCCGCGCTTTGCCGCAGGAAGTCATAGCTTGCGCGAACATCATGCTCCAGGTTCTCCGGCTTGAGCTGACGCGCCAGCGCAATCGACGGGGCAATATCGTCGTACTTGCCCTCGAATTCCGGCGCAGAGCGGTGGTACAGCTCCGGAGCGACCACCACGTAGCCCGCTTCGGCAAAGCGGTCCGCGACCGAGCGAATGTGCGAGTTCACCCCAAACGCTTCCTGAAAGACCATCAGTCCCGCGCGCCCTTCGTGCTTTGCCGGACGTGAGTACCAGGCGCGCATGCTGCTCCCGTCTGCAACCGCCAGGTCTACATAGTCGGATCGGATACCAGGCAATTCCTTCGTCTCCTTGATTTCAATTTTGCTGCAACTTCCTGGACTTTTGCGAGTAAGTCTGCAAAAGAAGTGTAACCCTGCGGCGACTCAATCGTCGGCCTTCAGCCACGGCCGCATGTCAGTCACCGGAAATTAACATTGCAGGTTAACGTCGACGTTATAAAATCAATGTTTATGCAAGATAAGCCATTGGAAATCGAGAGAATCGAAGACTTCTCCGGGGCCACGGTGCTTCGCCTCCACGGGCCGCTGCTCTTGGGTAATTTCTTTCCCCTCCAGACCATGGTCCGCTCGGACAACTCCGGTCTGCTGATCGTTGACGTAGCTGATATGCCCTACATTGATTCGGCTGGGATCGGTTGCCTGGTCGGGGCGCACATCTCGCGTGAGAACTCAGGCCGCAAGCTGGTGCTGGTTGGAGCCAACGAACGCCTGGTTACATCGCTGAAGGTCACCAAGGTTGATCAATTGTTTGTGCTTGCTACCAACGTCGAGCAGGCGCTAGCCCATCTAAAAAAACCATAGGCCGACGCCCTCGCTGGCTGGCCCCATCAACCTTCGTTCTCTGATAGACTCTCCGTCGAGATGTGGGCAGGCGGAGTACGCCTCGGGTCGTCCGCACCGTCCGCAGAATTTCTTGACCCCATTCCTGCCGTCTTCAGGAGGTTTCTATGTCCGCAACAGCTACCGCCTCGCAGCTTCACAGGCACGTGCAAGAGTTCCTCGACAAGCCGCGCAAGATGTTTATCGATGGCAAATGGGTGGAAGCGGCTTCCGGAAAGACCTTCCCCACGTACAATCCCGCCACCGGCGAGGTGATGGCCCAGGTCGCGGAAGGCGATCGCGAAGACATCAACCGCGCGGTGAAGGCGGCACGTAAGGCATTCGACGGCGGTCCCTGGCCGGAGATGACGGCCTCCGAGCGGGGCCGCCTCATCTGGAAACTCGCTGACCTGATCGAGCAACACCTGGAGGAGTTCGCGCAACTCGAAAGCCTGGACAACGGCAAGCCGCTCTCTGTCGCCCGCGTGGCCGACGTGCCGCTGGCCGTCGATCTGTTCCGCTACATGGCGGGGTGGGCAACCAAGATCGAAGGCAACACCATCCCGTTTTCCCCCAAGTTTCACGCCTACACCCGGCGCGAACCTGTCGGGGTCGTCGGCCAGATCATTCCCTGGAATTTCCCTTTGCTGATGGCCGCCTGGAAGCTTGGTCCTGCGCTGGCGACCGGCTGCGCCGTCGTGTTGAAGCCCGCCGAGCAGACTCCGCTGAGCGCGCTGCTGCTGGCTGAGATGGTCGCCGAAGCGGGATTCCCCAACGGCGTGGTCAACGTTGTTCCCGGCTACGGCGAAACCGCCGGAGCCGCTCTGGCGTCGCACCCCGAGGTCGACAAGGTGGCCTTCACCGGATCCACCGAGGTTGGCAAGCTGATCCTGCAAGCCGCAGCCGGCAATTTGAAGAAAGTTTCTCTGGAGCTAGGCGGCAAATCGCCGAACATCGTATTCGACGATGCCGATCTGCCAGCCACTATTCCCGGCGCAGCCAACGCCATCTTCTTCAACCACGGCCAATGCTGCTGTGCCGGCTCGCGGCTCTACGTCGAAAAACAGATTTTCGATGAAGTAGTTGAGGGCGTCGCCGAACGCGCAAAGAAAATCAAGGTTGGCCACGGCTTCGATGCCGATACCGACATGGGGCCGCTGGTTTCGCAGGAGCAGTTGAACCGCGTCTGCGGTTTTCTGGAAGCGGGATTGAGCGAAGGCGCGGAAGCCGTCGTCGGCGGCAAGCGCGGCGCCGGCAAGGGATACTTCGTCGAACCCACGGTGATGGTGAAGACCAATCCGAACATGAAGGTCGTGCGCGAGGAGATCTTCGGGCCGGTGGTGTGCGCCATGCCCTTTAGCGATATCGACAAACTTGTGGCCGAGGCCAACCAAAGCGAGTACGGGCTGGCGGCTGCGGTCTGGACGCGCGACATCAGCAAGGCACACCGCATCGCCAACAGGCTACGCGCCGGCACCGTCTGGATCAACTGCTACAACGTCTTCGACGCCGCGCTTCCCTTCGGCGGCTACAAGCAGTCAGGCTGGGGCCGCGAGATGGGCCACGAAGTATTGGAGCTGTACACCGAAGTGAAAACCGTCTGCGCCGCCATCTAGCGAGAGCTTGTTGGGGCGTGCGTTGAAGGGGCGCGGCTTTAGCCGCGCCGTTCCAAACCCTTTTATTTTTGTCATCACGAGCGGACTTTAGTCCGGTCTTGCACAGCCACTCACAGCTTTTCGAATGAAATCTGCTTTTTCCCTCACCGCGGAACCTCGTTCGGCATTGCCACACTCCTCTCCCGGTGTCTAAATTGATGGAACGCGATGGCAACCACCGATTACAGCCTTGACCGCGGACTGCCCGTAAGCATCGAGGCTGAGCGCTCCATCCTGGGCGCGGTCCTGCTCGACAATTCCCTTTACGATCAGGCCGCCGAACATCTCTCCAGCGACCATTTCTCGCTGGACGCGCACCGCCGCATTTATTCGCGCATGCGCGACTTGCAGGAGACGGGTCGTCCGGTCGACATGATCACGCTGGTCGAGGAACTCGACCGCCGCAAGGAAGTGGAAGCCATCGGCGGCGTTGCCTATCTCTCCTCGCTCATCGACGGCGTTCCCGAACGCCCCTCGATCGAGCATTACGTTCGTATCGTCAAGAACAAGGCCTTGCTACGCGGCCTGATCAACGTCGCGCAAAACGCCATCGCTGAAGCCATCGAGCACTCCGAGGAAGCCGAAGAGGTCTTGGGCCGCGCCGAGCAGGCCATCTTCCAGCTCTCCGAAAATCGCATGGAGCAGGGATTCATGGGCATCCCTGCCATCATCCAGAGTTCGTTTGGCTCGCTGGAGGAACTCTATGCCCGCGGCCAGGAGATTACCGGGCTAGCGACCCACTACACGCTGCTCGACAAGCTCACCAGCGGGTTGCAGCCTGCAGACCTGATCGTCATTGCGGCACGCCCTTCGATGGGCAAAACTGCGTTTGCCATGAACATCGCCGAGAACGCCGCGGTGACCGACGGTAAGGTGGTTGGCGTCTTCTCACTGGAAATGTCGCGCGAGGCCCTGCTGATGCGCATGCTGGCGTCGCACGCGCAGGTGGACTCGAAGAACCTGCGCCAGGGCTTCCTCACCAAGGACGACATGCGCAAGCTGACCAGTGCTACGGAGGCGCTCTCGCAATCGAAGCTGTACATCGACGACGCGCCCGGCATCTCGGTCAGCGAGATGCGGGCCAAGGCGCGGCGCCTGAAGCGCCAGGAAGGACTCGATCTCCTCATCGTCGATTACTTGCAGCTCATGTCGGCGGTCCCTATCGGCGGCAAACGCTTTGAAAACCGCACTCAGGAAGTCTCCGCCATTTCGCGCGGCCTGAAAGCGCTGGCCAAAGAGTTGAAGGTGCCTGTAGTCGCGCTCTCGCAGCTCAGCCGCGCGCCGGAGAGCCGCGGCGGCGACCATCGCCCGCAACTTTCCGATCTGCGCGAGTCGGGCTCCATCGAGCAGGACGCCGATGTGGTTGCTTTCATCTTCCGCGAAGAGGTCTACAAGAAGGACGACCCCGACCTCGAAGGCATGGCCGAACTGATCGTCGCCAAACAACGCAACGGCCCCACCGACACCATCAAAATGGCCTTCGTGAAACGCTATACGCGCTTCGAGAACCTGGCCGCGGAGAGCGAGTATCAGTAGGACTATGCCGGCGAACCGGGCAGGATACGAAAACGTTTTCGTCCGGCGATACGGTAAGTCTGGAAGTCAGCAACATCGACGGTCACAATTGTGTTCAACGATTCGCGTTGGGCGAGGTGAACCAACGTCGCATCAGCGAAGTCCATCGGCCGGTCGCGATACTGGTGCATCAGTTGCGAGAGCGCTGGAAGGTCCGAGTCTGTGATAGCGCCCAAAGTCAGGATACCGGAGCGGACGAAACTCCAAGCTGTTCGCACATCGTAGGATCGCGCCCGCACGAAATAAAGGAACTCGGTTAATACGGCCTCTGACGTCAGGAGTGGCAGGTCTATCTGCCGGAAAGCGTCTTCGCAAGCGGAATGCCAACGATCACGTTTGTCCATGAATGCGACAATCGCGCCCGTGTCAAGCAGTCCGTTAACGCGCATTCCTTTTTGTAATGTAATTGCGCACCACCTCGCTGACTTGTTCCGATGCGAATCGATCAGAACCCGCAAAAACCCCGGCATATTTTGCTGCAATAACATGCAGGCGTGCCTGCTCAGCACCGTCGCGGCTATCGCGGCGTCCATCTTCGATCACCTGACGTGCGGTACGGTCCAGGAACCGTGCCAAGCTAATGCCATGCCGACGTGCCTGTTGCTCCAGGCCCATCTTGATTTCCGGGTCGAGTCGCCAGCTATAGATTTCTGTCTTTGCCATGCACTACATTGTAGTGCATCCCTCCTTTTCCCGGCAACCACCCCGGGATCAGCGGGAACTTTACTCCTGTCGCAATCAAAGTCAAGCTATTAGGTGCTCGCGGATATGCTGAACGCGTGCATAATCACTTCTTGACTAATCCGGCAAACCCCTTCTCGTATTTCTCCGCGATAGCGTCCCAGCGATACAGCGCGTCGGCGCGCTGCTTGGCACGAATGGCCAACTGCTGGCGGGCACTGGCGTCATCGAGTAGCGCCTGCAACTTCGCAGCCAGATCGGCTTCGGACTTCACATAGGGAATCGCCGCATCGGCCGCAGTCTCGGCATTCTCTGGCGTATCGAGATACACCACGGCATTGCTCGCGGCCATGGCTTCCACCAGCGCCGGATGTACGCCGCCAACCTCGCAGGCAAAGACGAAAATCCCGGCGTGCTTTTGCAGCGCCCAGTAGCCTTCTCCGTAAACGGCTCCGGTGAAGCGTACTCGCTCGTCGCCCAGCAACTTCAGCCTTTCTATATAGCCGGGGTCATAACGATTGTCGCCGACCATCACTAACGGCCAATCGCTGCGCACCCTGCGCCAGCTGCGCAACACCAGGTCGGGATTGTTCTCCGGCTCCAGCCGGCTGACGTAAAGAACGTAGCGGCCAGACTCCAGATCCAGACCGTTCAGGTTGTAGTCGCCCGCCGGCATCTCCGAACCGTAACCGATGACGACCGACTCGCTGCTGTACTTCTCGAGATAGTAGTCGTGGATAGCCTTGGCGTCGGTGACCAGCTGGTTGGAGCTGAACGATGACATCCATTCGCAGAAATGCAGGACCTGTGCGCCCAGACCCTTCCATTTCTCACGCTTGCGATCCAGGCCGTCAACGTTAAGTACTACGGGCTTACCGAACAGGCGCGGAATGTATGCCAGACCGCTGTTGGCGACATTGCACAGCAGCACGATATCGTTGTCAGTGAAGGCAACGTGCACCGCGGCGAAGAACGTACTGACCCATGTGTCGAGATGCTTCTGGTGAAGGCTGGGAACGATGACACGGAGTACGCGCCGGTCATAGACATCGTCCGGACGCGTGAAGGCGCGGCGGCAATAGACCGTGACCCGATGGCCGCGGTCCGCGAAGCGCGAGCTGATCTGCTCGGCAAAGCGCTCGAAGCCGCCGTACCGGTTAGGAATGCCGCGAGTTCCGACAATAGCGATGTTCATGAGGCAGTAATTGGCTACGAGCGGTCACGCGCTGAAAGCCATGTGGAAACTTCCGTAGCCGTCTTGAACTCAACCGCCGGAAGATCCTGCAGCCGCCGGATATTGGCTTGGAATTTCCGCATTCCGCTTTCGGTCAAGTCGTAGGGATGAAAGAAAAACGCCCACACATCGCTTCCCCGCTGCGGCAGCTGTTGCTGCCAGTCATCGGTGAGCAACTGGGTTCGGTTCTCCAATCCCGACATGGAAAAGCACCCATGCCTGAGCCGTAACAGTCCGCGCAGTACCGTCCCCGCAGCCGAATGGCGAAATTGCGCGCCTGGAACTTCCCACAACTTGAGCGGGTCCGTACCACTGCGCTGGTAATCATTGCCGCTCGGATGGTAAGGCTCGGTTGGACAATCGCGCCAATCCGTCATCAGCGTAACCTTGCCCGGCGAAAACCAGAGCACGTTACCGGGCAACGCCGAAAAGTCCACCGCAACTCCCAGTCGGTCCAGAGCAGAAAGCAATGCATTGCTCCCATAGTCCCAACCTGTGCGCGTGGCATTCACCGAAAAGAACGAGGCGAGACGTTCATGGGCCTCGGCCAACCATTCTGGGGCGGGATCGAAAACAAACTGTTGCTGCGACGGAGCATACGACATTGTGTGCATGTGCCATCCCAGCTCATGCCCCCCTTTCTGCAACTTGTCCCACAGCCGGCGGTGCTTGGTGTATCCGCTTTCGAAACTCCCGGTGCTGAATTCGACACTCTGATCAGCGCGGATGAGCCATGTGACCGCCGGCATGTCGCTTCCCATGCGCTCGAGCAGCGCATCGATCTGGCTCAAACATTCCCAGACATCGCCCGCAGGCCGCCGATCGAGGATTGCCGGCAGCACGGGATCAACATCGCAGCCGATGAGAACCTTCACCGCTTTCTCGCCACCGCGAAAACCGCCGGAGCTATGTTGAGCACGCCCAGGCCTCGCTCGAGAACTAATGGCGGATCGATCAATTGCAGCAAAAAAGGAAACGCATTAATCGTCTTGTTAAGAATGCAGGTCGCGTACTGCTCCTTCAGAACAAATCCAGTTTTCTTCAGGAGCGCGCGGACCATGCTCGGACTGTGTCCAAACAAATCGGGGAGATATTCTTCCTGCGTACTGGCGAATGGGTTTGGTACCTTGCCGGCAACAAATCGGGCGATCCTGCCCGGGTTGCGCAGATTGCTGTAGCTAAATACCAGCGTGCCCCCGGGACGGAGAATCCGGTACAGCTCGCGCAGAGCATCTTCGGAGTTGTGGAGATGATGAAACACCCGCACCATGAGCACGGCGTCGAAGGAACTGTCCGCAAATGGCAGCGCATAAACGCTGGCATCGTGGTACTGCACTGCATCCCCAAAGGCGTCCATCGCGAGAGCGCGGAGATTGCTGGCCGGCTCCACCATGTGGACCTCTTGGTACTTTTCGATATAACAAGGTCCGAGCCGTCCAAATCCGGCGCCCACCTCCACCATCGATTGTCCCCCGGGCAGAACATGCCTTACGATCTTCTGCTCCAGCCGGTCCAGGTAGCGCTTGCCGGCGCCAGCCCAGAAATGCTCGTAGTCCACTCCTTCGTAATCTTTAGAAAATGTAATTGGGGCTCTCATTGCCTGTTCCTAGGATTGAATTGTGCTGGCCTTTGTGGGACGCTTGCTGGCGGCGGAGCGACGCCGTGCCAGCAGGATACCGCATCCTGCCATTTGCGACGGGCGAATCGTTAGCTCATGCGTCGAGCTAAGAACGCTTCGCAGAAGTTCCAGCGTTCCCGGCACGAGCTGGTCGTGATATTCCATCGCAATGCGTTTGAAGCGACTCAACACCTCGGGCGCAGCGGCAGCAAACACGTCATGCTCAGAGCCTTCGATATCCACCTTGAGGAAGTCGATCTCCTCGGCGCCGGCGAGATCGAACAATCCTGCCAGCGGTATTACCGGAATACCGCTCGGTCCCGCTGGCATCGAGATGCAACACGTGATCGAGCGAACGCGATCCGTTCGCCTGCATCTCGTCCCTGGCCAAAATACGCGCCCAGCGCCACTTCATGGCAAACTACGTTCTTCGGACAGGCCCGCGCTACATTGGCTTCCAAGTATTGGAAATTCTCCGCGAAGGGTTCCAGCGCGATCACGCGGCAACGCGGATTTTGCCGCGCCACGTAAATCGCGAACAATCCGATGTTAGCGCCGGCATCGACGATGACGTCTCCATCTGCTGGCCGGTAAAATCCGCCGGTATAGACGTGCTCCAGCCAAATCTCCTGCACCGCCTCCAGCAAACCGGCCCGTTGTGCCGGGTGCGCGATCCGCGTGCCGTCCCAAAGCACGATCGCATCGCTGGGTTCTGCGGCACGCATCTGCTGCACCAAGCTTGCGCCGTTGCGAAAATGCAGCATCAGCGATCCCATCTGGAGAACACTTTTCAGATGCATAGGGAGAGATTGGCGCGGCAAACTTCGTCTAGCCGATTGTACACAGCCGTGAAACAGCGACGAGACCATGTTCATCGCTCTAACGCAAGAGAGCTTTCCGTTGGCCAGTTTGTGCGCGTCATTGGAAGCGGTTTCCCTTATTCAAGTCTTGAAGGCCCGCTTCCACTCGTGCCACGTCGTCGGCATATCTGCCCGATCACTTTGGGAGAGCTTTTGGAGATGCTCAGGGACTCTTAGTAATGGGCGCGTGATTCCTCGTCCGATTTTGGCTGGCCTCCAGAACGCCAAATCGGTCAGCGTCCTCGCCAACCCGGGCAGCGTATCTGTCCGGAAGTTGTTGCGCCAGCTGGCGGTAAATCCTTAAAGCGCCCGCGAAGTTCTGCTTTGCATCGTCCAGCCGGTTCTGGGATCCGTCCAATCTGCCCAAATTGTTCAACACCATGGCTGTCTCAGGCAGATATGTGTCTGGGTTACGCTCTGCCACTTGACGGTAAACCTTCAAAGCTTCCTCGAAGTTAGCAGATGCCCGGGCATTTTGCTTCTCATCTCTTTCCAACAGTCCCAGGTTATTCAACGTCGCGGCGACATTTGGCAAGTAGGCAGATGGGTTCTGCTGCGCCAATTGACGGTAAATCTTCAAGGCCTCTTCATAATGCTGGCGGCCTTCGTCCATCCGGTTGTGCTCGACATCAAAGTTCCCGAGGTTGATCAGTCGGGTGCCCAAAGCCGGCAGATATTTGTCAGGGTCCTGTTGCGCCAACTGCCGGCCGATAATCAAGGCCTCTTCGAAGTGCTGCGACGCCTTGTCCGCTTGCCTCTGCGACCGTTCCACTAATCCCAGGTTTACCAGAGTGTCGACCACACTCGGCAGATACTTCTCCGGGTCCTGCTGCGCCAATTGCCGGCGGATTTCCAGGGCTTCCTCATAGTCCTTGCTCGCGTCGTCCAAACGGTTCTCGCGTAGATCGACAGCCGCCAGGTTGCTCAATGTCGTAGCCATGTTCAGCAAATGCGGGTCCGCGACTCTGCTGCGCCAACTGGTGGTAATACTGCATTGCCACCTCGTAGTTCTGGCGGGCTTGCTCTATCCGGTTCTCGCGCCTATCCAGGTTCCCGATCTCGTTCAGAGTCGTCGCCATGTCCGGCAGATAGGCGGCTGGATTTTGTTGCGCCAGTTGACGGTAGGACTTCAAGGCCTCCTCATAGTGCCGGCGGGCTTCGTCCATTCTCTTCTGCTCTGTATCCAGCCCGCCCAGGCTACTCGCGGCCGCGGTCAAATCGGGATTCATCAGTGCGTCTCCCAGGACGGCCTGCGCATACGGGTTCTGCTCCGTAACCGACACGGTGTGCGCCCACAGCTGTGTACTCGTTCTCCCAATAGCTCAACTGGCGCAAGGTGATGAATCCCAGCGCGATCAATACGCACAAGGCTGGGACTACCCTCCATGTCGTGCTGACTGCTTTCGCCTCCGCCAGGTCGTCAAGACTCCACGCAATCATCACAAAGATTCCGATCAGCGGAACGTAGGCATAACGATCCGCCATCGCAGCCCCTCCCACCTGCACCAGACCGATGACCGGAATCAACGTACCCAGAAACCAGAACCATCCCACCGGCAAGTAGCCCTTGCGGCGAGAGACGATTACCAGCATCGTGACTCCCGCCAGGATTAGCGCGGATGACACGACCTGCCACGTTGGCAGCGCATTCGGCGAATGCGGATAAAGTGCTGCGAGCCTCGCCGGCCACAGCATCTTCCACAAGTACAGCGAATACGCCACAACCGCATTCTCAATTCGCAAACCGAGCGGGAACTGATGGAGGCTGCGAACGCTCTGTCCAGCACGCTGCGCTTTTACCGTGATCCACGCACTCGCCGCCGACAGAAAAAGCAACGGAATTTTCTCCACCAAGCAGCCTCGAAACCTTAACCTGCGGTATGCGGGCAACGCGATAGCGGAGAGCGCCCTGCGATTCTTTCCAGCGGCCAGTAATCCAGCAGCAACAACACAAACGGCAGAGTAATGACCATCGGCTTGGCCATCAGTCCCGCAGCAAACAGCGCCATCACCAGCAGATATCGCCGCCAATCCGGTTTTCGCGCGTACCAGCCATAAGCACCGATCGCCAACAGGAAGAACAATGTGCTCAGAACGCTCTTGCGCTCCGCTACCCAGGCCACCGACTCAACATTCAGAGGATGCACGGCGAACAGGGCAGCCACCAGCAAGCTCGGCCCTACGCGTTTCGTAGCCCATACAAGGAGCAGAAACAGCAGCACCGCATTCAGGGCGTGAATTAGCACGCTGTCCAAATGATGGCCGGCCGGATTCAGGGCAAAGAGCTGATAGTCGAGCACATGGGAGAGCCAGGTCAGCGGATGCCAGTTGGACGCGTCCGTGGAGGCGAACGCCCACTTGATCGTCGCCCACGACAAGCCGACCTGAACGTGAGCATTCGCAGTGACGTAATCGTGATCGTCCCAAACCACAAATGAGTGCGTGAGAACTGGGCTGTAGAGGGCGATCGTCCCGGCCCCGACCAGAATGCAGAGAACCGCAATCAGCCCCTTGCCCGAGAGCCATGGCTCCGCCTTGGAACGCTTCCTGGGTACCGGCCTCTTGCGGATTTGGGAGCTGGTTTTCGCGGGAGTCCTGGCGCGGCTCATTTCGGTCTAGGCGATTGTACACAGCCGCCAAAAGCACTCGACGGGACCTCAATCCTTGGCCGGAAGACACGCCGCCAGACGTAAAAGCCCACCTGTCAGCAAGATTTTTCGTCGATGATACATGGGATTAACTTGTTATTTTACAATCTCTTAGCCACTGATCTCGAACTTACCTCCAAATGACCTCCTAAGTATTGATCCTCGCCGGCGATAAGGCGCATGGTGCGCTCATGAAAGCGAGGTTTACCCCCATGAAAATGTCCACTCGTCTTATCCACTTTGCAGTTACTCTCCTCGTCGGCGGCTTCACTCTGTTCGCGAGGCAAGCGGCGTTCGCTCAGGCTTCCACCACCGCGGATGTCGTCTATGGGCAGCAGGGCAGCTTCACCGCCAGCGGCACAAACGACCCAAACGGCGTCAGCGCCAGCAGCGACAATAGTTTCCAACAGACTGTCTTCGACAGCAATGGCAATGTCTACGCAGCCGACAGCGGAAACAGCCGGATACTGTTTTTTACCCCGGGCAGTACCACCGCCACGCAGGTTTACGGGCAGCTGGGCAGCTTCACTTCAAGCACGCAGAACAACGGCGGGATCAGCGCCAACAGCTTAATGGTGCCATATGACCTGACCCTGGATAGCGGCGGCAACCTCTACGTAGCCGATTCCTATAACAACCGGGTACTGTTTTATCCTGCCGGCACCACCACTGCCACGCGGGTTTACGGGCAATTGGGCAGCTTCACTACCAACACCCTAAACAAGGGCGGGATCAGCGCCAACAGCCTGTGGTTGCCGCAGGGAGTCATCCTGGACAGCAACGGCAATCTCTACATCGGAGACTTCGGAAACAATCGTGTGCTGTTCTATCCCGCAGGCAGCACCACTGCGACGCGGGTTTACGGGCAGGGCGGCAGCTTCACCACCAACACCGTAAACAAAGGCGGGATCAGCGCCAGCAGCCTATACCAGCCGCAGAAATTCGCCATGGACCCCAGCGGCAATCTCTACGTGGCTGACTACGGAAACAGTCGGGTGCTGTTTTATCCCTCCGGCAGCACCACTGCCACGCGGGTCTACGGGCAGTTAGGCAGCTTCACCACCGGCACCGTCAACAACGGCGGTGTCAGCGCCAACAGCTTATGGGACCCGTATGGAGAGGCACTCGACAGTGCCGGCAATCTCTATATTGTCGATAACCGGAACCATCGGGCCCTGTTCTATCCCGCCGGCAGCACCACCGCGACGCAGGTCTACGGGCAGCTAGGGAGCTTTACCACCAACATTCCGGTCGACGGCGGGGTCACCGCCAACGACTTGTTTTATCCGCAAGGCATCAACCTGGACAGCAGCGGCAATCTCTATATAAGCGACTCCGGGGAGAATCGAATTCTCGTGTATCCGCCGACGACGACTCCTGGGATCTATAGCCCGGTCAACCAATCCACGCTGGCCGGCACCTCGGCGACTTTCTGGTGGGCCGGCTATCCCGGCGCCAGCAACTATTGGCTCGACGTCGGTTCCAATTATGGCGGGAACAACTATCTGCAATCCGGACCCCTGCCTGGTTCCCAATATTCGCTGCCGATCACTACCCTGCCCAGCGATGGCAGCACGGTCTATGTAACCTGGTGGTACGAAGTTGGTGGGTCGTGGTCCTACATCGAATATCAATACACCGCGTTTAACGTGACCCTGGAGGAAGGTGTGCTCACCACGCCGACGCCGGGCTCCACCTTCAGCGGCAGCACCGTAACTTTCGACTGGACGGCGGGCTCAGGCGCGTCAAACTATTGGCTGGATGTGGGAAGCACTCCTGGCGGCAACAACTACTACCAGTCGCAGCCCCTGGGCAACGTCCTGACCGCGACGGTCAATGGTCTGCCGACCAATGGCACTCCGGTTTACGTCACCCTGTACTCCTTCGTTGGAGACCAGTGGCTGAGCAAAGGCTACATCTACACGGCCTACAATCTTTACGCGCCATCGCCCCTGTCATTTCTCCCGGCGGTGAATTACCCCTCGGGCTATGAATCAGTGGCTGTGGCAGTGGGGGACTTCAACGGCGACGGCAAGTCCGATCTGGCAGTCTCAGATTTAGGCAATGACGTGAGCATACTCATAGGCAAGGGCGACGGTACCTTCGAGCCCGCGGTGTACTACGGCGCGGGCTCCGGTCCTGAAACGGTCGCGGTGGGGGATTTCAACGGCGACGGCAAGCTCGACCTGGCAACGCCGGACTTTTATACCAATAGCGTCGGGGTGCTGCTAGGCAAGGGCGACGGCACCTTCCAACCGGTGGTGGGCCATGCCGTGGGCTCGGCGCCCTACTCGGTGGCGGTGGCGGATTTCAACGGCGACGGCAAGCTCGACTTGGTGACGCCAAACTATCATGGCAACAACGTGAGCGTGATCCTGGGCAATGGCGACGGCACCTTCCAACCACCGATGAACTACGGTGCTGGTTCAGGCCCCGTCTGGGCGTCGGTAGGGGACTTCAACGGCGACGGTAAGGTTGACTTAGTAGCGGCAAATGGCAACGCCAACAACGTCAGCGTGCTGCTGGGCAATGGTGATGGCACCTTCCAGCCGGCGGTGAACTATACCGTGGGCTCAGGCCCCACCGCGATTGCGGTAGGGGACTTCAACGGCGACGGCAAGCTCGACCTGGCCGTGACATATAACCCCGGCGGCGTGAGTATATTGCTGGGCAATGGCGATGGCACCTTCCAGGCTGCGGTGAACTACAGCGCCAACGATCCCTTCTCCGTGGCCGTGGCGGACTTCAATGGTGACGGCAAACTCGACCTGGCACTGACAAACATCGCCGGTGACGTGAGTGTGATGCTGGGTAACGGCGACGGCACCTTCCAGCCGGCGGTGAACTACGCCGTGGGCGCAGGCCCTGACTGGGTGGCCGTAGGGGACTTCAACGGCGACGGCAAGCCCGACCTGGCCGTCGCAAATTTCACCGACGCCGATGTCTCAATAGTGCTGAATAACACGCCCTTCCTGGCGCCTGCTAATGTCGAAAGCCCCCAGCCGAAGACCATCTTGGCTGGAGCTTCGGTGACCTTCCAGTGGGATGCTTGCGATCAGGCGTCAGCCTACTGGATCGACGTGGGTTCAACGCCGGGTGGCAGCCAGTATCACCAATCGCAGAGCCTGCCCACGACCGTGTTCTCAGCCAAAGTAAGCGGCCTGCCGACCAATGGCAGCACCGTCTACGTGACCATGTACTCGCAGGTCAACGGTCAGTGGCTGTACAACCAATACACCTACACGGCAGCTCCATAAGGATGTGTAACCGTTAAGCGCCGCCGCTCCCATGTGGCGGCGCCGTTCACAAGGGCACGGATTCTCATCCGTGCCCTTTCTTTGTCTCGCTTCGTATCCTTACCGCGAGTTGTTCCTCTGGTTTAGTTGCTGGAGGCTGGCTTCCACACCGGCCGCATCGCCCGCATATCTTGCATCAGCGTGGGACAGCTTCTGGAGCAGGCTCAGCGCCTCTTGATAATGAGCGCGGGATTCTTCGATCCGATTCTGCCGGCTCTCCACGAACGCCAGATCGTTAAGGGCCATCGCCAAGGGTGGCAGGTACGCCGGATTCTGCTGCGCCAGTTGCCGGCGAATCTTCAAGACATCTTCGTAGTCCTTTCGGGCTTCGTCTAATCGGTTCTGGAGCCGATCCACTCGCCCCAGATTGGCTAGCGTCATGGCCAAGTCCGGCAGGTACACCGCAGGATCCTGCTGCGCCAGTTGCCGCTCAATCTTCAAGGCCTCCTGGTAGTGCTGGCGCGCCTCGTCCATCCGGTTCTGGATTGCATCCAGGCGCCCAAAGTCCGTCAGCGTCGTCGCCAGGTCGGGCAGGTACGCGGCAGGACTCTGCTCGGCCAGTTGCCGGTCAATCTTCAAGGCCTCCTCAAAATGTTGCCGCGCATCGTTCATCCGGTTCTGCGTCGCATCCAGAAACCCATATTCATTCAGCGTCATGGCGATGTTGGGCAAGTATTTCGCGGGATCCTGTTCGGCCAGCTGCCGGTCGATCTTCAGGCCCTCCTCATAGTGCTGGCGAGCCTCGTCCGTCCGCCCCTGCACTCGATCCACAGACCCTAGGTTGGTTAGAGTCGCCGCCAGGTACTGCAAATATACGTCCGGATTCTGCGCCGCAAGCTGCCGGTAGATCTCCAGAGCCGCCTCGTTGTGCCGGCGCGCTTCGTCCATCCGGTTTTGAAGTTGATCCAGGTTCCCCAGATTGTTCAAGGTCCGGGCCATGTCCGCCATATTTGGATAGGCACGTGGGTTTTGCAGTGCCAGTTGCTGACGCAGTTCCAATGCCCGCTCGAAATGCCGGCGGACTTCGTCCATCCGGCTTTGTTCTGTCCCCACTTCCTCCAGGTCGTACCGCGTCATCTCGGAGTCGGGGTGCATCAGCGCAATCGCCAGAGCGTTGTGCGCCAACGGACTCTCCGCACCCTCCAGCGTGTGCGTCCACAGTTGGTAATCGCTCTCCCAGTGGCTCATCTGGCGGTAGGTTACTGCGGCCTGCCCCGCCAACACACACACCGCCGGAATCACCAGCCAAACAGTTCCGACGCGTTTCGCCACTGCCCAGTCGGCAAGACCCCAGACAATCGCGACAAAGACGCCGATCAGCGGAACGTATGCATAGCGATCGGCCATGGCGTACTCTCCCACCTGTACCAGTCCGATGACCGGAACTAGAGTACCCAGAAACCAGAACCATCCAACCGGCAAGTAACCCCGGCGGCGAAAGATAATGACGAGCGTGGTGACGCTCACCAACACTAGCGCGGATAGAATCCATTGCCAGGCCGGCAGAGCGCTTACAGAATGGGGATAGAACGCAAGTCGCGCCGGCCAGATCGCTTTCCACAGGTACGAGCCATAGGCCACCACAGCATTCTCGATGCGGATGCTGAGCGGAAGCTCTTGAAAGGTGCGCTCGGCAGCGCGCTGCGCCTTTAGCGTGATCCAGGCACTCGCCGCCGAGAGAAAAAGCAGCGGGATCTTCTCCAACACCAGGAACCGCAGCGTGCTCGTGGCTGTGCGTGTTTCGCTGGAAGAGCGAAACGCAATCCTCTCCAGCGGCCAGTAATCCAGCAGCAACAGGACAAAAGGCAGCGTGATGACCATCGGCTTGGCCATCAGTCCCGCAGCAAACAGCCCCACCACCAGCAGATATCGCCGCCAACCCGGCCGATGGGAATACCAAACATAAGCTCCGATCGCCAACAAAAAGAACAACGTGCTCAGTACATTCTTGCGTTCCGCGACCCAGGCTACCGACTCAACATTCAGCGGATGCACGGCGAACAGCGCCGCAACCAGCAGGCTCGGCCCTACGCGTTTCGTGGTCCATACCAAAAGCAGAAATAGCAGCACCGCATTCAGCGCGTGAATCAGCACGCTGTCCAAATGATGGCCGGCAGGATTCAAGGCAAACAGTTGATAGTCGAGAGCATGGGAGAGCCAGGTCAGCGGATGCCAGTTCGCCGCCTCCGTGGACCCAAACGCCCACTTGATCGTGTTCCACGACAAGCCAGCATGAACGTGGGAATTGGCGACGACGTAATCATGGTCGTCCAGAACGACAAACGAGTGCCCAAGGACCGGGCTGTAGAGCGCGATCGTCGCGCCCGCGAGTAGCACGCAAAGCACGGCAATCTGGCTTTTGCCCGAAAGGAACGGCTCCGTGCTCGAACGCTTCCTGGGGGTGGGCCTCTTACGGACTTGGGAACTGGTTCTCGCGGGAGTCCTGGCGCGGCTCATTTCGTCTAGCCGATTGTACACAGCCCATGAGCCGTCCTTCGCTTGAGTGAGGTCTGAATGGTTAACGGCACGCAAATGCCAAGGGGCGCATAGTTGCTCCTTTCTAAGAGCCGAGCAGACCGGCAGACCGACTTCCTTATGACGTGTAACGGCACCGGCGAAGGCCTCAAAGAAAGCGCTCCACCTGGCCATTGACTTGAGCAGAGTAGTCGGACTAACATCCTCTGAATTAGATTTTTCCTGTATTCGAAGCTGTCTCCTGGAGGCTGTGCTATGTCGCGCGCCAAATTTATGGTCGTCTGTTCCCTCTTTCTATTGGTTGTCTTGGGTGCGAGCGTGTTGTCGGCTCAAACCGGCGGAGCGATGCTCTACGCCAATGGCAACGTGAAGGTGAACGGGCAAGCAGCCGGAGATTCCACCAGTGTTTTTCCCGGCGATAGGATTGACGTTACGGCATCGTCCGCAGGCTCCATCAATCGTGGGGGATCGTCCGTGGTCGTGAACCCGAACTCCTCAATCCAATATCGGCCGGCTTCGGTCGAAGTCCTCCAGGGCAGTGCACGTATCAGCACTAGCAAGGGCATGACTGCAAGCGCAGGGCAGATTGTTGTTTCTCCTAAGGATTCGACCGCGAAGTTTGACATTGTAAAAACTGACAACAAAGTCATCGTGGTGAGTCGAGAAGGCGCCCTGACCGTGCAGGATGGCAGCCGGACCGTGCTTGTTCAGCCGGGATCAAGTACCGAGTTGGCTTTGGGCCCGAGAGTTGGGGCAGTCCTGGCGGAGGATGCGGGATCCAAAGCAGTTCCTGTGGATTTCCTCTCGGACCGTCTGTCTGAGCATCCGTTCTACGGCGTCACTAGCGGGGTGTCCACGAAGCCCGATACCCTTCCTATCTGTGCGGATATTTTGACGTGCATACGCCAGACTGTTTCCCAGATACGGCCATGCTGTTGCCCACCCCGTGTTATGTGCAATTGATCGTTTCATTCTAAGCGGTAACCGCGGAAGGCTGAGTTCTGCCCTCCGAGCCTCTGGATCAGTTCGGGCCTTATCGGCTCTCGGATGTAAAACGCCTCGTAGCGCCTACCTTCAAAGAATCGATCATCTGCCCGTATACCAGCATCATCTTATCTACCACCGGACCTGGGGAATAACGCTCCTCAATCAAGGTCCGTGCCGCATCCCGCATCCGTTGTCGCTCGCCACAGTATTCCAGCAGGCGACAGGCCTTGTCGGCTAGATCTTCGTCGCTCTCGGCAACCCAGCAATCCCGTCCGTTCTCATAGTCGATGCCTTCAACACCTTCCCATGTAGTCACCACAGGCACACCATAGGCCATCGCTTCCATCACTTTAACTTTCATGCCGCTGCCCCGCGATGGGGCATAAACCATCACCGCAGCTTTGGAGAAAAACTCCGACGGATGCGCCAGGTTGTCGGCCAGAGTGATATCCGGTTGCGAAGAATACTTTCCTAGGTATTTTTTGGCATTCCATCCTGCAACAAAAAGCTTGACCTTCGGGACGCGCAGTTTTACCAGAGGCCAGATGCGCGTGATCAAGCGCTCAGCCGCCGAACGCGAAGGCACCCAGTGCATGGAACCGATCATCCCCAGTACAGGCTCCTGCACCATGGGCGACATGAGATACAACGACGTGTCCAGGGCGAACGGAACTACCCAGTAGCGGCCCTTGGGTTCGATTGCTTCCGCGAATTCTTTCAATCTCGGCGTCAGCAGACGAACGTTGTTGGTCCCGTGCAAGAGGTGCTTGGTGGCGCGCTCCGCCTGCCACAGCGCCTTGCGCTCTCCGAAGGTCAGGTTGTCGCGCCCGGCCCAATCGATCACGTCAAAGTAGTGCACATTGAGCAGCGCCCGCGCCATGCCAAGACCGAGCCAGCCTGTCGACATCTGCTCCAAATGCAGGACGTCATAACCTTTCGCCAATTCCCGCCCCAATATGGCCGTCAACTCAGAGTCCTGAAGCAGCTCGCTGCACGGCCGCACCAGGTTGTGCCATTTCCGTCGCAAGGCGAACGAATCCACCTTCAGTCGATGCAAATGCAGGGTCAGATGTCCGTCGGTTCTTGAGAGCCACTGCCGCGCTTCGCCCACCAGTTTGTCGGGCTCCTCCGTCGCCACCACGGCAACCACATCATGACCGCGTGCGATCAATTCGGTAATCAGTACATAGAACCATCGCGCCGAGGTATCGCCGAAGGGATGAGGGACAGCCGGTGTGACGACGACAATTCTCACCGCCGGTGCTCCTTTCCGTTCTGACCGCAAAACTGCGCGATCTCATCGCCGCGGCCCAACAAGTCGAGATACAAGCCGAGGGTTTCCTCCGCCGCTTTGCGCCAGGAGAAAAAGCGCGCCCGCTGCCGTCCACGTTCTATCAGCGTAGTCCGCAAATCACCATCGCGAACAACGAGCTCCAGTTGCCGAGCGATGGAGGCTGGATCTTCCGGATCGAACAACAGACCGCAGCCGCCGAGCACCTCGGGCAGGCTTGTAGTTTGCGAAGCCAGAACCGGAATTCCCGAGGCCATCGCTTCCACCAGCTGGAGCCCGAAGCCTTCATAGCGCGAGGGATGCACCAACGCAATTGCTCCCTGATAGAGCGCGGGCAGATCTTCGTCGGAGATAGCCCCGGGACACAGAACTCGGTCTACAAGCTCCAGTGCGGCGATTTGTTTGGAGCTCGCTGCGAATTCCCACTTATGTTCGCCCGCCAGCACCAAGTGCGGCGCGTCCTTCGGCAGTTGCGCGAAAGCGTCCACCAGCGCACTTACATTTTTTCGCTTGTCGAAGCCGCCGAGGAAAAGAAAATACGGTTTGGGCAGGCTATACTTGTCCCGCGCCCTCGCGACCTGTTCGACAGCGACCTTCTCATGAAAGCGGGGACTCGCCGCGTTGTAAATCACCGCTACACGTTCCGCAGGCACTCCATGAAACCGGCAGATGTCCTGCTTCGAAAAATCGGAAACCGTAACGTACCTGTCGGCGCTGTGCCGGGAGACAAAATCCGCATACTTCTTCCGCCAATGCCCGCGCCAGTGCTCGTCCCCGCAATATTCGGGTAAGCGGTCGATAACGTCATGACAGGTCACAACGTACTTGCACGCTCGCCGATATGGCAACCCCCGGTTCGCGGTTGCGTGGAAAACATCGACGCGCGCACGTTGCAGCTGTCGCGGCAGTTCGACCTGTTCCCATAAAATTTCTCTTCTCGCCTCGAACGCGACGGGAGTGATGTTGAGTGCGCTTAGAAACTCGGGCGCGATCGGCCCGGGAGAAAACGAAATCAGCTCAATCTTGCTGCCCGCGATCTCTTTCATCGCACGAAACAGCTCCACGGTGTAGCGCGCGAAGCCGCGCATCTCGTAATGCATCAAGACCCGGCCGTCAATGCCGAAGCGAATTGGCGTTTCCCTGCTCAAATTGCTCACTCGCAAAGCCCTACCGAGGGGAGGCTTTCTGTTCCAGTTCTGCCAGGCTGTCTTCGACCCTGGCAACGTCGCCGGCGTATTTTCTGGGATTCTGTTGGTACAGCTTCCGGAATAGGCTCAAGTCTTCCAGAAAATGGACACGGGAGTCTTCGATCCGGTTCTGGCTTTCATCCGCGAGAGCCAGGTTGTTGAGCGTCGCTGCTACGTACGGCAGGTAAAGGTTTGGGTCGCGCCGCGCCAGTTGACGATAGGATTCCAATGCTTCTTGATAATGCCGGCGCGCGTCATCGGGGCGGTCCTGGGCGGCATCCAGAATTCCCAGGTCGTTCAGCGTTGTTGCCAAGTAAGGCAGATATGCGTCCGGGTCCTGCTGCGCTAGCCGTTGGCGAATTTCTAAAGCTTCTTCGTAATACTGGCGTGCCTCCGCCAATTGCTTCTGCTCTCTTGCTACAAACCCCACACTATTCAGCGTCTCGGCAACCTTGGGTAGATATGCATCCGGATTCTGCTGCGCCATTTGGCGGTAAATGTCTAGAGCGCCCTCGAAATGCAAACGAGCTTCGTCCATCTGCATCGTTCCTTCTTCCAACCACCCCAGGTTATTCAACGTAACGGCCAGGTCCGGCGGGAAAGGGTCCAGGCTCCGCTGCCCCAACTCGTGGTGAATTTTCAGTGCTTCTTCATAATGCCGACGCGCTTCTTCTGGCTGGTTCTCAAGTCGATCCAGATTACCCAGGTTGTTCAATGTTGTAGCTATGTCCGGCAGGTACACAGCCGGATTTTGCTCCGCCATCGAACGCCGCAGCTCTAATGCCCGCTCGAAGTGCTGGCGCGCTTCTTCCATTCGATTCTGTCCTGTTTCCAGGTTCTCCTGACTCGGAGTAATTGTCAGGTTGGGATCCAAGAGGACTGAACCCATTGCGTCATGTGCGAAGGGATTTTCCGCGACCGCCAGGGTGTGCGACCATAGGTCGTAATCGCTGTCCCAATAGCTCATCTGGCGGTGAGTGACGCCGCTCAGCGCAACCAACACGCAGAATGCCGCGATCAACCTCCAGGCGAGACGAACACCTCTTATCTCTGCCAGGTCGGCCAAGCCGAAAGCTAGCATTACGAAGACCCCGATCAACGGGAGGTAGGCATAGCGATCGGCCATGGCGCCCTGTCCGACCTGCACCAGGCCGATAACCGGAACCAGGGTACCCAGGAACCAGAACCAGCCCACTGGGAGGTAGCGCTTGCTGCGAAAGACTATGACAAGTGCCGTTGTGCCGATCAAAACCAGTGCGGACAAGATCCATTGCCACGCAGGGAGAGCCATTGCGGGATGAGGATAGAGCGCCAGTTGGGCCGGCCAGACAGTCTTCCAAAGATACAGTCCGTAGGCCACGATGCCATTCTCGATTCGAACGGTGAGCGGAAACTGATTTAAGGTACGCACCGCAAATCCAGCCCGCTGTGCTTTTAGAGTGATCGCCGCACTCCCGGCGGCGAGAAGCAGCAACGGGATTTTCTCCAGCAGCAGCCTCGGAACCTTCCATTGCTGCGCGCCGACGGCTGAAGGAGGACTTCCGGGGGTTCTGCCGAGCGGCCAATAATCCAGCAGCAACAGGACAAAGGGCAGCGTGATGACCATCGGCTTGGCCATCAAGCCCGCGGCAAAGAGCGTCGCAACCAATAGATATCGGCGCCAATCTGGTTTCTTGACGTACCACACATAGGCAACGATCGCCGACAAGAAGAAGAACGTACTCAGGACATTCTTGCGTTCTGCCACCCACGCGACCGACTCAACATTGAGAGGATGCAAGGCGAACAGCGCCGCAACCAGCAGGCTCGGCCCTCTGCGCCTTGTGATCCACGACAAGAGCAGAAGTAACAAGTACGGCATTCACCGCGTGGATCAGCACACTGTCTACATGATGGCCGGCCGCGATTCAGGGCAAAAAGTTGATAGTCGAAAGCATGGGAGAGCCACGTCAGAGGGTGCCAATTTGCCGCCGCGGTTGAGGTGAACGCCCATTTCACCGTGCTCCATCGCAGCCCACCGTGGATGTGGGAATTCGCGGTGACGTAATCAGTATCATCCAGGACGACGAACTGAATAACCAAATACCGGGCTGTAGAGCGCGATGGTTACCACCGCCAGCAGAACACCGAGAATCGCATTCAGCTTATTTCCTGTGAGGAATGGCCCGGCTGCTCGACAGCTCCTTCGACTTTGGCTTCTTGCGAATCTGGGCGCGGGTTTTCGGAGAGTCTTTGGCGCGGCTCATTTTGTTTCTACGACCGGGGCCTTTAGCGCCAAAGCGCAAGGATTGTGACTACAACTCCAATCGCACATCGCGACGCCCGTCCGGCTCAAGCAGGTTGACCCCTGTTTTCTGCCGAGAGCTTGTTCTTGCCGATCACCATGATGCCGTGCGCATAGTCAACGCTCAACAGGTAGACGAGCGCGCGCATGGCGAAGAAGCGCAACCGCGGGCGAACTCCCCGCGGCCAGGCGCCGTAGCGCACGCGAAAGGCCTCCACGTCGTGATCCGCGTATGACGAAATCCGCAGCCAGGTCGGCGATGGGATACTGTTGCACGTGTCCGGGGTCGCCCGCCCACATGGGAACCACGCACAGCGGATTCGGGGTCGAGATGACCAAGACACCTCCAGGCGACAAAATCTTCCCGAACGCGTCCATCAAGTCCACATAATCGTTGAGCGACATGTGCTCGATCACTTCCAGGCACAGGATGGCATCGAATTCACCTTTGATCTCCGCTAGCGATGCATATTCGTGCTGTCTCCTCGCTGGAGATGTCGAGGGTCTCATATCGTCCACGAAATCCGGCCGCCAGAAACTTCCGCTTCAACCGATTGTCGCCGCCGCCAAAATCCAGCAGGCGCGTGGCCTGACAGGTGCGATCAAAAATTACGCGTTCGTATTCGTTAAGTTGGGGACAGTCTTCGCAGGAGAGGCATCGGGCCCTCAGGGTCCGGTACATGACATCGCGGGCCTGGTGTCGTGCCCAGTAGTCCCGATACCACTTATCAACATCTGACATCGCTTGACTCCCGAAAGTTATCCCGCTTGCACTGCACCCGGCTCCATTCCAGCGCCATCTGCCCCACTTCTCCAGCTCAAGAGCATACGTACCAGGAAAGCTCCGCAGATCAAGGCCTCAATCGCAAGTACCGTTCCCAATCGATAAAGCGAAGACACGGCGCTGGTATGCAAAAGCAGAAGATTTCCCAGCACCAGGCAGGCGCTCAAAACAAACGGCTCTCGCAAGGGCACAAACACCCGCAGCCCTTCAGTCCTCCGGGCATGCAGAAACGCCAGGAACCACGTGCTCTGGAGCGCAGCCTGAAAAATGGCGAATCCCCATAAACCGTAGTGATAAACCGCATAAGTGCCAAAGGTCCAGGTCGGTATTGTCCACCATAAGCATAGGCGCAGGTTGAACCATGCGTCGTTCTGCGAGAAAAACAGCTCCGTCAGGGGCACGCCCACTGCGTTCATCACCGCATTCACACAATAAGCGTAGAGCAAAGGCTGCGCGGGAAGCCATTTGCGGGTGAACACATAAACAATGATCGGAGTGCTCAGGCTGGCCAGCACGGCGCAGGCGGGCCACGCAATGCTGGCATTAATCCGCAGCGATTTCTCTACCCGTGAACGAAGCAGTGCAGGGTTGCCGGCGGCGCTGCTGAACGCCGGAAGATAAATGCGGGCCATGGCATTGCAAATCACCAGGGGATAGAGCGAGAGCGTGGCTGCCCAGGACACATAGCCCACGGCGTTCTTTCCCAGCAGGCGGGCAATCATGATCGGCGGAAACGCCAGCGTTACCATATTCAATAGCGAGCCGCCCTGATACACCAGGCTGAAGCCGACATGGGGACGCAGCGAGGCCCAGGAAAAACTTCGGAAGGGCGGATGGGTAATCAGATTGAAGGCCACGCTGCCAAACAGGTCGCGGCATCCCATTGCGATCACGTAGCACCAGATGCCTTTGTGGAGAAATGCCAAGGTGGCCAGCAGGACGGTGTAGATCAGGCTCTCGGCTGCCTCCACCGCACTGACCGCCTTGAATCGCATCGCCCGCTCCAGCATGGCGAGCGGCACCGTTCGTTGATTGCGCACTACCAGCAGCACGAGGAAGATGACGGCCGGCAAGTAGCTCTCCGGGCCCAGCTTCACCAGTCGCAGAGCTATCGGCAGCAGCGCCCCGATGACTAACGCGAAGGTGACGGAGATTCCGAAGATTACCTTTTGGGCCGTGGCCAGCTCGGTTGGCTCCAGCTCACCACGCTTGCGAATCAGGGCGGCCTTGAGGCCCAGGTCGCCGAAATAACCGAGGATGCCCTGGGTCACGAAAATCAGAATGGCAAAGCGGCCCACTACCTCTGGACCAAGCCAGCGTGAGACTGCGATACTGCTGCCCACGCTGAGACCCATGATGATTGCTTGCCGGATAATCAGGGCGATGGCGGCGCCGGTCAGCTTGCCGCGAAACAGGGTTTGCAGCATGGCACGATAGCCCGCGGGCGAAGGAACGGAGGCACATGCTTCAGCAGGATCGCCGGCTTCCTGCGGCAAGTTTTCGTCAAGAAACGGCGGAGACTCTCTCATGATTTGCCGGGCGCGGGTTCCATTGTGGGTCGAATCCTGGTGGCGGCAGAAGCAACGGAGAGCGCTATCCGGACCGGCTGCCTGGGCACAGCGGATTATCGCGGAAAGTGTAGCATAGCCAGCGGTTTGCTCGACATCGGCGTTGGTAAGCCTTATTCCTTCTTTGGCAAACACCGGGCCCTTGTCCAGCGCCGAGGTAGCCAGGAGTAAATCAAAACTCTTTCTGGCCGTTCCGAACCTTGTTACAATCGATCCGATCTCCGTCAAGTTGCGGCCTCTAAGCGCCTCTGGCGTACAGCCACGCCAATGAACATTAGGAATGGAATGGGTGAATGGGTCCTAATAACAACTTCGAGATGTTAGTGCCTCGCAAAGACGATACGCACAGTTTGCGGGTCAACGAGAGCATTAATTTCCCCGGGGCTTATCCGGAAGGCGGCAGCCGCGTTCCCAGCCTATGGGATTACTGGCCGATCCTGCTGCGCTACAAGTGGATGATATTGGCGGTGGTGCTGGTATCGCTGGCCATGGGCACGGTGATCGCCCTGTCCACCACGCCTATTTTCGAAGCTGTTGGCCGCATTGTTATCAATCGCGAGGGCGCCGATGCCGCCGGTCTCAAGAGCGCGGAAGCCAGCGCACGATTCCGACGATGACTACATGGTGTCCGTCGACACGCAGACCCACGTTCTGCAAAGTGATGCCATCGCCAAGCTGGTTATCTCCAAGCTGAGTCTCGACTCCGATCCGGCCTTCGCCGGCAAAGGCGCAACGCCTGCCAGCCCGACCGGTGCCCCACCGTCGGCGAATGCGCCAGGAAATCGAGCCGCACCGTGAAGCGGGGCTTGTCGCCGCAGTTCCATCATGCGCTGCAAATCAGCTCAATCCCCCGCACGCGCTTGCTGGAGATTCGTTTCTCCAGTCCCGATCCCGTCCTGGCTGCGAAGGTTGTCAACACCGTAATTGACACCTACATCGAGCAGAATTACAAGACCCATTTCGAGGCCACGACGCGCACCTCGGACTGGCTCACCCAGCAATTGTCCGAACTGCAAATGAAGGTGGAGCAATCCCAGGAGAAGCTGGTTCGCTATCAAAAGGAGCACGGGATCCTGGGTATTGACGAGAAAGAAAACATCATCACCTCAAGACTCGACGAGCTGAACAAGGCAGCTTACCGCCGCCGAAGGCGATCGCATGCAGAAGGAATCGGTGTATCGCCTGGCCAGCTCCGGTAATCCCGACCTTTTGTCCAATCTCGATCCGTCCAGTCCTCTTGATGAAGCTGAGGAGCCAGGAAGTCGACCTGCATCGTCAACGCGCCGAGGCCAGCGTTAACTTCCAGCCCACCTATCCGAAGGTCGAGGAGCTGGACAACGAGATAGCGGCGGTGCAAGCCGACATCAAGATCGAAGTACAGCCGCGTGGCCGAGAAGTACAAGAAGGACTACCAGGCTGCGCTGGAACGCGAGAAACTGCTGCGGGCATCTCTGGAAGATCAAAAGAACGAAGAGAACAAGCTTAACGAAAGCTCCATCGAATACAGCCTGTTGAAGCGCGATGTGGAAAGCAATCGGCAGCTTTATGAAGGCCTGCTGCAGAAATTGAAGGAAGCGGGCGTCATGACTGGCCTGCGTTCCGAGCAACGTGCGGATTGTGGACCCGGCCTCGCCTCCAACCGCGCCTTCCACGCCGAATATCCCGCGCAATCTGATGATGTCGCTGCTGGTGGGTTTGGCCGGTGGAGTGTCGCTCGCGTTTATCCTCGAGTCCCGCGACAACACCGTGCACTCGTTGGAACAGGCGCAGATGATTACCGCGCTTCCGTCTCTGGCATTCATTCCGCTCGCCTCTTCTCCAGGACGCGTCGCTGCTGCGGACCCCGCGCCTTGCGCGGACAGCGGCTGCCTCCGCCTCGGCCTCGCAGCCGAAGTCGCACATGGCTGAGGCGTATCGCGCCTTGCGTACCTCGATTCTGCTTTCCCGGACCGGCCAAACCGCCAAGGTACTGATGGTCACCAGCGCGTTGCCGCAGGAGGGTAAGACGACCACCAGCGTAAACCTGGCCATTGTCCTGGCGCAGCACGACGCGCGTGTGCTCCTGATTGAAGCCGACATGCGCCGCGCCGGCATTTCGCAGGTATTTGGATTGGAGCAACCGGATGTGGGCTTGAGCACCGTATTGGGGCGAAGCACTCCCGTTGAGGCAGCGATTCAGCCCGTCCCTGGCATTCCCAATCTCTCTCTATTGCCTGCCGGCCCAGTCCCGGTTAACCCGGCCGTGCTACTCGGCTCCTCCCGCATGAAGGACCTGCTGGTCAGCCTGAAGTCGAGGTTCGACTATGTGATCATCGATACCCCTCCAGCGTTGAGTGTGACTGATTCTGTGCTTCTGTCCAGCCTGGCGGACTCCGCTCTGCTGGTAGTCGCGTCGGGAGTCACCAGCAAGGCCGCGCTGCGCCGCGTTTGTGATGTGCTGGCGCACGTCGATGCTCGCATCATGGGGGTGGTCCTCAATGCCGCTGACGCCGTCGAATCAGACCGATACTATTACGGCGACCGGTACCACAGTTACTACGACGACTCCACATCCGTTACCACCACCCACTGACGCTTCATTCTCTTGTTAGAGTGGACGGTGCGTTCATGAATGGGGTGTCGGGTCGCAGCTGCGATCATAGGCAGCAAAGGATAGGCCTGCCTCCAGCCTCATCACCCACTCTTATGGAATCGGATAGCCGCATAGCGCAAGTGCTGAACCTCTTCCTCGCCGTAGGTATTTGCCTGCTATTGGCCTTTGGAATATTGGCGTTCGGCGCAGTGCAGGGGTGGGCGATTTTCATCCTGGAAGAAGGCGCCGCGTTACTCCTGGCGATCTGGGCCGCACGCGCGATCGCAGTTCGCCAGGTCGAAATCATCCGCGGCCCTCTGTTTGCTCCTGTGCTGTTGTTTGCCGTCTTGGTAGCTGTGCAATTGCTGCCGGACCGTTCCGCGTATTGGTACGCAACCTGGCAAAAAGCGCTCCTCTGGGCTGCTTATGGCATTCTATTTTTCCTGAGTACCCAGTGCTTCAGCCGCGGCACATGGATGAGGCGGTTGAGTATCTCGCTTACTCTGTTCGGTTTTCTGGTCGCGATGTTCTCCATTGCGCAGGAGTTTGCCGGCAACGGCAAGTATTACTGGGTGGTGCCGAACCAGGCTGGGGCGCCTTTTTTTGGCCCTTACGCTAATCACTCACATTACGCGGGCCTGATGGAGATGCTGGTTCCGTTCCCGCTGGTGCTTGCGATGGTTGGATTTTCGCCACTCGCGATGCGGATATTCTATTCTTTTGCGGCCGTCATTATGGGCAGCACAATTTTCCTTTCCAAGTCCCGTGGTGGTGTTCTCGCGTTCACCATTGAAGTGGGTGTCCTCACCGTCCTGTCGGCGTTGGGCCGGCGAACCCGCCGTCAAGTGACGCTGTTGGGATTTTTTAGCCTCCTTCTGATTATCTCTCTTGTCTTGGTGCGACCCAACGGCCTGTGGGAGAGGTTCATGGAACTGGGCACTCCCGTGGACAGGTCGCATGATCCCAGCCGCCTGACGATGGTGGAAGACAGCCTCAAGATGGTGCGCCAGCGTCCACTGCTGGGATGGGGATTCGGAACATTCCCAGTTGTGTATCCTTCGTTCCGGAGTTTCTACACCGACCTCGCGGTTAACGCCGCGCACAATGATTTCGTCGAAGTGACAGTCGAAACCGGCTTGCTTGGGTCCGCGCTGATGGTAGCCTTTATCTATCTCCTGTATCGCAGCGGCCTGCGCAGAGTTCAGCACTGGCGGCACGATCCCAGATCCAGTACGGCACTGGCAGCGCTGGTTGGGTGTACCGGTCTTCTAGTACATAGTTTTTCCGACTTCAACTTGCAGGTTCCGGGAAATGCAGCGCTTTTTTTCGTATTGGCAGCGGTTGCCGCAGGCAGTACGGCTGAAGGAAACCGTCCACTGAGTTCGAATCGGGATGCGTAGGAAGGCAGCGAGACCGCGCCGGTCCTGTGAGGCTGAGGGTATTGAAGTTATCTTAGAGGCATTCTTGATTAAGCTGGGAGCAGCTCCGAGGTTATGGCAACTACATGTCGCACAATGGGGTTAGCGGCTTGTCTTGGGCTGCTTGCGGTTTATAGTTGGTTGGCAGCACGCTCGTTTCAGGCCACCCGGCTCGCGTCCAGCCTTGACGTGAATGCTCTGGGGCGGGCGGTCGAATTAGAACCTCGGAACGCCGCATACCAGGATTTGCTTTGCCGGTTCTTGCTATTCGATAAACAGGAGGCTGGCGCAGCCCTTCCCCGCTGCCAACGCGCCACCGATTTGAATCCTTATCAACTCTACATACTGGCTCGATCTCGCACTGGCCTATTACAGTACGGGCGCGGAATACCAGCAACAACAAGCAATCCTAAAGCCATCTCGGTCGACCCGACAACTCCTGATGTAGCCTGGAACGCGGCCAACTTCTTCCTCGCCCAGGGCAAAGTCGCAGAAGCTTTGCATCAGTTTGCCGTCGTAATGCGCAGCGATCCCAGCATGGTGAGGCCGTCGCTCGACTTATGTTGGCGTACTTTGCACGATGTGAATGCAATCGAGGCTATTCTTCCTCCCGATCCGGACGCATACCTGCAATTCATCCGGCTCCTCATCGCAAACAATCAGTGGGAGGGAGCCCATCAGGTATGGTCGGCGCTTCTTCGGCTCAATGAAGAGATCGATTATCGCCAGGGCTTGGTCTACGTCGACAGTCTGTTACAACAGCGGGACATCGCAGGCGCCGAGAAAGCATGGGATCAGTTGGCTGCCCATTCCGCGACTCTGAGCCATTACGGCCGCATGGACAAGCTGGTTGTTGATGGAGGGTTCGAGCAAGCGATCCTGAACGCCGGTTTTGATTGGCGCTACTCTGCCCAGCCCGGCAGTACAGTATCTGTGGACAATACCGAATTCCACAGTGGCCGCCAGTCGCTCTTAATCTCTTACAATGGCGCCGGCGGTAACGCGGGAATATCTCAATACGTGGTAGTCAAGCCCAATACCGAATATACGATCTCGGCTTGGACAAGAAGTCAGGAATTGGATAGTGCAAACGGTCCGGCCATATCCGCTCGGGATGCTTATGACGGCAAGTCCTATGCAATGACGCAAGAAACCCTGGGTACAGCCGCGTGGCATCGCGTGGAAAGCAGCTTCCAGACTGGACCGGAGACTACGTTGGTGATGCTATGCGTCGCGCGCGATCCTGCCGATACACATATCAAAGGAAGCTTCTGGGTGGACGACGTTAGCTTGCAGCCGGACTCTCTTGTTCCACCGCACACTGACTAATCTGAGTGCTGGACGGTCCCAGTCTCCGCAGTGGCGAGGAAACGACGGGCAATGGGATCCAAGGATCCAGGCGTGGACGTGGTACCCCACTGAACTCTGGGGCGCCCGAAGCTGCTCCTCACTCCGACGTTCCGCTGGCCCAGAAGCTTCGCCCTTAAACAACCCAGGACTGTTTATTTTGCTTTGATTCTCTTATGCTAGGGTGTTGATCGCCAGATAGATAGCAAAGGCTACGTGATGTTTTTCTTTTTCCTGAAATTCCCCAAGGCCATCGGGTTTCAACTTTTCACACTTGTGGTTTTGTGTTGCGCGCTGATTGCCAATCTCGAGGCCCAAGATGTTCCCGTGTCACAAGACACCGGCGCAGGCACCAGAGTCGCTTCGTCAGGATCCCTGAAACTCGGGCCCGGAGACCTGGTGGAGATGAGTGTCTACAACGTTCCCGAGCTCACGACGAAAACCCGCATCTCGAGCAATGGCGACATGTATTGTCCGCTCGTCGGGTACATGCATGTGGGTGGCCTTAGCGCGGAGGAAGCACAGGCGGCAATCGAGAAGCGCCTTTCCGATTTCGTGAAGAGCCCGCACGTTTCTCTGTTCGTATCGGAGTATGCGTCGGAGGGAGCCAGCGTGCTGGGCGAAGTGATGAAGCCGGGCGTATACCCGGTGATGGGACAGCAACACCTTTTCGCACTGCTCTCGGCCGCTGGTGGGCTGACTGAGAGGTCTGGCCGCAGCCTTAGCGTCACTCATCGTAGCGATCCGAACTCACCCGTCACGATCGACTTGCCGCGAAATCTTGCGGACAATTCCGAAACCAACGTGGCCGTCTATCCTGGTGATGTCATTATCGTCCGCAGAGCCGACATCATCTATGTGGTGGGAGATGTGTTGCGGCCCAGCGGCGTTCTTATGGATTCAGGCGGCTTAACCGTATTGCAGGCGCTCGCCATGGCGGGTGGTACGGGACGGACAGCCAAACTGGGCGGAGCAAAGATCCTGCGCAAAGGCCCCGGCGGGATGGTTCAGACTCCGGTCGATCTCAAGAAAATCCTGCAAGCAAAAGCTCCAGACCCGCCGATGGAACCCAATGACATCCTGGTCGTCCCTTCCAGTACCGGAAAGATCCTGGCAGGACGCACGCTGGAAGCAGCCATTCAGGCTGCGACTCTTGTCAGTGTGGCCGCAATTCCGTAATTCGGATTCCTGGTTGCTACGGTGCAACGCCGCTTCTTTTTGGGCAAGAAACTCGGCCACCAACCGTCGCTTGGGCGCTTACAACTTTGTTCTTGCGGTCATCTGGAGACTTCAACACAGAGACCGCGCCTGTCGAACCGGTGTGCTGGTCAGACACTTACCCCTGGGCCGGGCCTCCGGTCCCGCGTATGCACTCCAGAATAAGGTGCGTGTAAGGGATACGGAGGACATCTTCCCGAATGTGTGGTTTGACTTCATCAAAGTACTCTCGCGCCAGTTCCAGGTATTGCTCCTCCGTTCGAACATATCTTCCGCGGTCGCGAGACAGTAGAAACCTCTTGGTCTGTGACTGACCAGGCACATAACAGCCATCGTTAGTGATCATCCTCCCGCCCGGCCTCAAGGCCATGTACGCGAGTCTAAAAAGACCTCTCGCTTCTTCGGCGTCCAGATGATGTACGAGTCCCAGAGCAAGAACAATGTCGAAAGCGGCGAATTCCTTAACAGAGTGGCGGCTTACTCGTTCACAGATAAACTCGCCACGGTTACTGTAACGCTGGCGCGCGAAAGCAATGCATGTCGGGTTAGCATCCACACCGAGATAGTGGCAATCCGGAAGAAAGGGCAGCATGTTGCCGGGGCCGCAACCGATATCCAGAATACGATCATGCGGCTTCGGCCTAATGTACTCACTCACCAGTACGCGGCTGCGGTGGTTGGCGCCGATCAGCGAGTTATAGAACTCGTAAAAGAAGGGACGATCCAGGATCGGGCGCACGCGTTCAATCACATCGGTCACGGGTGAAAACTCTCCTTAGTACCGAAGATTGCGTACTGCCCGCCTAGCGGCACGCTCCGCAACAGACTTTCCAGCCCATCGCCGGTCCGCCGGTAGATCGCTTCCGGAAGATACAGGAAATATTGTGGTGCATCGCAAGTGAATCCCGCGGCATGCATCCATCCACGGGCTTCGGAGGCCCTCAGCAGCACCGCGTCCGCGTCGACCGGTGTTCGGCTGACGATCAACCGCGTCACGGGATTGTAGGGGTTGTGTTCGATAATAGCGAATACGCCTTCGGGCCGCAGGACACGATACGCTTCGCGCGTCAGAGCCAGCCGCGATAACGGCGGAACGTGGTGATAAACACAGACCGCCGTCACGAAATCGAAGACGCCATCATCAAACGGTATCCTGCCGAGATTCTCCTGGACTCGAGTCTCAACACCCTGACTGGAGCTCAGCATACCGGGTGAAGGATCGCAGCCGGCAACCGCGTGGAAGTCGTCGCGTAGCAGGGATAGAAGCTCGCCTTTGCCACATCCTATGTCGAGATACTGCAATGCACGCGTGTCGACGCCCAGGCCGCTAAAATGTTCGCGGATGAGATCGCGCTTCCGCACATGGAAAAATTGTTGTCCAG
>CAWKIR010000030.1:0-115098 GCA_963849815.1 uncultured Acidobacteriaceae bacterium | reverse complement strand
GTGTGACTGTTCCAGTATCTGAAATTGCCGCCGGTGCGATTACGACAGCATCTTATTAATGTATGGCCAAGAACGAGAAATCCGGTCCACGCGTGGTCATCGTAGGAGGCGGATTTGGCGGCCTGAAGGCTGGCGAGTCGCTGGCCCGATTACCTCTCCAGATCACGCTGATTGACCGCAGTAATCATCACACCTTCCAGCCGCTGCTCTACCAGGTCGCGACCGCCGGCATTTCGCCGGCGGAAATAGCCGCGCCCATTCGCGAAATTCTGCGCAAGCACGAAAATATCGAGGTGCTGCTCGGCGAGGTGCGTAGCTTCGATCTTCAACGACGCGCCGTCCACATTCACGGCTTCGATCTGAGTTACGACTATCTCATCGTCGCGGCCGGGGCCACTCACGCGTACTTTGGGCACGATGAATGGGAGCCCTTCGCGCCGGGCCTGAAGACCATCGAAGATGCGCTGGAGATGCGCCGCCGCATTCTGCTGGCCTACGAACTGGCCGAGCGCTCGGCGGCGCTGACTGGAACTCATCGGCCACTCAACTTCATTGTCGTGGGTGCGGGGCCAACCGGCGTGGAACTGGCAGGTACGCTGGCGGAGATCGCGCGCAAGTCGCTGGCTGACAACTTCCGCAACATCGATCCCGCGAAGACGCGTGTCCTGTTGCTGGAGGCTGGGCCATCGGTCTTGAGCGCCTATCCGGAAGACCTACGCCGCAGCGCGGTGAAGCAGCTTGAGCATCTCGGAGTTGAAGTCCGCACGAATTCGGCGGTGAGCGATGTACGTTTGGGTCAGGTTTCCGTTGGCGAGGAAATACTGCCTGCCGAAGTGGTGCTTTGGGCCGCCGGGGTTTTGGCTTCGCCGCTGGGCCGCGCCTTGAGAGTGCCGGTTGATCGGGCCGGAAGAGTATTCGTCGAGCCGGATCTCAGCATTCCTGGACACCCCGAGGTCTTCGTCATTGGCGACCTGGCCACCCTGAAGGACAAGCATGGCAAGCTGCTGCCCGGAGTTGCGCCCGTGGCCATGCAGCAAGGCACGTTTGTTGCCCGTCAAATCGCGGCTGACCTGGCTGGAAAGCCTCGCGAGGCGTTTCATTATCTCGACAAAGGATCGCTTGCGACCATCGGGCGCGCTGCCGCCATCGCGCAATTCGGCAAGGTGCACATCTCGGGGTTCCTCGCTTGGCTGGCGTGGCTGTTTATTCACATCATGTTCCTCGTCGGATTTCGCAACCGCATTCTGGTTATGATCCAGTGGGCCTGGAGCTATCTGACGTACGAGCGGGGCGCGCGGTTGATTACCGGAGAATCGCGTGTAGTGCCGGTGTCGTCGATGGAGTACGCTGAGGAGGCGAAAACGTCGCGGGACGCGCTGACGGATGGGGATGTGCGAGAATTGCCGGCGGGCAAACGTAGGGCGTGAGGACAGCACGCTGGTTCCGCGATCCGGTGTTTCTGCTGGCGCTCGCCGCCGGTCTGATTGCATTCGTCGTGCAATCGGGAGAGCTGGGCACCGCTGATACCCAACATCGGCTACAATCCGCACACGCGTTCTGGACCTCAGAACCGCCGGTGTTTCCGCAGGAGTATCCCGAATTTGGCGTTCATGGCCGCGGCGGCAACGTGCAGAGCTGGTATGGCATTGGACAGTCGCTGCTGATGCTGCCGGCGGACGTGGTTGGGACCTACGTCGAGCGGCTTCCGGTTTTCGCGAACTACAACGGAACTGATCCCAGCGTAAAGAACATCTTCGTCAGCTACACCATCAACATTCTGGTCACCGTGCTGACCGCGTTGGTGTGCTTTCGCTTTCTGCGGCAATTGAACTTCGGCGTGAAGGACTCCGTCGCTGGCGTTCTAGCCCTGCTGCTGTTGACCACACATCTCCATTACACGCAGAACATGATGGAGAACAACTACATCTTTCTATTGACGCTGACCGGGCTGTCGTATCAGTACGAGTGGCTGCCAGGCGGCAGCCGTCGCGCGCTGATGATTGGCTCGGCAGCGTTTGGGCTTAATCTGCTTACACGTCTGACGACCGGTATGGATTTGCTGGCGGGTGGGGTTTTCGTGCTGCTGGTGCTGTGGTTCGAGGAGGTTCGTGGGCCAGAATCATGGGACCGGTGCCGGAAGTACATCGCGACGGCCCTGCCGGTTTATTTGTTTTTCGGCTTGCTCGATCGCCTGTATCAGTACTATCGCTTTGGGTCGTTCTTCAATACTTATGTGAGCGTAGTCGCGCGCGAAGCGAGAATGCGGGATCCAAATCTCCCTGCCAAGTACCCGTGGGAAACGCCGTTCCACGCCGGATTGTTCGGGGCGCTGTTCTCGCCGGAGAAGTCGATCTTCCTTTTCGATCCGCTGCTGGTCCTGATGATTCTGCTCGCCGCGGTGAGCTGGAAACGATTCAGTCCGGCCGTCAAGGCATACGTGATCAGCGGATTCCTGCTATTGCTGGCCTACATCAGCTTCTATGCGCGGTACACGGTCTGGAGCGGCGATTTCGCCTGGGGCGACCGCTATGTTTCGACGAGCGCTGAACTGGCGGCGCTGCTGGCTATTCCGCTGCTGCTGCGTTATCGCAACGTTGTGGGAAACGTGGTCTGGAGCATAGGAATCGCGCTCTGCGCGATCAGTGCGGTGGTGCAACTCTCATCGCTGACCTTTTGGCTACCGCTTGAGATCTACCAGATGGAGACCATTGGCCATCCGACCTTCGTGATTGCCTTGCGGATGACCAACATCGTCGCGTTCGCGTCCGGCAGGGTGAAAGCCTGGGGCCTGGACACCCATGCCATGCATTGGGACCCGTGGGATTACGTTCACATCACTACGTGGAATTTTCTGCCCTTCCTGCTGAAACGAGTGGGTGTAGCGCCGGGCTGGGTTGTGCACATCGCCTTCATGTTGTGGAGTGCGGGATTCGCTGTTTTGGTAGCTGTGATGGCACAGCTTCGCAGAGTTCTGGCGGGGCTGGAGGCGGCCTGAGCCCCCACCCCGGGTTTTCGCCAGGCCAAAAAAAAGGCGCGCCATTGGTGACGCGCCTGCAATAGCCACACAGTTAAGTTTCTATCCCACGCTGGCAACCGCGCTGGCCAGGCGGGCGGCCTCGGGGACCGCGCTGTCCTGAGCATCCACCACCGCAATGGTGGCGATGTTGACGACGTCTTCTACCTCGGCGCCGCGCTGTAGCAGATGGACTGGCTTCGCCATGCCAGCCAGGATTGGACCAACGGTCTCCGCGCCCCCTATGGAACCAAGCAGCTTGCAAGCAATGTTGCAGGACTGCAGGTCGGGGAAGATCAGCACATTCGCCCCACCTTTCAGCGTGGAGAACGGGAAAGCCGCTTCCAGCTTCTTGCCGTTGACGGCGACATTGCCTTGCAGTTCGCCGTCGATGATCAAGGTTGGGTCGGCATAGCGGACTAGCTCGACGGCGCGCCGCACTTTGTCGCACAGGGGATGTTTGGTGCTGCCAAAGCTGGAGAACGACAGCATGGCCACGCGGGGCTCGATCTCGAAGCGCCGCGCCTCCTGGGCGGCACAGAGTGCGATCTCGGCCAGGTCTTCCGCGGTCGGTTCAATGTTGACGGTGGCGTCGGCCAGGAAATACAGGTCGCCGGTGCGGGTGATGATGATGTACATGCCGGAGACCTTGTGAATGCCCTCGCGCGCGCCGATGACCTGCAAGGCCGGACGAATGGTGTCAGGATAATTCTGCGTAACCCCAGATACCAGGGCGTCCGCATCGCCCAGGCGGACCATCATGGAGCCGAAGATGTTGCGGTCGTTCATCAGCTCATCGGCCGAGCCCAGAGTGACTCCGCGCCGCTGCCGCAGGCGGAACAGCTCGTTGACGTATTCCTGGCGGCGGGGTGCGGTCTCAGGCTCGATAATGCTGATGCCTGCGAGCGAAACTCCCAGATCAGCCGCCGCGCGCTGGATTTCATTGGTGCGGCCCAGCAAAATTGGAATCGCAATTTTTTCTTCGATCAGCACATGGCAGGCGCGCAGGATCTTCTGGTGGTTGCCCTCAGGGAAGACCACGCGCTTGGGATTGGCCTGGGCCTTGTGGATCATGAGGCGCATCAGCTCGTGGGTCTTGCCCAACCGCTTCTCGAGCTGCTCGCGATACTCGTCGAGGTTGACCGGGTTTTGTGCGACGCCGGTTTCCATGGCCGCTTTGGCGACGGCGGCAGCTTCCCACACCAGTACACGGGGATCGAACGGCTTGGGAATGATGTAGTCCACGCCGAATTTCAGGGACTCTTCAGGGTAAATACGGCGGACTGAGTCGGGAGCGTCTTCTTTGGCCAGGGCAGCCAGTGCGTAGGTTGCCGCGAGCTTCATTTCCTCGTTGATGGTGGTGGCGTGGACGTCGAGCGCGCCGCGGAAGATGAAGGGGAACCCGAGAACGTTATTGACCTGATTAGGATAATCGGAGCGGCCAGTCGCCATAATGATGTCGTCGCGGACGGCGCGCGCTTCCTCATAGGTGATTTCCGGATCAGGATTCGCCATGGCGAATACGACCGGACGCGGCGCCAGTGAGGCGATCATTTCCGGCGTGAATGCGCCTTTCTTTGAGAGCCCGAGCAGGCAGTCAGCGCCCTTGACCGCATCGGCCAGGGTGCGCGCCGAAGTCTCTTTGGCGAAGCGCTCCTTGTAGGGATTCATGCCTTCCTTGCGTCCTTTATAGACGACGCCCTTGGTGTCGACCATGGTGATGTTCTCGCGCTTGACACCCATGCAGATGTAGTGCTCGGCGCAAGCGATGCCGGAGGCCCCAGCGCCGTTGACGACCACTTTTATCTGGTCAAGACGCTTGCCGGTCAGCTCGGCGGCGTTCGCCAAGGCTGCGCCGGAGATGATCGCAGTTCCATGCTGGTCATCGTGGAAGACGGGAATCTTCATGGTCTTCTTTAAGGTTTCCTCGATGTAGAAACATTCGGGGGCCTTGATGTCTTCCAGGTTGATGCCGCCGAAGGTGGGCTCAAGTAACTGGCAGGCTTTGATGATCTCGTCGGGATTCTTGGTGTCCAGCTCGATGTCGAAAACGTCAATGCCGGCGAATCTTTTGAACAGGACGCCCTTGCCTTCCATGACCGGCTTGCCGGCGATGGCGCCGATGTCGCCGAGTCCGAGCACGGCCGTGCCGTTGGTAACCACCGCGACCAGGTTGCCCTTGTTGGTGTATTTGAATGCATCCTGCGGGTTCTTCTCGATCGCCAGGCAGGGAACAGCTACGCCGGGGGTGTAGGCAAGGCTGAGATCGCGCTGGGTGCGACAAGGCTTGGTGGGGACGACTTCCACCTTTCCTGGGCGCGGCTTACTGTGGTAGTCAAGAGCATCCTGATCGGTAATGGCCATGATTCCTCCTTATGATTTGGGTCGCGTGCGAGCATTATCGCCAGGGCACGGTTACGGCCGTAGCTTACTGGGAAGGCTTGGAATAAGAAAGTTGGGCAAGAATCGTGCCTTCTCTTGCGAACCCACGCGAACTGTTGGGAAGCCGGTTTCCGGCTGCCTGTAACTGAGCATGGGCCTTACGGGGACGGCATTAAAGTGCGGAAGTCACTGGAGCCTGTGAGGGAACTCACAGAAGCGGCCGGAAGCGGCGTTCCGGGCGGGCGAAACGAAGCTGGGCCACGATATCAGGCCGGGATCCTGGATCATTTCCCTCCCGAGCCTCCTACTAGCTTGCCGATCACGACTCCGGCGCCAAAACCTGCGGTGAAGATACCCGCCAGCCAGCCCAGAATGGTGGGCAAGCTTTTGTTTTTCAGCAATGTCAGGGTCTTGCCGATGGACAACGATTGAATGTAGCTATCGAGGTCGACGGGCTCGGACGGATACGTCTTCTGGATGTCTTCGATCAGCTTCGGGTTTTGCTTGCACTTTTCCTTCAGCAGATCGACCAGCCTCTCATCCGCAACATCCGCCTGGGCGACCTTTAACAAACTATTGAGGACGAGGTTTACGGACTGAAAATCGGAGAAGGAAATATAGTCGTTGGTCTGGGCCCGGAGGAGCGGAATCGTCACCTGGGAGAGAAAGGGCCCGTCATTCTTCTCTCTGTCCCCGACCCCGATCGTAATGTCGTACTTGCCTTTCTTTTCTTCCACGAACCCGGCCTTGTTCTGGTCGTTTACCGCCTCGCACGAGTCGATGGTGTAGGGCGCTTCGCGGCTGAAGCGATAGTTGGAGCATCGTATGTTTTCGGACGGTATGTCATATTCCTTGGCCAGCTCGTTAATGTAATAGCTGGGGCCGCTGGATACTAAATATTTGTCGATGTCCGATCGTTTCAGCAGTCCGTCAGTCCATTTCTGTTTGCGGACTTTGTCGTAGACTTCTTTGGCTTTCTTTTCGGTGAAAGTCTTCGAGGCAAAAAGCTTAACGATGGCGTCGCCAAAAGCCTGCGAATTTGTGTCCTTCTCGAACTTGGACTCCAACTCCTGATATTCAGGCACACAGTCCAACGCATGGGCGTACTGTTTCTGAATGAAATCCTCTGTCAGAGTGTTATCCACGTCGAGAAAAACGGCAATGCGCATAACCATCCTCGAAAGTCGGGCTTGTGGAGGGGTTGTTCCTCGAGAACGGCGTAACTCTACACCAATTTAATTCGCAGGGATATCGAAAAAAGGTGATTCAAGCAGAGGAAGTGTGGACGCCGGCTCTGGGGGCATCGACGGGTTCTCAGGCAGCCGGCCGCTGCTTCCGGCTCCGGTTCAGGCCCGGCGAGGTCTAAACTCCGGAGCCGGCGCAGGCTTCCGCGGAAATCTGGAATTCGAAACTAACCCCTAACCCCGAGTCTCGAATCTCCGCATTTCTCGCACTCGCGGAAGGTCATGTTCATTGCCTTACATTTTGTTTTACGTTTCCAGTCGAAGAAAAGTTCGGCATAAGATTTGGTGATGTAGTCCGTGGATGCAATACCCAAGGCGCGTGCGGTGCGATCGATCCAGCGCGATTTGCCCTCGATCTCGGCGATGTCGCCGATGGGAGTGTGATCGAGCACGACATGCCCCTCGCCGTCGCTCCATTCCGAGCGAAACTTCTCGTAAACGAAGCAGGGAGAGAAGCCCAGCGCTCTCAACATTGCGTCCATCGCGTTGCCATCGGCCACGGCGGTTTCCAATTCGGCGCGCGACTTGTGGCGTCCGGACTTGCCCTTGGCTTTGTGGGTGAGCTTCCACTTGTCGCCATACTTGCGCAGGCGCAGCAACTCACCCTTGCGGCGCAGCTTCTGGCCGGGAAGATCGTACAGCGTGTTGATCTCGTGGGTGGAGGGAGTCTCGCAGCGAAAGCCGAGGTCGCGAAGTTTATTCTCCAGAGCTTTCAGATCAGGGACGAGGAATTTGATTTCGACTTCCTGGGGGGCAGCCATGGGAGAAGTTTAAAGCAAGCTGTGAGCGGTCAGTTCTCAGCTGTCAGGCTTCAGACAAGAATTTTGTGCCGTGCCCAGGCACTCTGAGATTCTGGTTACGCCACCCAGCGCTGAAGCGCTGGGCTATCATCTTCCGTCCCGCTGCGCGGGACTCGACTATAGGCCAGTGATCGTTTCCGACCTGGATGAAGATTGGAAATTAATATGACCGCAATCTCCACCAGCAGCGAATCACTAACGACTAGCCACTGACCACTGGCCACCGTCTTCTAGCTTTCCCGCTCCACTACGAACTCCGGCACCCACAGCAGCACGCGTTTGATCTCGGAGTCGGGGAAGGTGCAGATGGCTTCGCGGGCTTTGTTGGAGAACTCGACGGCGCGCGCGTAGGCCGCATCGATCGAACCGTGACGGCTCAGGATGGCGACAATATCGGCGGGAGTGATGCCGTTGAAGCCGCCGTTGCTCAGCACCGACTCGATCATCGCGCGCTCTTCCCGTGTGCAATGCTCCAGCGCGTGCAGAACGGCCATGGTGGCTTTGCCCTCGCGCAGATCGCTGGCCACGGGTTTGCCAAGAACCTCTTCGGACGCGGTGAGGTCGAGCACGTCATCGACAATCTGAAAGGCCATGCCGAGATTGCGGCCGTAGTCGGCGAGGCGCTGCTGATCGGCATCGCTGGCCCGTGCGAGAATTCCGCCCAAGCTTCATGCAGACTGAGAACAGGCATGCGGTCTTGCGAAAGATAAGTTCGAAGTGCTCGTCGAGCGAGATGGCCTTGCCGAGGCGCTCGATCTGCAGCAGTTCGCCTTCGACCATGGCCTGCGTGAGCTCGATGAGCGCGTCGAGGATCGGCGAAATTGCGCTCCTGCACCGCGATCTTGAAGGCCTGCATGTAGAGCCAGTCGCCGGCCAGCACGCACTTGGCGTTGCCCCATTGCGTGTTGGCGGCGGGACGGCCGCGGCGGGTCTGGGCTTCGTCGATGATGTCGTCGTGGACCAGGGTCGCGGTGTGAATGATCTCGACCACCGCGCCCAGCTTGATGGCGCCCTGGCCGCTGTAGTTCATCAGCTTGGCGGAGAGCAGCAGCAGGGCAGGGCGCAGGCGTTTGCCGCCGCCGGCGCGCAGATATTCGCCGATCTCGGTGATGGCCCGCACGCCAGAGACGGTGTCGCGGCCGAACTCGCGCTCGATGGCGGCGAGGTCGTCGTGCAGCAGGTCGAAAACTTCTTTGGCGTTGCGGATTACGGTCTTCAAACGTTGTTGCCTCTAGCAATGCTCGCGTACTTTGCTGTTTCGAAAATCGTTTTCACCACGGAAGCACGGAAAACACGGAATTTTCTATTCGATTTGAATTATTCCGTGATCTCCGTGCTTCCGTGGTGAGTTGATGTTCCCTATTTAATTGCTTCGGTAGTTCGTGAATTGCATGTCGATGCCGAAATCCTGCTGCTTGAGCAGGGCAATGATTTCCTGCAGTGTATCGCGGTCCTTGCCGCTGACGCGAACCAAATCGCCCTGAATCGCGGCCTGCACCTTCTTCTTGGAGTTCTTGATGAGCTTGACGATCTCGCGCGACTTCTCGATGGGAATGCCTTGCTGCATGGTGATGCGCTGGCGCACGGTCGAACCAGCGGCAGGCTCGATGGCGCCGTAAGTCAGGGCCTTCAGTGGGACACTGCGCTTGACCAGCTTGCTTTGCAGCACGTCGTTAACCGCCTTCAGCTTGAACTCGTCGGCTGAGGTGAGGACCAGCGCTTCCTTGTCGTCCATCTGAATGTCGGACTTCGAGTCCTTCAGGTCGTAACGGGTGTGGACTTCCTTCAGCGCCTGCTGAATGGCGTTGGAGACCTCCTGGAGGTCGACCTTGCTGACGATGTCGAATGATTCAGCCATAAGCATCAAGTGTAACAAGAGGAGCCGTGGTTGCCGAATGACGGAATCGGCGCGACGGCGATATTTTCGGCAATACTGGAGTCCCCGCTAGCGAGATCACAGCTGGGTCACGAGGCCGAAGAAGCTTGTAGAAATTCTGCGTCGTCTGCGCGCCGACTTCTTCGCGCGAGAGTCCGCGCAATTCGCCGATCTGGCGTGCAGCCTCGACGACGAAGGCCGGCTCGTTGCGCTTGCCGCGATGCGGCACCGGCGCGAGATAAGGCGAGTCGGTCTCGATGAAGATGCGGTCGAGCGGCGCCATTGCGGCGGCGTCGCGAATGTTCTGCGCTTTGGGATAGGTGATGTTGCCGGCGAAGGAAAACATGAAGCCGAGGTCGAGCGCCGCGCGCGCGTGATCGACGGTGCCGGTGAAGCAATGCAATACGCCGGCCAGGCCGCTGCCGGCCCAGTGCTCGCGAATCAGGCGCAAGACGTCGTCCCAGGCGTTCTCGCTGTTGTCCGACGGGCGACAGTGAATGATGATGGGCAGCTTGGCGGCCCGCGCCATCTCCATCTGCTGAATGAAGACGCGCTGCTGCACATCGCGCGGCGAATGGTCGTAGAAATAATCGAGGCCGATTTCGCCCCAGGCGATTACCTTTGGGTTCGCGGGCCAGCCGTTCCAGTTCATCGAAGTCTGCCTGCTGTGGCGAGCGCAGCTTCGTGGGGATGAATTCCGACGGTCGCGTAAACGCCCGTGTTGCTGCGCCAGCTTGATGGCGCAATCGAGCGTGCCTGTGCCGGGACCGTCGCCGTTGCCGATGGCGAGCATGGTCGTTACACCGGCGGCCTGGGCGCGGGCGAAGACGTCGGCGCGGTCGGCGTCGAAGCGCTTGTTCTCGAGATGGCAGTGCGAGTCGGTGAACATCAGTGGCTAGGGAACAAGGCCAGAGTTCAGTAAATCATATCGACCGGAAGCGGCTCTGATTATAGAAGCGCGGTGGCCGGAAGGCGCGCTGATCTTAACAGCGATAACCGCCTTCACCTCGCGCTCTCGCGCCTGACCCAATTCCTGCTCTCACACCGTCTCCAATTCTTCTTCCAGCAGCTGCTTGTTGTAAAGATCGGTGTAATAGCCGTTGCGCTCGATCAGTTCGTCGTGCGTGCCCAGCTCGACGATCTCGCCGTCATGCAGCACGGCGATATGATCGGCGTTGCGCACGGTGGAGACGCGATGCGAGATGAAGATCGTCGTGCGCCCCTGCATGATCTCGCGCAGATGATTCAGAATGCGGTCTTCGGTCTGGGTGTCGACGCTGGCGAGCGCATCGTCGAGGATCAGGATTCGCGGATTGCGAATCAGGGCGCGAGCGATGGCGGTCCGCTGTTTCTGGCCGCCGGACAGCGTCAAGCCGCGCTCTCCCACCAGGGTTTTGTAGCCGTCGGGAAAGCCCTCGATTTCGGCGGCGATGTTGGCGGCCTGGGCGGCGCGGCGCACCTCTTCGTCCGTAGCATCTTCGGCGCCGAAGGCGATGTTGTCGCGAATGGTGTCGCTGAACAGAAACGTCTCCTGGGGAACGAAGCCGATGTTGCGGCGCAAGACGGCCAGTGGAAATTCGCGGATAGGCCGGCCATCGATCAGCACCGTACCGGGAGCGGCGTCGTAAATGCGAGGCACCAGCGACACCAGCGTGGACTTGCCCGATCCGGTGGGGCCGACGATGGCCAGGCTGCTGCCCGCCGGCACGCGTAGATTGATGTTCTTCAGCACCTGATCATCGCCATGTACGCGGCCATTGCCACGCTCGGCAGCCAGCAGAGTATTTCCATAGCGAAAGCTGAGATTGTGGAACTCGATGTCGCCGCGAATTTCGGTGGGGACATCAGACGGGCCCACCCTGTCGCCAACAACGGGCGACAAGGATGGGGCACCCGCAATTGTACCCACGTCGGTGATCTCGGGCTGCTCCGCCAGGATGTCGTGGATGCGGCCCATGGAGGCGGTGCCGCGCTGGAACAAATTGATGACCCATCCCAGAGCGATGATCGGCCACGTGAGCTGCACCATGTAGGTATTGAAGGCCACAAAGCTGCCAACGGTGATGCGATGGAGAATGACCTCGCGCCCGCCGACGAAAAGCACGATCACGATAGCCACGCCGAGCAGCGTCTCCAGCGTAGGCCACAACATGCCCATCAGCCGCACCAGCTTCAGGCTACGCGCAATGTACTCAGTATTGTCGCGCTCGAAATTCTCGATCTCGGCTTCTTCCTGCACGTAGGCGCGAATCAGGCGGGCGCCGGCAAAGTTTTCCTGGGCGCGGGCGGAGATGTCGGAGAACATGGCCTGGATGCGTTCGAAGCGCTCGTGAATTCTGCGCCCAAAGTACTGCACGACGATGCTGAAGATGGGCAATGGCGCGAAGGCAAACATGGTCAGCCTGGGGCTGATGGAAAGCATGAACACCAGCGCTCCTGCCGTGAACACGACAGTGTTGGCGGTGTACATGATTCCAGGGCCGACCAGCATGCGCACCGCATTGAGGTCGTTGGTGGCGCGGGCCATGATGTCGCCGGTGCGAGTGCGCTGATAGAAGCTGTAAGACAGCCGCTCCAGATGGGTGAATAGATCGTTGCGCAGATCGAATTCGATTTCGCGCGAGACCCCGATCATGATCCAGCGAGTGAGAAATTGGAAAATGGCCTTGACGCCGGAGATCGCCAGCAGCAGGAGAGAGTAGGTCAGCAGTTTGTGGCGGGTGACGCCCTGGTTAAGATCGTCGATGGCGCGGCGAATGACCAGCGGGAAGAGAATCCAGATCCCGTTGTTAAACAGCACGCACACCGCGCCAATGACGTAGGTGGCGCGGTACTTGCGAAGATACGGAAACAGCGGACGTAGATTGTTGAACATTAGCTGTCAGCTATCAGCTCTGTCAGCCGTTAGGTCAACGGCCGTGAGGACAATCCCTCTTGATTGTAACGCGATGTCGAACTCCTATCTGTTGTACGTCTGCGCCCAGCTCTTCAACCTGGTACTCATTGGTACGGTTAGCTGCTCTGCGCGATAGCGCCATCGCCAATTTCCTGATGGGCTTCCCGGCAAGTTCATCCTTCCTTCGCTGCCCACGCCCAGCACGTCCTGCAACGGGAACAGCACGGTGTCAGCCACTGAGGCCAGCAGCGTGCGGATCATTACCCAATTGATTTCGCTGCCGTCAGTGTTCAGGTAACGGCGTGCGTAGACCATCTCTTCCTGAACATCCGCCGCAGTACGAACGCTGCCCGCGCCAGCCTTGCTGCTCCACCATCCCACGACGGTGTCATTGTCGTGCGTGCCGGTATAGGCGACGAGATGGTGCGAATAGTTGTGCGGTCTGAAGCTGACCGCTTGTGGGTCGTTGCCGAAGGCAAATTGCAGGATTGCCATTCCCGGGAAACCGAACTGCTGGCGCAGGGCTTCAACCTCAGGGGTGATGACACCCAGGTTTTCCGCGACGATGGGCAGCTCGCCGAGCGCGGCCTTCAGCGCCTCGAAGAGCGGTGCGCCCGGCCCTTTGACCCAGGTACCGTTGACGGCCGTGGCCTCGCCTGCGGGAATCTCGTAATACGCCTCGAAGCCGCGGAAGTGGTCGAGGCGAATCATGTCGAGCATCTCCAGCGCTCGCCGGAAGCGTGCGATCCACCACGCGTAGCCAGTCTGCGCGTGGGCCTGCCAGCGGTAAGTGGGATTGCCCCACAGTTGTCCGGTGGCGCTGAAATAGTCGGGCGGAACGCCGGCGACCATCCGCGGCTTGCCGTCGCCTTCCAGTTCGAACAGTTCGCGATTGACCCACACGTCGGAGCTATCGAGTGCCACATAGATAGGCATGTCTCCAAAAATGCGGATGTCACTGCGAGTGCAATGAGCTTTCAGATCGCACCACTGGCGCTCGAATTCGAACTGGATAAACTTGTGGAAATCGATCTGATCGCGTAATTCTTTGCCGGCTCGTTCCAATGCCGCCGGCTCGCGCAGCGCAAGCTGTCGTGGCCACTCCGTCCATCTGACGAGGTTGTGCGCTTGCTTCAGCGCCATGAACAGTGCGAAGTCGTCGAGCCAGGAGGCGTGGCGCTGACCGAACTCTTCGAAGGCGGCGTGATCGTCCGGCCCCGCCTGCCGGAAGGCCTCGAATGCCCTGCGCAACAGCGGCAGCTTCCAGGCGATTACGGCGCCGTAGTCAACGGTATCGGCCGGAAACGCCGGCTTGGCGGTCAAGTCGCGTGCGTCAAGGTAGCCGCGTTCCACCAGACGGTCGAGGCTGATGAGTAGCGGATTTCCTGCGAACGCCGAGAAGCATTGGTAGGGAGAATCGCCGTAGCCGGTGGGACCAAGGGGCAGGACTTGCCAGATGCGCTGTCCGGAGTCACGCAGGAAATCGGCGAAGGCGTGGGCCTCGGCTCCCAGTTCTCCGATACCGTAAGCGCCGGGAAGGGAAGTGGGATGCAGCAGGATGCCGCTGGATCGGGGGAAGTTCATGGCCGCGCGTTGTCCCGTCCGGGATAGTATCGCAAGCCTAAGCGGCTCGGCTCGCGCTACAATGTCGTATAGTGTACACAGGTGAGCACAATGTCATCGACCACCCTGTCTATTCGATTGAATGCGCAAACTAAAGCCAAACTTGATGCCCTTGCTAAGCTTTCTCGCCGCTCCAAGTCTTTTCTGGCAGCGGAGGCGATCGAGAACTTCGTCGCGGCCGAGAGTTGGCAATTGAAAGAGATTGAAGCCGGAGTCAAAGATCTGGATGCCGGCCGGACCGTCGATCACGGGGAGGTGCGACGCTGGCTGCAATCCTGGGGAAGGAAGGGCGAGGGTAAAGCCCCGCGATGATCATTGTCTGGTCGCGACGCGCTCTCCGCCACCTGGTGAACCTTCGCGCCTACATTTCCCGTGACAGCCCCGACTCAGCAGCCGAGGTGGCTTCGCGAATTGTCGAAGCGGTGGAACGGCTGGCAATCTATCCTAATCTGGGCCGCCCGGGCCACATCAACGGCACACGTGAGCTGCTTGTGCCCGATACACTGTACCTCATTCCATATCGTGTTCGAGGTAGCCGGATTGAGGTCATCGCAGTGTTCCATGGGCGGCAATGCTGGAAAACTTAACTACCTATAACTCCACTTCCTGCAACACCGGTTGTGGTGGCGGAATGGTGTGCAGGGCCTCGACCATGGCATCGGCGAACTCGCAGGTTCCGGCCGTGCCGCCTACGTCGCGGGTGACGTGCTCCCGCTCGCCGTACACTTTTTCCAGCGCCAGACGAATATGATTGGCGGCGTTCTCTTCGCCAAGATGCCGCAGCATCAGGATGCCCGAGCGCAGTACGGCCGTCGGATTGGCGATGTCTTTTCCCGCAATGTCGGGAGCGGAGCCGTGGACGGCTTCGAAGATGGCGCACTCGTGTCCGAAGTTGGCTCCCGGCACCAACCCGAGGCCGCCGACAAAGGCCGCGCACAGATCGGAGATGATGTCGCCGTAAAGGTTCTCCAGCAGCAGCGTGTCGTACTGATAAGGATTCATCACCAGCTGCATGCAGGTGTTGTCGACAATGTGCTCGCCGTAGGTGATCTCAGGGTAGCTCTTGGAAACCTCGCGCGAGCAGCGGATAAACAGCCCATCCGAGAGCTTCATGATGTTGGCTTTGTGAATGGCGGTGATCTTCTTGCGGCCAACCCTGCGGGCGTATGCGAAGGCGAACTTGGCAATGCGGGTGGAAGCTTTCTCGGTGATGATCTTCAGGCTTTCGACCACGCCGGGAACCACTTCGTGTTCGATGCCGGAGTACAGACCTTCGGTGTTCTCGCGAACGACGATCAGATCGACGCCGGGATAGCGGGTGGGAACTGCCGGTAGATTGCGGATAGGGCGGAAGTTGGCGAACAGCTCGAACTGCTTGCGCAGGGCGACGTTGATGCTGGAAAAGCCGCCGCCGATGGGCGTTGTAACTGGCCCTTTCAAGCCGATGTGCGTACGCTCGATGGACTCGGTCAGCTCTTTCGGGATGTATTCGTGATACTTCTCGTAGGCTTCGGCGCCGGCGGCGAAGGTTTCCCATTCGAACCTGACGCCTGTGGCTTCCAGGATGCGAACGCTGGCGTTGACGACCTCAGGGCCGATACCATCGCCGGGAATTAAAGTGACTCTGTGTGTTGATGACATTAGATTATTGTTTTTCTTATCAGTAAGACTAATCGCCAGCTTTGCCTTTCGCGGAAGCGCTCTCCTTGGTATCGAGCAACTCTTTCAGCTCCTCCATGAACTCGCGGACGTCCTTGAAATCGAGATACACCGAGGCGAACCGCACGTAGGCGACCTTGTCGATGCGCCGCAGGCGGTTCATGATGAGCTCGCCGACCTCGCTGGTCTTGCGCTCACGCTCGGCCGAGTCGACTACGAAGGCCTCAGCGTCATTAACAATCTGCTCCAGCCGGCCCATGGATACTGGCCGCTTTTCGCACGCCCGCAGCAGACCGTTGAGAACTTTTTGCCGCTCGAATTTCTCCCTGCGACCGTCTTTTTTCACCACCATGTAAGGGATTTCGTCGATGCGTTCGTAGGTGGTGAAGCGCTTCTCGCACTTCAGGCACTCGCGGCGGCGGCGAATGGATTCGCCTTCCTTGCTTTCGCGCGAGTCGACTACTTTGTCGTTTTCAAAGCCGCAAAACGGGCACTTCATGGAAGAGAGAGCGGGCGATGTGCCCTGCTTCGATTGTAACAGGGGAAAAGCGCTTCACCACGGAGGCACGGACTCCGGAACTAAGACGACTGAGGAGATCACTGGAGCCAACATAGAAATTCTGAGATATATGTCTGCGATCAAATTGTTGATTTTCGCCGCGATCAACGTTCATCCGGAAAAGAGGAGGTCTCCCGGGCCGCGTCCAACTCGGCAAACAGGCGGTTCGGCCAGATCGGTTACTTTCTCGAGGTGCCGAACTCTCCGGTCCGATCTGATCAACAAATCTTTCTCCGGCGCGAGGGAGAGTGATCGTCCCTCTGGCGATGAACTCGATGCCTTCATTCAGCAGACGGATGACATGCATCGCGGCCTTCGTGTCGTATCCGAATTTGCCGATGTATTCGGGCCGCTGCCCGTGTTGGCCTCCGCCCTTCGAGCCCACGAGGCGGGCAAGTTGATCGTTGGCGAATCCCTGGAAAGCCGTGCGGCTTTTCGTGAGACGAACAGATGTCAGCGACTCAGGATCACTTGCCAAGCCTTTGTTCGTTTGGATCCGAATGCCATTAATGTCCGACGAACAAGAAATGAAGTCGCAGTGGGGTTTCCCCTTTGCGCGCCGCCAGCGTTGCCCACTTCCGCAGCGAATAAAGGCAAATGTCGACATGGTCTGGTCCATTTCTGCGCTCGTTTCCTGCGGTGCTCCAGACGAATGCTCGATAGCGGCGTGATGCCGAGTGATTCCTGGGAGGCTCGATGAAAACGCCATACATGATCGAGGTCGTCGGTTTTAGAAACTTTGGCGCCGTGCAAAGCGCTTCCGCCGACGAAAGTGTGAATGACGGAATCCGGATAAGGGAATCCCGCACGCTGTATCTGCTCATTGATTCCGGATTCGTCTTTGCTCAAGCGGCGTACCTCGAAGGAGTCGAACTATTCCACCAGCGCTGCGGCTTTTTCTTCGGCTTGGCGACGGCGCGGATGGACACGTGCTCGTGGCGGGCAATGGCCAGGCCGGGTGGGATCACCGACATGAAGGTCACCGCCCACAGCATCATGCCGCAGCTCACGGCGAGTTCGTGCTCGACGTGGAAGCCCGAGCTCAACATGCTGATCGTGGCCAACTGCGAGCCGCCGCCGACGGCGGGCAATTGCAACATGGATCCAACCATACTGGAGCCCATCAGAACGACTTCGTGCGGCAGCGTCAACATCTGGAGTTCGCCAGGATAAGCGTGGGTGACGGCGTAATAGGCGTAGGCGATCAGCACCCACATGAATAGCGAGATGCCAACCAGCTGTAACGCCGAGCTGAGGTCCTGGATGGTCTCCAGTCCATGGCTGAAAGAGAGCACTTTCTCGCGCAGGTGGTACGCGAGTTTGGGAGCGAAGCCCACGAAGCGGTCATGCATGAATTGTGCGACGCGATCGCCGGAGCGGCGAACGATGACGATGGCGATGATGAGAGCCAGGATCAAGGCCATCAGCAGAAAGGAAAACTCGCGCAGTTGGCGATAGAAATGAAGCGCGCGCAGATCGGGCGAGAGGAAGCTGACGGCCAGCAACACCGCGAATGCGCCCATATCGAAGATGCGCTCCACCCCCCATACGGCGACTTGCGAGGTGAAGGTTAGCCGCTCTTTCTTGGCGATGATGTAGGGGCGGATCATCTCGCCGGCACGGCCCAGCAACGCCAAGGCGGCGAAGCCGACGAACTGCGGCGCCAGCAGGCGAGCGGTGGTGGTCTTACACACCGGCTTCAGAAAGATTCGCCAGCGCACGGCGCGAAGGATATAGGCAAGATATGTGATGGCAAGGCCATAGAAAATGTAGAGCCAGTTGACGTGTTCGGTGCGGCTCCAGAACATGGCCCAATCGAAGGTCTTCCACGCCCGCACCTGTAAGTAGATCAGCAGGCAGAGTGCAACCAGAACGACGCCGAAGACAAGAATGCGTTTTCTATTCATGGAAGACGATTTGAGGGGGACGGCCTTCACGCCGTCCGACGCACAGCAAAATCATCGCGGCTTTAGAGGCCGCCAGAAAAGTCGAAAAGCAGATCTATCGTCGGCCTGAAGGCCTCCTCGTGATGACAAAAACAAAGGGCTTATCGGCACGACGCGGTCGGCCCTGACACAAAGTCTTCCATCGCCGACGTTTTCAGCGGCCTGCCATTGGGCAACGTAAAGGAGTGGGAGAACAGGTTCATTCCGCGGCTACTCGCTGCCGACAGTAGAGTTGGAATTGGCTCGCGCCAAAGCGGATTTTCGGCCTGGGTTTGATTTTGCACACCACGGGCCTTTGCCGGCGATGGCGGTTTGCGCTCGGCCAGCTTCTTGCGGTTGTAATCCTTAATGACGCGGGCCACATAGGCGTGGGTCTCGCGATAGGGCGGCACACCCTTGTATTGCTGGACGCGCTGCGGGCCGGCGTTGTAGGCAGCCAGGGCCTTAACCATGTCGTTGTTGTAGAGCAATAGCAGGGCACGCAGATAACGCACGCCGCCGTCCACGTTGTCGGCCGGATCGAAGCTGTTCTTCACGCCCAACTGGCTGGCGGTGCCGGGCATGAGCTGCATCAGGCCTTGCGCGCCCTTGGGCGAAACCGCGCGCGGATTGTTGGCGCTTTCGGCTTTGATCACGCTGGCGATAAAATCAGCGTCCACCTGATGCTGTTGGCTGGCGGCACTGACGATGGATTTTAGATCCTGCGACTTCGCGGATTGCGAGGCCACGTCCTGAGGATCGGGTGGAGCGGGCTCAAAACTCTCGATCTCGGCAGTGGGGACGTCGACATAGCCGCCTGCGGGATCGGCGCTCATGTAGAGACGGGTTTTCTCGCCGACCACCTCGTGATGCTCGTGGCGCAGGCTGAATCCGTTACGAAGGTTGGCCAGCTCGGCGGCGTGAAGCGGGGCGACGAATAATAGCGCAAGGAAGAAACCGCAGATCCCTCGACTCCGGCGGCGAAGCGCCGCCGGCGCTCGGGATGACACATCCGGGGAGAGCAGGCTCTTGAATGACACATTCATAAAATAAAGTAGCTCTGTTGACATCCTAGTTGTGCCGCCCCTGAAGGGGCTCAAATTCTAAAATCGAGCCTACCCAGCACTCCGCTCCCCCAATTCGCGCCAAGAGCGCGAATCGGGGACCCCACTGCGTGCTGGGCTATCCTGTCGCCGTCCCGCTTTGCGGGACTCGATTGCGGGCATATCGAACTTTTTCGCCACCGGGCGCATTCAAGTGCAACGCAAGGATCTCAACAGAGCCAAATAAAGTCTACGCATTCACACTCGCTGCGTTGGCATCCAGCACTTGCTCGATGGCCGCGGCCACGCCGCTCTCATCGTTGTGCAAAGTGATGGTCCAGCCATTCTGCTTCAGATCGTCAGACGCATTGCCCATGATCACCGGATGTCCGGCAAAGGTCAACATCTCGACATCATTGTAATTGTCGCCGATGGCCATGACCTGGGAGCAGCCTATGCCGCGATGTGGCCCAGCGCTCCAGCGCGTGGCCTTTGGAGCAGCCGGCGTTGAGGATGTCCACGATGGTAAGGTCGCGATGGTCGTATTGCGTTCGCAGGACGGTGATTTCATTGGCGAAATCGCAATCCAGCAGACGCTGCTGGGCGCGTTGCATCATGTCGACCGGCCCGCAGAACATGGTCTGGATGGGGTCTTCCGTGAGCACCTTCTCGATAGGGCTGACGTACTGGATGTAGGGTGCGTTTTTTTCCATCCAGCGCTGAATGATGCCGTAAAGTTTCTGGTGGTTCTCGCAGACGATGGCGCCGGCATCTTCGCGATCGAAAGTGATCACCATGTGATCGCGGAACTCGGGCATGTGCCGGCAAATCTTAAGCGCAGTGGATTGCGGCAGCAGATCACGATGGAACGATTCGCCATTGGTAGAGCGGGTGACCGCGCCGTTGGAGCTGATGATCCAAAGCTCGAAGCCCAGGGCTTCCGCGATGGGAAGGGCGAAGCTGTGACGGCGTCCGGTGACCAGGATGATTTCAACGCCGGCCTCATGAGCGCGACGGAGTGCGTCCAGATTGGCAGGTGAAATCTGGGCCTTGGAGTCGAGTAATGTGCCATCAATGTCGATGGCAATCAGGCGAATGGAGCGAGTCAATATGCTTCATTCTAACAGGCGGAGAAGCCATCAGCCGTTAGCGCTCAGCTGTCAGCTATCAGCTTTCAGCCAAAGGGAACCTCAACGACGAGTCGAGCGGACGTCCGCGCGGATTCGAGTCTTCCGAGTGTGGCGGCCCGGTCTGGCTTTCGTCGATTGGGATGGCTCATCCACAGTCTGAATGATGATGGCTAAAGGCCCATTCTGCGAAAGCGGCCCAAAGCGGGAGCCGGGGCCAGCGAATTGGCGTCGCCAGCGAGAAGCCTCTTCCCACTTTGCCGTCCGGCGACGTAGAGTAAACACGATGGAACTGCGCAAAGATCCCATCACGCGCTCGTGGGTCATCTGTGGCGACGAGCCTGAACCGGGCGGCTCGGCTACTTCGTTCTGCCCATTTTGTCCTGAGTCCGGGCTTGCCGCTACAGGTGGTGGCGACGTCGCCGACGGTGAACGGCGGTCCATGGTCGGCCCGGGCTGTGGTGCATCCGCGGCCGCTCTACGGCATTGATGGCGAGCCTGGACGGTCGGGTAACGGGCTCTATGACACGATGCGGCCAGTAGGCGCGCACGAAGTGATTGTGGAGAATGCCCGCCACGACCGGCACTTGTGGAACGCCGACGACCGCGAGATCGAAGAGTACCTGGCGCTGTGCGGACAGCGCATCTACGACCTGAAGGGCGATTTACGCTTCAAGTACATCAGCGTTTTCAAAAATTACGGCAGCATGTCGGGGCAGGAGTTCGATCATCCGACTTCGGAGATCGTAGCCACAACATTTGTGCCGCGGCGCGTGCTGTATGAGTTGCGCGCGGCCCGGGAACATTATCGGGTGAAGGAGCGCTGCGTGTTCTGCGACATTCTGCATCAGGAGCAGGAGCAGAAGCTGCGCATGGTGGAAGTGCGCGGCGAGTACATGGCGAGCTGTCCTTACGCGCCGCGAGTTCCGTACGAGACCTGGATTGCGCCCCGCAATCACGAGGCTTACTTCGAGCGGACGGCGTTGAAGTCGGGCGCCATGCGCGATTTTGCTGCGCTGCTGCGGCGGACGCTGTTTCGCATCCGCACTATCGCCGACGGCTTCCACATGGTGCTGCACACTTCGCCTAACACGGTGCACCGCTCGGAGACTTTGGGCTTCTGGAAGACCATCGAGGACGACTACCACTGGCACCTGGAGATCCTGCCGATTCTCGGCACCAAGGCGAAGTCCTACACTTTCAAAGAGGTGTACTATTCGCCGGTTAGCTCGGAGACGGCGGCGGCAATTCTGCGGGAGCGGCCGACGGAGTAAGAAGCGACGAGCTTCGAGCCACGAGCGAAGCAGTCGTCGCGGTATTGTCAGGAAATGCTTGGCACCTCCGATTTGAGTACCGATGACGCGGTTCAATTAAGGGAGTTGCTTTTAGCTCATGGCCGTAGCTCATAGGTAACATGACCATCCGCCGCCTCAAGACTTACACCGGACAGACGGGCTACGTTTATCAGTACTACTTCGTGGGGAAGCGGGCAGCGCTGGAGGGCGATGCCGAAGCGCCGTCGACGGAATACATCTTCGACGTTAGCGCCGATCGCAAAACAACTTTTGCTGTCAGCATCTTTCTACAGCCGCAGGCGCTGGCGGAGTGGGCCGCCATCCGAGGCCGCAGTCTGAGCGAGCCCGAACAATATGCCGCCGCCAAGCTTCGCTTGACCCAGGCCTTCGACGAGATCCCCGACATGCTGCATGAGGGGCGACGTCTGCGCCTGGATGCTCAGCTGTTGCTCGCACTGCTGGAGTCCATCGGAGTTGACTAACTGGTTAGTTAAAACGTGATGGCAGACCTAACTCCGGCTGCGGATCGGCGTCTAAACCTCAGGTGGCAACAATTCTGGGACGAGTACCCGCCTGGTTGCTGTACATGACAGGTGAATCCGGCCCATAATTAGCCAGCTACGCGGGGGAAGATGGCAATATTCGAGCAAATGCCGCAGCCGGAACGCAAACGACAGAGCATTTCGATGCTATTGTCGTTCGCGGTGCAGGGCGCACTGCTGCTGGCGCTGCTTTACTCCGCTGCTCCCATCTTTGTAACTCCGTCGGATGTCGATTTTGGCATCCCGCATTCCTCAGGCTCGCGATCCATTGTTTATCTGGCTCCGGTAGGGCCGGAGCAGGCCAGCCCACCGGCAACTCCGCCGCGGCTGACCTTGAAGGCCGCGCTTCCGGCAAAACCGAAGCCGCCCAAGTCTGAACCGAAGCGCGAACAATCCGCAGCCACCGCCGACAACGCGCCCGAGGATACCGCGCGTGGTGGATCCCCCTTTGGCCGAGTACCCGGCTCGCCGCTGACTGGCGACGAGGTGGTTCCCGCCTTCCCGGACGTTTATCCCGATCCTCCCATTTCCCGCGCCGATCTGCCGGCGGGAATACAAGGCGACGTGATCGTGGAAGTCACGATCGACCCTCGCGGCGATGTCGTCGAGACCAAGCTAATCCAAGGCATCGGTTACGGCGTCGAGCAGAAGGTCTTGCAGGTATTACAGCGATGGCACTTCCATCCTGCAATGCGCGATGGCGTCACCATCGCCTCCCAGCATATCGTGCACTTCCATTACCCCGCCTAACTCAGGCTCGGTCTAACCGCTGATTCCAAACGTACTAACGCCGTGTGACACAGATCACATGCCCGAGTGATGTCCATACTCGGCCTGCTATCGGCCTTCCCGCTATACTGATCTCAGAACGACGGGTTAGCGTGACCGTCAATGGGGTTTATGCCGTTAATTTGGCTTCGAGTCGCGGTGGTTTGCTACGGCGTGGGACTGCTCTATTCCTTATTGCTGCTCAGCAAGCGCGGTAACCTGCTGGCCAAAGTAGTCGAGCCGGCGGTTGGACTGGGCCTCATCTTCCACTTTGTTTCGCTGGTTGAATCCACTGTCCAGATCGGCCATCTGTCGCTGGCCTCGATTCATTATTCGGAATCGATGCTGGCCTTTCTTGCGATGGTCGTCTTCTTCGTCTTCTTCGTGGGCTATCGCACAGTATCGCCTGGCATCGTCATCTTCCCCATCGTCTTTGTGCTGACTCTCACCTCGGCCCTTGGCCAAAAGCCGGTTGCCCTCACTTCGCCGCTGTTGCGCAATGGCTGGATATTCGTCCACGTGGCGCTGATCTTTACCGGCTATGCCGGGCTCTTTCTCAGCTTCGGGGCCAGCCTGCTCTATCTGGCGCAGGAACGCGCCTTGAAGTCGAAGAGCAGGACGGCGCTCCTGACCTGGCTGCCACCCTTGCAGACCATCGACGACATCGGCTATCACGCCTTGCTCTTCGGCTTTCCCTTTATGACCTTCGGCATCGTAACCGGCTCCGTGCTGGCGATTGAGAAGTACGGGCCGATGTTCTTTTACGATCCCAAGATTTTGCTCTCGTTCATTATGTGGGCCGTGTACATGCTCTTGCTGTACACCCGCTGGAACTCCGGATGGCGTGGCCGGCGGGCGGCATTTCTGGCCACAGTCGCGTTTGTGATCGCTATCGGCGCGTGGGCTGCCAATAACTTCAGCCGCGTGCACAGGTTCATTCCTTCATGAACTTCGTCCTCATTGGCGTGAATCATCGGACGGCTCCGGTCGAAGTGCGCGAGCGCTTCGCCATTTCCGAGGCGCGCCTGCCTGAAGCCGTAAAGGCGCTGGCGTCGTATCCGGGAATTGAGGAGGGAATGATCGTCTCCACCTGCAATCGCGTGGAGCTGTTGGCCCGCACCGTGAATGGCACCGCCGACCTCGACGGATTCATGCGCCAGTTGTATGGCTTCGATCCCCAGCCTTACCGCCAATATCTTTACGAATATCGCGAACGCGAAGCCGTGCAGCATGTCTTCCGCGTGGCCTCCAGTCTGGACTCGATGGTGGTGGGCGAGCCTCAAATTCTGGGGCAGGTGAAAGAAGCTTATGCCACGGCGCGAGCTGTAGGCGCAGTGAATTCGCAACTGGACGCTCTGTTGAGCCGTGCCTTCGCGGTCGCCAAACGCGTGCGCAATGAGACTGCGGTTGCCACCTCAGCTGTGTCCATCGCTTCCGTCGCAGTCGATCTGGCAAAGAAGATTTTCGGCAACCTGGAAGGCAAGAGCGTTTATCTGGTTGGCGCGGGTAAGATGTGCGAGCTGGCGGCGCGGCACCTGGCGGCCCACGGTGCCAAGCAGATCTACGTGGCCAATCGCACCTATGAGCGGGCTGTAGCTCTGGCGGCAAAATTCAACGGCGAGGCTATTCCTTTCGATCAGCTATACGAGACCGTTCCTCGCGCCGACATCGTGATCAGCTCCACCGGGGCGCCTCATGCCATCTTCCGCAAGGAGCATGGCGAGCGCTTTCTGGGCCGTCGCCGCAACCGTCCCATGTTCTTCATCGACATCGCTGTGCCCCGCGATATCGATCCGGAGATGAACAAGCTGGACGGCATCTTCGTTTACGATATCGACGACCTACAGCAAGTTGTTTCGTCGCATGTGGCCGACCGGCGCGTCGAAGCCGACCATGCCGAATCCATCGTGCAGTTGGAGGTCGACAAGTTTCAGGCGCGGCTCCAGACCCTCGATGTCGTGCCTACCATCGTCTCCCTCCAGGAACATCTGGAGACTGTCCGCCAGGCTGAAATCGATCGCGTGCGCGGGCGGTTGGGCACGCTCACTCCAGAGCAAGAGCTGGCAGTGGAAGCCCTGAGCCGGGGCATCATCAACAAAATCATGCATACACCTATTACGACCCTCAAAACGGCAGCCCGCGAATCGCCCGAGGCGACGACCGTCATCGACCTGGTGCGCAAACTCTTCGGATTGCGCGACGCCAAGACCGCAGCCGGCCGCGACGAATCCGAATCCGTCACTAGCTCAAAAACAGGGATGCGCCACTGATGGCAAAACTCAGAATTGGTTCTCGCGGTTCGCAACTGGCTCTTTGGCAGGCCAACCACATTTCCTCACTCCTGCGCGAGCGCGGGCATGAGGTCGAGATCGAAATCATCAAGACTACCGGCGACAAGATCACCGATGTCTCGCTCGCTCAGGTCGGCACCAAGGGGATGTTCACCAAAGAGATCGAAGAAGCGCTGGCCGAAGGCCGCGTCGATGTCGCCGTTCACAGCCTGAAAGATCTGCCGACCGAGTTGCCACCGGGATTTGAATTGGTCGCCATCACCACCCGGGTAAATCCGCACGATGTCTTGCTTTCCGTCAAGTACGACAGTGTTATGGCCTTGCCTCAGGGCGCTCGTGTGGGGACCAGCAGCTTGCGCCGGCAGGCGCAACTCAAAGTCGCGCGGCCCGACCTGGTGATTCACGCGTTGCGCGGCAATGTCGACACCCGTGTGCGCAAGCTGGAGGAAGGCGAGTACGACGCCATCATTCTCGCTGCCGCAGGTCTTACCAGGCTAGGCAAGACGCAATTGGTGAGGGAAGTGCTCTCGGAAGAATTCATGTGCCCCGCCGCCGGGCAGGGCGCGCTTGGCATCGAGATTCGCGCCGGCGATGAGGAAATGCGGAAGCACCTCGTCTTCCTCGATGATCCTACCGCACGCGCCGCTACCACCTGTGAGCGGGCCTTGCTGCACAAGCTGGGAGGTGGGTGCCAGGTCCCTATAGGGGCATTCGCCGAGGTACGGGAAGGCTTGCTGCATTTGACTGCAATCGTTGCGCGGCCAGATGGATCCATAATCCTGCGCGAAACGCAGAGTGGCAGCCTGGCCGTTGCTCTGGGCGAGGCGGTGGGCGACAAACTTCTCCAGCGAGGCGCGACGAAAATTCTGGAAGAAGTGTACGGCGCGAATGCCGCTGCCCCGCAACAGCCGTAAAAACAGTGGTCAGTGGGGGAACTGGGTCGCTGCGGGCAGCCAGGAAGCAGAACTGGTGAAGCAGGTAAAGCCAAGGCTGGTAGCGGCTGTTCTGAGGACGGCTTTTCCTGGTGAACGCGCGGCTGCTTCGAGAGATTGTCTGTGTGGACGAACGCGCGGGTGCCCCGAGAGATTGTCTGTGTGGATGAACGCGCGGGTGCCCCGAGAGATTGTCTGTGTGGATGAACGCGCGGCTGCTTCGGGAGATTGTCTGTTTGGATGAACGCGCGGGTGCCCCGAGAGATTGTCTGTGTGGACGAACGCGCGGGTGCCCCGAGAGATTGTCTGTGTGGACGAACGCGTGGCTGCTTCGAGAGATTGTCTGTGTGGATGAACCCGCGGCGGCTTCGGATCACGACGCAACAGCCCGAAGGGCGGCATAACATAGCCCAGGACGTAAGTCCTGGGTAGGCGTTTATAAATGTTCAGAGTCCCGTAGGGACGGCACGTGCTCAGGCAAATGCCGACGCTTGCGACGCTGCGTTGGCAACCATGCTCCCGTCCCGCGATGCGGGACGACTCAGCTTAGCCCAGGACGGAGCGAAGCGGAGTCCTGGGTAGGCGTCGAAAGATGTTCAGAGTCCCGTAGGGACGGCACCGGCCGGATAATGAATCAAGGGTAAAGCGGGACAAACAACTGGGCCGCAGAGCGGCGCATAACTTAGCCCAAGACGTAACGGTCGGCATGAGAACAGTAAGAGAACTTAGTGCTGAAACAAAACCTGACGGGCCCACTAAACCAGCCGCGCAGCGGCGGGAGCGCAGTGAGCCCGGGGCGTAAGCCCCGGGTAAAGTGGGAAAAACAACTGAGCCGCGGAGCGGCGGTACAAACACGATCCACCAATCTCATACCCATGGCTAACTCCCGCAAACTCGCTGCCGGTCCCAATTACGCCCCCCTCGCCGGCTGTCGCGTGCTGGTATCGCGCGCCAAGAAACAGGCTGGTGTGCTTTCCTCCGCCCTGCGCGATCTGGGTTGCGAGGTCATCGAGATTCCTTTCATCGAGATCCGTAAACCCAAATCCTACGAACCGCTCGACACCGCACTGCTGAAACTCGCTGCCTACGATTGGCTCATTCTCACCAGCGTGAACGGCGTCGATGCGCTGTTCGAACGGATCGGGAAGAAGAAGCTCCATACATCCGCCCTGGCGAGGTTGAAGATCGCGGCCATCGGCCCTGCCACCAGGAAATCCATCGAGCAGTGCGGATTAACCGTAACCGTCACGCCAAAGGAGTACGTCGCGGAATCGGTTGTGAGCAGCCTGCGCGCTCGCGTGAAAGGGAAGCGCGTGTTGCTGGTGCGCGCCAAAGTTGCTCGCGACGTGATTCCACGCGAGCTGCGTATAGCCGGCGCTACAGTTGATGTGGTAGAGGCCTATGAAACGATAACGCCGAAGTCGTCGGAGAGGCGATTGCGCGCCGCCCTGGCGAGCAAGCGCCGCAAGCCCCATGCCATCACCTTCACCAGTTCCTCAACCGTGAAGAATTTTGTCGCACTGCTCGGCTTACAGCGCGCCCGCGCCGCGTTGAAGAAGCCTGCGCCGCATGGGGGCGTCCACAGCGCTTCGATCGGCCCTGTGACTTCCGCCACACTCCGCGAATTCGGATTGCCGGTGGATATTGAAGCTAAGGAATACACCATTCCAGGCCTGGTTGCGGCGATTGTGAGGCAGAGCGCTTCCATCCGAAAATCATCCGCGAAGAGCTAAGGAACTCTGGCTAAGTCTGGTCTTTCGATAGGGACGGCCTTCAGTGTCTGCGTGAGAACAGTAAGAGACTTCGCGCCGGAACAGAACCTTGACGGGCCGACCAAACCAGCCGCGCAGCGGCGGGTGAAGTGGGAAATTGAGCCGAGCCGCGGAGCCGGGGTCCCCATCGAGCGCCGTCTTTGCGCTTGATGGGGTAGAGGAGCGGCGACAGGTTTCTGACGCAGACACTCCAGGCCGTCCGTAAACGGCACAAAGTCTTCGCGGCTTTAGCCGCTGAGGGATCGCGCTGTGACTCAATAAAGAGTCTCCCTGATCCGCAAAGCCTGTGACTCACTTCCGGCAACTGGAACAATACCCGCCGATCTCAAACCGCGCGACCAGAATGTGAAAGTGGCAGTCGCGTTCGACCTGGCCCTTCACTCGGTCGAATAAGTCGCTTTCGAACTCCTCCACTTTGGCGCAACGCAGACACGTCATGTGCATGTGATCGCGCTGTGGCCGCCGTTCATAGAAGTGTCCGTCACCCTTGACGTGCAGCAGATCCAGCTCGTCCACCAGGCCGTGCCGCTTCAGCAGGCCCAGAGTGCGGTACACCGTGACCCGGTTGATGTTGGGATCGACGCGCACAGCTTTGCGGAGGATCTGCGCGGCGTCCAGGTGTTGGGTCGCGGTTTCAATGATCTCCAGGATGACGCGGCGCTGTCGTGTCATCCGGATTCCTCGGCTGAGCAACGCAGTTTGCAGGGTGCCAGGAGCTTCAGTCTCTGGGAGCGGCATCAGGCATCTACCTTATGTTTGATTGACTGCAACACAGTTGCATATTCAGAGTGCATTCCTGGTCAGGCTGATTCGCCAATCGCCATCCCAATTGTAATGATGCAACTGAGTTGCAACTGCCTATCAACAAAGTATATCGCCGGAGGCAGACTCGGTCAACGAATACGGACATGGTAGTAATAGGATGAACCTCGAACGTATCCCCAAGCCAATCAGCAAGGCTACGCCTCAGCACTTCGGTACGTACGCAACCGCCTGTTGGGCGATGGTTCTATCCTTCGTCCCTGTAAAATGTTTGCGGGAGGAAAATCTTGCACAACAGGGCCCGCGCTTCCATCTTCTCTTGTTTGCTATTTATATTTACTGCTTTATTCGTTTGTTGGATCACGCCGTCTTTCGCTCAACAACCTACTTTTCGCAATGCGCCCGCATCGGCTTCGGCGACGACGAATCCCTATGCCGGCAATGCCGCCGCATCTGCGGCCGGTGGCAGACTCTACGCTCAGAACTGCTCGCAATGCCACGGCAACCATCGGCAGGGTATGGGACCTGCGCCAGCGCTCGACACCGTTGGGATCCATAAGGCCAAACCAGGAGAGCTGTTTTGGTTCATCAGCACAGGCAAGCTGACCTCGGGAATGCCCTCCTGGTCGAATCTGCCCAAACCGCAGCGCTGGCAGCTGGTGACCTTCCTGCAATCGCCGTCCAACGAGAAGGCGGCGCCAAAGTAACTTCTCCCGCTGTGTGCTTAGCGGGAAATTTACCCTTGTCGCTGCCCGATACCGGGGGAAATCCGCTATAACAGAAGGGTGAGCGCAAGCAATCCTTTTCTCTCTCCCAAGACGGTGCTGATCACGGGCGCCTCCAGTGGCATCGGACTGGAACTGGCGAACCTATTCGCCGCCGATGGCTACCGTCTGGTGCTGGTGGCGCGCAATCGCAGCGCCCTCCGCGATCTCGGCGACAAACTGCAATCAAGTTACGGCGTGGAAGTGCGGATTTCGCCCAAGGACCTGGCCCATCCCGCCGGTCCGCTCGAGCTTTACCAGGAGCTACAGGAAGCCGGCATCGTGATCGACGTGCTGGTCAACAACGCCGGCTTCGGTGGCAGCGGAGCGTTCCTCGACACTGACTGGAACAGCGAAGCCGAGATGATCCAGGTGAACATCGTTGCCCTCACTCATCTGACCAAACTTTTCCTGCCCCAGGTTCGCGCCCGCGAGGGCAAGCTGCTTAACGTTGCCAGCGTCGCCGCCTTCGCACCCGGACCCTACATGGCGATTTATTACGCCAGCAAGGCTTTCGTTCTGCATTTCACCGAGGCGGTGGCCGAGGAGTTGAGCGGCACGGGCACAACCGTTACTTGTCTTTGTCCGGGACCGGTGATCACCAACTTTCAGCAGCGCGCCCATGTTGGCGAAAGCCATAACAAGAGTCCGCTACTGGTGGACGTGCGCGAAGTTACGCGCGCGGGCTACGAAGGCATGAAGCAAGGCAAGCGGCTGGTGATTCCAGGATGGAAGAACCGCCTGGTGAAGGAGGGGCTGCGACTGTCGCCGCGCAACCTGGTAACCAAGGTCATCAGCCGGATGCATGAGAATAAGAAGGGCAGTCACTAGCAATGAGCAATCAGCAGCTAGCGAACAGCCGCCACTCGGGACCTGTGCCAGAGATTTGCAACCGCAAATGCGGGGCGACGCCAAGAACGCGACCACAATCCCTCCAGCACGGCACGCTTTGTTTAAGTTGTGCAGTCGCTAGCTATACATTAAGGTTCAGCAGGTTGCAAGATCACTGCGAAGCATGTGGGGACGTGTTTTCATAAGCATATGAGATGGCCGCGCTGGGCAAATATCCTGTTCTGCATAAGCATCGTCTGCATCGTTTCGGGTGCCCTCGTTATCGCACACCGTTGCGGGTACGACGTTACCGAAGCTTTAGGCTTCCTCGGGGTAAATTTCGGAATGCTTTTCGGAATGGTGATTATCTCTGGGTTGGCTATTAACGGCGCGGTGTTGATCAGCGCGCTAGTGCGCGGACGACTTCATTTACCAACGCTGTCTGGAAAAGAAAAGCGTATTGCTGCGGCGTTTTCCATCTCAGTCGCAATCAATGCAGGTTGTGCTGCCTTCATCCTGTGGCACCCATTCGGGTGGCTCTACAGCACCATTGCGGGCCTTGCAGCCTACATAGTTGGCATGTTTGTGCAAATTTGGGTGGGGAGGCGGCTGTGGAAAGGAATTTCTGAAACAGACTTTATCGGGCTTCAGGACAGAGTGCTAAAGGTGAAGGAAGAGCCTAACCCTTTGTACTGGATCCCGTGAACGAGAATCCGTCATTCTCGTTCCTGTCGATAAATCGCCATCACACAGTTGATGCGACGCCAATCGAGGGGCAAACGCGGCATCTGCCGTCCCTACCGGGACTTGTCTCCTCTTTTTCAGCCCACCCAGGACTCCGCTTCGCTCCGTCCTGGGCTAACTTCAACTCCACCCCTCCTCCACCCCAGTTCGCGCAACGGCGGCGCGAACCGGGGGCCCCGGCTCCGGGGTTCTACTTTCGCGTGTGATACTCCATCGGCGGAAGGCAAATTGTAGTTCTCAAACGCAGACCCTCCCCGCATTGCCCATGCTAGTCGCTAATTGCTAGTTGCTAATTGCTTCCTCACAGCCCAAACAACTCCCTCAACCTCTTCGTCTGGGCCCGGCTCACGGGAATCTCAGTCTGCTTTTTGTCTTCCATGCGGATCTGGTACGAGCTCTTGAACCAGGGCACCACTTCCTTGATGCGATTGATATTCACCAGGTACGAGCGGTGGGCGCGCCAGAACATGTTGGGATCGAGCGAATCGAGCAACTCCTCCAGCGTTCGGCAATTCGACTGCCCTTCCATCACGGTGGCCACGACGGTGATGATGCCGTCTTCAATCGACGCATAGCAGATGTCTTTCTGGTCCACCAGAAAGAGGCGTCCCGCGGCCTTCAGCAAGACCTTGGCAGCCGGCGGGCGCTGCTGCTGTTCCAGCATCTTGACAATGGTGCCAATCTGGTCGGTGGGCGATCCGGCGCTCTCCAACTTGTGGCGCACCTTGGCCACGGCCTGCGAAACGCGCTTGCGATCGAACGGCTTCAGCAGATAATCAATGGCGTTGACCTCGAACGCCTTCACCGCATACTGATCGTAAGCGGTGGCAAAGACAATCTGCGGCAACGGTACCTTGCGGTCCAGCAGCTTCTTAATGACCCCGAAGCCATCCAGTCCCGGCATCTGCACATCCAGAAAAACCAGGTCGGGCGCGAACTCCTTTACCAGGTTCACCGCCTCGACGCCGTTCTTGCCTTGCGCCAGGATGTCGACATCGAGTTCGCGCAACAGGTAGGCAAGCTCGTCGCGCGCAAGCTGTTCGTCGTCAACTATGACTGCCGACAGTGCCATCCCATCTCCTGTAGTCGGAACTATGCAGCCATAACTATACCGGGAGCAGGCGTGACGGCGGAAGGGCATCCTTCAACCGCGCCCATACGTAACTGAACAGGTGCGTGGCTTCCTGTTCCGGCATCGGCGGCCATACAATGGCGACATCACTCTGAGACCTATCGATGACCGTATTCCCCATCGCTCTTCTCTCCGCAATCGCGTTTCTGGTCGGCGCTGTCCTCGCCTGGCTTTTGTTTCGCTCGAAGACTGCCGCGTTGCAGGAGCGGAGGCACAGTTTAGAGGAAGAACTCGCGGCTGCCAGGAGTGCAAACGAGCGTCATGCCGAGGAACTCCGGCTTCTAGGAGAAGCGCGTTCGGCTCTGGAAGCCACTCTCGCCAGCGAACGCCGCAACGCCGACGAAAAGCTTAGGCTGCTTCAAGATGCAAGTGAGCAGCTAAAGCTACAGTTTAAGTCGCTGGCGGCGGCCGCTCTGGAAACCAATAACGCCAACTTCCTTCAGCTCGCCAAGAGTGTTTTAGATAACCAACAGACGCAGGCGGCAGGCGAACTCGCCCAAAAAGAGCTGGCGGTCCAGAAACTGGTTGAACCGATATCGCAGTCGCTCTCGGGAATGAACCAGCAGATCCAGGCGCTGGAGCAAACTCGCAGTCAGGCATATGGCACGCTCACTTCGCAGGTGGCATCGCTACTCGACACCCAGAAGGCGCTACAGGTTGAGACTGGCAATCTGGTGAAAGCTTTGAGGGAGCCGCAGGCCCGCGGGCGCTGGGGAGAGTTGCAGCTTCATCGCGTGCTTGAGCTGGCGGGCATGTTGGAATACTGCGATTTCAAGGAGCAGCTCTCGTTCAACGACGACGAGCGGCGCTTCCGGCCGGATGTGATCGTCGACCTGCCCGGCGGCAAGCAGGTTGTGGTCGACGCCAAAGTCCCGCTGACGGCGTACCTCTCGGCCCTGGAAGCACCCGACGACCTTACCCGCAACCTGCGTCTCGACGACCACGCCCGTCAGGTACGCCAGCACATCGACTCATTGGCGAGCAAAGCCTACTGGACGCACTTGCCCTGTACGCCGGAGTTCGTCGTGCTGTTTCTGCCGGGCGAGGTCTTCTTTCGCGCGGCCATGGATGCCGACTTCGAGCTGATTGAATATGGTGTCAGCCAGAAGGTCATCGTCGCCTCACCCACAACGCTGATCGCGCTGCTGAAGGCCGTAGCTTACGGCTGGAACCAGAAGAACCTTGCCGAAAGCGCGCATCGAATCAGCGAAGCGGGGAAGACGTTGTACGAACGCCTGTGTACTATGACTGGATATCTCGAAGATCTAGGCAAGAAGCTGGGCGGTGCGGTGGGATCGTACAACGAGATGGTGGCGTCGCTGGAGAAGCGTGTGCTCCCCGAGGCGCGCAAATTCCCCGAGTTGGACCGTTCGCTGGAACCCGATCGACTGCCCGAGCTGGAGCAGGTGGAGAAGACTCCACGCGAGTTGCAAGCCCAGGACTGGCATGAGCCCGTCGAGCATGCCAAACTCCCGTTCGAAGAAGAGCATGCCGACCGGGCGAAGGCGTAAACGGACCGGGCTTCTTGGCATGTGCCACAGTTTATGCCGCAAGCAAACTAGGGGACAAGATCTCGCATTGAGGACATGGGGGCAACATCCGTTGCCCGCTCAACCACGTGCAACTCATCATGCAATCTCGCTACCTGCTGGTGCAAAACTGCGCTGAGCTGTTTGCGATCGCACGTCGCCGTTATCGGGTCGCCGAACACAATTCTCGCCTGTACCGCTTTCTTTCCCAGCAGATTCCACACGTGCGGCAGCAGTTTCATGTCGCCCCACCAGCAGACCTCGCGCTTGGCGTCGCCGTCTTCAAGTTCGTAACGGATTGCGCTGGGCGTGATGGGCAGCGCGTTGTCTATGGCGGGTTGCAGCATGGTGGAATGGAAGCGCAGCACGCGCTGCCCATCCGTGGTCGTGCCCTCGGGGAAGAGAACTACCGGAACGCCGTCCTTTAGACTCTCGCCGACGCTGACATTCGCGCGTGCGGCATCGCCTCGGTCGTGACGTTGGACGAAGACGCTTCCTGACCAGCGCGCATACGGGCCGAAGATTGGCCAATCCTCCACCTCTGCCTTGGAAACGAAGACGCAGGGCAGGGCAGTGCTGTAGACGAGAATGTCGAGATAGCTCAAATGATTGCTTACGATAAGCCCGCGAGTCGGCAGCGGTCCCTCGACCTGCAACCGAACGTCGAGGGCGCGCAATCCCCGCGCGCAGACTTGGTGCAGCCACTGGGCGCATTGCGCCCGCGACGCATTCCGCGGCAGCTTGCTATGCAGCCATAAGGCATACATGGCAGCCTCCAGAAAAGCAAAAAGCCGTCTTGCCGCGCGCAGTTGTCTTGCAAACAGTTGAATCATGCGTCCAGTCGAGCGCCGCCACCCCTTTCTGAAGTCTACAGAAGGCAGTGGCCTCTCTGCGACCGTTTCTGTTTCCGCGAAAAACCGAAGCGCTATCTGCCTTAAGAGTTGTGCAGTATTCTCCGGACAATGCTGCTTTCTATCAGCGAATCAGTCAGTTAGCTGCTATAAGCTGCGGTTATCGCAGTCATAAAAACATTGGATTTCCCCAGCCTCGCCGCGCCCCTTATCCTGATATGTGGGCCAAGGGCGATTGTCCAACGCCACACGCACTCCCTAACCAAATGTGGGTTGTAGTTCCGACTTTCTTACCCCGGAATGCTCCTCTCGTCCGCACAGCCAGGCTGGCGGATGCGGGGAAGATATTCCGCAGTATCCCTAACGCAAGGCATAACCATCGGCCTCCGACCGGCGAGGCTCATAAAGGAGAGTTCTGAATGGCTGATACCAAGCCTGACCCGAAGAAGGTGCTGGATTTCGTGAAGGAACATAATGTGCAAGTCCTCGACTTGCGCTTCACCGATCTTCCCGGACTGTGGCACCACGTTTCTTATCCCATCGCAATGCTCAGCGAATCGTCGTTCGAAGAAGGTTTCGGCATGGACGGCTCCTCCATCCGTGGCTGGGCTGCAATTCACGAGAGTGACATGCTGCTGATTCCCGACGCCAACAAGTACATGCTCGATCCTTTCACCGAAGTTCCAACCATGGTGATGGTATGCGACGTAATCGACCCAGTAACCAAACAGCGTTACGATCGCGATCCGCGCTACATTGCCAAGAAGGCGGAGATGTTTCTGCTGTCGACTGGCCTCGCCGACACGGCGTATTTCGGCGCCGAAGCCGAGTTTTTCATCTTCGACAACGTGCGCTTCGACCAGAACGAGCATGAGGGCTTCTACTTCATCGACGCCGAAGAAGGCCGCTGGAACTCCGGGCGGGTGGAGAACAATCTGGGCTATCGTCCCCGCTATAAAGAAGGCTATTTCCCGGTAGCGCCAACGGACCACTACCAGGACCTGCGCACCGAGATGACCATGACCATGCAGAATTGCGGCCTGGTCGTCGAGTGCCATCATCACGAGGTCGCCACCGGCGGCCAGACCGAGATCGACCTGAAGTTCGATTCCCTGATCCGCTCGGCGGACGCGATGATGCTCTACAAGTACATCGTGAAGAACGTTGCCAACCAGTACGGCAAGACCGTAACCTTCATGCCCAAGCCGCTCTTCCAGGACAACGGCAGTGGTATGCATACCCACCAGTCGCTATGGAAAGACGGCAAGCCATTGTTTGCCGGCGACGGCTATGCAGGGTTATCGCAGATGGCGCTGTGGTATATCGGCGGGCTGATCAAGCATGGTCCGGCGCTTTCGGCCATCATCGCCCCGACTACCAATTCCTACAAGCGCCTGGTTCCGGGCTTTGAGGCTCCGGTGAACCTGGCGTACTCACGGCGCAATCGTTCGGCAGCCTGCCGCATCCCGATGTATTCGGCCTCCCCCAACGCGAAGCGCGTAGAGTTCAGGCCGCCCGATCCCAGCTGCAATCCGTATCTGGCGTTCTCGGCAATGCTGATGGCAGGACTCGACGGTATCGAGAACAAGATTGATCCCGGCCAGCCGCTGGACAAGGACATTTACGATCTGGGTCCGGAGGAACTGGCGAAGGTGCCGTCCATGCCGGGTTCGCTGGAGAGTGCTCTGGATGCGCTGGCCCGCGACAACCAGTTTCTGCTAAGAGGCGACGTGTTCACGGAAGAGATGCTGAACACCTATATCGACTACAAGCGGGAGAAGGAAGTGAACGCCCTGCGTTTGCGTCCGCATCCTTACGAGTTCCAGATGTACTACGACATTTAGCTGCGAGCAGATGCGAATGCTGGCGTCGAGCTGACGTCACTTGACCGCGTCCAAGCCGTGAATGCCATATGCTCCTGCCGTAGCCAGTGCTGCGGCAGGATTTTTCTTTGGCATCTGGTCGGCGCGGGCGAAAGTCTCGCAGGGGGTTGGACGGCCGGGTCTCGACGCTTGCAGTTTGCCTTAAGAGGCAACATCTGAAATTCTAATTGTACGAGCCTATGGTTTACTTAACCCGCAAGTGCGAATTCTCCGCCTCGCATTACTATCACAATCCCGAGTTCACCGAGGAAGAGAACCGGCGCGTCTTCGGCAAGTGCGCCAATCTCAATGGGCATGGCCACAACTACACCCTGGAAGTCACGGTAAAGGGCGACGTTGATCCGCAAACCGGTTTTGTTGTCGACCTGAAAGAGCTAAAGGAAATCTTGAACCGCGAGGTTCTCGACGCGCTCGATCATCGCCATCTGAATAAGGAAGTGCCGGAATTTGCGCGGCAGATCCCGACAACGGAGAACCTCGCCATCGCCATTTGGAACCGGCTGAAAAGCAAGTTGAGCGTGGCAAAGCTGCACCGGGTGCGGGTGTACGAGATGCCCGACCTTTTCGTCGATTTCTATGGAGAAGCATGAAGGCCCATCTCACGCGCCGCTACATCTTTTCAGCGTCGCACCGGCTGCACTGCGACCAGCTGTCGGAGGAGCAGAACCGCGAGGTCTACGGCAAGTGCAACAACCCGCATGGGCATGGGCACAACTACGCGCTCGAGGTGACGGTGAGCGGCCAGGTGGACCCGAAGACGGGAATGATCTGCAATCTGGCGGAGTTGGATGAAACGGTACGGCGCGAACTTCTGGAGCGGTTCGATCACGTGAATCTGAATCTGTGTCCTGAGTTCAAAGCAGTGGTACCGACGACGGAGAACTTGAGCCAGGCCATCTTCCACATTTTGAAGCAAAACTTCAAGGCCGCTCATCTGGAGAAGATACGGCTGGAAGAGACATTGATGAACAGCTTCGAATACTGCGGCAGTTAGCATTGGCGTTTGACTTGGCTCCAACTGATCCGGAGAACAGCGTTTCCCCCGACAAGCGCTAGTTGCTAATTACTGCTATGAAAGACACTATCGAAACCCCGACCCTTACCAGCGCCAGTTTTGAAGAGCTGGCGCGCGAGATGTTAGTCCGCCTGGGTGAAGACCCCGAGCGCGAAGGGCTGCTCGACACTCCCGGAGCGCTACGCCAAGGCCCTGCGCGACCTGACCAAGGGTTATCGCGAAGATCCGGAACAAGTGCTGCAAGGCGCGCTGTTCAGCGTCGATTACGACGAGATGGTCATCGTGAAAGACATCGAGATGTTCAGCCTGTGCGAGCATCACGTGCTGCCGTTCTTCGGCAAGGTACACGTCGCCTACATCCCGAAAGGACGGGTGATTGGGCTGAGCAAAGTGGCGCGGCTGGTGGAAGTGTTCGCGCGCCGCTTGCAGGTGCAGGAGCGGCTGACGGTGCAGATCGCCGAAACCATCCAGAAAGTCATCCAGCCGCTGGGAGTCGGCGTGGTCATTGAGGCGCGGCATCTGTGCATGATGATGCGCGGCGTCGAGAAGCAGCACTCCGCGACGGTCACCTCTTCTATGCTGGGCGCGTTCCGGGCGCAGCAGACACGCCAGGAATTTCTCTCGCTGATCCAGACCAAGAACACCAACGAGGTCTAAGCGATGGCTGCGAAGAAAACGCAGTCCCATAACAAATCCAAGCCGAAGGCCGCGTTGGCAAAGCCGCGGCCGCATGAGCTTCGCCTCGACGGCAAAGTCGCAGTCGTGACCGGCGGCAGCAGCGGCATCGGCTTCGCGATCGCGCAGACGCTTGCCGCTGAGAACTGTAACGTCATCATCACGGGCCGCGACGAGAAGAAATTGGCTGCGGCCGCAAAGGCAATTTCCTCATCAACCCAGCAGAACTCCGCGCTGGTTGTGCCCAAAGTTTGCGATGTTCGCGACCCTCAGGCGATTGAAGCCTTGTTTGTGACAGTCGAGGCGATGCTTGGGCATCTCGACATCCTGGTCAACAATGCCGGAATCAGCCAGCCCCCTACACCGCTGGAGCAAACTTCGCTGGAGATGTGGCGCGAGCAGATCGACACCAACTTGACCGGCGTGTTCCTATGCACGCGTGCTGCGCTGCCGTTGATGAAAAGTGGCGCCATCATCATCAACAATCTGTCGGCGGCGGCGAAACAGATTTTCCCAAACTTCTACGCTTACACGGCGGCGAAGAGCGGTGCTTTAGGATTCACGCTGTCGCTGCGAGCTGAGTTGATGCCGCGTGGCATCCGCGTTATGGCGCTACTGCCTGGCGCGACTAAGACCGACATCTGGCAGCAGATTATGCCCAACGCTCCGTTTCATCACATGATGGACGCGGAAAGCGTGGCGCAGGCCGTGCTCTACGCAGTGCTGCTGCCGCCCAACGTGAATCCGTCGGAGATCAGTCTGGAGCCGGCTGGCGGCACAATCTAGCGCTCGTTTTCACCACGGAAGCACGGAATACACGGAAAACCTTTAATCTCTTGTCCGGTGACGTAAACGGCATTGCCCGAAATCCGACCCTTTATTCAATGAAGAAGGGGATTTATTCCGTGTATTCCGTGCTTTCCGTGGTGAAAACAACCGCTACATCCCGTAGTGATACCGCCGGGTGCGGGAAGGGAAGAGCTTGATGAGCAAAATTCCGGCCACGAAGCCGCCCACGTGCGCCCAGAAAGCGATGCCGCTGGAGTTCCTGCCGTGCGTCGCAATCGAGGTCGCGGCCCCGCTGAGGAATTGCGCGATGAACCAGTAGCCCAGCACAATCCACGCCGGCAGCCACATAAAAAATATGAAGAAGAAGGGAACCAGAGTCAGCACCCGCGCGCGCGGGAAAAGCACGAAGTATGCGCCCATTACGCCCGCAATAGCTCCGCTGGCGCCCACGCTGGGAACTGTCGAGCCAATGTTGAACAGGCTATGCAGCAGTCCGGCCGCGACCCCGCAGATCAGGTAGACCATCAAGTAGAGCGAATGTCCCAGATAGTCTTCCACGTTGTCGCCGAAGATCCACAACGCCCACATGTTAAAGATCAGGTGCAGCCATCCGCCGTGCAGAAACATAGAGGTGAAAAACGGCAGGATGGCTTCCGTGGCCGGAACATATCGCATGCCGAGGCCGGAGATGAGGTCCCAAGGCACGTAACCGTGATTGAACAGAACGACGGTCAAGCGCGCCGGGACCAGGCCGAAGAGAGTTAGAAACTCCGGCCGCGGCTCCGGCGGCAGATAACGCCAATCCAGCGACAAAAGAAAAACAAATATGTTCAGAGCAATCAGCAGGTAATTGATGAAGGGTGTGCCGATGCGAGGTGCGTCGTCTTTCAGCGGGATCATATCTGGGTTACGCCTGGTGCGGCAGGGAAGCGGCTGCCCTTGGTTGCGCTGGTCAAGCGTGTTGCCGGCGATTTGACCAACTAGCCTGTCAACCTCCACGATAGCAGAAGGATGCCTCTCAACGCCTTGATGGTAGTGGATAAACCAGCGGGATGGACCTCCCACGATGTGGTAGCCAAAGCCCGGCGCATTCTGGGCGAGCGCTCCATCGGCCATTTGGGAACCCTTGATCCTATGGCGACCGGGGTACTTCCGCTGGTCCTGGGGCGGATGACTCGGCTTTGCCAGTTCTACACCGGATCGGAAAAGACCTACGAAGGGAAAATCCGGTTGGGCGTGGCGACGGATACGTATGATGCTGACGGCGACCGGGTCGGAGAGCCGCAAGAAGTTAATGTAACGCTTGAAGAAATTGTCGCCGCCAGCGCGCGTTTTCTCGGCCTGATTGAGCAGACCCCACCGCCTTTCTCGGCCAAGAAGATTCAGGGCGTTCCCGCCTACAAGCTGGCCCGCCGCAAGGAGCAGGTTGAGTTGAAGCCGGTGGAGGTCGAGGTCAGGGAGTTCGCCATCGCTAGCCTGAATCGGGACTTGGTCGACTTTCGCTGCCGGGTATCGTCAGGGACTTACGTCCGCAGCCTGGCGCACGAGTTGGGTCAGAAGCTCAGGATTGGCGCCCATCTGGCGAGCCTTCGGCGAACGGCCGTGGGCGAGTTCACAATCGAGCAGAGCCATACGCTGGAGCAGATTGCCGAGGCTGCCGCGCAAGGCAGGGCTGACGAGGTCTGCATTCATCCGCGCCGAGTTCTGCCGGAGATTCCATGCGTCACCGCAACCGACGAGGACCTCGCCAAAATTCGTCATGGAAGGGCAGTCAACCTTCCGGAGATGTCGCGGTCGAAGTGGGTGAAAGTGTTCGCCGGACAGTCGGAACTGGTGTGCCTCGCCAGCCGGGTAGCAGGGACGCTGTTCCATCCCAAGGTGGTGTTGATCTGAAAAATGTGATGCAGAGTACCTGATGCGAAAGCTTCGCGCTACAGCGTTTGTGTGGGGTCTTGCTTTCCTGCCGTTGACCTCGCCCTGCCAAACCGCGCCCGCGCCGCCACAGGGGATGCAAATGTGCATCACTGGAGGCGGGTCGGGCAAGGTCCCAGGCTGCCTGACGCAGAAGGATGCCTCGACCGATGCCCTTGTCGTAATGACGAAAGATCTAACTATCGAGCACTCGAATGTGGAGTCGTCTAAAGTGAGCGGGAGCGTGGACCCGATCTTTGCGGCCACCAAGGAGGGTTTAAGGTAAGAATTAGGGACCAGGCGCCGGAGATGTTCCTCAAGGTCAAGATCAGTTACCAAACGGTGGGAGGATACCGACTGCCAAGTGTCGTGAATGCCGCCGTAGACCTACCGGGCGGTCAGCAACTGCCCCTGCCGTTAACGTTTGCCAATTGCCAAGTGAAGTGTGGAAAACCAAAGTTCTGGCGACCGCACGCAAGTCGCTGCGGCCGGGTGCCCGCGCCTCCATGCTGAGGGCCTTGCGCGCAGGCGAACATATGGCGCAAACTAACGTTATCGCCTGTTCTCGCCAATTGACCTCTTGAGCATAAGGTATCCATATGCATGAGGTGCTGAACTTCGTAATACTGTCCGCGCTGATGCTGACTTGTGTCTCAACTTCGGCTCAGGACTTTAAGAGCGAGCCGGAGTTCGACTGTGGAACGATCACGTCAAATGAGTTGGGAACCGTGGTTTATAAGGATTACAGCCACGGTTTTAGCTTCGAACTTCCCGAAAACTGGATGGGCAACAGGTTGTTTCTTCGCGGCCCAGCGGAAGCTGCACAGATACTAGTTAACCCGATGATTGCTAACAGTGACCCAAAGTTCTACGTCACAGAACCAGCGAAGCCGACCGGGAGCGAGACTATCAACGGCCTGACATGGACGGCCCTGACATGGGATCAAGGAGGGCGCGGCTACTACATATATAGCCATGGGGTGGCGATCGAGTTCTTCGCTGCCGCGTTTGGGAAAAAGAAGACCGTTGATCCATCCGCACTCGCCGCGCTCCAGCAAGTCTTATCTACTTTCACTTTTTTTGATGATCCTTACCGCATTGATCGTCAGTTGGACGGGCTTAGAGTCGGTCAGAAGCTTGGCGATCTCACGATTACCAGAATCATCCCCGGGGCTGGCGGTTTCGAGCATCCGTTGGCGACCGTCGAATTCGCGGGGCAGCTTACAATTTCCGGCGATATGGTTCTTCCGTCGCCCACGATGGGGGGCGGGTGGAGTCCCTATCAGTTATATCCCGACGACCAGACCCGTCAGTCGATGCCCCATTTCAAGTGCCCCATTGAAAACCTAGTCTCCATTACCAAGAACACGGTCGGGGTTGGACTTAGGAATCAGCAATTCACGAACGAGCAGTTCGCGAGAGTGCCGTCCATCAGGAGAAGCCATTTGTGGTATGAGGCTGAGACAACCATCGTGGTGGACAAAATTGCCCAGAATTTCTCTTACCTCGGCGAGACCAGCCCTGGAATTCTCGCCAAATTGGTCAGAGTCATCAGCAAGAAGGAAGGGCCTTGGCGTTAGTTTGCGCTTTTGTTTCGCCTTCGCGACACCGAAGGCACGCCGAGGGGCAATAAGCGGTCGCCGATGCAATGTCCGATAACATATATTATGTAAAGTCTTTGCATTCGGCTGTAAATCCGGGTCGCTGCAAATCCCTGAAGCTCCGCTCTCACCCAATTTCGCCCGGCTGCACCACCGCTTTCCATGCCTGAGCCCTCGACGACCCGACTCTGCCTCACCGCGGCATGGCTGCTCGATTTCGACCGAGGCTAAGTGTCCATCCCGGGCCACAGACGTTTCTATTCTGGTTCGCTAGTAACTAGCTCCTCCGTCGCGGAAGTGTCGGTGCCATACCGCCGTCCCTTCCATTGCACTCGGCCTCGCTTATGGCCGCGCGCGGAGTTCAGCAAAAGGAGGGTAAATAGGGGGAGACCAAAAATTGCAACGCTGTTGGCGAGCCAGTCGAAATGCGCCCGCCGCACGCGCGTCAGGAAGAAACCCAGGAACACGGCTCCGAGTCCGGCAGCACTTACTGCGCTCATGGCGTCGCCGTTTGCCGCACTCAGGGCCGCAACTACAACGCAGGTTGCAATCACGGAAAACTCCAGCAGCCTCTTGAACGCCAGCCGCCGCGGATGCGGAAACAGCAGCGCCAGGTTTTTCGTCCAGCCCTCCCACATCTGCGCGAAGCTGCGATACATGCGAGTGCTGACCACGTCGGCGGTGCGAAAGCGCAGCTTGTAGCCGGCCTGCTTCACTCGCCTGGCCAGCTCCACATCCTCCAGGATGGCTCCTGCGACCGCAGCGTGTCCGCCCATCGCGTCGTACACCTCGCGACGGACTAGCAGATACTGTCCATTGGCCGCGGCCACCGGCGACTTCGGATCGCAGACATCCTTCGGCCGATAGGTGACGGCCAGTTCGGCAAAGATCACCGGCATCAGGGCGCGTTGGGCAAAACCGCGGACTTCCTGCTTCGGCGAATACGACAGCAGACCAGCGTCGAACTTGTGTGCCTCCTGCAAGCCGGTCGCGAGTGAGTCGCGCCTATGCCTGGTATCGGCGTCGGTGAAGAGCAGCCAGTTCCCTTTCGCGATTTTGGCGCCCGCCCAGGCGGCATTGCACTTGCCGCTCCAGCCCGCTGGCAGCGGATCCGCCGTGATCACGCGCACCGGAAATCTTGCGGCGATCGCCGCAGTCGCATCCGTCGAGTGATCATCCACCACAATGATTTCGCAGCTCACGCCCTGCTGCTCAGCCAGCGTCCGCAAGCAGTCAGCGAGGCAATCCTCCTCGTTGCGTGCCGGGACGATGACGGAAACCTCGGGACCTTTCGCCGCGTTATCCATTGGGGACAATGTCGCCGTTTCTACCCGGAAAGGGTGACGCAGGCCCGCTCCAAGCAACGATTCAATGGCTTATTATAAAAGGGTGAGACGTTTCGTCTTTTTCGTTGCCGGTTTGCTGCTGTTAGCCGGCTGCAACAGCGCCCACCCTCCGCGCATTGGCAATGCCGCGCCCGATTTCACCCTCACCGACTCGCAGCATACGATCGTACTCAGCCAGTTGCGCGGGAAGCCCGTGGTGCTCAACTTCTGGGCAACCTGGTGTCCGCCGTGCGTGGAAGAAATGCCGTCGCTGGTCGAACTGCAAAAGCGGCTTGGCGACAAGGTAACCGTCCTTGCTGTCAGCGAGGACGCGGACGACGGCGCCTACCAGCAGTTCGTACGCGACCACAATATCGACCTGCTGACGGTACGCGATATCCACCGGAACACCAACGAGGTTTATGGCACGTTCAAGTTTCCCGAGACCTACGTAATCGATCGTGATGGCAAGATCGTGCGCAAGTTCATCGGCGCCACCGACTGGACTTCGCCGGACCTGGTGCAATACTTTAACAAGCTCTGAAAATTGTTTCCGCAACCATCCGTCCAATGATTCCGGAGAGTGAAGGCGATCCACCACGGCGTCCTGAATGGACGGGTATTTTTCAGCTCCCTATAATGAAGAGATAGCCTGATCAAGTCATAACACAGTAATCAACAGGCGGGGAGAATCCCGGAGTGCCGCTCGACCTTAAAGCAACGCTGAACCTGCCCAGGACGGACTTCGCCATGAAGGCGAGCCTGCCGAAGAACGAACCCAAAATACTCGAGCGGTGGAACGAGATGCGGCTGTACGATCGCATCCGCGAGGCCCACAAGGGACAGCCAATCTACGTCTTGCACGACGGACCGCCGTACGCCAATGGCCCGATCCATCTGGGCACGGCGATGAACAAGACATTGAAGGACTTCGTCGTCAAGTCGCGCAGCATGAGCGGCTTCGATGCACCTTACGTGCCCGGATGGGACTGCCACGGCCTGCCCATCGAGATCAAGGTCGACGACCAGTTGGGCCGCAAGAAGCTCGATATGGACCCGCTCGCGGTGCGCGAGGAGTGCCGCAAATATGCGACGAAGTACCTCGATCTTCAGCGCGAGCAGTTCAAACGTCTCGGCGTGCTCGGCCGCTGGGAGCGGCCATACTCCACCATGGATCCGCAGTACGAAAGCGTGGTCCTGGAGACCTTTTACCGCTGCTACGAGCAAGGCCTGGTCTACAAGGGACTGAAGTCGGTCTACTGGTGCATCCACGACAAGACAGCGCTGGCCGAGGCTGAGGTGGAATATGAGATGCACACCAGTCCCAGCATCTGGGTGCGGTACCCGCTGACCAGCGATCCGGCCAATATTGCAGAAAATCTTACTAGTAAGAAAAAAGTCGCCACCATCATCTGGACGACAACGCCCTGGACGCTGCCCGCCTCTATGGCGGTGACGTTCGCTCCCGACGCCGAGTATGTTGCGCTCGACACCGGCGAGTGGATATACATTGTCGCCAAGGCGCTGGCGCAGCAGACCATCGAGAAATGCAAGCTCGGTGAGGCGAGAGAAAGTGCCTTGTTCCCCGGCGCCAAGCTCGAATATGCGACCTTCGCTCATCCGTTTCTGGATCGCAGCGTTCTGGGTGTGCTGGGCGATTACGTCACCATGGACACCGGCACAGGCGCAGTCCACACTGCTCCGGCCCACGGCGCCGACGACTTCAGCACCGGCGTTAAATACGGCCTTGATTTGCGCTGCGACGTGGACGCGGCCGGCATCATTCGCAGCGGCCTGCCCGAATATCAAGGTCAGCAGGTTTTCAGAGCGAACCCGCTGATTGTCGATCTGCTGAAAGCTCGCGGCGTGCTCCTCGGTTTTGAGAAGATTGAGCACTCGTATCCGCATTGCTGGCGCTGCCACAATCCCATCATCTTCCGCGCCACCGAACAGTGGTTCATCTCGATGGAAGGCAAGCTGCCGCCAGCCCCAGACCAACACGGCCATGACTCGGGCGGTCACACCCTTCGAACTCGCGCCCTGGAAGAAATCAAGAAGGTGAAATGGGACCCGGCGTGGGGCGAAGAGCGCATCTCCAACATGGTGGCCAGCCGTCCCGACTGGTGCATCTCGCGCCAGCGCATCTGGGGCGTGCCCATCGCCGTATTCCAGTGCGAACAGTGCAACGAATTCTTGAATGATCCGGATATAAACCGTTCTGTAGTAGAGCTTTTTGCGCGCGAAGGCGCCGACGCCTGGTATCGCTATTCGGCCGAGGAAATCCTCGCCGCCGGGACCAAATGCGCCAAATGCGGTGGCACAAAGTTCCGCAAGGAAATGGACATCGTCGACGTGTGGTTCGAGTCGGGATCAAGCCAAGCTGCCGTGCTCGGCCGTGAACCGCGACTTCCCTGGCCTGCCGACATGTACCTGGAGGGCGGCGACCAGCATCGCGGCTGGTTCCAGTCTTCCCTGCTGTGCGCCGTCGCTGCCAAGGGTGCAGCGCCTTATCGCAGCGCAGTCACGGCTGGCTGGACGCTCGATCCCCAGGGCCGCGCCATGTCGAAGTCGCTGGGCAACACAGTTGATCCTGTCGAGATCGCCGACAAGCTGGGTGCGGAGATTGTCCGCCTGTGGGTTGCCTCCGTCGACTTCCGCGAAGACGTGATGGGCTCCGACGAGCTGATGCAGCGCATCGCCGAGAGCTATCGCAAAATTCGCAATACGTTCCGCTATATCCTGGGCAATCTTGCCGACTTCGATCCCCAGCGCGATGTTGTCCCGTTTGCCGAGATGCATTCGCTGGACCAGTACTTCCTGCTGCGCGCTGCCGAAGTCACGAAGGATGTTCGCGAGCACTACGACAGCTTCACCTTTCATCGGCTCTATCAGCGGCTGAAGGACTTTTGCATCGTTGACCTCAGCTCGATCTATTTCGATGTACTGAAAGACCGGCTGTACACCTCGGCTCCAAAGTCGCTGGCGCGGCGCTCGGCGCAGACTGCGCTGTGGCGGATGGGCGAGGCGCTGGTACGTCTGCTCGCTCCCGTGATGAGCTTTACTGCCGACGAGGTGTGGACTTTCCTGCCGTCGATGCGTGGCCGCCCGGAGAGCGTTCACCTCGAGCTCTTCCCTGCCCCGCGGGACCTCACCGGTTCCGTACCGGCGAACTTTGACATTGGCGCGCTGCAAAGCGACTGGCAGACCTTGCTCTCTGTTCGCGACGAGGCCCTGAAAGTTCTGGAAGCTGCACGCGCGGAAAAGCGCATCGGCAGCAGCCTGGAAGCGCAAGTCCATCTGGCTGCGCCGGAGAGCGTTTACCCTCTGCTGGAGCGCTATCGCGATCAGTTGCGATATTTGTTTATCGTCTCGGATGTCGTCCTGGAGAAAGCGTCGGCGAGCAATGGCGGCGCCGGACTAACGATCACGGTGAGTAAAGCGCCGGGACAAAAGTGCGAGCGCTGCTGGAACTATTCGACTCACGTGGGCGAAGATCCCGTATATCCCACAGTGTGCGAGCGCTGTAGCGCCGTGCTGGCGGAAATCGAAGCTACGGCAAAAGCGTGATGACGAGCAACAATCGAGCGCCGTAGGCGCGAAATATCTTAGCCCAGCGCTTCAGCGCTGGGTGAGCTGTGTATCGAAGGCGAGCCCCTCGGGGGCGGCACAAGACTCCCAGGCCAGAACGCTAGAGCCGCTGCTTCTTTCCGTGGTCCACAGCGTCTAACATAAGAGGTTATTCCACTTCGGGGCATGACACAGGACACACAAAAGCACGCCTTGCGCAAATATTTCTTCTTGATCGCGGTCATCGTGTTATTGCTGGATCGTATTGCCAAATGGGCCATCGCCAGCAATATTGCGTTGCACGACAGTGTTGTTGTCATCCCAGGTTTCCTGCGCCTGACCCACGTGCAAAACACCGGCGCCGCTTTTGGCTTGTTTGCCGAATCTTCCGTGCAGTGGAAGGTCGGGGCCCTGGTGAGCTTCTCCATCCTGGCGCTGGTCATTGTCTCCGCCTTGCTCTGGAAGAACAGCCACTCGCTGAGTACAACCACTATTGGCCTGTCGCTGATTCTCGGCGGGGCGATGGGCAACTTGTGGGATCGTATGGTCAGCGGCCACGTCGTGGACTTCCTGGATTTCTACGTGGGCAGCTATCACTGGCCGGCGTTCAATGTTGCCGACAGCGCTATCGTCGTGGGCGCAATCCTGCTGGTTGCGGAGATCGTCTTCACCAAGTCCGCCAGCGAAACCGTCAAAAGCAGTTCGTAAGACTAACGCCGCTTTACCGCGCCCATCTGAAATTGTCATCACGAGGAGGCCTTCAGGCCGACGAGGGATCTGCTTTTCATCCACGCCGGCAGAACAGCACGCAAAAGCGCGCTCGTGATGACAATCTGCAATCGAAGCACTCTCTCGGGCTCGGTCTCAGCTATTTCCTCAACACCACTCCGCCCTTCATCACGAAGTTCACTTGCTTGAGCACAGATATATCCTTGGTCGGATCGCCCGGCACCGCGATCACGTCGGCGAAGTAGCCTGCCTTGAGCGCTCCAATCTGACCTTCCCAGCCGAGCAATTTTGCCCCATTGATCAGGTCCGCCTGCAACACTGGAACCGGACTCATTCCGTATTGCACCATCAGCTCGAACTCGCGCGCCTGGGTGCCATGCGGAAACGGACCAACATCAGAGCCCACCGCCATTGGCACGCCTGCCGCTAATTGCTTCTTGAACTCGGCGGCGTGCAGCTCCTGAAGTTTGTGATCGCGCTCAGCGGAGGCTGGGCTGGACGCATGCTCCGCGAAGTACTCCACAACGGTGAATGTGGGAACCGCCGGGATCCCCTTCTCCCGCATGATGCGCATGGTCTCGTCGCCGATTTGAAACGCGTGATCCACGGATGCCACGCCCGCCTGCGCCGCATAGAGCGCCCCGGGATCGCCGGTCGCGTGGACTGCGACTCGTCTTCCCGTCCGCGCCGCTTCGGTGACGGCGGCGGCGAGTTCCGCCTCGCTGTACTGATATGGAGTAGACAGCTTGCCGTTAACCAACGTGTCCTTCCCCGTCTCGTACATCTTGGTGAAATCTGCGCCTTGTTTGGCCTGCTCGCGCATCACCTCCAAAATCTGCGCGGAGCTGTTGGCATAATCTGCATTCGATGCCACATGCTGCGCAGGATTGAAGTTGTTGGCGTCTTCATGGCCGCCCAGAATATCGATGGCATTGCCGCTGATGCGCAGTCTGGGGCCGGGAATCAGCCCCGCGTCGATGGCATTGCGCACGGCGGTATCGGCGGATCCCGCGCCTTCGGTCCCCATGTCGCGCTCGGCGGTGAACCCGGCCATCAGATCGGCCTTCGCCGCCAGCGTCGCCAGAATGGTGCGCTGCGGCACCGACTCTTCCACGGTCTGCAAATCTTCCGCGCCGGGATGTAAAAATAAGTGGACATGGGCATCAATCAATCCTGGCATCAGCGTCACGTCACCCAGATCGATGACCTCCGCTCCAGCCGGATGGCTGACTTTCGCTCCAGCCTCGGTAATGCGCTCGCCTTGTACGAGCACTTCCCCCGGACTGACGATCACTCCGTTTACGACGTCGAACATTCGTGCCGCGTGCAGCACGATCACTTGCGGCTGTGTTTGGGTCAGGGCAGGGATTGTCAGCACGAAGCTGAAGAGTATAGATGAGGCAATTCTGAGGGGCGACATAACGCAGAAAATGCTAGCAGAAGCCGCTTGACCGCGGTTGCAGTAATATCTGTGGTCGTTAGAGGCGGCGCAGTGGGCGAGGAGACGAGGCCTTCAGCTTTCCAGCAGCTCCTGGCTTTTTCGGAGGCGCTCCTTCTCCAGTGCCAGTCGCTCCTGGGCTTTCTTCAGCTTGGCTTTCAGCTTGTCGCGCTCTTCGGTGGCTTTCTGCACTCGTTGCTGAGCGGACTTGATATCGGACATCGCGCGTTTGTGGGTTTTCAGCATAGCTCAAGCTTAGGGCCGCGGACACGGCCAGTTCGATCACGCTCTCAAACGGCCGGAGCTTGCTCGGTCGTCGCTTCTATAGCAACCGCAGTTCGCGGGGTAGGAGCCGCGCGTGGCACCGGCGGCGGGAAGGCTTCGCTAAGCTGTAACGTCGCAGAAGCGATCTCCTCGGCCGTGGGATTTCCGATCTCGAGGGTGCCGTTGGTGTTGGAGCTGCATTCATGACGAAATAGATTCTGATTCATCATGATGGACTGCAAGAGTCTGCCCAGGCGGTGCGAATGATAGCCGTTGGAGAAACGTGGCCCATCCGACCAGCCGAGATTTGTTGAGTAGTCGCAGACCAGACTCCAGTATTCGCGTGCGCTGGCCCACAGTTTCAGAGACTCCACCGAGCCGTCCGTTCCGATGTGGTATTCAACCTTGACGATGCCGGTCGTCGATCCCGGTGCCAGCGCATCCCAGTTGAGCACTACCGCGCTGGTAAGAATATTGTCGAGTGGAACCGGATTGCAAACCTTGGCTGGTGTCTCGTCTTTCATGGTTTCTCCATTTTTCTTCCGGCGGGGTGGTTGTAGCACATGTTCGCAGAGACTTTTGCGGCTCTTGATCTCGCACTCACTCCACGAGTGGCACCATCGCCAGGTGATCAACGGCCTCGGCACTAACCAAAGCGACTTCAAGTCCAATGTCCGCCGGAGACGGTCGCTCCGCAGCCTTCGTTGGCGCTCGGTTTATCTTCCGTGCAGCTGCGATGCGCCAGCCCGCTTCTACGAAACCGTTTCGCTGCGGTAACAGGTCGCAACTCTTGCGGATTGCGCTGCGCATGGAATCTCCCCACTGCAAACCGTGTTCTTCGGCGGCATAAGAGTTCGCCAGGGGCTCCAGATCGATATACTTGGGGCCGCCCACCAGGAACGCCACCATCTGCTGGGGACTTTCCTTCTTGATTTCGTCGCGCCACGATAGACAGCCGTGGTGGTCCGCGCGAATGTCCATCAGGACCATGTTGTAGCGGTCGCGGTGCCAGATGGAACTGGCCTCCAGCAAGTCGCATGCGCCGATGGCTTCCACCCCATGCATGGCAAGTATTTTCCGGCGCAACGCCCGCCTTTCGGAATTGGTGTCCATCAAAAGGACGGTTATTCTGCTCGGTGGTTTGGTTGTTGACGGCGGATGGCCCACGTTCATCTACAGGTGACCTCGCAGGAAAAGCAGCTTGCGGAACGCGCTGCCGTTCTCAAGAGAAACTCTCAGTGCTATCAAAGGAGAGCGCGGGTGAGTGGGGCTGAAGATTTGCCTCTTGCGCTTGGCAAGAAGGGTAAATGGAGCCGTCTCGAAAACGGCGAGATGACTCCATTATACGCGTTAGCTGAACGGGTTGCCGGTTACGAGAACACTTCGCCCTTCATGCGGGACAGGGTACGCGTCTGCAAGCGTGTTCTGTATCGCGGGGCCAGCAATTCGTCCGCTGTTGTTGAACTGCTTGCGGACGATCTTCAGCTTGAGGGCGCGTTCGATGGAACGCAATTCGCCAATCTCCGCACCCGATACCAGCGTCGATGCGCGTCCCGCCGAGCCCATGCGACCGGTACGACCCACGCGGTGAATGAAGTCTTCGGGAATCTGCGGCAAATCGTAATTGATGACGTGCGCAACATTGTTGACGTGGATCCCGCGCGAGGCCACGTCGGTGGCCACCAGCACCTGGAACTTGCCTTCCTCGAATCCGCTGAGGGCGCCGGTTCGCTGTGATTGGCTGCGATCGCCGTGGATCATGGCGGCGGTGAAGCCGTCCCGCACCAGGTTCTTGGCCAGGCGCTCGGTCCCGTGCTTGGTGCGCGCGAAGATCAGCGTCTGTCCCTTCTCGGCGTAGAGAAGCTGACGCAGAAGCTCGGATTTCTCCACCTGCGGCACTTCGAAGGCCTGCAGCTCCACCGTGTCAGCCGGCTTGGAGATGGAACCCAAAGCCACACGCAGCGGCTTGTTCATGTAGTCGTTCACCAGGTGGGCCACGGAAGCTTCCAGCGTGGCCGAGAAGCACAGGGTCTGGCGCTGGCGCGGCAACGCTGCGGCAATGCGCCGAATCGCCGGCAGAAATCCCATGTCGAGCATGCGGTCGGATTCATCGAGGACCAGTATCTTTACGTGCTGCAGGTTCACCAGCTTGCGGCGAAGGTAATCTTCCAGGCGGCCAGGAGTTGCGACAACGACGTCGAGCGCCCTTGCGGATGGCCTGGATCTGGCGCTGCTCGCTCATGCCGCCAATGACCAGCGCGGCGGGAACGGACTTGCGTTCGCGCAGCTTTTCATACTGCTCGTGCACCTGCATGGCCAGCTCGCGCGTAGGCACCAGGATCAAAGCCGATACCTTGCGCGATGAAGGCTGGGCCGCCAGGCGCTCGATGATCGGAATCAGAAAAGCCAGGGTCTTGCCGGTGCCGGTTTGCGCCGTGGCAAGTACGTCTTTACCTTCCAGCGCGGGGGGTATAGCGGACGCCTGGACCGGCGTCGGGGTAGTGAAATGCGAATGTGCCAGCTTCTGCTGGAGCCCAGCAGACAGGGGCATATCTTTAAATTGTGTCAAAACGATTTTTTCTTTCTTGGAGAGGCGTCTCGCGAGGAAGTCCACCGTTATCGGGGATACCGGACAGGTGCTGTTTGCACTCATTGCGGTAGTCCGTGGCGGGCGAGTCGCGAAGATACAGCTGAAGCCGCTCTAGTTTAATTCGGCGCTGAAACGAAACGGAAGCAGGAAAGGCGGGAAATCGGATCGAACTGCGGATCGGATGTCGCTTGCAAGCGGCCGTAGCCAATAAGCGTCTACTTGTTACTTTACCACAGTGCGCCGGAAAATGTTGCCAGCGCACCAACTTGATTACTGTGTGTTACTTCCCAAAATCGTGAAAATCGAAACCCTGCGGCTGGCCGTCTTCATCGTGAGTGACGGTCAAGTCAGCGACGGACTGGGTTTCCAGCGTGACGCTCTCGGAGTCGCCCGGCTGTTTACGCTGCGCCTTGCGCTGCGCTTTTTCAGCCCGCTTCTCCTGCCGCGCCCGTTCTTTCTGTCGCTTAGTAAAGGTGGTACGAGAGCTTCCTGCCATAGTTATCTACTTATTAGAGTAAATTTTCTGCCTACAGATTCAATTTAACACACCATCGTTCGTGTCGATGGCGAGCGCTTCCCTGTCGTCAAGGACGTTGCAAATACACTAGCCTGATGCACGGTCGATGCCCCGAAACCGTTTTTCACGTCCGCACATGCATCATCCGCGCACATCTAATTATCCCTTGCCAACCTCGCATCGCCAAGTAGCAGATCATGTACAAACCCGATGATCGCCAGATCAGCACGCTGATCGATGCCGTGGCAGACGCCCATGTTTTCTCTGCCGACCGAGATTTCAAAGTACCTTCAGGCGGTCGAATTCCTGGCGCACAACGCTATAGCATTCGCAGGTGGCGTTCTCCAGATCGCTGCGGCTCTTGATGGTCACATGGCCGCGTGAATAGTCGATGATGCCAGCGTGATGCAACATTCCTGCCGCCAGGGTGACGGTCGTTCGAGGAGCACCCAGCATCTGGCCGAGAAACTCGTGGGTAAGCCCCATACGCTCCGACTGCACGCGGTCATGGCAGGTGAGCAGCCAGCGCGCCAGTCGCTCAACAATGGTATGTAGCCGGTTGCAGGCACCGTTCTGGGCAGTCTGAATAAGGTACGCCAGCGTGTACCTCTGCAAATGATTTCGTAACTGCCCACCGCGCTCGAACTCACCCTTCAGACGCGCGGCATCGATACGAAAGCCCGAACCTGCAACCTGAATAAACGTTGCTCCCGGCATGCTGGTGGCTCCCAATAACATGGGGATTCCCACCACTCCGTCAAACCCAATCACGCCGACTTCGACGGTAGCTCCGTCGGCCAGCGTTAAGACGACAGAGGCAATGCCCTGCTCCATGAAATACGCGAAATCGGCCTGGCCATCCAGCAGATGGGTGCCAACCTTAAGATCAACGAAAGTTAAATGCGGCGCCAGTCGACCGATCTCGGCTTTCGGCAATCCAGCAAGAATGCGGTTCCTGTACTTGCGGATGGGTGGGGACACGTGCTTCCTTTGCGCGGACGGTCCGTGGACCGGCACCTGGATGCGCAAAGGCTCAACCTCGGAGGCTGGGAGGTATGCGTATGGAGATGTACCTTGGATTTTACGCCTAGCTCGATGGGAAAGGGTTTTTTGTTTTTGCCCTGGCGAGCGCGACATCGTCTATCCTTGCCGAGGATGGAAACCATCGTGAAGATAATTCCGGCGAGCGATTCGTCGTTGTTGGTTGTCTTCGGGAATACCATCTCGCCGGCAATTCACCGGCACGTGATTACGCTGTTTCACGCATTACAGTCCCGGCATGATCCCCGAATCCGCAATCTGCATCCTGGTTATGCCTCGTTGCTTGTCGATTTCGATCCGCTACGCTTGACCCACGACGAGCTGAGCGCAGTTGTTCGACAACTAGCGCTGGCCGCCGATCCCCCACCCGCAACGGACGCTAGCGTGGTGAGCATTCCGGTGTGTTATGACATCGAGTTCGGTCCCGATCTGCTGGATGTTGCCACGCATACCGGACTCTCGCTGGACGAGGTTGTCCGGCAACATTCCTCCCCGACGTATCTCGTGTATTTCCTCGGATTCTCTCCGGGCTTCGTTTACCTGGGTGGGTTGCCGCAAGTTTTGCACACGCCTCGGCTACCGACCCCCCGCCCGTCGATCAGCGCCGGCAGTGTTGGAATTGCCGGCAGTCAAACCGGAATCTATCCGGTTGATTCTCCCGGAGGGTGGAGACTGATCGGACGAACGCCGGTGCGCATGTTCGATCCCGAAGCAAAACCACCAACCCGCTTGCAGCCGGGAGACAAGATGAGGTTCTCCCCAATCGATCGCGCGAGGTTCGAAGAAATGCAACGCCTGGCTGAGGCTGGACTTACATGACGATTCGGGTTGCCAAGCCCGGGCTGCTCACCACCGTCCAGGACCTGGGGCGCTATGGCTACGCTCACCTCGGCATCTCTTCCGGCGGAGCTGCCGACCCGCTGTCATTCCGCATTGCCAATCTTCTGGTGGGCAACCGCCAGAACGCTCCTGCACTGGAGATGACGCTACTCGGCGCGACTTTGGAATTCGGGGAGAGCGCCGTGGTCGCGCTCGCCGGCGCCGATTGCGAATGCAAAACCGGCTCGGCTGAAGATCTGGCCAACACAGCGTTCGAAGTTCCCGCGGGTGCCGTCCTACAATGTGGGAACATCACCGGCGGCGTGCGATGCTACCTCGCGGTGCAAGGTGGGCTTGAGGTTCCGCTGGTCATGGGCAGCGCCTCGACATTTGTCCCGGGCCACTTTGGAGGATTCAACGGGCGTCGCTTGCAGAGTGGGGACATCCTCCAGGTGAGGCGACATAGTTCTCTTCCTGTCCGCTCCCTGCGTCCGGGTTCACTGGACTCAACGCGCACGCCCCGACCGTTGCGCGTGACCAAAGGCCCGCAGCAGGACTGGTTCGAAGTGGAGGCATTTGCGAGATTGTTCTCCACGCCGTACATCGTCAGTGGGCAGTCGGATCGCACCGGCCTGCGCCTCAAGGGAGCGGCTGTGCGACCGCGCGACAATTCCGAACTGCTCAGCGACGGCATCCCGCTGGGAGCAATTCAAGTGCCGCAGGATGGCCACCCCATCGTTCTGTTTGTCGATCAGCAGACTACCGGCGGATATCCAAAGATCGCCAACGTGATTGCCGCTGATGTCCATCGCGTCGGCCAGTTACGGCCTCGCGACGAAGTACGATTCGTTGAAGTTTCCGTTGCCGAAGCGCTCCAGGCGCTAGCCGAGCAGGAGCGCCGGCTGAGAGCGGCCTTTGTTGCCTGACCGAGACATTTTATCCCTAAGTAGCGTTCTTCGGGATAAGACAGGAACTCCAAGATGACGGGTGTTTCCATCGATATCAACGCCGACTTGGGAGAGTTCGAAGAGTCGCTCGCCAATGGCACCGACTTAGAACTTATGCGCTACATTACCTCGGCCAGTATCGCGTGCGGGGGACATGCGGGCAATGAACAAACCATGCGGCAGACGCTATCGGCAGCCCGCACGTTGAAGGTCTCTGTCGGGGCGCACCCCGGCTATCCTGATCGGGCAAACTTTGGACGTATCGAATCGCAACTTTCTTCGCTAGAGATCGAGGCTTCAGTGAAACAGCAGGTCGAGACGCTGGCGAAGATTGCCAGATCCCTGAACATGCGGCTCGCGCATGTTAAGCCGCACGGCGCGCTCTATCATGCGGCCAACACGAATCACGATGTAGCGCTGGCAATAGGCCGCGCGGTGAAGGCCATCGATCCGCAACTCGTCATGGTCGGCCAAGCTGGCTCGCCTGTGTTGGAAGTCTGGGACTCCATGGGGTTGCGATTCGCCGCCGAAGCTTTCGCTGACCGCGCTTATGAACCGGGGGGCACGCTGCGCAAACGGACTCTCTCCGGGGCGCTAATAACCGATCCTGAGCCCGCGGCGCAGCAGGCTGTCGATATCGCTGTTCGGCACCGGGCCATCGCGAGCGACAGCTCCGAAGTAACGGTTGCAGCAAACACCATTTGCATTCACTCCGACACGCCGGGTAGCGTAGCCATTGCGCGCGCCGTCAATCAGCGCCTCAAAGCGGCAGGCGTGATCTTAGAATGCCTGTTGTGATCTATTTTGTGGCTCCCTTCATCCCCAGCGGTTTGTGACAAACGGACCTGCTCGCTGCCGTCCGAGACAAGATCTTCACATCGGTGAACCACTGGCAAGCTGGCGATCCTGCTTGCGCTATAATGCATACCCGCTCCCTTGTAGGTCCCCATGGAGGCTTTTGTGGGTACTCAGGGCACTCAACTCCAGACCGAAACAGTTCAGTGCGAGCCGCAGATTCCGCAGTGGAGGTTCGCAACTCGGGTCGCCTTTCGATTCTGCTTTGTGTACTTCGGGCTGTTTTGCATTCTCACGCAAGTTTCTACCGGCCTGATTCCACTTCCGAACGTCGACATACCGGACCCATCCTCGCTGCCGCCGACGCGCCAGATCGTCCTGTGGACCGCGAACCATCTCTTCCGCGTTACCCGACCGCTGACTTACGCGGAAACCGGAAGCGCCGACAGGACCTTCGACTGGGTGCTGCTGTTTTGCATGCTGGTGCTGGCCGGCGTGGCGACGGCTGTCTGGTCGATTCTGGATCGCAATCGCAAAAACTACGTCACGTTATATAAGTGGTTTCGGTTGTGCATTCGGATTTGTCTTGCGGGACAGATGTTTGGCTACGGCTGGGCCAAGGCGGTTCCCCTGCAAATGCCTTACCCCTACCTCACGATGCTGCTCGAGCGTTTCGGGAACTTCTCCCCAATGGGAGTTCTGTGGGCTTCTATCGGCGCTTCTCCGGCGTATGAAGTCTTTTCCGGATGCGCCGAGATGCTGGGTGGAATCCTGCTCATCGTTCCGCGCACAACAACCTTGGGCGCACTGGTTTGCCTGGCAGACATGACCCAGGTGTTTATGCTGAACATGACCTACGACGTGCCGGTGAAACTGCTCTCTTTCCACTTCATACTTCTGTCTCTGTTTTTGCTCGCACCAGACCTTCAGCGTCTTGCCAATTTATTTTTCCTGAATCGCACTGCCGGGCCTTCCACGCAACCTCCACTCTTCGCTACGCCGCGCCGGAACCGCATCGCGCTGATAGCTCAAGTCATGATCGGTGTCTGGCTGATGGGCATGAATGCTTACGGTAGTTGGGCCGGTTGGCATCTTTACGGAGGCGGAAGCCCGAAGTCGGCGCTGTATGGAATCTGGAACGTGGAGCAGTTCACTCTTGACGGACAGACGCGATCGCCGCTGCTTACCGACTATGGACGCTGGCGGCGCGCCATTTTTGACATTCCCAGCCGCATGGCTTTTCAGCGCATGGACGACTCGCTGGCCCGTTATGGCGCCACCATCAAGCTCGGCGACAAGACCCTCGCGCTCACCAAGGACGGCGACAAAGACTGGAAAGCAAGCTTCCGCTTCCAACGCCCAGCGCCCGATCAGTTGATTCTCGATGGCGACATGGACAGCCACAAGCTTCACATGCAACTGCAACTCCTGGACCGCGACAAGTTTCTTCTGGTCAGCAGAGGTTTCCACTGGATCCAGGAAACCCCCTTCAACCGTTAGGCGCCGCTGGAAGGCTGACGGAACCGCCGTCAACTCGCATCAGAAGGCATGAGCTGAAGGTGGAAAGCGGCAAGAATTCCAACTTATAGAGACCCGTGATCTCTACCGCCATGCAGGTAACTTTCGAAGTAGCGGGAAGGCGGCCTCGACTAGGTTTGCGAACTGTCGTGCTGAAGTGTTGATCTGCTTCAGCTACAAATGGCAAGGGCAGCAAATGCTGCCCGGAACCATGAGGTTTGTTACAGGCTAGGCCCGTCTACGTTCCGAGCATACCTCGGGACCTCTACGACCGCGAACTAGACCAGGCTGCGGCCTCGCTATGCCGCCTTTTTTCTCTGCGCCCAACGCGCTTTCATCATCGCGGACAATTTCCTGCGCATGGCTGGGCTCATCGGCTTCCGTGCGGCGGTCTTTTTAGCAGCAGACTTAGCCTCTTTCGGGGCTGCCTTGCCCCTCTGCTTTGCCCACCAAGCCTTCTTGGCCGCGCCAATTCTGGCGCGTGCCGCGGCGCTCATCTGAGCGCGCTTACGTCCGCCGGATGACTGAGCTTGGGTAACCTTGGATGGACGACCCCGTCGTATTGCCTGCGAACTGGTTCCTTCAAGCGCTGCAATCGCACTTTCTATACGGCTAACTTCTTGTCGAAGTTGTGCCACTATATTTGTAATGTCCATACCTATCCCCTCTTTGATTGGCAATCTATTAAATCCCACAACCCGATTGTAACTGCTTTGTAATGATTTTTGCGACTACAGCAAGCTTGGCTAGTTCGGTTTTTCCCGAGGCTAGTCGGACAAACGCCGGCTCAATATCTAGGCGACGCCGGCCTCAAGCATCACCTTAAGGTGTGTCACTCGTCACTCTCTGTCGTAACCAGGCGATGGTTAACTTGTCATTGAGGAGTTCTGTCGTGTGCCTGGCAATACCGGGTAAGATCCTCGACGTGCAAGAGCAGTGCGGCGCAAGAATGGCCCGCGTGCAGTTTGGCGGCGTGGTGCGCCAAGTATCTCTGGACTTTGTCCCGGAGGCCGGCGTCGGGGACTACGTGATAGTCCATGTTGGCGTCGCCATAAGCGTCGTCGACCGGATTGAAGCCGACCGCACCTACGAGCTTCTGCAAGAGATGGGCATGCTCGAGGCGGAACTGACTTCAACCGGTTCTTAAGATTCCAATCCATTTTGGGGATAACTTCGCGGAGCGCACGCATCGCGACGCCTGCCTCAAGCGGTCGCCGGGAATGGCAAGCAAGCTCGTCGCTGTAGTCGCCCACTCGACCGCGCATCCAGACGGCCCATCGCTACCGGCCAAACAGATCCCATGACGAAAAGGCCCGAGTAACCGGGAAATCAATGCTGCTGAATTGACGGCCACTCGCGAGCACCCTATCATCAGGCAGTCATTACAGCGCCGGCAAGACATGATCGACTCAACGATCTCACACTACCGCATCGTCGCCAGGCTGGGCGGGGGCGGCATGGGAGTGGTCTACAAGGCCGAGGACACACGGCTGGGCCGCTTCGTTGCTCTCAAGTTTCTGCCCGATGAAGTAGCTCGCGATGCGCAGGCGCTGGAACGTTTTCGCCGCGAGGCCCGCGCCGCTTCTGCGCTCAATCATCCCAACATCTGCACTATCTACGACATCGGCGAAGAAGAAGGCCGCGCTTTTATCGCGATGGAGTTTCTCGACGGCATGACCCTGAAACACCGCATCGCGGGGCGGCCACTCGAAACCGAATTGGTGTTGGACCTGGGAGTGGAAATCGCCGATGCGCTCGATGCAGCTCATGGCGAAGGCATCGTTCATCGAGACATCAAGCCGGCAAACATCTTCATCACGCGGCGCGGGCATGCCAAGGTCCTCGACTTCGGTCTGGCCAAAGTTACGGGCAAAAGCGGGGCGGGCGAGACTGAATCTGAGACGCGAGTTGCCGACTCCGACGCCCAACACCTGACCAGTCCTGGAGCGATGCTTGGCACCGTGGCCTATATGTCGCCCGAGCAGGTTCGAGCGAAGGAACTGGATGCTCGTTCCGACCTATTCTCCTTTGGTGCGGTGCTGTACGAAATGGCGACCGGGGCCCTGCCCTTCCAGGGTGAAAGTTCGGCGATGATTTGTGAAGCGATCGTGAACCGCGTTCCGGTCAAGGTGGTGCGGCTGAATCAGGATGTGCCAGCCGAATTGGAACGGATCATCGACAAGGCGCTGGAAAAGGACCGCAACCTTCGCTATCAGCATGCTTCGGAAATGCGGAGCGATCTGCAACGTCTGAAACGGGACACCGACAGCGGGCGCTGGGCCTCGCCGCTGGCGAGTGGAAGCGAAGACTCGAGTGCCTCTACCTGGCCGAGGAGTTCCAGCCAGCACAGCGCGATGAGCGCCAGCAGCGGAACGGTGGCTCCCGTTAAGGGGCGTCCCTACGCCAGGATCGTAGCGGTCGTCGCCGCGCTTGCGGTCTTGGCATTGGCCGTTGTCATCTGGCAGTCAAAGCGGAAGACTGTTCCTGCGGCCAGTGTCACCAATCCGACGACGGTCGCGGTCCTTCCCTTTCAGAACCTGGGCTCCGATAAGGACGCGGACTTTCTACGGCTGGCCCTGCCCGACGAGATCGCCACCGGACTCAGCTACGTCCGCTCTTTGTCTATCCGCCCGTTTGCCACCACCAGCAAATACACTGCACCCGGACTCGATTTGCAGCAGGTCGGCCGCGAGATGCGGGTCAGCGACATCGTCACGGGACATTACTTGAAAGAAGGCGATCAGCTACAGATTACGCTGGAGGCCGTCGACGTTGAGAACAACCGTACGCTTTGGCGGGACACTCTGAATGCTGCCGCGCCTGACATGATTGCGATGCGCTCGCAAATTACCGCCAAGGTGCGGGCAGGACTGATCCCCGCACTGGGCGGGGAAACTGAAGCCGCCGAGACCAGCACTCGCCCAAAGAACGAAGAAGCCTACGATCTGTACCTGCGCAGCCTCGCGCTACCGCATGACCCGGGCCCCAACAAAGAAGCCATCCCCATGCTGGAGCGCGCCGTGGGCCTCGACCCCACGTATGCGCCGGCATGGGCCAATCTGGGGCGTCGCTATTACCTTGATTCTCAGTACGGAGACGGCGGCGAGGCTATGTTCCAGAAATCGAATACCGCTCTTGAGCGGGCGCTGCTGCTTGATCCCAATCTCAGCATTGCACTTGGCCAGAGGATCGCAAATCGGACCGAGCGGGGTGAAGTGGTCAAGGCCTACCAGGACGCGGCAAATTGGGTCGAGCAGCAGCCTAAGAATGCGATGGCGCATTTCGTTCTAGGGTATGTGCTCCGCTATGCGGGGTTACTCGATGAGTCGGCGCGCGCGTGCGAAGAGGCAATCTCTCTGGATTCCGGAAACTATCTGTTCCGCGCCTGTGCGTTCACCTTCAGCCAGATGGGAAACCCTTCGCGCGCCATGGACTTCAGCCAACTAGATGCGGGGTCGACCTGGGCCAATAGCAATGGGATGTGGATTTTTGTGCGGCAAGGCAAATTGGCCGAAGCGAGGGCTCTGCTGCAGAAACTGCCTTCCGATGGTGACTACACCAGGTTTGCCACGGCCTGTCTCAACCGACCCTCGCCCGAGTCGTCCTCCGCAGAGTTGGACCGCGCCGTGCGCGAGCTTGAGCCATCCTTCGGGAAGAACCCTGACCCAGAAAACAGATATCTGTTCGCGACCGACGTGGCTTTTTGTGGCCAGAAAGATCTGGCGTTACGGCTGCTGAAATCGGCCATTGATGGCAAATATTGCGCCTACCAAGCCTTGCAGAAGGACCCTATGCTGGCGTCGCTGCGCAGCACGCCTGAATTCGCACAGTTGCTTTCCGCCGCCAAACAGTGTCAGGACAGCTTTCTTGTGGAGAGGGCTCGACTTCCGCACTGAGCACTCCCGTCCGCGAAGGGGCCTGCAAATTCCTGGCGCAGGCGTCGATAGTCAACTTTTGAGCGGGTGGCGCAAGGCTTGGCAGAGGGTCAAAAAAACGTGGCCTTGAATTGTTCGTGTCGCTGACGGGCCTGGCTTAGAAGCGCCTGGAATTCCGGCTCGCCGCGCAGGTTCTGTAGCAGCGGATCGCTGACGAAGTAAGGGTAGCAAAAGAACCCGCCCCCGATACTGTGGCGTAGCATATGTAACGCGGAAGGCTTATCGCCCAAAACCGCATAGGCTTGCGCCACTTTGTACATGCCTTCAGGATCGCTGACGCCGCGCTCTTCAATCTTGTCTTCCGTTTGCTTAAGGAGCTTCACGCCGCGGGCCTTGTCCTGCTTGATTGAGTCACTGAGTGCCTTTCCTACATTTGCGGGAAGCAGGGAGGGATCCCTGTCGAAAGCACGGTCGAAGTCTTTGGCGGCCTGGTCACGATGACTCATGTAGTACTCAGTAAAGCCGCGGTAAAACAGAATGTAGGCGGAATCGCTGGCCGGCAGACTCTGGAGAAATTTCTCATATTCTCCAAGATAGAGATAGCTGTTCAGAGCAGCGCTGCTGATTTTGACCTGAGGATTGTTCTGGCGCGCTTTCTCGCACTCCACCACCGATTCCTCCAGCATGCCTCCAAAGCGATAGGCATATCCCAGCTCCCAATGCGCCTCTGCGTTGTTGGGGTTATCTTTCAGAACCGAGCGCAATAAAGGCACGGCTTGTTCGACTCTGCCGGTATCGGTTAAGAAGTTGGCCATGAAGATACGGGGCTCAGCCGAAGTTGGGCTCAATGCAATCGCCTTCTCATAAGCTGCTTGCGCCTTGACGTATTGCTCACTCCCGCCGAACTGAAGCGAGGCGTTGGTGGTGTAGGTTCGCCCCAGATAAGCCCACGCCGGCGCATAATTTGGTTCCAGGGCGATCGACTTCTCCAGCATGTCAATGGCGGCTGAAAAATCGTTCAGGGAGTAGAGGTCAATTCCGCGCAGATAGTCTTCGTAAGCCGCGGCGTTGATCGGCTTTTCGGCCTTGAGATTGGCAGCCTCAGCGGGCGACAAGTTCAACTGCAGTTCCTTGACTGATCTGCTGTACCACCCGGTCCTGCACCGTCAGGAGGTTGTCGTACTTCAGGTCAATGGCTTCCCGCCAGAGGATCCTGTCGGGTTTCACATCAACCAACTGAGCGGTGATCCTTAAATCATCGCCGTCCTTAATGTAAGTACCGGTGAGCAGCGTGTCTACATTCAAGTCCGCCGCAACTCTCCTGGCGTCGACGATCTGATTGCGATACTTATCGACGGAAGACGAAGGGCGAACCGTCAGGGCATTTACATAGTCAAGCTTGGTGATAATTTCATCCGCCAGGGAATATCCCAGGAAGTCGGTGTTGGCATCGGGCGTGAGATTGCGAAATGGAAGGACTGCCAGACTGCGGGGCTCCTGGGAGGTTGGCACCGGGTGCAATCTTCTGGCGAAAAAATAGCCGATGGCGAAAACCACAACCAGCAAAACCGCGATTCGCCATAGCCACCAGCTGGCAGAAAAAGAACCGGCAGTTGGGGCTGGTGCCAGAGAACGTCCCGGAGTTTTGCGTTCCGACCCTGGCTTGGGCAGGTCAGCTCGGACCGGCGATTGCAGCTTAGCTTGAAATTCCGCCTCCTTCTTGAAGTTCTGTAAATCAGCCAGCAGCTCGGCAATCGACTGATAGCGGTTCTCGCGATCCTTGCATAGAGCTTTGCCGATGATGCGCTCTATTTCGGCGGGAAGGTCTGGTATCAACTGGCTCGGCGATGCCGGTTCGACCTTCAGGATTTCAGCCATCACATCGCTGGCGGTCTCGCCTTCGAAAGCGGCCCTATCGGTTACCAGTTCGTAGATCACTGACCCCAGGCTGAAGATGTCGCTGCGTGCATCCACTGCAATACCGCGCGCCTGCTCCGGAGACATGTACTTAGCCGTACCCCGAACCACTCCTGGTTCGCTGTCCGAGAGCGCAACACTCAATATGTTGCGACGAGTTATTTGTCCGGTATATCGAGGGCTGAGCTTGGCGATTCCGAAATCGAGGACTTTGACGATTCCATCCGATCGCACAATGACGTTCTCGGGTTTGATATCGCGATGAACGATGCCGCAGGCATGAGCTGCAGCCAGAGCGCCGGCAATTTGTATTGCGATTTCGATCGCGGTGTTCAGTTCAAGCCGGGCGCCGCTGATTTTCTGGCGAAGGGTGACGCCCTCAACAAACTCGGAGACGATAAAATGCAGACCGTCAGCCTGACCGAATTCGTAGATAGTAAGGATATTAGGATGGTTCAATGCCGAAGCGGCGTGCGCTTCCTGCTCGAAGCGACGCAATCCGCGCTGGTCTCCGGTCAGCTCCGGCGCCAGCATCTTGATCGCGACCTTGCGCCGCAGACGCGTGTCCTGGGCAAGGTAGACCTCGCCCATACCGCCAGCCCCAATGATGGACACGATGGTGTAATGCGCCAGCTGAGTGCCGGGAGCAACCGGGGTCCGCTCGGGCGCCGCCTGGGCAAAGGCGTCCGATATTTCCTGGCCATCGTCCGCGGACAGTTTCCGGGCCATCTCGTGTAAAGCCTGGGGCACAAAGTCGATGGGTTTTTCGGCGGAGTCCAGAAGCGATTGCACCTCTTTCAGCAATTCGGCGTCGCTTCCACAGGCTTGCTGGAGGAATTCTTCACGGGCGGGCGGATCGTAGTTGAGGGCAGCATGGAACAGCTGATCGATGCGGCCCCAACGCTCAGCGCTGTCCATGCCGCTATCTCCTCTAGGCCCGGCCCTGGGCCAGCTCCCGATGCAACCACGCCTTGGCTAATTTCAGTTCGCGGTGGACGGTGGCTGGAGAGATGCCCAGAGCTGCGGCAGTTTCGTCGTAGGTGAGGCCGCCGAAAAACAGCATTTGGATGATGTCACTCTTGCGCTCGTCGAGCGCTGACAGGCGCTGAAGGGCTTCGTCCAGATCCAAAACCGTCGACGCAGCCTCTGGTCCAACCACGATGGCTTCGTCCAGGGGAAGGAGTTCCTCGCCGCCGCCACGTTTTTGGCGAGTATGTGTCCGGGCGTATTCCACAAGAATGCGACGCACCACGCGGGCGGCTACGGCATAGAAGTGCGCCCGGTCCTGCCATCCGATGTCGGCATCCATCAGCCGAATGTAGGCCTCATGGACCAAGGCCGTCGCGCGCAGGGTATGACCCGGACGTTCCGAATATAAGCATCGGGAGGCCAGGCGTCGAAGTTCGTCGTAGACGATGGGCATCAACTGGTCAAGGGCTTCGCGGTCTCCACCCTTCCATTGCTGGAGGAGCCGCGTCACGTCTTGCCGGTCCGGCATCACCGACTCCTTACATTAGACATCTGCTGAAGGTTGACGGTTAGTTAATTCCCTATGAATCGGCCCGGCGTGGGGTCATACCATGTAGGCGCCCCTAACTGGAAAAGCTCTTAAGCCCAGCAATTTACCGTGCTACGGCGGGTCTATTGCAACGCAGTTTCAGCGTCGAATTATACCCCAAGACTGGCACTTTACGGATGGCTCATTCAGCCACTGGTGAGCCGGAACCGGAGATCGTGAGACATCCGGGCTGAGTAATTTCGAAGGTCAACTCTTCACGTGCTGATCTCCCAAGGCCCAGCTTGCGAGATTTTTTTCGTCCCCATGAGGGAATCCGGACGCGAATGTCACATATGTAAGTGAAGCCGGTTGTAGATGTCTGGCAAAACGGCTTCCTATCAGCAATCCAAATTCATGCTTGCGGCCGACGGCCGCCAAATAAAGAGGAGAATTACCATGAAACGCTTTCAACTGTCCTTCATTCTGGCTCTCGCGCTGATGCTTTGCGCTTCCGCGTTTGCCCAACAGAGCTACACTTTCCGCAACGTCGTCTTCGGCGACCCCAACGTTTCCTTTACCCAGTTGTTGGGCATCAACAACAACGATGTAATTGCCGGCTATCACAACTTCAATCAGAACCAGGGATTCACGCTGGTGCTGCCCAACAGCTTCAACAATGAAAACTTCCCCAACTCCATGATGACCCAGGTCATCGGCATCAACAACCTCCTGACCACCGATGGTTTCTACGTTGACAACGCCGGAATCACTCACGGCTTCTTCCGCACCAGCGATGGCCGCTTCACCACCGTCGACTATCCCGGCGCCCAAATCGCCACTTCCTTCAACCAGTTGCTGAGCCAGAACGACTACTACCAGGCGGCCGGCTACTACAGCAACAGTATCGATAACACTACCCCTGACATCCCGTATACCTATGACGAAGTAGGCGGAGTCTTCCACGTGATCACCATCCCCGGCGCAGTGGGCGGAGCGCAGGCCACTGGCATCAACAACTCGGGCGTCACCTGCGGCTTCTTCATCGATGCCAATGGCGTAAACCACGGCTGGCTGATTAACCGCGGGATTTTCATGCCCCTAGATGTTCCCGGCAGCACTTTCACTCAGGCTCTGGGCTTGAACAACAGCGGTCAGGTTGTCGGCACGTTCACGGATGCCGCCGGCCTGGGCCACGGTTTCGTCTACACCATCGGCGCCGCCAGGTTTGTAACCATCGATGCTCCTAACGGGGTTGGCAGCACCATCGTCAACGGCATCAACGACACGGGCAAGCTGGTCGGTTTCTACGGCGCGGCCCCCATCAACACGGGCTTCGTCGCCACGCCTAGCGGCGTACAGCCCCAGCTTCGCGGAGGACAACCGGTCGCTCGTGGACCAATCGCAGTCGGTCGCGGAGCGCAGCCCGAAGCTGTGCGTTAGTCCAACCTTAACCTGACCCTTTTGGCGACCGAGAGCTGTCTCGGTCGCCCCTTTCGTTCTCGGGGACATCATGGCCAACTCCGGGCGTGCCGAGGCGGTTACCGCAGTCGAGTCTCAGCGCCAACTGCATGTCAATTTGACGCAATCATATGGTTTGGGAATCGGAACGCCTGGGCGAGTGCGGGGCCGCTGGTGTACGAGTTTTGGTAACAGCCTTGTCCAGTTGTGACGCGAGCTCCTCAAAGGCGGGCGTAGGGCCGCTCCAGCGCAACTGCTCCACATCATCGAAGAGGGCAATGTCGGTACGAAGTGTGGCCAGGGTGCGAAACAGTATTGCCTGCTCGCGCTCGCGGGAAAGAGTGTCTGCCAGTCCGATCGCCCTGGTGGTGCTCAAAGGCCACTCGCGCCAGTTCGCCGGGATAGATTCAAGATGAGCAAACTTCGCCAGCACGGCAGCCGCCGACTTCGCGCCCCAGCCGGGCAGTCCCGGATAGCCGTCGGCCGCATCGCCCACCAGCGCGAGGTAGTCGGGTATCGAAGTGGGCGAAACTCCGAATTTCTTGACCACGCCTGGCTCGTCAACGGTGACCCCGGTACGGCGATTCAGTTGGACGATGCGAGAACCGAGCACACACTGGGCCAGGTCCTTGTCAGGTGTACAAATGATCACGCGTTCGACACGTGTATCACGGGCGGCGGCAACGGCCGCGGCCGCGAGCGCGTCGTCCGCTTCGAACTCGACCATTGGCCAGACCACAACGCCAGCTGCCGACAACACTTCTTCCAGTAGTGGGAATTGCGCCAGGAGGTCCGGTTCGACACCTTCGCTGGTCTTGTAGCCTGGCCACAGTTGGTTGCGAAAGGACTCGACGACATGATCGGTTGCGACCGCAATGTGCGAGGCGCCACCCTTGATCATCCCCAGCACCGACGCCAGGACACCCCGCACGGCGGCAACTTCTCTGCCCGCCCCATCCCGTGCCGACGGCAGAGCATAGTAATGCCGGAACAACTCGTAGGTGCCGTCGAGCAGATAGATTTTCAAGGCGTGTTTTTCCGGCACAACGCTTCCAGATTCACGATCAGACCGACGAGAGACATTTTACGCGCAGTGCGTTCCCGGTTGGCAGCGGCGGGCTGCGGCACAGACGGCCCGAGATGGTGGAGGTCCTCCGAACCAGTCGTGCGGGATTCATGATCCAGCACCGTGGTGAGCTACCTTATACAGACAAGCGAAGTGTGGCGCCGCTAGACTCCTGGCAGCGGAATAACACGCCCGTGTGCCATACTTCCACAGCAAGGCAGATAGCAGATAAAAAGAGCGGCACCGGCGTTTCTACCAATTCGCCAGAATTGTTGAGGATGGCATATGGAAACCAAGAAGCCCTCGAATCAATTCCAAGAGGTACATGAAAAGGTTCAGGAACGTCTTGACCGCGCCCGCAAGCTTAAAGAAGAGGACGCTGCGCTTCATAAGAAAAAAGCGGAAGAGGAAGCCATTCGTGAGGGCTTCGACCGTGCTTAAGCGGCAAATCAGGATGGTGCACGAACACCCACTGCTCGCCATCTGTGAATACTGCAACCTGCAAGTTTCCGGGGCTGACAGTCAGCTTGCAAAAAGCGATCTTCAGGCACAGTTCAACGCGCACAAGTGCGAGATTGGTCCAGTGAAGAGCGATTCGCACGAATAACCCTCTCACCAATAAATGTCCGGTTCCGGTCCCAGGAACGGCCTGGCGATGGAGTGGGCTGGCCATCAATGCCAACGGGAATCTTTTCGGTACAACGGGAATCGGCTGCAATAGGGCGCGGCAACTGCTCTCCCGACGGTTGCGGGGTCGTCTGGGAGTTTAATGCCCCAGCTGAGAATTAACTCGGCGACGGGAATCGCTGAGGCAACATCACCATCGTGCAATAAATGCCTGCCGTCTGGATCTGGCTACCGCATGGCCCTGTTCAGGGGCCATCATCTCGACACCGTCTAAGCTAAGCCCCTTCCCGTCAGCTTATTAGGCCGTAATGTGAAATTAAGTTGACGCGGGCGAGAGGCGGGGCTAATGGTAAGGCCACGCGAGAGCAGAATGAGGAGGCTTTCCGCATGGCGCGCTCAGAGCAAAACACCGGCGAGATCGACATGCCTGGTTTGTGGACTATGGTTGTGGCGTTGGCGGTTTCGGTCTGGTTGATCGTCGCCGCCACGGACGTGCAGGCCCAAACCTTCACTGTCCTGCACACCCTCAACGGCGGCTCGGACGGCAGTGGGACGGCAAATGGTTTAGCCATCGACCAGGAGGGAAATCTATACGGTACGGCCGTTACAGGCGGAATCTCGAGCTGCCCATTCGATCCGCCCGGATGCGGGACCGTCTTTAAGCTGTCGCGCCACAACGACAGCTGGATCTATACCGTGCTCTACAGCTTTACCGGGGTGAGTGACGGATTTTGGCCCCAAACCATAGCCGTCGGGCCGGATGGCAGCCTCTACGGCAGCACGATTTTCGGGGGGGACGGCTGTGGCCACGGCTGCGGCACGGTGTTTCGGTTGCAACCTCCGGCAACCTTTTGCCGCTCGGTGTCCCTGGACAAAGACCACACTGTTCCAGTTCGGCCATCTCCTCGATGGCGCCGGTCCATCGGTTACCGTAACCTGTGACAGTTCGGGGAATATTTACGGAGGGACCAACGCCTACGGAGAAAACGGACTCGGTACTGTCTGGGAGTTGGCGCGCTCCGGCGGTGGCTGGAGCTTCCAAGTTCTGTATGCCCTTCAGTTCACGGGTGGTCAGGCTGGCAACGGTGTAGTTTTCGACGCTGCGGGAAACCTTTGGGGCTCAGGCGACGGGGGCGACCCGAACTGCGGCGGCCAGAATGAACTGTATGGCTGCGGGGTGATCTGGGAACTGACGCCTTCAGCGTCGGGGTGGAATCAGACCATTGTCTTCAACCTCGACAGCACCACCGGGGGTGGTCCGAACGGTACTTTCAGATTCGCCCAGGCCGGCAATCTTTACGGCACTCTCACAGATAACGGGCCCGAGGGGAATGGCGGTGTCTTCCAGTTCGCGCCTTCGAGCGGGCAATACAACCTGCTTTACGCCGCTCCGGGAGATGTGAACGTCGCCTATGGTCCTCAGGGCGGCGTGGTGATGGACGGGGCAGGCAATATCTATGCTGCCGACCCTGCCAACGGTCCGCACGACGACGGTTACGTTATCAGGTTGACGCCTTCGAATGGCCACTGGATCTACACCGATCTCCACGATTTCGCAGGCGGTAGCGATGGAAGCGCACCCTATGGGCCGCTGGTAGTGGACGCAGAGGGTAATGTTTACGGCGCCAATGCTGCGAATGTCATCTTCGAGATCACGCGGTAGAGGTTGGGGTGATGCATGGTTATCACAACAACAACGGCACATTACACAACGAGAAGCTGTCGACCGTACTTAAGTCACGAGGAGTGATCATGGAAAACGCCAAGGAGCACGTCATGCGCTGTCTCACGTCCCACTTTCTTCTCGTTAGTCTTGCTGTGGTTGCGCCGATCACGGCCTTCACAACAACCGTGCGGGCCCAAACCTATCATGTGTTGTACAACTTCACCGGGCAGGCCGATGGAGGAAATCCTAGCGGCGCCCTGGAGATGGATGCGCGTGGAAACTTGTATGGCATGACGAGTGACTACGGTGGCGGGAACTGCTCATTTGGCGGCACTACTGGCTGCGGAACGGCTTTTGAGTTGGCGCACAGAGGTTCGGGATGGATTTTCAATCTCCTGCACACCTTCACCGGAGGAAATGACGGACAGGCGCCTGACGACCGAATGGTCTTTGGGCCTGACGGCAGTCTATACGGCACGACTGTCTTCGGAGGCGGCGGTGATTGTACCTTCGGTCAAGGCTGCGGCACCGTCTTTAACCTGAGACCTCCCGCCACTGTCTGTAAGTCCGTGCTTTGCCCATGGTCTGAAACCGTACTCTATCGGTTTACCGGCGGCAGCGATGGAAATTGGCCCCAGCTTGGCGACCTGATCTTCGATCAGTCCGGGAACATCTACGGCACAACGCCATACACTGTTTACGAAATGGTGCATTCCGATGGCGCGTGGACATTCAACCTGCTGTTCACCTTTACCCAGCAGGATGGCGGTTGTTGCTCGTTCAGCGGTCTCATCTTCGACCGGGCTGGAAATCTCTATGGCACGACGTATGCCGGCACGACCGGATGCGGACTCGTCTTCGAACTCTCGCCCTCGGCGGGCAGCTGGACCTACAACACGTTGCACAACCTTCAGGGTGGAACCGACGGATGCGAACCGCAAGGCGACCTGATTTCTGACCCGCAAGGGAACCTCTATGGCACGACTCCCATGGGCGGAGCGTACAACACCGGTACGGTCTACCAACTAACGCCATCGAGCGGCGACTTTTCGGTGCTCCACACGTTCTACGGGGGAGTCGAGCAAGAAGGGCCGTTCGACGCGGTGGTCTTCGACGCCAACGGCAACCTCTATGGCACAACTTATGGGGGCGGCTCCCATGCTCGGGGCAACGTCTTCAAGCTGACCCCTTCCGGCAGCGGTTGGATCTACCAGTCCTTGTACGATTTCACCGGCGGCAGCGATGGCGGAACGCCCGAAGACAAGCTAATTGTGGATGCCAGCGGGAATCTTTATGGCACAACCCTTCTTGGCGGCACGGGCAACTGTAATGGAGGGTGCGGCGTGGTCTTCGAGATTACCCCGAATTGAACTCCGCCAGCGGGCACCGATTTCCAAATCGACGCCGAATCGCCGTTACACAGGTAACCCGCGCAATGGCCTTTCGGCAGGCTGATAAGGTAGGGGCCGTGCTCTACTTCCTCCCTATCTCGACCCTGGTCCTGACGGTAGTTGCTTTCTTTGTGCTCGCTCGTGGCCGCTTCATCTCTTTTGGCAGATGGCAGGAGGTTCTGCGGGTGGTGTTGGCTCTTCCGCTGTTCGTATCGGGCGTGGGACACTTCGTCCGCCTGGAGATGTTCGCCAGCATTGTTCCACCCATCTTTCCACAGCGTGAGTTTCTGGTGATCCTAACGGGCGTATTCGAACTGGCAGGGGGCATCGGATTGCAGCTATCTCGAAGCACTCGGATGGCGTCGACCTGTCTTGGCATTCTAATGATCGCGGTCTTTCCCGCGAACATATACGTGGCCAAACGGGTGGTCGGAGGTTTACATATGCCAAGCGTACTCATTCGAACTGGGGTGCAGGCGCTCTACATTGTTTTACTCTTGGCTAGTGGGTGGGGCATCCCGAGTGGACACGATGCCTGACCCAGCGTCAGCCAAGACGAAAGAGCTTCCGCACGAAGGCAGGGTTGGCTGAGGTTATCAGGCCGGCTACTCCAACACGACCGGACCGGGTAATGTTTTCACCGACGCTGGCGCCGGCTACTCCAACACGAGCGGTGAATATAAGGTCTTCACCTGCCTTGACGCCGGCTTGTCCAACACGGGCGGCACATACTATGTTTTCACCGCCTTCAGGCCGGTTACTCCAATACGACTGGCAACAGCAATGTCTTTGATGGCAACGACGCAGGCGACGCGAACACGACCGGCGCATACAACGTGTTCATCGGTGCTCTAGCCGGCGATACCGTTATCACTGGGACAAACAACATCGATATCGGCTACAACTCCAGACCGAACCGTCTGGCGCCAGGGCCCCGCTGGCGATGCGTCCTGACGGATACGTCGGCCTGCGAGCGGACCAAGACCACTTACAAGCGCTGCGGCACTACTGCACTCTTATTCATGAGGGAACCTTGACGGCAGACGAACCACCTCATCTGCGTTAAACCCGCAAACCTACGACAGCGCCGGTTGCTTGTGCTATGGGGATTTTACGTAAACAATGGCCCTGCCTGAATGGTTAGAAGCGCGGAGAGTGAGAATAAAAACAAAGGAACAAAGGGGAAAAGCAGGTGTATACTTTCGTTCCACCTTGGGTAAGGCCAAATTCAGATCTGCGGGTGAGGATATGAAAGCTACGGCCAACTGCCTCGTGGGACTGCTCCTTGTGATTGGTTCGACAGCCAGGGCACAACAACCGTGCAGCGGACCACCGATCACATCGTTTATCAATTGGGCACAGTTTCATTCCGATGCATGCCACAGCGGCTATAACCAATATGAGTTTGTTTTGAGTCCCGCCACGGTTGGCAATCTGGTTGTAGATTGGGATTACACGATGGATCCCGTCTTGTACTCTTCGCCGGCAGTGGCGAACGGCATAGTGTATATCGGGGGTGGGGACGCCTCCGGCAGCGTCTACGCTTTTAATGCCAAGACTGGGGCATTGCTCTGGAAGAGCGTCGTCAGCTTTGATACTCAGATCATTTCCTCGCCGGCGGTGGCCAACGGCGTGGTGTACATCGGGGACGAAGACAACTACACGCTGTACGCCTTGGATGCCGGCACGGGAGTTCAACTGTGGACCTACACGACCGGTGGATACATCGGTTCTTCGCCCGCAATATCCAACGGTGTTGTGTACTTCGCCAGTTGGAACCGAGACCATAATCTGTACGCCTTGAACGCGATGACCGGAGCAGTTGTGTGGAAGTACCTGATGGGCGGCGCAAACGACCTCTTTACGTCACCAGCAGTGGCTAACGGCGTGGTGTACATGGGGGCCGACAAGGTCTACGCCTTGAACGCCAGCACCGGCGCGTTGCTGTGGGCGTATGGGACCGGGAACGGTCTTTTCTCGTCGGCGACTGTGGCAAATGGCGTGGTCTACGTTGGAGACTTCGATAGCAATTTAGACGCTCTGGATGCCAGCACAGGAACACTTCTCTGGCAGTATCCGACCGGAAGCGGAGAAGGAGATATTCAGGGTACACCAGCGGCGGCCAACGGCGTGGTGTACTTCGGGTCCGCGGACGGAAATCTATTCGCCTTGAACGGCAGCACCGGAACCCTGCTGTGGACGTTCACAGCAGCGGGTGGCTTCCGGTCTTCGGCGGCGGTCGCCAACGGTGTGGTCTACATCGGGTCTGGAAATAATAATTTGTACGCCGTGAATGCCAGTTCGGGGGCAGCCCTTTGGCAGTACGACACCGGGGGCCCCGTCGAGGCTTCGCCGGCCGTGGTCAACGGCGTGGTCTACCTCGGCTCCTACGACGGCAACCTGTATGCCTTCCATCTGCCGAATCAGTGAGGCCCACGTTTAAGCATTCACAACGAAAGTCAGTGAAGTGGGCGATAACAGGCCATAACCCAAGTTATTGCGAAACCGTACACCCGGCTCCGTAACTTGTGATACGGCCGATTTTGCGACAGTTACGAATTCAACTCGGGTCTCGTTTGACCCTCCCTACGGCGTTATCTTGAAAACATTGCCGTGGAGGTAGCTTCCGCCGTGAAAGGCGGTTCCAAAGATGCTTCCCTGGCTGTCAAGAACGAGGCCGTCGAACAACCAACCGCCGCTCCCATCAGGCGTAAAGTCGTAGATATCGGTGTAGAGCCACGATCCATTGGCGTAACTCAGCTTGAAGACACTGCCTTGGCCGTATGCCCCGTCGTATTGCGCAGCGCCGTAGATGTTCCCCGCGTTGTCGAGGGTCAGGGCATCCCGGGGGCCGCCGAGGAAACTCCCGGCCAGGCTGTACAGCGTAGAAAAAGTCCATGATTGCCCGTTTGGACTGAGTTCGAAGACCGTGCCGCCGCCCCCAGGGCCATCGCTCGAAGTGGACCCATAAAGGTTGCCGGCAGCGTCCATGGTGAGCCCAGCGTAAGGAAGATCTCCATCGGTGGACCCCTGAAACGAATGCAGGATGGTTTTGGTCCAACCAGATTGGGAGGGAGACAATTCGAATACTGTGCCGCAGCCGTAACCGCTGCAGTCGTATGCACCGCCCTCAAGCGTAGTGCCGTAGAGATTCCCGGCAGCATCGCGGATTACGCCACCAGCAGGACTCCGTCCATCGAGACCTCCCTGGAATGTGTACAGCACGCTTTCCGTCCCGCCTCCAGCCTGAGACACCTGGTACACCAAGCCGCAGCCAAAGCTGGTGCAATACGGGCCGGTGGAACCTCCGCTGAGGAGTGTGCCGTAGATGTTGCCTGCGCGGTCGAAGGTAACATCGCCCTCCGGTATTCCGCCCATAGCGCCACCCTGGAAGCGATAGAGAAAGGTTTGCGTCCATGGACACAGGATGGAGCGGCAGATTCCCGCCGGCGGCTGGAGCCGAAAAACAACGCCGCAGCCGGGGACATCGCCGTCGCAGTTGGACAGGCCGCCTCCCAGGGTTGTTCCGTACAGCGCGCCGTCGGGGCCGAAAACAACGCGGGCGGTGGGCGCGTCGCCGTCACTGCCCTGAAAACTGTACAGCGTCGTAAATTCCCAACCGGAAGTCTTATGCGTCATCCGGAATACTGTGCCGCACCCCTCCGAGGGGCAGTCATTCGGCAATCCTCCCACAGCGGCCGTGCCGTAGAGGTTTCCCCCGGCATCCATCGTGAGGCCGGCCTGGGGATAGGCGCCATCAGGTCCGTAGGTGAAGCTGTGCAGGATGGTATAGGTTTGCGCCTCGGCGGCTGGAAGGACAGCGAACATCGCCACCAAAATGGCCAGCAAGACGAGCGCCGCTGTTCTCGCTTGCAGGTTGATGTCGAAAATCGAAGCTGGGGTATCCGTCCGTGTTGCCATGCTGACCCTCCTCAACCGGCGTTCTTGCCGCGAAGAGTATCACGCATGCTCAGCCGTGCAACTTAATTTTGCATTACGGTGTAAGAAGCTGATGAGAAGAGGCTTAGGTCGCTTGCTTTCAAGATGATTGGGGAAATCAGGCGACCGCTTAAGCAACGCCCCCACCAGCGGTCAACGAGTGCCGTGGGGATTTATCAACAGTAACCTGCTAATAGCGAGAGGAAGCTCGATTAACTCAGCGACATATGATGAAATCGTCAACGTGGGGAGGCTGCCGTTACGCGAGGGAGAATCGCACGTATGAGTCAAGTTACCAAGTGGGCGAGTGGCGTTATCTACGGGCTAATAATTGCTGTGTTCGGAGTCGGACTATTTGGACAACAACAGGGTGTGCCAACTCAACGTGACTTCTTCATTTATGGAGTCGCGATGGAATTCAGAGACCCGGCCCTGTGCCAGAAAATCCCACCTGATCTGAGCGCCGGTGGACACAACCGGTCGACTCGCCTGGCTATCAAATAAGCTATCTGCAAGCGGAATGCTATTACAACTTAGCAGGCAAAATGCACGACCTATCTCTGTGCGACCATGTCAGACCTCTGAGCACGGGTTCGTTCGACGGAAGTAAGTACAATCCAGAAGCTTGCCGCCTGCATTCGCAGACTGCACCGGTAATTGGAGGTGTCGATCCCCACATGGTAATGGAGTGGATGCGGAAACTGGGGTACAGCGACGCGGACGTGCATGAGGCGCAATATCGAATGAACCGAAAGAATCCCGTGACCGATGCGTATGAGCAGTCGCGCCGCGAGACTCTGTTTGCTGCTGCAAACGCCGCAGCGCTATCCCCGTGCCGGCAGCCAGACCTATCCCACACCGGCCGCCGTAGCGAGTCCCGACGGCTCCACGACAATCTATTTTGGTCCATCCAAGCCCGCTAATGTGAAGGACGGCAATTGGATTCAAACAACACCCGGCAAAGGCTGGTTCACGCTATTGCGCCTCTACAGTCCGGAGGAGTCGTTCTTCGACAGGACCTGGCGTCTGAGCGAGATCGAACTGGTGAAGTGAGGTAACTGACACAGCTCGGCTAATGCAGGACGCTCATTTCTTTCCAAACAGCAGATTCCGCATCTCCCTGCGGCCTAGCACGCGCGCCATCTCTCTGAATCCGAAAAACGGTATCAGCAACACAAAACATGAGAAGGCCACCGCCAGGAGGCCCCTTGGGTTCCATCCGAGAATAGGTGGAATGCTCGCCGCGAGGGTATTTCCATGCCACATTCCCACGGCGATGCTTTCGACGGCGTGAAAGAAGATCAGCACTACGCTGAAGACCAGGCATTTGTATAGAACCGGGTAGATGAGTGGCCTGTTTTGAAAACGCCTTCCAAGGTGAAGCTCCTCCCCTGCAAGCAGGACCTTGGCGAAGACGAGCGCATTGATAATCGCAAAAGTGTGCTCCTCGTAGTCCAAATGTTGCTGCGACAAAACGAGGCTTTTATGGATCGAAAGCAGCCCAAAGACGACCCAGAGGTATAGGAAGATTGCGACAAAGCGTTTGAACTCGTCGACGGCTTTTTCTTTCAGGTTGCGTGGCTGCGGAATCGGAACGGTTTTACCTGCCATGTCTGTATTCCTCGACTAACAACTATCCGAAGATCACAAGACCAAGATCTCCTGATCAGGACCGGCGGACAACTAGAAATCCGAAGGGCGATGCGGAAACTGAGATCACTCGCCGACCTCTTGATCGCCATGTTCTCGCCCATCTGCGTCTCTGGATAGATATGTCAATTGTGTCGGCCCCGCAAATCGTGTGCCGCCGCCTTCACAATTTTCGCTATCTTCAAGTATCACGTCCGTCGAATTGCCGTGAATGCCGCGTAGTCGCCAGTCTTGGCAAAAGCGAACAGCTCCAATTCGAAGGCAGCGCCCACGGAAGGGTTGGTATAGGCTGTTAGGCGGTCCCAGTTTCTTGGCAAGCACAGGTCCTTGCTCGGCGGATTACCATCAGACAGCCTTCGAGGCAAGAATATACTCTTCATGACAAGTGAACGACCATCGGTTCCCGATTTCCTCTACGGCACCGCCTGGAAGGAAAACCGCACTGCGGGCCTCACCGAACTAGCTCTCCGAGTGGGTTTTCGGGGAATCGACACAGCGAACCAACGCCGGCATTACTTCGAAGCTGGAGTGGGCCAAGGCCTGGCCGCGGCTTATCGCGCCGGAGTGGTTGCGCGCAGCGATGTTTTTCTCCAGACGAAATTCACCTATCAGAGTGGCCAGGATCATCGGCTACCCTACAACCCTGCGGCCCGCCTTTCCGCTCAGGTGACTCAATCGTTGACCAGTTCGCTCGAACATCTCGGGACCGACTATGTCGATAGCTATGTACTGCATGGCCCCTCATTAGACTACGGATGGAGCGATGCTGACACCGAGGTCTGGGAGGCGATGTGCAAAGAGCGTGAGGCTGGACGCACCCGATTTCTCGCGGTGAGCAATGTTTCCCTAAGGCATCTCGAGCAGATGACGGCCGCTCACGGCGAGCTTCCTGCATTTGTGCAAAACCGCTGCTTCGCTCAGCTGGGCTGGGACCGCGAGGTTCGCTCGTTCTGCCGGGAGCGGAAGATGCTCTATCAGGGATTTTCCCTGCTTACCGCGAATGTAGAAGTGCTGCACCATCCTCTGGTACTCGCTCTCGCCGCGAGTCAGAATGCGACTCCCGCTCAGGTCGTTTTCAGCTTCGCACGCAGGATCGGGATGCTGCCTCTGACTGGTACCTCTAACCCGGAGCACATGAAACAGGACTTGTGCAGTCGCGACACGACGCTTTCTCCAGAGGCAATGCAGGCGATCGAGTCTCTGGTAGGCTGACGGAAGCCAAGCCCGGACGACGGTTCGACGGTGGCCAGATAATGTATCCGGCGTCTCACCGGAACTGGGCTAAATGCTTTTCTCGTGCACTCATGCGGGGTTGAAAGAGGGGCACTATGGAAAAACTTGGAGTATCGAACACGGTTTGCATCGCTGTTGTGTTTTGTGCGGCCACCGCGATTACGTCGCCTGCACAAATCCTGACGACTCTGGCAGCTTTTGCCGGGTCCGACGGTGCTAATCCCAAATCGACTCTCATTCAGGGCATCGACGGGAACCTCTACGGGACAACTTCTGACGGTGGGGCCAGCAACAATGGCACCGTCTTTAGAGTTAGCCCTGGGGGCATTCTGACCACACTGCACAACTTTGCTGGGCACCCGGCTGACGGCGCTAACCCCGCGGCTGGGGTGGTGCAGGGCAGCGACGGGAACTTCTACGGGACCACCCCCGCGGGCGGGGCCAACAACTTCGGCACGGTTTTCAAAATTACCCCAACGGGTACGCTGACCGTGCTGCACAGCTTCAATACTACCGACGGCGCAAGCCCTGTATCGGTGCTGGTTCAGAGCAGTGACGGGAGCTTCTACGGGACAACCGAGAGCGGCGGCGAGGGCGGTGGCACGATCTTCAAAATCACCCCCAGCGGCACGCTGGCCACGGTGTACAACTTCTGCTCGCAATCGAATTGCACGGACGGCTATCTCCCTTTCGGCGGCGTGGTGCAAGCCAGCGACGGGAATTTCTACGGGACCACCAACCAAGGGGGGGCCCATAGCGGTGGCACGGTCTTCAAAGTCACCCCAAGCGGCGTGCTGACCACGCTGTACAGCTTTTGCTCGCAAACCGGTTGCTCGGACGGCCAAGCCCCATTCGGCGTGCTGGTGCAAGCTATTGACGGGAACTTCTATGGGACAACCGGGGAGGGCGGGAACGGGGTTGGCACAGTCTTCAAAATCACCTCCAGCGGCACGCTGACCACGCTACACAGCTTTACCGGCGGCAGTGACGGCTATGCCCCTGAGGACGGGATGGTGCAAGCCACCGACGGGAACCTCTACGGGACAACCAACCTGGGCGGGGCCCATAGCGGTGGCACGGTTTTCAAAATCACTCTCAGCGGCACGCTGACCACCGAGTACAACTTCTGCTCGCAATCGAGTTGCACGGATGGCAGATCCTCTTACGCCGGGCTGGTGCAAGCCGCCGACGGGAACTTCTACGGGACAACCAACGGAGGCGGGGCCAACGGCGATGGCACGGCCTTCAAGCTGTCGGTTGGGATTGTTCTGAGCCCCGTCCAATTCGTTAAGGTAACGCCCTGCCGACTGGTGGACACGCGCAACCCCAATGGGGAGTTCGGCGGACCGTCGCTTCAGGGCGGAATTCCCCGGTTCTTTATTATTCCTGACAATCAAGATTGCAACATTCCCGCTACCGCCGCTGCTTATTCCTTGAATGTCACCGTGGCCCCGCACGGGCCGCTGGGATATTTGACCATTTGGCCCACAGGAAAGAATCAGCCTGTGGTATCCACTTTGAATTCGGTCGACGGGCGGGTGAAGGCCAACGCCGCCATCGTACCTGTTGGAGTCAGCGCCGCCATCAGCGTTTTTGCCAGCAACACTACCGATCTGATTTTGGACATTGATGGTTACTTCGCGCCAGTGAGCGGCTCGACTCTGGCGTTTTATCCTTTGCCTCCGTGTCGCGTCGCCGACACGCGTAACCCACAGGAGCCTGAAGGCTTGGGGCCGCCGTCCTTGGGAGCTGGCCGGCAACGCAATTTTCCAGTCCTGAATGCCACCTCCTGCCTTCCTACAGGGGTAACTCCGGCAGCCTACTCGTTCAACTTCACCGCGATACCACATGGGCAGCTGGGCTATCTGACGGTTTGGCCAACGGGTGAGAATCAGCCGGTCGTCTCGACTTTAAATGCCCCGACCGGAGTGAACACAGCCAACGCGGCGATCGTACCTGCGGGCACGGGAGGCCAGATCAGTACCTATGTCACCAACAACACCGACCTGGCCATTGACATCAACGGCTACTTTGCGCCATCGGGCCAAGGCGGGTTATCACTCTATCCGGTGGCGCCCTGTCGGGTAATAGATACGCGTCCGCCTTCCGGGAACGGCCCCTTCCAGTTTGAGCTCAACCCGCCGGTGAATGTGCGGGGCAGCGCGTGTGCCCCACCATCGCAGGCGCAGGCCTACGTGTTCAACGCGACGGTGGTGCCGCAGGGCCCGCTGGGCTACTTGACCTTGTGGCCGGACGGTGGCACGCAGCCGGTTGTCTCGACATTAAACGCCAACGATGGTGTGATCGCCTCCAATATGGCGATTGTGCCGGCGGGCACGACGAACGGCGAGGTTGACGCTTATGCCTTCCCGGGAAACCAGAACGACCCGAATGACCTGACGAATCTGATTCTGGACATCTCCGGCTACTTCGCGCCGTAGCTGTCGTGTGTCACTTACCCTTTGCGCCCGTGCGTGGCGCAAAGGGTGGGAAGCCAGCGTCCTTCCACCATTCGTTCCTCTGCGCTCGCCCCGCTCAATGTCGTCTCGTTCTGAACTTTCTGGAAAGGTATACTGCTCGCGATGCCCACATCGATAATGAAAGATCCCGTGACCTGGCTCTATCCTCCGATCGAGCCCTACAACACGGGCCGGCTGCAGGTCTCGCCCGTCCACGAGATCTACTTCGAGGAAAGCGGCAACCCCTCCGGCAAGCCGGTGATGTTTCTGCACGGCGGCCCCGGCGGCGGCTCCGATCCCAAACAGCGCCGCTTCTTCCATCCCGAAAAGTACCGCATCGTCAACTTCGACCAGCGCGGCTGCGGCAAGAGCACGCCCTACGCGTCGCTCGAAGCCAACACCACCTGGGACCTGGTCGCCGACATCGAGAAGATCCGCGAGCACCTCGGCATCGAGCGCTGGCAGGTGTTCGGCGGGTCCTGGGGCTCCACGCTTGCCCTCGCCTATGCCGAGACCCATCCGGATCGCGTCACCGAACTCGTCCTGCGCGGCATCTTCCTTCTCCGCAAGCAGGAGATCGACTGGTTCTACCAGCGCGGCGCGTCGGTCCTTTATCCGGACGCTTGGGAGCCGTATCTCGCGCACATTCCCGGAGGCCGAGCGCGGCGATCTGCTCTCGGCCTACTACCGCCGCCTGACCAGCGACGATCCGGCCGTGCGGCTCGCCGCCGCGAAGATCTGGAGCGGATGGGAGGGCGCCACCTCGAAGCTCCTGCCCGACGCCGACTTCACCAGCCACTACGAAGAGGACGAGTTCGCGCTGGCCTTCGCGCGCATCGAGGCCCACTACTTCGTCAACAAGGGCTTTCTTCGAAACCGACGACCAGTTGCTGCGCAACGCCTCGCGCATCCGCCACATCCCCGGCGTGATCGTGCAGGGCCGTTACGACGTGGTCTGCCCCATGGAAAGCGCCTGGGCGCTGCACCGCGCGTGGCCCGAAGCCGACCTCATCATCACTCCCGACAGCGGCCACAGCGCCTTCGACCCGCCGAACAGCCGGGCCCTGGTTGCGGCGACCGACAAATTCGCTGGCTAGAGACCCGTCAACACTGAGGTGTTCTCACCTCGTTACTGATAAGAAGTCCAGCTCCGGCCGCAGGACCGGAGCAGATCAGAAAAGTCCGGCCTGCATCGCCCCCTGACACGTCAGTAGATTCTGAACAATCACGATCGTCATTGGCGACGCTGTTGACCCGCGTGCTGACGGCATAGCGTCGCATCTGCCCAGCGTCGTATGGCTTGAGCATCTCGGTCGTCGCTGCCAATTCTCGAAATCCAGGATCAAGCCACAGGTCATAACTCGTGGGCGGAAGAATCACCGGCATCCTGTCGTGCACGTCGGCCAGAAGCTGATTGGGCGTTGTTGTCAGAATTGTGCAGGTCTCCAGAGTAGTGCTGTCGGGCCCTCGCCATCGGTCCCACAGTCCAGCGAAAGCGAACAGTGAATCGTCTTGGAGGCCAAAGTGGAACGGTTGTTTGGCCTTTGCCCTGCGTGGCCACTCGTAGAATCCGTCCGCAGGAATCAGACAGCGCCGGCGTTGGAGTGACTCCTTGAAGGCTGGCTTCTCCGCGGCAGTCTCCGACCGCGCATTGATCATGCTAGTAGCCGATGGTTGCGTCCTTTGCCCAGGACGGGATGAAGCCCCATCGCATAAGAGAAGCACGGCGAACGGGCTCACGAGGATCCTGTCGGATGACGGGCACGGTTTGAGTTGGAGCGATGTTATAGCGGGCCTCCCAGTCCATGCCCTCGTATTCCGCGCAGAAATGGCTGGCCAAAATCTCAGCACGCCGGGAGAGTCGGTATCGTCCACACATTTGCTGTCGATTGTAGCGTCCGCGGCAGATTGGCGGAGGACGGACCAGGAAATCCGTGTCGAAGATGAGCACCATGCTGTCAGAACACGGATTCAATTGGGGCGTTACCGTGACGTACCCAGTTTCGGGGGCGGCCTAACTTTGTTGGATTGTGATGGTGGAGCTAGTCGGGCTCGAACCGACGACCTCATCGTTGCGAACGATGCGCTCTCCCAGCTGAGCTATAGCCCCACAGCAGAACGGGTACGAAGGACTGGTTGTGGGCAACCAGCGCCTCTAATTATACAAGCCCCTGGTGTGCAGCGAAGAATGCGGTGAGAGCCGAAATTCAGGACACTACCGGGAGTGGCCGCCGAAGTGCTCGCATAAACTTTCCCATCGCGCAAGAATGCAGGGGCCTGGGTTACAGCCAAAACCGGAGAGAAACCTGAAGAGCTAATTAACGCGAGTCGGTTCCCTGCATCAGTTGCGCCAGGAGCGCAGCCTTCAGTTGGCTGGATTCGCCTTCAAACTTGCTGAGCAGGCTCTCGACCCGCTGGAGGAGTTGCGGATTTTCCTCCCGCAACGCCTGCCGTAGTGCCTGCATCGCAACCTGGTTCTTAAACAACTCGATGGTTAATAGCAGAAGTTCGGCCTGCTCCGACGGGGAGTTCTGGGCGCCAACAGATTCGCCGTCCGGCTGCGATCCTGCCGATGCGCCGCTGGCCATCTCCTGGCGGAGCGCGGCGATTTGCTGCTGTAGTCCGAGCATGTCCTGGCGAACTTGCTGCAATGCTGCGACGGTCGCGCGATCGAATTCGTGCACGGGTCGCGAATACCAGCCGATGGCTTTGCGCACGGCGCGTTTCAGGAAAACGCCGGCCGCGCCCATCTCGCTGTGCGGCTCAACCTGCCCTTGTCGGCCAGCAATCTCTGACAATCCTGCGAGGTTCGCGCTTTGCAGTTGAACTGCGAGGATGAGACGGCCCAAACCAGTCTTGCCCGGGCTGTTCGAGAATGCGTATCCGGTACCGGCCTTGTTCTTCGCCGCCAGATATCGGCGCACCTCCGCCATGGCCTGCTCCAGGCTCATGGCGGAAAGGATCCGCAACTTGGGTACATTCGCCTTCGTCGACATAGTTTGGCACTCGGTTTATGCCGTTGCAGTCAGCAACTGCTCCAGGTCCGTCTTGAACCTTCGCAGCGCTTCTAATCGCTCGGGCGTCGCTTCCACAACTTCCGTTTTCGCCTGGAAGGCTTCCCTGCCGTCTTTCTCGACAAGCACGCCCATCACTTCACCCATACGCCAGCCGGGAGCGCCGATGATTTGCAATCCGGCAGGAGTTGATCGCAGTAAGGCAATACAGCCGTCGCGAAGCACGCCGACACTTTGGGGATAGCGCTCGAAGGTCTGAAGTTCGAAGCCGGCGAGATAGATGCGTTGCAGTTGTTCGGCGGAAGGATCGGGCATGGGAAGAAGCAATTAGCAAATTAGTTTTGAGCCGCGAGCTACGAGCCAGGGCTCGTGATCAAAACATTCTACGCAGGCACATCCCGGGATATTGACTGGATGCGCTCATCGGCTCGATTCTGGCCAGGTAGTTCTCCTGCTGCGCGTAATGGAGATGGGATAGCATTGTGAAACGCTACAAGCTCGCGGCACGCGGCTCGTTCCTGTTCTTCACATCTTGTATCTTCCCAGGTCGTCCTCGCCCAGGGTCTCCAGCCACTTCCGCAGTTCATCGCTGGATACCTTATCGCTGACATTTCCGGCGACCTTGCTGCTCTTCAGCACTTCATCCTCGACGAAGATGGGGCAATCCATACGCAAGGCCAGCGCGAGCGCGTCCGATGGGCGCGAGTCGATGCTGATGCTCTGCCCTTCGCGCTCCAGCCAGATCACGGCAAAAAAAGTATCGTCCTTCAGTTCGGTAACCACCACCTTGCGCACCATGGTTTCCAGCCCGACCAGCAGGTTCCTCAGCAGGTCGTGCGTCATGGGACGCGGCGTGGTGATCTTTTCGATCTCGAGCGCGATGGCGTTGGCTTCATAGACGCCGACCCAGATGGGCAGCACGGTTTCGCTACCCTGGTCCTTCAGCACCACGATGGGCATGTTGGTCACGGGGTCCATCATCAACCCGCGAATCTTCATCTCGACTTCCATCGTGGCCCTCCCGTGTTCCCTGTCCCCTTGATACTCTCTATCGAGTACGCGGTGCAAGCGGTTTGTGGATGTTCAGCCTACCATCTTGCCCAGCAGACTGTTGGGAAATATCTGTGTGACCTCGACGTCGACGTACTGTCCCGCGTCCGGCTGCTGGTCGCCATTGACGACGAAGTTCAGCGTCTTGTTTTGCGAGGTGCGGCCAATCACCTGCCCGCGAGCGGTGTTTTTTCCTTCTACCATTACTTCAAGGACCTGCCCCAAATGCCTGCTATAGCTGGCACGCTGGATTTCGCGCTGACGCTCTTGCAGGACCTGGAGCCGGCGCGATTTTTCGGCGTCGGGAATCGAGTCGATGTATTGCAGCGACGGCGTGTTGGGACGCGGCGAATACTTGAAGGAGAAGACGCCGTCATAGCCGACTTCGTCAAGCAAGCTGAGCGTCTCGCCGAACTCGGCTTCGGTCTCTCCGGGGAATCCGACAATCACGTCGGTGGTGATGCTGATTTCTTTGTTGCGCGTCGACTTCATCCAGGCGATGCGCTCCAGATACTGCTCGCGCGTGTATTCGCGGAACATCGAGGCCAGCACGCGCGACGAGCCGCTCTGCACCGGCAGGTGCACGTGATCGCAGAGCGCAGGCACGGAGTCGATGGCATCGATGATGTCCTTGGTGAAGTCGCGGGGATGCGAGGTGGTGAAGCGCACGCGGCGAATGCCGGTAAGCTCGCCAATGGCCGAGAGCAACTCGGCGAAAGTCATCTTCCCTGCGGGATCGCGATACGAATTGACGTTTTGCCCCAGCAATTGAATATCGGTATAGCCGTCGTCGGCCATGCGCCGGGCTTCGTCCAGCACCGACTGCGAGGTGCGGCTGCGCTCCTTGCCGCGCGTGTAAGGAACGACGCAGTAGGCGCAGAACTTGTCGCAGCCCTCGATGATGGTGATGTAGCCGCGATGCGGATTGGTGCGCGCGGTGAATTCGGTCTCGAAGGCCTGGTCGGTCTCGCGGTCGTCGAGGCCGGTGACGCGCGCGGCGCCTGACTCAATCTGTATCAGCATCTCCGGCAGATTGCGATACGACGCCGAACCCGCCACCAGCGAAACATAGGGCGCACGCTCGAAAATCTTCTCGCCTTCCTGCTGGGCGACGCAGCCCAGAACGCCGAAGCGCTTCCCTTCCTTGTGCAGCTTCTTGAAGTCGTTGAGGCGATGGAAGACCTTCTGCTCGGCCTTATCGCGGATCGAGCAGGTGTTGTAGAAGATGAGGTCGGCATCTTCTTCGCGGTGCACCTGCTGGTAGCCTTCGGAGATGAGCGTCCCCACGACCTTTTCCGAGTCGTGGAAATTCATCTGGCACCCGAAGGTCTCAATGTAAAAGGTTTTTTGCTGAGAGCTCACAACCATCCCCAATAAGATCAGTATAGCGCGGGAAATCGGGTGAAGCACCGCCTCAACGCCGCAGTCAGTCGCAGCTCGCGACCAGACCCGCTTCACGACTTGGCGGTTGGCACGTGGCATTTAGCCTCTGGTCACTGACGGTCACTGACCACTGGCTACTAACCACCAGCGGAGCGCCCACGCCCGTGATCTCCCACACCACGCCGCAGCCGAGTTGGCAGTTGTTGCTGGTCCCTCCATACTCCGTTGCGCCGTAGAGATTGCCGTTAGCGTCGAGCGTCACGGGGCTGGTAGGCATGGCGCCGTCGCGACCTGTGAAATCGTGGAGATCCACTACGGTGCAACGTTGGTTGCAATTGGTCAGCTCGAAAACCCAGCCGATCCCAGCCGCGCCACCATAGACACATTGCCCATAGAAATTACCCTCCGTGTCCATGACTACGCCACCGTAGGGTTGGCAAGATGAAGCAAAGGGATAAAGCAAGGATGGCGTAAACCCTCCATCTGAGGGCGCAAGTTTGAAAACTATACCGTTTAGGCTATTCTGCCCGGAGTAAATCGTGGTGCCATACAGGTTGCCGGAGGCATCGAGGACAAGGGAGCTGTAGGGATAGATTCCACCCTCCAGGCCGGCATCCCCAAAGTCGAAGTTAACCAGCACATTCTCCTGCCAGCTGCCGTTGGAAGGCGTCAATTGGAAAGCCGTTCCACAGCCGAAGTCGCACCCGCGCCCGGTTCCTCCGTCACCCGTGGTTCCGTACAAATTTCCGGCGGCATCGAACACCACGCCGGCGAAGGGGTTCGCCCCGTCCGGACTGCCGGCAAAGTTATACAGGATGCTCTCCGTGTATCCGCTGGCTGACGGGGTCAGCTCGAACACGGTCCCCGCATCATGCACCCCGCCGTTCGTGGTCGTGCCATAGATGTTTCCCGCCGTATCGAACACCAGGTTCACGGTCCACGGGTTGAACCCATCCGGCACTCCGGTAAAGGTGTGAAGTATGGTTTCGTCCCAATAGCACGTTAGCGATCGGCAAAACGTCGACGGGGGTGTCAGCGCATAGACTGTGCCATCGTTTTCGGGACCACCCTGTTGGGTCGTACCAAATAGAGCGCCATAGGGGCCGAACACCACCCCGCCGATTGGTTCGGCTCCATCGCTTCCCCCGGCAAACCCGTACAAAGTACTGAATACCCAACTTGAATGCGTCTGGCTGAGGCGGAAAACTGTGCCATTGCCATGGGGCCCGCCGACTTCCGCCGTTCCGTATAGCACGCCACCGGGTCCGACGGTAATCGCGGATCTGGGACCTGCCCCGTCCGCACCAGCGGTGAAGTCATGGAGCACGCTGAACGTCTGCGCCTGCATCGTCTGTGACAGAACTACAGCCAACACAAATGAGAAAGTTAGCGGGAATGCCCGGAATAGCAGTTGCAACCGAGTTCGCTCAGAAAATTGTGCCGGGATCGTCATTGTGGTCTCCTTTACTGAATGCGACCGTTGATGGTTGCCCTCTTTCGACGGTGGAACTCTACACCCGGAATCGGCGCATTTTCAAACGGAAACGATACCTGTTGTAAACAGCGACAGCGCAAGTAATCCCAAGAAGGGACGCCGGGTGCCGCGCTCCTCACGGCTCGCAAACGACCCACGACTCGCGACCCACGATCCACTAATTCCCAATCGGCGGGACCGGCTTGCCGTCCAGCAGCGCTGTCACATTGGCGGCAACGCCGTCGGCGGGTATCGGCCTACCCGGGGTCATATCCAGACAGTCATAGAGCACGACAATCGCGCGGTCGCGTTCGGGATCAAAAGTGACCAGGGCCGAGTATCCCGCGGTGCCGCCATCATGCCAGTAGGCATCGGCTTCCGCACGGACGAGCCATGCCAAAGCAATCTTCATGCCTCCGAGGTCCGTCGGCCTGCGGCTGTTGGGCAAGGCGCAGGGCGGATGCCAACGTCGACGCCGGACCGGCATGCGGCGTCGGCAATTTCTCGGGATGCAGATAGGCTTCGGTGTAAGTCAGCAGGTCGTCGACGGTCGAATGCAGAGCGCCGGCGCCGGCCATCGCCTGGAAGGTCCACCCATGCGCCTTGTCGTGCGCCCCGCCGTAGCCTTGGATAAGCCGCGCCTGTTGCGATGCCGACAATACGATCGTGGTGTCCTTCATGCCCAGTGGCCCGGTGATTTGCTGGCGGATGAGGTCCTCGTAGGATTCGCCCGCCTTGTCAGCCAATGCCTGCCCCAGCAATCCAAATCCCAGATTGCTGTAAAGGAAGCCCGTTTGCTCGGGACGTCCCACCCCTTGCTTGGCGAGAAAGTCGTACAGATCTTTGGCTGTATAGTTCGCGTAAGGATCGGCCTGGTTTTGCGAGTGCATGTTATCTGGCATGCGCGGCAACCCGGAGTGTTGCGTGGCCAGATCGAGGAGCGTGATTTCCGCTCCCGACGACGGCTTGGCCACGGTCCCAGCCGGCAACAGCGCACGCACGGGCTGGTCGAGAACAACCGTGTGCTGCTGAACCATCTGCGCCAGGGCGAGCCCGGTAAAGGTCTTGGTCACCGAGCCGATCTCGAAGATGGAATCTGGCCGCGCGGTCCCGTAGGCGAACACCTTGCGCTCGCCATGATCAAATACCCCGATCACCACGCCCACCTGAGGCCACGCCGCGATGACCGATGCAAACTCCTGGTCCAGCACCGGCTTCAGGTCTTGCAGGGCGACTGGGGGGCCGGCCGGTGCAGGCCCTGCGGCTGCCGCAGGCTTGGCCTCGCGCGTCAGATCAAGAGAGAAGACCCGGTGCTGCACCCATGTTCCGGAGAGATGGTTGCCGTCTGCGCTGAGGGTTGCTTTATAGATTGCACCGACGTTGGGAACGCCTAGCGACAATTTGCGTCCATCGAGTTTTACCACGCTGAAGGGAATTCCCATTGCTCCCTGATCAAGCGAATCGAGTGTGCCGTCGATCTTGTCTCCGGGTGCGGCGTGGAAGTGAAATACCAGTCGCAGGGAAGCGTCGCCGGTGCTCAGCACGCCCGTCCAGTCGCCGTCGAGGGGAGACGCCTTGACCTGCGCCAGCTCGGCCGCGGTTGCGGTCTGCTTCAACACCAGAGGCAACGACTTGTTCTGTGTCCATGTCCCCGCAATCGTTTTGCCGTCGGCGCTCACGGTTCCGGTGTAGGAGCCGTGGACCGAAGCTACTTCAAAGCTGATGGCCGATCCGGTTATCTGCACGTTGTTTCCCGGGATTCCGTAGCCGCCTTGTGCGGGGCTGTCCAGCGTGGCGCTCAGCTGGCCGTCGGGCGCGGTCCTGAGATGAAGCACCAACGGCAAAGACCCTGTGCCAGTGCCCAAAGTTCCGCGCCAGTCGCCGGCAATGTTTTGCGCCGTGGGAGCCTGGGCCGATGCGGACAATCCATAAAAGCACTATTGCCAGCAGCGCGATCAGGCAAAACGAGCTTCTTGAGTTCATAGCCTCTTGGTTCAAACTAATACTCTATCCGTTACTGATTTGCGGATCGATGGGTATGATACAGCCAGTCTGGAACTGGCTTTCAGCGGAACCAGGAGTGAAGCGTGCGCGCGGCGCCCGGCGAGTCCGCAAAGGCTACAGCCTGCTCTGGCCGAAACCTGGTACACGAAGGAGCTTCCTCGCCTTGTGCCGCCTTCAATGGGCTTTCTCCGGTTCGTCGTTGACTCGCGTCTGGTCCGTGATCCAGTTCACCTCCCACGTCTTGCCGCCATCATCGGAGAACGCCTGCTCGAAGTGCGGCGTGCTGGTGTTGAGGCTGGTCCAGTGAAATCGGATAAGGATGGTCTTGCCGTTGATGGTGTCCTGCGCGTAGAACTCACCGACGCCGTCCTTGAATTCGCCGACCTGGGGCGGGTCCAGAACGCCGACCTTCTGGTTGTCCCAATAAAGTCGCCATTGGTGAGACTGCGGATTGTACACCCGCAAGGTGAGGCCGACGATGCGGCCGGTCGGGCCATTCCACTCGCCTTGGTCGATCTGCGCACCGTCGAAGATCTTGCGGCAGACCCCAGTGCCTTCGAATTCAACCCACTGGTTGGAGCCGGTCAGCGGATGCAGGCGCCGCTTGAGATGGTATTTCCATGAGCCCAGCAGCGGGTCGAAATCGTGTTGTCCATCGCGTAGCGCGTTTGCCGGCTGAGATTGTGCCGCGGTGGCTTCGGTTTGCGCCAAAATGCCTGACGGCAGTGCCAGCAGAATCAAAGCACACAAGAAACACGTGCGATGCATCAGTCCTATCCCTTCGGGTTCGAGGATCGGCAACTCGAGAGTTGAAGCGCATGAGTTTGGTGCCCCGTTCTAGGCTGTTTTCGGCCAGGGACGGGGCTTTTCCAGTGCCACTAATTCTAAGCGGTTACTTGTTGATGTCCTGCTGCGCTTGCAGCTTCTTGATCAGGCCCTCCACTCCGGACTTCGCCGGATCGGGAGCGGCAGCCAGCGCCAGCTGCATCTGCTTGGTGGCCTCGGGATAATTCCCTGCCCCGCACGCGATGCGCGCCAGCCCGGCGTGGGACGAGCCAGTTGTTGGGGTCCTTCTGCGCCGCCTGCTTGAAGACCGCGAACGCTTCCTGCTGCTTGCCCTCGCGCTGAAGCTGGCGGCCATAGCCATAGAGTTGCTGCGCATTGCCCAGAGACAGCGCCTTTTGCTTTCGCCTGCTCCGCTTCGGTGTTCTGGCCCATCGCCGCCAGAATGCGCGACTTCGTCATCTCGTTCTCGAAGCGGTCTTCGTTCCCGATGGAGTTGTTCTCGTACTTCAGCGCCTCGGTCAGGTCCATCTTGTTGTCGACCATGTAGGTCGCGGCATCGTCCCAGCCGTCCCAGGTGTACTGCGACAGCCCGCGGAGCTGATTGTTGCAGGCTCGCTTCCACGACCTTGTTGACGTCGACCGAAACCTTGAACGGCACCGCGACCTTGTCCCAGCTCATCACGACGACGGCGGAATCGGGCTTGAGTTCGATCGAAGTCATAAGCCAGCGCATTGTGGAACTCGGCCGCTTGCGGCTTCACGGTGATGCGCAGCGCGTCTTCGGATTCCTTGTAGCTGAAGCTGCCCCACGCCGTATGCATCTTGGAGAAGATGATGGTCCACTGGTCCTGGTTGGGAATCATGTGCAGACCATAGGTCCCGGCGGACAGCGGCTGGCCTTCCACCGTGACGTCGTTGGCAAAGTGATAGTGGTGTTCAGGTTGGCGCCGGCGCGCCAGACCTGTCCATATGGCACCAGGCCGCCCCAGACTTTGCGGCCGTTCACCAGCGGACGATGATAGTTGATGGTGATGTCGGTGATGCCGATGGTTTGCGTCACCCGCGCGGCCTGGCTTTGCAGGGGAAGATCCAACTGCGTCGACTGCGCGCTGCCGATCGCAGCCAACCACTAAAACACATGGAAGCAACATCAGGAAGCGAAGCTTGCTCATCGAACGATACCTCTTCTTTATATGGAGTAATTCCGGCGGCGAATCCGCCCGCGGAAATCGTGGCTCGCCCCACGGATTCTTCGGAGAGCTTGGACTGTAGCACAGGCGCGGCGGTGAGCACGCGAGTGACGAATGCTAGGAGCCGTCCTACGGATGCATGTTTCGGCGTGACGGAAGAGCGGGATGCGGTTTAACCCGCGCCATCCGCCAGCAAACGCGGAGCGCTATCCCCCGTTGGTGCGATAGACGACCGCGAAAGCCGCGGAGTATAAAAGTAAGTTACAGTTCAATCTGACGGTTGCGCCGGGAGCGCGACCACTATCATCCACCGCGGTCGGAGACCGCGAGAGGTATTCATGTCGACGACGGTGCAAGGCCCTAAGGGACTGGAAGGTATTACGGCTGCAAATTCCGGCATCTGTTACATCGATGGCGATCAGGGCGTGCTCGCCTATCGCGGCATCGACATCCACGAACTGGCCGACCATTCCAACTTCGAGGAAGTCTGCTACCTGCTGTGGTTCGGGCGGCTGCCCAACCGCGCCGAGCTCAATGAGCTGAAGCTGAATTTGGCGCGCGAACGCAAGCTCGACGCCTCCATCATCAGCCTGCTGCGGCAAGCCCCAGCGCACGCGCTCCCCATGGACGTGCTGCGCACCATCGTCTCGGCTCTGTCGTACTACGACCCCGAAGAGAAGGTGAACGATCACGAAGCCAACGTGCGCAAGGCGATCCGCATTACCGCGCAGCTGGCCTATGTGGTCGCCGCTTATGATCGCATTCGCAAAGGCAAGCCGCTGGTTGAGCCCGACCGCTCGCTGTCGCACGCCGGCAATTTTCTGTATATGCTGAACGGCGAAATTCCCAGCGACACCGCGGAGCATGCTCTGGACGTCGCGCTGATCCTCCACGCCGATCACGAGCTGAACGCTTCCACGTTTGCCGCGCGCGTGGTGGCGGCAACGCTCAGCGATATGCATTCCGCGGTCACGGCGGCCATCGGCGCGCTCAAAGGACCGCTGCACGGCGGCGCCAACGAAGCCGTGTTTCACATCCTGAAGGCGATCGATATGTCCGGCGCCGATCCCGGTCGACTACATCAAAGGCATGCTGGCGCAGAAGAAGAAGGTTCCCGGCTTCGGGCACCGCGTTTATCACACCGAAGATCCGCGGGCGACGCACCTGCGCAAGATGTCGCGAGGACCTCGGGCAATCCAGCGGCAACGCGCAAGTGGTTCGAGATCTCGCGCAAGATCGAAGAGTTCATCGTTGCCGATCGCAAGCTCAACGCCAACGTAGATTTTTATTCTGCCTCGACGTATCACACGCTGGGCATCGACATCGATCTGTTCACGCCGGTGTTTCGCGGTGTCGCGCGTGTCAGGCTGGACCGCGCATGTGATCGAGCAGCTCAACGATAACCGGCTGATCCGCCCGCGCGCTGACTATCACGGCCCGGCCTATCCCAATCACTACGTGCCGATGGATAAGCGGTGAGGAGCTGTGATCGTTATTCCGACGACTTGAAGGCGCACCATTTTCGAGGCTACCGCTAGAGCTTGCGCGAGATCGGTTTAGCGCCGATCGGCAAATCCGTCAGCGTCGTCGGCGCGACAGAGGTTGGCCCAACCGTTTACGGCTGGGAAGCCTGCGCGTTTAATCCTGACGTGGCCGTCAGCCCACGCCACCTCCTCCCATGATTTACGATGAGAATCGCCACGCACCGGGCGATTGCCCCATGCACATTCCCGACGGCTACTTGAGTCCATCGACCTGCGCGGTGCTCTATGCGGGCGCGGCCGCGGGATGGTACTCCGCTCTGAAGCGGTTGAAGCGTGTTCTGCTCGGGCGCGTGATTCCGCTGATCTCGGTTTTTGCCGCATTCTCGTTCGTGGTCATGATGTTCAACCTGCCGCTGCCGGGCGGCACCACTGGACACGCCCTGGGAGTGACCATCGCGGCCATCGTGCTGGGCCCGTCGGGGGCGATCCTCGCGCTCTCGATTGCAATTGCCATCCAGGCGCTCTTCTTCGGCGACGGCGGGATCAGCGACGCTCGGCGCCAACTGCTTCAACATGGCCATCGTGGGCTCGCTGGTGGCCTATGCGAGCTATCGACTTGATCGCCGCTGGCGCCGCTCTTACCTCCCGTCGCCGAGTCGTCGCCGCCGCCATCGCCGGATATCTGGCGGTCAATGCCGCGGCTTTGCTTGGCGGCTGTGGAATTCGGTATTCAGCCGATGCTCTTCCATGATGCCAGCGGAACGCCCCTGTACGCGCCCTATCGCTTGAGCGTCGCCATTCCCGCCATGATGATCGGCCACCTGACCTTCGCTGGATTTGCTGAGGCCGTCATCTCGGCCGGACTCGTCGCCTATTTGCAGGTTGCCGATCCCGCCCTGCTGGCGGTCGACCTCTGGGATTGCAGCGATGCGCCTGATGGCGGCGCCTGGTCGCACGGCGGCGCGCTCGCTCCAGACGCTGTGGATCGCCATTGCGGCGCTCATGCTGCTTACGCCGCTGGGAATCCTGGCAGCCGGAACCGCGTGGGGCGAATGGTCGCCTGCGGAGTTGGCACGATGCCACGCCGCAGATGCAACTCCCGGCATGCCGACGGTCCCCGCCGGCCTGCAACGCCTGTCGAACTCTTTGGACAGCTCCCTTCCCGGCTTACGCGCCTTCGTTCGTCAGGAGCCGCGGCTTCGGCTATCTGCTGTCGGCGATGTTCGGCGTCGGCTTCTTGCTGGCTGTTTCTCTGATCCTGCGCCGGTTGCTGGATCGGCAACGACGAAGGGAACACTCGACATGAAGCGCGGATTCCTCGAAGCCACCACCCTCGGATTTGCTCGCACCCTGACGCGTGCCATGCTCTCTGAGCAGACCGCGCGGCAGCGCGGACTGCTGCAATCACTCGATCCGCGAGTGCGGCTGGTGGGGCTGTTGATGCTCGTCCTGGCGGTAACGCTCTCTCGCAAGATGACTGTCGTTGCCGCGTTTGTTCGCGCTCGCCGTCGTGATTGCCGTTCTCTCTAAAGTGCGGCTCGCCACGCTGGTCACGCGCGTGTGGCTGGTGGTGCTTGCCTTTACCGGAGTGATTGCCCTGCCTGCGATCTTCGTCACGCCCAGGCCATGCGGTCGCGCACTCGGGCCGCTTACGGTGACCGAGCAAGGTCTGCGCACCGCGGCGCTGCTTATCCTGCGCGTGGAGACGGCTGTCACCTTCACCACGCTACTGGTCCTATGCACGCCGTGGACGCATGTGCTGAAGGCGTTGCGCGCGCTGCGGCTGCCCAAGGAAGCCATCACCATGCTGGCGATGACCCATCGCTATGTTTTCCTCCTGGTGGAGACGGCGAGCCAGATGTTTGAATCGCGGCGCAGCCGCACCCTTGGCATTCTGAAACCGGAGCAACAGCGGCACATGGCAGCGCGCACGGCGGGCGTGCTGTTGAGCAAGAGCGTCAGCCTGAGTAACGAAGTCTACCTGGCCATGCAGTCGCGTGGATTTCGCGGCGATATCCAGGTTCTCTCCGACTTCCGTCTGACAATGTGGGACTACTGCGGACTGTTGGCGTTCCTGTTGGCCGGCGGGCATCGCCGTCTGGATGGGAAGATAGAACGCGCCATGCCGCCTCTCTTCGAGCTGCGAGACGTGTGCTTTGATTACGACGGGTTCCCGCGCTCCGCGGACTTTCGCTCGAGATTGCGCAAGGCGAGCGGGTCGCATTGGTCGGCGCGAACGGCTCGGGCAAGTCCACGCTGCTGCGGCTTCTGGACGGTTTGTGCTTTGCCTCGCAAGGCGCGGTCAGCTTCGCCGGACAGCCGCTTGACGGCGGAACACCTCGCAGACGATCGACTTCGCGTTTCCCTTTCGCACCCGGGTTGCGCTGGTCTTTCAGAATCCTGATGTACAGCTCTTCAATCCCACCGTCTTCGACGAAGTCGCCTTCGCGCCCTTGCAGTTGCAGTGGTCGAAGGAAAAAGTACTGGCCACAGGTAACGGAAACGTTGGAGCTCATGGGTATCGCTCATCTTCGCGACCGCCCGCCTTATCGTCTCTCCGGCGGTGAAAAGAAGCGGGTCGCGCTGGCTTCGGTCATCGTCATCGAACCCGAGGTGCTGCTCCTGGACGAACCGACAGCAACCCTCGATCCTCGCAGCCAAAGCCAGCTCATCGATCTCATTCAGGACTGGAAGGGTTCGTCGAAGACGGTGATTACCGCGACCCATCAGTTGGAGATTGTCGAAGACATTGCCGACCGCGTCCTGGTGCTGGAAGACGGGAGCAAGTTGCCGCCAGCGGCACGCCGGCGGAGATCCTGCGCGAATCACGAGTTGCTGCTGCGCGCGAACCTGGTCCACGCCCACCGGCATTCCCATGGCGGAGTAGTTCACTCGCACCCGCACCTTCATTCGCACTCCGAGCACGAACATTAATCGTATGACGGTCTTTTATCTCACCTGACCCCACCGTTACCGCGGGAGTTCTGGGTCCGCAGCGCTCGCGACCACCGGTTGCAACTCTTCGCGGATGGATGAGGGCCCATGATTGTTCCAATCAATATCCGAAAGCCGTTCTCAAATTGCATCACGCACGAATTCCATTGTGCCCCGCGGCGATTTCATAGGATAATCTTATGATTTTTCCCAATCCATTGTTGGGCGGCATGGGTCTGCGAAAGGGCCTGGATCGCCAAGGACGAGTACGATTCGATGAAAAAGATATATGGCTTTTCCGTTCCCTGCTTCGTGGCGTTATTTGGCTGCCTGCTGACGGCGCAAGTAACTGTTCCGATTTATCAATACGACAACAGCCACTCCGGCACAAACACGAATGAAACCATTCTCACCCCGTCGAACGTTACCGTCTCGCAATTTGGCCGCAAAATGGTCTTTCCCGTACAAGGCTACGTGTATGCCCAGCCCTTGTACGTGCCGAATCTGACCATCGGGGGTACGTCTCACAATGTGGTATTCGTGGCCACTGAGCACGACCAGATGTATGCCTTCGACGTAAACAGCGGACAAACTCTGTGGCATACCAATTTCCTGGCTACTTTGGGACTACAGCAGATCATTAGCACGGTCTCCAGCAGCGATGTGAGTTGTGGCGACCTCGTTCCCGAGATCGGAATCACGGGTACACCGGTGATCAATACGGCTACCAACACCCTCTATGTGTCGGTAGAAACGAAGCAATATAACCTTCAGAACCAGGCCAAAACGTTCCATCACACGCTGCATGCGCTGGACATCACAACCGGTCTCGACAAGGTCGCTCCCCGCAACATCACTGCCCTGGCACGAGGCATCGGGAGCGGTTCTCTGGGCGGTACTATCAGCTTCAATGCCTTGCTGGCGAACCAGCGTCCCAGTCTGCTTCTCGCCGACGGTCAGGTCGTCGTCTCCTGGTCATCGCACTGCGATCTGGGCTCCTACCACGGCTGGGTCATGTCATTCGACCAAAACAGCCTGGCTCCCACCGGGGTCTTCATCGATACGCCGAATGGCTACGAGGGAGGCTTCTGGGGCGGCGGTTCCGGGCCGACGGTCGATGCCGCTGGTTCCATCTATACCGCTACCGGCAATGGCTGGTTTGACGTCAATAACGGCGGCATCGATTACGGGGACAGCGTTCTGCGGCTCACTTGGTCTGGGTCCGGTCTCGCGGTCGCCGATTACTTCACGCCTTGGGACCAGCAGACGCTGGATAACGATGATGCCGATGTCGACTCCGGCGGCGTTCTTCTCCTGCCCGATCAGTCTGGCCCCTACCCTCATTTGCTGATCCAGGTTGGTAAAGAAGGCACCATCGACCTGATCAATCGCGACAACATGGGTCACTTCCATCCTGGAAATGACGACCAGATCGTGCAGACGCTGCCATCTGTCATCGGCGGAGTCTGGGGCGCCCCGGCATTCTGGAACAACAACGCCTATTTCGGTGGCCAATACGACCATCTCAAGGCCTTCTCTTTCAACCCGCAGACTGAGCTTCTTTCCACCTCCCCGACCTCTGACTCGCCGGAAAGCTTCGCTTTTCCGGGGCCGACGCCGGCAGTCTCCTCCAGCGGCACCAGCAATGGAATCGTGTGGATAATCGAGACCGACGAATACAGCAACGCTGGGAATGCCGTCTTGCGGGCCTACAACGCTGGCAACCTGGGCTCTGAAATCTACAACTCCCAGCAGAACGCCGGACGCGACCAGGCGGGACAGGCCGTCAAGTTTGCTGTGCCTACCGTGGCTGACGGCCATGTGTTTGTCGGTACCGTTAACCAGTTAGACATGTACGGCTTGCTGAACTGACATTTGACCCTCGCCCGTGTAGCCTGCGGGCGAGGTCTTTCCTTCTCTGCGCCGTCTGTAGAATTTATCGGAACTGCGGCAGCACTGCCTCGCCGAACAGTTTCGCCTGCTCCTCGCGCTCGTCGCCCCAGATCTCCAGCATGATGTTGGTGCAGCCTGCCTGGCGATATTCCGCGATACGCTCGCAGCATTCGTCAGGGGTCCCGGCAATCGGACACACTTTGCCCAGGACATCGTCCGTCACCGCTTGGCCGGCGGCTTTGCGGCCGCCTTTCTCCATGGCCTCGGCAATAGGAGCAATCTCCTCGAAGCTGAGCCCGGCTTTTTGCAGGAGCACGTCGGCCGAACCGCGAATGTTCTGTACCTTGTTGGCGAGATACATCGCCGCCATTTCGCGCGCGCCTTCCCGGCCTTTCTTGGAATCTTTATTGATGCTGCCTACAATCACAGCGCCAAGATCGAGCGCTTGCGGATTTTTGTCGGCCTTCCTCGCGCCTTCCTCCATATTGCCGCGAGCGTAGCGCACGAAGTCCGGAGTGGTAATGCTGGCGGTCAGCAGTCCGTCGGAGTGTGATCCCGCCAGCCTTTGCAACACTGGCCCAGTCGCACCAACGTAAATGGGAACGCGCGCTCGCGACACGTGGGCCTCGGCTTTCAGCGCGGGGGCCGAAGCGTCGAATGCCTCGCCGTGATATTCCACGGCGTCTCCGGCCAGCATCGCCTCGATGATCTCGATGCTCTCGCGCATCACGACCGCCGGGCCTGCGTCTCTTCCCTTCTCGCCCTCCCCTATTTCTTTCATGAAGATCTTTGAGGCACCGAGGCCCAACAGAAAGCGGCCCTCGCCGGCCGCGTCCTGCAATACCCGTGCCTCCATGGCGATCTGCACCGGATGGCGCGTGTAGGGCGAGATGATTCCCCACCCGATGACCATACGCTGCGTTTGCGCGGCAATTACGGCGGTCATGGCGGTTGAGGAGCGCGCTTCGAAGCCATGCTTACGCCACCAGGGATAAGCCTCGGCCAGCCAGAAGATGTCGAAGCCCGCGCGTTCGCAAGCCTGCGCCATGCGCACGGTTTGCTGCAACGGCTCCATGCTTAATTGCAGTACGCCAATTCGGAAAGGAACGGTCATGAGTTGGATATTGCCTTTCGATAACGGTCGCTGCCCGCTATTCGCCTTCGCTATTCGTCAGAAGCCGGTAGCACTCGGGGACGCTCCAGGAGACGACGCCCGTTCTTCGATCTCCTGTAGCCGATCCATGGCGACTATGGTGTTGCCGTTCGGGCGAACCGCCAAAGCGAATGGCGACCACCGACTTAGCTGCCTGCCTCTGTCCGCGAATGCTCCAGTCCCTTGATCAGCGCCCACATTGCCCTGTTCAGCGGCGTCGGCACATCGTACTTCTCGCCCCACTTCACAATCGCGCCATTCATGAAGTCCACTTCGGTCGTGCGTTCGGCGAGCACGTCCTGCAACATGCTGGCCTTGTGCTTGCCCGGAGCGTTCGCTCCTTTGGCTACGAGGTCCCTGGGATCGCCGTGCAACTGAATTCCCATCGCCTGGGCTACAGCCTCGCCTTCCTCGATCAGCGCTTCGAACAACTCGCCAGTTGGCGGAAAGCGCGTCGCGGCGCCGTGATGCAGCCGGGTGAGCGCTCCCACTGGATTGGTTGCGGCGTTGAAGATCAACTTTGTCCACTGCGCCCCGCGCGCGTCCGCCAGCGCAATCGTGTTCATGCCGCCGCGTGTCAGATATCCAGCCAACGCTTCCACGTGCTCCATCGCAGTGTTCGTCGGCTCGAACGGGCCAATCCATGTGTCGCCTTTGATGTCGAAGCCCACATGGCCCGGCTCCTTGATGTGCCCGGCCGGGAATGTCGTTCCCCGCATCACGTACGTCACATGTTCAGCGATGAGCTCCTCATTGCCCACGCCATTTTGCACGGAGCATACCACGCTGTGGGAGTCGAAGCAGCGCGCCGCGGCCTCCATCGCACTCGCCGTGTGAATCGCCTTGGTCGCCACTACGCCGTAGTCGCACACCGGCAGCGCCGCTGGATCGGTGCCCGCTTTCGCCAGCTTGACATGAAACTCCGCAGCTCCCGAGAGCCGCAGGCCGCCGCGGTTGATCGCGTCCACATGCGGTTGTGAGACATCCAAGGCGTAAACCTCTACCTCGCCGCCCTTCGCCAGGTGCGCCGCGAATAGGCTGCCAATCGCGCCACATCCCACAATCAAGACCTTCTTCATGCTTTGCCCGTCAGACCCTGGGCGTCAGCTTTGCAATAGAACTTCCAGGGAATGCTGCTGAGATTCTCGGCTTCGTTCGGTCCGATGCGAAAGGTGTCCTGGGTGTAAAGGCAAACAGTGCCATCTTTATCTATAACTTGGGGATGTAGAGAAAATATCATGTTTTGCTTTAACTCTATTTCGCTGCGCGCGCCAATCGCTGGGTGCTCAATCATCGTCGTCCCGATCGAATGTCCGGAGAGATGTCCCAGCTTGAAGCCGTGCCGCGCGAATGTGTCAGCAACCACTTTATGAACATCGCAGGCGAGCACGCCTTCGCGCATCATCTTCCGCGCGACCTCCATCGCCCCAGGGTAGACCTCGGCCATTTGCAGCGTTCGTCTGCTTGGCTCACCCTCGATAAGCGCCCGTGAGAACTCAACCCAGTAGCCGCCCGCTCCAGCAATCTCCAACGAGTAGAGCATAAGGTCCCGCGCACCCACCCGGCGATGTCCCGGAACTTTGAAGTGCGCCTCGGCCTCGCCATTCGCGCCCGAAAGCGCGATATTCATCATGCGCGGCCCCGCGCCCCGCGCGAAGAATACTTCGACGGCAGGCGCCATGATCTCCGCCTCGGTCTTGCCCGGCGCGAAGCCTTCGAGCAACGCCCGGAAGCCCTGGTGGATGATATCCATCGAATCGCGTATCTCGACCAGTTCCTCTTCGCTCTTGACCGCACGCGCCATGTCGAAGTGAAAGTCGAAAGGCACCAGCTCAAACGGGCCCTGCTGCAGCTCGCGATAGTCGCGCACCGCCATGATGTAGTCGAGGCCGTACACGGCAACGCGCTTCCAGCCTGCGTCCTGCGCGCGCTCGCGCAACCAGCGGCCAGGCACCTCGGCCCATACTTTGTCCTGCACGAACGGCTTCTTCTTGTCGCCGATCCAGCGCGCCTCCTGCGGAAACACCAGTGTCGGATCGCCCCTCAGCTGGCATCAGCACGTAGACATAACGATGAACAATCTCGAAGCCGGAAGTGTAGAACACCGCGCCCTCGAATCCGGCATACTGATTACCGCAGACAATGAGCGCATCGACGTTCTGTTCGCGCATCGCGGCGCGAATGTTGTCGTAACGACGTTGGATCTCGGTGGGACTGGGCAAAGAAAACTCCTGATACTCAGCTGTCCGCCATCAGCCATCAGCTAAGGCGTTTGGGGCTCAGCAGCTGTAACCGAAATTGAACGAACCAAACCCGCATGGACGCGAATTGTATCCCTAGCTGACAGCTGACAGCTGATGGCTGACAGCTCCCTCACTCCACATATTTCCGCTGCGGTCAGCGCATAGACTTTTGTTGATGTCCACCAGCGTCCTGATCGCGACCTTCTCGCCTTCGTGACCGCGCGGCCCGCTCGAGGGTCCATAGTTCACCGTCGGACATCCGAAGCGCGACAGCACCGACGCATCCGAACACCATAGCACCGTGTCGCGCACCGGCGGCTTGCCCACCACGTGTTGATGGTTTCTTTCGATAGCTTTCACCATCGCATGGTTCTCATCGATGGTCGCACCCGGAACGGAGACATACGTCTCGAACTCCAGACCATACTCCGGATGCCTGTCCCTCATTGTCAGATACAACGCCTTGGCCGCGCGGCGGGCGTCGGTCATGCTCATCGTCGGCGGCACGCGCACATCCAGAAACAGGTCGGCGCGTTCCGGGGTACGGCTGGCTCGCCAGGGATGTCCGGCTCGCAAGCTTCCGATATTGACGAATCCCGGCCTCCCGGCCCAGCGTGCCTGCTCTTGCCACTCCGGAATCCACCGCATCACTTCTCCTACAACGTGGTACATGCGGCGGATGGCGTTCTGCTCTTCCTTTGCCCGGCGCAAACGCCGAGTGCACGTAGTTCCCAGTCAGCCCGAAGCGCACCCACATCGAGCCGGCGTGTTCCAGCACCAGTTGCATGTCCGTGGGCTCGCCCAAGAATGCACATGTCGGGGAGGACGCCGTGGTTCACCAGGTAGTGCGTACCTGCGCCGTAACCGCGATATTCTTTGCCTTGGAATTCGCCCCACTGCGTCTTCTCGATCTCGCCGCAAACCGCGCCCAGAATAACGTCGCCTTGCAGCTTGACTCCAGCTTCCAGTAGCGCCTTCACCGCATGGACGTAACACGCCAGCGCGCCCTTCATGTTGTAAATGCCCAGGCCGTAGATCATGCCGTCCTTCACTACGGCGTGCGGCTTGTAGCCAATGCCGGTGAGGAACTCCTCGTCCCCGGTATTTGACGTGTCCATGTGGCCGTTGAACATCAGGCACTGGCCGTTGCCGCTGCCCTCCAGTCGCCCGATGACATTTGCGCGACCGTCTTCCACCGGCTGCCAGGTGATCGTCAGTCCCAGCCGCTGAAATGCCGCGCGCATGTACTCGGCCATCGCCAACTCCCCGCCTGTGGGACTAGGAATATTGATCACGTCGCAGCACATGGAGACGATCTCGTCCTCGCGAATGCGGTTGAAGATCGCCTGCTTCATGCTATCGCTTAGCGCGGCTTTGCCGGTGGCCGCCATTAGCGCTGCTGCCTTTCCCGCATGAGCGGCATTCACCATGCGGAAATCGTCGGGAAACGAACAGAGCTTCTGGTTGCCATCGCCGGTGATCCAGAAATTGTCTTCCAGGCGCAGGCCGCCGCCGCCCGGCCAGTAAACTCCAGGCTCAATAGCCAGCACCATGCCTTGGCGAATCGTGCCTGTACCTGCCTGATGCGCATAGGGAGGCTCGTGCGCGCGAGCTCCCACACCGTGGCACACGGCATGCGACGGCTGTCCGGGATAGCCGCCCTCAGCAATGCGCGCGCGGATCAGGCGATCCAACTCCGGCAGGCTCGCGCCGTCTTTGGCGAATGCGGCCGCCTGGTTGAAGACGCCCAGCAGCAGATCCAACAGCTTGTGATACTCGGGCGTCAATTCGCCCGGACAAAGATTCTTCGTCAGGTCGTTCCAGTAGCCGTCAACGCATACCCAGATCTCGAACAGCGTAGGCTCGTGCTCCTGCACTGGACGGTCGCCCGTCGCGGTGAACGTCCGAATGCCTTTGCCTGACCACACCAGCGCTGAACGCGCGCGCCATCTCAACCTTGCCTTTGAAGCCGATGCCAGTGGCATGCACAAAACCTTCGAAGATGGCTGCGACCTCGCTCTCCTTCATCCCCGGACGCAGATGCTCGAAGGTATGTTCCATGGCGAGCGCGGCGAGTTCGTTCGCCAGCTTCATGCGCTCGATCTCCTGATCGGTTTTGATGGCACGGGCTTCGGCCACCAGTCCGGAAGCGTCGACAACCTCCCGCGCGACCGGCTTGAATGCGTCGAACCACGGCTGTGTCCAGGTCGTCGGCTCACCCACCATGCGGTCGGCACTCTGCGTTCCCTGCGAAAGCTCCAGTCCGACTCTGCCGGTGAGGTCGCGCTCCTTCAAGACCTTCAGTGCAACTTCGAGCGATCGGAAGGTCGGCGGCCGCGGATCACGCTCGTCATAGCTCTTGAACAGCCTGATGTCCTGAGTCCATGAGGTGCGGCGAGCGTCCTCTTCCTGCGGCTCAATAGCGATAAGCGTTGGCTCGCCCTCGCGCGGGAAGATGGCGATGTCGTAGCCCTTCATGCACCAGTAATTGGTCAGGTATACGATGTTGTCCGGCGCGCGAACGACAAGGGCGTCGAGATTGTCCCGGTTCATCAGCTCACGGACGCGATTGAGTTTCAGATCGTCGATCGGGTAAGCCATCAAGGTCCCTCTAGGTGCCGCCTACCGCAACATCTTCTTCATGTACATTTTCATTTGTCCACGTCCAGCTTGCCTCTTTGGCCTTGATCAGCCGATAGAGTGCGGTATGCAAGGGCGCTGCGACGCCGGCGCGCTGCGCCTCGCGAGCGATCGCACCGCCCAGAAAATCAACCTCGGTGGGCAATCGATGTCGAATGTCGTATAGCATCGATGGTGGATGGTTGGTGCGCGCCCCGATGCAGTTCATCGTCCAGGGATCCTCATGCAGTTCGATGCCAACCGCCGCGGCCACTGTCTTCGCCTTCTTCGATCAGCCGGTGCAGCAGGTGTCCGAGATCGCTAAAGCGCATTTCCGCGGCAAAGTGAGGCGAATGCGGCAGCTCCGTCAACGCTGACACGCTGTTCACCGAAGCGTTGAAGATCAATTTCGACCACTGCGCCGGCCGGGCGTCACGTAAAGCCTCGGCCTTCAATCCCGATGCATTGATTAGCGCCGCCAATTCTTCCACCAGCTCGAAAGGCGTGTTTGTTGGCTCGAACGGCCCCATCCAGGTGGGCTGTGTTCAGTTCGTAATGCACGTGATCGTCGGCAAAGCGCGTGCCGCTCATGAAGGTCGTGCCGCGAATCACGTATCCCGACGGCATTAGCTCGGCGATGACCTCTTCGCTGCCCAGACCGTTCTGCGCCGAAAACACTGCGCCGCTGTGAAACAAATGTGCCACCGGGGCAAAAGCCTCGCGCGTCTGGTTTGCTTTGGTCGCGACAATACCAAAGTCGAAGTGCGGCAGCTCGCTTGCGTCTGACGACAGCCCGCAACTGTGCATGGAACTCATTGTGCCCTGTGACCCGAATGCCGCGATCGTTGAGGCTGCGGGCGTGCTCCTGGCGGCGGGCAAACACCCACACCTCGGCCACCCGCGCCAGGTGCGCGGCGTAAAGGCTGCCGATGGCTCCGGCTCCGACGATGAGATGCTTTTCATTCTTAGCTGTCAGCTACCGACTCGCTTCGCGTTGCTTTTGGGTCATCGCCAGCCTGCGACATACCCACAGACTAAGGCTCTGTCTTCTCCGTGATCTCTGTGTCTCTGTGGTGAAATCAAATCCCGCCCCGCTCAATTTTCACATTCGGCTTCAGTTCTCCCCGACGGCTCTTCTGGATCAGCTCGTACAACGTGCTGGCATTGTTATGCGACTCGTCGATAATTATGCCCTCGCGAAACAGCGCATCCTGAAGAGCGGCGCTGATGGCATGCAGCGGCGCGCCTCCGCCTTCGCCCATGCCCTTAGCTCCGCTATAGCTGTGCGGCGAGGGCGTTTCAATGTTGCCGTATTTCAAGTTGGGCATGTTCACGGCGGTTATGGGCGTGTAATCGCTGAAGGTCGAGGCCAGCATGTTGCCGTTCTCGTCGTAGTCGCAGTTTTCCATCAGCGCTGCGCCGATGCCGTGCGCCGTCGCGCCATGCACCTGCCCTTCGACGATCATGGGATTGATCACCGTGCCGCAGTCGTCAACCGCAGCGTAATCGAGAATCTTGGGGATGTACGTCTCTTTGTCGATCTCGATCACCGCAATGTGCAGCTGCGACGAGTACGTCAAGCGTGAGATTTCCGTACTTCCTCTCCACGTCAGGAACTTTGAAAGGTGCGCGCCAAGTGTAACGGCAGTTCAGCGTGATCGAGCGCAGATCCTCCGGAACAACCGCGGTATTCACGTTCGCCAAATTTGCGAGGCCGATGTATGGAATCGCCTTTTCGGTATCTCGAACCCGCACCTCCGGCCCCTGCTTGCCGACTCCAAGTTCCAGGTCATCTTCGCTCGCCTGCAGCGCAAACGCAGCCAGCTTCTTGATCTCCGCCTTCAGCAATTGCACGGCGCCGTTCACCGCCGAGAGTCCTGACACCGCGAACTGGCTGGCGTAGGTGCCGCTGTGACCGGTATGAACGTTGCGCTCGGTGTCGAAGCCGACGCGCACGTTCACCAGGTCCGGCGGGATGTTCAGGATGTCGGCTACGACCTGCGAGACCGTGGTCTCGTGTCCCTGGCCTTGCGGCACGGAACCAACGGCGACGATCACTTCGCCGTAGATGTCGAGCTTGGCATTGGCCGCCTGCGAGTTGCCGGAGAACGGCGCTTGCGGGTTGACGATTTGCGACTGCCCGAAGTTATTGGTGCCGGAATCGAGCGTGGTGCCGATGCCGATTCCCAGCCAGCGTCCCTCGGCTTGCGCCTGTGTTCGCTCGGCCTGCCACTTTTCCCAGCCGATCAGCTCCTTCGCTACTTGCAGCATGCGCGGGATAATTCCCCGAGTCGTAGATGCAACCGTTAGGCGTGGTGTAGGGAAACTCCTCAGGCCGAATGTAGTTGCGCAGCCGCATCTCATCGGCGGGAATTCGGAGTTCGTGCGCGCAGATGTCGAGCACGCGCTCCAGAAACCACAAGTGCTGCATGCGCGAATAGCCGCGATTGGGCCCGACCGGGCATTTGTTGGTGACCACCTGCGTGAAGTCGATGCGCAGATTCTTCAAGCGGTACGTGGCCGGCGTCACCTGCGACCAGATCACGCAGCCCAGTGGCTCGTAGCGCGGATAAGCGCCGCAGTCGTCGATGTGCCGCGAGTCGACGGCGAGAATCACGCCGTCCTTATCCAGCGCAACGCGCGTGTCGCGGAAAGTACGCTCATTGCCATGAGCGCTGGAGGTCATGTGTTCGGAGCGCGTCTCGCTCCACTTAATGGGCGCGCCGTCGGCCTTGCGCGAGGCCAGTGCGCACACCGCCATCTGCGGGTAGTTGGTGATCTTGATGCCAAAGCTGCCGCCGATGTCGTGGGTCTGCACTCGCACCTGGTCCATGCGCAGATGCAGCGCGGGCGCCAGTAACTGAATGCCAATCGTCGGGAAAAGAATTGTTGCTCCAGAAGTAGAGGCGTTCGTCATTGTCGTCCCACTGCGCAATCACCGCGTTGTTCTCCAGCGGCGTGCTGGAGAAGCGATGCATGTGCAGATGATCGATGTGGATGACGTGCGCGGCGTCGGCGAAGGCCTTGTCGATATCGCCGTATTCGAAGACACCGTTCCAGACGACATTCGTACCCATCGCAGAGTGAAGGATTGTCTCGTCGGTGGCGGCCACCTCGCTATCGATGACCGCTTGCAGTGGCTCGTAATCCACCTGCACAAGTTCGGCGCCGTCTTCGGCGATGGCAGCTGTTTCGGCAATCACTGCGGCGACGGGCTCTCCCTGATAGCGTGCGCGATCGACGGCCATAGGGTAGTCGAGAATCTGATTGCTGGGCGCAGGACCGATTTCGAAGAAGGGATCGATGAGCTTGGTGATTTCAGGACCGGTCAGAGTGCAGACGACGCCTGGCAGCGCCTCAGCCTCGGAGACGTCAACGCCGGTGATCTTGGCGTGCGCGAAGGGCGAGCGCACGAACGCCAGGTGCAGCATGCCGAGCAGCTTGATGTCGTCGACAAACTTGCCTTTGCCGCGAACCAGGCGCGCGTCTTCTTTGCGCTGGATCGATTGGCCCACCCAGTCAGTTGTTGGACGGTGCGTCGTGGTTGCCATGATCTCCTTCGCCGCCGCTGTCGGCCGCGATTGCCTGAGAGTCAGTCGTCGCCGGACTGACATCCGGCGCCTGCGTGCCCGCTGAAGTTTTCTCTGTGGTAGCTCAGCAATCTGCGCACTACCGTTCGCCCGCTTCCGCCGTTGCTGAAGGCGCGCCCGGCAAGGCCACGGCATTTGTCGTGGCGACCTGGTTGCCGACAGCGCCTTCTGCAACCCGTCAACCAGCTTCTGGATGTTCTTGCGGCCGAGTGGCTCAAGCATCCCGCCAGCCATGGACGCCAGTTTCCGAAGACGCTGGCCTCGCCCTGCCATTTGACAGGGTGCCTTCAGCCAATGGCGACAGGTCGAAGCCGGCGCTCACCGGTCACCTGGCTGCCCACCGCAGTTCCCTGCCCCTTGTATAGAGCACGCAGCGGCTTTATCGCTTCGCTCAGCTCCATCTTGAGCTCCGCCGAGCCGCGGATATTGCCGACGCCGACCTTCACTTTTACGGTGAAGTGAGTGGGGCCTTGCATGCTCATGCTTTGGAAGTCGGGAAGCAGTGGCGCGAATTTCTTGGGATCGGAGAGAAAGTCGAAGACCTCCTCCGGAGTTCGCGGGGTGGTGAACTCGCCGGAAAAATTAATGGCCAATGTCTGCTCCTTCACCGGCAGCGGCGGCGGCGTAAATCGCTTTGAAGATGTTCTGATATCCAGTGCAGCGGCAGGTATTGCCGGCGATCCCCTTACGGATGTCCCACTCTGTGGGATGAGGGTGCTCCTCCAGCAATTGCACCGTGCTCATCAGGAAGCCGGGCGTGCAATATCCGCACTGGAATCCGTGGCAGTCGCTGAAGGCCTGTTGCACGGGATGAAGCTGACCGTCTTTCGCCAAGCCCTTCGACGGTGAGCACTTCTCCGCCGTCGGCTTGAAACGCAAACAGCGTGCACGATTTCACGCTCCTGCCATTCAGCAAGACCGTGCAGGCGCCGCAATAGCTGGTGTCGCAGCCGATGTGCGTGCCGGTCAGGTTTAATTCTTCGCGAAGAAACTGGACCAGCAGCATTCGTGGCTCGACCTCGCGGATGTATTGCTTGCCGTTCATCTTCGACGCTAATCTGCACGCGGGAAATCTCTTCAGGCATAAAGATGCGTCGACCTCCACCTGTTCTCCGCGAGCGCGTTTCAGCGCAGTTTCCACGGCCAGCTTCGCCAGTGCTCCCGCAGCATGGCGTTTGTACTCGGCGGAGCCGCGCATGTCAGATGTCGGGTTCGGCGATTTCCATTACCGCCTCGGCGAACTTTCTCGATACTCTCGGCAGTTATCGGCTTAGTCCGCAGCAATTCTTCCGCAGCAGTTACACGCGTCGCGGTAAGACCAAGCACTCCCAGATAGATGCGCGCGTCCTGACAGGTGTGATCGTCGTGCATGGTGAGTTGCACCGCGACGCTGGCGCTGGCGTAAACCGGAGCGCAACGCTTCAGCGCGATGTAGGCTCCGCCGCTTCCACCCCAACGAGTCGAATCCCGCGACTCGTCGGGGACCCCGGTATTGCGCTCCGCCGGCAAGGAATGGCGATCTCAGTGACGAGTTCGGCCGGTTGCAGCGCGGTGGTGTATGCGTCGAGGATGAACTCGCCGATGTCGATGCTGCGCTCGCCGCCCGGGCCCAGCGTCTTTATCGTTGCTCCTGTCGCCAACAGGACCGGCGCCCAATCGCCGGTGGGATCGGCTTCGGCGATTGAGCCGCCGATGGTCCCCATGTGGCGCACTTGCGGATCGGCGATGCCGGCAGCGCAATCGCGAAGGATGGGAATTCGGGCGGCGTCCGCAGAAGCGGCGATATCAGCGTGGCGCGTCATCGCTCCCAAGCGCACTGCGCCATTGCTGCGGATATACGAAGTCTCGGGGATGAAATTGAGATCGACGAGGTGACGAGGAGCCGAGAGGCGAAGCTTCATCAGCGGGATCAGGCTTTGTCCTCCCGCGAGAAACTTTGCGCTCTTCTCCTAACTCGCTCAACAGCGAGATGGCTTCTGGATACGATTTCGCCCGGTGGTACTCAAATGCTCGAGGATACATCCCGCCCCCACGACCCTGCCCCAGCAAGTGCAAGAGCGGCGCTTGTCTGGCGGCCCACACCGAATTTCTGTGCGGTTTGAAGAGTATCGCAAATTGGGGCACTTTGAGAAACGGCGGATCCTCGCACGGATCACAGCCCACGGTTGACGCCAACTCGTGACAACAAGGCGGTGTCGGCGATCCGGTATAGTTGGTGGGTTGTTGGCCACAATGGCGGCACCGAATATGGAAGAACTGGTGACACCCGACGAATTCCGCGCCGCGCTGGGCCGCTTCGCCAGCGGCGTGACCGTCGTCACCGTCGAAACAGCAGAGGGCGGTGTGCACGGCATGACGGCCAACGCGTTCTGTTCGGTCTCGCTTCAGCCGCCACTGATACTGGTCTGCATTGACCATCTGGCCGAGACCTACCTACGGGTTCGCGAGCGAGGAGAGTTCGGCGTCAACGTGCTGAAAGAGGAGCAGGAAGCTCTGTCGGAGTTTTTTGCCGATCCGGAACGCAATCCCGACGCGGCTTATCGACTAGGTATTCGATATCGCAAGATGAAGAGCGGTACGCCGGTGCTGGAGAACGCGTTGGCCAATCTCGACTGTCGCGTGGTCGACGCCCATGCGGCGGGTGACCACACTATCTTCGTCGGTGAGGTGAGGGAGATCATCTTAGGCGAGGGGGTTCCACTCCTGTATTTTCGCGGTCGTTATGGAATGGAGGGAGCGCCGCGGGAGTGAGTGCCGAGATGCGGCGTTCTGCCGGTTGCGATATTCTTGCGTGATGGCGCCCATTCAGATTTGCCGCGCCGTGAGCTGGGCATGTCTTCGTCCCTGACATTCATAGCACGACGCAGCACGGTTGCTGACGTGCCCACCGATTATCTCGCCAGGCAACTGCGCGAGGTGCACGGCGGAGCGGAGCTTGCCTCTGACGTTGCAGTGCGGCTCTTGCGCTGTGACGACGATGTTCTCCCCACCCTGCTGGCAACGGCGCGTGCGCTGAAAGAGCAGTACCATCCCGGCATCGTCACCTACTCGCGCAAGGTTTTTATCCCGCTGACAAATCTTTGCCGCGACTACTGCGGCTACTGCACCTACCGGCGCGATCCCGGCGATGTGGGCGCGCATACGATGACGCCGGATGAAGTTCTGTCGGTCGCACGGCAAGGCGAAAAGCTCGGCTGCACCGAGGCGCTGTTTTCGCTGGGCGACCGGCCGGAGGCGCTGTTTCCCGAGATGCGCGAGACCTTGCGGCGGCTGGGATATCGCAGCACGCTGCATTATCTGGAGGCGATGTGCGAGCTGGTGCTGCGCGAAACGCGCTTGCTGCCGCACGCCAATCCCGGCCTGCTGAGCGCGAACTGGATCGAGCGCTTGCGCGCCAGCAATCCGAGTCTGGGACTGATGCTGGAGAGCACCAGCACGGAGCTTACGGCAGCGCATCCGGCGGGACGAGCGCCCGACAAAGTTCCCGCGCTGCGTTTGCGGACGATCGAAGACGCCGGCAAACTTGGCGTGCCTTTCACCACCGGCATCCTGATCGGCATCGGCGAAACGCATGGAAGATCGCGTCGATTCCCTGCTGGCCATCAAGCGCCTGCACGAGCACTACGGGCACATTCAGGAAGTCATTATCCAGAACTTTCGCGTGAAGGCGCGGATTCCCGATGGCGGCGTGGCCCGAACCTGATACCGGCGACATGCTGCGCACTTTGGCCGTCGCGCGACTGCTGCTGCGCGATATGAATATCCAGGCGCCGCCGAACCTTACAGAGAATGGCTATGAGCGGCTGCTGGAGGGCGGCATCAACGATTGGGGTGGCGTCTCGCCGCTGACGCCCGATTACATCAATCCCGAAGCGCCCTGGCCGCATCTGCTGGAATTGCAGCGCCGAACCGAAGCCGGCGGGACAAAAGCTGGTGCAGCGTCTGCCGGTCTATCCGGAGTTTGTGGGAGACGTAGTTGCGCGTGGCGGCATGCTGGCGGAGCGCTTGCAAACTGTATCGGATCGATGACGGATATGCGAGGGCTGCGTAGATGATCGTTGTCTTCACGGGCGGTACCGGCGGCACCAAGCTGGTGCAAGGCTTGCAGCAGGTGATCGCGCCGGACGAGCTGACGGTCATCGTCAACACCGGTGATGACCTCGAGTGGTGGGGGCTGCACGTTTCGCCGGATATCGATTCGGTGCTGTACGGGCTGGCTGATCTGCTAAGCAAGGATCGCGGATGGGGCGTCGAGGACGATAGCTTTCGCTGCCTGGAGCGCATGAAGCAGCTTGGGCAGCCGTCGTGGTTCAGCCTGGGCGATTTGGATCTGGCGACGCACCTAACGCGCACCGCGATGCTGCGTGCGGGCAAGACGCTGAGCGAAGCTACGGCTGAGCTGGCGGCGAAGTTTGGCATTCGTGCGCGCGTGCTGCCGATGTCAGACGATCGCGTCTCCACCATGCTGGACACCGCCGAAAGGCACGCTGACTTTTCAGGAATACTTTGTGCGCGAGCGGCATCAGCTGGAAGTGCGAGCGGTGCGATTCGAGGGCGCGGAGCAATCGCGTCCGGCGCCGGGCGTGATCGAGAGCATCGAGCGAGCCGAGGCGATCGTTTTTGCGCCGAGCAATCCCGGTGACCAGCATCGGGCCGATTCTGGCTGTGCCTGGCATTCGCGATGCGCTGCGGCGAACGGCGGCGCCGTGGTCGCAGTGAGTCCGATCGTCGGCGGAGCTGCGGTTTCCGGCCCCGCGGGTGAGCTGATGAAAATGATGGGATGGCCGAGCACGATTGCCGGCGTGGCAACTGCCTACGAAGATTTCTCTCGACGTTCTGGTTGCCGATCGAGCTGACGCGCGAGCCGTCAGCAACCGAGCCAGCATCAGCCAGCTTGCCGTGGGAGAGCAGGCCGGTTCTCGATCTGCGATTCACGATCCACGACCCACTCCGCTGCGGATTGTTTGCACCAACACCATCATGCGGTCGGCTGCCGACAAGCGCGACCTGGCGGAGTTCGTGGTGAACGCCTGCGCCGTTCCCCAAGGCGCGAAGGCGTGAACATGAACGGTATCCTTCTCCTCCCCTTCAAGAGTCTGGCGACGGCGAAGCAACGCCTTGCCGAGGCCCTGGACCAGCCGCAGCGTTCGCAGCTGGCGGAGGCCATGCTGCGCGACGTGATGACTGCGGCTGCGGGAGTCGCGGCTCGCATTGACGTGGCTCTGGTCACGGGCGATGCCCGTGCGCGGCAGATGGCCAAACAGTTTGGCTTTCTGGTGATCGACGATACGCACAACGAAAGCGAGACGGCGGCGATCGAGATGGCAACTGTGTGGTGCGAGCAGCGCGGCTACGACACAACGATTGTCGTCCCGGCGGACATCCCACTCGTTACCAGCGAGGAGTTGCAGCGCGTGCTGGATGCGGCGCCGGAGGAAGGCGCGGTGTTCGTTCCTGCCTACGATCGCCGCGGCAGAATGCATTACTGCGGCGGCGATCGTAAGCGGGAACGAATACCGCTCCCTCATCCGGCGCCGCCTCCAGCACCCGCCGCAACTCGTCACTGGTGACGAGCGGGATGTCCGCCGGGACGACAATGGTTGTGTCGTAGCCGCGCTGCTCGCTCCACGCAGTCGCCATCTCGATCGCGTCTGTCTCGCTCTCGTTGTGTCTGTCTTCGATCACCAGAAAGCCGAACTGCACGGCCAGTTGCCGGGCGTGCGCATCGCCAGTCACCAGAGCCACGTGGATACGGTCCGTGACGCCAGCCGCTGCGGCCATCACGTCGCGGAGCATCGCCTCGGCAAGTTGCGAACGTTGCTGCTGGTTCAGCACCTCGGCGAGGCGCTGCTTCGCCGTGGCCAGGCTCTTGAAGGGGATGAGAAGGATTCCGTTCATGTCAGGTCTTCGTGCCTTGCGGAGTGGCGCAGGCGTTCAGCACGAACTCCGCCAGTGCGCGCTTGTCGGCAGCAGAGCTCATGATGGTGTTGGTGCACACAACGCGCAACGTTCCGCTGGACATCCTGGCGGCTTCGGCTCGGTCGAGGCGGTCAGCAACCAGCACGTCGAGGAAGTCTTCATACGCTTTCGCGATACCTGCGATTGTGCTTGACCATCCCGACATTCGCATCAACGCTGCCGCAGGGCCTGATACGGCCGCATCTCCTATGATGGGACTGACTGCAATCACTGGCGCCGCGGTTTGTTGCAATGCTTCGCGAATGCCAGGCACAGCCAAAATCGGGCCAATGCTGGTGACAGGATTGCTCGGCGCAAACACCATCGCTTTACCCGCTCGATGGGCTCAATACGCCCGGCGCAGGACGCGACTGTTCCGCGCCGACGAATCCACACGCCGCACCTCCACGCTGATGCCGCTCGCGCACGAAGTACTCCTGAAAGTTCAAGCGCCCCTTCGACGTTTCCAGCATGGTCGAAACGCGATCGTCAGACATGGGCAGCACCCGCGCGCGGATGCCCATTTGCTCGCAAGCCCGGCGGTCGTCTCAGTCAAGGTGCTGCCCGCGCGCAGCAGGGAAGTGCGAGTCAGGTGTGTCGCCAGATCCAGGTCGCCAAGGCTGAACCACGCTGGCTGACCGAGCTGCTTCATCCGCTCCAGGCAGCGAAAAGCTATCGTCCTGCACGCCCCATCCACGATCGTTACTTAGCAGCCCCGCCAGCGCCATAGAGCACCGAATCGACGTCGGGCGAAACCTGCAGTCCCCACCATTCAAGGTCGTCTCCGGTGTTGACCATCACGGTGAGTTCTTCCGCGCGACCACCTGCTGCAGTCCTTGCACCAGCTTTGTCGCCGCCCGTCCCCCCGGTGAAGACGACAACTTTCATCTCAGGCCGCCCTCGCATATCCCACATCGTCAGATATGTTCGCAAGTCGCTCCGCCAGCAATCCGCCGCGCTTCAACAGGCCGGAAACAAACTCGGGATAAACCGGCAGCCGCTGCACCAACTTTTGTCCGGCAGCCTCGGTTCGGCGTTCAATTCGGCAGATGCGGCCACGGCGCTTCGGGATTGATGTAATCCGGAGTTAACGGCGAGACCCCGCCCCAGTCGTTGATCCCGCCCTGCAGCAGTCGCTCGTAGCCGTTCTCGGTGAGGTTCGGCGGTGCCTGGATGTTTATGTCACCCAGCAGCAGGCGCGCGACCGCCAGGGTGCGCAACATGTCGCCGGTGTCGGGCTCGGGCCACCTCGCCATCGCAATGCGCGGCTTGGCGCGGAAATTCTGGATGATGACTTCCTGAATGTGGCCGTACTCCTCGTGCAAGCGCTTGATGGCCAGCAGCGAATCGACGCGATCGCTCAATGTCTCGCCGATGCCGATCAGTATGCCGGTGGTGAAGGGCACGCCAAGTTTTCCCGCATCTTCGATGGTCCTCAGTCGCAGCGACGGCAGCTTTATCGGGAGCGTTGTCATGCGCCGCGCCTTTCGCGAGCAGAGCCTCGCTGGTCGACTCCAGCATGAGTCCGAGACTGGGATTCGTTTCACGCAACCGCTCGATCCACTGATACTCAGCAGCCCGGGATTGGCGTGCGGCAGCAGACGCGTCTCGCGCAGTACCAGCTCGCACATGGCATCGAGATAGTGCAGCGTACTGCGATATCCCAGGCGGCGCAGGGTCTCGCGCATCTCGGGAAAGAGCATCTCCGGCTTGTCGCCGAGCGAAAAGAGTGCTTCGGTGCAGCCCAACTTCTCGCCTTG
>CAWKIR010000029.1:0-35248 GCA_963849815.1 uncultured Acidobacteriaceae bacterium | reverse complement strand
ACTACAATGCCGTCTTCGAACCAACCGAAGGGATAGCCTCGGCGCCAGTTGCGGTCTCCTGGGAGCCAACTTCCCTAGGGGCAGACCATGCCCAGCAAACAAACGAGGCCTTCAGGCCGACGAGGGATCTGTGCTTAAGTTGTTCAGCAGCCTGTCAGAAGCGGCGATGCGCGGTATCATCACCCTAAAGGGGTGAAATCATGCGCACCGAACCCACGGGCAAGAAGCTACAAGCGCTGCTGCTGCTCTGTTGCATGGTAATGCTCGTTGCTTCAGCCGAATCGAAAGATCACAACCGCGCGTTCTCGGGGCAGGTGGTCAACTCGTCCAACCACGGGGTCCAGGGCGTCATAGTTCACCTGCGGCCGCAGGACGCAGCCCCAGAGCAGTCCGGCAGCAGTCAGTGTGCGCCGCCTGAGCTTTGCGAAACCACCGGGCACAACGGCACTTTCTCTTTTCACCAGATCAAGACTGGAATGTATGACCTGACGATATCCCGAGAGGGCCAGTTGATCTATACCAAGCCGGAGCCGTTGTTAGTCCCGGAGATGCCGGTGAATACGCACCTGGTGATATCTCTGCCGCAACCGCCGCAGAATTAGAGGACTGGGTGAGTGTCCACCATTCCGTTCCGTCCGGCGCGAATGATCGTAGTACTTCGCTCTTCAGCGCTTTCCCGGAAAATCAATTCCGCCAGAACTTAGCTATTCCAAACCAGTGCTCGTTGGGATAAACTGCTGGCTTTTATAGCGGTTTCTTGCCCCCACTGCACTCCTTCGAAGAAGGGGATTATCTGGCCGCCCCGTGGTTGTTCTCACGCGCCGACGTGTGGGGATTAGTCCTGCCACCGGTGTCCCAGGAGCCATATTTCAGTTTGAGAGCTGCAATTCACTTTGAATGGAGATTCCATCTCATGTTGCGTCGCTGCCTGCCACTTTTCGCATTCGTGCTCGCCGTATGGTCTCTGGCCGATGCCCAGACCCCATTGCGATTGCAGCCTGTGACCCCGTGCCGCTTGGTTGATACGCGCTCGGCCGGCCCAATTCAGGCTGGAACATTCGAGACCTTCGATCTGCGAAGCTTGGCACAATCAGGTGGAGTAGGCTGTCAGCCTTTCAGTTTATCCACGGCGCAGGCTTATTCCCTGAATGTCACCCTGCTGCCATTCAATGGTCATCCCGTCAGCTACCTGACGATCTGGCCGACGGGAGAGCCGCAGCCTCTTGTGTCACTCATGAACTCGGATGGTCGAGTGAAAGCCAACGCCGCGATCGTGCCGGCCGGCAGCAACGGTGAGGTGAATGTTTATGTCACCAATACCGCAAACGTACTGATTGACATTGATGCCTACTTCGACGCCGCAAGCGACAATACGGCTCTGGCCTTTTTCCCCTTGGTGCCATGCCGAATTATCGATACGCGTAATGACCAGGATGGGGGTACGCTGCAAGCCGGACAGGAGCGCGACTATACCATACCGCCAAATTGCGACGTTCCCACCAACGCGGTCGCCTATTCCTTCAATGTCACCGTTCTCCCAACCCAGGGTTCGCTGGATTACCTTGCCGTGTGGCCCAAGGGGCAGACGCAGCCCGTCGTTTCCACCCTCAACGATGCCACCGGGACTACCGTGGCCAATGCGGCCATCGTACCTGCGGGCAGCGACAACGCAACCGCTTTCTACCCTCACAACCACAACACCAACCTGCTGCTTGATATCGACGGTTACTTCGCGCCCGCCAGTTCGGCGTCCAATCCCTTGTCACTTTTTACGTTGACCCCCTGCCGCATTCTTGATACCCGCAACGGCATTGGTTTGTTCAACGGCACCATATCGGTGGGCATTGTAGGCGGACCCTGCGGCGTCCCGGCGGCCAGTCCGGAAGCCTTCGTGCTGAATGCGACGGTGGTGCCGTACGGCCACCTTGGTTACCTGTCGTTGTGGCCGGAAGGATTGACCCAGCCGGTGGTCTCAACTCTAAACGCCAATGACGGCGCCATCACATCAAATATGGCGATTGTCCCGGCCGGGAGTGGCAACGATTCCATCGATGCCTTCGCACCCACAGATACGCAGCTGCTTATCGACATTTCCAGTTACTTTGGCCCCATTCCGGGGCTTGCAATTCAAACCATTTCGCTGCCCAACGGAACCTTGAACGACGGCTATAGCGTGCCGCTGGTGGCCACCGGCGGCGTGGCTCCGTACTCCTGGCTGAAAACTGGTGGAAACCTGCCTGCCGGGCTGAACCTGACTCCAGGAGGCGTGATCCAGGGAACAGCGACGGCGACGGGAATGTTCAACTTCGCGGTCAAGGTAACGGATTCCGATTCCCCCGCAAACACGGCAACCGCAAATCTGGCAATCACGGTCGCCGGCACCGGACAACTCTTGGGAGTGACTACCGCCTCGCTGCCGGGAGCCACGGTTAACACCTTCTACAACGCGCTGCTTGCGGCCAATGGCGGATTCACGCCGTACACCTGGAGCATCCCGTCTGGCACGTTGCCCCCCGGCCTGAGCCTGAACCCGACCACGGGGCAGATCACAGGCCTGCCGGGCTCGGCCGGGCTCTGGCAGTTCACCGTCAAGGTAACCGACAATCAGCGGAATACTGCTACTCAAGCGCTGGCGATATCGGTGAATACCGGCGACACGAACGGGTCCCTGAACGGGCAGTATGCCGGCTCCTTCTCGGGATACGATAGCGGCAACTGGGTTGTTGTCGCCTTCGGCTTCACTGCTGACGGCAACGGCAACATCGTCAGCGGGGAATACGACCAGAACGAGTCAGGTACCACCGTTCAGCATGCCCCCATTACCGGAGGGACCTATTCCATCGGCTCCAACGGCTTAGGCACCCTTACCCTTAACAGCAGTACGGGAAACTTTCAGGTCCTGGTGGCCACCGCCAGCGCCGAAGATATGCGCGTGATTGGCTTCAACCAGAACGGCACTCACGGAATGTGGGGTTCGGGAGTGCTTCGCCAGCAGAATCCCGCCGATTTCACGGAGAGCGCCGTGGCGGGAAACTGGGCCTTCGGTTTGGAAGGGACCGATTTATCGGGTGATCCCCTGGCTGCCGATGGAGCGTTTCAGCTCAGTGGCGGCACCATCAGCAATGGCATCGAGGACATCAATGACTTCGGCACCCACAACCAGGTGACGTTTACCGGGACAGTGACCAGCAGCCCCGCCTTCGATTCCCATGGCCGTGGAACGGTGCGGGTCACCATCGACGGAGTTCCAATCAATGAGGCTGTATACATTATTTCCGCGGCTGAGATGGTCCTTATCGACATCGACACCGGAGGCAACATATTTGTGGAAAACACCCAGCGGCAAAGCGGGACCTTCAACCAAGGCAGTCTCAATGGCAACGCAATTGGACGGGGAAGCAGGAAAGCGAGAGCCAACAGCGATGATCCGATAAGCGAGGCACTGGTGGCGCAGCTTGAAACCAGCGGTAATGGAAATATCAGCATCGCCGAGGATATCAACGGCGCTGGTGAATTCGGGCAAGGTACGCTAATGGGCACATACATAGTTGACGCGAACAGCAGAACAGTCATCACTTTCAGTAGCGGAGGAATGCTTGCCTGTTACCTGGTCATAACCAACGAGGGCTACTGCATTAACGCCATTCCGGCCAGCGGCAGTAACGTGGACGGCGCGGAAGTAATCTACTTCGAACCGCAGTCGGCAGGGCCGTTCAGCAATGCTTCCTTCTCGGGTGAATACTTGGGCGGTTCGGTGCCACAGTATGTCGCCAGCACCCTGAGCCAGATTGATTCCAATGTTTCCAGTGGGGCGGCCACGTTCTCTTCCATCTATTCCTGGAGCGGGCCGAACGGCACACAGCAGAATCAGACACTCACGGGGACGTACAACGTAACTCCGAGCACAGGCGCCATCACACTCTCGGTAAACGGTAGTCCGGTTTACGCCGGATTCCTGGTCTCGCCGTACAAAGTTGAATATGTTACGGCGGCTCCGGGATCCAATCCTCTTGTGTTGATCGAGGTCACGTCCTCCGCGCCGCGGCATCCCTGACGGTCGCCGGCGAACTTATACCCAGCAGCCCGCCCGCAACGGCGGACTGTCTTTTCTTTGTCGCGTGGCTGGAGGTTTCCTCACGATACCGCGGAGCACGATGCCCTGGCTGGAAGGTCTGGCCTTCTGGTTCGCCATCCGGGCTAATCCCAAAGGCCGGCGAATTTACTTCGGAGCGTCTCCCTGCGGTTCGGTGGGATGCGCCTGGCTCTCGTGCTTGTGGAACATCTTCCGCTCGATATCCGGCCAGAACTCCAGGAAGGCGTTTCCGATGCAGCCATAGCCCAATGCCAGAGACGCCCGGCTGACGGTCAGCCCTACCCCGCGATCGCTCTGTGGGTAATAGGTGTTAGAGATGGTGCCCGCGGTGAACGCCCCCAGCACGTTGGAGAAGTGGAAGGTGTAACCGCCGGAGTCTTTCCTGGCGACAAATTCCTGCTTAATCGTGCTGTAGATGCGAGCTTTGATGGGCCCTTCGCCTACGCGAAAGTAGCGCGGGTCCTGCTTGAACAGCGTGGGATAAATGAAGTTGCTCCACAAGTTGCTGTCGGCGGAATCGGCCAATGCCGCGCCATAGCGCTTTCCGTAACCCTCGGCTCCCTGCCCGTAGGGGGCGAAGGAGTTCGTCGCCTGCCCCACCCCCGCCGTCAGTCCCGCCGCGACAAACGTAAACGGGTCGTACATGGTTCTAGCCATCAGCTGGAATTTCTGCTTTGTACTGAGCGGCGGCGCATTGCGAACGTTAGTCATGCCGAACATCGGCACCACGCCCAGCGCACGCTGCTTTTCCTCCTGCTTCAACACTTCCGCCGAACTCGGAGGCGGTGGCGGATTGGCTTGAGACGGCGATTGACTTGGCGTGGACTGCTGCTGGTTTGCTGGCGGCTGCTGCGGTGTCGTCGTCGAAGGCGAGGAGGCATTCCCCGACGCTGTGGTCTCCTGAGTGGATGATGTGGCCTGCTGCGCGACAGCGGCAAGAGTGAAAAGTGCGAGAACGAAAGCAACGGCAATTCGGGTCGGCAATGTCATTTTAAGCGAGGCGGAGCTGTGCCCTTTCGGTTTGCGAGACAGGACAATCTAAGAATACCAATTACCTGGGTTTAGATGCTCATTCTGGCGTCAGGGGAACACCGTTTCGTCACGGTAGTTTGGCATCGTAAGCAGTCGTTCGGTCTCGCGGGCCAGGGAGTTCCAAAACTTTCCAGCATTTCGGCCCAAATCAGCCGCTGCCCGTCCCTGCCCGGGAACACCGCACCAGCGCGAGTGCCGTCACATCGTTGAGGTGGGGCGTCGTCTGCACAAACTGCTGCACGCCGTCGAGAATGACGGTGGCGATCTGGCTGGCATCGTCCTGGGGCGCACGCTCAAAATGCTGTTTCACACGGTCCAGTCCGAACTCTTCCTTCTTGTGTGCTGCCTCAATTACGCCGCGCGATACCAGCAGCAGCGAAGCCCCGTGTTGCAGTGCGGCCGTTGGCGCTTCGTAGGTGGAAGCGGAAAACAAGCCTAGCGGCAGGCCAGTGGCCGGCAATTCGGTTATTCCCGAGGGATCGCGCAACAGCCCCGGTGTGTGTCCGGCGTTGGCATAGCAGATGGTCCCCAGCTCTTCGTTGTAGCATCCCAGAAACGCCGCACAAGACCGCACTCCCGAGGCCGCACGGCGAATGCTCAGGTTCAATTCCAGGCAAAACTCCATCATCACATCGGCTTCATTGACGTCTTCGGGGGCGAACCGGTCCTTGCCAAGTTCCTGAAATGTCTGGCGCGCCGCTTCCACAATCCCGTAGTTCTCCTCTTGCCTTCCGGCGACATCCAGCAGTCCGAATACCACGCGACAGCGATTCGCCCGTAGAAAGTGATAAAAGTCGCCGCCCGCATTGTTCCCGTTGACCATGCCGGCGATGTCGGCCCCGGACAGTGGCGGAAAGTCCGCGCGGATAGGCGCATCCGGCAACGTTGCACTGCTCTCGCGTTGGAAAGGAAATTTCATTGCGAAGCTGGAATCATAGCGGAAATCCTGCGGAATGCAAGATCATCGTGGGGTCGGCGGCGGCGCTCACGCGTACTATTGGAACCCGGTTCCTTTCGGGAAGAGCGGCGTGTTCGCGACCTGCACGCTACGATGGAGCTGGAGGATAGCGCTTGCGCATCGTCAGCATTGGCGAGATCTTGTGGGACGTCATCGGCCCCACCGAGTACCTGGGCGGCGCTCCGCTCAACTTTGCCGCCCACGCCCACCAGCTGGGACACGAAGTGGCCCTGGTCAGCGGTGTAGGCGATGACGAGCGCGGCCATCGCGCGCTGCACCACTTGCAGCAATGCGGCGTGTCGGCGGAGTTCGTACAGCTCCGGCGCGGCCAGCGCACGGGCACAGCCGAGGTCGAGCTCAGTCCCGATGGCAAGCCGATCTTCCGCATCGTGCGCCCGGCAGCCTACGACTTCGTCAGCCTTACCCGGCCGCAGCTCCGGCGTCTTGTGGAGTGGCAGCCGCAATGGATTTACTTCGGCACCCTCTATCACACCTCGAAACGCGTGCTGGATTCCACCTTGAAGTTGCTGAAGGAAACGCCCGCAGCCAAACGCTTTTACGACGTGAACCTGCGCGACGGCAACTGGAACCTGACCACGGTGGAGCAACTTGCCTCGCTTGCCAACGTGATCAAGCTCAGCGACAGCGAAGCCGAGTTCCTCGATGCCTCGCTGAACGCCGAGGGCAACGGAGGCTCGGTTGAGCATTTCTGCCGCCGCTGGAGCGATCAATACCATTGCAAGACCATCTGCGTGACCTTCGGCGAACGCGGTTGCGGTATCTACAAGGACGGCAGCTACACCGAAATCCCCGGCTGCAAGGTCGAGGTCGCCGACACGGTGGGCGCGGGCGACGCCTTCGCCGCCGCATTTCTGCATGGGCTCGATCAGGGCTGGGATGTCGGACGCTGCGGCGCCTTTGCCAACGCCGTGGCTGCGCTAGTGGCAAGCCGTCCCGGCGCAATCCCCGACTGGAGCGTGGAGGAAGTGCAGTCGATGCTCGGCTGACATACCTGCCCTAAAAAAGTCGTTCTTGGAGTGCTTTGTATTAGCGGAGTTGAGCGAAAAAGTCATTGCTCCGGCGGAAGCGAAGGCGAAGGAGTTGGCTCGGAAGTAGTCCCATCGCTTCGGCTTCGGCCGGGTACGCTTTCATCCCCTTGCTAAGATGTCTAGATGAGTCCTGCCTCAGCTGGCCTTAAGCTGCGTTCGCCCCAAGGCCTTCTGCTGATTGCAATCTTCCTTATTGCCCTGGTGCTCCGCGTCGAAGTGGCGCGCCATCTCCCCAGCATCGAATGGCCAGACGAAATTTTTAACACGCTGGAGCCGGCTCATCATCTGGCCTACGGTTATGGCATCGTCGCCTGGGAATGGAGAGATGGAGTTCGCTCCTGGGCATTTCCCGGAGTTCTGGCCGGGATAATGCGAGCGACGGGCTGGATGGCGTCCGGCTCGCAGGGATACTTAACGGCCATCGTTATCGTCCTGTCGCTGCTTTCCCTGACCACCGTCTGGTTCAGCTACGCCTGGGCAAAGCGCGCCGGCGGAATTGCCGCGGCCATGATCGCAGCCGGCGGCTGCGCCTTGTGGTACCAGCTGGTGTATTTCGGGCCCAAGGCATTCAACGAAGTTGTTGCCACTGCCTTCCTGCTGCCCGGCCTTTACCTCGGCATGTATGCCGAAGAGCCGGGAGAGAAGAAACGGCTGTTCCTTGCTGGACTGTTCCTGGGGGCCACCATCGCCTTGCGTCTTCATTGGGCGCCTGCCGCCGCATTTGCTGTGCTTTACTTCTGTCACAAGCGATGGGCGAGCCGTGCACCGGCATTACTGGCGGGCCTGCTCCTGATTGTGGTTGCTTCGGGCTTGCTGGATGCGTTTACCTGGTCCTACCCCTTTCAGTCCTACATTCGTTATGTCCAGATCGTAGTCGGGCACGGGCGAAGCTCCAGTTATGGTGTCGAACCCTGGTATTGGTATCTGGTGTCGCTGGCCAAGTCGTTATGGCCGATGCTCTTGCTGGCCCTGGCGGGGGTGCGGCGGAATGCCTTCCTGGGTTGGGTGGCCCTCGTCATCGTGGCCTCGCATTCGGTTATCGGGCACAAGGAATTTCGCTACGTGTATCCGGTAATCCCCATTGTGCTTACCCTGGCTGCCCTCGGTTTTGTGGAGATTGTCTCCGCTTTGGCCGCCATGCGAAAAGAGACCCTTTCGCCGCGGTTGATCATGGTTACGGGCTTGCTCGTCTTTACCATTACCTCGGGGATTTTTGCCCGCTGGTTTTTCCGCTGGGGCCAAAGTTCCGGAGGCTTGATCGCTTTCGATCGGTTAAGCCGCGATCCGTCCGTATGCGCGGTGGGGTTGTACCGGCTTCCCTGGGACCTGACTGGCGGTTACGTTCACTTGCATCGAAATGTGCCTGTCCTTCTTGCCAACCCGAATCTCAGCCTGGAGCGGCAGATGCTGAATTTCAACGCCCTGGTGACCCTGGGGCCGCTCGCCGACCCGAAGATGGGTTTCCAGAATGTGGGATGCTGGAATGGAGTTTGTCTTTATCGGAGGTCTGGTCCGTGCTTTACGTTAACCCCGTTCTACGAGGTGAATAAGATGCTTGTGCTGAGCGATCAGTAGCTGTCACCAGCGGATTGCGCCCGGCCGGGCTTGGCCTGCTCCTATTGTCGCGGCGCGTAATATCCCTTGCGGGCGCGCACGTGATACTTCTTGTTGGCCGTCAGGATCTCGATCTTGCGGTATTTGCCATCGGGAATGAAATCAGCCGGCTTGTACGAGATGGCGTATTGGCTGCGCAGTTCGTCGGAAATCTCGGTGAAGTCGTTGGCCACGTCTTCAATCTTGAACGGGAAGAACGCTTTGCCGCCGGTCTGCTCGGCAAAATACTCCAGCACCTTGTCGCCGCGTAACTTGATGCCGCTGGTGTTGGTCGAGATGGCGTAGATGATGACTTCGGCCCGCAGCGCCATTTCCAGGGCCTCTTCGCGCGACACCCGGCTCTGATTGTCTTCTCCGTCACTCAGCAGAATGATGGTTCTCCGGGTGGCCAGCAGGCCCTTGTCGGCGTTCATCAGCTTGTCGCGGCAGGCAAAGTAAATGGCGTCATACATCGCTGTCCCGCCGCCCGCACGCAGCAGGCGCACACCGTGGGAAAGCGCCTGCGTGTCGTCGGTGAAATCCTGGGTAACTTCCGGCGTGGTGTCAAACCCAATGACAAACGCTCTGTCATAAGGTGGCCGGATAATCTGGTTCAGGAACTCGATCGCCGCCTCCTGCTCGAACTTGAAGCGATCGCGCACCGAGTTGCTGGCGTCGATCAACAGGCCGACCCGCAGCGGCAAATTGGTCTGGCGGCTGAACGATTGAATGGTCGCCGGCTTGTTGTTGTCGACGACGGTGAAATCGCTCTGCGTCAGGTCCTTCACGAAGTGGTCGCGTTTATCGGTGACGGTGAAGACGACATTCACTTCGTCCACGCGTTTGCGAATCACGGTCATGCTCTCATCGCTATCGCCCCCGGAGGTTCCCTCCGAGCTCGCGCCGGGCTTCGCCGCAGCATCGGGTTTGGCGGCTGGCGGTGTATTCGGTGGCGAACTGCCCGACGGCGAAGCGGCTGAGCTGTTCCCGATTTGCCCAGCCGGCTGCGCGATCGCCGGTGTTGCCGTCGGCGGCGGAGCCGGCGTGGGTTCAGCCGGCGGAGGTGCAGGGGCCGACGGTGGAGGATACTTGATCGCCGACGGCGCGGTGGGAAGTTGCGGTTGCGACGCGTCTTGGGCGACCAGCCCCCACGGCAATGCCGCCGCCAAAACCAGAATCAAGCAGAATTTCATTCGGAGCTTTATTATAGCTGCTGGCGAACGCCGCGCCTCGCCTTGCGAAGACCGCTCCCCGGACTCACCCTGTAAGTTGCTCCGGGCTGCCAAGGCTAGGGTCTTAGTCGTGGCCAGACACAGATGATGTCAACGCGCTGACGCCGCCGCACTACTCGGCGCGCAGGTCGCTTACTCGGCCTATTCCTGCCACTTCTGTGCTGTCGGTGGCACGTTATTGGCCAACTTTTTACCGATTGGCTCTTGTCATCCGACTGCCTTTTCCATAGCATCTCAACAGAAAACCGGCCTGCAAAGTTGGTGTTGGTGGCAACCGTTTTTTGAACCAATGCTCAATGAACAGGGGACTCGACTCGTATACGGTTCGGTGTGCAGTGCTTCGCCATGCGGAGATGCCTAAAGAGCTGCGGCGGGTTCCCACCGTATAATGCGGGTTCATTGACGGCCCACTGTACACGGCCCCGCGGGTCGGTTTTTTTATTCAGCTGTCAGCCGTCAGCTTTCAGCCATCAGCTTAAACACTAGTCGTCAGCGGTCAGTTCGGGACAAGCTCATGAATTTGGGTTTCCTTCGAGATGCCGCTTAAGATTCTTTGAGACCCCCGGGTTTAACTGATGTCTGACGGCTGAAAGCTGAAAGCTTAGCCCGTGAAGCGTTTCAGCCCCCTTCCGCGTCTAAAATAGAAGCGTGTTCCCACGTTTATTTCACCTTGGCAGTTTTAACCTCCCGACCTATGGTTTGATGGCGGCGCTGGGCCTGACCTTTGGCCTGATGCTGATCGTCAAACTCGGCCGCGAACAGGGTCTTGATCCCGAAAAGCTCTGGAACCTCGGCCTGATCGCTATTCTCTCCGGCATATTGGGCGCGAAGATTCTTTACCTGATCACCGATGCGGAGGCTCGGCAGAACATTTTTTCGCTGGCTACTCTCCAGGCCGGCGGCGTGTGGTCAGGCGGATTTCTGCTGGCGCTGGTTATGTGCATCTGGTATATGCGTGTCAACAACATGCCGGTGCTGCGCACTTGCGATGTATTTGCGCCGGGCCTGGCGCTGGGACATGCATTTGGACGCGTCGGCTGTTTCGCTGCCGGCTGTTGCTATGGACGCGAGACGCACGTGCCCTGGGCCGTGACCTTCCACAATCCCCTGGCAAACCAGATAGTAGGAACGCCTCTGAATATTCCGCTGCACCCGACGCAGCTTTACGAGATGGTGCTGGAACTGTGCAACTGCCTTTTCCTGGTGTGGCTGATCCGGCGCAAGAAGTTTGAAGGCGAGATTATCGGGACCTACATGATTATTTACGGTATCGGGCGCTACTTCATCGAGTTCTTCCGCGGCGATCCTGGCCGAGGCGAGTTCTTCGGGTTCATGAGCAGCACCCAGGCGATTGCCATTTGCCTGGTGATTGCCGGCGGATTGCTGTGGCTGCGGCGAGTGGAGCTGGCGCCGCCGGTGGCGATCAAAGCCGCAAGATAGTTCGAGTCGGCGGTTAGCCGTTAGCAACGAGCAATTGGCAATTAGCAATTAGTCAAAACCCAAGGCCTTGGCTAAATGCTAAGTGCTAATTGCCAAGTGCCACACAGCGTGGAAGCCGCTCAAACTTTGCCCTACTTTCCCCAGCCCATCTCCGTCCCTGCCGAGGCTGCCGGCCAGCGGCTCGACCAATTCCTGGCTGAGCAGATTCCCGACGTCAGCCGGGCGCGAGTGCAGCAGATGCTGCGGGAAGAAAAGACGCTGGTCAACGGAGCGGTTGCGAAGTCGTCGCTCAAGCTGCGCGGAGGGGAGCAGATTACCATCCTGGGCGAAGCGCAGCGGCCGCCGTTACGAGCTATCGCCGAAGACATCCCCCTCGACATTGTTTACGAAGATGACGACCTGGCGGTAGTGAACAAGCCTGCGGGAATGATGGTCCACGCCGGTGCGGGCGCAACCGACGACGAGCGCAATCGCGGCACGCTGGTCAATGCTTTGCTGCATCGCTTTGGTGCGTTGTCTGAGGTCGGGGGCGAGTTGCGGCCAGGCATTGTGCATCGCCTGGACAAAGAGACCAGCGGGCTGATCCTCGTGGCCAAGAACGATGTGGCGCATCGCAAGCTGGCAGCACAGTTTTCCAAACGCGAGATCAAGAAGCGCTACGTGGCGCTGGTGCATGGCTGGCCGGCGAAAGATCGTGGAACGATCAACGATCCCATCAGCCGCGATTCAGTACGGCGCATACGCATGAGCACGCGCGGCAGCGGAGGCCGCTCCGCCATAACGCACTACGAAGTGCGCGAGCGGATCGCGTCGGCCTATGGGAAGTTTGCTCTGGTGGACGTGCGGATTGAGACCGGACGGACGCATCAGATTCGCGTGCATATGTCGTCGCTGCGGCATCCGATCGCTGGAGATGTGCTGTACGGTGCACCGAAAGAGCTGAAGCGCGTGGGGACAACCCCGTCGATGAAGGCATCGTCGCCAGTGCTCACGCTGGAGCGGAATTTCCTTCATGCCGCAGCGATTGAATTCCAGCAGCCGCGAACTGGGGAGGTGCTGAAGTTGGAGGCGCCGTTGCCGAAGGAGTTAGAGGAGTTTTTGCAAAGGCTGCGCGGGTAGAACAGAGCGAATGTTGGCGTATGCGGTTTTGAAGGGGCACGGCTTCAGCCGTGCCGCAATGGCGTGGAGAGAGGTTGGCCTTTAGGCCCTGAGGCTCCCCTCAGCGGCTAAAGCCGGATCCTATGGGCGACTTTAACGGCACGCCTGAAGGCGTGCCCCCTCAAAACAATTTACGGTGTCTTCGCTCCCGGCTCTGCCGGTAAGGTAGTGAACGTCAGGTCCTTCATGGAGCCAACGTAGCCGGCGCGGTCTACCGATCGGGTGCGGAAGTGATATGTCGTACCCGGTTCCAAACCGGTCAGCTTCACGACGTGCGACAGAACCATCGCTTTATCGAGCGGCGAGACCTGTCCGTACTTGTCAGTTTTTCCGTAGATGAGCTGGGTTGTGGCCGGCTTATAGGTTCCCCAGAAGATGGTCGCGGTGCTGCTGCCGATCGTCCCTGCCTTGCAATTCGGAAAATGGTTCGGATCGCAATTCACGTTCTCGCTGATCGGGGGATTCGTGTCGGCGTAAGGGCCGGTATAGGGATTGTTCTCCTGGACCACGCTGGAAGTCGTCAGTCCCTGACGATAGCGCACAAAATCGAAGCTGAATTCAAACTCCTGGCTGAACTGCTTGCCGCTCCAACTGTAGCCTCCCTCGGGATCGTCGAAAGCGTGCTGGAAGAGCAGGTCTCCGTGATCGCCCTCGACGGTGTCGCCCGTCTGCATCCAGTACCATGCGTAGGCCACCGACACCAGGTTATTGAGTGCGCCATAGCTGATACTGTGATTGGGCGGCAAGGTGTAGCGCTCGTAGATCAGGATATTTTGCTTGGGCACCCAGAGGTCGCGCCACATAGCGTCGAGCGTCTCCTTGATGACCGGCAGCACACGATAGTCGGGATGGCCTTCGGCCAGGTTGAGGTCGTACCAGTGAATCAGCGTCTCCATGCCAATGCCAAGCATGAAAGGATGGACGGAGCCGGCCAGTCCCCGGTTCGCCATATTCAGATTTCCCATGACCTTGTCGATGTTGCGTTGCAACAGCGGCCAGCGGGGCGCTCCAAGCATCTCGTTCGCCATCCAGGCATTACTGCGGTAGGAGTTCTCGCGAATGCCGCCCGGGTCAACATAGCCGCAGGACTGCCGCTGTGGTCCCACCGTCGCGACTGCCTGAATGCCGTTCCGCATCACTTCCGCCTTGGTGCGGTAGAAGTTCATTGCCATCCCATAAGGGAAAATGGAATAGCCTGCCATGGCGCCCTTGTTGGCTACCAGGTAGTTCGCGTAAGGATCAAGCAGGGTTAGCGCGCAGTGCTGCCAGGCCGCGTGGTTGGGATGTCCGGCCGCCGCGGTGTAGGTGTCGATGCTCTGATACACGCGACCGCCATCGTAGAACCAGGCATCGCCGGTCCAGCCCCAGTTGTCGACGAAGTTGCCCGCAGTATTTTGTTCATCGCGATAGAGGCACCATCTCTTGCCTAGATCGAACATTTGCTTTTCCCAGGTGGAAAGTCCGGGAATCGGCTTGGGTGTTAATTCCGGATGCGCAGGCGCGCTAGGAGCGGGCTGCACGGTGAATTCATAGGTCCCCGTCTGCGCCTTTCCGTTGCTTTCCAGGGTGAAGGCTACTTCGTATTTTCCAGGAACAGTATTGTGCGCTAGCCGCAGACGAATGGTCAGGTCGCGGACGTTGGCGTTGGCGCCGGAACAATAGCCCAGGTTCCGGTCGCGGTCCAGTTGCTGTTCTTCGCTATCTTTGCCGGTAGAACTGCCCCACTCGCAGGAGAAATGCACACTGATGGTCTCGGGATTGCCCTTGTCCGCGCCTAAATATTTCACGACACCGTCGCTGCTGTTGTTGTATCCGCGCTCGTTGCGGATGTAGAGATTCGTACCAGTGGGCCCGGCCAATATGATGGGCTTCACCTGAAAATACATGTCGTAGCCAGGGAAGGCTTCGTCGGGACCGAAGGTGTAAAACTTCATGCTCGGCGGACCCGTCGCTGCGGCTGGTGCGGTGCGCATCATGATCGACGGATTCTTCCCGTCTTGCGTCTGCGGCCCGGGAGCAGTGGACATCTCACCCTTGGCATCGACCGACGCAACGTAAATGTAATAGGTGCCATCGCCGCTCTTGGGGTTGAACGGGATCAGGTTGTCGACAGTAACGCGATGCGTGGTGACGAGCGCCGGATCGGCAACTGGGAGAGCCCAGCGGTCGGCCTCGAAATCGGTGCTGTAGGAGATGAGCACCTGCGAAGTGCTGGGATGGGCGGTGGTCCATACCACGTCCACAGTCGTTTGGGTGGCGTTCTCGAAGTGAATGTTGCTGATCTCGTGGGGACGCCCAGTGCTCGCCGGCAGGTAGGAACTGCACAGCAGGACCAGCAATCCGCAAGCTATGCGAGCGGCAGACAATTTATAGACAGTCATGCGAAGCGTGCCCTCATTGTTCGACTGGGACATTTAGAACTGGCCTTGCCCGGCTAACTTCCTATAGTACGGGAGCAAGAGCTATAGATGGTAAAGATTGAGGGCAAACCCGAGGAGCATGTCGCCGCGAGGTAGCAAGCACTGGCCAGGCGCCAGTGCCGAGAGTTTACGTGGGGCGCGGACAAGGTGTTTAGAGCAACAGCGTGCGACGGCTATCGCACTGAGCTGATGACGTTTCCCACCGGCTGTACCAACTGCTCAGGATTGGCGAAGTTGGCCTGCGCAATACGAATCTGCTCCTTGAAATTGTCTACCATGTCCTCGCGCAAACGAACTTCCGTCGGCTTCTTCGCGATGCTCATTTTGTCGATCTTGTCCTGTAGACGCAGCAGTCCGTAAAAGAGATTTTCCGGCCGCGGCGGGCATCCCACAATGTAGACATCGACGGGGACGATGCGATCCACGCCTTGCAGAACGGCGTAAGTATTGAACGGGCCGCCGACCGACGAGCAGGCGCCCATCGAGATGCACCACTTGGGATCGGGCATCTGGTCGTAGATGCGCTTCACCACTGGCGCCATCTTCAGCGTGACGGTGCCGGCGACGATCATCAGATCGCTCTGCCGCGGGCTGGGGCGAAACACCTCTGAGCCAAAGCGCGCGATGTCGAAGCGCGAGGTGGAAGCGGCGATCATCTCGATGGCGCAGCAGGCCAGGCCAAACGTCATGGGCCAAATCGCGGACTTCCGGGCCCAGTTAAAGACGTAATCGACGGTGGTCACCAGAAAGTTTTTCTCGAACTTGTTCTCAATCCAACCCATGCAATACCTTCCTCGATGGCGGGCTAACCATTATCTTCGCCGATCCATATACCAAGAGGCTGTGACGCGCGTCACAGGCGCCTCCAAACCCGAGTCTAGGCCGCATCGGCAACAGGTTCAAGTGCCGGCTCCCAAGCCGTAGTTCGATGGCCCGAAGAATCCGCTCAGATGGGGCGGCCCGATGACTGAATCCCGGTCGTGATTCGGCAAGACACAAGGAAAGTAGATTCACTTTGTGACGAGCTGCACCAAATGCTACGCAAGCAGCTAGCGACAGTCCGCGATTAGATCAAGCCTCTCCGTGCAGGCACCATTTTCCGCAAGTAATGCTCTTCGCCGAATTCACAAACAGGTGACATTACTTCCACATCTCCATGACAAGCGCCGCTTCCCGCGCCGTTACCGTGAACCACATAGTCCAGCCAACCAGGCTTCTGGACGAGAGAGGAATGGTCATGAAGAACGTAGAAGATGTGCTGACGCGGCCGGTCAATCGCCGGTCGTTCATAAAAAACGGAGCCATGGCGGCAGGGGCCGCAACGGTAGGCGCCGGGCTGTTGAGCCACGGCCTCGCCGCCTTTGCTCAAAACACGAATACAGGTGGCAGTCTCACCCCGGGAGACATCGCGATTCTCCGCTTCCTGGCTGCCGCCGAACTCATCGAGACGGACTTATGGACACAGTATGCGGAGCTGGGAGGCATCGGTAACAATCCTCCCATCGAGGTCGATCCGAACCAGCCGTTGAACAACTACCAGATAGCCTTGTCGAATCTCGATGGCGATGGCCCGCAATACATCTCCAGCAACACCCTGGACGAAGCCAGCCATGCAGCCTTCTTGAATGCCTATCTGGAATCGAAGGGCGCCGATCCCGTCAACCTCGACAAATTCCGCACGCTTCAAGGTAGTAAGGCCGGGCCCGCCGCCAATATTGGACGGCTTACCAACCTCATGCAACTCAATGTTGACACCAGTTGGTATGTTCGCTATCGCAGTGCTACGAACCCCGACTTTGGCTCAACTTTCCCGCAGGCGCTCACCCTCAACGGCGTCTACGCTATTCCCCGGACTGATGCCGATTTCGATGGGCCGCCATTTCAGAACGCGACCAGCATTCCGGGCAACGTTCACATTCAGGCGATCGCCAATGTAGCCGCCTTTCACTTCGGCATGATCGAGCAAGGCGGGTCCAGTCTCTACGCAGCGCTAAGCCAGAAGGTCAGCAGCCTGGAAGTGCTGAAGATCACGCTGGGTATTGGCGGCGACGAGGTCGCTCACTTCCTGGAGTGGGTGGATTTCGCCGGCAATGGCGTGCAAGCTCCGGTGGCGCCCTTTGCGGACCCCATATCCGGCCTGAAGTTTCCCAATTTCTTCAGCCCACTCAATAAGTTGATTCAGCCCAGCCTGATCTTTCCAGTGCCGTGTGAGTTCATTAGCCCGGACCTGCCTCGCTGTGCCGTGATTCGGCCGAGCGATGACAAATTCGCCGGCGCTATGGCGGCAGTGAAGGGCTTGACGGCTGACGGGCTGTTCATTGGCCAGTCGAGCGAGTTCTTTAGCTTTGTCGGTCAGCTGGCAAGCGCAGCGGATGCAGCCACCCGCCAACTGTGAATCCGGCGGTACTTAACCATAAGGTGGCGACGATTCCTAAACGAGACATCGCCACCATTACAACGAAGGACAGGGTCATTGGACGATGGTTCCATGCTTGTCACGTAAATCCAGGATCCTGTCCTTAACGTACTTCATTCGTTCTGCATAGGAGGTCTTATGTTTGAAGGTTTGTTTCAACCGATGCATCTATTGGTGATTCTTTTTATCGCCCTGCTGGTATTTGGGCCGAAGAAGTTGCCGGAACTTGGCCGGGGCCTGGGCGACGGCATCCGGAGCTTCAAAGACTCGATGCGGGAGAAAGATAGCACCGCGGCGCCAACCGAACAGCAAAACGAAACGCTACGCGGCTGATCTCTTGCTCGGTGAAAGATAACGGCTCGCATCGAGGCTTAAGAAAAATGCCTGACGTACTCTTCATTCTATTTCTCGCGCTGGTAATTCTTGGCCCCAAGAAGCTGCCGCAGATTGCTGCGCAGGCTGGAAAATTCCTGGCCCAATTCCAGCGCATGAAACGCGATCTGCTGGATCAAGTTAACGGGGAGCTGCTTCGCATGGAAGAGAAACCGGACATCGAGAAAGCGAGTGATAGCAGTGAAGTTGCGGAGACGCCGGCAAGCGTGAGGCCCGAAATCCCGGCGTAATTTCCAGCCCGGATATGTGGAAGCAAAAGGCCACGGGACGCATGGTGCGCCCCTTTTGTTGTACCGCATTACCCATTGCTATGACGCGTTGATTTCCAACGGGGTGAGTCGCCCCGTCACTTCGCCTCTGGAGACATGGGTTAGCCGCCTAGGGGGTAAGTGATTGGATGTCCTCTCCACCCTTCATCGCGATGGTGACGATGTCGGTTCCATCGAGATTCATCCGGGTGAGGTCCACCATCCGAATCCGGCTGTTCTCATACGTGCGGAAATAGAACCGCTTGGCCTTCAGATCGGTGGCATCGGTCCAAATCGTATAGTCGGCCAGGATATTACCGTGCTCATCCTTCTGGTGTTCGCGGGCCGCGCCCTTGGGAATGTCGAACTGGTTCAGGATGTGGAATGTCTCCAGCACGGCGTCGTCCCCGGTCTTGGATGGGAAGACGGAATGGCTGAACGCGACCGCACGGACGAAGCGCGACGGCGGCGTGAAGTCTCCCGGTATGCCGAGCATCCCTGATCCTTGACCGAACGGCTCGAGCGTGACCGGCCCAAGCTTCACCGGAGGAACGTTGGTCATGGAGAAGTTCACATAGTTGCTCAGATTGGTCATCTGCCAATCGAAGGCCGGCGAGTTGGTGATCACTCCCAACGGGTTGTCGTACACGTGAAGCTTGCCATCAGTGTATTCGACCACGATGCTCTTGCCAGAGGCGTCGTACACCACGTAGTGGGCAGGAGGCGCGAATCCCCAAGCCGGGAAGACGACGGACGGGACCACGATGCCACCGATGCTTTGCCGGACCTCGTCGACGGTGGCGAAGTTCTCCAGCATCCACGAACCCACTTGCCATTCAGCGATGCTCTTGCCGGCATCGCTCGCCTGGTAGGGCATGTAGGCGGCAGTGCCGGGGAAATAGAAGGTGCCGACGGCGAGGCCTTTTTCATTGAGCCCGTCAAACAGGTAGGGCAGCCCGACCCCGTTTGCACCCAGGCTGGCGTATTTTGCCTTCCACTTGAGCCCTTCCTTGCCGTCAGGCGTAGTTCCAACCCGCGCATAGCCGCGTGGAACCATGATCACGTCGGAGTGGATGTCGATGGCAAATTCCATCGTCCGGCCGCGAACCACGGCGCCGTCCTCCGCGATGATACGGATGCCAGTGCAAGCCTGCGCAGACTGCGCAGCGACGCCCAGCAGCAGCACGCCGGCGATCGCCGAGGAAACCAACTTTCGGAGGATTGGATAGAACGTCACTTGTGTTTCCCTTTCTTGTTGCGACATGAAATGGGTCATGAAAATGTGTGGAATGTGCGGTGTTGGCACGCCGAGAATCGAAGGGAGAGGATGGGGCGCATGACGCGCCCCATCTGGTTAACAGTCCTGGTGAAAGGCTTTACTCCTCGTCCTGTAGTCGTGCAATCACGCCCATATCTTCCAGGGTGGTCACGTCACCCTTGACTTCGCCGCTGGAGGCCAGCTCGCGCAGCAGACGCCGCATGATCTTGCCGGAGCGCGTCTTGGGCAACTGATCGGTGAAGCGAATGTCGTCGGGCTTCGCCATTGCGCCGATCTCTTTCGCGACCCACTGCCGCAGCTCTTCCTTCAGCTCTGGCGAAGGCTTGTGTCCCATCTCCAGCGTGACGAACGCCGCGACCGCCTGTCCTTTCATCTCGTCGGGCCGGCCAACCACCGCGGCCTCGGCGACCTTCGGATGCGCCACCAGGGCCGACTCGATCTCCATGGTGCTCAGGCGATGACCGGAAACATTGAGGACGTCGTCCACGCGGCCCATGATCCAGAAGTAGCCGTCCTTGTCTTCGCGCGCGCCGTCGCCGGTGAAGTACATGCCCGGAATGTCTGACCAGTACTGCCGGATGTAGCGCTCGGGATCGCCGTAGACGGTACGTAGCATCGAGGGCCACGGCTTCTTGATGACCAGATAATCCGCCCGAGCCGAGCGGAACGCGCTCTCCGGCGCGGGTCACGACTTCAGCCGAAATGCCCGGCAGCGGCCTGGTTGCCGAACCTGGCTTGGTCGCCACGGCACCCGGAATTGGCGCAATCAGGATGCAGCGCCGGTCTCCGTCTGCCACCAGGTATCGACGATCGGGACAGCGGTTGCCGCCGATGACCTCGCGATACCACATCCAAGCTTCGGGATTGATGGGCTCGCCGACCGTGCCCAGCAAGCGCAGGCTGGTCAGGTCGTGCTTCTTCGGCCACTCGTCGCCCCACTTGATAAAGGTGCGGATCGCCGTCGGCGCGGTGTAGAGCGATGTTGACCTTGTGCTTCTCGATGATCGCCCAGAAGCGGTCGAACGCCGGCCAGTTAGGAGCGCCTTCGTACATCAAACAGGTTGCGCCGTTTTGCAGCGGACCATAGACGATGTAGCTGTGCCCGGTGACCCAGCCGATGTCGGCGGTGCACCAGAAGGTGTCGTCTTCCTTCAGATCGAAGACCCACTTGGTGGTGATGTAGGTTCCAACCGAGTAGCCACCGGTCGTGTGAACAATGCCCTTCGGCTTTCCGGTGGTGCCCGAAGTGTAGAGGATGTAGAGCGGGTGCTCGGAGTCGAGCGGCTCGGCGGCGACAAATGTCGCTGGCCTTCGCCATCAGATCGTGCCACCAGTGGTCGCGGCCTTCCTTCCACGTCAACCTCGGTGCCCGTGCGCTTGTACGTCCATGACGTGCTTCACTGTCGGACAGCGATCCAGCGCCTCATCCACCGCGGGCTTCAGCTTCACTTCGCTGCCGCGCCGGTACGATCCATCCTGGGTGATCACGGCGACTGCTTCCTGGTCGGTGATGCGGTCGACCAGCGCGTTGGCAGAAAATCCGCCGAAGATCACCGAGTGCACCGCGCCAATGCGCGCGCAGGCCAGCATGGCGACGGGCAACTCAGGACACATGCCCATGTAAATTGCGATGCGATCGCCGGCCTTGATGCCCAGCGACTTCAGCACGTTCGCGAACTTGCACACTTCGCTGCAGCAATTGCTGATAGGTGAGGGTGCGGACTTCGCCGGGCTCGCTCTCCCAGATGATGGCCGCCTTGTTCTTGCGCCAGGTCGCGACGTGACGGTCGAGGCAGTTGTAGGACAGATTGATCTTGCCGCCGAGGAACCACTTCGCCCATGGCGAATTCCACTCCAGCACCTTGTCCCAGGGCTTGAACCAATGCAGCTGGCGCGCAATGTCGGCCCAGAAGGCTTCGGGATCGGCCGCAGCCTGGGCGCAAATCTTGTCGTAGTCTTCTTTGCTGCGGATGTGCGCGTTCTTGCTGAACTCCGGTGGCGGCGGGAAGCTGCGGGTTTCGGTGAGTATGGAATCAATATTGGGGCCGGCTGCTGGTTCGACTGTGGACATCGAGATGCCTCCGTTGAAAGCGTGTAATTTGAACTATCAAAAACTTTATGGTCCCGGACGGTTGCTCTGCATTCTAGTGCGGCGCCAGTGTTTCGGAAAACCGGGTAGAGCGGCCTTCAGGGCCGGGTCCAGGACGAAACAACTTTTTGCCGCAGTGGAGGTGAAGTCAGCGACCTCAGCACCACTGTGGCAGGAAACTGCTGCTGCAATATGTCGGCGGCTGAAGCCGGCTTGAGAAACTACAAAGCGCCGGGACGCTGGCCTAAGGGCACCTCTACTGCTCCAGCGTCGACAAATCGCCGATCTCGGCTCCTGTCTCCTGTGCCTTTAACAAACGGCGCATGATTTTCCCCGACCGCGTCTTGGGCAACGCCGCCACAAACTTAACGGCCGATGGCGTTGCGATTGGGCCCAACTCCCGCCTGACATGGTCGATGAGGGCCGCGAGCAGCGTATCCGACGCCTGATGCCCGGCGCGCAACTGCACGAAGGCCACAATCGCCTCGCCCTTCAGGGCGTCGGGAATCCCGATGGCCGCAGCCTCGGCAATTGCCGGATGCGAGACCAGAGCGCTCTCCACTTCCGCCGTCCCAATGCGATGTCCCGCGACATTCAGCACGTCGTCGGCGCGGCCAATCACCGAGATGTAGCCGTCCTCGTCTTTCATGGCCAGATCGCCAGTGATGTAACAGTGCGACAGCTCCAGCCAGTCTTTCTCGAAGCGCGCCGGGTCATTCCAGATAGTGCGCATGAAGTGCGGGAACGGCCCCTTCAGGATCAGGCGTCCGCTAACCCCGGGCGCGACGGGTTTGCCGTTAATGTCGACCACGTCGGCTTCGCAACCAGGCAGGGCAAGGCCAGCCTTTCCTGGCCGCATGGGCATCGTTACCGGCGTCCCCAGCGTGGGACCGCCGAGTTCAGTCTGCCACCAGTTGTCCACCACGTAACCCCACTTGCCATCGCCGGCAAGGTAGGTCTGCGCCCAGCGCCAGGCTTCGGGATTCAGTGGCTCGCCCGCGCAGGCGATGACTCGCAGGCTGCTGAGATCGTGTTTCTGCGGCAGGGCCTCGCCATAGCGCATGAACATCCGCAGGGCAGTGGGCGCGGTGAACATTTTGGTCACGCCGTACTTCTCCACAATCTGCCAGGCGATGGAGGGATCGGGATAATCGATCGCACCTTCGCGGAACAGCGTGGTGACGCCCGCGCACAGCGGCGCATAAACAATGTAGGAGTGGCCGACGACCCAGCCAATGTCAGAGGTACACCAGAACAGATCGCGTGCGCCAACATCGAAGAACGACTTCAGATGATATGTGGTGCCCACCATGAATCCGCCATGCACGTGGACCACGCCCTTCGGCTTGCCGGTCGTGCCCGAGGTGTACAGAATGAACAGCGGATCTTCCGCATCCATATCTTCGGCGGGACAGTCGGCCGGAAATTTCATCAGCTCGCGGAAGTCGACTTCGCGAGCGCTGACCGGCGCGAACGCCTTGGGATCGCGGGTGAAGACAACAACTTTCTCCACCGTCTCCAGACCGTCGAGCGCTTCATCCACGATGCCCTTCAACGCAACCGGCTTGCCGCGGCGGAAGCCCGCGTCGCCAACGATTACGACTTTGGCCTGCGCATCTTCGATGCGATCGCGCAATGAGGTGTGTCCCAGGCCCGCGTAGACCACCGAGTGAATCGCTCCGATGCGTGCGCACGCCAGCATCGAAATCGCACCCTCTACCGTCAGCGGCATGTAGATGACGACACGATCACCCTTCTTTACTCCCAGCGACTTCAACCCATTGGCGAAGCGGCAAACATCGCGATACAGCTGGCGATAGGTGACGATGCGCTCCGCGCCATCTTCACCGAGCCAGATGAACGCGGCCCGGTTGCCATTCCCCGAGTTGGCATGACGGTCGAGCGCATTGACGGTGATGTTGGTTCGCGCCCCGGTGAACCATTTGTGATGAATGCCGTCCCACTCGAAGACCTTGTCCCAGGGCTTGCTCCAAACGAACTGCCTGGCGGCTTCCGCCCAGAAGGCATCGGGATCGCGCTGAAATCGTTCTCGCTCGGCGGCCCAGTCTTGCAGCAGCGCTTGTTCCTTCACGATTGGCGGAGCGGGATATTCCTCGATGGCGTTCGCCGCCTTGGTCGCGTCCGGCGCTTCAGCTAACTTCGTCGCGGTACCCATGATGAAGACACTCCTTACGTACTCATGAGGTTGAATAAAGGTATGAGGCCAAGAAACGTTTGGGCCGGATCCCTATGAGTTCCGGCCCAACAAAACCATCAAACATGTTTCGGACGCTTTGCCACGAACTCGGAGATCAGCGCCACCAGGGCCAACACCGCGGCCGTATAAAACGCCATCTGGTAATTCTTGTACTTGTCGAACAGAACCCCGCCGATTCTTGGACCGATGATGCCGGCGACGCCCCAAGCGGTGAAGAGCATTCCGTAGTTCATACCGGCGTTCTTCGCGCCGAAGAAGTCCGCGGTTGCGGAGGCGTTCACCGAGAGCTGGGTGCCATAGCACCAGTACACGATGAACACCATCACGTACAAAGCGGTGACGTTGCCGCCCGCCATGTACAGCAGCGGCATGGAGACCATCGAGATGGCAATCATCAGTCGCAGGACGTTCAAACGGCCCAAAGCGTCCGACATCCATCCTGACAAGATTCGTCCGGAAGCATTGCCGGCAGCCCCAACGAACAGGGCCATGGTAGCCAGCGCCGCGCTGGAGATGTGTACGCTCTTGGCGAAGGGTACGAGCTGGCTGATTACCATCAGTCCAGCCGAGGTGCCGAGCGCATAGGCAATCCACATGAAGTAGAAGGCCGGCGTGGCCAGCACTTCACCGGGAGTGAATTCCTGGGTAGTGGCACTCGTCTTGGCGGTCGGGGGCGCAGGAGTCCATCCAGCAGGCTTGTATCCAGCGGGAGGATTCTTCAGCAGCAAGGCCCCGATCACGGTCATCACCAGGAAGATCACGCCCAGAATCTTGAACGCGGTGTGCACCCCATAATTCGGGATGAGGTACAGATTGGCCAGCGGTCCGAACAGCGCCGACCCGGCACCGTATCCTCCGACCGCCAGACCGATCGCCAGTCCGCGCTTGTCGGGAAACCACTTGGCCATCACCGGAATTGGCGTGGCATAGCCGAAGCCATTGCCCAGTCCGCCGATCACTCCGAAGCAGATGAACAGGTAGTTCAGGCTATTGGTGAACGCGCACAGGTAGAACCCGAGGCTCACCAGGATTGCGCCCGTCAGCGAAACCCAGAACGGCCCGAACTTGTCCTGGAGACGGCCAGCGACGATGAAGGTCAGCGCGAACACCACTACCGCGATGGTGAAGACCATGGAGGTCTGGGCGCGCTTCCAGCCGAACTCTTTTTCCAGAGGAGCTACGAAGACGCTCCAGGCATAGAGCGTGCCAAGAGCGATGTTCATCATCAGGCCGCCAACGACTCGCCACCACCGGTTCAAGCCGGAGCTGCCGATCTCAACCGATCCGTCCGATTGCGTTGCTGCTATCGCCATGTCCTATCTCCTTTAGCGAGCGCCGAGAATCAGCGTTGCGCTTCGATGTGATCATCAAGGAATTCAGGGCCTGGAATGGTTCCGCTGTCCGCGTGAGAGGGTGCAGAAATTGCCCGGGGCCCGGCTGTCTATCAGCGAGTTGACCTCCCACAGTTTCGAGCTAACAAACCATCCTAAAGCCTGGTCTGGGCGGACCGGGCTGAACACAGAACCGTTGGCGGGAAGCGATATGGGGTAGAGGAGAGTGGTCAAGTCTTCCCCCGGCAGGAGCGCGAACGCCCACCGGAACTTGGATTCCGGTTTCCCGACTGGGAAAGGTTCGTTTCGCCAGTCCGGGCCCAGCAGGTTGAAGCTAGCGACCTTCGCTTCCCGCCTTTGTTGAGCCGTTGTGGACGGGATTGTCCTTCGTCCCGCGGGCCGGGGTCTGTGACCCGAGATACGGGCGCTTGTGACCTGCATCACCACGTACCTGTTTGTGGCTCGCGATACCCGCCCGCTTGCCTCCCCTTTCGGCCCGCTCCCAACCCATGAAGCAGGCATCCCAAGCGTCAATGTTGCCAGCCCGGACAATAAGTGGGAATCCTACTTATAGGGGATGTGCAGGATGCCCAAGGTGATAGCATAAGAAGTAATGTCGGAGGGCACGTGGGATCACCTTACGGCTTTGAGCTGGTTGAAAATTGTGTAATCTGCAAACTCCGTAGCGACAGTTTCTTTTGCTCTCTGCCTAAGACCGCTCTGGAAGCGTTCGACCGGATCAAGTACTCGGCGGCTTATCCCGCGGGCGCGGTTTTGTTTGTGGAAGGTCAGTCCCCGCGCGGGATCTACATGCTGTGCAAGGGGCGGGTAAAGCTCTCCACCACCTCCGCCGAAGGCAAGACGCTCATCCTGAAAATTGCCCAGCCCGGCGAAGTGCTGGGTATGCACGCCACCGTCTCCGGCACACCCTACGAGATCACGGCCGAAACCGGCCAGCCCTGCCAGTTGAATTTCGTCAAGCGCGACGACTTCCTTAACTTCCTGCAGAAACATGGCGACGCGTGCCTGAAGGCGGCGCAGCACCTGAGCAAGGATTGTCAGAGCGCGTATCAGCAGATCCGCAGCTTGGGACTTTCGCATTCCGCTCCGGAGCGCCTGGCCCGCCTGCTGCTGGAGTGGACCGCGACCAGCCACGATCAGGCCGAACCCAAGGTGAAGCTGGCGCTGACCCATGAAGAGATCGCGCAGATCATCGGCACCTCACGCGAGACCGTGACCCGCGTCCTGGCGGACTTCCGCAAGCGCCAGGTCGCTGTCCTCAAAGGTTCTACGCTCACCATTCGCAATAAATCGGTTTTGGAAAAGCTGGTCGGCGCCTAGAAACCTTCGCAGCAAGCGGCCTTCAGGGGCGGTCTCGCAGCGGCGGTCGGAATTTTCTCGTGGAACAATCCTGACGTGTAAGCAAACTAGCGGCAAAGTGTAAGGAAACTAGCCGCAACGCGGCGGAATGAAGTTAGACGGGGGCGTGAGCCCCCGGTCAGTCGAAGGTAAACTCGAGCCGCGGAGCGGCGGCACCGGTTGCCATACGTCTCCTTAACCGGACTTTCTGCCAATCGTCCCTGAAAATTATCGCGATTGGAGACTCTCGCCTGCTCGCGAATTCTGTGGACGATAACTTTCCACCACCGCCTGCGCTTGGCTAACCAACTCGGGAAAGCGGAGTTGCGCGCCATCGGAGAGCTTGTTGCCAACTTCGAACGACCAGCCCTCGAGGGTGATGCAGATCGCTTCCGGCGCGTCGCCATATAGCTGCTGCGCGGCCGATAGCAGAGCGGACGGAGTCAGTTGGTGGGTGAAGCCGCTGGGAGTGTTTGCAGGCAGGACGCGGCTTTGGCGAATTGTGCCGGGCTCCTCTGCCGACGAGGCGTCGAGAAACAGTACAAAGCCGCAACGGGAAACGTCCTCGGCCATCTCCGGAGTCAGTTGCTGGGTGGCGATGACTTCCACGTCGGGATCGTCGCGGTAATGCTGTTCGAGTTCGTGGGCTGCATGACATCCCACGGCATCGTCACTGCGTAACAAATTCCCATAACCAATAATCAGGGTCCCAGTCACAGTGGAGTCTCCGGAAGGTTGGCGAAGAACTACCCGTACTTCTATCAGTATTCTGTTGTGGCAAATCTGGATGTGCGATGCCTCACGTGGCAACGTGACGGCGTTTGTTATGACGGCTTCTTCTTTCCCGGCAATCCCGCCGGGTTTTCGTGGGTGCGTTCGCGGAAGCGGGCCTTCATGCCGGTTGCCAGCGAGACCGCGTTCTCGCCGTACTTCTCGCGCAGGCGGTCGGCGGCAGAGAGTGCGTGGGTCCACTTTTCGTGAGCGCGTTGCCCGACCAGGCCGATCTGCTCGCTCTCTTCCTCGAAATGCGAAGCATGAATTCCCAGCAGACGAATGGCATCGCCCTTCCAGTTGGCGCGAAAGAGTTGACGGATCGCGGCCAGCACTTCTGAGTCGACTGAAGTCGGCTGCTCAAAGGTATGGGCGCGAGTGATGGTGTGGAAGGCGGTATCGCGCAGCTTCAATTGCAGCGTGCGGGCATGCAGCTTCTGCTCGCGCAGCCGGCGGCAGACCATCTCCGACAGGCGCGCCAAGGTTGATTCCAACTGTTGCTCATCGCTGGTGTCATGCGAGAAGGTGTGCTCATGGCTGATGGATCTCGGCCCTTCGTCCGCGCCAATGTCAGCATCGAACCACGCGCCCGCATCGAGGCCGCGTGCTTTGCCGGAGAGTGCGAGGCCGAGCGCGCCGAAGTTCTGTTCCAGCCAGCGCTCATCGCGCGACGCCAAATCGCCGACCTTGTGGATGCCTTGGTCGTGCAGACGCTTCTCCATCACCTTGCCTACGCCGGGAATCTTGCGCACGTCGAGCGGAGCAAGAAAGTCGACTTCGCCGCCGGGCACAATCCAGAGCACACCGTTGGGCTTCGCCTGGTCGGAGCAGACCTTCGCCACCAGCCGCGAAGTGCCAATCCCGATCGAGCAATTGAGCTGCGTCGCGTTCTTCATCGCGACGTGAAGCGCGTGGGCGGCGCGCATTGGCGGACCATGCAGGCGCTCAGTGCCCGTCATGTCGACGTAAGCTTCGTCGATGGAGACCATCTCCAGCTTGGGCGAGAAACGGTTCAGGACTTCGTAAACCTTGACGGAGTAGTCGCGATAGCGATCGGGGTGTCCATCGACGAAGACGGCCTGCGGACAGAGCTTGGCTGCGGTGCGCAGCGGCATCGCCGAATGCACGCCAAACTTCCGCGCGGCGTAGGACGCAGCCGAAACCACTCCGCGCTCGTTAGGACGTCCGCCGACCACGACAGGCTTGCCTTTCAACGACGGATCGAAGAGTTCTTCGACGGAGACGAAGAAGGCATCCATGTCGACGTGAAAAATGATGCGCTGCGCCGGGGCCATGCTGAGCGCGATTGTAGAGCAAGAAGACTGCTTACGGCAGGTTTCCGCCAGCGGAGGCGCTGCCGTAGGGATTCATCTCGGTGGGTTCGTTGGCCTCGGACCAAGCGCTCTTCTGGTCGTTGCGGCCAGTATATTTCTCGTAAACCACGACGTGCAGGACCGGCTGCCGCTCTTCAATAGGATCGACCATGCCCTGCGCCTGTAACGGCAGCAGATAGCTGCGGATCCACTCGTACTGCTCGTAGCTCAGGTTGCGGCGCGACATATCGAAGGTGACGCCGGTGAGATGGGTGGAAGCGGTGTCGCCGAATTCCGGCGCGGCGAAGCGGTTCCAGCGGCGCAGGCGATGCTGCTGCTCCACGGTACGGACCATCGAGGTAATCAGGATGTTGGAGTGGAACTGGTCGTAATAGGCGGCGCTGAAATCCTGAAGGAATTCGCGCGTCCAGGGACGGCAATAGTGCCGGTTCTCAGCCAGATCGGGGGCGAATTTCAGACCATCGGTCTCAGAGACGGGCACCAGCTCCTGGGAAAGTTCGTAACGTGTGAGCTCGTACTCGTCGGCGATGCGCGGCAATTGCAGCCGGTCCAGCTCCTCATTCTCCCGCACCAGCATGTCGTGGGAGCCAGGGAACATGGGAGTCCACCTGCCCAGCCCGACCTGGTAATGCCCGTGACGCGTGGGGAGGAAGGATGCTGTTCGCAGTACGGCATGGCCGCGGTGCATCCTGGTGTGGCTCACGGCCCGTGTGACTGCCAGGGCCGGAAGGCTGGCGGTCAGCGTGATCGCAAACAAAAGAAGGGCATAGCCCAGCCGGCGCTGAGGAGCATTCGACACGAGTTGCAACTGGATTCTGTCCGGCGACCAGATGCTTAAGAATGGCGGCAAAAGCATATCTGTAAGTAAAGCGGGTACAAACATTAATACCCAATTACAACACAGAAGTGAGGATTGGCCAAGACTTTCCGGAGGGCGGGATGACCCAAAAGAGTCACAACCGTGCAAAATTGGGAAGCCCGAACGCTACCCTCGCCAAACGATCCTGGTACTTTAGCTCGCTCCACGGTAGATCATCTCCGTGATTGTGAAGTCGTCGGTCAGCGCTGTGCCCCCGCGAAACTTGGTTACCGACTGCTCGATGGCGACCAGACCCAGGTGACAACAGTCTTCCAGGCGCTCCGTTCCGAAAAACTCGCCGCTCGCGTCTTCCGCCTCGGTTACGCCATCGGTGACCAGCAGCAGGCGATCATCGGCGCCCAGGCGGTGACGCGTCGCCTGAAACTCTGCCCCGGGAACCAGCCCAACAGGCAGATTGCCTTCCTCGAGCTTGGTGATTTTACCTCCCGAGACCAGCAGCGGAGGCACGTGGCCGCAGTTCATCAGCTCCAGATCGCCATCGTTCATTAGGCGCGCGACTACCAGCGTGGCATATTTCTGCCCGCCGACTTTCTCGCACAGAAAGCGATTGACCGCGGCCATCATCTCCGGGAGCGGCAAGTCGAGGGCCAGCTGCGAATACAACATGCCTTGCAGGATGGAAGCGACCACCGCCGCGGAGACGCCCTTGCCGGAAACGTCGGCGACGATCAGGGTCAATCCCTTGTCGGTGTAAACCAGGTCGAAGAAGTCGCCCCCGATGTCTTTGCAGGCATAGCTGACGGCATTCACTTTTGCGAAGGGCACGTCGGGAACGGTCACGGTCATCAGGCGCTGCTGGATCTCGGCGGCGATAGCCAGCTCCTGGCGATAGCGCTTGGCAGCATCCTCGGACTGCACCAGCGAGGCGTTCTCCACCAGGGTGGCGGCGCCGTTGGCGATGGTCCGCAGAATGTCGTGGCTCACCGAGGAGAGCTTGCCCGACAGGAACTGGGCGTCGAGATACAAGACACCCTGAACGCTGGGGCCTCCCTTGGTGTCATCCTTGGCCTTGTCCTTGATGACGGTCTTGCGCAGCGGAATACAGATGACGCTGTGGAGGTTGTGCGCGACCACGCTCTCGCGGCCCGCCAGCTTGCCGGTGTCGTCGGTGTCGGTGACGAGAAATTCCGAGGCGCTGTTGGCGGCGTCGCGCAGCACGGAGCGCGAGATGGTGCTGTCATCGGTGATGCTTTCGCCGGTCTTGTCGCGGCCCGCGGCCAGGCGAAGTTCGCCATCGGCATGATGGAGGAAAACGAATCCGCGCTCGGCATGGGTGAGACGCAGTGCCGCTTCCAGCAAGGTTTGCAGGACATCCTCAAGGACACCGCTGGTGTTCAGCTTGCGAGCTGCTTCCAGAAAGACACCGAGCATCTCCAGATCGGAGCCTGCTCCGCTGGCCGGCTTCCAGGTGGAGAACTGGCTGAGAAATTGCTGCGCCGCGCTGGAAGGAGAGCGGTCGGGACTGAACAGGACGTAATTGGCGCCCTGCACGCCGAACTCGATGCGATCGTTGCGGCCCAGCTTGCGGCGGTTGACCCGCTCCCCGTTGACGAAGGTGCCGTGGCGGCTGCCCTGGTCGACGATGAAGGTCCCATCGGGCTCGCGGACGAAATGAGCGTGCTCTCGCGAGACGCGGGGATCGGCCATCACCATGTCGCGGTCGGTGCGGCGGCCAATGGTGAAGGGAAAGTGATCAAGCACAATGGTGCGCCGGTCCGTTCCTTCTACCACCACTAGGACGGCGGGGTCGCCGGTGGAAGGGTTTTCGGATTTGCGCAACCATATGCCGGTAGCGCCCATGAAGCTCGTCTCCTTGACAGCGCTGCGGGGTAAGTCGCCCCCACAAGCTTGTCATTCAAACTATAGTCTAAGTGCCATGGCTCATCCAATGCTGTTCTGCGCCGCGGGAGACTGCGGGCGGGACGGCAGTAGTTTCCGCCCAAGAATCCCGGGTTTCGGCGTACACTGTTTGCCGGCTTCGTTCCGTGGCCCAACGGAGACCCGTACAAGGAGAGACTCTTGAAACTGCGAACCAGCGCGATCCCCGCAATCGTTGTCGCCTTTCTGCTGTTGTTGCCATGGGCGGCAGCACAAATGCCTCCGCAAATGACGCCGTTTTCTGCCGACATGCAATTCAGCTCAACCCACGGTAAGGGTGGTGCGACGCGCGAGGCGAGCGGCAAGATTTATATGGCCCACGAACACATGCGCATGGACTTGACGGGCATGCAGGGCGGCCAAGGCGCCATGGGCGGAGCCATCATGATTACCAACTTTGCCACCCAGACCACCGACACCCTGATGCCGCAGCAGCACATGTACATGGAGTTCAAGGCCGACCAGATGCAGGGAAGGCGTGCGGGCATGGGGCCCAGCATTAAACCGCTCGCCGACCCCAATAATCCCTGCGCCAATATGGATGGGGCAACCTGCAAGAACCTCGGCACTGATCAGGTGAACGGCCGTAGCTGCGATCACTGGCAGATCACCGATAAGAACGGCAAGGTCAGCAATATCTGGATCGACCAGAAGCTCCATTTCCCCATCAAGACGGTTTCCGAGGACTCGTCCTGGGAGTTGAGTAACATTAAAGAAGGCGAGCCTTCCGCCAGCCTCTTCGAGATTCCTCCCGGCTATCAAAAGATGGACATGGGCGGCATGATGCAGGGCATGCGCCCACCGCAGCAGTAATGATCAAGAAGTAGCCTGAGGTTTGCGATTTCCGCAGTTCTGACCCTTGCGGCGGTGGTCACGTACCGCCGCAGTGCGGTCATCCGGCCAGGCCCACGGCAGCAACCTTTCGCCGATTCTGGGTTCTTATACTCGAAGGCAATTTGCAAGCGAGATGGTTGGACCGTGATACTTCGCGATTACGTTGTCCTCGTCCGTCGGGTGCCGGCAAAGTGATTCGGCGGCCAAGCATCTCTTTGCCGGATGAAACATCATCTAAGAGGCGAGAGCTTTCATTTGCGGCAAAGCCAAAAGGGGCGATTCGGTTCCATGAAAGAGATGGTACAAGTGAAAACGCAAGCCAGGTTTTTCGCGGCATTCTTACTCGTCTCGATGTTTCTGGTCGCCCGAGGGTTCGCTGACGCCGGCGATCCTCCCAATCGAGTGGCGCGGCTCAGCTATATGGAGAATGCAGTCTCCTTCGAGCCGGCCGGAGAAAACGACTGGAGCCAGGCGACGCTGAATTATCCCCTCACCAGTGGGGACCGCTTGTGGACCGATGTGAACGCGCGCGCCGAGCTGGAAACCGGCAACGTAGCCATTCGCATGTCGCAGCAGACCGACCTCACCACCACCAGTCTGACTGACCAGTTGCTTCAGCTTGGACTGGCGCAAGGCTCGCTGCGCGTCCGGATTTACGATTTGCGTCCCGGCAATACGGTCGAGGTTGATACTCCCAGCGCTGCGATCACGCTGTCACAAGCAGGGGACTACCGCGTCGACACGTATCCGGACCAGAACATGACGATGTTGACCGTCAACAGCGGCGGCGCGCAAGTCACCGGAAATAGTCTCAACCAGATGGTGGCGAGCGGACAGGCCGTACAGTTGACGGGATCGAATCCAGTCCAGCTGCAATGGGTGTCGCTGCCTGGGCCCGACAGCTTCGATCAGTGGTGCAGCGAGCGCGATCAGAAGTACCTGAATGCACAGGCGCGCCAATACGTCAGTCCGGAGGTTCCCGGCTACTACGATCTGGATGGTTACGGAAGCTGGTCGACGGAAGCCGCTTACGGTCCCATCTGGTATCCCACGAGCGTCGCAGTGGGCTGGGTGCCTTACCGCTATGGCCGCTGGGTCTGGGTCGAGCCGTGGGGCTGGACGTGGGTTGACAATGCGCCCTGGGGATTTGCTCCCTTCCACTATGGCCGCTGGGTACAGGTAGGGCCGCGCTGGGGCTGGTTGCCGGGGCCGATTGCGGTGGCTCCGATCTATGGGCCGGCATTTGTTGCTTTCGTCGGCGGTGCTGGGTTCTCGGTGGGGGTTGGTGTGGCGGCGTGGTTTCCGCTCGGTCCGGGCGAACCGTTCTACCCCTGGTATCACTATAGTCCGGGGTATCTGCGGCAAATCAACGTGACCAATGTTCGCAATATCAACGTCACCAACATTACCAACGTAACCAACATCAATAACATTCACTATCGTTATCAAAGCGTGGCTACCACGGCGGTTTCCCAGAACGCATTTCGAAATGGGGAACCGGTAATGCGAAATTTGGTGAAGGTAAGCCCGGAGCAGCTCGCCCACGCTGAAGTCATTCCGCATCCGGAGGTCAATCCTACGCCGCGCGCTATTGCAGCTGGGAACATGACTCATCCGCCGGTGCCGGCGCAGCGGCCCGCGATTTTGCAGCACCCTCCGGTGTCCGCAAAAGCAGAACCAGCACCCGCGCCGAGGAATGTTGAGCCTTCCCGCCCAACTGAAGCGGCGCATACCAACCAGCCGGCACGGCCGAATGAAGTGCCCCACGAGAATCCCCCGGTGGCAACCAATCGTCCTTCTCCGGAGACTCCGCCGGCAACCGTAAGCCGTCCGCCCAGTGCGCCGCCGCAGACTCAGCCGCCGTTGGTTTCGAGAACTGCGCCTCCGCAGGAAAAGTTGCCGTACCAGCAAAAGGCTCCGGCCATGGCGCAGCATCCGGGACGTCCTCTGGAGCCGCAACAGCGGGCCAATATCCACGCGGGAAGGCCGGCGGGGCCGATGCAGGACCAGGAATTTCCCCCGCACGCTTCCTCGCACGCAGCGCCTGCGCCGCATGCGAGCTCGGGTTCGCATGGAGGTGGGTCCAAGCATTAACCGGATTGCTCGCGGCGCCAGGAAAAATCCGGAGGTGCTGTCCGGTTGTTGCTGTACATATTCAAAAACCGGACGTTCGCCGACTGGTTCAGCACCCTTTTATATCTTTGATCGAGGTGTGAAGAAAACGCGGATATAATGTAGTCACGCTCCCATGTCAATCGCAGCCCGGCGCAGGCCGCGGGTTATCCACGTGAGAAGTCAGCGAGCGACGTTGCCAGTAACCCCACCAATTCGTCAGGACAAGAAACGCAGCAGTACCCCCGCGATTGTCGCGCTGTCGATCGCCATTTTCTTCTTGTTCACCGTCATTCTGGCGCAAGCGACCTTCAAGCTGACGTTTTTGCAACCGGACACCAGCGAAGAGACCGTCATTTTCGCGGCAGTTTCGGCGCTGATTTTCCTGTTGTTCATTGCGCTGACATTCGTCCTGATTCGCACCCTGCTGCGCCTCTATGCGGAGCGCAAGACCGGAGTTCTGGGCTCGCGTTTTCGCAGCCAGATGGTGCTGGGCGCATTGCTGTTGTCGCTGGGGCCGGTGATCTTCCTGTTTCTTTTCTCTTATGGGCTGATCAATCGTTCCATCGAGAAATGGTTCTCGCGCCCTGCGGAAGACGTGGAGTACCGCACCAATGTGATCGCCTCCCTGCTGACCGAATACGCGCAGACCAACGCGCGCGACGAAGCGCTGCGGATCGCGGCAACTCCCGATGCGCAGAAGTCGTTTCACACCGGCAATTTCACCTTCATCATGGACGAGTTCCGCCGCAGCGAAGTCACGCTGCAGGGTGGATTCGGTTTTGCGCTGGTGGACGATCAGGCAGAGGCCAGCTTTCATGCTCCGGAAGCATGGCCTTTGATCCGCCGTCATCTGCCGCCGGCAGCCGCGGTCCACGGGCAGGCGACGCCGTTTGATTTGCTCGGGCAGATGTATGTTCTGGGCCGCTCGCGCGTCGGCGATCATGGGCAGATTCTGGTAGCCATGCCGCTGCCGCAAAGCTACTTCAGCACACTGCGCGATATCGAGCGCAGCCAGGAGCAGTACCGCGAGCTGCGGCTGCAGCGGCGACGACTGCGGCGCACCTATCTGGGATTTCTATTACTGCTGACCGTAGGCGTGCTGTTCGCCTCGACCTGGCTGGCCCTTTT
>CAWKIR010000028.1:0-83526 GCA_963849815.1 uncultured Acidobacteriaceae bacterium | reverse complement strand
GACATTGCCCCGATGAGGTTCGAGCAGTGGAGCATGCGGGTCAAGCACCGCGAGTCACGCTCATAAGAGCAGATGCCACCGCCCTGCCCTTCGCGGACGATTTCTTTGACATAGCTTTCAGTTCGGGAATGTTGGAGCACATCGGGGTCGCGGAGGAATGCACGCCGGAGTACCGGGTGGCCCCGTTGCCCGATCAGCGATTATTGCGACAGCGTTTCATCGCTGAATCTCTGCACCTGGTGAGGCCCGATGGGATCGTCGACCTAGACCATCCTAACGGCGCCTTTCCCATCGACTTCTGGCACAATGACTACCGCAGCCGCCCTCGCTTGCACTCGCCCTTTCAGAAGTTTCTGCCCACCTTCAGGGAAGTGGCCGATCTCTGCAAGTCGGTTTCAGCAGACTTACGGTAGAGGCCATCAGCCCTGCCGGACGCTTCACCTTTCGCCGCTCTGAAAGGCGATGGTATGGAAAGCATTTTCCGGCGCGATGAAGCGCTATCTGCGACTGCTGCAACGCGAGCCGCTGCGGCGGCTGGCAGCCTCGCCGCTAAATCCGTATCTGGTGATTCGTATTGAGCGCCGTCCTCTGGCTTAGGCATTGCCCTACAGATGTCTGTCCGTGGCCTGCCTGTTGACTCGCGGTTTTCCCAATTTGGAACGGAAGGCCCAACAATCTGAAGTTGTCGTTGACGCACTCCGCGGCCTGGCCCAAGATCAAGGTAACCACAGGATAGTTACCCTGATGCGTATTCTTGTCGTGGAAGACGATGCGCCCCTTGCCAGCTTCGTCCGCAAGGGCCTGGAGGCCGAGCACTATGCGGTCGATGTGGCCGGCGATGGCGAACTGGCCCGGCAGATGGCGCTGGAGAGCGACTATGACCTCGTGGTCCTCGACCTGAACCTGCCCAAGCTGGACGGCATTGCCGTGCTGAACAGCATTCGTCCCAAGAAGCCTTCGTTGCCGGTGCTGGTGCTTACCGCGCGCAGCCGCATTGAGGACCGGGTGCAGTCGCTGGACACCGGCGCCGACGATTGCCTCACCAAGCCATTCTCCTTCACCGAGCTCTCAGCGCGAGTGCGGGCCTTGTTGCGGCGCGGGCCGCGGACCGTGGAGGCCGTGCTGCGGGTCGCCGACCTGGAACTCGATCGCGTTGGGCGCAAAGTGGAACGCGGCGGCAAGCCTATCGAACTTACGTCGAAAGAGTTTGCCCTGCTGGAATACCTGATGCGCAATGCCGGCCGGCGCGTCACCCGCGCCATGATTGTCGAGCACGTGTGGAACCTGTCGTTCGACACCAGCACCAACATTGTCGACGTTTACGTGGCCGTTACCGACCTGACCAATGCCGAGGAGTCCCGCGCTGCTACGGTGCAGGCCGCTTCGAGCCTGAACGGTACCAGCTTGATGGATTACCTGGCGAACATGGAGCGCTAGCCGCGGCGAAGTGAAGCCCCACTCAGGGAGACTGTGATTAAGCCTCGGCTTTGAAAGGGCACGGCTTCAGCCGTGCCGCAAGCGCGGCAAAATCAGCGCGGGCTTTATAGCTCCTGAGGGGGCGAGCAGTTCCGTCTTCAGGGTCTGCCTAATGAGGCTCCGATTAAGTCAATACCGAGACCCGCAGCGGCTAAAGCCAGGTTCATTTGCTCGACTTTGCGGACCGCCTGAAGGCGCCCTCTCAAAGCAATACTTATCAGAGCTTCCCGAAGTGCTGGCGAACAGCGAAGACATCCAGACCGCAACTTAACCTGCCTCGGCTGCGGCGCAGCGATGATACCCTGTTGCGATCATGACCGCCGACGAAGTTATACAACTGATGCAACTCAAACCGCTCTCCATCGAGGGCGGCTTCTTTCGTGAAACCTATCGCTCGCGCTGGGTAGTCTCGACGGAATACCTGCCGGACGGATTCCGCGGCTCACGCTCCATCGGCACTGCGATCTACTACCTGATTACTCCGGAAACCTTTTCCGCGCTGCATCGCCTGCCCGGCACGGAGGTTTTTCACTTCTACGTCGGCGATCCGGTTCTCATGCTGCAACTGCTGCCGGATGGCAGTTCCCAGACGATCACACTGGGTCCGGATCTGCTGAACGGACAGCAGCCGCAAGTAGTAGTGCGAGGAAATGTATGGCAGGGCAGCCGGCTTGCGCCGGGCGGTAAGTGGGCGCTGATGGGGACAACCATGTCTCCGGGCTTCGACTACGCCGACTACGAAAACGCCAATCGCGAGCAGTTGATGGCGCAGTATCCGGGGCGGCAGAGAAGATCAGGGAGTACACGCGGTAAGGGATCGTCGCGGTCTTCGCTCTTGGCTCTTCGCCTGCACTTGGCACTTAGGATTCGGCAGTTAGCAAAACCGCCATAAGAAAATTTCCGGAAAGAACCTTTACACGGTATTTATGGGCGGAAGCTCGAGCACCTAAGCTAAATGCCAAGTGCGCCGATCAAAAGAAAGCGGCTCTCGTACGAGCCGCCTGGATAGAAGTTAGGATGCTCGAACTACTGCTTCAAGGTGCGGATGTATCCGACAAGGTCCTTGATCTGGGCATCGGTCAACTTGCCCTTGAACCCCGTCATTTTGCCTTTGCCGTTGTTGATGACCCCGGTCAGGTCGGCATCGGACATTCCCTGTACGGCAGCGCCGCCCAACGGCGTCAGCCCCATCGATTTCGCCATGCCCGCGCTGGGAACGCCACCGGGACCATGACACCCCTGGCATTTTGCTTTATAGGAATCGGCACCCGCCTGTGCTGCCGCCATTGGCGGCAAGGCCAACGCCAGCACCAAACTGCACAGAACAATTCGTAGCAACCATCTGGTTGTCATTCTCGTCTTCTCCTTCAGCAGTCCCCCTTAAGGGGAATTAGGATAGAACCAAAGCGCCGCGACTGACGGCGAGGTAACCTTACTCCCTAAAAGCGGCATTGGCCATACAACTTAGGCATAGCATGGCGGCCTTCTTGCCCAAGAACTATCCCACCGCTGCAAACGTCACCAAGCCACCTCCGGCCAACCACCCACGTGCGAAAACCCACTCCGAGAGGGTGATAAACCGCTAAGCTCGGCTATTAGCATCGCCCTGCAATGTTTGGCGACAGACTTAACATGCTGCCGTGGAACAACTTAACCGCAGCGCCCGGGTCTCGCACGCTTTGGCATCTCTTGTGCCTTTATGTCTAGCAGACTCGTAGGATTGAGAGGCACCGTGGAACCGACGCTAGCCGTAATTGGACTCAACTTCCGCACATCCCCCGTCGCCGTCCGCGAGCGTTTCTGGATCAGTCCCGCCCGCCGCTGCGAGACGCTGCTGCAACTGGTTCGTTCCGAGGGCATCGAGGAGATCATCGTACTGGCCACCTGCAACCGCACCGAGTTCATTATCTGGGCCAGCGATGTTCCCACTGCCGCCAACTCCGTGCTGCGTTTCCTTACCCAGGAATATCAACTGAAGCTTAGCGAGTGGTCGCATTTCTACCGCCTGATGGACGATGTAGCGTTGACTCATCTCTTCCGCGTAACCTCTAGTTTGGATTCCATGGTCCTGGGCGAGCCGGAAATTACAGGGCAGGTGAAGGACGCCTGGGCCCAGGCGCAAGAGTGTGGCACAACCGGGCGTTTCCTTGACGCGGTTATGCAGAAAGCGCTCACCGTTTCCAAGCGGATACGCACCGAGACGGCGATCGGTACCTCGGCAGTTTCGGTTCCCTACGCTTCGGTGGAACTCTCGCGCCAGGTGTTAGGAGATCTTTCAGGCCGCGAAGTGCTGCTGATCGGCGCGGGCAAGATGAGCGAGCTGGCCGCCCATTATCTGATGAAGGCCGGCGCCAGCCAGGTGAAAGTGATGAATCGCACGGCTTGCCGCGGCGAAGAGCTGGCCATTAAGTTGGGCGCGACCCCGGTTTCGTTTGAAGACAGGTTCAAGCATTTGAAGAAGGCAGACATTGTGGTGAGCAGCACTTCCTGCCCCCATGCCATTCTCAGCCGCGAAGACGCGGAGCAGATTGCGAAAGAACGCCAGCACCGGCCGATGGTGATGATCGATATTGCCGTGCCGCGAGACATTGATCCTGCGGTGCGCGAAGTCGAGGGCATTTACCTGTTCGACATGGACGACCTGGAGCATGTGGTGCAGCGCAATGCCGTCGGCCGGCAGGCAGCTGCCGAAGCCGCGGAAAAAATTGTGCAGGCGGAGCTGCTGGGCTTCCGTCGCAAACTGATGGCGGAGCGGGTTGTGCCCACCATCGTCGCCCTGCGCCAACGCCTCGATGAACTTTGCCGGCAGGAATTGGAAGTTCTGCGCAAGGAATTCGGCCCTTTCACGGAAGACCAGGATCAGGCATTAACCGCACTGACCAGCCATATTACCCAGCGCATTGCTGGATCACTGGCCCGTGAATTGAAGGAACTTCCAGAAAGGCAGGAACAGGATGTGTTGACCGCGGCGGTCGGCCGTCTGTTTCACCTGGAACAGCCCATAAAGGCTGCCGCCGGCACCAAAGAACAGCAGTTAGTGATTAGCAATTAGCTGCGAGCCGCGAGCTTCGAGCTAACGGAAATAATAACACTGGTCAAACTAGCGAAGGGTCGTAGCCTTGATTAGTAGTAGCCTCTTTAAGCAGCAGCCGGTTTGGTAGCAACACGAAGCTCGCAGCTGGTAGCTCGAAGCTAAAAGGAGTACCCAATGCCATCACCTGCGCAAGACAAGAATGCCATCGCCGGCTTTACCACGGCGCAAGCCTATACCCTGGCCGTGATCACGCTGGCCATCGGAATCGCGGTAGGATATTTTGCCCGCGGCTCCGCCGCCCCGGTATCTCCCGCTGCTGAGAGCGCGCAAGCGGCCGCCCCCGCCGCCATGGGAAGCGCTCCGGTAGGAGCAGCCCAGCTTCCTGGAATCGGCTCGGCTCAACAACAGCAACCTGTTCCGCCTCAGGAGCTGGCGAAAGCTGCTCAGCCGCTGCTCACCCAGCTGCAAAGCAATCCCAAAGATTTCGAAACCCTGGCCAAGCTCGCGAACCTGTACTACGACAGCCAGGCCTATCCGCAAGCCATCGAATACTACGAGAAGGCAGTGGTCATTCAGCCTGACAACGCCGATGTCCGTACCGACCTGGGGACTTCGTACTGGTACACCGGCGATGCAGATAAAGCCATCGCGAGCTTCCAAAAGGCACTTGCCATTCGCCCCAACCATCCGGGAACTCTATTTAATCTCGGCATCGTAATGTGGCAGGGCAAGAAAGATCCCAAGGGCGCGGTGGTGGTTTGGGAGAAACTGCTGCAGACCAATCCGGATTACCCGCAGAAGGAGCAAGTCCAGATGCTGATTGAGCGCGCGAAAATGCACGGAGCTGGCGTTACCAAAGGTTAAGTATCAGCTTGGTGCACAATCCAGTTGCTCACCCTGGGACGATGCTGGCGCAGAGCTCGTCCCGGGTTTTTTTGCGCGCGAGAGGTTGGCCCTGCATTGGCATAGCGCCTTATAAAGACGGCGCTGCAACCAGTTAAAGAATCTCGCTCTTAAACACGCCGCTCGATTAATGGATTGCACCAGACGCGCGACGGCAGCGCAGTGAGCCCGTGGCGTTCGCAAAACAAAACTACCAGTTCCAGGCCGGCAAGGCGCCGGGTGGTGACGACCCCTATGGCGCGAACTGTCTCAAAAGCAGGGGCAAGTCGTACTGCTTTACGCCTCAGGTGGGGCAGCGCTTATGTCCAGCAGTCCAAGCTCTTGCTCGAAAGGAAGGAATACCGAAAACGCCGTTCCGCTTCGCCCCATACCCATGCGGCTGCTCACGTGAATCGTGCCCTCGTGTTTTTCGGTGATGCCCCGGCTGATCCAAAGCCCCAGGCCGGTGCCCTTTTCGCCTTTCGTGGTGTAGAACGGGGCAAACAGATTTCGCCGAACCCCCTGTGGAATGCCACTCCCGTTGTCGAGCACGGTTACGCGTATCCCCTTGCGTGTAGGATCGGAAGCCAGGCTGGACTCTCGCGTATGCAACAGCAATTCTCCTCCGCGTGCCATGGCTTCCAGCGCATTACCCACTAGATTGGAGAAAACCTGGCGCAACTCGCCGGGAAACCCTCGCACGCAGCGATCGGTGTCGAAGCGGCACTGCACCACAATGTGGTTTTGTTTGATCTGCGGAGCGAACACGGTCAGCACGCTTTCCAGTACTTCCGTCAGGCTCACCTCCACCGGACTCCGTGCCTCCCGATGGAACGTCAATAGCTGGCCGGTGATTTGCGCGATGCGGGCCAGTTCATCGCTGGCCATTTGCAGATATTGCGCCGACGCCGGACTCGGCGCCTGTTCGTACTGCAACAGATAAACCAGGTTGGTCACAGTGTCCAGAGGATTGCGGATCTCATGTGCAATGGTCGCTGACAACCTTCCCGCTAACGTCAGGCGCTCGCTCGTCCGCAGGATTTGTTCGGTCTGGCGCCGCTGGGTCACATCGCGGAACACAACCACCACGCCCACAATGCCGTCCCGGTCGTTAAGGATGGGCGCTCCGGTCAACTCGACGGGATACTCTTCGCCGCCGCGGCTGGTCAACATCAGGCTGTTGGAGAAGCCCACCACCTTCTGCGCTCGCCGCACCGTCTCAATCGGGTCTTCAATGTTCAACCTGGTCCGTTCGTCGCTCAGCCGCATTACCTCGCCAAAGGGCCGGCCCGCGGCCGAAGTGTATTCCCATGCCGTAAGCTGCTGCGCTACCGGGTTGATGAACGATATATTGCCTTCCTGATCGGTGGAGATCACCGCCTCGCCCAGGCTCTTGAGGGTTATCTGATACAACTCGCGGCTTTCTTTCAGTTGCTGTTGTTGGTCGGCTTCGGCTCGCAAGTGACGTTCGTACGTGGTTGACAGCGCCAGCAATTCCCGCCGGGTGAGCGTAAACAGCAGCACCGCGACCAACAGCAAAACCCCGACCGCGGAACCGATCACGCTCCCATTTAGCACATCGGCGCGATGCGACCGGACGCGACGCAGGGCATCCTCCGCGCTTATGAAATCCCGCTGTTGGTCGCGAATCTCCGACATTAATTGCTGTCCGGCCAACAAATCTTCAGGCGTCGGGGGAGTCTGGTGACCGCGCTCGATCTGCCGAGCCGCCCACTGCATCCATGTCACATACAGGTCTCGAAGCTTACGCAACCGCGCCTGCTGGTCGGGATCATCCGCAATCAGCTGCATCGTGGTGTCGAGTTGCTCCGGCAGCTTCGCTTTCAGGTCATTGTAGGAATCCAGAAAAGTCTGGTCGCCGGTCAGGTAATATCCCCGCAGCCCGGTATCCATCTCCGCGACACTGCGCATCGCCGTGCGCGCTTGGCTGGTGACCTGGTCGGAGTGATCGACCCAGCGCAGCGACCACGAGAGCAACAGGATCTCTGCTACCAGGGTTGCAGCCAGCAACACCAGGAGCACTACCGGCAAGGCAACCGTGCGGCGCAGTAACCTTTGGAAGCTGAGTTGGTCCATGGCTAGGGGGCTAGTCACACTGACAGAGGTTTGATGATATCGCACCTCCGCCGAGTTGGGCGCGCCGGACTTTGGTCTGTTCAATTTTGGCTGACCTCATTCGGCAACCATCCCAGATCACCCTGCTGCGCGCCAATGTAAAATGCGCTCGGGGAAAGATGTCCGCTCATTCCATCCATCGCTGGCTCGCCCATCGCTGGCTCGCCCATCGCTGGCTCGCCCATCGCATGCGCCGCGCAACGAAGGCTGCCGTCGTGGTAACGCTGCTCTTGGCGACCGCCGGTGCCTCCCCAGGTCCCACCCAGTTCAAACCGGGCTTTAATCTCTTCACCAGACAGCAGGACATTCAGCTCGGCCAGGAGGCAGCGGCGGAGATACGCCAGCGTGTGACGATCGTCCACGATCCCGTGCTCACCGCCTATGTAAACGCCGTGACTCGACGGCTGACGGCATCGCAGGAGGCCAAAGCGAGCGGATTCACCTTCACTTTCCAGATCGTTGCCAACCCTGCGATCAATGCCTACGCTCTGCCTGGCGGCCCTATGTTCATCAACACCGGCTTGCTGAAAGAGGTTGCCAATGAGGCGCAGTTCGCCGGCGCCATCGCCCACGAAATATCGCACGTTATCCTGCGTCACGGCACCAACCAGGCAAGCAAGCTTGACCTGATTCAGCTTCCCGTGTCCCTCGCCGGCCAACTTACCAACAGCGACACCCTGATGGGACAACTCGCGCAACTCGGTATTGGGTTAGGTGCAGACAGCGTGCTGCTGAAGTTCAACCGCATCCATGAGAGCCAAGCGGACCTGATGGGCTCACACATAATGGCCGAGGCCGGCTACGACCCCATCCAGTTGGCCAGGTTCTTCTCCGGGCTGAACCAGCAGAGCGGAGCTTTCGTATTCCTCTCCGATCATCCCAATCCCGGCGACCGCTCGCGGGCAATTAAGGCGGAGGCGGCGCAGTTGCCGCACCGGACTTACGGGTACCAGACCGGCCATTTCCAGGAGATGAAGAAGGCGGTCGCGAATATTCATGAACCCCCGCCGAAGATGCAGGCGGAAGACAACCCCGGCGCTTCCGGGACGCCAATCCATTGAAGCCGGCAAGCGATATACTTCCATTACCTGCAATCATGACCGGCGAAAGGCAATCATCTTTGTTACGCAGTGGGGCTATTGTCCCGATCTTGTTCCTGCTCGCTTGCGGATTGATCTTCGCCCAGGACGCTCCCCAACCTCAGCCCGCCCCGAAATTGCCGGCTCCATCGAACCCAGCGTCGCCTCCGGCAACCACTCCGCCACCGGCAACACCCGCGCCGCCGGTCAAGCAAGCTGTTCCTGACGACGCTCTGCGCCATTTTCATGAAGGCACGGTGTTCGAGCGCCAGGGTAACAGCGAAAACGCCATCGCCGAGTACAAGGACGCGATTAAAATCTATGCCGACTATTTTGAGGCGCACTACAATCTGGGACGGGTTTACCTGGACCACCAGGGCTATGCCGAAGCCATCGCAGAATTCAAGACCGCCATCGCCCTGAGGCCCAACGATCCCAATGCCCACAACAATCTGGGGCTGGCGCTGAAGCACAATCGCAATCTCAACGGTGCGATCGCCGAATATCAGGAGGCAGTGCGCCTCAATCCGAAAATGGCCAGCGCGCAAAATAATCTGGCCAACGTGCTTTACACCCGGCGCGACTTTAACGGCGCCATTCAGCACTATCGCGCGGCACTGGAACTGGAGCCGGCGAAAGAAAAAATGAGCGAGCAAGACCGCTATAACATCGCCAGCACTCACATGAACCTGGGCAGTGTGCTGGACGATGCCGGCAAGTCGGACGAAGCCATCGTCGAGTATCGCGAAGCCATCCACCTCCAGCCCAAGAATGCCAGCGCCCACTACAATCTTTCCATCGTCTATCAGAAGAAGAAGGACATGCCGTCGGCCATCGCCGAGCTGCGTATTGCGGCCAAGCTCTCGCCCGACTGGCCCACGCCGCACATTATGCTCACCAATCTGCTGAAGGACTCCGATCCCAAGGCTGCGCTGGACGAGTGTATGCTGGCCGACGGTATGACCCACGACGCCAAATTGAACGATGAATGCATGGAGCTGCAGAGGAAAGCACGCTGAACTTTACGGTAAGTTTCATAGCTTGCTTGGAGGTCTAACCGATGCTTAAGTCCGTCGCCGTCGTCGTTGGCAGCTACCTGCTTTCCGTTGTTCTTGTGCTGGGCACGGATCCGTTGCTCTCGCGCCTGTTTCCGGGCGACTTCGGCCAAGGCGTCATCCCCTCCGCAACCGCTCTCATGGCGAGCACGGCGTTCTTCGTCGTCATCTCCATTTTTTGTGCATGGATCTGCGCCCGCTTTGCTCCTGGTCGCGCCGCCCGCCATGTGCTCTGGCTCTTTATCATCGGGGAAGTGATGGGCCTGATTGCTACTGTCCCCAACTGGAGCAAGGGCTGGCCGCACTGGTACTGGTTGTCCTGGCTTCTGACCTGGCCGTTGAGTTGCTGGATCGGCTTACTGTTGGCCGGGCGCCGGGCTGATTCGTCCCCTGCCTGAGTTCTCACTACGCGGATGCATCCCCGCGTTTCTCACGTATAAGTTGTATTCAACTCCACCGCACCGGCGAGTTAAGATAGTTGGTTGCGCTGATCTCAGGAAGTCCGAAAATGGAGCGCCGCAGGCGCGAAATAATCTAGCCCTGCACGCAGCCGCAGGCGCGGTGCTGGGTGGAGTGGGAAAATTCGCCGAGTCCCGTAGGGACGTCACTCGCTCTGCAAACAGTTTTCATATTTGCTGGAATCCGCGCCCTCCACCAAATCCTCAATATAAGTAGAAGGGACTCATCCATGAACAGCTTTAGCAGTCGTTCCATTCTTCGCGTGGGCAATCGCGAGTTCGAGATTTACCGTCTTGATGCCTTGGAAAAGCATGGTTGCAGCATTAGGCACCTGCCGTTTTCGCTGCGCATTCTGCTGGAGAACCTGCTGCGCCGGGAAGACGGCAAGTCCGTAAAGGCCGACGACATTCGCGCCCTCACCTCCTGGACCGGCAAGAGCGTTCCTTCGCAAGAGATCGCCTTCATGCCTAGCCGCGTGCTGCTGCAGGACTTCACCGGCGTACCCGCAGTGGTCGACCTGGCTGCCATGCGCGATGCCATGAAGACCTTGGGCGGCGATCCTAACCTGATCAACCCACTTCAACCGGCCGAGCTGGTCATCGACCACTCCGTACAAGTCGACGAGTTCGGCACCCCGCAAGCCTTTCAGCTCAACGCTGACCTCGAGTTCCAGCGCAACAAAGAACGTTACGCATTCCTCCGTTGGGGACAGGGCGCGTTCAAGAACTTCGCCATCGTTCCGCCTGATACCGGCATCGTCCACCAGATCAATCTTGAATATCTCGCCCGCGTCGTCTTCATCGGCGCCAACGGGCACACCGGCAAGCCGCTGGCCTATCCCGACACCCTGGTCGGCACCGACTCGCATACCACGATGATCAACGGTCTCGGTATTCTCGGGTGGGGCGTCGGTGGAATCGAGGCCGAAGCTGCCATGCTGGGCCAGCCCGTTTCCATGTTGATCCCCCAGGTCGTGGGCGTGCGCCTGAAGAACCAACTCGCCGCCGGTGCAACCGCAACCGACCTTGTCCTGACCGTGACCGAGATGCTGCGCAAGCACGGCGTCGTCGGCAAGTTCGTGGAGTTCTTCGGATCCGGTCTGCACCAGCTTCCACTCGCCGATCGCGCCACCATCGCCAACATGGGACCCGAGTACGGCGCCACCTGCGGCATCTTCCCCGTCGACGAAGAGACCTTGCGCTATCTCCGCCTCAGCGGCCGCAGCGAAGAGCAGGTGCAACTGGTCGAGGCTTACTGCAAAGAGCAGGGCCTGTTCCATACCGTCAACACGCCGGAAGCCGAATACACTCACGTGCTGGAACTCGACCTCGCGGCCGTCGAACCCTGCATTGCCGGCCCGAAGCGTCCCCAGGACCGCGTGTTGCTCTCCGCAGCCGCGAAATCATTTGAGCAAGCTCTGCCCGGCCTGTTGAAGCCGGGTCAGCACGTTCCTCCGAAGCAGGAAGCGCGTTGGGAAGGTGAAGGCGGACATCCTGCGGGCATGGATTCGCAGCAGGACGTTGTCGAGGAGCACGTCAAGCTCGACAAATCGCTCAATCACGGCAGCGTGGTGATCGCGGCCATCACCAGTTGTACCAACACTTCCAATCCTTATGTGCTAGTCGCCGCCGGATTGCTGGCGAAGAAGGCCGTCGAGAAGGGACTGTCGGTCCCGGCGTGGGTGAAGACTTCGCTAGCGCCAGGATCAATGGTCGTCACCGAATATCTCACTCGCTCCGGCCTGATGCCGTATCTGGAGAAGCTGAAGTTTCATCTTGTCGGCTACGGATGCACCACCTGCATTGGAAACTCGGGACCGCTGCCGCAGGAGGTTTCGAACGTTGTCACCGAAAAAGATCTCGTCGTCGCCTCGGTACTCAGTGGCAATCGCAACTTCGAAGGCCGCATCAACTCTGAAGTCCGCGCGAATTACCTGATGTCGCCGCCCCTGGTTGTAGCCTACGCCCTGGCCGGCCGCATCGATCTCGACATGCTCAACGAGCCGCTGGGTTTCACAAGAAATGGCAAGCGTTCGCCGGTATTTCTTAAGGACATCTGGCCGACCTCCGAAGAAGTCGACGCCGTCGTCCGCAAATACATTACCGGCGACCTCTTCCAGAAGAGTTACAACGACGTCTTCAAGGGCGATGATCGCTGGCGCGGCCTTGCCGTGCCGAAGGGCGAAACCTTTGCGTGGGACGAGCAATCCACCTACGTGAAGAACCCCCCGTACTTCGACAACATGCCCGCTCACCCTGCTCCGGTCAAGGACATCGCCGGCGCGCGCGTGCTCTGCTATCTGGGCAACAGCGTTACCACCGATCACATCTCGCCCGCAGGCTCCATCAAGCCGACCAGTCCGGCAGGCCAATACCTCATCGCGCACGGGGTCAAGCCGGTTGACTTCAACTCCTACGGATCGCGCCGCGGCAATCACGAAGTCATGATGCGCGGCACCTTCGCCAACGTCCGCCTACGCAACAAGCTCACGCCGGAACGCGAAGGCGCATTCACGCGATATCTCCCCGACGGCGAAGAGATGACCATTTTCGATGCCTCGGAAAAATATCGTGCAGCGGGCACACCGCTGGTCGTGCTGGCGGGCAAGGAGTACGGCTCGGGCTCGTCGCGCGACTGGGCTGCCAAGGGGCCGAGGCTGCTCGGCGTTCGCGCTGTGCTGGCCGAGAGCTTCGAGCGCATTCATCGCTCGAACCTGGTGGGCATGGGCATTCTGCCGCTGCAATTCCCCGCTGAAGAGAGCGCCGAGACCAATGGCCTCACTGGCGACGAGACATTCGACATCATCGGGCTGACCGACGTGCTAAAGAACTTCGCGCCCGGAAAAACGGTGAAGGTGCGTGCCACCAAGCCGTACGGCACTATCATCGATTTCGATGCGACGGTGCGCATCGACACGCCGCAGGAAGTGCAGTACTACCAGCACGGCGGCATTCTCCAGTACGTGCTACGCCAGTTGCAGAGCAAACCGGAGGCGGTCACAGCTTAGCGATCATGGGAGCGCGCTGCGCCACCACCCTTGCTATTGTCATCCCGAGCGAAGGCGGCCTGCCCTTGGCCACCGCAGCCGAGGGGCCTGCGGTTCGTCGCAAGTCGCCAGCAGCGCCGCTTCCGCGATGTGTCGTGTCAGGGCACGACTTCAGTCGTGCCGAACGACGCAGCGGAGACTTGGGTTTTAGCCCCTGAGGTGCCAACCTTACCTCAGGCGCCAAACCGTGCTCACGCTGTCTTCTTCGGCGGCACCTTCGCACCCGACTTGCGCGCCTCACTGATTCCGATGGCAATCGCCTGCTTGCGGCTTTTCACCTTGGTGCGCCCGCCCGACTTCAACTCGCCGTGTTTGTACTCATGCATCACCTTGCTCACCTTGCTCTCCGCCTTAGGACTGTACTTACGATGACGACTGCGTGAGGAACTCGATTTTCGTGCCGTTGCCATATCCAGTCTCCTGTGGATGAGACGCACTTGCGCAGCGCAGGGTTGTGTTTGACCGTCTCATTCCGCTTCACGTACCCTTGACAGTTACTCTCGCGAGACCTCATGAAGACTGCTGAAATGGCTTCTCTGCATCCACCCCAACCCCCCAACGACAGGTGCGCCGGTGCCGCCGGACACGTCGCCGAAGAGATCACCGAACTGGTCGGCAACACGCCCGTCCTTCACTTGCGCAAGCTCGTCCCAGCGGACGCCGCCGATGTCTACGTCAAGCTCGAGTACCTGAATCCCGGCGGCAGCATTAAGGACCGCGCCGCTCTGGGCATGATCACTAAAGCCGAACGCGATGGCCGTCTTCAGCCCGGAGCGACCATCTTCGAAGCCACCGCCGGCAACACGGGCGTAGGCTTGGCGCTGATTGCCTGTGGTCGCGGCTACAAAACAGTCCTTGCCGTACCGGAAGGCTTCTCCCAGGAAAAAGTCACACTCATGGAGGCTTTCGGCGCTGAGGTGGTTCGCACCCCTCGCGCCGACGGCATGTCGGCGGCAATCGCATACGTTAAAGAACGCGCTGCCCGCACCCCCAATTCCTTTATCGCCGGCCAATTCGAAAATCAGGACAATCCCGACTTCCACTACGAAACTACCGCCCGCGAATTTTACGATCAGCTTGGCGGACAAATTGATGCCATCGTGATCGGCTGCGGCACCGGCGGTACCTTCACTGGTGTCGCACGCTATTTGAAAGAGCGCAACCCAACCACGCTGGCCATCGCGGTCGAGACGCAGGGATCGGTGCTGGGCGGCGGCTCGCCCGGCGAACATGAAGTGGAAGGCATCGGCGCCAGCTTCATTCCCAAGACCTTCAATGGTTCGCTTGCCGACGAGATCATCGCCGTCAACGATCATGATGCGTTTGACATGGTGAAGAAGCTGGCAGCAAGCGAAGGCGTGCTGGCAGGATCGAGTGCGGGAGCAAATGTCTTTGTGGCTATCGCCATCGCGAAGCGATTAGGTCCCGGCAAGCGAGTGGCGACCATCATCCCCGACTCCGCCGAGCGGTACTTGTCGAAGGACATCTTCCACTTCAACGAAAAAGAATCGGCGCCGGCGGCAAAGGCGCAGTGATCAATACTGTCCGTATCTTCCTCGAACGGAATCCTGCAGTTTTTTGGAGTCGTAGCCGACACCGTCTTTGAAGACAATGTCGACATTTTCAACGTCGGAGATCTGTGTCGACGGATCGCCCTTAATCACCACCAGGTCGGCGTTCTTTCCCATGGCCACGGAACCAAGCTGTTGGTCGCGGCCCAGGTAAATGGCGCCATTCAGAGTGGCAATTCGGATGGCCTCGACCGGCGAGAATCCCGCTTCGGCCAGCAATTCGATGCCACGCTGATCTCCGAATCCGGGAAGCACATCGCCTCGCCCGGTGGGATCGGGACCGGAAAGCAGCAATCCTCCGGCAGCAACGAAGGCGCGTTCCAACGCCAGTTCATGCTTCCACAGCAGGACGGGGTCAATCTTCGGTGCAGTTGCCGATGCCGGCTTTTGCCGGACAAGGAAAAAATCCTCACGCGCCTGGGGAGTCATCGCATCCAGCACCTGCTGGCGCAGCGGCGGACGTCCTCCGCCCGCCTCTGATTCGAACACCGGCAGCGTCGAAGTCACGGCAACGTGATGGCTGACCAACGTCTGGATCAGGTCCTTCGCCTCCGGCCCGCTCGGATCCATTCGGGCCAACGTCTCCTCGCCGTCGGAGTCCGTGCAAACGTCAGGCTTCTTGCCCGAATCGAGCTCCGTATTGACCTCGAAGCCGTGCTCCAGGTTATCAATTCCAAGCTCGGCCGCTTCTTTGTAGGTGACCGAGCAGAGATGGCCGGTAACTTTGATTCCGCGCTGGTGGGCTGCATCGATCGCCGCCTTCAGCTCGGCGCGCGTGATGTTCATGTAGGCCTTGAACGACGTCACGCCCTGGTCGGCCCAGTATTCCACGGTTTGCCGCGCTTCGTCGGCGTTGGTCAGATGCGGCATCTGGATAAAGTAACTGGTGCTGCCTTCCAGATACGGCCCCGTAACATCCAGATGCGGGCCGGGAAGTTTGCCGGCATCGATATCGTGTTTCAGATTGAGATCGGCATAGGTTTCCACGCTGCCCGTGGTGCGCATCGTGGTCACGCCGCCGGCGAGATAAAGACGCGGCGCCGAGAACGTCATCTGCGGCACCAGCACCGGTGAATCGAAATGCCGCCGGCTGTCGAGGTTCGGCCGCACGATGTAGAAGAGGTGATTGTGCATGCCGACGATGCCCGGCATCACGGTGTAGCCGCGAAGATCCAGAACGGTCGTGTCCCGGGCGGCCGCCACGTCGGCGCCCCGCTGGATCGCGCTAATCTTTCCCCCCTCGATTACAACATTCTGATCTTCAACCGCAGGCGCTCCGGTGCCGTCAATAATCCGCACATGCGTGAGAATAACTTTGGGGGCCTGCACGCGCACGAATTCCTTTACCGTCTGCGACAGCTCCGGATTTTGGGCCGATGCGGTTAGCGACAGCAGAAGCAATACAAAACTACACGACAGAATGCGCGATGCCATGAAGGTCCTCCGTCGACTGGGAGCATTCTACTTGAAGAAGCCTTCCGGCGCGGCTGGTGCGAAGCGGATGGATGTCTGCCGGAGTAACCTCTACAACCGGGGCGTGAGGCGTGGGATAAGCAAGACAAATTGAGCTCATCTAAGGGCTCGTTTGTCAGTGACCGCGCCCACGACAAGCAGTGACAGGGCTTCAGACCGAAGTTTCCAGGTGCGCTGAAGACCTATACTGGAGTGCACAGATGGTCCAAACACGTGGCCCTCGACCGTGCTGCCTGTTTACCGCCTTCGTGCAGTCCTGGCCGGAACAAAACTTTCTTCCGCCGGGCACAAGAGTACACAGGAGACGAAATGGGTTTGCCCACGCTTGTCGATAGGATTGAGAACCGCACATTTGACGAACTGAAGATCGGCGACACTGCCAGTATTTCCCGCACTCTTACGGAAAAAGATATTGAGCTGTTTGCCATCATGTCGGGCGATGTCAACCCCGCCCATGTTGACGAGGACTTTGCCAAGAGCGACATGTTCCACAAGATCATTGCGCACGGCATGTGGGGCGGGGCGCTTATATCCACCGTGCTGGGAACGCAGCTGCCCGGTCCCGGCGCAATTTATCTGGGTCAATCGTTGCGCTTTCGCCGGCCTGTGGGCTTGGGAGACACCATCCTGGTCAGCGTAAAGGTATCTGAGATGGACGCCGAGAAACATCGAGTCACGCTGGACTGCCAGGCCGTAAATCAGCGCGGCGAAGTGGTGATCAGCGGCACTGCCGAGGTGATCGCGCCCCTGGAAAAAATTTCGCGTGAGCGCATATCCCTGCCCGAGGTGAGGCTCATCGAAAAAGGCAGGCATTACCGTCATCTCATTGAAGCCTGCCGGGGACTGTACCCGATTCTCACTGCTGTGGTCCATCCCGTCGAAGCGACGTCTTTGCTGGCGGCGTTTGAAGCTGCCGAAGAAGACTTGATTATTCCGGCCCTGGTGGGTCCCGAACGGAAAATTCAAGCTGCCGCGGAACAGGCGCAGATCGACATCTCGCAGTTCGACAAGGAATATACCGAACATAGCCATCAAGCCGCGGAGCGTGCCGTAAGCATGGCGCGCGAGCACAAGGTTGAGGCGTTGATGAAAGGCAGCCTGCCATGGGACGAACTCATGCACTTTGTCGATGCTCCACAGGGCTTACGCACGGCGCGACGCATGAGCCATGTGGCTGACATGGAAGTGCCAGGGTTTCCGCGTCCTCTATTCATTACCGATGCAGCTCTGAACGTTGCTCCGGCGGTCATGGACAAGCGCGATATCGTCCAGAATGCTATCGACCTGGCCCACGCAGTTGGTCTGTTAGAGCCCATGGTCGCGATCCTGTCGGCGCAGGAAGCCGTGACCCCGAGATTGCCGTCTTCGTTCGACGCGGCTGTCTTGTGCAAAATGGCCGACAGAGAGCAGATTACGGGTGGCACTCTCGACGGGCCCATGGGATATGACATTGCGGTTTCCGAGACTGCTGCCCGAAACAAGAAAGTCGTGTCGCCGGTCGCCGGCAAGGCGGACATCCTTGTTATGCCTGACCTCGAATCCGGCACCATGCTGGTCAAACAATTGGAATACATGGCGGACGCGCAGAGCGCGGGCATAATCGTTGGCGCGCGCGCACCAGTCATCCTGAGCGTCCGCACCGAACACAAGATGGCGCGCCTGGGCTCGTGCGCCCTGGCATTGTTGTCCGTGCGGAAGGAGCAAGGAAACAGGCTTTCGTCACCGGATTCCGCGGCATTCCAGGATTAAGCAGATTTTCTAACTACGGTAACATCCGCGTCACTTTTGGTCGTGAACTCAGCTTGCCGCTTCAAAACATTCGATACATGAACACGTTAGTGCCCCGGCTTTGGTGCGGGATGAGAAGAGAAACCAATACACAAGCGATTGCCCACATCGGTCCTATCCATATCCAGCGATCGCGAATGAGAACAGTCGCCAGTTCGGCAGAGGAGATCGGCCCAACTGCCATGCCTGCCGCATAACGGTCAACCCAATCGCTAACCGAAAGCACTATGGCGTAGATCGCGGCCAGGCTCGCGACCAGCAGATACAGACTGCCGTTGAGCATATGCGTTCCGTAACTCCTCGGGGAAACCAGGGCCTCGAACATCTGTCGAGCCTCAACGAGTGAATTGGCGCGAAACCAGATCCACCCCAGGTTTACCAGCGCCATGGTCACAATCCACGACAGGACGGCCCACGCTTTCGCGGGCGGCTCCCAGTTGAATCTGCGTTCTGTCTGTTGTACTTGCCGGTGCAGGATGAGCAGCACTCCGTGGTAGCAGCCAAACAGAACGAACAGAATGGCTGCCTTATGCCAGATACCGAAGAGGACCATTGCTATGAGGAGGCAGAACTTCCTCCACCAATCCTCTCGACGCAGAACCACCAGCGGCAGGAACACATAATCGCGAATCCAAAAGGAGAGCGACATGTGCCAGCGCGTCCAGAAAATTGAAGGCGTGGTGGAAGCAAACGGCCGCGCAAAGTTTTCTGGAACCGTGAAGCCCAGCATTTGGGCCGCCCCGATCGCCAAGTGCGAGTAACCTGCGAAGTCGAAGAATATCTGCAGACCGTATCCCATGGCGAGACACCACACATCGGGTCCCGCCCAGCCCTGCACCTGGTCAAATCCCGCGGTGATTCCTTGCCCACTCAGGATTCCTTTGCCGAGCAACTGGGAGACCTGCATCATTAGAAGGCCGGTGGCCATGCGGCAAAAGCCACGTCCAATATCGTTCCGCGACGGCGCGGCATCCGACCGGAACTGCGGCAGCATGTCGGGCATTCGGCATATCGGCCCAGAGATGACGACCGGGAAGAATGCCATGTAGAGAGCAAATTCCAGGAACGACGGGTCAATTTCTTCGCCCCGGTAGAGATCGAGCAAGTAACTCATCGCCTGAAACGTCCAGAAGGAAATACCCAAGGGAAGCGCAAGCTGAGACAGTTCTTGCAGGGAGGCGAGTGGAATGGAAGTTGCCGTTGCGGGCAAGTATTTAAAAAGTCCCAGTAGAACAATGTTGAATGCCAGTCCCGTCCATAGCCTCGCGGCGGACGGATTACGCCGCAGCCATCTTCCTGCCAGGAAATTTACCACTGTCGAAGCGAAGAGAATGATAAGGAACCACGCTCCCCAAGTGAGATAGAGGGCGTAGCTAATCGCCAGCAGAATCGCTTGCCGCGCGCGGAGAGAGTGCGATTTTGAAACCACGAAGAGGCTGCAAACAATGCCAGCTGCGTACAGCCAGAGGTGAACCTGTTGAGGCGAGATCATAACCCGGGCCCCTCGGGACGCTGATTCTGTGGCGTGGACTTGCTAGTGGCTGCCGGCTCGCGCTTGGCCGGAGGAAGGTTGTTCAAGCTGTCAATGAGTACATCCGCAGCCAGGGCTTCCCCGGCCGAATTGTAATGGGTGTCGCCGAAAATGAAATAGTTAAGGTACCAGCAGCCGGGCTGTGTCCGCGGACATTGCTGCTTGACGGCGAAGAACGTGGGGAACATCGTGATGAAACGCTTGCACCTGCCCTGGCACCAGTCGCGCCACATTGTTACTTGCCGCGAGTTCACGCTGTCATGGGCCAGCTGAGCGGGCCAGGGATCGACGACAACGCTAAGGGCGATATTGCGGTCCTGCAGTTCACGCCAGAGGAGGTCCATCTTGGCTTTTTCCTTCGCCATTCCCCCCTCTACGCCCAGCGGCGCGTACCCAACTTCATAAGGATCGGTATCAGAGACTTTCCGGTAGGTCCACGCCGAGCGCTCCAGGTCGAATTCGTCACCGCCATGCCCAAGGTCGAGGTGGTACCAGCCAAAACCAACCAGCGTCTGCTCACACCATTGCATGACATCGTTTGTGAGGAGCAGATGGTTGTTGATCCACAGGCGAAGGTCGGAATATGTGCTGCTCTTGGACACTTTTCCATTTGCGATGCCGACCGCGCCGGAAGGGTCCTTGTCGTGAAAGAAAGCGGCTTCGTCCTGCACATCGGAAATGTCGAGGAACACCATAACCTCGTCAACGTCGACGCCCTTCCGGGCGACCATCCGCGCCGTGTTGAGGTAGTTTGATGGCGAATACCCTTCGACGCTGCCGTTCAGAAAATCATATTGGGGAAAGTGGTCGGCCAACCGTCCGATGAAGCTGTCGTGCCATTCGGTCATCCCCTCCGGTGCGGAGTCTCCGAGAATGAGTATCCGGGGACGCGAGTCGGTTGCTGGAACCTTCCGGACTTGTTGATCGCGAAAGCCAAGACTATTGGTCTTGAACTCGTACGAAGTGCCCAGCCAAGGCCGAATGCAAGAACAGTTGGGAAGAAAAGCGAAAACGCGTACCGGATCGCGACTGAAGCAGAATCCCGATGGACCGCCCGAAATCGCGGCCCCAAGAATAGCCTTGCTGTAGAAATAATCGAACGTGAGGAAACAAGTTATGCTGACCGCGAGGGACGCAAGAAATATGTAGACTCGAATCCGGATTTGCCGTTTCGCATTCGGCACACTGGTGAGGAGTGGCGTCTTCGTTTCGGTCTCATTCAAGCCGCTAATAACCCTTCAAGGAACGATGATCGCGGACAGGCCCATGCCCCGGGGCGAATCAGTCCGCTGCGCGGCTCTGTCGTACTCGTGCTGTCGCGCTTGGGGGCAAGCTGCGCGGTTGCAGGTATCGCATTATTCTGCCACGAACTGAGCTGTTATCCAACCGCTTCCAGGTGTAGCCGTCGACTCATCTCGATGGAATTGAAATATTGTGCCAGCTTGCGACATCTACGAGCGTTGTCACCGCTTAGGTTGGTGGGCCACATCGCGCCTCACGCTATACTTGCTGCAATGATTGGCGCGGTGCCAAAGACCCTTACTGACGCTCTGAACAGCGCACCCGCAGCTCGCACATTTATCAGTTTCCACGGCGCTGGAGACGACTGCGAGACCGTGACGTTTGGCGAGTTCCGGAGGCGTTCCCGCATGCAAGCGGCGCTACTCTGCGAACGTGGAATTGGGATGGGCGATCGGGTAATGATCATCATGCCGCAAGGCATTCCGGCGATGACTGCATTCGCCGGTGCAATGATGCTGGGCGCGGTTCCTGCGTTCCTGGCGTACCCCAATTTCAAAATCGAGCCTACGAAGTTTCGCTTCGGATTACAGGGCGTCACCGCCAACCTCAGGGCGCGACTCGTGATGATCGACGAAGAGTTTCCTGACGAAATGCTGGAATACATAGCGCTCGGTGAAGCTACTCAGGTGGCCCGCGCCGGCACTGCCGCCATGTTGGGTGAGGGTGAGTTTCCGGAGCCTGAAATCGGAGCCGACAGTCTGGCTTTCCTGCAGCATTCGGCCGGCACTACTGGCCTGCAGAAGGGAGTTGCATTGACCCACGGGGCGGTGCTGCGTCAGATTCAAACCCTGGCTCAAGCATTAGGGATCGACGGCTCCGTCGACCGTGTCTATAGCTGGCTTCCCCTATACCACGACATGGGGCTCATCGCCTGCTTCATCCTGCCGCTGGTTTGTCACGTGCCGGTGGTGATGCAGTCGCCGCTTGATTGGGTCATGCATCCAGACACTATGTTGGAGGCAATCAGCCAGCATGGCTGCACGCTGTCCTGGCTACCGAACTTCGCCTTCCAATTTGTGGCTCGGCGAGGGACGCCGGATGAGTGGGCGCGATACAGTTTATCGTCCATGCGGGCATTCATCAATTGCTCCGAGCCGGTGCGCGCCGCCAGCATGGACGAGTTCTATCGCGCGTTCCATTCGATAGGATTAAAACGTGAAGCCATGCAATCCTCATATGCCATGGCAGAGAATGTCTTTGCAGTCACCCAATCAGGTATTAACGGCAGTATGCAGCCGGCGCGGGTGAAGGCCAGCGCGAAGGAATTTCGGGCCGAGCATCGAATTGTCCGTGTCACGGAAGACGCGCCTGACGCAATGACATTCGTATCCTCAGGGCGTTTATTACCCGGAAATGAGGTAAGCATCGTCTCCGAGTCAGGCACCGCTCTCGACTACGGACACGTTGGCGAGATATTGATCAACAGCGATTGCCTTTTTGACGGCTACTATAATCGTCCGGACCTCACGGAGCGCGCCCTCGTCGACGGCTGGTATCACAGCGGTGACCTTGGCTTTCTGCTGGATGACGAACTCTACGTGGTGGGGCGCAAAAAAGACCTGCTCATCATCGGTGGAGAAAACATTTATCCCCAGGATTTGGAGGAAATTGCCTGCGCCCATCCCGCGATTCATGACGGGCGCGCGCTGGCGATAGGCCTTTACGACCCTGATCTGGGTACGGAAGTGGTGCTGCTAGTGGCGGAGGTGGAGCGTTTGGAGCTGCTGAAGGATGCCAGCACCATTGAGAGTGAAGTTCGTAGTCAGATTGTCGCTGCCACTGGCGTCTCTGTCCGCAAGCTCTTTCTTAAACCGCCAAAGTGGATTGTAAAGAGCACCGCCGGAAAACCCGCACGGTCCACCACCCAGGATAAGCTGCTGCGAGAACATCCCGAACTGCAAGGCGAGAGGAATGGTTTGTGACTACGAAAGTACACGAAATGATCGAGTACGTTGCTGGCATCGTCCGCAATCCTAAACTTACGATAGACGAGAGCACCCCGCTGGTTTCGTCGGGCTTGATCGACTCTATGGCGCTGGCGGATTTGCTCGGCAAACTCGAAGACTTGACGGGTTTGCGAATCCCTCCCGGCAAGGTACAGCCAAAAGATATGAACACCGTGGCGCTAATGTTCGCTACGGCACAACGTGTTGGCAAGCCACGGCCATAAGAGCTGATCACATTTCCGCCTACAATGTCGCACGAGGCGATGTGGCAGATCAGCTATTGAAAACGAGTGGTTGGGGAGCGGATTTGGTCTCTCGCGTTAGTAATTGACATCGTCCGAGCTCTTTGGCAGAATCCGACCGCGCCACTGTCCTGGTCGCTCACGCCTGCCATCCAGGCAGCGTGCTACTTTGTGCTTTACCTTGTCCGAGGTCATGCATGATTGATGGTCACTGCGTCAGGAACCTGGCTCGCAGCCTTGTTCGATTGTGCCTAATCGAAGTGCCGCTCGTTCTGATGATCTCAGCATCATCGCGCGCGCAAGCCTTTGCCGTCCTGCACACCTTTACTGGTGACGACGGCTCGTCGCCATATGCCGGAGTGACCGTTGATCGCGCCGGCAATCTTTACGGCACGACCAAGTATGGAGGGACGGCGAGCTGCGACCTCGGTTGCGGGGCTCTGTTCAAGGTCGCGACCCAAGGCTCGGGATGGAACTTCGCGCCGCTCTATAAGTTCGCAGGCCCAAGCGACGGCAAGTCACCCATCGCTCGCATCGTCTTCGGACCCGATGGCCGGCTCTATGGCACGACGTTGATAGGCGGGAATACCACAGTAAACGGGGGCACGGTTTTCACACTCACTCCGCCGTCCACAGTCTGCCGAGCCTCGTGTTATTGGGTCAAGACGACACTATGGTCGTTCGGGCAGAATGACGGCGATGCACACAACCCCGGCTACGGCGACCTGGTCTTCGATGCAGCAGGGAATATCTATGGCACGACTGAGGAAGGCGGGACAACCCAACCGGCTTGCGGTCCTGGCTGCGGCACGGTATTCATGCTGTCACGCTCGCAGGGATCGTGGAGCGAGACTCTGATCTACCAGTTTGGAGATGACCCGGGTATCACCCTTATGCCGGAGTCACTTTCAATGGCAACGGCAATCTGTATGGCACCACTCCTTATGGAGGCTCCGGCGAGTCGGGCCTGGCCTACGAACTTACGCCTTCGAATGGCTCATGGTCGCCGACAATTCTCCACAACTTCTCCCTGGAGAATGATGGTGGCGTGCCCAGCGCTGGTTTAGTGCCGGACAGCGCGGGAAATCTCTACGGCGCGATGGGGACGGGCGGTCCTGATGGCGGAGGTACAGTCTTCGAGCTGTCGCCCATGGGCCTCGACTGGAACTTCGCCCTGCTCCATAGCTTCGATTCCCCCGCCCACCCGTTTGCGAACCTCACCATGGACGCAGCGGGAAATCTGTACGGCACCACGGTCAGCGGTGGTATTTTTCGACATGGCAACGTTTTCAAACTTACCTCAGCGGGCGACTCCTGGACTTATACCTCGTTGTACGACTTTACTGGCGGCAGCGACGGAGGCCAGCCCTACGGCGAGGTTGCGCTGGACGCAGCCGGCAACCTCTATGGAACTGCCGCAGGCGGCGGCTCAGTCACCGGCCCGTGCCTTATCACAGACGGTTGCGGCGTCGTCTGGCAGATCAGGCCATAATCGATTCACCATATTCAGCACTGACAATTCGCCGAACAGCTTCGCTGTATTCATGCGCCCAGCACGCTGAAGCACACCTGGCGCAACACAAGGTAATCGGTTTGGAAGATCTCGCTGATGCGGTAAATAGTGGGAAAGAATTGGTCGCGGGAGAGGATTTGAACCTCCGACCCCCTGGTCCCGAACCAGATTCTACTCCTTGGTGAAATCTGGTGAAATTGAGCAATTCGAAGTGATTTGTGATGTATAGCTTGGCGTCGCCTTGTTGAAAGCTGGCAAAATTTGGTGATCTTTGGAGGCACGACCATCACAAAATCGTCTACAGCGAAATGAACGAATAGAAAACCAAACAGCCGTGTTACGAGGTCATCATCTCACTGCAACCTCGCGTATTCGGCTTTGGCTTGCTTATGGGTGGGGATGTCGGGATCAGCGTCCTTCCAGATGGTAAGGAAATTCTGATAGGCCGCGCGAGCCTTATCGCGGGCAGCGGAGTCTTTCCTGGCGTCGAGGGCGTAAGCCCGAGCCAGTCCCAGGCGAGCCAGAGCACTCCAGGGAAAATTTCCCACCAGGCCGTAGTGGTCGACGAACTTCTGAAATTCCGCTGCCGCTGCTTTGCCGTCGCGCAGCATCAGATAGGCTTCGCCACGCATGTAAATCGGGCATAGGAACACGTTGGCTTGCGCGGGCGCCCAGGCCAGCTCTATAGCGCTCGTTACCTTCAATAGCTCGACGGCCCGGCTCGGGTCTTTACGATCCAATGCGGCAGCCGCTCGAATGGTGGGCAGCCAATACTTCTGCACCAAAGTGTCCACCGGGAATTGCTTGTCGAGTTCGGCCGCCAGCTTCTCTGCCGCTGCCGTATCTCCCGATCGTGCCAGCGCCAGCGCGGCTACAACCCTCACGTCACGATTTGGCGCCACCTTCAATGCGGCATGGGCTTCGGCGCGCGCCTGCTTCCGGTTACCCATCTCGACTTCGCGCAGCGCAGCCGATGCCTGGTACATTGCGGCGGTCTCTTTCGCGTCGTTGTGCTCGGCTGAATCCATCGCGCGCCGGGGCAAATCGTTCGCGGCCTTCAGTTTGCCATGCCAGCCTTCGGTATCGGCTTGCATGGCCAGCACCATGTCTTCCTCGGGCTTACCCATAGCGGCCGAGAGCAACTGGGCCATCTGGGCCGAATCGCCCTTCAGAAAAGCCAGCGGGTAGCGGTACTGGAGCAGGAATTCCTCCCCCGCCCGCCCGTACATCGCCTCCGCTTCGTCCAGCCGGCTAGTCCGACGTAGTCGAAGCCAAGGTTGACATAGACGCTCCGGTTCTGCAGTTCCAAGGGGAGTGCCTTCCGGTGTTCCTCTAATGCCTGTTCAAGGTTTCCGAGCACTTGGTAAATATCTCCCTCGGCTATGTAAACATATGCGTCTCTTGGGTAAGTCTGCTTCCAAAGTTCGTAGATTTGAATAGCCTTTTCGAGTTCCCCTGTAGCCATCAAGTAGTAGGTTCCTTCGATCAAGAAGCGTTCGCGCTCGCTTACATTCTGGCGCAGCTCGTAAGCCTTTCGGGCATTCTCCTGCGCCCGCTCGACCTCGCCTAATCCGCCGTAGGCAGCCGCCATCGCTCGATAGGCCGTGGCAAAATTTGAGTCGAGTTCCACTGCCCGCGCAAAGAAGGGCAGCGCGGCGGTATCCCCGTTGGCGAGCTTTGCCTTCCATCCCAGGCTGTACGCTTGCAGCGCCTCCAGAGAAGAGGTAGTCGCTGCTGCCAGAGGAGTAGCGTACTTCTCGATCGAGGGGTGCGGTTCTCCCAGCTTGCTGCGCAACGCGCTCGCAGCTTTGTCCAACGCCTTGAGCACAGCGTCCTTGCCTGCTGCTGTTTCCTGCGTCTCCGCCAGCACGTCCTTCGTGCTGCAATCCTCCGCCTTCAGGCCAATCACATACTGGTTGCCCAACTGCGCAATCGAGCCTCCTACCAAGGCCCTGCTGCCGGTGCGCAAGCAAACCTCGCGCGCGACGGTCGAGGTCAGGCGGTCGTCGGTGGAGTGCTCCATCAGCTTCAATGTCTCATTCACCGTGCTACCGGAGACCAGGTTGAGGAAGGGTGTCTGTTTCAACTGAATGGTCAACGCCTGCTTTAGGGCATCGTCGAAGACCGCGTCTCCAGTCTTGTTATCGAAGTCGGCCAGCACGATGGTGTCCTTGTCGGTGAGCTTGGGGCCGCTATGTGAGCGCCAGTACGGCAAGCCAGCCACAACAAGGATCACGCCCAGAGCGACCGCTGTGCCCGCCGTCCAGAACTGAAGGGCCCGCGATGGTCTCCCACTCCTGACTTCCTCCAGGTCGGCGTGCATCTCCATCGCTGACTGGTAGCGGCGCTCGCGGCCCTTTTCCAGCGCCTTGTTGGTGATTCGTTCCAGCTCAGGCGGGAGTGTGGAGTTCAGATCGCGGACCGGGACCTGTGGCTCGTGGACGATCGCGCCATGCACCAGTTCCTCGGTCTCTCCGGTGAATGCGCGCCGGCCAGTGGCCATCTCGTACAGCACTAACCCCAGAGAAAACAAGTCGCTGCGCGCGTCCAGCCCTTCACCACGCACTTGCTCCGGCGACATGTAGCCCGCTGTGCCCATCGCCGCGCCGGCGCGGCTAAGGCTGGTTTCCCCAGTCGTCGAATGCTGGAGGCCGTGAGAGGGTTGTCGTTCGGCCTCTGGTTCGGACAATTCCAGCAGCTTCGCCAATCCGAAGTCCAGAATCTTGCACACGCCCTTGTTGGTAAGAAAGATATTTGCCGGCTTGATGTCGCGATGAATGATGCCTTGCTCGTGTGCAGCTTGCAGACCATCGCTGACCTGAAGGGCGACGTCCAGCAGTTCCTCCAGCGGAATTCCCCTCGCCGCAGCGGCCAAGCGGTCACGCAAGGTTTCACCCTGCAACAATTCCATCACCAGGAAGGGTCGGCCTTCGTGCTCTCCAAACTCGTAAATGGTGCAGATGTTAGGGTGGTTCAACGACGAGGCTGTCTGCGCCTCGCGCTCGAAGCGCTGCAGGGTCAGGGCATCGGTCGCCATCTCTTCCGGGAGAAACTTCATGGCGACGCGCCGGCCGAGTTTGAGGTCCTCGGCGCGATACACCACGCCCATGCCGCCGCCGCCGATAATGTCGAGCATGCGGTAGTGCGAAACGGTTTGGCCGAGCAGAACGGCTGCTGTGGGCTGAAGCTGTGCTGCAGCTCCGGCACCGCCTGCCACCTGGGTAACTGCATCACAGGGAGAATTCTCGGCGACCGATATCCGCTCCACCGGCACTATCAGCCGGTAGCCGCGGCTGGCCACGGTGGCAATGTATTGCGGCGCGTCGGCGGAGTCGCCGAGCGCCTTGCGCAGCTTGCCAATGGCTACATTGATACTGTGGTCGAACTCGACGACGGTGTCGTTCGGCCAGAACCTCTTTTGGATTTCCTCACGTGTGACCATCGCGCCATCGCGCTCGATCAACAGGAGCAGCAACCGGAACGGCTGCTTCGAGAGGATGATTCTGCTTGCGGCGCCGTTACCTGTCGTGCCCGCCGAATACAGTTCCCCGCCCTTGAGGTCGAGTTCAAAGGCGCCGAAGCGGACGCGATCTGGCGGCGTGTTCCTCAAGATGGCCAAGTTGAGGATGTTGCACCAAAGTGTACTATCGCCCTCGCAGAGTTCCTATCGATTTCCCATTTTGGCAAATGAAAATCCTTCCGATCAGCGCACCCATCAGTAAGTGAGAGTCAGCCTAACATCATTATTGTGAGCAGTTTATCCAAGATTAGTTGCCGATGACCCAAAAATGACCGGCCGTGCCTTGCTGGCAGATCTCCCTTCGAGGATACTCGCGGCGTTCTTTGTTTGTTCAGACGGGCGCGAACTCTTCGCGGTACCGTCTCGGCCCTGAGAGACCGCTGTACCGAGGAGAGATTCCATGCAACTTCGTCGACTTTCTATACTGGCCGTAGCCATCGCTGCGACCCTGCTTTCCACCCTTAGCTTCGCTCAGTCCACCACTGCGGATGTCGTCTACGGGCAGTTGGGCAGCTTCACCACCAACTTCCCGAACCAAGGCGGGCTCGGCGCCAACAGCCTACATGATCCAGATGGGCTCGCCGTGGACAGCAGCGGTAATCTCTACGTGTCCGACCAACAAAACTCGCGGGTGTTGTACTACCCCGCCGGCAGCACCACCGCTACCCGGGTCTACGGGCAGATGGGCAGCTTCACCTGCTGCAGTGGGAACAACGGCGGAATCAGCGCCAACAGCTTAAACGGACCCTACGGTATTGCCCTGGATAGCAACGGCAATCTCTACGTGGCCGACTACGGTAACAATCGGGTTCTGTACTACCCCGCCGGCAGTACGACCGCCACGCGCGTCTACGGGCAAGGCGGAAGCTTCACCACCAACACTACGAACAATGGCGGGATCAGCGCCAACAGCTTGGACCTTCCGACAGCAGTCGCCCTGGACAGCAGCGGCAATCTCTATGTGGCCGACCAATACAACAATCGGGTGCTGTTCTATCCCTCCGGCAGCACCACCGCCACGCGGGTCTACGGGCAGGGCGGAAGCTTCAGCACCGGCGGCGCGAACAAAGGCGGGGTCAGCGCCAACAGCTTAGCTTTTCCGACTGGAGTCGCCGTGGACAGCAGCGGCAATCTCTACGTAGCCGACGGCGATAACAGTCGGGTCCTGTTCTATCTCTCCCCCAGCACCACCGCCACGGGGGTCTACGGGCAGTTGGGCAGCTTCACCACCGGCACCGCGAACCTCGGCGGGGTCAGCGCCACCAGCTTGGAGAATCCGGCTGGACTCGCCCTCGACAGCAGCAACAATCTCTACGTGGCCGACGCTTATAACAATCGGGTACTTTTTTATCTCTCTGGCAGCACCACCGCTACGCGGGTCTATGGACAGGGCGGCAGCTTCAATTCCAGCACCGGGAACAACGGCGGGATCAGCGCTACCAGCTTAAATCAACCCTGGGCAGTCGCCCTGGACAGCAGCGGCAATTTCTACGTGGCCGACTTAGAGAACAATCGGGTGCTCATGTATCCGCCGACAACGACGCCGGGAATCTACGGTCCGGTCAACGGATCTACCCTGACCGGCAACTCCGCGCCGTTCTGGTGGGCCGGTTACCCCGGCGCTACGGCGTATTGGCTCGATGTGGGCAGCACATCCGGAGGGAACAACTATTACCAGTCGCAGAGCCTCTCCGCTGCTACCTTCGAGCAAACTGTCAATTCGCTGCCCAGTGACGGCAGCACGGTGTATGCCACCTGGTGGTACTTCGTAGGCGGCTCGTGGTCGTACATCGAGTATCAATACACCGCATTTGGCGCCGTCTCGCAAAAAGGTGTCATAACATCGCCAGCTCCAACTTCGACCCTGACGGGCAGTAGCGTAGCCTTCACCTGGACTGCAGGCGCAGGCGCGACCGCCTATTGGATTGACGCCGGCAGCAGTGCGCGCGGCAATCAGTACTTCCAGTCCGGCAACTTGGGCAACGTGCTGACCAAGACGGTCACTGGGCTGCCGATCAATGGCAGCACAGTCTACGTGACTCTGTACTCGCTGGTGGGCGGGCAGTGGCTGAATAACCAATACACCTACACGGCGTACAACGCAGGCAGCGCTCTGGGGGTCATGCGAACGCCGATTCCTGGATCGACGCTGAGCGGTAACGTTGCAACCTTCACGTGGAGCGCGGGCTCAGGGGCCTCGGCGTATTGGATGGATGTGGGCAGCACGGTGGGTGGTAACAACTACTATCAGTCGGGGAACCTGGGTAACGTGTTGACCACGACGGTCTCCAGCTTACCGGCGGATGGCAGCCAGATCTACGTGACGCTCTGGTCCTATGTAGCAGGTCAGTGGTACTACAACGAGTACAACTACACCTCAGGTCCGTAGGGCTTTGAAGCGGTGTTCAATTTTCGGGCGCCCCACTCATCCATGCTTTTCGGATGAGTGGGGTTTTTTAACGAGTCACAACAATCTCGCACCTTACAACCCCTGCCCCAAGCAACCTGGAGATTCGGCCCACACGAAACTGAATTTCGTTGCTACCTGCGTCAGTGACGTATCCATTCAAAGCACACCCTAGATACGATGCTTTTCGGATCGGCAGCCTGCAACTTGGGCGAGCACCTGGTTTTTCCATCACAGCACTGTGGTCGATTTTGTAGACGGTATTGCATTGTGTAGAAGAGAGGAAGTGCAGTGTTTATGCGGCTCCGAAGGGCTGTTGCACGCGGAGAAATCTGGGGCAAAACCAGGGGGTCGGTTTTGAGGCTTCGGCTGACGGTATAAGTGTTTGAAAATAATTGGTCGGGGAGAGAGGATTTGAACCTCCGACCCCCTGGTCCCGAACCAGGTGCTCTACCAGGCTGAGCCACTCCCCGACAAAGGCAGGAACTGCGGGATTCACAGCATCGACGCGCTTCTTCGAATCTGCTGGGTCAGTGCAAGCGTGCCAGCCTTCATTATAGCAGAGGAAGACGGGCCGCTTTCGTGGCAACAAGCAACGGAAGCGGCTAAGCTACAGCCTCTCCGGAGCCGCCTGCTGGCAACCATCATCAGCTAATTCAGGAAGAACTTCGTATACAGCGTATCGCGCTGTGCGGGACGGAAGCCGGCGTCGCGAATGATGCGGCGCAGCTCTTCTTCGGTGGTGCAGTTGCGGACGCCGGCGGCGCGCACCACGTTCTCCTCGATCATTACCGAGCCAACATCGTTGCCGCCAAAGCGCAAGCCCGTCTGGCAGACTTTCAGCCCCTGCGTCACCCAACTGGACTGAACATTTTCGAAGTTCGTAAGGAAGACTCTCGCGATTGCCAGGGTCTTTAGATATTCGACCGCTGTCGCCTCGTCCCATCCGCGACCGCCAAGCGCCGTATTTTGAGGCTGGAACGACCAGGGAATAAACGCGGTGAAACCGCCCGTCTCTTCCTGGAGATCGTAGACCGCCTGAAAGTGATTGATGCGATGTTCGTAGTTTTCGCCGACGCCGAACATCATCGTTGCCGTGGTCCTCATGCCAAGCTTGTGGGCAGTGCGATGAACGTTGAGCCAATCGTTGGTCAGGCACTTGAGGCGGGCGATCTTGAAGCGCACTTCGTCGTCCAGGATTTCGGCGCCGCCTCCGGGAATGGAATCAAGTCCGGCATCGCGCAGGCGCCTGATTGTGTCTTCGATGCTGAGCGCGCTGATCTCGGCAATGCAGATGATCTCGGACGCTGAGAAGCAATGCAGGTGTATCTGTGGGAAGCGCTGCTTCATCCCGCTCAACAATGCTTCGAACCACTCGATCTTCAGATCAGGATGGAGGCCGCCTTGCAGTAGAACGCCGGTGCCGCCGAGCTCGACCGTCTCTTGTACTTTGTCGTAAATGGTCTCGAAGTCGAGGATGTAGCCTTCCTTGGCCAGCTTTCCTTTGAGCGGCCGGTAAAACGCGCAGAAGGTGCAGTACTCGGTGCAGAAGTTGGTGTAGTTAATGTTGCGATCGATGATGTAGGTGACCACCCCGTCGGGATGCAGGCGGCGACGCACTGCGTCGGCTTCCATGCCGATGCCGATCAGATCATCGGAGCGATACATCTCCAGCGCTTGCGCTTTGGTCAACGACATAAGATGCCCGGGCGGTTTACAACCCCACATGCCATTTTAACTGTCTCAAAGGTAGTAGGGAAGCGGCTGATGGGTTGCGTCCTCCGCTCTCCCAGACGCTTCGCGCCGGTTTCGATCGTAACCTGCGAGAATCTGGGCCACCTGTATTGAACAAATATGGGCGAAACAATGCGGCCGAAGGCGCGTTTATATGCGCGACGATCATTTCAGTCAGGCGCCGGACAACGTACAATTTCAGATAGCATAATGAGCATATTCCAGTTTCGGCTCGGCAGGACCTTCAGGGCCGCTGGGAAAGAAGGCGAAAGAATGACGCTCTCTACTTCGACCGCAAGACCGCTGCTCCGAATGCTGGGGCCTGCACTCCTGATGTTGCTGGCGATTCCCGTGTGGGCGAGCCTGGGCGACACGGCAGCCTCCGTGCTGAACGATCAGACGCAATGGAAGGGCACGCTCAGCAGCGTGGACAACGTCACCTACGCGGTGCACGAAATTACCATCCCTTCGGGAGCCAAGATACGCGAGTATGTCTCGCCCGCCGGAGCGGTGTTTGGTATCGCCTGGGACGGACAGTTCGCGCCGAATTTTCAGCAGTTGCTCGGCCCCTATTATCAACAGGTGCAGCAAGCCCTGGCGCAGCAGAAAGCCGCGCAGCAGGCGAGTGAGCAACAAGGCGGCACCACGACCCGACGGCGACGCGGTCCGGTGCTGGTCGAAACACCGGGCCTGGTGTTCGCGCAAAGCGGACACATGCGCAGCTTCCACGGCGTAGCCTACATTCCACAATTAGTGCCGCAGGGCGTTCAAGCCAGCGATATCCGCTGAAGGAGACAATCTCGTGATGATGCGCAAATTTGGGCTGTTGCTGGTATTGGGAAGCATTGTTCTGATGGCTGCCTGCGGCGGCAGCGGGGGATCTTCTGGCTCGACAATCACGTCGGTTGCCGTGAGTTGTTCGCCGACTACGGTCAGCTCCGGTGGAACCAGCCAGTGCTCGGCGACGGTGAACGGCACGGGCAACTTCAGTACGGGGGTTTCGTGGAGCGCGAGCGCCGGAACGATTTCCACGGCCGGCTTGTTGACTGCGCCCTCCGTCACCACGATTACCTCCGTCACGGTGACGGCGACTTCGACGCAAAATACCAGCGTGGCAGGGACGGCGAGCGTTACCGTGAATCCGCCTGCGGCGGGAGGAAACGTTGTGCCGCTTACGGTTGACGACGGGCCATCAGGGTTGGGCTACGTCTCTACCAACGTGGCATTCGTCACCGTCCTGGTTTGCGTGCCCAATACGACGACTTGTCAAACCATCGACCATGTGATGGTAGACACCGGCTCCTCCGGTCTGCGATTGCTGTCCAGCGCGGCCGGCGGCGAGTTCAACCTACCGTTGCCTGCGCAAAACGACCCCAATAACAATAACGACGCCTACGGCGAATGTCTGGTGTTCCTTGACGGCTATATCTGGGGGACGGTGAATACCGCAGACGTAGTCATCACTGGCGAAACGGCGAAGGCGGTTCCAGTGCAGGTCATTCTTCCCCCAGCCAGCTCGCCGGGCGTTCCAACGAGTTGCTCCAACCAGAATCCCTCGGGAGGAGCAGGTAACGAGGGCGCAAGTTTGAACGCCTTTGGCGCTAATGGTCTTATTGGCGTGGGATTGTTCGCGCAGGATTGCGGAGAATACTGCGTTACCCAAGGCTCCAGCTGCACCGGTAGCCAGACCAATCCGTGTATTTACTATGACTGTCCGTCTTCGGGCTGTACCGCTGCCAACATTGCTATCGCGCAGCAAGTGCCGAATCCGGTGACCGCATTTCCGCTCGACAATAACGGAGTGCTGATCGAACTGCCTTCCGTTCCTGACGGCGGTTCCGCGACCGTGAGTGGCTCGCTTATCTTCGGTATCGGCACCGAGTCGAATAACCCGTTGGGGAGTGCCCAGGTGTATGACGTGCCCGACAGCGGCAGCAATGCCGGCAGCTTCACTACTACCTTCAATTCCAGCAGCACCCCGGGCTTCCTTGACAGTGGCTCGAACGCGTTTTTCTTCAACGATTCCAGCATCACCATCTGCACTGGCGCTCTGGACAACTGGTTTTGTCCAAACCCATCGCCTGACAACCTGACCGCCAGCAATCAAGGTACAAATATGAGTTCCGGAGTGCAGGTCTCCTTCAGCGTCGAGAACGCGGGCATTCTCTTCCAGACTGGCAACACCGCCTTCAGCACGCTGGGAGGACCTTATATCAGCACCCCGGCCGCATTCGATTGGGGGCTGTCGTTCTTCTACGGAAGGAATGTATTCACGGCGATTGACGGCGCTAGTACTCCTGGAGGAACCGGGCCGTACGTCGCGTATTGAAGATGGCAGCTGATTTTCTGCTTGCCGATTGTGCCGCCGGAGTCTTCATCGATTCCGGCGGCTTTGTTTTTGCTTCGCGGGAAGGTTCATGAAACACATTAGGGCCCGATCTGGAAAGAACGCGGTTGGCTAAGCGGCTTTTTGAATCTGCCCGCTAGCGCCGTTTTTGCTTCCTCGCTGGCGCAGCCAATAGTAAAGTGCCACCAACGCGCCTGCTACCGCCAGCCCAATCAAGATGTATAGCAGTGGCCGATAGTAACGGCTAAGCCAGCCCACAATATGACGTCCATAGCGGTGCCCCAGGTAGGCGAGCAGGGTATAGCGTGCGCCTCGGCCGACCGCCAGCGCAGTCAGGAACTTCACGGGCGGATACTTCAGGGCGCCGGCAACAATCAGAGTAGGGACAATGGGCACCGGCGGCGGGCTAACGGCAGTTACCACAACTGACCAGAACCCGTAAAGCTTGAAGATGCGGTTCGCTTGCGCAGCACGCTTCTTGGAAAGCTTCTTGTCGAGTGTCTGCTCCCCGCCTTTAAGACCGATCCGGTAGGTTAGGTAGCCGCCGATGAGCGATCCGATCAGCGCCATGATGGCGTAATACCACCAGGGCTCATGGCGCGCGGCAGCCAGCAGAATTGTCGCGGCATCCATGCCGCCGGGCAAAGGGATGAAAGAGTTGTCGATCAGGCCGAGGGCGATCAGACCGGGACCACCCAGGCGCCTGACCAGGTGCATGAGCGTCTTCTTCACCACAACCGTTGCAAGCAGATGCATTGGCCCTTTCTGTGGACGGATTGCCTGGAGTCGCCGCTGCTAAGGATTAGAAGCAGAACAGAGGCAAACGGAGCAGGTCAAGCAGGGAATCGCCGCGGAGAGGAACCTGATGCCCGCGCTGTGGGCTATTTTCGCGCGTCGCCGAACGCAACTGGCCCAAGGAATCGCAAGTCGGGAACTGCGGCAATAAGTCCGATTTCCTGGGAATATTGCAGAAAGAGTTTGAGGCCGCCGTGACTCTCGCGGTCCAGGTAATAGTGGATATTTTCCGTGAGATAGCGGCGAATGTCGTCCTCACTCAGTCCCAGCTTCGGAGACCACTCGCGCGCGATGACATCAAGGCTGTCCGGTTCCAGTCCGTGATCGCGTGACAGCTGGAAAACCTTCGCCAAACGCATCCCTTTGGGCTGCCGGTTCAGGGCGTCCAGCCGAACTGCCCAGAAGGCAAAGACGAATGGCTTCCCGGTAGCTCGGTGCCAGACGTGTGCCAAGTCGTAGAGATGATACCCGGCACTCAGCGGCACCTGTAAGGCAGCATCGCCGATCAGCAATGCTGCGTCGTGATTTCGCAGCATTTCATCGAGCTGTGGCGGATGGGGCGTGAGCTCGCGCGCGCCGCCGAAGAACTTGGCGAACAGGACCTGCAACAGAGCAACGGACGAGCGCGAGGAGGTGTCAGCGGCGACGGTGCGGATATGGTCGATGGGCGTTTTGCTGACCAGCAGGATGGAGCGGACGCAATCCTTTGCGGCGATGGCAACGTTGGGCAGGATGACTAGTTCCGGGATTTGCGCGTAGGTGAATGCTGGAATGATGCCAATGTCGGCTTGCCCGGCAGCCAGCGCGGCCGCGCAGGCCGATGGGAGGGTGTAGCTGATTTCGAAGTCGCGGCCGGCGTCCCCATGCTCGAAATCCCACATCAGGGGAGCTGTGTTCAGGAAGGAAATGGCAGAAATGCGCAGGCCCGGCATGAAGGATTGAGTCTAACAAACCGGACGACGGAGCGGAGTTTGCCATTGCGTCGAAAGCCGGTTCACCACGGAGACACGGAGGGCACCGAGAAGCAAGAAGAGTCAAAAAGAAAAGGATCAAAGAAAAAAAGGTCAAAGGAAAGGAAAGAGAAGCGAGGCCTCCGTGTTTTTCGTGCTTCCGTGGTGAAAAAACATCCAGCACTGGCGGGAGTGACCCGGGTCCTTGACGGTAACCTGCGCGAAGGTTACCCTGCGCTCATCTGGGCCCAGCCGGATCCTGGAGTTTCCATGGACGCCGAAGTATTGATCCGGGCAGAAGATTTCGCGCTGACCCGCAAACTACAGTGGCTGGCCCTTTCCATGACGCCTGGCGTGGGCGCGGGACGGGGACGGAAGTTGGTCGAGCGCTTCGGCGGAACTGACCGGCTGTTCTCGGCATCGTTGACCGAACTTGAAGCCGCAGGACTGCCCGCGGCTGCCGCACAGAGCATCGCCTTGGGTAAGTCGCTGGAGCTTGCCGCCTCCGAATACGATCACGCGCGCGAGGCGGGAGCCGCGATTATCGTTCCCAGCGATGCGGAGTTTCCCAAGAAGCTGCTCGAGATCTACGATCCTCCTCTTGTGTTGTACCTCAAAGGTAATGCTGAAATTATTGATAAACCCGGAATTGCGGTCGTTGGCACCAGGCATCCCACTCCCTATGGATTGGGTATGGCGGAGCGCCTGGCGTGCGACCTCGCGGCCCACGGCCTGGTCATCTTCAGCGGGATGGCGCGCGGAGTCGACAGCGCCGCTCACCGTGGCGCTCTGAAGGCCCACGGGTGTACGGTCGCCATTTGGGGCACCGGAATCGACGAGGTTTACCCCAAAGAGAACCGCAAGATCGCTGACCAAATTCTGGACAGTGGCGGGACTATCTTGTCCGAATTCCCGCTGGGCACATTTCCCGCGCCGCAGAATTTTCCCATCCGCAACCGCCTCATCAGTGGCATCTCTATCGGCGTTCTGGTGATCGAGGCCGGAGAATACAGCGGAACCCGAGTGACCGCCCGTTGCGCGCTGGAGCAGGGGCGGGACGTTCTCGCGGTTCCGGGCAACGTGACTAATAAAATGTCTTGGGGTCCTAACACATTGATAAAGCAGGGGGCTGCGCTGGTTGCCACCTGGGAAGATGTATGGGAAACTCTGCCGGCCGACACCCGCCTGGCGCTGACCCCTCCGGTACAGCCTGCATCGGAGACGGGAGATTCAGCATCATTGTTTCAGGGGGCACAGCTGCCGCCTCATGAAAAGAGAGTGCTGGGGTTGCTGCGGTCCGACGAGTCCACCCACATCGATCAACTGGTTGAACGTCTCTCCTCGCACCTGTCGTCATCGGAGATCTTCGCCGCACTATTCGAGCTGGAAATGAGTGGGAACATCCGGCAGCTGCCGGGGAAGTACTATGTGCGGACGATGTGAGGAGGCGACGAACGTCGCCCTCAGCTTTCTCTTGTCGCGAAGGCCCTGATCCCAAGTGACTTAGCTGAAGGCTGACAGTTGACGTCTGACATCTCAGTTTCGCCAAAGAGCGAAACCGTGCTAGCTTCATACACGTAAACAGGAATCCAGAGGTTCTATTGGCAAAAGGTTTAGTTATCGTCGAGTCGCCCGCAAAAGCGAAGACGATCCAAAAATATCTCGGCTCGGGCTACGACGTGGAAGCCTCGCTCGGGCACATTAAGGACTTGCCCAAGAAGTCGCTGGGCGTCGACTTGGACAACGATTTCTCCACCGAGTATGTCGTTATTCCCGGCAAGGAAAAAGTTGTCGCCAAGCTGAAGAAGCTGGCCAAGACGGCGAACGCGATTTATCTGGCGCCCGACCCCGACCGCGAAGGCGAGGCCATTGCCGCTCACCTGGCGGAAGAGCTGGGTGGCGACCGGGTCGACGGCAAGAAGACCAAAACGAAGAAGAGCGCGATCATCCCCATCCGCCGCGTGACCTTCAACGAGATAACCAAGCGCGCCGTGCAGGAGGCATTCCTCCACCCCCGCGACATCGATACCAACCTGGTCGATGCCCAGCAGACCCGCCGCGTTCTCGACCGTCTGGTCGGCTACCAGATTTCTCCGCTGCTGTGGGACAAGGTGCGCCGCGGGCTCTCCGCCGGCCGCGTCCAGACCGTCGCCCTGCGCCTGATCGTCGAGCGCGAACGCGAGATCAAGGCCTTCGTTAAGGAAGAGTACTGGACCCTCGACGCCCATTTGCTGGGGCCGAAACCTCCGGCGTTCGATGCTCGCTTCATCGGCATTGGCGACGAGAAGACGCCGATTTCCAATGGTGAAGAGGCCGAGAAGATCAAAGCTGCACTGGAGCACGCGGATTGGGCCGTTCGCTCGGTCGATACCCGCGAACGCCGCCGCAGTCCCGCTGCTCCGTTCACCACCAGCAAGTTCCAGCAGGACGCCTCACGCAAGCTGCGCTTCAGTGTGAAGCGCGCCATGATGATCGCCCAGCGCCTGTATGAAGGCATCGACTTGGGAGGCGAAGAAGGTACGGTCGGCCTCATCACCTACATGCGTACCGACTCGCCGCAGGTGTCGAACGATGCCCTGGCGGAGGTGCGAGAGTACATCGGCAAGGACTTTGGCAAGGAGTTCCTGCCTGAGTCACCCAACACCTACAAATCGAAGAAGAGCGCGCAGGAAGCCCACGAAGCGATTCGCCCAACGTCCGTGGCACGTCATCCCGATCAGATGAAGCAGTACCTTCAGGAAGACGAGTACAAAGTTTACAAGCTGATCTGGCAACGATTCGTGGCTTCGCAGATGAATCCCGCGGTCTTCGACCAGACAACTGTCGACCTCGATGCGAAAAACGGCGACAAGGTGTACCGCTTCCGCGTGACAGGTTCCGTGCTGAAGTTCGAAGGTTTCCTCAAGGTTTACGAGGAGTCGAAGGACAGCAAGGACGAAGAGGATGAGGCGCTCAAACACAAGCTGCCGCTGCTGGTGGAGGGGCAGAAACTCACGCTGAAAGGCCTCGATCCCGAGCAGCACTTTACCGAACCTCCTCCGCGCTTCAATGAGGCGTCGCTGGTTAAGGAGCTGGAAGAGCGTGGCATCGGCCGGCCCTCAACCTACTCAGCGATCATCAGCACAATTCAGGAGCGCCAATACGTGCAGAAGGTGGGAGGCAAGTTCATTCCCACCGAAATCGGCATGGTCGTCACGGATTTGCTGGTCGCCAACTTCAAAGACATCTTCGATCCCCAGTACACGGCGCGACTGGAAGAAGAGCTCGATGAGATCGAAGAGGGCAAGGAGACTTGGACCGACGCCCTGAAGGACTTCTACAAGAAGTTCGAGAAAGAACTCCATTACGCCGAAAAGCACATGGAGAACGTCAAGCGGATGGAAAAGCCCACCGACGAGAAGTGCGAACGGTGCGGCTCGCCGCTGGTCATCAAGTGGGGCAAGCACGGCTCGTTCTACGCCTGTAGTGCGTACGACAAGACCGATCCCAACAGTTGCACCTTCACCAAAGAAAATCCCATCGATCTGCCCGACCTGGACTCAGCCGATGTACAGGAGACTACGCAGGAAGAGTACTGCGAGAACTGCGGCCGGTCGATGGTGCTGAAGCGCGGTCGCTTCGGGCAGTTCATGGCCTGCACCGGATATCCGGACTGCAAGACCACGCGCCGGCTCGATCAAGGCAAGAAGGTCCCCGACATTCCGTTGGATGAAAAGTGTCCGCAGTGCGGGCGCAATCTCCTGCTGCGCCATGGCCGTTTCGGCGAGTTCGTCTCGTGCAGCGGCTATCCTGAGTGCAAGTGGGTGAAGCAGAATTACATTGGCGTAAAGTGTCCGGAGTGCAAGACCGGCGACCTGGCGGAGAAAAAGGCGCGTCGCGGCAATCTGTTCTACGGCTGTTCTAATTATCCCAAGTGCAAGTTCACCTCGGCCTACAAGCTGGTAGACGAGCCCTGTCCCGAGTGCAACAGCCCATATCTGCTGGAAAAGACGGTGAAGGCGGGAACTTTCCTGGTCTGCCCCAACAACAAGCGGACCGAGAGCGCCGAGGCCGATCAGCCCAAACGCCGCGCCAAGAAGAAAGCCGGGGATGAAAGCTCGGTTAAATGTGACTACTCGCGCGAACTAAGGCCCGAAGCTGTTGCATAATAGTGGGATTGTCAATCCAAGCCGCCCGGCTCTGTATGCCGGGCATTTATGTGAGAAAGGGGTGAGAACATGGCAGGAAAAACGAAGGATGCAACGATTATCGCCCACCTGGTTGTTGACGACAGCGTCAAAGCTGCGGAGTTTTACAGAGATGCGTTTGGCGGTGAGATTCTCGGAATCCACAAAACGCCCGATGGAAAGGTCATGCACGCCGAAGTGAATATCGGTGGTTCCCGTCTGATGCTGGCCGACGTGTTCCCCGGCTTTGGCTGCGGCTCGCCGATAACTCTTGGCGGCAGCCCGGTGGTCCTGAACCTTTACGTCAAAGAAGGCGTCGACGACTTGTTTAATCAGGCTGTTGCTGCGGGCGCAAAGGTCATCATGCCGCTGGGAGATCAGTTCTGGGGCGATCGTTACGGTCAAATCACCGATCCCTTTGGCCATCGCTGGGCCCTGGGCCAGCACGTCGAAGATGTCGCACCCGAAGAGATGGAACGCCGCGCAAAGGAAGCCTTTTCAAAGATGCCGGCCCCAGCCAACAAGTAGTGCCACTGAAGCCAAACAAGAAGCTTCACCATCGAACACCTGGGGAAGCCGTCGCTACGGCGGCTTTTCCAACCTAATCTTACCTGGAGGAATCATGAGCACTTCACAGCCTACTTACGAAGATGCCAAGCTCGTCCTTAAACTTTATGATCTGCGCCGCGAACCCGTCATGCGGCAGGCGCGCGATTTCGTCGGCCAATTTTTCACCCTCGACCTTTGAGGAACTGATGGCCGTCATGGGCGCTTTTGGCACCAAGGAAAACGCCTACGTCCGGCAGGTCTTAAGCTACTGGGAGATGGTGGCTGCCCTGATCGTCCATGGCACGCTCAACCCGGCGCTGGCTGACGACACCCTGGGCGAAATGTACTTTGTGTACTCGAAGGTGCAGCCCTTCGTTAAGCAGATGCGAGAGATGATGAAGTCCCCTGAGTTCCTCCAGAGCATGGAAAAGGTCGCGGAGGGTACGCCGGAAAAACGTGAGCGCTTGAAGCGCATACAGGAGCGCATGGCCGAATTCGCCAAGATGCGCGCCGCTGCCGCCACCAAATAGGAGGCGTAGGGCAGGCTGGACGTAGTTGGTCGAGGGGGCGCGGCTTCAGCCGCGCCTCTTGCTTTGCGTCAGGCATGGTAGAGGGGGCCTTCAGAGACCGCATCGCAACCAGAACAGAGTCTGGCGTAGGACAAACATCTCGAAGTGGTGCAAATCCAGCCGCGCAGCAGCGAGATGACGTTAGCCGGCGGCCGTGAGGCCCCGGTCGATGGCGGCAAATTAGCTCTGAGCCGCAAGCGGCGGCACAGTTTGCAGCGACCTCTCGTTTTCCAGTCGCCTGCCAGGAAACCGTGCTCCGCTACGCCAATCGTGCCCTAACTCAAATATTCCCGGATATACGGATCGTTGCAGCGCAACAGCTCTGCCGCGGTCCCTTCGAAGATGATGTGGCCGTCGCGAAGAATCAGGAATTTCGTATGCAGGTCCTGCTGCGCGCCATCCTGGATGGGCACCATTTTGTTCTGCGCGCGATCGAAGTAGTGGCTGGCCATGGTGAAGGCATCCTGCAGACGATGAGTCACCAGCAGGGAACTGGTCTGATAGACATCGCGTTGCTTCACAATCAGCTCGATGATGGTGTTGGAGGTGACTGGATCGAGTCCTCCGGTAGGCGAATCGTATAGCAGCACCTCGGGCTGCGTAATGATGGCGCGCGCAATCGCCACGCGGCGCCGCATCCCGCCGGAGAGCTCCGAGGGAAACAAGTCGACGGTATGCTCCAACTCCACGAAACGTAACGCCTCCAGCACCCGCGCGTGGATCTCTTCCGTCACTCTTCCGGTTTCTTCGATCAGGCGGTAAGCTACGTTTTCCTCTACCGTCAACGAGTCGAACAGCGCGCTCTCCTGAAATACCATTCCGATCTTGCGGCGAAGCGCGAAGAGTTCCTGCTCCCGCATCTGGGTGATTTCGTCTTCCAGAACGATGATCCGGCCGGAATCCGGTTTCAGCAGACCGAGCGCCAATTTCAGGATCAAAGTTTTTCCCAGTACCGGCCACGCCCATCAGAATTTTGGTCTCACCCCGGGGAAGCTGCGAACGAAATTCCCTCCAGCACGGGATTGATCGAAAGCAATGGCGACGTCCTCAAAAGTTAAGACGGGTGCTCCCGGCTGGGAGCTGGACGGGCGCGCGCTGCTCTTGTGGCGGGGCGAGTGTTGGCATCGTCAGTATTGAAAGAATCCCATGAGCAGGCGGGTCATGAAAAAGTCGCTGACCAGGATCAGCACCGAAGCGGCCACCACGGCCTGGGTGGTGGCGCGGCCCACGCCTTGCGTCCCGCCTTTGGCCGATAAGCCGTAATAGCAGCCGACACTGGCGATAATAAAGCCGAACACGGTCGGCTTCGTGAGTCCCATAAGAACGTCGCCAAAGCGCAGCGCCTGGTACGCCGTGGTCCAGTACTCGTTAGCATTGAGCCCCAGCAGCAGATACGGAAATCACGAAGCCGCCGGTCAGTCCCACCAAGTCGGAGATGATGCTGAGAAAAAACAACATCACCACGGTGGCCATCACCCGCGGCGTTACCAGCTTCTTGGAAGGATCCACGCCCATGGCCCGCATGGCATCGATCTGCTCGGTGACCTTCATGGAGCCCAGTTCGCTGGCCATGCCACTGGAATTGCGGCCCGCCACCATCAAGCCGGTCAGCACCGGACCGAGTTCGCGCACCATGGAAAGCGATACCAGCTTGCCGGTCAGCGAAATCGACCCAAACTGCTGCAACGTGCTGGAGGTTTGTAGCGCCAGCACCGCGCCGGTAAAAAAGCCCGTGAGCACCACGATGGGCAGCGAGCCCACCCCGATCTGGTCAGCCTGTAACAAGGTGTCAGCGAGGTAGCGCGGGCGGGCAAAGATATTGCTGATGGAGCGGCCAGCGAGCAGGGAATAGTCCTGCACCGCCTGCACCTGCTCCTTCGCGAACTCAGTGGGCGAAAAAATTGGCATGAAGCGAGCCGAAATTGCTATCAACGAAATATACCAGAGCGCGGCGCCACTGTACGCGCCTCGCCTGCACGCAGCCACCTCATATGCGAAGGCGAGTAATATCGAAGCGTTACTGGTAGTTCGGTTTCGCGCCCACGAACCGTTGCGGGGAGCGCCGCCTTGATTTAATATCCTTCCCAAGCTGCGCGATAAGGGAGACGCGCCTATGTCGTTTCAAGTTGATCGTAGTCCCTTCGATCCCGAGTCCGGCTTCGAGTACTACATTTGCTTCAAGCCGAAGACGGAAGTCGAAGGAGACGAAGTAGAATCGCGGATTTCGATTGAAGTGGCGCTATCCATTTCGGAAACCGGCGACATCGCCGACCTCAGCTTCCTGCTGCCGAAAATCTGCCGCAACGACTACGCTCTTTCCTTCCTCAAGCGCGATCCCAACGCCAACTGTGTTGAGAACCGCGTTTTTATCGTGTTGCCAGGATTGAATGGCGACTCTGTCCTCGCCGCACCTGCCACCCTCGAACTGGACCATTCCGGTCGCATTGTTGCCATCGAAATCAACGGCTGCATTCCGAAGACCAGCACTTTTACCCCCGCGCGGGCGTAGCTAACAGCTAAAGGCTAAGAGCCGAAAGCTGTATTATGCTGTCGTGGAAGGCGTGACCGTATTCATCCTGGCTGGAGGCCGCAGCACGCGCATGGGCTCCGACAAAGCCCTGCTCTCGTTCGGCGGTCAGACATTGCTCGAACGCGCACTGCAAACGGCTGCTGTGGTCGCGGAGAAAATCGTCATCGTCGGACCGAAACAGCGATATGTGGCCTTCGGCGACGTCATCGAAGACGTCTATGCTGGTTGCGGTCCCCTGGGTGGAATTCATGCCGCTCTCGCTGCAGCGAACACAGATCTCAACCTGATACTCTCCGTCGATATGCCGCTTATGACGGCGGACTTTCTGGGCTGGCTGGTGCACCGAGCGAAAACGGCCGAAGCGATGATTGTTGTCCCGGACGCTCTGGGAGGGCCGCAACCGTTGTGTGCCATCTACCGCCGAGAGGTTCGCAGCATTGCCGAGCAAGCATTGCAAAACGGCGACTACAAAATCGGGCGTTTGTTCTCGCGTGTCCCAACGCGCTATATTACGGAACAGGAAATCGTCTCCAGCGGATTTACCACGGACATCTTCCGAAACCTCAATACCCGTCAGGAATATGATGAACTGAACGCATTTTCGCAGGCTGACCCATATTGGGGAAATACGGATGGCGTGGGCCCAATACCAAAAAGCGAAAGTTGAAAACGAAAAGCGCAGAGAGACAAATGGGCAGCGAACGCCAAAGGCGACACGGGAAGAGCGAACCCAGATGAACGATCAAAAGCCCTACATCGAGTTCCAGGACGTGCACAAGGCATTCGGCAGCAATGTAGTGCTGGACGGCGTCAGCTTTGACGTCATGCCCGGCGAGACGGTGTGCATTCTGGGACGAAGCGGCGTCGGCAAATCGGTCTCGCTGCACGAGATCATGGGTTTCCTCAAGCCCGACAGCGGGCGCATCTGGGTCGCGTACGAAGACATTACCGACTACGGCGAAAAAGATATGGAGCGCATTCGCAAAAAAGTGACCATGGTATTTCAGAACGGCGCGCTCTTTGACTCGCTTACAGTCGGCGAAAACGTTGCCTTTCCGCTGCGCGAGCGCGGCGGCCTGGAGGAAGAGCAGATATACCAGATCATCGACGGCTTGCTTGACATGGTCGGGGTGCGCGAGTTTCGCGACCTGCTGCCTTCCGATCTGTCGACCGGGATGAAGCGCTCGGTAGCCATTGCGCGCGCCCTGGCGGCGCAACCCGATGCCGTTCTCTATGACGAACCGACCACCATGGTCGATCCTCTAATGGCCCATCTGCTGGGCGATTTAATCAAGAAGCTGAAGAAACAGCTGAAGCTGACCAGCATCGTGGTCACCCACGATATGGCGCTGGCCAAGAAACTGGCTGACCGGCTCGTGTTTCTCTACGAAGCCAAGGCCATCTTCTTCGGCACCTTCGCCGACATGGCCAAATGCCAGGAGCCCATCGTGCAGGAGTTCCTGGATCTCGACTCCATGGATTTCGAGCACTACTTCGGCGCGCAACGTCCGGCCCACCAGCCTCGCTTCGAAACGCCTTAATCCTGCACCGTACCGGAACCACCACCGTTTTTTGTTGCCTCTGCGCTCCTCCGCAGCACACAATGCCGCCATAGCCTGCAAAGCGCCATAGGAGAAAGCATGTACTGGTACCTGGAGGTGATGAGGAAGTACGCCGTGTTTACCGGCAGGGCAAGGCGAAAAGAGTATTGGATGTTTCAGTTGGTCAACTTCATCGTCCTCTTCCCAATCATGGTCGTGGGAATCGCTGGCATAGTCATGCAGCCCCGGACTCAGAGGCTGGTGTGGGTCATCCCACTTTTTCTAATCATCTTGGTCTATAGCCTGGCGACGGTCGTCCCAAGCCTGGCTGTATCGATCCGGCGGTTGCACGACGCCGACCTTAGTGGATGGTGGCTGCTCATTTCCCTTGTGCCCATGGGTGGCATCGTCGTATTTGTCTTTCATGTGATGGATGGCACCCCAGGTCCAAACCGATACGGACCGAATCCGAAGGGCGTCGTCGCGCCCTCCGCAGGCCCGTACGGGAATTATCAAACGCTGGCCATGGCCCAGGCGGCTGCCAACGCAACGGCAACGCAGCCAACCGCCAGGGCCTTCCAGAGTTTCTGCACAAAATGCGGAACAGGGCTGGTTCCTGGAAGCAGGTCTTGCATGTCCTGCGGCAAAGAGGCAAGCTGACGGACTTTGTTGGCGCAAAGCCTGTCGCTCGCAGCTAGAATCCCTGCGCTACCAGCCGGTCGACGGTGAGCGCTCCCGTTTGCTCGTCGCGATGCGTCCACTTCTCCAGGTATTTGGCCACGATGTCGGTCTCAATATTCACCGGATCGCCGGCCGTCAACGATCCCAGGTTCGTCATCTTGATAGTGTGCGGAATGATGGCAATGGTAAGGCGCAGGCCCTCCAGCTTCGCCACCGTCAGGCTGATGCCTTCCACCGCAATCGATCCCTTGAAGACAACGTACTTCTCCAACTCCTCTGGAATGTCGAGGAGAAGCCAGAAGTCGTCGGCGTTGGCGATCGGCTCCAGCGCCACGAAGCGCGCAGTGCCGTCGACGTGTCCCTGGACCATGTGGCCGCCCATGCGTCCGTCGGCTTTCAGTGGCAGCTCCAGATTTACCTGCGCGCCCTGAGTGATGCGCGAAAGCGATGTCCGCATCCAGGTTTCGGCAGCCAGGTCGGCACAAAACGATTCCGGCTTGATGTTGAGCGCGGTCAGGCAAACGCCGCTGACGGCCACGCTGTTGCCCTCTTTCAACTCCTTCGCGCTGTTGGGGGCGTTGATGGTAATGCGGTGATTGCCGCCGGCCTCCGTGATGCCGGCAATGGTTCCAACTTCTTCTACTAATCCGGTAAACATGATGATGACCTCGAATGAAGAAAATAAGCTTATCTGATAAACCAGTTTTATAGGCCGCGCCATCTAAGCAAGGGTGTCGGTTAGAATGTCTTCCGAAGACATCGACGATGCACTCTCGCACTATGCGCATCTTCATTGTATGCCTCATCTGCTGCATGCCCTGCCTGGCGGCGCAGGTTGAAATAGTGGTCACTGGTGCCAACGGAACTGCGCTGAAAGACGTGCTGGTGATCGTGCAGGACCTGCAAGCTAAAGATGAGCGCGAGTTATTTCGCGCCCTCACCGACAATCGCGGCAACATCCAACCACATACGCTTGCTCCCGGACTTTACCGCGCCATCGCCGTACTTCCCTACAGCCATCGCGAAACCAGCGTCAGCGAGTTTCTGGTGCACGATGCGCCGGTCAACCTGCAACTGCACATGGCCGAAGCTCAAGGGCTCGATAACCTGCCGGTTTCCATCGGAGAGCTGACCGTTCATGTGCTGGACGCGAACGGACAGCCGGCCGTGGGCGCACGTGTGCTGGTGCGCGATGTGGAGGCCCATCCTGGCTCGGAGCACTGGGGCACAACCAACGCTCAGGGAAGCACAACACTGGAACTGACCCTCACCCCGGCGGTGCTGCTGGTCGTGCATCGTGATCGGCTATACACGTTTCCTGCCGATGGCTACGAGACGCAGCGGACGTTACGACTGAAATAACCCGCGTCCTCGGCGCGCCTTTAGTGCAGCAGGTGCACCAGGCGGTCCAGCAGGAACATTCCGGCGACGCCGATAAACACCACCAGCGCCATCTTCACGCCGGGTTCGCGATTGACCTCCGGAATCAGGTCGGATGCGGCAACATAAATCGTGACACCCGCGGCGATCGGCAATCCGTAGCTCACCGCATGCTGGCCTATCGCCATGGTAAACACGCCCGCCAGTGTCGATAGCCCCAATAGCACCGAAGCGAACCACGACCGCCGCTTGCTCAGCCCGCTCGCCAGCATCACCGAAGTGACCGTGAAGCCCTCTGGAATTTTGTGCAGGAAGATTGCGATAAAGATGATCCAGCCCAAGAATGGCGAAACCAGAAAGCCGGCGGTAATGGCGATGCCGTCGAAGAAGGTGTGAATCATCAGCCCAAACAACACCGACACGCGACGGTGCGAGTGTACATACTCGTCGGAATGCGTCTCTTCGCCGTAGTGAAAATGAGGCGTTATGGTGTGCTCGAAGAAGTGGACCAGCAGGTATCCGCCAAGCACCAGCAGCGCGCCATTGCGCCGGGCCAGCGCCAGACTTTCGGGTACCATTTCGACCAGCGCCGTGGCCAGCATGAAGCCCGCGCCCAGCGCCACGAAGTAGCGCAGGTAGCTGCGTTCCCAGTGCTTCTGTACGATCACGGCGCCGCCGAAAACGTTCGCGGCAGCAGCCGTCAGGCCGAGCAGGATGCTGGTGAGAATGGGAGACATCAAGCGAGCAGAATAGCAGGTTGGTGGCTACTGGCTAGTGGTCAGTGGCCAGAAAAGGCATGGCTTCGGACGCGCCGTAGTGTACTCAAGAATGAAGCGGATTTCAGCCCGTGAACCGCAGGTTCGGGAGCAGGCGGACGATTGTACAATCGTCCAATTATGAATGCGGCCGTTCTGCACACGCTGGGGAAGCCGCCGCGATATGGCTCGTTTGAAGAGCCGGTCGCGGGCGACGGCGAGGTGATCGTACATGTTCATGCTGCTGCGCTGAAGCCGGTCGATAAGCAGATGGCCAGCGGCGCCCACTACGCCAGCGCGAAGGCGCTTCCCGTGGTCTGCGGCATTGACGGAGTGGGGCATCTTGACGATGGAAGCCGTGTGTTCTTTGGAGGTGTCCGGCCGCCTTATGGCGCAATGGCCGAACGCACCGTGGTACGGCGCGCTTTCGCCTTTGCGATACCGGATGCCTTGAGTGACGAAACCGCAGCCGCCATCATGAATCCCGGCGTCTCTGCCTGGCTGACGCTTGCTGCCCGTGCGAAGTTGGCTCCCGGCGAGACCGTCCTGATTCTTGGTGCGACGGGAGCCACGGGTAAGCTGGCGACAAAGATCGCCAGGCTTCTGGGCGCGGCTCGCATAGTTGCTGCGGGACGCAATCATGAAGCGTTGAGCAAACTGCGCGAACAAGGCGCTGACGCAACCATTCAACTCGACGCTCCCGCCAGCGCGCTCGGCGAAGCATTCGCGCGCGAAGCTGGCTCGTCTGGCTTTCAAGTCGTCATCGATTACGTTTGGGGACAACCGGCGGAGGCATTTCTGGCCGCGATCACGCGAAAGGAATTTGCGGCGATTGGCTCCGAGACGCGCTACGTCCAGGTTGGGGAGAGCGCAGGAGCGATCATCAGGCTGCCCGCCGCGGTGCTGCGTAGCACGCCACTGACGATTATGGGGACTGCCGGAATGCCGCCGCGCGAGGCATTAGCTGACGCCTTGCAGCAAGTCATGGCCCACGCCGCCAGCGGGGAGCTTCAGATCGAAACCGAGCGCATTCCGCTGGCCGACATTGAAGCAGCCTGGCAACGGGAACAGCACGGGAGCCGGTTCGTGGTTATCCCGTAGCCATAGACCAGCCAACAAAGTTTGCTTACCGAATATGTGCGGCGTACTATCCGTCCTGTAATCGGCGCCCAGAGAAAGCAGGCATCCATGCTATTCGGAGATGTGAAAATCTCGACTGAAGAACTAGCCCACAGATTGTGCCGAGAGATCCGTGAAAACCTGACGTTGGTTGGCCCTAGGCCTCCCGATAAAGAATCCACTAAATGCGTCTTTAAAGTTTTACACGAGATAGGGCAGTCACTCGGTTACGAGGTGCTTGGCACCCACATCGAAGCTTGTCAGGAGTGGCTGCTGGATGTGGTTTGGTGGAAGAACTACTCATGGCCTGAAATTGGTATTGCGCTTGCGGTTGAGTGCGAGTGGAAAACCGGCAAGCGGGAACTAGTCGACGATTTCCAGAAGCTGCTATGCACCAAGGCACCGCTAAAAGTTTTCATATATGACGGTGGTAATGTGCCTGCGGATGGGAACGAGCCGCAAACATGGATTAAGGAAGAGATGCGAAAATACCATCATCACGTGGCTGGCGAAACATACTTATTCGCGGCATTTGGCGACCGCGACCAGTATTGCCACAAATTCGTGGTTCCCCACGACGGTGCTCTCGAATCCGTTGATTTCGAGCTGTTAGTGACTCCCGAGGTCGTCGCTCAGGCGGCTCTAGCCTGACAGCGAAAATCCCCACTCAAGGCCAACAGATGGCCTTGAATGGGGCACCCGCGACTTACGCATAGCTGTTCACTAATCACTATCCACTGTGTCTGATGTGCATCACGTCGCCGTCTTTCACGATGTACTCTTTGCCTTCGAGGCGCAGCGTGCCGCGAGCGCGGGCTTCGGCTTCGGAGCCGGCTTCCAGTAATTGGTCCCAATGAATGGTCTCGGCGCGGATGAAATGATGCTCCAGATCGGTGTGGATCGCTCCTGCTGCATTCACGGCCTTCGAGCCGCGCTCGACTGTCCAGGCCCGACACTCGTCTTCGCCGACGGTGAAAAATGAGATCAGGCCCAGCAGCTCGTAGCTCTTGCGAATGAGGCGCACCAGCCCGCTCTCCGTCAGTTCGTAACTGGAAAGAAATTCAGCGGCGTCCTCGTCGCTCATCTCGGCGAGCTCAGCCTCAACTTTGGCGCAGACCGCGAGCGCCCCGGTGTTGGGCCGTGACGCAACTTCGCCGATGCCATACTTCACGACCGCGTCTTCCAGGTCCTTGCCGAGCGTGGGGCTCTCGCCAATGTTGAGGACGTAGAGAATCGGTTTCTCGCTGAGGAACATGAAGCCGCGAACGCGCTTCTCGTCTTCCGGAGTCATCTCCATCTCGCGCAGCGGGCACTCAGTTTCCAGATGAGCCTTGGCTCGAAGCAGCAACTCCTGCTCGCGCTCTGACTCCAGGGACTTCAGCTTCTTCAAGTCCTTGGCCACGCGCTCCAGCCGCTTCTCCACTTGCCCGAGGTCGTTGACGATCAGATCGAAATCGATGTTCTTGATGTCGCGCAGCGGGTCGACGGGTCCGACGTGTGGAATCGAGTCGTCCTCGAAGACGCGCACGACGTGGGCCAGCGCATCAACATTGCGCAGATTGGCGGCGAACGCCGTCTCATTCAGCGCTTCTTTGTTGAGCGCGGCTACGTCGGCGTACTCCACGCTGGCATGGATCAGTTTCTTAGGGTTATAAAGCGCAGCCAAACGGTCGAGACGGTCGTCGGGAACTTTGGCGACGCCCAGATGCGCCTCGCGCGGGTTGCCCGAACGCTGCGTCACCTGCTGTTTGGTCAACATGACGAAGAGGGAAGTTTTGCCTACCTGCGGGAGACCTATGATTCCGGTTTTCATGATTCAGCTTTCAGCTCTCAGCCGTCAGCTTGGCACTGACGAGAGCGATTCCTTTGAAGAATTAGGGTACGAGAATATTGGACGCTGGAATGTGATCCAAGGCACTCGGCTGTCGGATTGTCGGGGCTAAGCCCCTAAATATTTATAGCAGCCTCGACGCTGGCCTGAAGGCCAGCTTCACCCAAGCTACCTCGCCTGTAGCCTGAAAAAACGGATCTAAGTCCCGCTGATAGCTGACGGCTGATAGCTGACAGCTTCTATGATAATCGCCGCGCGGTGAGATAGAGCAATGCCAGACCCAGCAGCAGCACCGTGCCTTCGATGCGCGTCGACCATCCGTGCAACCGGTTGAACTCAACGCGGCGCGGGTCGTCATGCGGGACTTCGTCGATCATCACCATCTGCTGGCGCAGCACCTGCATCTTTGCCCCAACGCCGAAGACGCTCACCAGCGTGAGCACGATCATCAGGTAGATCAGCAGATGACGGGCGGCGAAGGGTTCGGCCACGCCGTTCACCACGCGCGAGTCGATCATCGATGTGATGGCGAAAACCACGCCGCAGCAGATTGCCATCCCGTGCAGGATACCCAGGCTGCGATTGACTACATTGCCCGCCAACTGGCGGGTCGGAAGGACGGCTGGGTTGAAGACGGTGGGCGCAAGTACGAAGGCGAAGAAGATCAGGCCGCCAATCCAGACAACCAAAGACAGCAACATAAGAAACCGTAGAAGGGACAAGACCACCTCATGCGAAACAGGACATTGTACATGGAGAGGCCAACATGCTATTCGCCGCGTGCAGTACTATTGAAGAAGCATGCGAAGCCATTTTCCGATACTGCTGACGGTTTGTCTGCTTACCATGGCTGTTGCCCGAACGCCCCTGGCATCCGCAACCCAGGAATCCGCCAGGGCACGCGACGCCGCGAGCGATATCTCCGGCATGTATTCCTTTCTGCGCGAGGGTGAGTTTGTGCAGCTTACGGTTGACGACGGCAAGCTCTCCGGCTACATCTCCCGCTTTGGAGATTCCGACAGCGACAAGGGGCAGTTCATCGACCAGTTCTTCGACAAGACGTCTCTGCAAGGCGGCCGCCTCAGCTTCACCACAAAAACTATCCATGGCATGTGGTACGACTTCAGCGGGACAATTACGACCACAGCAGGCAGGAAACCTCCGGAAGAAGGCTACCGCGTTATCAAGGGCACTTTGATGCAGCACCTCACTGACGCCAAGGGCGTCGAGAAAGCCATGCAACGGCAGGTCGAGTTCAAATCCTTTCCCGCGGACCTCAATAAACCATAAAGACGAGTGGGGGCTGCTCCCAAAAAAATACCCGCCGGGTTACGGCGGGCTAGTCGGAAAAATCAGTCTCTAGAAGGTAAAGGCCAGTCCGCCGCGGACGCTGCGTGCAGACTGCACCAGGTAGACGGTGCTGCCGTCGGGCCCAACCACGGGCACATAGCCCTGCGCCAGCAGATTGCGCACATCGATCAGCGCTTCCATGTTCCCTGGTATCAGGTGGCAGTGGGGCAGAGGCTGCCGGACGAAAAGATTGAAGAAGGGATCGGTCTGGCCCGCCGACGCGTTGAAAATGTCGACCGGGACGAGGGTCTGACCGCTGGTCCAGCGGTAGGAAGCGATCCATTTCGTCTTGCTGCGGGGCAGGGTGCCATTCAGCTTGAGAGCGGCCGAGTGACGCCAGCCGTGCTCAAGATTATCCGGTACCGCAGTCCAATTGACGTTGGGCTGCTGCAACTCCAGTACGCCGCCGTAAGCGTAATCCAAGGTCGCGGTGACGCTGTTCGACAGCCTGCGCTGGAAGACGAAACGAACACCCTGGGCCTGCAACTCGCCACCGTTGTAGCTGAAAGTTCCGGAGTAAGGATCGGGCAGAATGTCGCCGGTAGCGATGTCGATATTGCCGACGCCAAGCAATGCCGGGTCCTTGATGCGGTCGCTATAGTAGGCAAGCTGGAGCTTATTAGCGCCCATGCGCTCGGAGAGCGAAATCTCATGGTGATGTGCATTCTCCAGCAGCGGCTGCCCGTTGACCATGGTCATGCGGGGACCGGTTTCGCTGAGGTCTGCCGGGGCCGAGTCGAAACCCTTACTGGCGCGGGTGTTGGGCTCGGACGTAGCGTACCGGTATTCGAAAATCGTGTTCTCGCCCAAGTGGAAATCCATGGTAGCCGAGGGCCGGAAGGCGTTTGCTTCGTGTCCCAGGAACTCAATTGCCTGTCCCTCAGCCCCGACCTGCACATCCATCAGGTTGCCGACCGAGTAGGTGTCCAGGTAGGACATTCCGATGGCTTCCAGGGCGCCGTCATGCGGGACCATGTCCGGGGCAGAGAAGCGCCGCACGATCAAAGCGACAGACTGGTCTCCGTTAGCCGTGTTGCGGGCGTAAGAGGCGCGGACCACGCCGTCGGGCACACCACTTCCGTATCCCACGTCCCCGGAAAATCCTAAAGTGCCGGTATGGAAGAGCGACTGCTCGATGTTAAAGGCGGTCCCAAGGTCGGCTGCGCTACCATAGCCTTCGCCGGCAGCACCTGCCATCACCGCCAACGTCCCCTTTAGCGGCTGTCCGTCCCGCTCGATTTCTACGATGAGGGCGGTGTCGCCATCAAAACGGAGAACGGGACGGTTAGCAGTCGAGCGTAAGGTCCACCTCCAACTGTCGTCATCGGTGTCGCCCTTCTTGAGCGGCGGCAGCATACTCACCGCTTCAAGCAACGTTTTCAGAGTGATGTTGATGACCTTGCTGGAGCCGGCCGCCAGCACAACATCCTGACGCAAGGTGCTGAGGAAGGAAGGAGCGGAAACATCCACATCGTAACTGCCGGCGGCCAATCCGGACAAACTGAAGAAACCCCGGGCATCGGTGTACGCCATCTGGGGTTGTCCCGCGGAACCGAGCAGTTCGACGGTGGCGCCCATCTGCGGCACGCCGGCCGAGTTTCTGACGTATCCCGAAATTGAGCCCGCGTTAACCCCGGCCGACGCCGCCACGCACAGCGAGGCCACTACCACACAATATGCCAGGATTCGGGTCATTGTGTACGCCCCCTGTCAGAGGTTTCGGGAGCAAAAGTGCAGCGGACTAAAACCGCCATTCCCGTTTACTGAGCTACTCAACAGCAAAGCGCACCGTGGGCGCGATCTGCTGTTTTGAGACGTTATCGTCCACTTTTACCGTCAGCTTGTAGACGCCGGGTTGAAAGCTATTCAAGCTCAAGCTTTTCTCCAGCGTGATTTGGTCTCCCACATTGCCCAGGCTTTCGGTCGACTCCGAAGAGTGCAATACCGCCTGGTTGTTGGCCAAGTTCACAATCTCATAGTCAATCTTGGCCGAGGACTTCTTGGTCTTTTCGTCCTGCTGAAGATTATAAACCTGCATCCATAAGCTCATGCGCTGATCGTGTTTAAAGCTTTCCGGTTTGCCATCGGCGCCGTCCAGATGGGGATAGGTCAACTTGGTCTCGCCGAGCACGAAGGCTCCCGAGCCCACATTCTTGCTCGGCACCTTCTCCATTTGATCGGCCAGAATCAGGGAGGACGCTGAGAACTTGTCGTCGCTATATTCCGGGACCACGATGCCGCGAGTCCAGGTGCCCATGCGATCGCCGTTTACGTCCTTCACCACGATGTCGATGCGATAGCGGCCGGGGCGCAGCGGAACCGCCTTCCAATAGAGCGAGGAATGATCCATCGTCTTTTCCAGCAGCTCTTGCGGCACATCCACTTGTACGCTGTCCTCAAATGTCTGTGCGACATGCCCCGTAAGTCCCGTCACGCGGCCGAAGATGTTGACCGTCCCGCGTTGAATGCCATCCTTGGAAACAAAGGTAATGTCCTTGTTCTTCACTTGCAGGGTCACCGGAACCAGCACCGTGTCGCCAGTGATCTTCACGTAATCGGTGCGGACTTCGAAGGGCATCAAACTGACGTTGATCTTGTGGCTGACAACCTCCTCCAGATCTTTGAATTTGACCGGTGGAGGCGCCTGCACTTTGGCCATCATCTCCATCTTGTCGAACTCTTTGGTGTTCTGCATGGCCTGCATCGTGCCCGGATTCGCGGCGAAAGGATCCATGCGGTCGGTCTTGCTGCTCAAGCCCATTTGCTCGTATTGCGTGGCCCCACCAGGGGTGTTTAACAAGGCATCTTTTTCGTTGACGCTGGTCGCCAGGTGGAAGTCGCCGCACATGCAGGGATCGACGAACTCCAGATTGACTTCCTGGCCGACTCCTTCGAGGTAGCGATAGCGCCAGTCCTCGAAAGGATAGGTGCTGGTTGTGCCGCCACCCTCTTCCTGCGGCCGGTCGTAGGTACCCCCGGCATCGTGGGCTACGATCTGGTCAGGGGCCCCCCACATGATGTAAATACGGCCGCGGTCCGTCTTCCAGCCGGGTTTGCCGGCGGCAAAGTGCTCGTTGGCGTAAGCGATGCGGCGATAATGCTCTTCCTTGTACTCGTTCTCGGGGGTGTCGGGGGTCGGATCGCGACGCAGCCAGAACTGCTCGATGAATTGGTCGCGCTCCTCGTCGTTGGAGAGTTGCTTAAAGGCCGACTTCTCCTCCGGACTGATAATGTAGATCACGTCCTCGTTGAGCCACTTCTTGTAGGTGCTGCTCAACTCCTGCTTCAGCGCCTTGGAACTGGCTTTCTTCTGCTTTTCCGTCAAGGCACGCTTCAGGGGATCCGTGGAATTGTCGGAAGCTTGGCCTGGGGCCGCGGCTGGAGCGCTGTTGGCCGCCGGCGTGTTGGCTGGGCCGGACTTGCTGTCGGCAGGGGCCGCCGCCGCAGGGGCCGTTGAATCCTGGGCCACGGCGGAAACAGTGGAAAGAGCAAGGCCGATCAGTACCGAAAACGACCACATCCGCGACTTCATTTTTGTTGTCAAACTACTCCTCGACGAACACTATTCGCTTCTAAAATTGTAAGTTCTCGCCACCCCGAAAGCAAGGTTTCCGGTGCGAAATGCACGCTTACAGGGATTGAATGCCATCATGAGTTTACAACCCCGCTTTACGCCCCAAGTTCTTCAAGAATATGGGCTCCGGGGCCGTTTTTTTTCAATTGCGGGCAGCGGTGTTGACGCCCAACGTTTCTCCCTGTCACAATTCTCGACAATTCTCGTCCAAGATAAGCGGTTATAATCGAGGCTATCGAAGCATACGGCCAGATCACTGCCGGCTTTCGTCCCCGCCGGGGCCTGGCGGAAACTCGTCCGGTTGCGGTTTTTGAGACGCCCGAGTTGCGACCGGGAACCTTAGACCGTCTCGCTACGTACACCTGATAGGTTGAGCCGCAAACCGCGAAACGCGCAACTCATTTCTGTTCGAGGTCCAATGAAGGGCTGGAAAAAAATCGCACTGATCGCCGGGGGCGTGGTGGTTCTGCTGGCCATCGTAGGTTTCACGGTGCAGCAGAGCCGCAAGGGCGTGGTCACCGTACAGACCGGAAAGGTACTCCGCGAGGATTTGACCTCGGTGGTGACCGCTTCCGGCGAGATCAAGCCCAAGGTCTACGTGAACATTGGCGCCATTCTACAGGCCAAGATTACGCACCTGTACGTGAAAGAAGGCGACCGGGTGAAGGCGGGCCAGTTGCTGGCATCCTTGGATAACATTCAGTACGCCGCCGACGTTGCCGCCAACAGCGCCATGGTGAACGCATCGCGTATGGACGCCAATGCGGCGAAGGCCGCCGTGAACACCGCAGAAGCTGATCTGAACCAGGCCAAAGCGGAGTACGAACGCGCCACCCTCGACTACAACCGCAACAAAGCTCTTTACGACGCTCAACTCATCGCCAAGGCGGATTACGATACCAAGAAAGCCGCCTACGATACGGCAACCGCTCAGATTGGGGAGGCCAAAGCAAAATTGGCCCAGGCCAAAGCCGCCCTCGATTCCGCCGAGGGACACATCGGCCAAAATGTCGCGACCCTGCGGCGGGTGAGCGACGTCCTGAGCAAGACTGAATATCGTGCGCCTTTCGACGGGGTCATTACCAACCTCCCGGTTCGCGAGGGCGAGACCGTGGTACCCGGTATCCAAAACTCACCCGGCAGTACGTTGATGACGGTCGCGGACACCTCGTTGATCACTGCGGAAGTAAAGGTAGACGAGAGCGACATCGTCAACGTGAAACTTGGACAGGCGGCGGAAGTCTCGATCGATGCCATTCCGAAGCAGAAGTTCAAGGGCATCGTGACTGAGATCGGTGGGAATGCGGTGCTGCGCTCCACCGGCGTGTCCACGGCGCAGACTGTCTCCAGCGGGCAGGAAGCCAAGGATTTCAAGGTGGTGATCGCGCTTCAGAATCCGCCCCCGAACGTGCATCCCGGACTGTCCGCGACCGCGCGCATTACGACCGCCAATCGAAGCGGCGTGCTGGCGATTCCAATTCAGGCGCTAACCATTCGTGAGCGCGGCGATCTGACCCCTGACAAGGACAAGAAGGGTTCCGTGCAAGCCTCGGTCCCGGCGGGAAACCCCAAGGAAGAACTGCAAGGCGTTTTTGTTCTTCGGAACAAGAAAGAAGCGGTCTTCGTACCAGTGACAACGGGTATCAGCGGGACCACTGATATCGAAGTTACTGGCGGGCTCCAGGAAGGTGATGAGATCGTTACCGGTAGCTACAAGGTGCTGCGGACCCTGCGTAACGGGGCCAGTGTGAAACTCGACAATTCGGTCAAGCCGAAGGACGAAGAATCGTAGTGATCGCTTCTCGCTGTTCGCCATTCGCTCTTCGCCGGAAACGCTGTCTTCGAGCTCTGGCGAAGAACGAAAAGCGAATAGCGCCACAGCGAGCTTGATGAATGAGTATCCCCGACCAGCAACCGCCCGAGGAGAACAAGATGGCAACGGACTTAGCGAGCTTGGCGGCGCCGAAGGTTGCGGCCGTGCCCGATAGCTGCATCATCTGCACCGAAGACCTGTGGAAGACGTATGACATGGGGTCGGAGCAGCAGGTGCAAGCGTTGCGCGGCCTGAATATCCGCATCCAGCGTGGCGAATACGTCGCCATCATGGGCCCTTCGGGCTCCGGCAAGTCCACGCTGATGAACCTGATTGGCTGTCTGGATACGCCCAGCAAAGGCAACTATTGGCTGAATGGGCAGTTGGTCAGCGAATTGGATGACGACGAATTGGCCCGCATCCGCAACAAGGAAATCGGTTTTGTTTTCCAGACCTTCAATCTGCTGGCGCGCGCGAGTTCACTGCACAATGTCGAGCTGCCGCTAATTTACGCCGGCCTTCCCGCCGAAGAGCGTATCGACCGCGCCAAGAAGGTCCTGGCTTCGGTGGGCATGGAATCGCGCATGAACCACAAACCCAACGAGCTGTCCGGCGGCCAACGGCAACGCGTCGCCATTGCGCGCGCGCTGGTAAACAATCCCTCCATCATTCTCGCCGACGAGCCTACCGGCAATCTCGACTCCCAGACGGGCATCGAGATTATGGCGCTCTTCGACCGATTGCACGACCAGGGCAACACCATTGTCCTCGTGACCCACGAGCACGACATTGCGGAGTACGCTCACCGTGTCATCCACATCCGCGACGGACAGGTCTTCAGCGACCAGAAAACCGCGCGAGGGTAAATTCGCTGCCTTAGCAAGTTGTTCTACTGCGTGACCGTCAATGACGTGTCGCCGACGGCGCCTCCCAGCGACGCGCTGATGGTGACGCTTCCAAGTGCGACCGGGCTTGCCAAGCCGGTGCTGGTGATCGTCGCCACCGTGGTAGCGCTGGAGCTCCAAGTCGCTGAAGCGGTAACATTTCCCATCGTGCCGTCAGAATACGTGGCCGTGGCCGTGAACTGTTGTTGCTGATCGAGAGATAGGCTTATCGAGGGGTCGACCGGAGTCACTGCGATGCTGACAATGGTCTTGCTGCTGACCGTTACCGGAGCGGTCGCGGTCACGCTGCTGTTGTTCGATTTGGCGGTAATGGTGGTGGTTCCCAGCGCTACTCCGGTCGCCAGCCCGGAACTGTCGATGGTAGCGACGGTCGGGGAAGAAGACGTCCACGTCACTTGCGACGTCACATCGCCTGACGTGTTGTTGCCGAAAGTTGCGGTTGCCGTGAACTGTTCCGTGCCCGTCGGGGTGATGTAGGCGCTGACTGGCGACAAAGTGAGCGCGGTAATCTGGGTCGATGATGGGAAAAATCCGCCACCGCAACCGCTGAGGAGCAGAGCAGTCAAAAGAGCGGCAGCAATCCCGCGAAACCACATAACCCGTTGCATGTTGGCTGTCCTGATTCTCCTGTAAGACGGAACCATTCTTAGAAAGTAACCCGTGCGGGTCGCCATTGTCTCGCGCCCAGCGGAGCGACCATCGACAAGTTTTGAGTCTTGGTATCAGGGTGAGGGTGCGTAACGCGTGAATACAAAGTCCTGAGCTTTGGCAGGCTCGTGGCAAGGAAAGCAGGTTTTGAGCAGCGCCGCGTCGGCGGGTTTGCCGTCTTTGAATTGCGCGAAGCCCCAACCGCCCGTCGCTGCGTATTTTCTTGAGTCCTTGACCATCAACTGAAGATTGATGGGAGCCCCGGCAACGAACGATTGGTCGCGGCCAAAGACTTTGTTGTTTTCCTCAGACGGGACATAGCTCCAGGCCAGCCGGGCAATGATTGTGCCATTCGGGAAGGGCAGTTTTCCTTCACGATAGGCCTTGATGGCTACATCGTTGCCCAGAATGGCGCGTAAATCGTTGAGGTTGCCAGCCTCGTGGGCTACGGAGATCAATTTCCAGTCCCTATATCCGGGGGGAATCTTGATTCCGAAGATGGGAGCAGCGTCTCCATCGGCTTGTCCGGATGCATCGGCCATGCAAACGAGCACGCCGGCCGCCGCTGCCATCGCTACCAGCAAGAAAGCGATCCGTCTCATAGGCACCTCGTTCCAGATTCACTAAGCTACGCCGTCCACCCAAGGGGCACTTCCTCTAGCTCTCGACGAGTTGCTGTCCGCCATCGATGTCGAAGGTTGCGCCGGTGAGGGCGGTGTTGGTCATGATGTGTACGGCGAGCGCGGCGACGTCGGCCGCTCCGACGACGCGCCGGATGGGCAGGGTAGTGCGAAGGTGCTCCCGGCGCTTGTCCAGTTGGTCGCCGAGCAGTGATGCCGACAACGGAGTGTCTACGAAGCCGGCGGCGAGGAGGTTGACGCGGACGGGCGCGATCTCCAGGGCGAGATTCTTGATCAGGGCGGGAAGCGCGGCCGTGCCGGCCGAGATGAGCGCGAGTCCCGGCGCCGTGCGGCGGCCCCCTGTACCGCCTATGAAGAGCAAAGTCCCACCGGGGCGAACCTTGCTCGCGGCGTTCCGGGCAACCAGCAGCGGCAGCAAGATATGGGCGTCCAAGCCGCGGCGTGCTGCTTCGATATCGACCTGCGCCAGCGGCGCGTAGTAGGGACCGGGGCCGGTGACCATCACGTGGTCGATGGGGTTGGGGAGCTGGTTGAAGAACTTCGCGAGCTGTTCAAAGTCGGTGGCGTCGAAGGCGCTAGTACTGGCGCCGAGCTCAAGGCCGACGCTGCGCAGGCGGTCGGGGTCGCGCGCGGTGAGAATCACGTTGGCGCCCTCGGCGCGGGCGCGCCGCGCCGTTTCAAGCCCAATGCCCTGGCTGCCGCCGATTACCACGACGGTTTGCCCGAGGAGTTCCGGTCCGCGCTGGACGGAGAAAGCGGCTGTTGCGTTGCTCACGATTCCTCCAAGAATTCGTGATCGAGAGCCGCGACGGCGGGGCGGAAAGCAAGGCTCGGTCGAATGCCGATCTCTAACCGGCGCGCCACGGGCGATGGCGATCACGTGTAAGCCGCTCATTGCGGCAGTTCTTCGCCGGACTGCTCACGCACCATGTACTCCGCGTACCAGTCGGGCCAATTCTCATCTCGCTTGCCGAGGCGCTTCTCGTGCTCGCCGTGGGCGGCCTCCGCACGCCGAAGCGCGCTCGCCAGGTCGCTAGCCGACGCGTACGCCGTGTCGCCGGCGATGCGTCCGGGAAGCCGTGTCGTGATCTCCTGCAACAGCCAGCCGTTGCCGTCCGGATCGCGGAACGAGGCGAAGGAGCGGTAGCTGCGATGCTCGGGATCGCGCCCGCCCACCCGGAGCCGCCCAAACAGGTAAGGCTCGTCTGGGCCTGCGTACACGCCGTTGGCATCGTGAAATACTTCGCTGATCTTGACGCCGCGGCCGAGCAACTCGCCGCGAGCGGCCTCGATGTCGGAGACGACCAGGTACATGCCTTGGGCGGAGCCGGGTGCCGCAGCGGTAACGTTCTTGCCGAAGATGATCGAGCTTCCGGAGCCAGGCGGCGTGAACTGGATCACGCGGAAGTCGCTGCCGCTGTCGTAGTCGGCGTCGAGCCGCCACCCGAGCCTCGCGTAGAACTCCTTCGCGCGCTCGGCGTCCGAAACGGGGATGACGACGATCTCGAACTTCATGTCGACTCGCGAAGCTTTGGCATCATTATTGCCGGTCTCATCCTTCGGATTTGCCATGTTCTGTTCCTCCGATGCGTTCACCTAAATCGAAATAAGGCGCGCTGCCCATCCTCGGTTAGCAAAGACGGAGCGGCCACGAGGACAGGCTCAAGCCCAAGATATTACCATTTTGGGAATTCGCGATTTTGGCGGCCCTATTCGCATCGGACACTCGCTCACCAACACTCTTCGATGGGTTATGGATCACAGACAATTTCCATTTGCCGGCGGATCATTGAGCTGTCGGCAGCCCCGGCGGTGGGAGCGAAGAAGGAGCAGCGAAGTGGCTTTCCCAATCGCACCCTGGCTAAAGGCTGCCTGGGACAGGGTTCTCAAGTAAGGAGGGTTACGGTCATGAAAAAAGCAATCATTCTCCTTGCCGTTATGGTTGCGGCCCAACTGGCGGCCCAGGACAAATCGACGATTACGGTCAAGAAGAGCGAAATCAGCAACGGTGTGGTCATCGTCATGATCGCGCCAGAGGCAACGTCGGGCCAGGAAAAAACGTCGTTTGAGCTGAACTGCAACAAGGGCGCGGAAGCCTGCAAGGCTCCGGAAGCCGGGACGTACCTGATGATTCGACTGCCCAAGAACTGGGGGACGTACGACTGCCAGAACGTGGATCTGTATCCGTCGGCGGCGGATCCGGCTACCACTCAGAAGATCGGTGAATATTGTCTGCGCGAAAAGTAGGACGGGGGCGACCGGAACCCACAAGTATGCAGGGGGCCAGACGGTTTCTTTGTCTTTCGAGGGCTTCTGGGCCGCCTGGGCGAGTGCTATTCACTCCCCGCTGGGCTCGCCTTGCCGGGAAGACGAAACGACTCGCCACTGGATAAAATGTTACGGAGCGTTGGCAACAGGGGAGTTTCGCAAAGGGCTAGAGAAATGAGACAACTGGGTGTTTTTCTTCAATGATGAGTGTGACCTTGCTGATGACGATCAGTACGATCTGTTTACGCTTGCAACCGAAGTAGCGCGTCGATCCGGGCCGTTGTATTCGCCGGGATCCGACAAGAATCGGAAGTGCTTGTCGCCGAACTACTGGCGCGAATCCCTCAAAGTCCAAGCAACAAGATTAAATTAGTGCGCCGGTAGACAGGCAGAGCCGTCCCATGATTAGAATAGAGGCGTCTCAATGACCGGAGATGAAATCCCGGCCGAACCAAGGCGAATCAGGCTCAGCCGGATTCTCGTCGTGCCGGTGCTTGTCTTTTTGTTTCTATCCCCGCGCCTTCCCGGGCAAACCGCCCCATCTGCCGACGAAGCCAACACCGGTACCTTGACCAATCTGCGTTCCGACAAGCGAGTTGTCCAGAACGGACGCTGGTTCCTGGTGCGCGAGTTCACCGTGGATTTTGCGGTTCGAGACTCGGTGACCTATTGCGGCGAGATCACTACCACCGATGCTACCGAGGCCCACGACCTGCTCGACAGCGGTGGCCAGATAGTTTCAGTCATTGAGAAGGGCAAAGACCTCTACCTCACGCTCAAGAGTGGCCGGCGAATCAGGGCACATCGGCTAAGCGGTGACAAGTGCCCGGTCGGGCATATCTAGCACGCGACGCTGATGGGGCTGGCGGTGCTGGGGCCGGTTGATCGCCGGTGATCCAGGAGACAGCGAATCGTAGAGATGCTGCCTGCTCTCCTTGCGCATAGCGGTTGATTTATCCGCGAGCTTCGATAATCGGGATCTTCTTTGCGAAACCGCAGCGAGGGTTTTCACATAAATGAAAACCTTTTTTCATATTCTCCGTCAGGCACCCCGTAGTAGGATGCTTGACGCTTTCTGGAATCGTGGTGGACCAACTGGGGCCGGAAGACGGGAGAAGCGTTGAAGACATGCCGAGGAAGTATCCAACCTTGCGTTCGAATCCGGACGCGGACAACTAACCTTCTCGCCGCCGTTATCACAATCGCTTTCCTGGCCGCCGGCGCCCGCGCCGACACGACCACCTGCACTACGGGCCAGTTGCCAAACGGAAATGGCGGAGACCTGATCGTTTCGGGTGGCACGTGCACGGTGGCGGCCGGCGCCTACCAGTACCACAACGTAAACATCATCAGTGGCGGCACGCTATTGTTCACCGATGCAAACATCGATTTCTGGGCGGAATCCATCCTGGTGGAGAACACCGGCAGTCTGATAGCTGGAAGCACTACCGCGCCCATCGGGACCGCTGGCGGGCACGTCGCCTTTCACCTGTGGGGTGTGGACGAGGGAACGAACGGTCATGCGCAGGGCATTGTTTGCCAAACGCCCACGTCGGATACAGTAGGCCCGTGCGGAGTTCCCATGGGCATCTGGACGTCGAATGTGTCCATGGAAATTGATCCCACCTCATGCGTGTCAAACTCCTTGCCCGGCGGGGTCACGGACTGCTTTTACCAATACATGTCCATCGACTACGACGGAGGAGGCGATCCCCCCGGCTACTTTGGCTACAAGGTATTGGCATTGTCCTACGGTGGCACGCTGCAATTGTTTGGTAAGAAGGGAGCGACCTACGGGGCGGTGAAGCCTTCGGATTCCGGCACCAGTTGGGCGCGACTAGCTGGCAACCTTTCCCCCGGAAATAGTTTCAGTCTCTTGTATCTCGATCGCTCCGTTGACTGGCAGAAGGGCGACCAGATCGTTGTCAGCACTACGGACTACTTGCCGGGGCACTCGGAGCTGTTGACCATCAAGTCAGTCAGCACCAACCATGGCCTTACCGTCCTCACCACTACTCCGGCGGTGTATTCACACAATGGCACGACCTTCGACACCAGCTTAGTGCCTGCCGGTGTCGGCCCAGACCAGGACACCAGCATTAAGTGTTCCGCCGGCCAATCCCGCTGTGTGGAAACGCGCGCGGCAGTAGGGCTGCTGAGCCGCAGCATCCGGATCATCTCCGGCGGCGATACCCCAGGATCGCCCTTCCCCGACTCCAGTAAGTGTCAAAGCGGCGCCCCGCCTGTTTGCAGCAAGAATCCACAAGATTGCTACTTCTTTGGCGGGGACACCATCGTGCGCCAGGGCTTCCAGTCCTACCAGGTGCAGGGAGTGGAGTTTTATCAACTGGGACAGGGCGGACGCATCATGCATTATCCCGTCCACTTCCATATGGCGCGCCAGACTCCGGTGAATACCTATGTCGCCGACTCCTCAGTATGGGATTCCATGACCCGCTGGTACACCATTCACGCCACCTCTGGAGTGACCCTGGCGCGCAATGTCGGCTTCCTTTCCATCGGGCATGGATACTACCTTGAGGATGGCACGGAGACCGACAACAAGCTCTTTGGCAATCTCGGAGTCTTTGCCCGGTCAGCGATAGTGAACCCCCAGAACCCGCGCTGTGTCCCGGGAATTCTGGCGGCCACGGAGCCTTCCTCGGGGGCAACGGACCAGATCCCATACTCCACCGACGTGGACCATCCCACGCCGTATTGGATCATGAATGGCTGGAACGATTTCCAGTACAACACGGCCAACGGTGCGGGTGGCTGCGGCATGTGCTACTGGCTGACCCCGGGCGGTAACAGCGGATACTCCCGCTACGAGTACTGGGGAACGGGCTACGCAGCCGAGCAACAGGTGGACACTCAGAACCGCTACGGAACCACGCCCCTGAAGCGCTTCGTGGGCAACTCTTGCGTCAGTTCGCAGAATGCCTTTTTTACGATTGGGCAAAGTGTTCAGTGCTTCGGCCTGGTTTCCAACGGCGATTCAGGCGCGCCGCTGGTCTCACGGGTGATCAATCCGCTGGCACCGACAATTGGCTCGAACGCTGCGGAGAACTACTATCCCATGGTGAATCCAAGCCAGGGACGCTATCCCACGCTTTGTCCTCCGGATCTGGATTGCAGCAGTAACAGCGCCGTCCCCACATGTGCGGCCGGCTCGGAACAAAATTGCGCAGTCACCGCCATCGACCACTTCACCACATCCTTCAACTGGGCCGATACGGGGTTCGCCGCGCTGTGGCTGCGTCCGCAATGGTATTTGCTTTCAAACAGCGCCATTACGGATGTACAGAACGGAGGGGTTACGTTTGTCTCGGGCGGAGGCTATGGCACTTCGGATGAAATTCCCGGCTACTGGGCGCTGGCCCATAAGAACGTCTTCATCGGCAGCACCCAGCCGGGGAATCCATTGGCGCTGAATGCCGGGCCGTTTAATCCCAACTCCCAGCTGAAGTGTGCCTTGCGGACCGATAATGGTGCGCCGGAAGCTGCATACTGCCTCAATCCGAAGGAAGGCATCAGCATGCAACTGGAGAACTTCGCTGTGAACCAGCGGCTGTTCAACATCTATGATGGTCCATCCTTTCAGGACTCCGATGCGTATCTTAACATCAACGAAACCACGCTAAGCGGCTGTACGCCTGGACAAGGCGCCACCTGCCAAAGCAGTGGGTGGATGTACGGCAACTCCCTGGGTGTACCGCTGGATTCCAAGGCAAGCACCTGCTATTTGCCGAATGCTGCCATTGCGTGGAAGCAGCCAAACGGGTTCTATTACCCGCCGGAATTTCACTCCAAGAACCTTTTCTTCAACAATGTCGACATCCGCCACTTCGTTATCGAACCGCTCTTTCAGCCTGGTACCTACAGCGTGAACACCACCCTGACAGCGGACCGCTATTGCGTGCAGAATAGCGCCATGTTCAACGGCTTCACGGACGTTGATCGCCAGACCGAGCTGAGCGATGACGACGGCTCGCTGACCGGCCTGCTGGGGCCGGCGATGCGGCAAGCGCAACAGTATCTCCCCACCATCTCGGTCAACAAGGACAACTTCTTCAATGCGCCGGTAGAGACGGTGGAATGCGCCTCCGACATTGCGGACAACATGCCACAGCCGTGGGGAACGTGCAGCCTTTCCGAGCCCCTGTGCGGAACGGCCAACACCAGCCCGTATGAGTATGTCACCTCGGTAGTGTTTCCCTGCGCCAACGGATCGGTGCCCCCGGCCTGTACCGTCCCCGTGACCAACTGGGACGAGACGTGCACCCAACCGAACTGTTTCGGAGTGCCACTTTATCGCGAGGGACTGGTTCCCGCCGACGACAATGCGGCCTCCTTCATTCGCATGGCCGGACAAGCCGTATACCAGCGCAGCAGTCTGACGGTCAACAACGGCAGCTACTACATGGATACCGGCGCGTCCTTAACCACACAGAATAATTGGGCGGTCGGGCCCGACATCAACGTCTTCACTGCAGGGCAAATCTACAATGTCTTTCTGCTTTACGCCAAGGAGACGACCGTCCAGAGTTATTCCCTGTATGTCGGGACAGACTTTACCCCTTCCGATCCTACCCAGTTGTGGGTGACCCGGGCTGACAAGGATGGCCCCTTCCAGTTCATGCCGCAGAGTAGTTACACCATCGTCGAGTGTTCCTCGCTCAAGCCGGGCACGGATTTTGCCTGGTGCTACGACTTCGATCAAACAGCGGGCATTCTGACGGTGCACATGAACATGAATTTCTCCGACTTCAAGCAGAACTATGCCCAGGCCATCGAAGAGCATTGCCAGCCGCAGAGTTATTGCACATGGAATTCATCCAGCAGCAGCTGTGGCTGCGCACTGAGCTCCAATGACCTGGGCTACAAGGAATGCCAGAACGCCTGCTCCAACTGGGCCACCAAATCCATCGATTGTCCCTGGGACAGCGCGGATTTCACCGGGGGTCCAACGGGCGGCTGCTACGGATTCGGGGTGCAACTTCCCAACGACTTCATGGCCAGCGATCAGATGCCGCCAGCCGGACAGTGTCTGCCCGACGACCCTACCTGGAACGTCATGTTTAAGGCCGCTTTGCCGACTACTGCGCGCAAGGGATGCTTCTACACCCGCGGCAAGTTACCCACGGGCTCGTTCTGCTCTAGCCGGAAATAGAGGGATGAACTGCGATCAGGTCCCTTTCGCGAGAATTGACTGGGTCAATGACCCGCGATATACGCATAGAATAATGGTGCCGGGAGGGGGACTCGAACCCCCACAACCCTTTCGGGTCTGCGGATTTTAAGTCCCGCCACAGCATCTCCTAAGCCCCTCATTTACTCCCATTTGCAGAGGCTTACAAAAACCGGGCGTTACGTTCGGTGACGTTCGGAACCGTCCTGTTCCGTCCTGTTGGGCACAATCTGGGCACAGCCGGAGACGAGTACCTTCACGGTAGCCTTCCTGAAGCGTGAAACGATTAGTGCCACTGATTGAACTCGAAATCCCGCAGTGATGAGAGAACGACGCCTTGAAATTTGTTGAGGGTGCGCCTTACGTCTTGCAGATCGAATTTCGCGGGATCGAACCATTCCGTTACTTGATCCTCTAACTCGAGAAACGCAACGGAGAGTTTCTTCGTTGGGCTCGCCGGAAAGCACTCGACCCTCCGCTGAAGGGCATCCAGCAAAGTCGAAAGGTCAACCTTAAATTTTGATATTCCGTCTCGGACCTCTGGACTGTACCCGGGATATGCGTGCATCTCGGTGATGAGGGACTCAAGCAGCGGAATATTTCTTTCCACGAAGGCGCTGACGTTGGTTATTGAGAAATCAACCACGACCTTGTGATACCAGGTGGCTTTCCGTTCTGAGAGCTTTTGGTGTGCGGCGCTTCTGAACGTGTAGACAGTCAGGCAGAAAAGGAAGACAAATTGGATGAATCCGAGAATCGCGGAGAGATAGGTAAACAGCCAATCGTAAGGATTGTCATTGATGATGATACGAACAGGAGGCAGAGGAGGAAGTTCTGGCGGCAGACCGCCGGGGGTTCCGGTCAACGCAAAAAAGGCAAAGTGCATTCCTGAATCACACGGTTTCCGCGTCCGAGAAGATTGTCGATTCTTTCAGCGCTCGATCGATGCCCTCTTGGACCGTCGTCAGGTGAACCGGGTCCCCTTCGAAATGATATTTCTCTAGAAACTTGCTCTTAGTTAGCTTTCTTACGCTGTCGCCGAATAACCCTAAGAAGAATGACGTATTCAAGGAGTAGATGGACGGCGGGATGATGACCTCAACCGTATCCGTACCTTTGTCTACTCTGTCGAGGGCAAACTGCTTTCGGCATTCGATGCCCCGGTCTCGCCCCGATAAGACACGCGAATCTCGGGACGTGAGCGCGTCCTCCAAATCAATTTTCAGTACTGCCATCTTCGTCCCCCCCCGCAGCATTTCGCAGAAGATCCTGGTCTATCTTAAGTCTGATGCTCACCAGAGTGCCCGGGAAGTAATTCTTCAGCCTGTAGACGTACCGTTTGTTGGGGGGCCGCTCAAGATCGTTGTCTTCATTGAAGGCGATGACCTTAAGAGACTCGCTCCCCCTTTGAACTTCTCGAAGATGATACGACCCATCAAACAGTATATACGCGTGCCCCGAGACGACGCACATTTTCCGCGAGCCGCTTGCGAGCGAATCGAAAAATTCGATCATGTTAATCGTCCCGTTTCCTCGGTCGATGCCACGCTCCGTATCAGAGAAGCGACTAACCCTCTCCTGGAGGGCATATAAGGTCCACAGCGTTTCTTCATCCCAATCGGGATTAGTGAGACCGAACCAACCGCGCTGTTTGTGGAGGTCTGCCAGCCCCCGAAGCTTGGCTTTTAAGCTCTCAGACGTGTCGTCTTCTTTCAAGGAGTCATAAATCGTGCTGCCGAAATTGAAGATCACGATATGGCATTCGCCGCTCCGTGACGCGCCGCCAGCGGCAGTCGCCATTTGCCAGTGTCCAATTGTGTGCCACGGCCCACCGTGTTCCTCAGCATTCCCTATGACCTCGGTCATCAACGCGCTGAGCATAAACCTGCCCCTCGGACTCAATGAATAATCGAGGGATCGCAAGCAACCGTTGAAATAGTCCGTCAACTGAGTGGCAGCACGATCACGTTGCTTGGCCTTTTCGATGCGGTTGGCCTTACCTTGATAAAGCTCGCACCTCTTCACCAGCGCTTCCTGCTCCGGAGGAAGCACAGATTCCGGCAGCCCCAGATGGCGGAGTAGTCCGCTGGCACAAAGCATCATTTTTACCTCTGGCGAGCGGGGATAGACCCCCAGGAAAGACAGGCTGTTGCCGCTTCTTCTTCTTCCTCTCGCCCGAAGCAGAAAGACGTCCATCACGGTAGAAGCACATAGCCCAAGATTCTGGCAACCACTATGATCGATCTCCAGAATACGAAAAGCGGCATTTTCTGCGAGTTCCCGCATCTTCAGGATTTCGGAGATTGCTGTCTCAGGATCGTCCAAGAAGGAAAAAACTCGGGGCACCTTGAACCGCGCCACCTGTGAGCGGTTAAACGCTCGTGGGGCTGCTTTCTTCTGCTCGCGTTCCGCGGTTCTTACATTGGAAGCTAGCCTACTGGAGTGACGTCGGCGGTCGTCGTGGCGCTCCATCCGTCGGGCGCGCTTCTTCTGCCGGGCCCGTCGAAGCCACGGCGCAGGTCCGTGACTCCTGCCGCAATCCAGATGTGCGTCTTCGGCGGCAGGGTGATCATCGTGGCAGCGATTCCAAAACCAGGCGTAGCAGCGCCGCATCCGCGCCACTTTCAATGCGGAGATGGATCTTGGAAAACTCGATGTAGATGCTGCCAGTGGAGGTAGATGGAAGCAGCGCCGACGGCGGCGACGCCAGTTTCGCCCCGGGCTCACCAACTGGGCTGATTGCCAACTCGCTCACACTCACCGGCAGCAGATGCACGCTGTCGGCTCGCTTCTCTCCCAGCCGACCCTGGCGATAAAGCTTTCGCCAGTAGTGCACCATGTTGGCATTAACCCCATGCTCCCGTGCCACCCGAGCGATCGATGCTCCAGGCTGCATCGCCAACTCGACAATCCGGCGCTTCTCGGCCACGGTTCGCCGCTGTCGCTTGGGTTGCTCGATCTTTACTACCGCTGAACTATCCATCACCACCTCCAGCGCCACTACGCTTCGGGTGATGATCTCGCTGGCTTAGCGCGGAGTCAGGCGGTGGGAATCGGACGCTTACTCTGCTCCTGCAAACAGGCAATGGCGGACAACATCGTCCTCCAGTTTCTCGTTCTCTTGCCAACAGAGATCACGGGGATTTTCTAGCCGTCTCGCCGGAGCAAGACGTGCCGAGAAGTGTTATCGTATTTCTGTAAGGCCATAGATTTCCAAGAAGCGAGGACGCGCAGGGAGTGAACGGCGCCGCGGCAAACTCCATCAGCCAACGGATCGTGGACGATAGGCGGAGTGCACATCTCAACTTGGCCGTTAACGTCTTCTCCTATGCAATTTTGCTGGGCGGAGCTGCCACTATCTTCCTGACAATTTATCTGATATTTGTCAGTTATTCGTGCCTTCCTCATTGGGATGGGTGGAGCCAGATTGACTTTGGCGCTAATGAAGGAACGCCGTTCGCTCTCGATTGGCTGTGGCGTCAGCAAAACCAACACCGCCTGGTCCTTCCGAAAATGTTCTTGTTGGCGGATCTGCGCTGGTTTCGTGCCACGCAAGTCTTCCTGCTGGCGAGCATTTTCGCAATTCAACTTTTGCATCTAGTGTTGTTGAGCTGGAGCATGCGCGTCTTCGGCGGCTGGCGCGGCGCACTCTGGCGCACTGGCATCGGACTTGCGGCATTCTGCCTGTTTTGTCCCTCGCAATGGGAGAACTTCACATGGGGCTTCCAAACCTGTTTTGTGCTGCCGGCGTTGTTTGCCACGCTTTCGTTCATCGGACTGCTGTTGTACTGGACGCGCTCCGGGCGAGAGTTCAGCCGCCGTGGTTCCTGGAAGTATCTCCTATTGTCCATTGCGGCAGCATTGGGAGCTACGTACTCATTATCAAATGGTAATTTGCTTTGGCCATTGTTGCTAACTGCGGCGCTGCTCCTCCGAGTGCGTCTTGCGGCGATAGTGAGTTACGCGGTTGCCGGTGTTGCGAGTACGGCTCTTTACCTCAATAACTACACGGTCTACCCGACCGTAATGTCTTCCGCGAGAACTCCGATCGCTGTGTTCAAGTATCTCGCCGTCTATTTCGGCAGTACATGGGTTCCTAGCGGCCTTCGTGCTGCTGAAATCATTGGGCTGGCAGGGTTTGTCGTCGTTTTGTTCTTGCTGGTGTCGTTACCGACCTATATCAGGAACTGCCGCCTGCTTCCGATCCAACTTGTTTTGACTTTGCTCTTCTGTTTAGGGACCGGCCTAATTACCGCGCTGGGCAGATTAGTTTTTGGCATTGCACAAGCGTTTGCCTCGCGGTATCAGACCATTGCTCTGCTCTTCTGGTGTTGCTTGGGGCTCATTTTGTTGGAGATTGTCTCCTTGCTTCGAGATGTGCGAGATCGCGCGTTGTTGCTGTCGCAAACGGTTCTTCTGGCCGGCATGCTAGTCGCGGCCTGCTTGGCCCAAACTCCACTAATCAGTGCGAGACTGCATGGGTTTGAAATCAACGCGGCGGCGATGGCTCTGGTAACTGGGGTACCAGATTCGGCACAGCTGCAGTGGGCTGACTCCCATCCCGACTACCCGCGGTCTCTCGTGCCATATCTGCGAAGCGAGCGCTTATCGGTCTTCTCCGAGCCGGAGCCGTCCTACTTGGGCCAGCCACTCGATTCCGTGTTTGGTTTGGCTTCCGCCGACGACTGCCTTGGGAAAGTGGAATCGTCGACAGTTATCACCAGCACCTGGCCACGATCGCTTCGCATTACCGGATGGGCGTGGGACTCAGAAGATCGACGGCCTCCCGCCAAAATTGCGGTGACATCGGACGGAGTGATCACGGGGCTCGGGACGGTGGGTGGCTGGCGTCCCAAACAGGAGACCAACAATGCGCGGATGACCAGCCATTTCACCGGTTTTATCGCCTATGTTCGTGACGTATCGAGGTCCTCGAGAGTAGATATTTATGCTGTGCCGCGCCAATCGGGGAAATTGGCGTGCCACATCGCAACCCTTAGCCCCGAATGACCAAGGCGTAGAGTGAAAAAGGACGGTATCCAACGATTGATGTAACGTCCGATGGGCTCGCCGCCTTCAACTTGTGTCCATCGAAGCAAAGCTTGGAGTCACCACTGCAGCGCGGGCCTCGATAGATGTAACCTACTCCGACCGGCTCGGCACTGGGCCTGGCCAGCCGACGGAGTTCACTTGGACGAGACTTTGGCGGATGATATTGAGAACATCTCCTTGGGCCCTGCAAAATAATCTTCTACGTCGAGAAAACGTTCGCGCGGCTCTAGAGCCTTCCCCCTAAATCCGCCGCTGAGAAATGAATATCCACTGCGATCTAAGAAATCGAAAACTGCCTGTTGCTCATATCCAAATGGAATGTCCTAGTTTAAGGTAGTGATACACCCCCGCCTTCATGAGGGTCAGCGTGGTGTTGGGAGTATCAATTTCGTATATTTCGCTAGGAAAGAGATATCGGACCGAAAGACTAGCGACGCCTTGATTAACCCTGAATTGCAAAAGTGCCTCGGTTCACGGTATTCAGGCTGACACTTGTCTCCGGCCCCATCGGATAAACGCGTAGCCCGCGTTCAATTCTGGCCGCGAGTCCTTGTCTGCCCAGATACAGATAGGGGGCTGCAGCGGCTGATTAAGAGTGGGCTGCAACCCAGTCGTTGCCTTCACAGGGCGCCACCGATACTTGCCCCGACATATACTGCACGCGAGCCATTCTTTCCGGTGGGTTATATGGGTACGGTCTGGTTTGAGCCTCAGCGGAACCGACCGCTAACACTAACATCAACAGTGCGAAAGAGAGATGCTTCAGTCGCGTCTTCCATTACGAATCTCTGGGATCAATTGGCCTCTTCATCAAGCTCAGCGACGGCCGCCGCCCCCATGGAACCTGCCGGCGCTGGCACGGTAGCCGCCACCGGCATAACCGCGTCCACCGTAGGCTACGCGTCCGTAGGAGCCGCGAGCGTAGCCATAGCCTCGGCGTCCGTAATAGCCACCACGGTAGTAGCCACCAGGCCACCAGCCGCCACGGCCGTAGTATCCCCCATACCATGGCCTGGCGCCGATGAAAACTCCGCCGACAAACCAGTTAGGTCCGTAGTAGCCATAAGGCGCACACCCATAAGGTGGATATCCGTAGTAGCCGTAGGTGCATACTGGCGGCCCGCCGTAGTATCCCGACCCGACACCTATCGACACTCCAATTTGGGCCTGCGAGTAGGCCAGTGGAATCATCAACACTGCCAGCAACGCCAAATACTTTAGATAACGCATTTCTTCTTTCCTCTGCCTCAGATCGACCACTCTCCGTCTGAAAGTACCTAGTCAGTTAAACGCGGGATCGGAACAAAAGTTGTAAAGCTGCGGCCTGCCGAATTTCAGCGGTGCTTCGCGAGAAATCTTTTTCGCGAGACAACATTTGGCTTAAGAATGTTTCCGCCCGGTGGTTGCGCGTGCGCCAGGCCCGGTCACGACATCCTTAACTATTATTGATGATGAGCGCGTGTTGATTCTCTGTTGGCGACGGCTTGCAACTCGCGAATCACCCAGAACAGCCGCCGGGCCGATACATAGCTGTGCTGGCCACCGTTGCGTAGGTCCGTGATCCGGGATTTCGCGATCAGCTTTTGGATTTTCCGCTGCGACAGTCCCAACCCTAGCTCAGAGTGCACGATCTCGGCTGCTTCCTCTTCGGAGATGCCGGGCAGGGCCTGGCCGGCATGAAAGCGGGAACGCCATTGCTCCAGCTCCAAGGCCTGGCGGGTGAAGATTTCCTCCAGCTCGTGGGTGCCGGCGAACAGTAACCCGCAGTGCGGCGGTTGATCCAACAGTTCACGGAGGGTCTCCAGGCACTCAATCGACAGATGCTGGGCTTCGTCAAAGACCAATAGCACCTTGCGCTGGCCGAGATCGAAACGCAGATTGCGCAGAATCCGGTCGACCGTTGCCCAGCCGATTGCCCCGCAGCTCTCCGCCACCCGCTTCATCAGGTCCTGCGAGCGGATTCCCTGACGAACGTAGACGTAGTAAGCTCTTCGGCCTTCTCCGTTCTTGGCGATCTCCGAGCGGTTCAACTCCGCGATCAGGTGCTGCAGCACGTAGGTCTTCTGGGTCCCCGGGGCGCCGTAGAGGTAGTAGGCCCGGCGATGATCCAGTGCCTCGTAGAAGTACTTGCGCAGCAGCCGGACATTCTCGGTTTCGTAGAGCTTGCCTGAGCTGATGATTGGGGTCGGCAATGGGATGGGCGGCGATGAAGTCGCGAATCGCTGCCCGGATTGAGCGTCGTTGGAGGAGATCCGGCTGTAATGCCCATTCAGAAAGTGGTAGAGTGTTTCCCGGGCATAGTTGATGCGGTGGGCGAAATCCGGCGGTGCCATGCCGGTGCGGGCCAGGTAATCCTGCAACTCGAGACGAACTTCGTTCGCCTCCGGCAAGATGGCCGCCAGCAGTAGCTTGTCGTTCCGCATAGGAAATAGCCATGGCGTCTATTCCCCCTCCGTCAGTTCCCGAACGATGTCGTCGATGAAGCCGGGATTGGTGGCGATTTGCAGATCCCGGGGCTTTATCGAAGTCGGCGGCAGCGATTCTCTGGTTTCTGGCATTTCGGCCCGGTCCTGCAGGTGGGCAATCTCCGTACGATCCCCGGCACGGGCCCGTATACGCGACAGACCGGTAACGTAATCTGCGATCGCCTTACGAGCCGTGCGCCTGATCCGCATCGAGGCCCGAATGTCCTCGTGGCTTACCGGCCCGCGGCTGATCAGCTTCTGGGCCCGCAGCCGTCCCAGGAATCGACCATCCAGGTCCAAGGCGATGGCTTCCCCCAGATTGGCTGGGTCGCAAGCCACCAGGACATTCCGCTCGATCTCCAGAAACAGCTTGGCCAGGCTCTCCCCATCGGCTGGTTCGTAGCGCTCGCCGTACAACTGCACGCATCCGCCTTCCGACACCTTGCGCCGCTGACGGTCCCAGAACAGGGCATAGAGAACCTCCGGACTCTCAATCAGTCTGCGCTGGCCGGGTGGGAGCAATTCGTCGAAGACCTCATCCGGAGTCCGACCGCTCATGCCTCGTCCGCTATGGGGATGCTGCGAGTTGTATTCCTCGATCCATTGCCGGGCCGTGGCGATAAACTCGCTGGCCAGAGGTAAGGGCGAGCTTTTCCGTTTGCCCTTCAGAAACGCCTGGTGCTCCTTCAGGGCATCCGTACATGGCTCGGGCCGATCCTGGGGACTCGGACCGCAGTAGGAAGGCCAGAGGCAATCAAAGCGCTTCCGTACGGTCCCAAACCAGCTCTCGATCAGCTTCGACTGGGGATGGCGGGGCAGGCAGTAGTGGGGCTGGATTCCCAGCCTGACCAGTACGCCACTACATTCCGGGGAGAAGTCGATGCGACCGATTTTCTCGTAGTCTTTGCCGTTGTCGATCACCAGGGTCTTGGGGAATACCGAAATTCTCAATCGCCACCCGCAAGGCCGAGCTGATGGTGTGCGAACTGGGATTGGCCGACCAGGCCGTTCCGACGATCTTGCGGGAGCGCATGTCGATCACGGCGGTCAGCCAGGGCCGGACCGCAGCATTGGCCGAGACTCCGGAGAACAGGTCGTTGCGCACCCAGACATCATGCTGACCGTGGTCGGAGACCCAGATCTGGTTGGGCACCAGGGAATCGAAGTCGGTCAGCAGGTAGGGCTCACAACGTTCCTGGAACTGCCGCTTTCCTTCCCGGCTCAGGATCAACAGCGGCTTTGGCAGCTGTTTCAGGTAGGAGCGGACAGCGCTATAGCTGGGTGGTCTGGTGCACTCTGGCTCCAGGCTCCGCAGATCGCGCAGCAAGGCCTGGTAGACCAGCCGAATCGACAGCCGCTCACCCAGGTACTTGTTCTCGAGAAATGCGCGGACAGCGGGATGGGCTGCGAGGAACCGTGATTTCCCTTTATCGGAGCGAACTCGGTCGACCAGCCCCGCATAGCCGAGCTTGCGGTACTGTGCGTACCAGTTCCAGAGAGTTCGGGCGCTGACCTGGTGCTGATCGGCGAGGTAGCCGGCCAGCGAGGTCATGCTTCGCACGGCGACTCCGCCGCTGGTGCGAAACGTCGGACGAGATCGCCTGCTGCGGCTGGCGAATTCCACGAGCGGCGCAATGGCCTCCAGGCGCTTCAAGGCCTGAGCGTTCTGCTCGGGCAGAAAGCTTGAGGCGCTCGGGCTCGGTGATCTCTGGCAGAGAAGCAAATAGGTTGGATTGGTTCGGATCGGAGCGCAGCGCCAGCGCGGTGCACGCTGGTCCTGACAACAGCGGCTGCTTGAGAAATTTCAGCTGGGCTTCGGCCGGCAAGGATGACAATGCGTATTCGCGCTGAACTCTTCCGTCGTGCCTTGCTCGCTTCGAGGGCCGCTGTTGCAACTGACCCTTCTCTCGCCAACCGGCGCACATGCTGAGGATGCCAGCCGGTCAGGTCACTTACGTCTTGAATCGTTAGCCAATTGTTGTGCATGAAATCCAACTCGTTCCAGAGGGATCACACTTATGAATCAAGAAACTAACGCCGCGCGGCACCCACGAACGAAACTGCGTGTTAACGTATGGAGTCGCAGCCCCTAAAGACATGCACCGAGGGTTTGTATACTGCTTAGCATATTATATGCATAAGCGGTCGGAAGCTCAACAAAGATCTTCATGACGATCGCGAAAAAGGCGGCAGTGGACTGGAAGGCAGTGGGACGGCGCCTCCGAGAGCTGAGGGGGTTTGACATGAACCAAGCTGAGTTTGCGCGGCAGCTCGGGATCAGTCAGAGTCAGATTTCACGGTACGAGAAAGGCGTCAGCGAGATCAGCGCTGAGGTGCTCTTGCGAATATCTCAGAAATCCGCCCGGAGTATTGAATGGCTCCTGACCGGAAAAGGGTAGAGACTCGAGTTGCGATACCGCTGGGCATGCCGGACAGTAGAAGCCGCTTTCGTGAAGGTTCGCCGTATGCTCCGGCGACGGAAGCTGCATCGAACCCCGCAGTAGTACTTGACAATGAAGGCGACATTTGTGGCACGGTCCCGGCCGCGAACATCTCACGCTTCAAAGGGAGGCACGATTTTCTCGCTAACAATGTCGAGGTCCCGCAACATTCCCATCACGGCCAGGAGGCGCGACCTGGTAGAGCGAAATCGTCCAGAAGATCCGGGGGTGCTCATCCCGTGAAGGCGGAACGGTCCAAGTCGCTTCCCCGCACCGGCGAGTCGCGCCAAAGGCGCCGGGCGCTCTCCATCGACCTGCTGCCGATGGACGTGCTAGAGGCCATCAAGCTCCTCCGTTCACAGAGTGGGTTTACTTGGCAGGAGATCGAGCGATTGTCGTCTCTGCCGTACTCGCCGAAGTGGCGTGCCGAGCAAGGCAAGCATGGTTTCGTCGACTGGGACGAGCTGCCGCCAGCTGTGCGTGAAGGCATTCCCGAAACTGCGCCTGCCGCACTCGAACCTGCACCGCTGGTACGACCTAAAGGTAGAGCAGGCGCAAAAGGAAACCCTGGTCCGGGCCGAGCAAGCGCGGGTAATCGCCCAGGCCTTCGCAGAAGCCGGCATCGACAAGATGGATGATGCGGTGAAGAACGCACTACGCGATCTCGTTTTTGGGATGATGCTTCAAGTGAGCGACGACGGCCGCAGTCTAATCGTCAAGAATCTGCTGGCTATGGCGAAGCTGATGAACAGAGCCAAGGCCAACGCCATCAAAGAGCGTTCAGTAACGATCGAGGAGCGCAAGCTGGCGCTCATGAATAAGGCTATAGAGTTGAAGCGCAAGCGGCAGGAGCAGGAGACAGAGGGTACAGCAAAGAAACTTAACAAGGGCCGTGTCGTCACCATCGAAGACATCAACCGCATCCGGGAGCGCGTCTTCGGGCTGCCTCCAGTTACAGAGGGCGGCTGATCCTGGCCAGAGCGTTTTCTAACGGCAGCTGCGTTCTAAGTTTATTGAGCATAGTCCGTTTTAGATTGCGCCTGTGCAGGTTCACTCGATGTTCGCGGATCAACCCGGATGCCGCGAGTATATTCCCTATCGAAGTACCGTAGAAACAGCAAGTTACATAACTCTGCCCCTCCACCCAGTTGTAGGTTCGCTGGATGTGTGCAACCAGTCTTTAACGCTCTCGAGGAATCAATCAGTTAGTCACGGCTGGTCCCCACAGCGCTGCAAGCCAATTACGCACAAAGTAGGTCGTATTTCGCGCAATTTCGGCGTGATTTTTCCGCATATATACCCGCCATATGCCACCATATCCCGTCTTATCCCGTCTAATGCAACTTAATTCTGAAACGCACAGTTAGTGTGAATTGTTGGAATTCCATTGCAGTAATGTTTGAATTGCGTTGCAGCGAGTTCGAATTCAATTGCAGTGAAACCGGCAGGTCACCACCTGGTTCGGGACAAGGCGAATTTGGGATTGTTTCGGCAAAAGGAACAAACCCAAGGGTAGTGCCTCAGTTTGAAATTGGATGCCCTCGCAGCCCGCCGCTGACGGCGTAAACTTAGGGTATGGCAAAGCCGCATCTGATCGACTATAAAGGCGCACGACGCTGTTCCATTTGCAAGATGCCGTTTCCGCCTGATGCCCCGCCGTCCCAAGAGGAAGCCTTCGCGGAGCATGTCCGTAGAGCGCACAGGCCCGGCCAAACGTCCGAGGATTTCGCCCAAGCCGCGTTCCGTGTTGTGAAAGAATCGACGGAAAAGATTTGATGCCGCTCAAAACAGACTTCCGCCTTTCACTGAATGTGGCGGATAAAACAGGCCGACGATAATCCAGGTACTCGGATGCGTGTGAACCGTACCCATGTAAAAGTGAGTGTCGTATTTCTCGATCATCTCCTTTTCGTACCGCTGCCGGAATTTAGCCTCCCACTGATCGCCGTAATCAGCGCTCCATTTCCGCCATGATTCGCCCATTTCCCAATCGGTGCAGATCATCGTATGACTGGTACAGGCGGAGTCATCGCACCAAAACTTGTATTGAAACTTGAACGGGATTTTTTCGAGTTCCTTCTTCGGCTTCTCCGCGAAGAGATGCTCTTGGCGAAGAACGGCAAGTTGACCCTCTGTCCACGATGCAGAGTCAGGCGTGATTATCAGCTTTTCGATCCGCTTCGGCTTGATGATACCCAAGGTGGGGAAGCCCTGCTCATCCCTTTGACGAACTAGGCAGCAGAGACAATGGGCTTTCAGTGGGAGGATGATTTCCTTTCGGGCTTGCCACTCTTTTCCCGGCTCCAAATGCGAAATGATTTTGATTCCATCGGGCGTGAGCTTATAGCTCTCGGGCCGGGCGTCTTTCGTCGCCTTCTTAACGGTCAACTCTACCCATTCGTATTTACGGAATCGCTGATCCTCGGGAAGATAGCGCCACGGCACTGGGAACAAGCGAAGCCATTCGCCCTTATCTGTGATTGCCGCTGTACACGAAACCTCAACTCCGTTCTTGGCTGGAGACGGATAGGTGCGAACAACGATCAGCGCCTTTTTCTTTTCTTCTGTTTGCATGGTCGGTTCATAGGTCAAACCCCCGCATACCCATCTGCTCAAGGGCGAGGGATAGCCGATGCCTATGGCACTCCTGCGGATCGATTTCCGTACACATTAGGGCGACTGGATGCTCGACACAATTTAAGAAAAAATGCAGGTTCCGACCCAGAAACGACGAGATTACATGCTGATCGTACCATTCCCAAATGACTCTGCGATTGCCAGATTCAATCGCTTTTGCCCGTATGTCACGTGGAACGCCAAGCTGCGGAAAGTGAGCATAAGCCATTCCGTGTTCCGTAACGATGCGAGCGAGATTGTTTTTGCTCAACTCTGGGCGATACATGCTGACGGGGTTCTGGCGAATATCAACCAATGTCCTTACGCTGTTCGCCTTGAGAATGGCGATTAGTTCATCTGTCTTTCTGCCGGTGTATCCAATCGTGAAGAAGTCGGCGCTTTCCGCCGACCGCGTGTCATTCCAATTTACTTTGTTCTCAAGTTGCTGCTTTACGGGGACGGTCGGGAGATTAAGTCTGTGGGCCTGTGGCATGTCCACAGTCTATCCCACGCTCCACTTGATGATGCCGTGCCTATCTTTGTTCCGCTTGAGGCCAATGTCGCCCTCAAGACGATGAACCCACTTGTTGTTCGGAAATGCCTGCGGCAGTTTGGCCGTGGTTCTGATTTCAGTCCACGTTAGCGGGCCTGACTTTTGCAGTGTCTCTCGTATCTTGTCGCGGAAATCTTCATACGTGAGCATCGATGTTGCCTTCCTCGGTCGATTCCAATAGGGACTGTGACAACCGGGGCAAACCGATGGTTCTCTCTCGCTGTTTGGAATCCATTCATGGTTACACCGCTCGCAACGGTAGCCCATGACGGTGATCGGTATTCTTGGCATAACGCCTCTTTGATGTAAAAGTAACATACTCTGATACATCATATACCAAAGTATTATATTATCAAACATATTAGTTTACAATACTTTATTTTAAAGTAACATAGTCACAGTGAGGGGTTATGAATTGCCCGAGCACAGCAAAGCGGGTTCAAGTGGTTTCAGCGTTGGTCGAGGGAAACTCTCTTCGCTCTATCGTTCGCATGACCGGAGTCGCCCTAACACCGTTACGCAGTCCAAACATCACCCCAGCCGCTCGCTTCCTGCTCTGGCGTGACGTTCTTCCGATTCGCGCTCCCCACGAATTGCCAGATTTCATCACACTGTAAGCGGCGCACACGCACCTTGCGGACATTGTGGTCGATGGTATCGGCAGCAGCGCATCCCATATCGACCAGCAACTGGTGGGTTGCTTTGGACGCCGAACAAAGCTGTGCGTCACGTACTACGTTGGCGACCGCTCTAGGTCTTCCGCTTACAACTTCATGCGTGATGCCGCCGACCGCATGGTTGGCCGTCACAGATCACCACGGACGCGTACAGAGCCCTATCTGCAGGCGATTCGAGGATGCGTTTGGAACAGATAGTCGATTACGCACAGATGTACAAATTTACGGCGCGCCGTCGCCCGACCATCGCGCTACAGCCCCGCAACCTGCATCGGCTGCGACATGAAAACCGTGATGGGCGATCCCGATCCCCAGCACGTCAGCACGTCTTACGTGGAACGCCAGAACCTCACGATGCGGATGTCGATGCGGCGTTTCACTCGCCTGACAAACGGCTTCAGTAAGAAACTGGAGAACCACGGGCATGCGGTTGCGTTGTTTTATATACACTACAATTTCTGCCGCATCCACAAAACGCTGCGGGTCACGCCAGCAATGGAAGCGGGGTTAACCGACCACGTCTGGAGCTTGGAAGAACTGCTTGCGCTGCTGCCAGATGCAAAACCGGCGAGCGTGGCCCGTATAAGAAGCGGAGCATCGCATAAAAACGCTAATAGCAGCATCATTTCTCGTCGCTGTTGCTGGGTTTGTCGGCCCGTGGATTGTCGGGGAGTGGATGTTTCACGACTACGCCCGCATGGACTCAGCAACACACCTCAGTCTTCTGCTGGCGATGTTTTGGCTGTACCTCTTGGCACTGGCTCTGCTCAGATTTAGAAAGAGGGGTCTCTGGAGCCTGATGGGTCTTCCCTTCTGCATTCTATTGGCCCTACTTTTTTTGGCAGATGGCATCTAACTGCGCCCACAACATTAGGGCTTGTCCGTGACCCAATTTCAAACTGAGGCACTACCAACCCAAGAATTCCCTTGTATGTTCCGGGTTGGGAGTAGCACAATTCGTGCCCAGCGGTGCCGGCCAACGAAGTCATAGCGGGCAAAGCCTTGCCGCACAGGCTAGCGCGAGGCCGGCCGTCAAATGCTCGGCCCCGCCGAACCAATTGCGGCGGTCAAATTTTCTCGCTGGAGGAATCGCATGGGAAGTACCAGCTCGGGCAAGTTTAAGGATTACCCGCCTTCGAAAGGCAAGAAACAAAAAGACGAAGGCGGTTCAGGTGGGCATGATAGCTCGGGCAGTTCCGATCGAGGGCTCGGACGTGAAGACCAATGCACAAGGGATCTGGTGAATGTGGCACTAGAGGAGGTCGGTAGGTCGGCTTACTTCCAGGCGCATACGACTCCCAATCGCCGGTACAACAGTTCGCTTGAGAGCCGAGCGGGTTGGCCCTAGACTAAGCATCGATTTGGCAACGGGAGAAAGCGTCGGATTCCTGCCAACGGAGTACAACTACCTGCTGGTTTGCATGAAGAAAGGGTTCACCTATTCAGGAGAGGTAGTCAGTTTATCTGAGAGCCGCATCCCGTCGGTTCGCGTGAACCTACAGGCATTACGCCATGGCCGCTAGCAATCCATGCTTGATCGGACAAGTATTCCTTGACTTTGTTCAGGGCCGCGATGTTGAACCAATGATGCGCCTCGGCGGAATCATGCACGCAGCTCGTGCGCTGTGGGCGGTTGGAGTGAATTTTGGCTTCGCCTATATCGCGCCGGACTACCTAAGGCAAGACACCGAGGAGTTTGCAAACCGATATGGTGCCTCCACTGTGCGACAAATTGGATCAATATCTCGGTGTCCCGATGTGGTCATCGTGGGAGAAGGGCGAGAGATCGGCCCACAACATTACGACTACTTGTTGAGAAATCAATCGGTCTGTCAATTACATACTGACAAACTCAAAAAGCTGATACACGACACGGACTTCAGCGACTTCATTCTTTTCCCGGGCGGATTCCCGTTCTCGTCGGT
>CAWKIR010000027.1:0-152499 GCA_963849815.1 uncultured Acidobacteriaceae bacterium | reverse complement strand
AGACTCGAACTCCTGACCTCTTACGGTCGGTCAGGCCAAGAGGCTGGCGTTAACGTCCGCCGAGGAGGGAAGTGCTTTACATCGCGCTCCTCTGAGGGGCAACAAATACCCGCAATCGATTACCCGCATCGTCCCAGCTTAGATCGAGCCACCCGTTCGGTTCAGACCGTTGCTTCTTCTGATTGATGATCTTGAATGTCGAGAAATAGCTCGTCACATTGACGAGTTCGCACTCCATTCTCAACCAGTTCGGCCCAAATTCAGTACGCTCCGCAGTAGCCCACGATACCGTCGACAAGCTTGCCTCTCCATTTCTCCAGCTCACGTACCTTCGATGAGCGTAGGTCGATGAGCTTTTGGAACATCGCGTCTGGAGCCTTGATCGTTTCTGATCCCTGTCGTATCCAAGAGGCATCTCCAAAATGCGGCGTGTCCCCACTGTATTCAATTTCTAGCCGGATGCAGGTCTTGCCACCTATTTGATACAACTGTTGACGCCAGATGATTGGCGGATAGATTTTGTCCAGGTCCCGACGCAGTTTTCGTTGCTGCTCGTCTGGATTCTCCAAGCCAGACACGCTACCATCATTTCCTTCCCCAATCAGGATCACAGCGGTGTGTCCGGGCATCACACTATTGGCAAACGCCACGGCTGTGCGTCTTATGTCAGCCAAATCGCGGTCGGTCTTGCGTTCCAGCAGATGATCTTCCCACAGCGTTTGATGATCGTCCATTCTTTGTTAGTACACCCATTCGGTGCCGCTGATCAACCAATGGGCCGTGAGATCCTTGCAGGCGGGAAGCCTGTACCGATGTTGTGCGGGGTTCGCGGGCTGATGGCACGGCTTATGTTCAGTCGAACTGGGAACCAGTAACCATTGGTTTATTCCACGCTCCTGCTAGAATTTAGCATTAGGCTAGAGGCTCACTGCAGGCACATTGCGGCTGCGGTAGTTCTTAGAATGACGCTTATCCTTACCGTCGCTAACTCCTCCGGTGTATACCAGTCATCCGACTATCGCCTAACCGACCGCCAGACCGGTGAGCCCGTCCCCGACAAGGCCGGTCACAAGCAGCTTCAGGCTAGCTTCACAGGTTTTGATTTGCGGCTTGCCTTCACGGGGATTGCGGCAGTTGGTACAGGCCAACGCACAATTGATTGGCTCTTAGGCGAATTAAAGAGCTTACCGCATGATTCCAAGCTCGAAGATATTTGCGATGCGCTCGCTAGGCGAAGCTCTGTCATAGCACTCCCCCACGGGTCGAAAGGAATTCTTGAGCTTGTTCTCACCGTGGCAGCGGTCGGCGAACCATTTCGCGTCGCTGTGATTTCTAACGTCGATTGGCGGAAGCACCCACCTGCGGCCAAACCGCAGTTTAGAATCGGAGTTCACACAATAACTAAGCCCTTTCACCTCGTCTCCGGCTATCGTGACTCGTTACCCGCGAGTCAACGAGATCGGTTGCGTGCGATTGCAAAGGACATAGGGAAGGAACCATCGGACGTACTGGCCGCGTTGGGTCAAATTAACGCTATCGCGGCTCAGCGCAGCCAAGGCTATGTAAGTGAGGATTGCTGGGTCACGTCTCAAACGGCTGACGGACGCGTTCGCCGGTCGGCGGGACTCAATGTCGGTGAACGTGCTGGCGATATACCCATCATCTTTGGAGGCGGCGAAATGTTTGAGCTCGTCAGAAAGAACTTTGGGCCAGCACTGGGCCAGAACATACGCCTTGTCCAGAGCGCAGGGGCAATGTACGGGCCGGGAGATGGCACGCCGTTGCCATTGCCTTCTGGGGAGCCTCGACGGTTCGCTTTAGGTGGTTCGGCCATCACTGCCTCGTTGCGCTCGTCAGCAGGGGAGGAGTGTGCGGGCATCACAATCGCTCAACGCAATTGTGTCCTCCAAATGCGGTGCAACGAAAAAGTTAGGGTGCCCTTCGCGACACTCACGTTTACTGGCATGAGTCCGTTAGGCGGAGCCTTCCCAAAACCATTCCTACCTTGGCCCCGAATAGTAACGTGTCTCACAATTGACGATGGCTCTGTTCCCCAAGGTTTCGAGTACCCGGTCGGATACTGGATTGAAAACGGTGCCCATCACGTCATCATCCCAGCTTCGAGCCACCCTATTCGGAATGTCGCCTTCTTAGGGGCAGAGGACGAAATGGTTATTGTCGCACCGTCGAGCACAATGGAGTTCGCGTGGTCTCCCGATCAAGAAGCACCCTCAGCGCTATTGGAAGCCAGCGTGTGGTGGCGGTCGCGACTCCATGGCGCTCATGCCTAAGGCGGGCGGCACTGTTTCAGCCCGTGATTTTCATCAAGTACGCGGAATCACGGGCTGATCGCGGGCTGGAGAATTCTTGGGGATTCTCTGTATCCCTATGAAAGAAATGGTAGGCACGAGGAGACTCGAACTCCTGACCTCTACCGTGTCAAGGTAGCGCTCTAACCAACTGAGCTACGCGCCTACAATCAAGCATCAGTTTACCACGGTAGCAGCGGGGACCAAGTCCCGTTCCACGGGGTGCAGGATGGGCGAGGGAGCCAATTCGCCGGTGAACGGACGCCGGCGGCGAGCAGCGCAAGTTTCAGCATCCCGATGACGAGGTAAACGCCGGCAGCGATGCTCATACTGGTGAGCCAACTTCCGCCGCGCAACGAAGACCAAGCTATGGCCGCAACTGATCGACAGGCGTGACTCCAAATGCAGCGAGAGGCGGTGCCCGGCGAGCAGAGTCGCGCGAAGATTGTATTCCTCGATGAGGTCGCCGAGCATAGCTTCCCGATAGCTTGCCGGCACGATAGATTCGAGGAGCCAGCAAACCCAGGCGGGCGGCGAACCATACTTCATAGGGCCTCCCAGCGGCGCTTTAATCCCGTCATACTGCGAATGGTTTGATGGGACACTTGCAACGCGCGCTTGCCGGGGGGCGCGACGCGAAACAGGCGCTTGGCGCGGCCGCCACGCTCCGCGGTGGGTTCGCCGGTGGCTGAGGTGACGTATCCTTTGGCTGCGAGGCGCTCCAGGGTCGCATAGACGGCACCAATCGAGAGGCTGCGGCCAGTACGTTTTTCAATCTCGCGACGCACGATCATGCCATGGGCGCCGGCGTCGAGGCGGGCCAGGGCCAGCAGAATGATGTGCTCCAGAGGTCCTAGAAGCTCGCCGCGTTTCATTTGTTTTAAAATGTAGAACAAATGGAGGCAGCAAATCAAGCGGCCAACGCCAGGCGACGGGAGTAGCAACCGGCGAGGGCCGGAGAAGAGCCGCCCCCGGGCAAATACAGCGCAGTGCCAGGGGAGCTAAGGCGCCGTGGTATCCGGGTTCGCGAATAAATATCCCGCCAGCATCTTCTTCATCTCGACGACGACGAGGTCGCGCTGCGGGCGGGTGGGCTGCTCGTAGGCGAAGGCGATGAGGCGTTCGCCGGTTTCGCTGACGACGCGCAGCATCCGCTCGAGGTGGGGAGTGAAGTCGAGGCCGAGGCGCTCGACGATGAAGGCGGTGAGGATGGCAGGAAGGCCGGTGGTGGGCGAGGCCTCGCGCGCTTTGGTGGCCGCGCTGATGTGGCGTCCGAAGGAGATGGTGCGGAAGTCGGGATGAGCGTCGAGGTACTCGATGTAAGCGTCGATCATGCGGTCGAGGATGATGGCGGGATCGAAGGTGGCGAGGTTCTCCATCTCGCGCAGCAGCGGCTGGATGACCGAGGCTTCCAGCGAAGTGCGAAACTGCCCGACGTGACGCACCGCGACGGCGTCGATGATAGTTTGCTTGTCGGGGAAGAAGCGGTAGAGAGCGCCGATCGACACTCCAGCCTCGGCCGCGATGCGCCGGGTGGTCACGTCGTCCAGCGGCATCTGGGGGAGCAGCGAGCTCGCCGCATCGAGAATCCGCAGGACCGTCTTCAGCCCGCGTTGCTGGATGGGCAACCTCCGGCCCAGGGGAAAGCCTTCCCCCTCGGCTCCAACCGCGCTAGCTTCCTTCTGAACGATCAAGCTTCCATCCCGCGCCGTCTTCCCCCACCGCCCAAAAAATGTTCCACGTGGAACACGAAAAAGAACACGAGTTCGTGTTCGCTTTATTCCCCAGCTTATGCCATAATCTCATTGATTGCAACAGAAAGGCTGATCCCCAGCATGGCAGTTCCCGTTTCCCAAATGTGGACGGTCGCCTCCTACGTCCTCAAGCAGCGCCTTCGTGGCCGCAAGCGTTACCCCCTCGTCCTCATGCTCGAGCCGCTCTTCCGCTGCAATCTGGCCTGCGCCGGCTGCGGCAAAATCCAGTATCCCGCGCATGTGCTCAAGCAAAATCTCTCGCCCGACGAATGCTTCCGCGCGGTCGACGAGTGCGGCGCACCCATGGTCTCCATCCCAGGCGGCGAGCCGCTCATGCATCCGCAAATCGCCGAGATCGTCGACGGCCTGGTCGCGCGCAAGAAATACATTTACCTCTGCACCAACGCGCTGCTGCTGCGCGAGAAGCTCGACCTGTTCACGCCCAGCAAGTATTTGACCTTCTCCGTTCACATGGATGGCGAGCGCGAGAACCACGATTTCTCCGTCTGCCGCGAAGGCGGATTCGATGCCGCGCTCGATGGCATGAAGGAAGCGCTCAGCCGCGGATTCCGTGTTACCACCAACACCACGCTCTTCGACGGCGCGGACCCAACGAGCGTTCGTGCGTTTTTCGACCAGATGATGGATCTCGGCGTCGAGGGCATGATGCTCTCCCCCGGCTACTCCTATGACAAGGCGCCCGACCAGAAGCATTTCCTCGGACGCGCCCGCACGCGCCGCCTCTTCCGCACCATCCTCGCCAACCGCAAAAAGAATTGGGTATTCAACCAGTCGCCGCTCTTCCTGGAATTCCTTATGGGCAAGCGCGACTACCCTTGCACTGCGTGGGGCATGCCCACCTTCAACCTCTTCGGCTGGCAGAAGCCGTGTTACCTGTTGCAGGACGGCTACGCCGATACCTTCGACGAGCTCATGCGTGAGACCGAGTGGCACAAGTACGGCACCGAGTCCGGCAATCCCAAGTGCGCCAACTGCATGGTTCACAGCGGATACGAAGCCTCGGCAGTGCACGACACGTTTGGCTCGTGGAAAGGATTCGCCGCAACCGTCCGCGCGACCTTTTCGACGCAATATAAAGATGATGAAGCTCTGGCCATGCTGAACCAGCCCGCGAAGCCCGTCCACGAATACAACCCGCTGGTACAGATCGGCAAATCGTAGAGAGGTTTCACCACGGGAACACGGAGTTCACGGAGTTTTTGGGATTGGACTCTTATAGCTCTTGGCAAGAAGCTCCAGGCAACGGTAGAACGTCGGCAGCTGAAGAATAGAGCCCGTCAGGGCGGAATTGAAGTTAGCCCAGGACGTAAGTCCTGGGTATGGCGTTTCTATAGATTCCGAGCCGGCTTCAGCCGGCGGCACACGAGTTCGTGACGATTATTTTCACCACGGAGCACGCGGAGAAAAATCAGATTGCTATCTGGTTTGTCATCACAAGCGAAGCGAGGGATCTGCTTCTGGCGGCTTTGTGAACAGCGGATGCCTTGCGGCGACGTAATGACAATCCCAAAACATCGTTTTTCTACTCCGTGTTCTCTGTGCCTCCGTGGTGAATAGGATTCCGACGAAGAGCGAACAGCGAAAGGCGAATAGCGACTTATGTCCGAACCGCAACATAACCTCACCGTCGACCACCTCGAAGTTGTCGATGGCCGCGAGCGCGAGGCGATCGAAGGTTGGATTCCCGACCTCGTCACCGAAGCCGAACTCCGCGCCGCCCTCGAGCAGGCCTTCGACTATCGTGGCGACGTGACCATCACCCGCAAAGACGGCTCGCGCGTGGAGGGTTACATCTTCGATCGCCGCAATGGCGCGGCCCTCGCGGAATCTGTCGTGCGTCTCATCCCGAAAGATTCGCCGCAGAAGATTTCCATCCCTTATTCCGACATCGCCGCTCTCGCCTTCACCGGACGCGACACCGCCGCCGGCAAAAGCTGGGAAGCCTGGGTCCGCAAGTATTGGGAGAAAAAAGCCGCCGGCGAAAAGCACATCGCGCTCGAACCGGAAACCCTCGACTAGCCCTGCGATCTGGTTTGTGTCGGGGCTAACGGTGGAAGAGCTGGCCTTTAGGCCAGCGTCCTAGAGCTCGTTCCACGCTTTTGCTTTGTATCAGGGCACGACCTCAGTCGTGCCGCAATTCGCCCTTTTGTTTTGTCATCCCGAGCGAGGGCTTCAGCCCGAGTCGAGGGATCTGCAGTTCGAGGCGCGCGGCTTCAGCCGCGCCGTTACCCACTTATTATTCCTGCCATCCCGAGCGCATCTCGCACTCTCCCTTGAAGTGTCATCCCGACCGACGGCTTCAGCCGGAGCGGAGGGACCTGCTGTCCTGCACATCGCACCAACTCGGCTTTCCCGCTGCATCAACAGAACGAATCGCGACGAACCGAGCCCGCCAGGGCGGAACTGACGTTAGCCCAGGACGTAAGTCCTGGGTATGGCGTTCCTATAGATTCCTGAGCCGGCTTCAGCCGGCGACACATTACGTCCTTGCGGGCGCGTAGCGATCCCAGGTTAGCCCAAACGAAGGGCGAACCCGGGACACCCACTAACTCGGGCAGAGGAACACGCGGGGCTGGCCGCCCGTCACTTTGAGCTCGCGATCTCTTCCTGTCCACTCCGACTCAATCTCCACCACACCCATCTCGCGGAAGGCGTAGTGCCGAAAACTGCTCCACTTCCAATCGCCCGGGTCGCGCACCAACCCGCGCTTGACAGGATTGCGGTGTAGATAGCGCAACTTGATCCCGAACTCGCGCACGCTGCGCACGTTCCGGTCGTAGTATCTCTTCTGCCAAAACGGTTCATTGTGGGAGTCGCGTTCCTGATGCTGGTGCCCCAGGTTCGCGTCCTTCGTTTGGACGCTAACCTGGGCCCCGCTCAGACTCCTCGCGCGCTTACTGAACGACAGCTTGAGATAGTGCATGGCGTCCGCAGCGTTCCACGTTCGGGCTCGCTGACCAGCAGATGCACGTGCTCAGGCATGACCACGTAGCCGTACACACGCATCCCGAACCGGATTCGCATCTCCTCCAGAACCACCGGAAACAGGTTATAGAGCCTGCCGCCCGCAAACTTTGCTTTTCGGCGATAGCAACTGAAGGTGACGAAGTGCGACTGACCCGATTCGTGGTAGCGCACCAGACCTCGCGGCATAGATCGAAACTACATCGACCGATGCCGGTCATCAGTGACGCCACGCACGCTCGGCCGTGAGCCCAAGACCCAGGTTAGCGTCCAAACGAAGGACGCGAACCTGGGGCACCAAGCTTACAATCACCTTAGACGAACCCACATGTCACAGCAATCGAAACTCGGTTTCGTGTTACTGGTCAGCGCCGTGCTTTTGGGAGTCTTTTTCGCGCACGGCGTGCCTCAGCCGGCGCCCGACTTCTCGCCGGGTGCCCCGGGTCTCACGGTGTTTGAGACCCGGGCCGATGCGAGCGGCTGCCATGGGACAGCTGTTGTCCTTCGGGGTTTCAATTTGAGACAGACAAGCTGGGGTAGGCGAACGGACCTCCCAGGTCTCGAAAACCGCGAGACCTGGGGCACCCGGCTCGGCCGTGAGCCCAAGACCCAGGTTAGCGTCCAAACGAAGGACGCGAACCTGGGGCACCAGGCATTTCTCCTTTTCGTCACGGCGTGATCTCGAAGACGGTCCCGTAGCCCCGCGAACCACCCGCATAGGCGGTGCCGTAAATATTGCCCTCGGCATCAAGTGTCACGTTGCCCATCGGACAGTATCCGTCGTTGCCGCCGGTGAAATCGTACAAGTCAGTCTCCGTCCAGCCTCCGCCGGAAGGTGTCAGCTTGAAGACCGAGCCGCTGTTATGAACGCCACCCTCGCAAGTAGTACCGTAGAGGTTTCCCGAAGCATCGCGCACCAGAGTGCCCAAGGGAGTGCCGCCGCCGGTAAAGTTGTAAAGTGTGCTCGCGATCCAGCCTCCACCCATCGGCATTAATTCGAAGACCGTTCCGACTCCGTTGGTTCCACCGTATTGCGTGGCGCCATAAAGATTGCCGGCGGGATCAAAGATCACGCCGCCCGCCGGGGTGGGTGCGCCACCCTCATACCCAGGTTGATAGAGTGTAGTCTCCGTCCATCCTGATCCGGAGTGCAGTAACTCAAACACCGCATAAAGGCTCGAAGTCGTGCCATAAAGATTGCCAGCCTGGTCGGAGACGACACCCGCCAGCGGGGTTGCTACATCGCCGTTCGTGAATTTGTACAGGATGCTTTCGGTCCAGCCGCTGCCGTGGGGCGTCAACTCATAAACGGTGCCGCAGTACACTGTATCCTCGCACTCATAGCCGCCACTCGACGTAGTTCCATAAATGTTACCGGCGGCGTCGAAGACAAGGTCGCCCTCAGGATTGTTGCCATCGAAGACGTTTCCGAACTGATACAGGACGTCTTCGGTCCATGGGCTGAAAACGTGGGTTGGGACGCGCGCGGGAGGATGTAGATTGAAAACCACACCGGCCCCTCCGCCTCCGGCATAGGTTGTTCCGTACAAAGTACCGTTGGGGCCGAGGATCACGCGAGCCAGCGGCAAAGCGCCGTCGCTCCCTCCGGTGAAGATATACAGCGGGTTGAAGAGCCAGCCGGAGCCGTGGCGCGCCAACTTGTATACCGTGCCGCAGCCATTACCATTACATCCGCCAGCCAGTCCCCCAAACGCTGCCGTGCCGTATAGGTTTCCGGAAGAATCCTTGGTCACGCCGACATAAGGAAACGCCCCGTCCGCTCCCCTGGTGAAATTGTGAATCACGCTGAACGTTTGCGCCTGCGTGGGCTGCGTCATGATGACCGCCAGCACAAACAACAAGATTGAAGCCAGGTTCGCGATTGAGCGTTGTACGTTCGTTCGAAGCATTGCATCACTCCATTTCGTCACGGCGTGATCTCCCACACCACACCGCAACCTTGTTCGAAGCCACAATTGAGCTCTTGCAGGCCCGCCTGCGATGCCGTGCCGTAAAGATTGTCGCGGGTGTCTACAGTCGGGCCCCCTATGGGAAACTCTCCATCTGGGCCGTTCCCGGCGAAATCGTGGAGAGTGGTATAGGTCCACCCGCCGTTTTGGGGTGTCAGCTTGAAAACCGACCCGGCTCCATAGGCGCCGTTCTGATCCGTGGTGCCATAGAGATTACCGGCGCCATCCATGGCCAGGCTGCCCGCCGGTCCGCCTCCGCCATAAATTCCGGCGGTCAACGCGTAGATCAGCGAAAATGTCCAACTTCCTCCGATAGGTGAGAACTCGAACACTGTCCCGCCGCCAGCGGAGCCTCCGTAGAAGGTGCTGCCGTAGAGATTGCCGGATTGATCAAAGATCAGACCCCCGTACGGGTATTCCCCGTTAGCGCCGTCCTGAAACGAATAAATGATGTTTTCTGTCCAGCCTGAGCCAACCGGACTCAGCTCATAGACCGTTCCGCAACCTGAGCCGCCGCAACCTGAGCCACCACCCCCGACAGTAGTGCCATAGAGATTGTCGGCCTGATCGAGAATCACACCACTGTAGGGTTGTGAGCCGTCGTTTCCTCCAGAAAAACTGTACAAGACTTTCTCTGCCCAGCCGCCATTAGATGGAGTTAGCTCGTAAACTGTGCCCAGGCCCGCAGCGCCTCCTGCGTTCGTTGTACCGTAAATGTTTCCGGAGTGATCGAAGATGACGTTGCCAAACCCGGGGCTTGATCCGTCGCTGCCTCCTGCGAAGTTATAAAGGACGGTCTCCGTCCAGAAGCAAAGAGCAATCTTGCACGCCGTTGCTGGCGGCATCAGGCTATAGACCAATCCATTCGCCATCGATCCTCCGCCCTCGGTTGTACCGTAAAGCGCTCCGTCCGGGCCGAAGACCAATCCGCTGGCAGGATTAGCTCCTGCATCTCCACTGAACGTGAGGAGCGGATTCAAGACCCAGGCACCATGCGACCTTTTCAACTTAAAGGCTGTTCCTTCTCCGGTAACCGATAAGAGGGTCGTCCCATAGACATTGCCCGCGGCATCGAGAGTAATGCCAGCATAAGGCCGGTAACCGTCTCCGCCACTAAAGGAATGAATTACTGTGAAGGTCTGCGCCTTCGCAGATGGCGTTGCAATCATCGCCAGGGCACAAAGCATCGCGAGCGCGAACGCTGTCCGCCGCAGGTTGCTAGCAAGAATTAATGTGGAGGGTTGTGTCCAGGACATCGGATTTTTCTCCTTCGATTCATGGCGTGATTTCAAAGACGACGCCATTGCCATGGCTTCCGTCGTATGCCGTAGTGCCGTAGATATTGCCCTCGGCCGGGTGCCCCAGGTCTCGCGCCTTTCGAGACCTGGGTGACTACGGTCTCTATCGCTTGACTCGCGCCGGCGGCACCGGCTTACAATCACCTTAGACGAACCCACATGTCACAGCAATCGACACTCGGTTTCGTGTTACTGGTCAGCGCCGTGCTTTTGGGAGTCTTTTTCGCGCACGGCGTGCCTCAGCCGGCGCCCGACTTCTCGCTGCCCGGAACCTATGGCGGCCGCGTCAACCTTGCTTCCTACCGCGGGCGGCCAGTGCTGCTGGTCTTCTGGACAACCTCTTGCCCCATCTGTCAGCGAGAACTTCCTATGCTGAGCAAGTTGGAGCCCGAGTTCCGCAACAAAGGTGTCTCCGTGCTGGCGATCAACGTTGGCGGCGGGGCTGGCGTGGGCAACTTTATGGGCGCGAACAATATCAATCTCACATCGCTTTCCGATGACGACGGCACCGTGTCCAGAGCCTATCGCGTCGGCGGCGTGCCCAAGCTGGTCCTGATCGGCGGCGATGGGAAAATCAGGCGCTCCACCTCCGGCTGGACCGGCCAGCGCGCCTTACTCGAATGGATGGACTCGGCAAGCGGCTCGTGAGCTTAGCCGGGATACGCAGTCCACTATCCCCTAGCCCCAACCCCCAATCCCTTCCTATGGAAAGCTAACTTTCAGAATAGCTCCATTTGTTCCTACCATCCACCCATTCTGCGGATTGGCAAAGGCCACGGCCCAATATCCTATGGCGCCAGGCAGCGTGTACCACGTGGTACCTTCGTCCGGTGTCCAGGCCGCGCCTCCAATATCGGCAGTGATCACCGCGTAGCGTGTGTAATCCGTCGGGCTGGGTTTCGCCTGACCTCGACCGTCGTGCCGCCCGCCGCCGACACCGGTCGTGTTGCTCAGGTAAGCGACGCAGAAGATGGCATACGCCACGGGCGGATTATTTGTAAGCTGCCACGTCTGACCGCCGTCATGGGAGGTCGCTGCCTGCGCCTGGTAAACAGCCGTTCCCGTAGTAAGACTTCCACCGCCCAGGATGCCGTTGGTCGCGTCGCGAAAGGCCACGCTAAAGCCGCCGGCAATCGGTCCGCTGGCCAGCGGAGTGTCGTACGCGGCCCACGTGTTGCCCCCGTCGGTAGTGGCCAGAATCCTGGCGATGCTTGAGCCGCCGGTGGCAATCCACGCATTGCTCGTGCCCTGCGTTGTCACGCAGGTTCCACTCGAAGAAAACGACGCTTCGCCGGACAATGCAGGCGGCATGTTGTTGGCAATGCTCTGCCACGTCATCCCATCGGTAGTAATCAGGTCGGGGAAGACGCCGTTCACCGAATCGCTATGCGCAATCCCGTTGGTGGGAGTCCAAAACGCAAAGCAATCATAGAACGCGCCGACCAGCTGGTTCTCGAACTGTTGCGTCCAGGTCGCGCCGCCGTCTTCGGTTTTGTAGATGGCGAAATCCTGCGGGATGTTCCCGATGGCGAGCACGTAGGCCACCTGGTCACTGACGCCCTGCACATCGCGAAGCTGGACATCGGCAGAGTTTTGTGTCGGAACTACGCCGCTTCGCCAGGTGTTGCCGCCGTCGGTAGTGACGACAAATATGCTGCCGGTTCCTACCGCCCAGACCACATTTTCGTCGACTGGGCTGACCGCGATCAGCAGTTGCGTGGTGTTGCTGTTCTGGGGCGTGAGAACTGGCTGCTGACTGAAGGCCGCTGCTGCGCTGAGCGCCATGAAAGCCAAGGCAGCAAACAGGAGAACGGCTGGTGGGCGTTTCGACATAACCTATCCTCCGAAACGAGATTTGTTGCGGAGTATAGGTCGCCCCGGAAACGAGTGTCAAACACCCCCAGGCACTATGTGTATTCCCTGCGCCGGGGTACCCCACTCATTCGCCGGTTTCGAATGAGTGGGAGCGGCAGTCCCATCCACGTCCATGTCGAAGCCTCTTCGCCTTACTCATATCCGGACACGCTGTTCGCCAACGAACACCACTTCCCTGCCCAGCCTTCTTCCCGAACACGTAAACCTCGGCATTTCCGCCGCTTAGCAAATCCCGCCTTGGAGACAGACCTGCATCAGCATCATGGGATCCGCGTGCCTGGCGGATTGCCTACCTCATGGCGTGGGATTGAGAGCATGACAACTTTAGGTCAAGACATTCGCTACGGTTGGCGCGCGCTGCGCAAGAGTCCCGGCTTCAGCGCGGTTGCAGTCTTGGTGCTCGCGTTGGGCATCGGGGCCAACACCGCAATCTTCAGCGTGGTGAATGCCGTGCTGCTGCGGCCTCTGCCATTCGATCAGCCCGACCGCCTGGTGCAGCTCTACCACGTTCCCCCGCAGGCAAGTTTTCCGGGTATTCCGATCTTTCCCGTCTCGCCGGCCAACTTCCTCGACTGGCGCAGTCAGGCGCATAGCTTTGACGGCATGTCAGCTTACGGCTTCGGCCGCTACACGCTTACCGGCCGGGGTCAGGCAGAGTCGATCCGAATTGTCGGCGCCACCTACGGATTCTTCTCCATCCTCCACGCCGAGCCCTTCCTGGGCCGCGTCTTTATGGAGAGCGAGGACCAGCCCGGCCGCGAACACGAAGTGCTGTTGAGCTATGACCTGTGGCGCACTCACTTTGCCGGCGATCCGGCAATCGTCGGAAAGAATATCCAACTCAACGGCGAACCTTATGCGGTGATCGGAGTGATGCGGCCCGGCTTTGGCTTCCCTGTTTCCGGCGACCCCGACGCTCGTCCGCAGATATGGAAGCCCCTGGCCTGGACTGCTCAGGAACGCGCCATTCGCGCCGATCACAACTATGGAGTGATTGCGAGGTTAAAGCCGGGCGTCACGCTCCAGCAGACCAAAGCCGAGCTCGACACCATCTCCAACCAGCTCGCGCAACAGTATCCCAAAGACAATAAGGGCTGGGGTACGACTGTCATCCCGCTCCGTGACGATCTGGTCGGCGATGTTCGGCCCGGCTTGCTGGTCCTTCTAGGCGCGGTGGCTTTTGTGCTGCTGATTGCCTGCGCCAACGTCGCCAATCTGGTGCTGGCCAAGACGCTCTCGCGACGTAAGGAAGTGGCGATTCGTGCGGCGCTCGGCGCCAGCCGCCGTCGCTTGTTGCAACAAACGCTGGCGGAAACCGTTTTGCTCGCCATTACCGGCGGCGCCTTGGGACTGATTTTCGCGCATTACGGAACCATGTTCATCGTGAAGTTTATGGGACAGCAGTTGCCGCGCTCCGGCGGGATCGGGCTCGATGGCTGGGTGTTGGCCTTCACCCTCGGCATCTCGCTGCTCACCGGCTTCGCGGCCGGCCTGCTCCCGGCTTTGCGCCTGACCAGGGAGGTTGTGAGCGAGGCGCTGAAGCAAGGTTCGGGCCGCACCGCCTCCGACTCTAGTGGGAGCCGCACACGCAGCGCACTGGTGGTGGCTGAAGTTGCTTTGTCGCTGATGCTGCTGATCGGGGCGGGCTTGTTGATTCGCAGCTTGTGGATGCTGCGCTCCGTCAATCCCGGCTTCGACCCCGACCACGTTATCACCATGGACCTGTCGATTCCGGGCACCAAGTTCGCAACCACGGCGCAGCAGATCGCCTTCTTTGACCGCGTCCTGCAACGCGTTCGCGCGCTGCCCGGCGTCCAATCCGCCGGCGTCATCGACGCTTTGCCGCTCAGCGGTTATGGCTCGCACCAGCCGGTGCAGGTGGAGGGCCGGCCGCTCGTGGCCATGGCCGATCAGCCCGAGCTTGATATGCGTTTGATCAGCCCAGGTTACATGAGCGCCATGCATCTCCCGTTGTTGCGCGGCCGCCAGTTTGACGACTCTGACATTGTGGGACATCCAGGCGCCATCTTGATCAGCCGGTCGATGGCCAAAGAGTTCTGGCCCAACCAGAACCCGATCGGCAAGCGCCTCACGCTCTACTTTTTTCCCGACGTGCCTCGGGTTGTGGTGGGGGTTGTCGGCGACGTGAAGCTGGATGCGTTAAGCCAGACCCGCTCCGCGGCCGCCTTTTACCTGCCCTTGGGCCAACTTTCCGCCGCGCGAGGTGAACCATGGCAATCCTTCGGCATGACGCTTGCCGTCCGCACCAGTACCGACCCACACAATCTGGTTTCAGCCATCGGCAATGCCGTGCATGAGGTCGACTCCGAAGTGCCTTTGCTGCAAATCGAAACCATGCAGGATATGGTGGACGAATCGCTCTCGCAGCAGCGCTTCACCATGTTCCTGCTGGCGGCCTTCGCGGGGCTGGCTTTGTTGTTGGCAGCGGTCGGGATCTACAGTGTCTTGTCGTACGCCGTGCGCCGCCGCGTGCGCGAGATTGGCATTCGCATGGCCTTGGGAGCGCAGATCAGCGATGTACTCCGCATGATCGTGCTCGAAGGCATGAAGCCCACTCTGCTGGGCATCGTCCTTGGCCTTGTTGGAGCGCTGGCCTTGGGACGCGTGCTGGCCAGCGTGATCTACGGCGTCAGCGCACGTGACCTTGCCACCTTCGGCACCGTCGCCTTAATGACCACCGCCGTCGGTCTGCTCGCCTGCGTCCTGCCTGCTCTCCGCGCCGCTCGCGTCGATCCCATGAAAACCCTCCGCGATGAATGAGCCGCCGATGCCAACCTCGCTCTCTCGCGGGTGGCCTATTCATCGCTTTCCCTGCTCCAGCACCTCAGCAGATTCACTTTCGTACTCATAGCGGCTTGGTTGACATGGTCATTTGAAGGGGCATGGCTTCAGCTGCCTGGAACCCAACGCGCCCGCGACGCTGCGGCGGCAACGATACCCCTGTCCCGCTGTGCGGGACGACTCAGCTTAGCCCAGCACGCAGCGAAGCGGAGTGCTGGGTAAGTGGAAAAAGCATCGGAGTCCCCCGGGGACGACACGGTTCTCTGCCAACTCTTTAGCCATGCCGTTTCCGACCCTTTATTCCTGCCATCGGGAGGAGGTCTTCCGGCCGACGAGGGATCTGCTGTTGGACCGACGCCGTTCCAGACCGCCCCTCACCCCAGAAAATCCACCTTCCCATTCGCGACGTCGTACATGGCTCCCACAATCATGATCTGCTTGTCCTGCTCCATCTTGGCGAGTATGGGGCTCATCTTGCGCACGTTCTCCACCGTGAGCTGCACGTTCTTGGTGGCCACCGCGGTCACATACGCGTTGTTGTGAGAGTCGTGCTCGCCGGGAAAGCTTTTCGTCGCCTCAACTGCCGGCTTCAATTTCTCCAGCAACTGGGTCAGGTTTCCCAGCTCCACATTATCGATGGCGCCTTTCACCGCGCCGCAGTTGGTGTGGCCCATCACCAGTACAACCTTGGAGCCTGCAACTTTGCAGGCATATTCCATGCTGCCCGCAAGGTCCGGGTCCACAATGTTGCCGGCCACACGGGCATTGAAGATGTTTCCGATGCCGGCGTCGAAGATGATTTCCGCCGGCGCCCGGGAATCGATGCAACTGAGCACAATCGCCGCGGGATATTGGCCCTTCTTGGTGGCCTTCACATCCTGCTGGTAGTCGCGCTCCACCCGTTGTCCAGTGACGAAACGCTGATTGCCCATCTTGGCCAGCTGGACAATCTGTTCGGCAGTCAGGGTGTCCTGCCACTCTTTGGTCAGGGTGACGCCGCGTTGTGCCGACGGCGCCTGTTGCGCATTGGCGGCAACCGGAATGGCAAGCGAGCCCAACAAAGTCTGCGTGACCGCGGCGGCAGCGCCACAGGCCCCCGTCTTAAGGAATGCCCGCCGTGGAAGCGTTTCTTTCATATTGATCTCCTGCGAAGAATTGCAATCTCAGTGCTTAGGCACAACATGACCCTTTGCTTGACGACAGTCAACATCATCGCACAGCCCTTCCCCGCCACCATGCTTCTTGGCATCGTGCCTATATGTTGGCAGTTGTTAGGGCCTGTGCTGCGCAGTGTATCTGCTCGCGGGGTTAACCGACAACCCGTAATCGGCAATATGCAATAATGGCGGCGTTATGCAGACCAAAACTGGGTGTTTCTGGCCGCTGCTGGTGATGGCAGCCTTGCTGCTTTCGAGCCTGTGCCTGACGGCGCAATCTCAGCCACCGTCTCAACCGGCCGCGGCGACGGAACCCAAAGCTGCAGCGATGGCCTTGGTGAAGCAGGGCCAGGACCTCAACAAAGGCGGCAAACTGGACGAGGCGATCGCGCTCTACCAGAAGGCGCTGCAACTCGATCCGCGCTGTTACGACGCCGAGCTTTACATGGGCGTCTCTCTGGACTTGCAGGGCAAGTATGCGGAGGCGCGCCAGCATCTGGCCAAGGCAATCGAGCTCGCCTCCGAGGCGCAGACCACCCAGTCCCTGCGCGTCATGGCTGTTTCCTATGCCTTCGAACACAACACCGCCAAGGCCTCGGAGTACGAACGGCGAGCGTACGATCTGCAATACAACTGGGGCAGGTATGAAGATGCCGCTGGCACGGCCAACGAGTTGGCCCGCATCTATCTTGAATCGGGCGACACCGACAATGCCTTCCAGTGGTATCAGACGGGACGTTCGACTGGACTCAAGGTCCCCAACCTCACTCCGGCCGAGAAAGACCTGTGGAACTTCCGTTGGGAGGGGGCCTTGGCCCGCATCACGGTGCGGCGCGGGCAAGCCGCCCAGGCCCAGGAACACGTGGCGGCAGCCAAGGCGATTCTGGATAAGGCCGGCATTCCTGACCAGGCGCGTTTCTATCCTTACTTCGTCGGATATGTCGCGCTATACGCCGGCGACTTCAAGACGGCGATTGCGGCGCTGCAAGAAGCGGGCTTGGATGACCCTTTTATTTTGAGCTTGTCGGCGCAAGCCTATGAAAAGTCCGGTGACAAAGCGAAGGCGATTGAGTATTACAAGAAAGTGCTGACCATCAACCTGCACAATCCGTCGAATGCGTTTGCTCGTCCGCTGGCAAAGGAAAAATTGGCGGTGCTGGGAGCAGCGCAGGCCGCACCAGCGGCGCAGTGATGCGGTAGTTGAAGGCGCAGCTTTTGCTGCGCGATCAAGGTCTTTCTTGTTGTCATCACGAGGAGGGCTTCAGCCCGACGAGGGATCTGCTTTTAGCGCGCGCCCGCTGGATGCAGCAGCTCTATTGCCTTGTCCCACTCCAGCGACAAGTCTTCCCAGGCAGGATTGGCTTGCTCAATCAGCGCTATCCGCTTCCTCCGATCCCAGACCTTAATCTCCTTTCACGCGCAATCGCATTTACGACATAACGGAATCTCTCGCAATAGACCAGGCGGTCGATTCTATATCTTCGCGTAAACCCTTCAATTCTTCCGTCTTTATGTTCTCGAGCCCGACGCTCGATATCGTTCGTGACGCCTGTATATTATGTGACGGGACTTGCTTGCGAGGATGTATACCCAGAAGTGCCATTCTCTTCTCATGACGAAAAGCAGATCCCTCGTCGGGCTGAAGCCCTCCTCGTGATGACAATTCCAAAAAGCTCTCTTGTCGCTTCCCACTAGTTGTCGCGCTACTTCAATCCCTCCGCCAGCCGCTGCGCCGTATGCTCCACCTTGATCTCCGCACCGTCCTTATCCAGGCCGCCGCGAATCTGCATCACGCAGCCGGGACAATCCATCACCACCAGGGGCGCACCGGTTTCCTTGATGTTCTTCAGCTTGCGTTCGAGTATCGGCGCCGAAATCTCCGGCAGCTTCAGCGAGTACGAACCGCCCATCCCGCAACACATATCGGCTTCATACATCTCCGCAATTTCGAAGCCGGCCTTGGTCAGCAGCTCGCGCGGCTGCCGCGAAACGTTTAACGTCCGCTTCAGGTGACACGAATCGTGATACGTCACCTTGCCGAGTTGCTGCCCTTCTCTGAACGTCAGGCGGCCTTCGTCAACCAACTTCTTTACCAGGGTTGAAAAGTCGACAACCTTTGCGGCCAGCGCGCGGGCGCCAGGCAGTGAGTCCGTCTGGCCAAGGCTCTCGAACGTGCTGATAAAGTCGTGCTTCAGCGCGACCGTGCAAGTCGGGCAGGCTGAGATGACGTACTCCACGTCCTGCTCCAGCAACGCGTTGATGTTGTCGCTCGCGTTTTGCGCGGCCACCTCGTAGGCTCCGCTGAAACGTGCGGGCGCGCCGCAACAGGTCTGGCCCTCGGGGAAGATAACTTCGATTCCAGCCTTGTTCATGATCTTTACGACGGCCTCGCCCATCTCGGGATAGGCAAAGTCGATGAGGCAACCGGAATAAAACGCCGCCTTCTCTTTTTGCTTCGGCTGCTCGACCTGTTTGAACTTGTCGCGCAGCGGAACGTCGGCAATCGCCGGCAGGCTGCGGAACTCCGTCATGTCCGAGAGGAAGAACGGCAGGTGGCGAATGAAGCCGTCCTTCGCCAGCGGCTTCTGCGCTAGTGATGCGGTGCGCAGCATCGAGTGAAACAACCTGCGATTGTTGACGACGGAGAAAATAGCTTTCTGCGCAACCGTCTGCCCTTTCTCCACCGCGATTCTCCGGCGTAATTCCAGAATCAGTCCGGGGATATCGATCTTGCCGGGACAGAACTGGGTGCAGTTGCCGCACTGAATGCACAGGCTCTGGATCTCGTTGGATGACTTCAGCGCGTCGAACCACGCAGTCAGAATCGTGCCGATGCCGCCGGTATAAATCTTGCCGAATACGTGACCGCCGACCAGCCGAAACACCGGGCATACATTCAGGCAGGACGCGCAGCGAATGCATTGCAGCGCCTGTTTGAACTTTGGGTCCTGCGACATCTCGGTGCGCCGGTTGTCCATGAGGATGATGTGCAGCTGCTTGGGCGTGCCGTCGGTGTTCGGCACCGGCCCGCTGATGATCGAAACGTAACTCGTAAGCAACTGCGCCGTGGCGCTGCGCGGCAGCGCGGTGAGCACGGGGACAACGTCGGCGAAATCGGACATCAGCTTCTCGATGCCGACGATGGCGACGTGAATCTTCGGCAGCGTTGTCACCAGCCGCGCGTTGCCCTCATTGGTAATGATGACCAGGCTGCCAGTTTCGGCGACCGCGATGTTAGCGCCCGTAATGCCCATTCCGGCGCTGAGAAACCTGGTGCGCAGCTTGCCGCGCGCAAACTTCACCAACTTCGGAATATCTGGCGTCTGGCCCTGCTCAACCTCTTGGCTGAAAACGTCCGCGACCTCTTCCTTGGTCATGTGAATGGCGGGCATCACCATGTGCGAGGGGGTTTGCTTCGCCAGCTGCACGATCCACTCGCCCAGATCGGTCTCGCGCACTTCGATGCCGGCCTTTTCAAGATAAGGATTGAGGTGGATTTCTTCAGACGCCATCGACTTCGATTTGACAACACTGGTCACACCGTTCCGCTGCGCCAGTGCGAGAATGTACTCGCGGACCTTGGCAGGATCGTCGGTGCGAAACACCTTTGCGCCACGCTCTTCGGCCTGCTGGGTGAACCGCTCGGCCAGTTCGTCCAGATGCGACGCGGCATAGCCCTTACGCTCGGCGATCTGCGTCCGTACGACTTCGAAGTCGATACCTTCGTAAGCTTTCTCGCGGCTGACGCGATAGGCTTCGGAGAAGCGCCCGAGCGCGCCGGTAAGATTCGGATTGTGCAGCGCGGTGTTGATCGACTCGCGAAATTCTTTGCGCATCAGTTCACCCCTGCCATGTCGTCGACAAAGACGATGATGAGTTTTTCCGGGCCGTGAACGCCAATGGTCAGCACCCGCTCGATGTCGGCAGTGCGACTGGGTCCGGTGATAAACGAGATGTAGTTGGTCTGCTCGGGGCGAATCTTGCTGAAGACCGCGAGCATGTCAGGCAGCAGCCGATTGGTTTCGACGATCGCGATGTGAATGTTCGGCAGCGTTGATACCAGCCGTCGGTCAACAGGCGCCGCATCCTGGATTAACGAACCGGTATTCGCCATCGCCCAATCCAGTTGGCTGATGCCGACTTTCGAAGCCGCGGTGCGCTCGCGCGTGACCTCGAAGCTCAAGCCGGGAACCTGCTCACTCAGTTGGTCCCGGTTGATGCCGCGGAGGAACGGGCAATCGGCCCACACCGCGTAAGCCTGCGGCGAATCGGCGACGCCGGCCTGCTTCAAGTAATCGACGATGAAATTGAGCGCCGCCTTCTTGTGGGGGAATCGCTGCACTTCGGCGCTCACCGCTTCCGCGCGTAGTTTGAAGGTATCGAAGATGGAAGTCATGACGAACCTCCGCTGTTCGCTGTTCGCCAGAGGCACGGGTCGCGGACCAGAAGCGAATAAAAAAAAGCGAATAGCGACGTTCTCAGCATGACAGTCCAATGAACGTCAGGCTGTGACCTGTGTCGCCGGAGATTGTGACCGCATCACAAAGGGAGTTTCGAGTTCCGGCCGCCGCGAAGGCAACGCGAAACTCGAAACTTGAAACTGCTCCTACTTCACCACCAGACTGGTGAACGGAGCTACGTACGCCATCAGGAACACAAAGATTCCGACCAGCACCGCTAGCGCGATGCTATGCCAGAAGACGTAGCGCAAGATGGTCCCTTCGTGTCCATACCATTGGGTTGCGGTGCTGGCCACGACAATGCTTTGGGCATCGATCATCTTGCCCATCACGCCGCCGGCGCTGTTGGCCGAGGCCATTAGGATCGGCGAGGTGTTCACCTGCTGCGCGGTGATCTTCTGGAGGCTGCCGAACAGCACGTTGGAAGACGTATCCGAGCCGGTGAGCGCAACCCCTAACCAGCCCAGCAGCGTCCCGAAGAACGGATACAAATGTCCGGTGCGCGCGAAAGCGAGACCCATGGTCGCATCCAGCCCGGAATAGCGGGTCATGAATCCTATGGCCATCATGGCCGCAATCGTGATCAGCGAGAACCGCACCTTCATCAGGGTCTGGCCATAGATCCTAATGATCGTCGGGACGTTCAGCCCCATGATCAGGCCGGAGATGAGGGCCGCCAGCAGAATTCCAGATCCGGTTGCGCTCACCCAGTTCAGGCCGAACACGGCCGGTTCCTTCGTCGGCTTGGTCACCACCGGAGGAACGCGCAGCGCAAGATTGTTCAGGCCGCCGACCACGAACTGCGGGTTAGTGATTTTGCTGGGCGGCGTTTGCCAGCTTGACATGGAGGCGAAGACTTTTTCCGGCGTGTTCATGATTTTCTTGCCGGTCTGCGAGCCCCACATGAATACGATGACGCTGAGAATGACCCAGGGCACCCATGCGCGCGTAACGTCGGCGCGACTGAAGCCGTGAGAGGCGCGGTGCTCGGTTTTGGCTTCCTCGCCTTCAAAGGTATAGACCCGCTTGGGATGCCAGATGAACAGGAAGCCCACCAGGCATGCCATCGAAATTACGGATGAGCCGATATTGGCCAGCCACGGTCCATGCAGGTTCGAGATGAGGACTTCCGGTATCGCAAAGCTGACACCAGCCACCAGAATGGCGGGCCAGATTTCCAGCATGGATCCCCATCCGGCAAAGGCGCAGATCAGCCAGAACGGCACAAGAACGCAGAACGGCGCCAGAATGCGCCCGGTCATCGCGCCCAGCGTGATTTCGCTGTAACCTGTGACCTTGGCGAGAGCGATGATAGGCGTAGCCAACGCACCAAAGGCGACCGGCGCGGTATTGGCGATCAGCGACAAGCCCGAAGCTTGCAGCGGCCGGAAGCCCAAGCCTATGAGAATTGCGGCGGTAACAGCCACCGGCGTACCGAATCCAGATGCACCCTCGAAGAATGCGCCGAAGCAGAACGCGATCAGCAGCAGTTGCAGACGACGGTCTTGCGTGATGCCGGTCATGCTGTGCTGTAACACATTGAACCGTCCCGACTCACAGGTGAGCTGATACATGAAGATCACGTTCAGCACGATCCAGCCGATCGGGAACAGGCCATATCCGATTCCATAAACCGCCGTTACCGCGGCCATGCGCCCCGGCATGTGGAAGGCGAAGATAGCCACAATCAAGGCGGTCGTCAGTCCCAGCAGTGCGGCGTAATGTGCCTTCACATGGCCCAGCGCCAGGCTGCCCAGCAACACCACCACCGGCAACGCGGCAATCAGTGTCGAAATCAACCAGTGCCCCATGGGATCGTATCCCTGCGACCAGGGAGCGGTCACCGACGGCAGCTTGAGGATGACCACGGAGACGATGGCCGCGAGGACGACGAAGATCGCGGTGGCGAGCGGACTCGCTTTCGGCGGCGCGCCCTTCGACGCCTCCGATGCCGGAGCAGGAGTTGGAGTCTTGGTGCTCATTCAGGTGTCACCGATGTTTGCCAGCGTATGGCAAGCCTTTCCTCGAATTTTTTCGTTCTAAGGAGTGCGCGGGCCGGCAGCGGCGACAGAGTGTCCCAAATAAGCCGTGAATGTGATCACAATCGCCTTCCGGCGTGTTCCCCCCGAGTCAGGGTGGCTAGCTGGGCGGGAAAAAATCGAGCCAACCAAAAGCTCGGAGACCGCAAAGATTATCGCACCGCGTGGCAGGGTGCAAACACAAAAACTAGACGAATAAAGATGGATTGGGCGTGACCTATGTCACTTTTTGCTGTGACGCGTGCCTGTTTTGCGAGGGAAATCGTGGACCGATGGCTGATTTGCGTCGCTATTCGCTATTCGCCAGAGACCCTGGCCGCCCCCCGCTTGGCGAAGAGCGAGAAGCGAACCGCGAATTGCGGCTCCTTATGGATTGCGGGCGTCCACCGGATACAGGTCAGGCAGGTGACGCAGCTTCCGCCACAACACTGGCACGAACTCGCTGAAGGCGTTGGAAAGCGCGCGCCCGCCGAAGCCCTCCGCCGTGCGAATCATGGCCCGCTGCCAATCGGAGTCGCTGGGCACACGCCAGGTGTTGGAGAGAAAGTTATTGCCGAATTCAGCCACAAATCGTGCGTAAGCCAGGTGACGTTCTCCGTCGGGATGATAAGCCCTGAATGTCAGGTCTGCCACGTTCTTGACGCGATTGCCGAAAGACTGGTGGACGGTGTGAAAGTAACGCGGGTCCTCACCCCAGGCAGCCCCCAGCGCGGCCTCAATGGCATTGCCCGTCGAGATACCGGTCATGCGCATGCCGTAGCGCTGGGCGAAGCCATCCCAATGGGGACCGTATTCATGAGGACTGTCCATCGCGGTCCCGATGGCCGAGGAGAACAATCCGGCCGTCAGGCTCCTTGGGCCCACTGTCTCACGCGCAAACCAATTCAGCCTGCCCTCGGCGGTAATTGGGCGGTAATCGCCCGGGGTCTTGGGGACGGCATGAATATAGTGCTCGAAACTGTAGCCGTCCTGGTGTTGATTAACTACCGGCGTAGAACCTCCTACTTGCGCCTCTTGCGCTACTTGCGCCTCTTGCGCGGTGGCCAACATCGGCCGCGCCAATGCGGCGCACATCGTTAACATCAAGAACCGCAGCAAGGTGGCAGGCAGTTTCAAGCTCATCTCCCCAGGTCTCTTTCCGGCAACGGTAATCGCCTTCCCCACTTCGAACGATTGCAAGAAGTAAGATGCAATTTGCTGGAGCTGCGGCAAGCGGTCGCGAAAAATTGTCAGGCGGAAAAACTGCGGTCAATGGTAGGGATAAAAAATGAAGAATGCCAGCGACAGGGCCGTGAGTACCCAGAGACCAGGCTTCAACTCGCGGCGCTTGCCGGCGACGATCTTGCAGAGCGGATAAAGCACGAAGCCGGCGCAGATTCCGATGGCGATATTGAAGGTGAACGCCATCAGAGAAACCACGGCAAAGGAGGGAATCGATTCGCTGTAGTCGGCGAAATCGATGTGGGTGATCGGCGCCAGCATGAACAATCCCACCAGGATCAGGGCCGGCCCGTAGGCTACGGCGGGAATTGCAGCCACCAGCGGGGCGAAGAAGATCGCCAGCAGGAAGCAGCTCCCGGTCACGAAGACGGTAAATCCGGTCCTTCCACCCACCTCGATTCCGGTGGCCGACTCCATAAAAGCTCCCGAGGTTGTGGTGCCGAGGGCCGGGGCGATGCAAGTGGTGATGGCATCCACCAGCATGGGACGCTCAATCTGCGGTAGCTGCCCGTCTTTATCCAGGAAGCCGGCGCGCGCGGACACGCCGATTAGCGTGCCCATGGTATCGACGAACGCCATAATGAACATGGTGAGCACCACGGGAAAGGCTTGCCACGTCAGCGCTCCACGAAAGTCTAGCTTCCACAAGACGGGCGCGATGCTGGGCGGCATGCTGACCAGCCCGTGGGGCGCCGCTGCAACTCTACTGAGGAACGCAACGCTTGCCGTGATCACGATGCCAATCAGGATGGCCCCCGGAACTTTGCGGATGATGAGGATGGCCTGCACCATAATCCCGAATATCGCTACCAGCGCCGCCGGCGAGGTCAGATGTCCGGCCTGCACTGGCGCACCGGCCACTCCGAGCCGCACCAGGCCAGTTTCGTTGAGGCCAATGAACGTCAGGAAAAAGCCCATGCCCACCGCAAAGCTGAAGCGCAACGATGTGGGCACGCCTTCCACCACCCATCGCCGCAGGTGAAACAGCGTCATCAGAACGAACAACACGCCGGAGATGAAAATCGCGGCCAGTGCCGCCTGCCAGCGAATCCCCAGCGCCCGGCAAACGGTATAGGCGATGAATGCGTTTTCGCCCATGTAGGGAGCGACCGCGAAAGGCCGGTTGGCGTAAAACGCCATGAAGTAACAACCGAAGACGCACACCAACGCCGTCGCTACGAACGACGGGCCTTCTGGAATGCCTGCTGCCGAGAGAATCGCTGGATTGACCACCACGATGTAGGACATGGTGGTGAAAGTGGTGAGTCCGGCGATCACCTCGCGCGTGAAGGAAGTGTTGTGGGCATCGAAAGCGAAGAGCCTGCTCAGCCAGTTCAAGGACCCTCCGAAGGGAACCAGAGTGACTCGAAACAGCAGGCTCGATAATAGCAAGTCAAAGTACGGTGATCTCTGAGTCGACTTTTCTCTCGCCAGGGACTTTTCTGCGGCGGTAAAGACGTTAAGTCCAGTCTGGAGATAGGTGCTAACCTCGTCGGCCTAAAGGTGCTTATCGAGGAAACGCCATTTGAGCAGTGTCGGCAACCTGCTTCTCAACCACCGCAATAGTCTGCACTTTTCGTTGACAATGTCATGCCTAAGTGCATGAATGCAATATGTCTCGATTGGCAGCAAAAGTGCGGCTAGAAGATCATCGGTTAGAGCTCTAGCTATACCCCGGAGGAGATATGCGACTGAAAACCCTGCTGGTCATCGTCGCCCTTGCAGTTTGTGTAACCGCTGCGCCAGCGACCTTCGCCCAGAATTTGATTACCAACGGTAGTTTCGAAACAGGAGACTTTACCGGTTGGACTACAGGCGGCAACTTTGAAGACACCGAAGTCGTAAGCGGTGCGTTTTACGACTACACTGGCGCTGAGGACGGCAACTTCTATGCTGTTCTTGGCCCTGTAGGCAGCGATGGAACGCTCAGCCAGACACTTACCGACCACGCGGGTGCGCAATACACCATCAGCTTCTGGTTTGGTTCAGTTGGCGATAATCCCAGCGACTTTAGCGCTTCGTGGGATGGCACTCAACTACTTAGCCTGACCAATCCTAACACGGGCGCAGCTTGGTCACAGTACACCTACAACGTAACGGGAACCGGCAGCGATACGCTCACGTTCGCTTTCCGCGACGATCCGGGCTACATAGCCTTGGATAACGTTTCGGTGACGGAGCAAAGCGGCCAGAGCGTGCCGGAGCCGAGCAGTTTGCTACTGCTTGGAACAGGCGTGCTAGGGTTGGGCGGAATGGTTCGCCGTAAGTTAGGGCGTTAAACCAATCTGACCAGCGGTCCGACATCTGGACTTGGTGTCGACAATTCAATCCATATCAGGCACCCTTGGCGGGTGCCTGTTTTTTTCGTTGCCGCAGGAACTCTACTCGTCAGCTTCGGCTCATTCTCATCAATTCGCAGCCAAACCCTTCGGCGGGACCCTGGCGGGAACTATAAAATCCCTTGATAGTGCCTGAACCGGAACAACGCGAAGCTGCGACCCCACCCGACCTTCACTTTCGCGATCCCGATGCTGCTGCCAGAAACCTGGCCCACATCCGCCAACTGGTGCCGGGGCAAGTTTACGAGTCACTCTCGGCCCTATTGCTGACTGCAGCCAATCCCGATGTTGCCGTCAATCAGTTCGAGCGCCTGGCCGAAGTGGCCTCGCCTGAACTGCTGCGCTTGCTCGAAAAGCATCCCTCGCTGGTGCACTACGCCGTGGTGGTGTTCAGCTACAGTCCGTGGCTGGGGGAAACCCTGATCCACAATCCGGACCTGTTCTACGCCTTCGTGCGCGAGCGAAACCTGGATCGCACCCACTCTCGCGAGGAGTTTCAGGAGAGCTTCGCTCGTATGCGCTCGCGCTCTCTGGAAACCGATACTGCGGCGCTGCTGGCCCGCTTCAAGCGGCGCGAGTACATCCCGATCATGCTGCGCGATGTGCTGGGCATAGCAACGCTGGCCGAGACTACCTCCGAAATCTCCGCCCTGGCCGACGTGCTGATCGAGGAAGCGCTGCGCGAAACAGAGGCACAACTCCAGCATCGCTTTGGCACGCCGCAGCGGCTGGATCCCGACAGCCGGGCCGTTGACTCGCGTTTCGCGGTGCTTTCGCTGGGCAAGCTGGGCGGCAACGAGCTGAACTACAGCTCCGACATTGACCTGCTTTTTCTCTACGACGGCGGCCCGGAACCGTCTGGCGCGGAAATTTCCAACCGCGAATACTTTATTCGCCTGGCGCAACAGACCACGGAATTGCTGGCGCGGCATACCCGCGAAGGGCCAGTGTTTCGCATTGACCTTCGACTGCGGCCGCAAGGCGGCGAAGGCGAGCCCGCGGTGCCGCTGGCCCACGCTGTCCACTACTACTCGCACGCGGCCCACGATTGGGAGCTGCAAGCCATGATCAAGGTGCGCCATTCCGCCGGCGACGTCGGCCTCGCGCGCGAGTTTGCCCGTGCGGTCCAGCCCTATGTGTATCGCCCGGAGCTGAACTTTGTCGCCATTAAGACCGCGCTCGAGACCCGGGAGAAGATCGGCAGCCACCGGCGCAAAAACCTGCTGAAGCAGGTGGCTCAAACGGGCATCGATGTGAAGATCGACCGCGGCGGCATTCGCGATATCGAATTCCTGGTGCAGTGCCTCCAGCGTGTGTATGGCGGCGGCGAAACGTGGCTGCGTTCGCGCGGCACGCTCTTCGCTCTGCAAAAGCTGCACGACAAGGAGCACATCAGCGGCAAGGACTTCCAGAACCTGACCAATGCCTACGAGTTCCTGCGCAACCTGGAACATCGTCTGCAACTGCGGCGGGGCCAGCAAATCCATAGCCTTCCGAATTCGCGGGCCGAGCTGCAGGCCCTGGCCCGCAGCTTGACACGCGAGGGAACCGTTGCCCTCACCCCGGAAGAGTTCCTGGCCTATGTTCGACGCCGCATGGCTGCGGTGGCGGAAATTTATCAGCGCGTCATTTACCGCGAGCAGACCCAGGACCAGGGCTCGCTGGAATTTCAGTTGCGCCCGGAATTCACCGCGACCCATGAGAACTCTTACAGCCAGATGATGCAGCGGCTGGCGATCGACTCGCCGCGTTTGCAGGAGGTAGTCAGCCGCAGCGATTTTTCGCAACATACCCGCCGTAATCTGGATCGCTTCCTGAGCTCGGCGGGAACCACCTCAGACCGTTACGGTGCGGTCTTGCGCGCTCCCGCGGCCGTTGAGCGGGCGCTGACCATCTTCGAGTTCAGCGAGTTCCTCACCGATATCCTGGTCCGTCATCCCGAGGAAATTGCCTTGCTTGAACAGATCGACCAGCGCTCGACCACGGGCGAGCAGGGCTTGTTCGCCGCCGACGCGCGAAACGTACGTCCGGCTGACGATCCCGTATTTGCCTATCTGGGCGATGGCAGGGTCGATCACACCGAGGCGACATCGATCTTGCGGCTCCATTACCGCCGGCGCGTTTTCGTTTCCGGGGCACTCGACCTGTTTCAACTGCGCGATGTCTTCGATTCGCTGGACGACAATACCGCCGCGGCCGACGCCGCGCTTCGGACAGCTCTGGCAGTTGCCGGCGCACCCGGCGGCTTCGCCGTGATGGGCCTGGGAAGGTTGGGCGCGCGCGAGTTCGATCTCTTGTCGGATGCCGATGTGCTCTTTGTCTGCGACGAACAGGCCAGCAAAGAAGATGTTCGCCGCGTGGCAGAGCGCCTGGTGGAAGCCCTCACCGCTTACACGCGTGAGGGAACGGTATTCCCCGTGGACGCGCGTCTGCGTCCGCATGGCCGCGAAGGCGAGCTGATCGTTACTCCTGCGCAGCTCTCCGCGTATTTTCGCGATGAAGCTCAGCCCTGGGAAGCGCTGACGTATCTGAAGTTGCGTTATGTCGCGGGAGACCGTGGTCTTGCCGACCGCGCATTGCAATCCGTACGAGAAGGAATTTCAGCGATGGCCCGGAGGCCTGCGTTTGATGCCGAACTGGCCGACGTTCGCGCTCGCCTGGAGCGCAGCGAAGGCGCGCAGAATCTCAAGACCGGGCCGGGTGGGTCTTACGACCTCGACTATCTGGCTGGATCGCTACAGGCTCGGCATCAACTTTGGCTGTCGGGAAATCTGGTAGAACGCTTGCGGTTGTTGCGTGACCACGGCTTGCTGGCGGAGGACGAATATCATCCGCTGGCGGAAAACGCTCGCTTTCTCCGCACAGTGGAGCACGTGATTCGTCTGGTCAGTGGCCGCACGCGCAAATGGATACCTCTCGCCGAACATCCCCGCCGCGGCGTGCAGAAGTTGCTATGGCGGATGCTGGGGGCCGAAGACAGCTTCGATCCCGAGATGCGGCTGGCGGACGTAATGCGGCAAACGCGTAGCATTTATCTCGCCCATCGGAAAGGCTGAGCTTCAAAACGCGCCCTCGACCGCTCTCCGCGCGAAAGCATAAACTGGAACGCTGGCAATTCAGCCAGCCGAAAAGCCTGTAACCATGCCGCCCGTTAGCCAAGCCGTGTTGTTGTCATGGTCGGTGCCTCCGGCAGCCACACTCGCGCTGGTGCTCACTGCGCTCGTATATCTCCGCGGCTGGGTCCTGATGCGGCACGCCGGTGTGCCCTTCGTCCCGCTCTGGAGGGCAGTCAGCTTTCTGCTAGGCCTGCTCTCGCTCTGGATTGCGCTGGCCTCTCCCCTCGATACTTTTTCCGGCTTCGTCCTCACTGCCCACATGCTCCAGCACATGATGCTGATGATGCTGGCTCCGCCGCTGCTCCTGCTGGGGGCTCCCGTTGTTCCGCTGGTAAGGGGATTGCCCGTCTTTGCGGCCCGCGAGTTCGCCGGTCCGTTCCTCAACTGGCGCGTGGCCAATCGCGTCGGTAGCGCGCTCACTCATCCCGTCGTGGCCCTGCTGCTGATGGGCGGCGCAATGTTTGGCTGGCACACGCCGCGGCTCTACGAGCTGGCGCTGGCATCCAGTTCCTGGCACCAGTTCGAGCACGCCTGTTTCTTTCTGGCATCGCTTGTCTTCTGGTGGCCTGTGATTCAGCCCTGGCCCAGCCACACGCGCTGGCCACGTTGGGCGGTAGTGCCGTATCTGCTGGTGGCCGATCTGGAGAACACCGCTTTGGCCGCAATCCTGGTGTTCTCTGACCGCCTGCTTTATCCGTCCTACGACGCTGTGCCCCGACTCTTCGGTTTCTCCGCGTTGCACGATCAGGCAGCCGCCGGCGCCATCATGTGGGTGCTGGGATCGCTGGCCTTTGTCGTTCCGGCAATCGGTATCGCAATCCAATGTTTGCAGTGCAATCGACGCCCAGCACCGGTCGTCTCCGGCCGCAAGCAAGAGTCTTGGTCTCTTGACGGGCTAGTCGCCTTGTCACAACGGCTAGCGTTTCCTGCCCGCTTGCTACGCGATCGCCTGAGCGGCCGCCGCATCGAGGCAATTTCGTTTCTCCTGCTATTTGCCGTGACCGGTCTGTACCTCGCACATCTGGCATCAAGCTCGTCCGACGATGACAACCAGGTCCTCCAGCTGAGCCGACAATCCGGCCCATTCGCCGTCTCAGTCTTCGCGCCGGCGGCAGACCTGGAAGCCGGACCGTCAGACTTCAGCGTGCTGATCCAGAATCGCAATTCGCAGGAAGTGTTGCAGGATGCGACCGTCGCCCTGCGCGCTGAACAGGCGGGGAATTCGCGTAGGACGCAATGGGTTCGCACCCGCACCGAAGATTCGGAGAACAAACTCTTGCAATCGGCGTCCCTGGACCTGCCCCACAACGGCGACTGGTTACTGGATATTGCCGTTGCGCGCGGCGGAGAACAGGCCGATTTTTCGCTGCCTCTTCACGTGGTCAAGCCCGCAACCGGCATGTCGTTTCCCTGGTCTTATGGTGTCCTGCTGGCATTTTCGGCGATATTGCTGTTCGCGTACTTGCGACGCCACCTGTCGGGAACATTGCCGGCACGGCATCCCGCTGCGAAAACAGCGCCCCAAGGCGGCACGGCAAATCTACTCTGACTAGTGCTGACATGCGATCGGGAAGCTTGCAACGAGCCTGAAGCCAGTCGCAACCCGCCGAGCCACTCGGGCACATACAACCGCTCTTCCCGGTATATCAAACCCTTACCCACATTCGTGTGTCTTCAGAACTAGCCCCAAAGTCCAATCCCGGATCCCCCCTTTTCAATCAATAATTACCCAGCTAAACTTAGGCTCCTAGTCATGTGTCCGGTCTAGATAGGTGGTGTGTGATGTTCTCTCCCAGAATCTTTGCGGTATGCGTGTTGGCCTTGGCCGTTGCCTTTGGTTGCGTCCCGGCCGTTGCCCAAATCTCGTCTCTCAACTTCGCATCGCTCCAATTGAATGGGTCCGCAATCGTGGCTACCAACGGTAATAACCAACAGGTATTGCGCCTCACACAAGACGGACAGACACAGCAAGCCGGATCAGCCTGGTGGATGACCCAGCAATCCATCGCGAGCGGCTTTACCAGCGTTTTCACCTTTCAGATCACGCACAGCAGTGGCATTGGCCCTGGCCCGGCTGACGGAATAGCCTTCGTTATCCAGAATTCCGCCAATTTTGGCAATAATGGGCAATTGTCTGCCCTGGGTGGTCCGGGCGGCGATGTCGGCTACGGTTCCATCCCCGGCGAACAGAACCTTCCCATCGACAACAGTATCGCAATCGAGTTCGATACATACCAAAACCCCTGGGACCCCAACGGTAATCACGTCGCCGTGCAGAGCTGCGGCACAGGTAACAACACCCCCGAGCACAATCTACAGTGCCCTTCAGGCCAATCCTCAACTCTGGGCATCGTTTCCAACCTGGCTCTGAACTTGTCTGACGGCAACGTCCACACGGTCATTCTCCAGTATGATCCGGGCACTTTAAGCATTTTTGTCGATAACAACGGAACCCCCGTCCTCACCGTGCCGCTACAGATTGCAACCTTGCTGAACTTAAATCCCAACGGGAACAACCAGACAGCCTATGTCGGTTTCACCAGCGGTGACGGAAACTCCACGGAGAACGGCGACATTCTAAGCTGGACCTTCACTCCGGGAGGATCGACACAGACGACCATCACCCAAACCTTGACTCCGGGACCCGGGCAGAATTACACCAACTACATTTTTGGCAGCTACAACCACAAGTATGGATACTCCAACGCTCAAGCCGGCGATCAGGTCAGCGTCACCGCGATACCCAGTAGCCCGGCAGTCGTCAATCCGGTTCTATCAAGCTTTGCCCCGAATGCCAGCTGTATTGTTTATGACGGCACCGGCGGGGAATGCGTGGTCTTCCAGGTGTCCTGCACGCAGCAGACAGGCAGCGATTGCACCAACCTTCCTTACGACCTGTTTGAAAGCTACAACACCAGCCAGAACATCACGAATCCCTGTCTGCTGAAGACTGAAGTTTACAACCCACCCGCATCCAGTACGTGGACGAACATCGAGACGGGCTTCTCGCAGACCCGTTTTGACCCCACCAGTACGGGTAATTCAAAAGGCTTCTCCTACTTTGTGGCGGCGCAGAATTGTGCCGTCCCCGCTTCAGGACTGAATGGCTTTAATTGCAACGGTGTCTACAACGGCACGTACCGTGGTACCCTGCTCGTCTTCGACGGCCAATCTTGCACCTTCACCAACGGCGGCGTCACCGGAAGCCTGCTTCAGTTCGGCGGCACGGTGGTGCTGGGAAGTTCCAGTTTCGTGAACGGCAACTTGTTCTCTTACGGTGGCAACCTGTGGGTCAGTAACAGCACCATCGGCAACGGCCTGGAGGTTATCGGCGACGGCTCTTATTCCATCGGTCCGGCGGCAAACGTCGCGGGCAGTTTGCTGATTCTAGGCCCCGGCAGTAGCTCCGGCGCCAATCAGGTCTGTGGATCCAGCGTCAGTCAGAGCTTGCTGTTGCAGAATAGCGGCGCCGCAGCGCTGATTGGCTCCTCCACGGGCTGCCCTGGAAATACCGTGGGCGGAAACCTCCAGGTACAGAACAATAACGGGGCCACGACCGTCGATTCCAACACCGTCGGCGGCAATCTTATCGACCAGAGTAACCGCGGAGCTACGCAGGTCTTCACCAACACCATCACCCACAACCTGCAATGCAGCGGCAATAGCTCGATCACCGGAGGCGGAAACACGGCCGCCCACAAACTGGGCCAATGCGCCTCGTTCTAAAGGCTGGATAAATCGCAGAGGGTTAAGAGATCCGCCGCTTGAGGCGATCATACAGCGGACGTGGATCTGCTGCGGAGAAATTGCGGCGGGCTTTTTGGGGCGCTGCCTCGGTCTATTTCAGCTCTTGCAGGGCACTCTGCGCGTCTTTGTACATTCGCGCCAGATCGGCGCGGGAGAGAAATGCGGGATTACCAGCTTCCTTCTGTTGCTCATCCCACTTGCTCACCGCTGCGCGATAGTAGTCGGCAGCCTGTTTGGCATCGCCGCCCTGGCGCAGCACCATCCCGAGCAAATAATTACTGCGCGCCTCCAGCCACTGCAATCCCAACTTCTGGCTGTTGGTTAATGCGCGCTCCAGTTCCTGCCTCGCCTGTGGATACCCTTTGTTTCGGGCAAGCGCCTCGCCCAGGTCCACCGACGCCTGCACCGCTTCGTACTTCAATCCCAACCGGTCCGCCTGCTGTGCCAGCGTCTTGAGCGACGATGCCGCCGCTGCCGATCGTCCCTGCGCAATGTCATCCTGGGCCAGCACGATCTTGGCGCGCAACGCTTTCTCCGGGTCCTTGGCCTTGTTCGCGGTCTGCAATGCCTGCTCGTAGAAAGCGCGCGCAGCTTTCGCATCTCCGCGATACTTTGCTACGTCCCCATTGAACAACTGGATCTGTGCGATGGAGCTGTCATTGTTGATGTCATGCGCCAGCGCCGCCGCTTCATCCAGCGCGCGCTTGGCATCGTCTTCGCGTCCCACCTGCGCCAGCGATTGCCCGTAGCCGCTCAGGCTCTCCACCATCCAGAAGCCGCGGTCCTTCAAGTTGCGGAACGATTTCAGCGCGTCCTCCCGCGCCTTCAACGCCGCGCCATAGCGGCCCTGATACTGGAACACCGTCCCCATATCGTAGGAATCCATCGCCGTCCCACGCGTGTCATCGATGCTGCGGTGCAGGTCGAGCGCCTTCAGATACTGGGTGAGCGCCTCGCCGTATTGGCCCAGCTTGGTGTTGACGACCGCGACATTGCGCACCGACTCAGCTATCGTGTCCGGCGTCTTCAGCTTTTCGCGCAATTGCAGCGCCTGCTGAAAGTAAGTCAGCGCATCATCGTACTGTCCTTCGCCAAAGTACGCGTCTCCGATATTGTTCAGGCAGGTTGCCTGGCTCAACTCATCGCCCCGTTCGCGCTCAATCTGCAGCGCTTCTTTGTAGAGCGCGAGCGCTTCGTCCTGTTTTCCCCGACCGCCGTAAAGGGTCCCCAGATCCATCAGCGTGTCGCCTACGCCCTTCTTGTCGCCGATGTCACGGCGAATCTGGAGCGCCTCTTTATAGTTTGCTTCCGCGGTCGCGAACTGGCCCAGCGTGGCTTCGACCTGAGCGCTCGCATTCAAGCTGACGGCGATGCCGCGCTTGTCGCCAATCTCACGCTTGATGGCAATCGAGTCCTGATAATTCTTCAGCGCATCCTGCGGCTTGTCCATTGACTGATAGGCCACGCCTAGCGCGTGCAGGATGGCCGCCTTTTGTTCCTGATTGTCCAGGCGTACCGCCAGGCTGTATGCCTCGTTCAACGAGTCCAGGCTGTCCTGCGGTTTGCCGCTCTTGATCTGCACCCGGCCGGCAGCCAGCAGGGCGGCAACCGACTTCGGATCTTCCTTCAGCACCTTCCCATAAAGCTCCGTAGCCTTATCGAAATCATTATTCGATTCGTACAAACTGGCCAGCGTGTACTGCAGGTCGGAATCCCCCGGTGCAGCCTTCACCAGATTGCCGTATAGCTCAATCGCCTTGTCGGTGTGTCCGCTGACGCGTGCATCGTTGGCTTCGATTAGATAGCGCTCGGCCGCCGGCAGCTGTGCACTCAGTTCCACCGCGCGTTGCGAGTACCGCTCCGCCTCATTGTCGTAGCCGAGATTGGAATAAGTCTGCCCCAGCCGCGAGAACGCCAGCGCAAAATCGGGATCGGCCTGCGTCGCCGCCGCAAATTTCTTCTGCGCCTCCAGGTTGTCTCCCTGGCGCATCAAGCTCACGCCTTCGTTATAGGCGCGCAGCGCGTCAACCGACTTCGATGTCGGCCGGAAGGCATTCTGCTTCAGCTCTTTCACAATTTCCGGCGACAGCGTTAGCTGGTCTCGGATCTTCTGCGCCAACTGATCGGTTTGCGCCAGCAACTCCTTTTCCGACGCCGCTTCCACCGTGATCGTCACCGGCGAAGTTCCCTGCTTCAGGTTCTGCAGCGTCGCCTCCACCCGCAACTGTCCGCCACTGCGCACATACTGCCCCCAAACAATCGTCTGCGCGTTGCTGAACTCCGCCAGCTGCTTGATGTTTTGTGCATCCAGCGGGCTGTCCGTTTCAATGTGCAGGTCCTTCAGCACCTGGTGCAGCCGGTCTGCCGACACCGTGCGCAGGCTCGCCGAGTGTCCCACATCCGTGGTCAGCATTTCCACCAGACTCGTGCCCAGCCAATCCAGACTCGGATCGCCGGTCGCATTACGGAAGGGCACAATCGCCAGCGACATTACCGGCCCAGCGTGGGCCGATCGCGAAAACGGCGATGGCCCGAAAAGCCGCGCCCGAAAAACGTAGCCGCACAGCGCCAACAACAAGACGGTCACGATGCCCGTAATCAGCGGCCACGGCACCGTCTGCCCCCAGGGCTGGATCTGCGCGTCAAACGCGATTGTGTTGGCCGCCCGCTTGTCTCTCCACGTGTTCAGGTCGGCCAGAATCTCCGTTACATTCTGGTACCTGTCGTTCACCTCGCGTTCCAAGCACTTGCTCACAATCCCGCTCAGCGCTCCCGGAATCTGCGCGTCAACATCCGCCACCGGAATCGCGCGCTCCTGCGTCCGCTTGATCAGGCTCGCCACAGCGCTCGACGCTGCAAACGGCATTTTGCCGGTCAGCATTTCATACAGAATCAATCCCAGCGCAAAAATGTCCGAACGTTGATCGAGCTCTTGGGTCAGGGCCTGCTCCGGCGACATGTACTCCATGGTGCCGACCAAGGCGCCGCTCTGCGTCATGCCGTCGCCTTCCAGAGTGCGGGCCAAACCGAAATCCATCACCAGGATTCGCCCGGTGCTGTCCTCCATGATGTTTTGCGGTTTCAGGTCGCGATGAATCACTCCCACGCTGTGCGCCGCGTCCAGCGCCAGGCAAACCTGCTGGATGACATCGACGGCTTCCTCTGGAGCGAATTTCTGTTTCTCCCGGATGAGGGTCCGCAAGTCTTTCCCTTCGATGAACTCCATCGTGATGAACTTCACGCCCTCGGCCTCGCCGAGGTCGTAAATGCGGATCACGTTGCGGTGGGTGACCTGGTGAGCGAGCAGCAACTCCTGCTTGAAACGTGCCAGGATCGCGGGGTTCGACGCCAGCTCCGGGCGGATGACTTTCAACGCAACGTAGCGATTTAGCTCGTGATCGCTGGCCTTATAGACGGCGCCCATGCCGCCCTCGCCCAGCAGTTGCAGGATTTCGTATCGTCCCCCCAGCAGATCGCCGATCTGCAGTACGGCTGCACTGCCGTACCCTGCCGAACTGCGGCTGGGCAGCGGCGATGAGTGGCGAGACGAACCTGCGTCGACGATGGTGGCATCAACGTCCACCAGCGTGTTTTCGGAGCTGAACTGCGGGCCCGGATTAACATCGATGATAGTTGCGTCGGGATCTCTCTGGGCGGACGCTGCGTCCACAAGTTTGGCTTGGTCCGCTGGAGGGATGGGGACATTGCTGGTCGAACTCTCACCCACAAACGGCGTCTTTACACCGGGAGATGCGGGCTTGCCAGTGGCAGAGTTCTCATCGGATGGTGGTCTGGAGTCATCCATGTTGCGATGCCGGAACCGCCCTGGGGCGTTTGACGATGCTGACACCCCACGAGTTAGGCTCAAGCGCCCGTTTGTGGCTAGCTTCTCAGTGCAGGAAGTATATACGATTGTGGGCCGGGCGGACCCAGGTGGGCGCAACAGCCCCTCAGTGTTTTGTCATCCGGATGACACGCAACATAGGTGACAACCAAGATTAATGACAACCAGAACTAGAGCTTAGTATGGCGTAGGCGCAGTGCGTTGGTGATGACCGAGACGGAGCTGAAGCTCATGGCGGCGGCCGCGATTATCGGGCTGAGGAGGATTCCGAATTTCGGGTACAGAATGCCCGCGGCGATAGGGACGCCTACCGAGTTGTAGATGAAGGCGAAGAAAAGGTTCTCGCGAATGTTCGCCATGACGGCGCGGCTGAGGCGGCGAGCGCGCACCAAGGCCGCGAGATCGCCTTTGATTAAAGTGATGCCAGCGCTGTCCATGGCAACGTCGGTTCCGGTTCCCATTGCGATGCCGACTTGCGCCTGCGCCAGGGCGGGAGCGTCGTTGATGCCGTCGCCGGCCATGGCGACGATTCTTCCCTGCTGTTGCAGCTTCTTGATGGCATCGGCTTTGGTTTCGGGCAGGACGCCAGCCTGGAAATCGGTGATACCGATCTGGCGGGCCACGGCGGCGGCTGTGGTTTCGTTGTCGCCGGTCAGCATGACGACGCGCAGGCCTTGCGCGCGGAGATCCCGGACGGCCTGCGCCGCTTCGGGCTTGATGGGATCGGCGATACCAAGGATTCCCGCAGGACGGCCATCTACGGCGGCGAAGACCACGGTCTGTCCGTCTTTGCGCAGAGCGTCGGCCCGGGATTTTAGGTAGGTGAGGTTTGGATCGTCGTTAAACCGTACCGCCGCTCCGCGGCTCGCATTCTCTTCTCCGCTCGATCGCGGGCTTACGACCCCGCCTAACTCCATGCCGCGGTTCTGCGGCTGGCTCGACCGGTCACGGGCGAGTTGCTCTGGCAGAAAATCTCGCGTGGAGTTTTGCGACAGCCCCTGGTTGATATCGATGCTGAGCTCTTGCAGCAGCGCTTCATTGCCAACGGCGACTTCGTGTCCGCCAACTCGACCAACGACGCCGCGGCCGGTGATCGAGCGAAACTCCTCGACCGGCATCAGCGACAAGCCGTTGGCTTGCGCCGCTTCAACAACTGCTGCCGCCAGCGGATGTTCGCTGCCGCGCTCCAGGCTTGCGACCAGGCGGACGACGCGCTCTTCGGTCTCGCCGCCAACGGCGACGACCGACATCAGCTCGGGCTTGCCTTGCGTGAGCGTACCCGTCTTGTCGAGGGCGAGCGTGTCGACTTTCTGCAACGTCTCCAGTGCCTCGGCATTCTTGATGAGGACGCCGGCGCGGGCGCCGCGTCCGGTGCCGACCATGATGGCGACGGGCGTCGCCAAGCCAAGCGCGCAGGGACAGGCGATGATGAGCACGGCGACAGCATTGACGATGGCGTTGGCCAGATGCGGCTCAGGACCTTCTACGAACCAGACAATAAAGGTGATGACCGCAGCGGCCAGCACGATAGGAACGAACCACGCGGCCACCTTGTCGACCAGGCGCTGAATGGGGGCGCGACTGCGTTGCGCCTCGCTCACCATCTTGACGATCTGGGCCAGCATGGTTTCGCTGCCGACGCGTTCGGCGCACATCAACAGCCAGCCGGTGCCGTTGACGGTTGCGCCGATGACTTTGTCGCCGGTGTGTTTCTCGATGGGGATGGACTCGCCGGTGACCATGGATTCGTCGACTGAGCTGAGACCGTCGAGGACGGTGCCGTCGACGGGAATCTTTTCGCCGGGGCGGACGCGCAGCTTGTCGCCAACTTGCACTTGATCGAGAGGCACATCGTACTCGGCGCCGTCGTCGCGCATAATGCGAGCCATCTTGGGCGAGAGATCGAGCAAGGCGCGAATGGCGCTCGAGGTGCGGCTGCGGGCGCGCAGTTCCAGCACCTGGCCGAGAAGAACGAGGGCGATGATTGCGGCCGCGGCTTCGAAGTAGACGTCGGGCTGACCACCCATGCCTTCACGCGGCGGAAATAGTCCTGGTGCAATAGTCGCGACCGCACTGTAAACATAGGCGACGCCGACGCCCATCGCGATCAGGGTGAACATGTTTGGGCTGCGAAACTTTACCGAAGCCCAACCGCGCTGGAAGAACGGCCAGCCACACCAGAGCACGACCGGAGTGGCGAGTGCGAACTCGATCCAGTTACCGAAGCGCGGGCTGATAGCGTGGAGAAGCGGCAACATTCGCGGCGTCATTCGCAACATGGCGAACGCCACCAGAGGAATCCGCAATCACCACGCTCGTCCAGAAACGGCGGGTCATGTCGCGGAGTTCGGGATTCTCGTCGTCGGATGCGGTCGCAGTCATGGGCTCCAGTGCCATGCCGCAGATGGGACATGCGCCCGGCGCGTCGCGCACGATCTGGGGATGCATGGGACAGGTCCACTGGGTCTTCGCGGGAGCGGCGGGAAGATCGGGCTCGAGCGCCATGCCGCACTTGGGACAAGGGCCGGGACGGTCCTTCCGAACCTCCGGATCCATAGGGCAAACGTACGCGACGGTAGGCTTGGTGTCGGCGGAAGTGGTTGGGGCTTGCGACTGCGTCTGGGTCTGCGTTTGCGTTGCGGTTGAGGGCGCAGGAGGCGACAGGAATTTTTCCGGCTCGGCTTTGAACTTTTCGCCGCAACCGCGGGAGCAGAAGTAGTAGGTCTGGCCGGCATGGGCAACGGTGCTGGCGGCAGTGATGGGATCGACATTCATTCCGCAGACGGGGTCGAGGGCAAGCTTGCGCGTGCCGCCACTCTGGAGCGGCACATTCGCGAGTTGAACGAAGCCGGTCATGCCCACGGACTTGGGAGCCGGTTCGAGATATCTCTTGGGATCGCGGCGGAATCTCTCGGCGCAGCCGCGCGAGCAGAAATGGAAGAGCTTGCCGTCATACTCGGCGGTGGATACGGCTTTGGAAGGATCGACGCTGCGGCCGCAGACGGGATCTTTATCCAGCTTTTTGGGAAGAGGCGCGGGAGCAGCAGCGCCAGATTCGCCGGCAGGCGCCAGATACTTCGCCGGCGATGCCATGAACTTCTGCATGCAGGCGGGGGAGCAGAAGAAATAGAGGTCTCCCTGGTAGCGGGCTTTGCCGCGAGCCTGCGGGGGATCGATGATCATGCCGCACACGGGATCCTTGGCGGAAAAGTCCAGCGTCAAGTTCTCGAGGGGCACGTCGGGCTCGCTCATTGCATCGCTCACTGTAATGGTAACGCGGCGCTATTCACAAGCGCAGCCATGCACTATATTGAACTCGGAGCTTCGGCGGAGGCGACGCGAATTGCGGATGGCGAAAGCGGCGCGGGTTCCGCAGATACTAAGAGTTGTCATTATCATTGCACATCGCGAGAGGTGAGTCCGATGACTAGTGTGGAAGTGGTGTTTCGATATGGGATGCCGCCGGGCGAGCGGGAGATGAGTGCGCTGGGACAAGTGAGCGATGTGTACGGAATTCGTCGCGTCCAGTGCGAGGAGCAAGGACGGACGATCCGGGTGGAATACGATGCCAGCCGGCTGAATGAAGCAACGGTGGAAGGTCTGCTGCGCCAGGCGGGGTTCGATGTGCGGGAGAAGCTGGCGCTGACTTAGGTGATCGGCTGGCTTGGGCAGGCGCGACGGCCGTGGATCAGAGCGGAGGGAGGATTAGGTGCGGCGGACGGGGATTATACAGGGAATTGCGTCGGGAAGAATAAGGGTCACTCTGGGAGGCGAACTCTGGCCGAAATTCGCATCCGAGTGACCCTTTGCGCCACTTCGTCTGGTTATTGAGATAGCATTTTTCGCGCCAAATCGCGCCGCCAGGAAATATGGGAAAATGGCTTACCCCACTTCGGCAACCGGGGCGACAATGTAAAACTTTCCATCCTCTTGTAAATTTTATACACCACTAATATGCCATATGTGTCGCCTGGCTCAGCGATTACCTGCCCTGATCCACAGTCTAGCGCACTGGCTCGCTCCTCAGCCCGCCGCTCGTCCGCCACCCGCCCTTGCCGTTGATAAAGCTTCGCCAAGTGAGCCCACGCATCCGCAGCTTCCGGATCGAGCTGCACCGCCTGCTCCTGGAACGAAACCGCCTGGCTCATGTCGCCCATGGCCCGCCAGATGGCCGCACGTCCCTGCGCGACGTCAAACTTGAAACTGCGTCCGTCGGTGGCGGCCGCCATCTGAGCGAGGCGCTCCGTTCTGCCTCATCCAACGCTTGCAAGGCCGCTTAGGCTGCCGCGTCACCAGGTACAGTCGAGCCAGTTTCACCAGCGCCCTTGTCTTCACCATCGGATCAGTCGTGCAGCTGGACCGTTTCTTGCCACGCGTGCAGCGCGTCGGGGATTCGTCCTTGTTGATCGTATAGTTCCCCCAGTCGCGACCACACCGCGGCTGCGTCTGCAGGCATTCAGGCCGAGAGCGATGGCCGCCAGCCATTCCTGCTCAGCCTCTACCCGGCGGTCCGAGGCATAGAGTGCGTTGCCCCTCAGCCATCGCAAGGAAGCGCTGCCGGGAAATATCTGGTACGCATTGTTTGCCGCCGTCAGCGCTTCATTGGTGCGCCGCAGCCCAGCCAGAACATTCGCCGCATTGGCCCACAGGTGAAACGACCGGGCGCTATGGTCCAGCGCTTCTGCCGGCAAAGGCGCGGTTGCGCAATTGATTTGCAGGCGATCGATCAGCTCTTTCGTCTCCGGCTTCTGGCGCACCAAAACCACGGAGACTTCGTCCAGATAGACGGGCCGCCAGTTCTTGCTGTAGCACAGGTCTTGCAGTTGGGCGAACTCGATCTCGGTAGTGTCGAGTTGCAGGATGATGGTATTGATGTTGTAGCGGTCAGCCGCCTGCTGCCACGTAGCGGAATCAACCGGCGCCGTCACCAGTTCATGCTCATGCAGCAATCCTTCCTCGCCAAAAGGAATCGACCTGCCGTCGATAAAGTCTTGGTATCGCTGGCCCAGTTGCCACACCACAAAACCACCTTCATCAAAGTTATTGAAAACCTGCGCAGGAAGATTTTCCCTCTCGATGAATGCGGCTGCCCTTTCGGGAACCACCATGACAGGCCGGCGCCGAAATTCGCCTTGGCGTTGCTTTCGAGGTAAACGCGATCGGTTACGAACTCTGCGCCGTGCACGCAAGCCACGGCTGCGACTATGACCACCGCAACCATCGCGCCCGCAAAGCGTAGTCGTGCAATGGGAATACGGGCTCCACACCAACGGAATCGTGTCGGCCAGAATCGAGCCTCCTACTACGATCACGACACACGCGGTAAGAGCCTCCATTCGCACATGTCTGCATGGTCGCGTATGTGGCGCCCACCAGCAAAATCGCTGCCCTCAGCCTGCGTTGCAGAAGTGCAATCGCAGCTGTCGAGCAACACGATCACCGCCACTAGATCGAGAGAATTCTGCATCGGCTGCTGCGAAAAATTGCCTAAAGCGCTCCACATGGAATCGAGCTTGGCCCCACTCCGCGAAGACTTGCGAGTGCAAAGCCATCGCGCGATTTTGCCGGCAAACGCCCTGTATAGTCCCCATCCCCACGGGTTCACCAGCGTCGCGAGCCCCGCAGCGACAAACCACGGAGACGCCTGCTTGAGCCTGCGCGACGGCGTCACTTCGCCGCGTCGCCGAAGTCACAATCTCCAGCAACTCCAGGCCTACGAATCCGACGATCAGCGCCAAACCCGAGATAAATCCCAGATGCAGATTGACCCAGGCGATCATCAGCGGTGGAAGAAGCCACAGGCGCGCGCTACCGGTCTGATAATGCTGCCAGAGGATAGAGACATAAGCTGCGAACAAAATGACGGTGAACATTTCGGCTCGCGGACCAGTGCGCTCGGCGATAAGGGGTGTCGCGAGGATGGCAATCGCAGCCGTGAATGTCGAGCCTCGTCGCAGCAATAAAGCAACGGTTGCCACGCACGCCGCAGCTCCTGACCACGACAGCAGCGCATAGCCGCCGAGCCGGTAAATTCCATAAAGCGCCATTGCGAGCCTACGGGATAAATCCATGGCTGGCCGGTCGCCGAGTACGAAAAGATGTCGGTGGAGAAAATCCGGTGATGCTGTGCTATCCAGCGTCCGCCTGCCAATTGCCAGCCCAGGTCCGGGTCGTGGACGGTCCGCAGGCCGGCCAACGCCGCATACACTAGGGCGACGGCGCCTAGCACCAGGAACAGACGCCGGGTGAGTGAGACGCGTCTATCGCCGACGCATCTGCCGGAGTCTGATTAGCGGTTGGGTCGGCACGGTTGAACCATGACATAGCACGCAAGCGGATATCTTCCTCGAAGAGGTATTCTATGCGCGGGAACTAATGCGGTCACATTGATATCCCGATTTCGCGTCCGCAATGTGTTGGAGCAGCAAGTTGCCAGCTTACTCCCTGAACTTCGTCTAACGTTCCTCACATCGGAATCGGAACAGAAGAATAGACTATGCCAAACACTAATAACCTTTCTTACAGCAGCACCGGGTTAGCTTTGACGGAGCAGTTTGAGGGCTTGCGGTTAACGGCCTATCAGGATTCGGTTGGCGTGTGGACCATCGGTTATGGTCACACCGGCCCCGACGTGCAGCCGGGTCTTACGATCACCCAGGAACAAGCCAGCGCCCTGCTTCCGCAAGACGTCGCAGGCGCCGTTGCTGCTGTCAACCGGCTGGTGACGGTCACACTGACCCAGAACCAGTTCGACGCGCTGGTGGATTTTACCTTCAACGAGGGTCAGGGAAACCTCGCCAGCTCGACTTTGCTGCGTGAGCTGAACGCCGGCAATACTGCGGGTGCAGCAGCCCAGTTTCTCGTCTGGGTCTACGCCGGAGGAGTGCAAGTGCCTGGACTGGTGAAGCGGCGGCAGGCGGAAGCAGCTCTCTTCCAATCTGAGAGCGCATAAGCAAAAACCTTTAACGATGGCGTCGAGCGTAATCCGATGCGGGCTAAGCGTAGTCGATCGGGTTCTTGTCGAGCCAGTGCTCGTCTTTCACGCGCCGCACTTCGCGCACCGCGGAGTGGGCCAGCGTCGACGTAAGTTTTCGCGTCTTCCAGGAAAACCCCGCGCAAAAGCCAATCGCGCTCCCCGCTGCGCCAAGCACCAGCGCACTCGCAAGACGCGAACGCCGCCGTATCAAAAACGCCGGTAAGATCCCGAGACACGCACCTGCCACGGCTAGCTTTAGCGACTCCCCGGCGGAGTTGCTCACCAGAGCGGAGGCGCGCTGGGGATCGAAGTTTTCCCGGCCGGTGCGGATTCCTGAATCCCGGCCTTCACCAGCCTGCGTCCATAAGCAAGCCTGGTTGCTGGCGCATTACGATTCATACACTTGTCCTCATGATGGAAGAGACGTTGCCTTGCCACACTCCAATCGCGACTCCTGGAGCTGCTTGCGCATCAACAACGCTCCCAATGTAAAGCTTCTCACATTCCCTGAATTGTTGCAGTGATAGTGGGCACCGCCTGGGGTGACGGATCGCACTTTGCGGCGCGCGCGAAAGAGACCTTGCCGCAACCGGTCGAAGAATCTTGCGGTGGGATAAACCGCCGAAAGCCGTTCAAACCAGCCGCCAAGCCGGAATGAATGTGTTGCAACAAATAAATTCGGGCCCGAGTTGTTGCCTTATCACGTACTTGATGTGACGCCTGTCACTCACCATGCCGACCATCCTCACTGACCCGCGCCCTGCAAGTAGAACAAGATGCGAAGTAGACCAGACGAGCACGAGTCCACTCGGCCGCGCCAGGTCGTCACTTCCAGGAATCACACCCGGACTCGCCTGTGCCGAAGCATTCGCGGACGTGAAGTCTCAGTCTGAAGCACTTCGTCGTGATCGCTCGTGAAGTACCTGGCCGCGATGCGGAGATGTCATTCTGTGATAGGTTGCCTGCTCATTTCCGGTTCCACCCTCGACCGGCAACTCCCGGCCCTGTTTCTTGTGATACAACTCCTGGGGCTCGCCTGCTTTGCTTATATTGTGGCAAAGCGTGTTGCACCACTCATCCGGGCCGAGTGCGACTTGCGTCTCGACCGGCCCTGGCTTCGAGTGCAAAAGCTTTTGAAGTTCTGGTTCGGCCAGTGGAAGCATCCGCGCTACCGCGTCGCCGGCACGCTGCATCTGTGCATCTTCGCCGGATTCATCATTCTCGCGACCCGCGCTTTCTATCTGTTGATCTTCGGCCTGTCGAACGACTTTGCGGCGGCCGGCGCGGTCGGCCGTGATTTACGACATCGTTGCCGACTACGCTGCGACCATTGTCTTCCTGGCGGTCACCGCCGGCTGCAGCTCGGCGCATCTTCTATAAGCCCGCGCGTTACGCCGTTCCGGCAAAAATACGGCGAAAGGCCATCCCGTTGACGCCATCTTCTTATTAGCGACTAATCGCGATCCTGATGACCTCGGAAAGCCTGTTTGAGGCCAGCCGGGCCGCAATCCAGATGCAGCGCGGCATGGCGCCCGAGTTCCTCCCTATCCTGTCGCTGCCCTGGCTGCTGAAAGATGTTTTTGCCTCGGCTTCGCTGGCGACTCTGTGGAACCTCCACCTCGGCGCTTATGTGGTCGACGTTCTGAGGTTCTACTTCCTGCTGTGCTATCGGCCTTTCGGAATCCAGTTTCACGTCGAAACCTCGCTGTTCAACGTCTTCTTCGCCAAGCTGGATCGCGGCACGGTGAAGCCGGTGCGCTGGGGCGTCAGCGATAGCCAGCTCGATCAGGTGAAATCCTTCGGCGTGAAGAAATTCGAGGACTTCACCTGGAAGCACATTCTGGACTTCTACTCCTGCGCCGATTGCGGACGCTGCTCCGACAACTGTCCGGCGAATGCGGCGGGCCGTCCGCTGTCGCCCAGGTTCCTCACCATCAAGGCGCGCGATTACTGCTTCCAGCACTTCCCTGTCTTCGGCAAGTCGAACAACAGCCACGCGCTGATCGGCGGCATTTACTCGGAAGACGAAATCTGGTCTTGCACCACTTGCGGCGCATGCGAAGAAGAATGCCCGCTGTTGATCGAGTACATCGACAAGATTGTAGATTTGCGGCGCGGCATGGTCGATGACGGCAACGTGCCCAAGTCCATCCAGAAGGCGCTGAAGGCGCTGGAGAGCCGCGGCAATCCCTACGGCAAGATGGAGAAGAAGAAGGCCGACTGGAGCAAGGACAAGGAGTTCCAGCAGAGCTGCCAGGTCAAGGTGCTGAATCAGGCACGACCGCCGACACCCTGTACTTCGTCGACAGCATTACTTCCTACGACGATCGCATCCAGGCCATCGGCCGCGCGTCCGCGCGAATTCTGACCAAGGCTGGCGAAGACTTCGCGATCCTTGGCGCAGCGGAAAAAGACAGCGGTCACGATGTGCGCCGCTTTGGCGAAGAGACGCTCTTCATGGCTTTGCGCGACCACAACACTGACGCCATCAAGGCTTCGGGCGTCAAGCGCATCGTGACCTCCGACCCGCACGCCTTCAACGCTCTGAAGCACGACTACAAAGACATGCCGCCGGTGGAGCACATCAGCCAGTTCATCGCGCGCGAAGTTAAGTCCGGCAAGCTGCAGCTCAATGCGATCGAAAACGGAAACAACGTTTACACCTACCACGATCCTTGCTATCTCGGGCGGCACAACCAGGTGTACGACGAGCCGCGCGACGTGCTCGACGCGATTCCCGGATTGAGGCGCGTGGAGATGCAGCGCTGCCGCGATCGCTCGTTCTGCTGCGGCGGCGGCGGACTGATGTTGTTCTACGAGCCGCAGGAAGACGAACGGATGGGCGTCAGCGAGTACGCATGGCCGCCGAGGCCGGCGCGAATGTGATCGTCACCGCGTGCCCTTTCTGCATGGTGAATATCGAAGATGCGATCAAGGTTGCGGGCATGGAAGGCAAGATGACGGCCATCGACCTGGCCGAATTAGTGGATCAGCAACTCGTGCGCGAGCCTCCGACGGCCGTGACGCCGGCAGCAGCGATGCTCAGTGAAGTGAATGCATAGACGTGTTCCACGGGTCACGAGCGCTTTGTATCAGGGCGCGGCTTTACAGCTGCGGAAAAATCGCCCTTGGGCTGCTGCGTGTCAGGGCAGGCCTTCAGTCGCGGCGATGATTTGTAACAGGGCATGACTTTAGTCGTGCCGACAAGGCTTCATAAAAATCCTTGGGCTTTAGCCCAAGCTCGGGAGGGTGATGTGGAGATTCTAGTTTGCGCCAGGAGAGTACCCGACACTTCGGAGAATGAAATTCAACTCAACAGTGCGGGCAACGACATCGAACGCGACGACCTGGTCTATTCCATCAACGAGCCTGACAACTATGCGGTAGAAGAGGCCTTGCAGATCGTCGCCAAATCCGGTGGCAACGTCACCGTCGCTACCGTCGGCACTGACGACGACGAGGAGATCCTGCGCCGCGAGATGGCCATGGGCGCCAATCAAGCCGTCCTGCTTTCCGACGATGCCTTCACTGGCTCGGACGGCAAAGGCATCGCGACGGTGCTGAAAGGCTTCGTGCAGAAGAACAAGTTCGATCTCGTCCTGACCGGCGTACAGGCCGAGGACGGCGGCGCGCAGGTCGGCGGAATGCTGGCCGCGATGCTCGACTATCCCTTCGCCTCGCTGGTGAACTCCATCGAGGTGCTCGACGGCAACAAGCTCAAGATCAGCCGCGAGATCGAAGGCGGCAATCGCGAGATGAGCGAAATCGATCTTCCCTGCGTGCTCTCCATCCAGACCGGCATTAACGAACCGCGTTATGTCGGGATGCGGGGCATCCGCCAGGTCGCCTCGTTGGAGATTCCTACCTATGGCGCGTCAGACCTCGGAGTCGACACGTCCACGGTTGGCGAAGCTGCCGCCAACGTGAAGCGCGACGACTACTTCATTCCGGCGCTCGGCAAGGGCGCCGAAATCCTCGAAGGCAGCAACGAAGAGATTGCCGACAAGCTCATCGAGCTGATGAAAGCCAAAGGAGGTTTGCAATGACAGCCAGGATTTTTGCCTACATCGCACATAAGGGTGGCGTGGTTGACGACTCCGCCGCCGAACTGTTGGCGGCCGCAAAGAACATCGATCCCGCCGCGTCTCCCACGGCGATTGTCGCCGGCTCAGGCGCGGAGCTCGATGCCGTCTGCAACACTCTCTGCGCTTCGTACGCCGAGGTGTGGAAGGTAGCGAGCGACAGCCTCGCCTATCCGAACGCTGAGCTGGTTCGCCAGGCCCTGGTGAAGGTCCTGCCTGCGGCCAGCCTCGTATTGCTTCCTCACAATCACTTCGGAATCGATCTCGGGCCGGGGCTCTCGGTCAAGCTAAATGCGGCCTTTGTCTCCGATGTGGTGGGTATCGATGGCGTAGACGGAACCATCCTCAAAGTCGTTCGCCAGGAATTCGGCGGACAGGTGAGTGCCCACGTCCGCTGCAATATCTCTGCGGGCGCGGTGATCAATGTGCGTCCGGGAGCGTTCAAGCCGGTCGACGGCGCGGCCGCCGCAGGAAAAGTTGTCGACAAGTCGCCGGAGGTTGGCGCCCTCACCGCCAAGCGCCGTTACCTGACGACCATTGTGCCCGAGGCCGGTGATGTCGATATCACCAAGGAAGCGGTCCTGGTCTCCGTTGGCCGCGGCATCGGCGAGAAAGACAACATCGCGATCGCCGAAGAGCTTGCCGAAGCGATGGGCGCGGTCGTGAGCTGCTCGCGTCCGGTGGTCGATGCCAAGTGGCTGCCCAAGTCGCGCCAGGTCGGCTCATCCGGCCAGACCGTAAAGCCGAAGATCTATCTGGCGTGCGGCATCAGCGGATCTTTCCAGCACTTAGCCGGACTCAAAGGCAATCCGTTTATCGTCGCCATCAACAAGAACCCCAAAGCGCCGATCTTCCAGGTAGCTGACGTTGGCATCGTCACTGACATGCTGGAATTCCTGCCAGAACTGACTGAAAAAGTTCGCGAAGCGAAGAAGGTTACGGCGTAGTTCCGACGAAACTACGAAATCACGACGGAGGCACAGAGGTCACCGAGAAAACCTGACTGAATGAACTCAGTGCGCTCCGTGTCTCCGTGGTGAAAACGATTCTAAGACAGATTCACGACAAGAGGTCCCATCCATGCTCACCAAGAAAACTCTGCAACTCAGTTTGAAATCGCTCCGTGACTTCGCCAAGAAGCGTCTGCCCGATGAAGAGCTGATCGCCCTGGACGAGCGCGACGAATGCCCGGTCGAGATCGTCCGCCACATGAGCGATCCCGACAAACTCGGCATTCAACTCCTCTTCATCCCGGAAGAGTACGGGGGCATGGGCGGCAGTACCTTCGATGTCTATCTCATCTGCGAGCAGATGGCGCGCATCGATCTCGGCGTTGCCACTTCCCTGTTCGCCACGTTCCTGGGCAGCGACCCCATAACGTTTGGCGCGACAGAAGAGCAGAAGAAGAAGTGGCTGGGGAAGATCGCCGACGAAGGCATCCTCTTCGCCTACGGCGCGACGGAACCGGAAGCGGGCAGCGACCTGGGCTCGCTGAAGACGACCGCTGACCGTGTCGAAAAAGACGGCAAGATTGTCGGCTACAAGATCAATGGCAGCAAGCAGTGGATCAGCAATGGCGGCATTGCCGACGTTTACACCATCCTGGCCAACACGCCGGCCGGTCCAAGCTGGTTCATTGTGGACAAAGACACCAAGGGCTTTGCTCACGACAAGCCCGAGGACAAGCATGGCATCCGTCTGAGCAACACTGCCGCACTGGCTCTCAACGATGTGTATGTCGATGCCGAGCGACTCGTCGGCGGCGTCGAAGGCCAGGGCCTGGTACAGGCCCAGATGGTCTTCGGCTACACCCGCGTGATGGTGGCGGCGTTTGGATTAGGCGCCGGCTGGTCCGCCCTCGATCGCGCGATTCCTTACTCGACCAAGCGAATCCAGGGCGGAGCGCCGCTCTCCGAGAAGCAGGGTTACACCCACAAGCTGATCGTGCCGCACGTTGTCCATTTGGAAGCGGGCCGCGCCTTCATCGAAGAGACGGCGGAGCGCATCGATGCCGCCAACGAAGGCAGCCTGAACACCGAAGGCGCAATCGCGAAATACATGTCGACGGAAGCCGGCGATGCCGCTGCCGATGCCAGCATTCAAGCGCTTGGCGGCTACGGCTACACCCACGAGTACATGGTGGAGAAGATCAGCCGCGACGTTCGCATCACCCGGATTTATGAGGGCACCTCCGAGATCATGGAGATGACCATCAGCCGCGATCGCTGGCAGCTGCACCTGAAGACGCGCGGACAGTACTATCACGAGCGCGCCCGCCAGGCGGAAGCTCTGCACGCCGCTCATCCCAACGTGGGCGCCGATGTTGCCGCGCTGGCCTTGCACGCGCTGGCCGAGGTGATGGAAAAGGCGCGCGTGAACCGCCTCACCCGCTATCAACACGTTCTGCTGCGCATCGGCGAGTGGATCGCCTATGCCGAGTGCGCGGCGACCTTGGCGCGCCGGGCCGCCATCATGGCCGAAGGCAGGCTCAACGAAAAGGCCAACGACCGCTTCGACGCTCCCGCGCTGGCAGCCATCAGCCGGATCTTCGCCCGCGAAGCGGCCATGAAGGTAGCGCAGGACGGGCTGCGCACTATTGCCGGCGCGTGCGCCATCGCCAACGACGAGATGGCTTTGTTTGAGGCAGCCCTGGGAATGTCGGCCATCCATCGAGCCCAGGCGGACCTGCTCGCTGACATGGATTACGTCGCGGACGCGCTGTACGGCCGCGTAAAGAAGCACGCCGCCGAAGAAGTCACGGAAGTAGCCCTCCACCGTTAGCTGTGGGGCTTGCGTGTGTACTCCTTCCCGACGAACGCCTGCCTCACGTGAAGAGGAATGTCATCATGGAAAATACCGCATACCGCGCAATCGCAATTGTGGGGGTGGGAGCTGTCCTGCCCGACGCTCCGAACGTTCCCGCGTTCTGGAACAACGTGAAGACCGGCCGCTACAGCATCAGCGAGGTTCAGCCGGATCGGTGGGACACTTCGTTCTACTACGACGCCGACCATAGCGCGCCCGACAAGACGTATTCCAAGATTGGCGGCTGGGTACGTGAGTACACTTGGGACCCCATGAAGTGGCGCTTGCCCATCCCGCCACGCGTGGCCGATGCCATGGACGTGGCGCAGAAATGGGCGGTTGCCTGTACGCGTGAAGCCCTGGAAGACTACGGCTATCCCAAGCGGCCGCTGGATCTCGATCGCACCGCCGTAATTCTCGGCAATGCCATGGCTGGGGAGAAACATTACCGCAGCTCGCTACGCGTCTTCTTTCCCGAGTATGCCCACGAACTGACGGAGACAGCCGCGTTTGCGTCATTGCCCGCCGCCGTGCAACACGACATCTCGCGCGAGTTTCACGATCGCATGTCGCACTACCTGGCCGACATCACGGAAGACACCATGCCGGGTGAACTGGCCAACTGCATGGCCGGCCGGGTTGCCAACCTCTACAACTTTCACGGCCCCAATTTCGTGTGCGATGCTGCGTGCGCGTCGGCAATGGCGGCGATCAGCTCAGCAGTGGAGGGCCTGATCCAGAACGACTTTGATGTGGCCGTCAGCGGCGGCGTCGACCGCAACATGGGAGCGCCCACCTTCGTTAAATTCTGCAAGATTGGCGCCCTGTCCGCCACAGGTACCCGCCCTTACGCCGAGGGAGCCGACGGCTTCGTCATGGGCGAAGGATCGGCGATCTTCATACTCAAGCGCCTGGCGGATGCCGAGCGCGATCAGGACAAGATCTACGCTGTGCTGCGTGGTATTGGTGGATCAAGCGATGGCAAAGGCAAGGGCATCACTGCGCCTAATCCCATCGGTCAGAAGTTCTGTATCGAGCGCGCCTGGCAGAATGCCGGCTTGTCGCCCGCTACCGCAACGTTGATTGAAGGTCACGGCACCTCGACCCGCGTCGGCGATGTTGTCGAAGCCCAGAGCATGGTGGATGTGCTGGGCAGCACCAATCTTCCCGCTCACTCGATTGCCCTGGGTTCGGTCAAATCCAACATCGGACATCTGAAGGGCGCGGCAGGCGCCGCCGGAATGTTGAAGGCCGCCCTGGCACTGCATGAAAAGGTGCTGCCGCCCAGCCTGCATTGCGAGCATCCCAGTCCCGACATCGACTTTGCCCACTCTCCGCTTTACGTCAACACCGAGTTGAAGCCGTGGACAGTCCCGAACGATGTCCCACGCCGGGTCGGCGTCAGCGCCTTCGGCTTCGGAGGCACGAACTTCCACATGGTGATGGAAGAGCACATTCCCGGCAAACTGAATGGCAACGGCAAGCATTCGATCTCTGTTCCCGCAACACCGCCTTCGGTGACCAAGGAAGTTCCCATGCAAGTCAGTAATGTTGTGCCTACTGCTACCGCCGCTGCTGTCGCAACCGCTGCTGCCGTTGAGTTCGCGAACAAGGCGCCGCTGCGCGGAGCGCTGGTGATCGGCGCTGCCTCAGACGCTGCATTGGTCGAGCGGCTCACCGCAATCCAGAAAGCAGCGCAAGCCGGTCACGCGCCCACGCCCGCCGCTCCGGCAGAGTCCGATCTGCGCGCTCCGGAACGTCTGGCGATTGACCACGCTGACGCCGCCGACCTGGCAACCAAGTGCGGCATCGCGCTCAAAGCGTTCCAGGCGAATCAAGCCGCGTTCTGGAAGGCGATTCGCGCTCAGGGAATCTTTCGCGGACATGGCCCGGCCCCCAAGGTCGCGTTCCTTTACACCGGGCAAGGCTCGCAGTATGTGAATATGCTGCGCGGTATTCGCAAGATCGAGCCGATTGTCGGCGAGACCTTCGCCGAAGCCGATCGCGTGATGACGCCGATGCTGGGCAAGCCGCTCAGCGAATTCGTGTTCGTTGACAAGGCCGATCCCGTCGCCCTGGCGGCATCGGAAGAAAGTTTGCGTCAGACCGAAATTACCCAACCAGCCGTACTGACGGCGGACATCGCCATGACCCGGCTGCTGGCCGCTTATGGCATTCAGCCCGACATGACCATGGGGCACAGCATGGGTGAGTACGCGGCCTTGGTTGCGTCCGGCGGACTTTCGTTCGAAGACGGACTGGATGCTGTCAGTGCGCGCGGCCGCGGGATGGCCCAGGTTGCGGTTGCGGACAAGGGCAAGATGGCGGCCGTTTTCGCGCCCATTGCCGAAGTCGAGCGCATCCTCAAGAACATCGACGGCTATGTGGTCATCGCCAACGTCAACAGCAACACTCAGTCAGTCATTGGCGGAGCCAGCGACGCGGTTCAGCAGGCTTCGGAGATCTTCCTGCAAGCGGGCTACAACGTTGTGGAGTTATCGGTCAGCCACGCCTTCCATACTTCGATTGTGGCTGGGGCCAGCGTGCCGCTGCGGGAGATGCTGGAGCGCCTGCACCTGCAGTCGCCCATCATACCGATTGTCGCCAACGTCGATGGCGAGTTCTACCCCACCGGACCGGACGTCGCGCCCCGGATGATCGACCTGCTCGCAAAACAGGTAGCCGCGCCGGTGCAATTCATCAAAGGCCTGCGCACGCTGCACAACGCTGGGGCGCGCGTGTTCGTCGAAGTCGGACCGAAGAAAGCCTTACAGGGATTTGCCGAGGACGTTCTCGGCAGCGACAGCGATGTCGTAGCGCTGTTTACCAACCACCCGAAGCTCGACGACCTGGCTGCTTTCAACCAGGCGTTGTGCGGACTTTATGCAGCGGGGTTAGGCCGCGGGGTTGCCGAAACCTCACTCGAGATTCCCGTAAAGGCCTCGGTATGCGCTGTTGCCTCGCAAGTGGACACCCGGAAGCCGGTCGTGGCTTCAGAGTCGACGATCGTGACCCCAACTGCGGTGCAACCTGACGCTGCTGCTCAACAACTCGTGGCAACCATCCACGCCTCGGCAGCGCCGGAAAATGTAACCCCAGCCACGACGGCCCTTCCATCCAACGGCGGCCGCTACGCCGAACTCGGACGCCTCTTCGCCGGCGTGCTCGATCGCAGTTGGGAGATCTACAGCGGTGCAAAGCCGGAACCAACTTTCGTTCCAGTCACGATCACCGGCGCCTCGTTGGGACTGCCCGGGACCGAGCACATCTTCGACGACGGCAACATCGAGCGTATCCTCCGCGGCGACCAATTCATCCGCCCGATCCCCGGCGAGTTTCGCCAGGCCATGCTGGACAAACGCATCCGGCGCCTGGTCAAGAGCGAAAAGGGCGAACCCACCTTTGAATCCATCACCGATGTGGCGGATGTGATCAAGCTGGCTGGTCGCGGTGGCGCTTTCGATCTGGAGAACGAATTCGGCGTTCCCGCCGATCACCTGGCCGCCCTCGACCGCGTTACCCGTCTGGCCATTGCCGCCGGAATCGACGCCATGCGCGACGCTGGTATTCCGTTGGTCATGCGCTACAAGACAACGACCAAGGGCACGCAGCTTCCCGAGCGTTGGGGCCTGCCGGACGCTATGCGTGACGACACCGGCGTAATCTTCGGCTCCGCCTTCCCCGGCTACGACTCCTACGCCGAAATCATGTCAGGCTATTTCACCGACCGCGCTCGCCGCGACGAGTTGGCGATGCTGGAGAAATGGAGTGCTCAGAGCGCGAATGGCCATTCCACTCTCGGCCAGGATGTCGCCCGCCGTATCGACGAGTTGCGCGCCGCCATCGAGAAGAACCCATACGTCTTCGATCGGCGTTTCCTGCTCAGGGTCTTGTCCATGGGACATTCACAGTTCGCCGAACTCATCGGCGCTCGCGGTCCCAACACGCAAATCAATGCCGCTTGTGCGACTACTGCGCAAGGCGTGTCGCTGGCGGAGGACTGGATTCGCGCGGGCCGCTGCCGGCGCGTGATCGTTATCTCGGCGGATGATGTGACCTCCGACAATATGATCGGCTGGTTCGGCCCCGGCTTCCTGGCCAGTGGAGCGGCAGCCACCGACGAAAAGGTTGAAGACGCCGCCATTCCTTTCGATCGCCGCCGTCATGGCCTGATTATGGGCATGGGTGCTGCGGCCCTGGTGGTCGAGAGTGCCGAAGCTGCGCGCGAACGCGGCATCCAGCCCATTTGCGAAGTCTTGAGCACCGTGACCGCCAACAGCGCTTTCCACGGGACCCGCCTCGATGTCCAGCACATTGGCCAGGTGATGGAGCACTTGCTAAGCCAGGCCGAATCGCGCAGTGGTGTGCAACGCCGACAAGTCGCACCACAGATGGTTTTCGTTTCCCACGAAACGTACACCCCCGCCCGCGGGGGCAGCGCCTCGGCGGAGGTCAACGCGCTGCGTCACGTCTTTGGCGGCTTCGCCGATCAAATCGTCGTCGCTAACACCAAAGGCCTCACCGGCCACGCCATGGCTACCGGCATCGAGGACGTTGTCGCCGTAAAGGCGCTGGAGACAGGCCTCGTGCCTCCGGTGGCAAACTTCAAGGAAGTCGATCCCGAGCTGGGTTTGTTGAACCTGTCCAAGGGCGGGAAATATCCCATCGAATACGCGCTGCACCTGGGTGCGGGATTCGGTTCGCAGATCAGCATGATGCTGCTGCGTTGGGTGCCGACCAAAGACGGCGTTCGCCGCAGCCCAACCAATTTGGGATATGCCTACCGCATAGCTGACCCGGCTGTGTGGAACGGTTGGCTCAGCCGCATCGCTGGATATCCAACCACAGAGTTAGAAGTCGTCAAGCGGACACTGCGGGTGCGTGACCAGGGACCATGGGCGCGAGTGGCAACCACAGTTGCAGACACGCGTCCCGTTGCAGCGCAAACTCCAGTGCCGAAACCAGCACCTCCAGTTCAGACGAGCGTTCCGGCTGCAACAGCAGCAGCGGTTGCCAGGGTGGCAGCTCCCACGCCGCCTCGCTCTGAAACGGCGAAATCAGTTGCCGGGGTGCGGCCGCCTGCGCCTCCAACAACAGCAAAACCGGCGTCGCATGGTTCCGTGAAGGATCGCATTCTCGCTCTGGCCGTCGAGAAGACCGGGTATCCGCAGGACATGCTCGATCTCGATCTGGATCTCGAGGCTGATCTGGGTGTCGACACCGTGAAGCAGGCTGAGATATTCGCCGCCATTCGCGAGATGTACAACATCCCACGCGACGAAAACCGCAAGCTGCGCGACTATCCCACTCTCGCCCATGTAATTCGCTTCGTCTTCGAGAAGCGGCCCGACCTGGCGGAGACAGCTACGTCTGCGCCTAAGCCAGAGCCGTCTGTCGCTCCCATAGGGGCGCCAGTGCCAGCCACTCCGGTCGTTCCGGCGGCAGCCGCAGTAACCGCTCCGCCAACGCCGACGCCGCTCGCAGCGGCGCAGCCCAACTCCGTCAAGGAGCGCATTCTTGCCCTGGTGGTGGAGAAGACTGGTTATCCGGAAGAAATGCTCGACCTGGAACTCGATCTGGAAGCCGACCTTGGCGTCGACACGGTTAAGCAGGCCGAACTGTTTGCCGCCATCCGCGAGACCTACAACATCCCGCGCGACGAGAACGTCAAGCTGCGCGATTATCCCACTCTGGCTCATGTTATCCGCTTCGTGTATGAGAAGCGGCCCGACCTGGCCGGCGGAACTCCGTCCGCGGTCAAAACGGAGCAGCCTGCGGCTTCAGACATCCCAACCCCGGTTGCGCCCGCAGCTGTTGCCGTGTCCGCTCCTCCGGAGGCACTGGAGGGCGCAGCGAATATCGGCTCTGTCAAGGAACGTATTCTTGCGTTAGTGGTCGAGAAGACTGGCTATCCGGAAGAGATGCTGGACTTGGAACTCGACTTGGAGGCTGATCTTGGAGTCGACACCGTCAAGCAGGCAGAGTTGTTCGCCGCCATCCGCGAGACCTACAACATCCCGCGCGACGAGAACGTGAAACTGCGCGATTATCCCACGCTCGCGCATGTAATTCGCTTCGTGTATGAGAAGCGGCCCGACCTGGCCCGTGGAACTCCGTCCGCACCAAAGGCCAAGCAGCCCGCTGCACCGGTCTCACCAGCGCCTCCGATCAAGGTGTCAGCACCTGCTCCCGCTATCGCGAATACTGCGGCCGCCGTCGTTGCTCCTCCACTCCAGGTTGCACCTGCCACGATGGACGAATCGGTCAAGGAGCGGGTGTTGGCGCTGGTGGTGGAGAAGACTGGCTATCCGCAAGACATGCTTGATCTCGATCTCGACTTGGAAGCCGATCTTGGCGTCGACACGGTCAAGCAGGCGGAGATGTTCGCGGCCATCCGCGAGGCCTACAACATTCCACGCGACGAAAATCGCAAGCTGCGCGACTACCCGACCATCGGCCACGTCATTCGGTTCGTTTACGAAATGCGGCCCGACCTGGCCGGCGGAAAAGCCCAGCAGCCGGCAATTGCAAAAGTACCGGAGACCGCATCTGCAACTGCCTCGATTCCAACGCTAATGCAGACAGCACCTCCGACCATCAATACCGTCGCTTCGAACGAAGCCATCCAGCAGAGAGTCCTGGATATTATTGCCGAGAAGACTGGCTATCCCAAGGAAATGCTGGAACTGGATCTCGACCTCGAGGCTGATCTCGGAATCGACACGGTGAAGCAGGCGGAGATGTTTGCCTCGGTGCGTGCGGCATACAACATACCTCGCGATGAGAACCTGAAGCTGCGCGACTTTCCCACGCTCGCGCACGTGATCAAGTTCGCGCAGCAAGGGGCTGCCGGCGCGACGGCTGGCGCAGCAAAAGCTGCGGCCGCAACCCGGGCCGCTCCCCCGGAGACTGCCCCCACGCCGTCGCTCCTGAGCTTCGATGCCGCGAATACCATCCCCCGGCGCATACCTGTGCCCACTCTCCGGCCGCCGCTCCCATTGTGCAAGACAACGGGCGTGACTCTCGGCCGCGGAAGCCGTGTAATCGTCATGTCTGACAACGGTGGTGTAACAGAATCCCTCGCCGAGCAACTACAGCAGAAAGATGTTGAGGTTCTGGCCATCGCGGGTGCGCCCGATGCAGACACTCTGCGTCGCGCGATCGACAGTTGGCTGGCGTCGGGCCCGGTGCAGGGCATCTATTGGCTGCCTGCACTCGATAACGAAGGACCGCTTTCCGGCATGGATGCTGCGAAGTGGAAGGAGTCGTTACGCGTGCGGTTGAAGGCGCTCTACCTCACTATGCGCACACTGTACGACCAGATTGCCGCTCCAGGCACGTTCCTGGTCTCGGCAACCCACCTTGGCGGCCAGCACGGCTATGACGCAGCCGGTGCGTTCGCGCCGATGGGCGGCGCGGTTGTGGGATTCACCAAGGCCTACAAGCGCGAGCGTCCCGACGCCCTCGTCAAGGCTGTCGATTTTGAGCCTGACCGCGATGCTTCGGAGATCGCAGCCATCCTGATCGGAGAGACACTCCGCGACAACGGCGCAGTCGAAATAGGCTACAAGAACGGATTGCGCTGGACGGTTGGTCTTCAGGAACAGACCGCCGAAGATGGCCAGCCAGTCCTGGCTCTCAACAAAAGCAGCGTCTTCGTGATCACGGGAGCGGCGGGTAGCATCGTCTCAGCCATAACTGCGGACCTGGCTGCGGCTTCGGGCGGCACATTCTACCTGCTCGATCTGGTCCCGGAACCCGATGCCAACAACCCCGACCTTGCTCGTTTCGTCAGCGACAAAGACAACCTCAAGCGCGAGCTGTTCGCGCGTATTCAGGCGCGCGGAGAACGGGCAACTCCCGCGCTCGTCGAAAAGGAATTGGCCGCATTGGAGCGCGCCCACGCTGCCCTCAGCGCGATCAATGCCGTGCGGGCTGCCGGCGGAACGCCGCACTACTTCAGTGTCAACCTCGCCGACGCCAGCGGCGTGGCCAAAGTGATCGACCAGGTCAGGCAGAAGAGCGGTCGCGTCGACGTTTTGCTGCATGCAGCCGGACTTGAGCGCAGTCACTTCCTGCCCGACAAGGACCAGCGCGAATTCGATCTCGTCTTCGACGTGAAGGCCGGCGGCTGGTTCAACCTGTTGCAAGCAATCGGCGACATGCCTCTGGGAGCGACTGTCGCGTTCAGCTCCGTTGCTGGTCGCTTCGGCAATGGCGGCCAGACCGACTACAGCGCCGCCAACGATCTGCTTTGCAAATACACATCCAGCTTCCGCACCACCCGGCCGCAAACGCGTGGCATCGTGATCGACTGGTCCGCGTGGGGTGGCATCGGAATGGCGACGCGCGGTTCCATTCCGAAGATGATGGAGTTGGCGGGCATTGACATGGTGCCGCCCGAGGCCGCCATCCCGGTGATCCGCCGCGAACTGACGGCCGGGGGAAGGACGGGCGAAGTCCTCATCGCAAAGCGTCTCGGCAGTTTGCTGAATGAGTGGGACGTCACGGGAGGGCTTGACATCGCAGCATTGGCCGCATCGGGCAAGTTCCAGGGTCCGATGGTCGGCAAAATCACCGGACTTGGCATCTATAGCGGGCTGACCATGGAGACGACACTGGATCCCAAGCTGCAGCCGTTCCTCTACGACCATCAAATCGATGGCATTCCCGTACTGCCCGGCGTCATGGGCATCGAGGCATTCGCGGAAGCGGCCCTGTGCCTGCATCCGGGCTGGTACATCGAGAGCATTGAGGAAGTGAATTTCCTGGCGCCCTTCAAGTTCTACAAGGACGAGCCAAGGACCGTGATGATTCAGGCTAATCTGTATGCCCAAGGTAACAAGCTGATTGCCGACTGCCGTCTCTTTGGCCGCCGCAAGCTGGCAGGTCAGGCCGAGCCTCAGGAGACCACGCACTTCACCGCACGCGTGCGGGTGTGTCAACAGACACCGGGCGGGGTCACAGGGCCCAAGCCACGGCTCTCGACTGAGGGCATCGTCGACGCCGCGCACATCTATCGGACTTACTTCCACGGTCCTGCGTACCAGGTGCTGGAGAAAGCATGGTGGGACGGCGAGCATATGGTCGGCGAGCTGATGTGCCACTTGCCGGATGAATGCAAGCCGTCTGATGGGCCGACGGTCATTGGTCCCAGGCTCATCGAGCTGTGCTTCCAGACGGCTGGGCTGTGGGAGATGGCAGCGCAGAGCCGCATGGGTCTGCCCTGGCAAGTGCAGGAGGTCTTGTGGCTGAGGGCCCCGGACCTGACTGACCATCACGCTTTCTATGCGCTGGTCACGCCCCATCCCGCCGGGGGAACGTTCGATGCCGAAGTCGTCGATGCCGAGGGAAACCGCTACTTGCGGCTGGACGGCTATCGCACCGCCCAGGTCCCGTCCAACCTAAACAGCGAATCCCTACGGGCGTTGCAGGACGCCATGTCGCCTCAGCCGGTCGGTTCGTAATCAGCAGCGTCGATCAGCAAGGGTCGGCGCGATCGGCAAAGAAGATGGTTCTACAGGCGGATTGATGAGAGTACTTTGGTCCGAACAGTCGCTGGCGGATGTACGGGCGGAAGACGATTGGTTCAGCGCCTGGGAAACGACGCATCTCAGCAACTTGCGTTTTCCAAAGCGGCGAGCCGATTGGCGGTTGGGCCGATGGACTGCGAAACATGCAGTTGCTGATTGCTTACATCTACCGCACGACAACCAAATTCTGGCGACGATCCAGATACGACCCGCTTCCACCGGAGCGCCGGAGGTTTTCATCGATGAGGCGCCCCGAAATATTTCTATTTCGCTCAGTCATCGCGGTGGAATAGCGGCTTGTGCCATCGGCGCACCCGATGCAAGGCTCGGCTGCGACGTGGAGCTGGTCGAGCCACGCAGCGACGTGTTCGTCGCCGACTATTTCACCCCGGAAGAACAGGCGATGACACGGCAGGCACCTGAACCGGCCCGCTTCGCTTTGATAGCTCTGATCTGGAGCGCGAAGGAAAGCGCGCTAAAGGCCCTTCGCACTGGCCTGCGAAGCGACACGCGGTGTGTTGCGGTGGCACTGGATGATTCCTACATTGCGGGCCTCGACGACAAGCGCCTTCCAACGCACGAGACTCCCGCGGTTCCGTGTTACGACGTGATTTGGCGGCCATTGCACGTCAGCTGTCTTGAGAAACAAGTTTTCCACGGTTGGTGGTTCTGTAGTGGCGGGCTTTTGCGCACAATGGTGAGTGATCCATCGACGGAAGAACTGACAATCCCACGCCGGCGCGCGCTAGGCGCCATCATCAACAACTCCAATCAACTGCGCATCGGCTAACTTAGGTCTGTAAACTTTGGTGATGTTGAATCGTGACCTCCGCGACGGCGCCTGAAACAAACTCCAAAAGCGCCGATAGCTTCTGACGTCTTTTTGCTACACTGGCGCTCTCCGATGTCCACAGCAACGGAAGTCGCCGTCGGCAATCGCACCCGCATCGAATCGGTCGATATTTTGCGCGGTGTGGTCATGGTCCTGATGGCGCTCGATCACGTGCGCGACTTCCTGGGCATGCCTCTGAGCCCCACCAACCTCGCCACCACCACGGTTCCGCTCTTCTTCACCCGCTGGATCACGCATTTCTGCGCGCCGGTTTTCTTTCTACTTGCGGGAACGGGAGCGTATTTGTCGCTCAGCCGCAAGACTAAACGGGAGTTGTCGCACTTCCTGTGGACCCGCGGCGTGTGGCTTATCTTTCTGGAGTTGGTGCCGGAGCGCTGTCTCGGCCTCCAGTTCAACTTCGATTATCGCGTCACACTACTGTTGATCCTGTGGGGGCTGGGCTGGGCAATGATTGCGCTCGCCGCGCTGGTTTACCTGCCGGACTGGGCGGTAACAATCATCGGTGTGGTCATGATGTGCGGCCACAACCTGTTCGATTCCATCCGATCCGACAGTCCGCTGTGGATCCTACTTCACCGTCAAGGTGTCCTCCTGTCGATCCCCCAGCACATCGTCTTCGTTGCTTACCCGCTGATTCCGTGGATCGGCGTCACCGCAGTGGGATATGGTCTGGGACGCATCTATGGTTGGCCGGCGGATCGCCGCAGGAAGTTCCTTCTGCGCCTCGGCATCGCGTTGAGCGCGGCATTTGTTGTCTTGCGTGCGGTCAACGCTTACGGCGACCCTAATCGGTGGAGCGTGCAAAAATCAGCCGGCATGACCGTGGTCTCGTTCCTCAACACCACCAAGCAACCCCCATCGCTTCTATTTCTGCTGATGACGCTCGGCCCCGCGATGTTGGCCTTGTGGGCTCTCGATGGCCGCTCGCCACAACTGCTGCGTCCGGTAATCACCATCGGGAGGGTGCCGCTTTTCTACTATCTGCTGCATATCCCGCTGATCCATCTCATCGCGGTCATCGTCTGCTACGCGCGTTACGGCCACATCTACTGGATGTTCCAGTCGCCCGACATGAACAGCACCCCGATTTCCACGCCGCCGGGCTGGGGACTCTCTCTGCCATGGATCTATTTGATCTGGGCAATTGTTGTAGTGGCGCTGTACCCGCTGTGCCGCTGGTTTGCCGCAGTGAAGCAGCGCCGCACCGACCCGTGGCTCAGCTATCTCTAGTGGTTGGCGAGGCGTTTAGGTTATCGGCACGCGCGCGCTCACCACCGGAACCATCCACACCGCGTAGCCCTGCGGATCGCGAATGTTGGCGATCATCTGATCGAAGTACGCTCTGGCCGATTCGGCGGTGAATGGGGTCAGTTCGCCGATCGGCTCGGAATATCCATCTCGCCACGCGGTAAGGATCGCCGCAAAGGTCTCGCGCGGCACGCGTAGCGTGTCCACCACGACATAGTCCACCGTGATGTCGTCGAGATGCATCGCCGCCAGAATGCCGAATGTGTTGCGTCCGATGAACAGGTCGGTTCCGGTTGCGGCTCCGAAGCTGGCCGCGCCCTACATGCCAGAAATCGCGGGGATCGAGCGCGCCGCGCTGGAAGTGCAGCATCCCGTAGTCCTCGGAAATCAGATGCAAGTAGCCTCCCGGGCGGGTCACGCGCACCAGCTCGGCTATCACGCGATCGGCATGAGGAATGGAGTGGATTACGTGACGGCACACCGTGAGATCGAAGCTGCCATCCGCGGCTTCGAGCTCAAAGACGCTCTGGTGCTCGAAAGTCAGACGGGGCGCAAGTGTCGCGTAACGCGATCGCGCCAGTGCCAGGTGATCGTCGATGATGTCCACGCCCAGCACCCGGGCTCGCGGAAAAAGCTCGGCCAGCCGCGACGACCCTTCGCCGGTGCCGCAGCCGGCATCGAGAATGCGAGGCTCGTCGGGCAGAGCATAGCGGCGAATCAACTGCACTTCCTGCGGCCAAATCGCGCACGCCTGCGCCTCCAGGCCGCGCACCATCGACTCGTCGGCCATCTGCCTGGCCTGCGGATTCAGGTCAGTCATCGGCGTCTCCCTATCGGCAATGAGTGACGCGGATTCAAAGCAGTCGCGATCTCAGTTATTACGTAGCTCTGGCCGATGTCCGCTTCCATCCGGCCGTCGGGTAACCTCTCCCAATGCATGCCACGCATGTCGAGCCACAGTCCGGTGGCTTCGCCCTCTTTCGGATCCGAACCGAGGCGAAGCACGTTCCCGTCCGGATCCTCCACCTGCATCTCGTATGCCCAATCGTAGTTGGTCGGCGGATGACGGATCTTCGCGCCCGTAGCTTTGTATTCTTCGAAAACCTTTCCAGCGTCTCCCACGCCGATCCAGACCCAGGTGCCGGGATGTCCCTGGTCGCCTTCACACAGCATGATGTGGCAACCGCCACGGGAGACCGATGCGAACCCGGTAGCCCCACCCCAGTCAACTTTGAAGCCAAGGACCTTCACGTAATAGTCAATGCTGGCGGAGATATTCTTCACTGTCAGAATCGGACTGACACCTTCGAAGTGGATTTGCCGTTGCAGCGTGCTCGATTGCAGGCATGTATAGGACTCCGCTGGTTAAGATTATAGGGCGCGATGAAATTATACTGGGTAGCCCCAAACGTTCTCCATCGCGCTACTCCTCACGCTCTATAATCAAGCTTTCCCATCCTCCGCCCGGCACGATGCAAGGCATCAGGAAGCACCGTGGCACTTGACCAGAAAATCTACGAGCTACGCAAAGACAAGCTGAAGCAGATCGAGGCGCTGGGGCAGTCCGCATATCCCTATCGCTACGAGACCACGCACACCATCCCGCAAATCGTCGACGAGTTTTCCGCCAAGACGGCGGAGGAGCTGGAGTCGCCGCGGGTCAACGTCAGCGTCGCCGGACGGCTGATGTCGATCCGCGTGCAAGGCAAGGCGGGCTTCGCTCATCTGCAGCAAGGCGGCAAGCGCCTGCAGATTTACGTCCGCCTCGATTCAGTTGGCGAGCAGGGCTTTCAACTCTACAAGCTGCTCGACATCGGCGACTACATCGGCGTGAAGGGCTATCTCTTCCGCACGCGCACCAACGAGCTGACGGTGCACGTCGACGAGATCACCTTCCTGGTGAAGGACCTGCTGCCCTTGCCGGAGAAGTGGCACGGGCTTCAGGACGTGGAGACGCGCTACCGCCGGCGCTATGTCGATCTGACCATGAACCCCGAAGTGCGCGAGGTTTTCATCAAGCGCGCGAAGGTGGTGCAGTCGATGCGGCGCTTCCTGGACGCGCACGGCTTCGTCGAAGTGGAGACGCCGATGATGCATCCCATCGCCGGCGGCGCGGTGGCCAAGCCGTTCACCACGCATCACAACGCGCTGGATGTCGATCTGTACCTGCGCATTGCGCCCGAACTTTACCTGAAGCGGCTGGTGGTCGGCGGCATGGACCGCGTGTATGAGATCAACCGCAACTTTCGCAATGAGGGTATCTCGACGCAGCACAATCCGGAGTTCACCATGCTGGAGTTCTACATGGCCTACGCGGATTATCGCGACATGATGGACTTCACCGCGGAGATGCTGGCGCAGGTGGCGCGCGATGTCTCGATCCGCTCGAGGAAGGCCCACGACCGTCGCGCACTTCAATGGACACGAGGTCGACTTCGGCAACGTGCAGCGGCTCTCAATGCGCGAAGCCATCATCAAGTTCTGGCCGGAGAATGCCGGCGACAAACCACAGATGAGCGACTTCTCCAGTTCGGAGCAAATTGCCGCCATGGTGCGTCGTTTCAATGCGGCAAATCCGCACATCCCTTACGATCCGGCGGCCCCGAATGGCAAGACCATCGCCGAGATATTCGAGTTTGTTGCCGAGCCGCACCTCATCCAGCCCACGTTCATCTACGATTTTCCGCTGGCGATCTCGCCGCTCTCGAAGAACAAGCGTGAACCGGAAGAGAATGCCGAGTGGGTGGAGCGTTTCGAGATCTTTGCCGGCGGCCTGGAGATCGGCAACGCCTTCAGCGAGCTGAACGATCCCGAGGAGCAACGCCGGCGCTTTGAGGGACAACTCAGCGAACGCGCCCGGGGCGACGAAGAAGCTCATCAGATGGATGAGGACTACATTCGCGCGCTGTCGTACGGATTGCCGCCGACGGCCGGCGAAGGCGTCGGCATTGATCGCCTGACCATGCTGCTGACCGACTCGCGCTCCATTCGCGACGTTATCCTGTTCCCGCTGCTGCGTCCGCTGAAGCGTGAGGAGGAAGACGAATTAGAAGGCGCAGAGGAAGGCGCGGAGAAGAGCTAGCTGTTGGCACCTGCCGAAACCTGTACGCATCCGCTAAGCAGATGCGCTCGATAAAGAGTCCCAAGGGCTGAATGTATCCACAAAAAAGCCCCTCTTGCGAGGGGCGCACAACATCAGGAGAGAAGAAAAATACGGTCTCGGATGAGAACTTAGTAATCTGCCAGCAATTCGCGTAAGCGTAGCCGGGCTTGGTGTACGGCGCGACGCGAGTCATCCTCAGTTAGGTTCAACAGACGGGCGACGCGATCGTGCTCGTAGCCTTCCGCATCGTGCATCAGAAATATCAGCTTCTCCGTGCTGGGCAATTGCATCACGGCCCGCTCCAGTTCCACGCGCAGCGTGTTGCGGCGCACGGACAGAACGCGATCGCAAGGGGAGCAGTGCAAGCTCAGAGTTCCCAGCGGCATGTAATCGCGCAATTCTGCGATCAGGGCGCTGTCGATATCATCGGCCATGGGTTCATCGTGGCCTGCAAAGGCGCGAATGAAGCTCTGAACGGTGAGTTCTTCGGCCGCCAGTTCATTGTCGGTCATCCAGAATGCCCAGGAATACACTCGATGACGGTTTAGCTCGTAGACCTTGCGACAGCTCTCTACTCTGGAGTCGAGTTCGGAGGGCAAGTACTCGGCGATACCACCGGTCTTCACTTCATCGATGTTGGGGCTCATTGATGTCTCCTTGGGATTTGGTCGTGCCGCCGAATCGACTATCCGCTGAACTCGGCGACACGTAATACCAAGCAATCGGCTGCCCAACCCTTCGGGAAGCGGCGGAAACAAGGGAGGCATCACTGTATGTCATTGAAAATAAGCTCCCATTTTATTCTGCTTGTGGAAAATGCCTGCACGGTACCTGTCCTGGAAATGCCATTTGCCGTCCAACGAGTGCTATTGGGGCGTTCAGATACCTAAAGTTGGTATTGCGATACCACACTTTCTTGCACCCGCCATGTAATTTTTCCAGACGAACTTTCCGGGCCTGTTCAGGGGAACGACACCGACGCCGCAAACGTAAATTGTTTGGATAAATTTGTGTGGCCAAGTCCCGGCACAATACAATCGAGCCAGACGAGTGTTAAGCCGAGAGGAAACCTTCGTCGTTATGGCCGATCAGCGCATATTAGTGGTAGATGATGAGACGCCGGTGCGCGAGGTAATGTGCTCAATCCTGTTCCAGGCAGGATTCGAGTGCCGTCCCGTGGCGTCCGCTCACGATGCGCTAGCCGTGCTGCGCTCCAACGAGAACATTTCCATCGTGCTGTCTGACTTGATCATGGAAGGTGTGGATGGATTAACTTTGCTTTCCAAAATGAAGGAGGTCAACCCGGACATCCCCGTGGTAATGGTGACAGCGGTCCATGACATTTCCGTGGCGCTCGCCGCCATCCGGAACGGGGCCTATGACTACCTTCTGAAACCCTTCGAGAGGGAGCAATTGCTGGCGATGGTGCGCCGGGCCCTGGAGACTCGTCGCCTGCGGCTGGAGAACCTGGCTTATCAAACGAACCTGGAGTCGCTGGTCTCGGCCCGCACGGAGATGCTGCGTAAAGCCCTTGCTGACCTGGAGCGTTCATACGACATCACGCTTGAGGCACTGGGCGACGCTCTGGACCTGAAGGACGCTGAGACTGAAGGCCACTCCAAGCGCGTGACTGCCTTCACTATCGCCATTGCGCGTGCGATGGAGTTGCCGCAGGACAGAGTGCGCATCATCGCTCGCGGCGCCTTTCTGCATGACGTGGGCAAGATGGCGATTCCTGACGCGATTTTGCGTAAACCCGGACGTTTGAGCGCGGAGGAACAGGCCATTATGCGCGAACACGCCTCTCTCGGGTATCAAATGCTGCGCAAAATACCTTTTCTGCAAGAGGCGGCCGACATCGTGTATTCGCACCAGGAACGCTACGATGGCAGCGGCTATCCACGCGGTCTCAAGGGCGACCAAATTCCCCTTGGGAGCGCGGATATTCGCGGTTGCCGACACCTTCGACGCGATCACTTCCGATCGCCCTTACCGCGCCGCCCAATCCATTTCTGCCGGACGGCGCGAGATCGAACGCAACGCCGGCAAACAGTTCGACCCGGAGATTGTGAAGGTGTTCCTCGGGGTATCCGAGCACATCTGGCTGGAGCTGAGAAACGAGATTGGAAGGCACAGCACCGCAACCGCGTTACGGTGCACGCCGGCGAAGCAATTGAGACACCGGTCATCGCCCGCAGGCTGTGACGGTGGGAATCGGCTCGACCACGCTGACCTTAGATGCGCGAGCTAGAAGCCAGCAAGGAATTCGATCGATGAGCACAGTTCTATCCGATGCCCAAATTCAACAGGCCCTGCAACAACTCCCCGGGTGGAGGAAGAACGGCAAGCTATCGAGCGCGTCTTCCAGTTCGCAAGTTTTGTCCAAGCCATGGAATTCGTCAACCATATGGCGGAAGCCGCCGAAACTGTGAACCATCATCCCGATATCCTGATCAACTACAACAAGGTAACCCTGACTCTGGTTTCTCATGACTCCGGGGGAGTAACCCAACGCGACATCAAAATGGCAACCAGGATCAACGAACTCGCGCCAGTCTAGAATCTGGTTCACGCCAGCAGCTTTCCCAGCCTACTGCACCCGCTCGAACACCGAGAGAAAGTTCGCTTTCCCGCCGGACCCCTGCGTGGTTCCCTTCAAGGTCAACGTGTTCCCGTCGGGCGAAAGCAGACTGCTCCCGGTTTCTATAACGGCTCCGCTCTTATTCTTGACCACCCAATCCAAGCCAGATGCTGTCCTGGTGTAGGCGATGTGGTTACCCGCCTGGCTATTTCCATAGGGACGGTCTTTGCCGTCGACCGGTCCGTCGTACATGGAAATGTAAGTCTTGCCGTCGGCAGAAGCTCCCGTCAGCATCCACTTCACAGCATCGGGCTTATCGGTGGTGATGACTAGCTTCTCGTACTGTGGAGCCGGCATATTTCCATAGGATGATCCGGAAACGTTGAGCTTCCACGTCCCAACTGCCGAGCGGCTGGTAGCAGCGCCTGCGTCGACTGCCGCGAAAGCCACCAGGCACAGTCCATCATCAAGGTTCGAACATTTTCTTCCCATTCGTCCCGTCCTTTGCGAAGTCCATTACTGGCATTCCGCGTGCGAATCGTGACACCGTGGCGCCCAGTTGTCAAACAACTTCCATGATGATCATTTGGCGGCGGCAATCTTCTTAGCTTCGCGGAATACCTGCTCGAACATCGGCGGCCGTCAGTTTGCCCGTCGCCGTGTTCTGGTTCGAAGGGTGATAGGACGCCAACAGAACGACTCCATTCGGCATCGGATAGCTTGCGGCATGGGCAAACGCATAGGCCGCCCTGCTCTGAATCACGCTGTTGCGCTTCAAGTAATTCAAATACGCATCGAAGCCGATCTTGCCCAGCGCAACTACCACCTTCAAGTTTTTCAGGATTGCCAGCTCGCGATCGAGAAACGGCGCACAGTTGGCCAGCTCGGAGGGTAGTGGCTTGTTATCAGGCGGAGCGCAGCGCAGCGCAGCCGTAATGTAGCAGTCGAGCAGCTTCAATCCATCATCACGATGCTCCGCGTTGGGCTGTGACGCGAATCCCACCTTGTACAGAATGGGATACATGAACTTACCCGACGCGTCTCCGGTGAACGGCCTGCCGGTGCGGTTGGAGCCGTGTGCGCCCGGCGCCAGTCCGAGGATGAGCACACGGGCGTGGGGATCGCCGAACCCTGGGACGGGACGCGCCCAGTATTCGTGGTCGCGATACGCGCGCCGCTTTTCGCGGCCTATCTGCTGGCGATAAGCCACCAACCGGGGACAACGCGTGCATTTCACCACTTCGTCGTTGAGGACAGCGAGTGCGGATGGCATCGGGTTTCATTGTAGTTGCAGACGAACCGGGCCTGCTCTGACCCGGTCAACTGAGGCGCATAGCATCTGTGCCGACGGCCAACCGCTTCCAACTTCGACGAAAGAAAGCCATGTTGATTATTCTGCTGGTGATTCCACTAGTGCTGTTCCGTGAGTTCCTGTACCTGACCTGCCTTACCGCCGTGGCTGGGGTTACTACCCTTACCGGGAGGATTAGGATTGGTGTTACTGATTCCCGTAGTTCTGTTGCTGATGGGCCGCATCTGAACACGCCGCGTATCCCAATCAACGTCAGCACACGTCTCCGGGCGCCGCAATCTTCTACGGTTGCTTGTGACCCTGTGGTTGGACACGGTGAACCGGCCAGCCCTTCTTCCGCTAGTATTTCGGGCTTGTTAGTCCAGCGGCGCCTTGCCCTGCCGTTTGACCACTCCGCACTGCTCTCATAAACTTAAGTAGAGGCGTTTGGCTGGCCCATGCCACCCGCTGCCGACTACTCGAAAACTGCAGGTTCGAGAGAACCGCAGCGCATGTCTGTCGCGGTCGCAATCGGGCGTGGCAGTCACATCCAAGTTCTGAAGGCAATTCATTGACGATTGAAGCCACACCAACCGAAACCGCCTCTTCCGAACAGCCAAATCCGTGTCAGCGCGAACTCACAGTCGAGGTCCCGGCCGAGGTCGTAAAAACCGAAACCGACAACCTGGTAAGCCGCTATCAGAAGCTGGCGCGCATTCCCGGCTTTCGCAAAGGCAAAGTTCCGGCCTCCATCGTGCGCCAACGCTTCGCCGAGGACATCAAGAGCGAGGTGGTTGAGCTCTGGTGCCGCGCTATTTCCGCGAAGAAGCCAAGAAGCAACACCTGTCTCCGGTGTCGCAGCCGCGGGTCACCGACTTGCATATCCACGAAGGCGAGCCGCTGAGGTTCAAGGCTTCGTTTGAGATTCTGCCGGAGATCAAGCTCGCTCCTTATGACGACATTCGCGTGACTACCTTGGACACGAATGTCACCGACGAGGATGTAGAGACCGCGCTCAACAATTTGCGCCAGCAGCACGCCACCTATAGCGCCGTCGAGGACGATCGGCCATTGGCTGATGGCGATTTCGCGGTGGTCAGCTTCAAAGGCACGCCGAAGGAAGGCACAGCCGAATGCCAAGCCGGTCGAAGTCGACGAGATCATGGTTGAGATTGGCGGCGAGAACACGATTCCGGAGTTCTCCGCTAACCTGCGCGGGGCCAAGTCCGGCGAGCAACGCACTTTCGATGTGAAGTACGCGGACGACTTCGGCGACAAGCGGCTCGCCGGCAAGTCGATGACCTACGAAGTAAACGTCAAGGGCGTCAAGACGCGCAGCGTCCCGGAGTTGAACGACGACTTTGCCAAGGAGCTGGGCGCAGACTTGAATACGGTTGACGATCTGCGCAATCGCCTGCGGGAAAACATGAAGGCGGAGAAGGAACACGAAGCGCAGCACCAGGGCAAGGACAAGCTTGTCGAGGAGTTGGTGAAGCGCAACGACTTTCCGATCCCGGAAGCCATGCTGAATGAACAGATCGATCTGCGGCTGGAGCGCGGGCTTCGCGCTCTGGCTGCGCAGGGTATGAAAACCGAGGACATGAAGCGCATGGACTTCGGGCGTCTTCGCGCCGGCCAGCGGGACGCGGCGTTGCGCGAGGTGAAGGCGTCGTTGATCCTGGAGCAGATTGCCGACCAAGAAAAGATCGAGGTCAGCGATGAGGAATTTGACCGCGAAGTGGAGGCGCTGGCCAGTCAGTCAAAGCAGACGTCGAGCAGGTCCGCGAGTCGTTTGACGAAGGATGGTGGGCTGGATAGAATTCGGCATCGCCTGCGCAACGAGAAGACCTTAGATTTTCTTTACCGCAGGTCCGCATAGGGCGGTCTGCATTCCACTTCCCCTGTTCGATTCACCGGGAAGAGGTGTGGGCGGGGAAGCTGAAGGAGCTGCAAACAATGCTTGTGCCCATGGTGATTGAGCAAACCAGCAGGGGCGAGCGGGCCTACGACATTTATTCCCGCCTGCTGCGGGACAACATCATTTTTCTCGGCACTCCTATCGACGACAATGTCGCGAACCTGATCATCGCCCAGATGCTTTTTCTGGAAGCGGAAGATCCGGAGAAGGACATCTCGCTGTACATCAACTCGCCAGGCGGCTCGATCACGGCGGGAATGGCGATCTACGACACCATGCAGTTCATCCGGCCCGATGTGACCACCATCTGCATTGGCCAGGCGGCCAGCATGGCTGCGACCCTGCTGGCCGGCGGGGCGCCGAAGAAACGTTTTGCGCTGCCGACTTCGCGCATTCTGATCCATCAGCCGCTGATGTCCGGCCTTTCCGGACAGGCGACGGACATTGACATTCACGCGCGCGAGATTCTGCGCATGCGCGAGATCACGAACCAACTGCTCTCCAAGCACAGCGCGCAGCCGCTGGAGAAGGTGGAGCGCGACGTGGAGCGCGACTTCATCATGAACGCCTATCAGGCGAAGGAATACGGCATCGTCGATGACATCATCTTTAAGCACAAGTAGGACGATGAATTAAGCGTGGGGAGAATTTTCGCTCCCTGCTTCCAAAGTGGTACCGAGTATTGCACTTAGCGGTACGTAGCAGAAGGCGGAATTGTGGTTCAATAGCTCCAGCGGCGCAACAGCGCCGAAGGGTTCGCGGGGAGGTTGCCGATGGCCGACAACAGCAGCTTACTCAAAGGGGCAGCACGGCCCCTCCCGGATTCGAGCGGACGGGAAAAGCCATTCGGAATAACCATTCCATTTTGCTGGCGTGCGCTGTAAAGGAGTTTCCGTGAGGACCAGGACCGGTTCTGAAGAAGTACTTCGCTGCTCGTTTTGCCACAAGTCACAAGACGCCGTCGCCAAACTGATTTCGTCGCCCACCGACTACCCGCGCGCCTACATCTGCGATGAGTGCGTCGCCGTCTGCAACTCCATTCTGGAAGACGACCGTTCCGAGGCCCAACCCAGCGCCGCGCCCAACCAGCTTCCCAAGCCTGCTGAGGTGAAAGCGTTTCTCGATGAGTATGTGATCGGCCAGCAACAGACCAAGAAGAAGCTTGCGGTAGCGGTTTACAACCACTACAAGCGGATTTACATGAACCGCCAGCATGGCGGCGAAGTGGAACTGGCCAAGTCGAACATCATGCTGATTGGGCCGACCGGCACGGGCAAGACGCTGCTGGCGCAGACCCTGGCCAAGATGCTCGATGTTCCGTTTGCCATTGTGGACGCCACCACGCTGACGGAAGCCGGCTATGTGGGTGAGGACGTTGAGAACATCATCCTGAAGCTCTTGCAGGCCGCCGATGGCGATGTGGCGCGAGCGCAAACCGGCATCATCTATATCGACGAAGTTGACAAGATTGGCCGCAAGGACGAGAACCCTTCGATCACTCGCGATGTCTCCGGCGAGGGCGTACAGCAGGCATTGCTGAAAATCCTGGAAGGTACGGTTGCCAACGTTCCACCGCAAGGCGGACGCAAGCATCCTCACCAGGAATTCACTCCGGTGGATACGACCAACATTCTGTTCATCTGCGGCGGCGCGTTTGTCGGACTGGAGCGCACCATTGGTCGGCGTCTGGGCAAGCGGTCCATGGGCTTCCGTACCGACGAAGCCAAGGAAGCCGCTTTCACCGAGAGCAACAAGCGTGACACCGAATTGCTGGCGCAGGTGGAGCCGCAAGACCTGATCAAGTTTGGGCTGATTCCCGAGTTTGTCGGCCGCCTGCCGGTAGTCGGCGTTCTAAGCGATCTTGACGAAGACGCGCTGGTGGAAATTCTCACCAAGCCGAAGAATGCCATCGTCAAGCAATATCAGCGGCTGTTCGAGTTCGAGAACGTGAAGCTGCGCTTCTCGGAGGACGCGTTGCGCGCGATCTCCCGCGAGGCCATGTCCCGCAAAGTGGGCGCTCGCGGTCTGCGTATGATTCTCGAAGAGCTGATGCTCGACCTGATGTACACCCTCCCCAGCCAGAAGCGCGTGAGGGAGTGCGAAGTCACGAGAGATATGGTGGAGAAGCGTAACGCCACGATTGCGCTGATGGAGAAGGCGGGATAGCTGCTACCAGCATCCAACCAGCTGAGCGCTCGCCAACAAAAACAATAAAAGCGGCCGATTCTGGCCGCTTTCTTATTGCCCTGGAAAGATTCTAGTGCTCGGAATCCACAATCTCCGGCGGTCCGCCCTCGTCGGGCTCGATGGCGAACTCCTGGCGCGGCTCTTCGGCAGCAGCTGGGGCTCCGTCTTTCTTCTTCAGGCGAACAACCGTGATCTTAGCGAAGCCTTCCTCGAACTTTGGCGGCCGCAGTTTGGCTGCCATGCGATGCATTACATCTTCGGGAACATTGCGCTCGCGCCGGCGATTGCGCTCGATACAGATCTCCGGCGGCACATCGAAGAAGACGGCGTGCACCTCATAACCGAAGTCGTGTGCCAACTTGATCCAGGTGCGACGCTCGTGAGCAGAAAGGTTGGTCGCGTCCAGGTAGTTCGAGGGACGCCGTGCCAGCAGCCGGGCTCGCAGCATGGTCCGAAGCGTGGAAAATACCAAGTCCTGATAACGCTGCTCGGTCACATCGTCGAACACGAGGATGCGGACCATGTCACTCGATAAGGGAAGAATGTTGTGCCGCTTGAACCAAGTACTCTTGCCTGAGCCCGGAAGACCGATGGACAAGACCACAGCACCCTTCGGCTGCCTGGCAGCTGCGGCAGGCTGAACTACAGGCTCGGCGGCTTCGGTTGGCACTTCAGCCTCGCCGGCTTCGCCGGTTGGACCGCCTGGCCCCGGCAGGGTCGGCGGCTGTGCCGTTCCCGGCTGTCGATTGCCACGTCCGCGACGTCCACGGCGGCGGTTGCGGTCGCGACGCATCGGTTGCTGAGGCACGGTGTTCCCGTCAGCTTCCGCAGCGGGTTGGGATTCCTGAAGCTCCGCTTCCTCTGGCTGAGATTCGAACTCAGGCTGCTGGCTCATCGCCTCCGAACCAGCCGGCTCGGGAAACTTCGGTTGCAAAGGCGCGGGACTGTCTGGCCCCGATTTTTCTGTCGGCGGCTTGCGCCGCTTGCCGCGGTCGCGGCTCCATCTACGCATGTTGCACTTGTAACACGCTTCCCTAGGTGGGAGCAATCTGGTCTGGTTCCCCTTTTGTGCCAACTGCTCGCTGCTGTTTTATCGTTCTAGCATTGCCTCGCCTCAGTCGGGATGCTACGCTTTTTGTTTGGCTTCACCGTCCGCTCGGGACTGTGCAGTGTACGATCACACTTTCGTGTTTCCAATTTGCACTTATTGACGAGGAAATATGGCAATCAAAGTAGGCATCAACGGCTTTGGCCGCATTGGCCGCAACATTCTGCGCACTGCCCTTAACGATTCCGGTCTGGAATTCGTCGCCGTCAACGATCTGACCGATCCCAAAACGCTTGCCCATCTGCTGAAGTACGACTCCATCCTGGGCAATCTGACGAACAACATTTCGGCTGGCGCCGACTTCATCACCGTCGATGGCAAGAACATCAAGGTGTTCGCCGAGAAAGATCCGTCCAAACTCGACTGGGAATCCGTCGGCGCGCAGGTTGTCATCGAGGCAACCGGCAAGTTCACCAAGGCGGAATTGGCCAAGCAGCATCTGCGCGGGCCGGTGAAGAAGGTCATCATCACCGCGCCGGCCACCAACGAAGACATCACCATCGTGATGGGAGTCAACGAGGACAAGTACGATCCGGCGAAGCATCACATCATTTCCAATGCTTCCTGCACCACCAATTGCCTGGCTCCCGTCGCCAAGGTGCTCCACGATAACTTCAATATCGTCTGCGGGACGATGACCACGATCCACTCCTATACCAACGATCAGGTCATTCTCGACTTTCCGCACAAGGACCTGCGGCGCGCTCGTGCAGCCGCGCTATCCATGATTCCGACTTCGACCGGAGCAGCCAAGGCACTTTCCCTGGTCATCCCTGAGCTGAAGGGCAAGCTGGACGGTTTCTCCATGCGCGTGCCGACGCCGAACGTTTCCGTCGTTGACCTGGTCGTGTTTGTCGAGAAGAAGACCACGGTGGAAGAAGTGAACGATGCGCTGAAAGCCGCTTCTGAGTCGGGCCCGCTGAAAGGTTATTTGGGATACGAGACGGCCGAACTGGTCTCCATCGATTATCGTGGCGATGATCGCTCCTCGATTGTCGACGCTCCCATGACCCGCGTCGTGGCCGGCAACTGCGTAAAGGTAATCTCCTGGTACGACAACGAGTGGGGATACTCGTGCCGCGTGCGCGACCTGATTCACTACTTCGGCAAGAAGGGACTCTAGAACAGTTAGCTATCACCTGTCAGCTTTCAGCCGTCAGCTAAACATTTTGCTTACGAGGCGGCTTTCGCGCTTTTTGCCGCTTCTATTATCTGGATAAGAGGCGGCAGTTTTCGATTCATATCAAGAGTGGCCGTAGCTGACCGCTGATAGCGGAAGGCTGATAGCAAGGTTGATCTCATGTCGAAACTCTCTATTCGCGATCTTCCGCTGAACAACAAGCGCATCTTCATGCGAGTCGATTTCAATGTTCCGCTCGATGACGGCCGGGTCATGGACGACACTCGCATCCGCGAAACCTTGCCGACCATCGAGTACGCGCTTCGCCACGGGGCACGCTTGATCCTCGCCTCGCACTTGGGACGTCCCAAAGGCAAGCCCAATCCCAAGATGAGCCTGAAGCCGGTCGCCGAGCGGCTGCGCGTTCTCATCGACGACGTCCTGCGTCGCGGCGAGAACGTTGGCTTTTCGCCTGACTGCGTCGGCGTACAGGCCGAGGAGATGTCCGAGAAGCTGGAGCGCGGCCAGTCCTTGATGCTGGAGAACCTGCGCTTCCATCCCGAGGAGGAAACCAACGACCCGAACTTTTCCAGGCAATTGGCCAAGCTTTGCGATTATTACGTGAACGATGCGTTTGGCTCGGCGCATCGTGCGCATGCCTCCACGGAAGGCATTACTCATTTCGTCGAGAAGCGCGCCGCCGGCCTGCTGATGGAGAAGGAACTGGAGTATCTCGGCAAAGCACTATCGCACCCGCAGAAGCCGTTTGTCGCCATACTCGGCGGCGCCAAAGTCAGCGACAAGATTGGCGTCATCAAGCATCTGATGGGTAAGGTAGACACCTTCATCATTGGCGGCGGAATGGCATACACGTTCCTCAAAGCGCAGGGGAAGGAAATCGGCAGGTCGCTGCTGGAAGCCGACAAGATCGATCTGGCAAAACAAACTCTCGCCGACGCGAAATCCCACAATGTAAGACTTCTGTTGCCGGTCGATCACGTTGTCGCCGACAAGCCCGAAGCTGGTGCCCGCATCCGTCAGATCGGCTGAAGGCGAGCCGATTCCCGCGGACATGATGGCGCTCGACATCGGGCCAAAAACCATCGAGCTGTTTTCCAACGAGATCGAGCGATGCCCGGACCATCGTGTGGAACGGTCCGATGGGAGTCTTCGAAATCGAAGCCTTCGCCAAAGGCACCAGGAAGATCGCTCATGCGGTCGCCGATAACGGCGCAGCAGTTTCGATCATTGGCGGCGGCGATAGCGTCGCAGCGGTGAAGGCCGCCGGCGTCGCCGATAAGATCACGCACATCTCGACTGGCGGCGGAGCGTCGCTGGAGTTCCTGGAAGGCAAGAAGCTTCCTGGGGTGGAAGCGCTCAGCAATAAGTGAGCGGTGCGGCTTCTGTTGGAGCACCGCTTCAGCAGTTAATGCACGCCCGAAAGGCGTGCTCCGCCCAATAAAATAGCCAACTACCCTGAAGGCCGCTCGCGGGCCCTGGAGCACAACCGGTGCGCTACACCTTCCCCTGTTTGTACTCATCGAACGCATCCAGATACCGATCAATGTCCTTCTTCCGCACGATAGTACGGCGTCGAGAGGCGCAGCTTTGACGGATCGCCGCCACGAATCCGGATCTTCTTCGTCTTCCACATCCAGTCTTCCAGTTTCATGCGCTCAATCGGCGGAACATTGACCGTCGCAATCGCACAACGCAGTTTGGGATCGGGCGAAGTCCACGACACTGCGCCACGCTTAACCATTGACGCCAGCATGTAGTCCGCTAGTTCGCGATGCCGCTGCTCGATGCGTTCCATGCCAATCGCATTCGCCATCTGTATTGCTGCGCGTAGTCCGCACAACGACGGCACATTCGACGACCCGATTCGCTGGAACCGTTCGGCGCGCAACTGCTTCTCGTCCCAGCCTGCGGTCGCGATGGTGTTCCACAGATAGTCCATGGCGTCATTGCGCACATAGAGGAAGCCGGAGCCTTTGGGCGCCTGTAGCCACTTGTGCGGGCTGGAACTGTACATGTCGCAGCCAATGTCGTGCAGGTCGAGCCGCATCATGCCGGTCACGTGTGCGCCGTCCACTGCCGAGAGAATTCCCTTCGACCGCGCCAGTGCGCACAGCCCTTTCGCTGGCAGCACCACACCGGTCACGGTCGTGATGTGGCTGAAGAAAATCACACGCGTGCGCGGCCCGATGGCGTCGCTGAACAGGTTCAATACCTGTGGTGCGTCCTGCACCGGCTCCGGCAGCTTGACCTTCTTGACCACGATGCCGTAGCGCCTGGCCTTCAACTGCCAGGGCTGCTCGCCACCGGGATGCTCCTGGTCGGTCATCAAAACTTCGTCGCCGGGCTTCATGTCGAGACCGTTGGCGATGTAGCTGTTGGCCTCAGTGGCATTGCGCAGCAGCGCAATCTCGTCGCGCGTGCATCCCACGAACGCCGCCAGCGGATCGCGAAACTCGTTCCACGGCCCGTATCCCCAGATGGGATAGTCCTCAGGATCGGTCTCGTCCAGCTTCTCCGTCGAAGTATAGCCGTCGAACACCGCCTTCAACACGGGAGCGGGACTCGATCCCACGGTCCCGTTGTTCAGATAGATCTCATCTTCAGGGATAAGAAACTGCTTGCGTAGCTCGCCCCAATATCCTTCTTGATCGTGGAGGAAAAGCGCTGGATCGGGCAGCGATGATGGAACATTCTGAATCTGTGCCAAGAGATCGCCGCGAAAGGCGAAAGCAGCAGCGACACCAGCACCGGCGGTAAGACTGGTAGTGAGAAAGCGGCGACGATTGAGCACGAGTACCTCCGATCCTGCAAAGGCGACATCTTACACCCGCAGACCAATGGGGTGGCCACTGATCACGGGCAACTGCCTTAAGATAAGTCATGGCCAGTGTACGCATTGACAAGTGGCTGTGGGCAGCCCGGTTCTTTAAGACTCGCTCCTTGGCTGCACGAGCCTGTGAACGCGGCAGGATTCAATCCAATAATCAACTCGCCAAGGCTGCCCGCGAGGTCCGGGTCGGCGATGTGCTGCATATCAAGACTGACAGCGGCGACTTTCAGGTGAAGGTGATCTTACTGAGCGAAGTACGCGGCCCGGCGGCGGTGGCTCATACTCTCTATGAGGAAACCGAGGAGAGCCGCGAATTGCGCGTCAAGGCGGCCGAAGAGCGTAAGGCCCTCAGGAATTTCGCTCCTGCGCCGGAAGGCAGGCCGTCCAAGCGCGACCGCCGCAGAATCATCCAGTTCCGCAGCGGCCGTGACTAACTGATATCGGGAGCGTGGAACAGCTCTGCCCTCCACTCGGGCCGCACCCGCGGACGGAATGACAGTCTAAGCTATGGGTATGACAAATGATAGGAAGGGTTGATGCAGGCTAAAGGCCCTCTCTACCTGCATAACTGGTGAGATCCGGTTTCCTTTCGGCAGGCTGTGGATCCGTACTCTATCAAAACCAAGAATGCTGACTATCCCGCCCTAAGACCATCGTCGAGCACTTCATCCAGCGCTCCCTCCAGCTGTTCGGCGCGCTCGTTGTAGTCGCTGGCAATGGAATCGTACTTGCGTCTCAGCACGTGCAATTCGTCAGCAATATTCAGCGCGGCCAGCACCGCTACCCGCAGCGAGTCCACCGTCGCCGCCTGTTGCGAGATCAGACGCATCTTGTTATCGACATACTCCGCCAGCTCGGCGATGTACTCCGCATCGGAACCGCGCAGATGATATGTCTGGTCGTAGATCTCGACCCGGACGTTACCGCCGCCATTTCCGTTCGCCTTACTCAAACTCGCCTCCCGTCCGTGATCCGTGGATAGTGGTCAAAACCGTCAGCCCATCTGCCATCTCTGGCAACTGACCACTGGCAACTGACAACTGCTTTCTATTATCCCGCCGATTCTTCCAGCGCCAAAGACTCAATTTGGCCAAGCATCTTTTCTACTCGGGTACGTACCTCTTCGCGTTCGCGGCGCAGCGCGACCAGTTCCTGGCGCACCGTATCCAGTTCTTCCTCACGCTCATTCAGCTCTTCGCGCAGCCGGCCGGCATCGCGCTCGGCGACGGCCTTGGCCTCGCGGGCCGACTTCAACAGCTCAATCGTGCGCAGGATCTTTTCTTCCAGGGACCTGAAATCCGCAGTGGTGGGAGCGACTTCAACTGCATTTGCCGTCATGCTGGTGGGTGACCTTCAGAAAGATTTGTATTTCCGAGCGCAGTATATCGCAGAACGGCATGTGCAAAACTGCTCCGCATCACGATTCTGCGGGATTTAACCGCGCTGAACCTGACTGTGCAACTCTCCTGGGGTCCAGGGCCTGCAAGAGGCAGCCTGCAAAACGAATCTGAAACTATCGGGCGGAACTCCCGCAATGGGGGTATACAATGCCTGCTAATCGGGACAATTCATGGAAATCTCCGTTGAAGTGAACTTCGGCGTGGTCTTGGATGCCGCTCCCGATGCGATGCTGGTGGTCGACCGCCAGGGTCACATCGTACTCGCCAATACCCAGGCTGAGCAGCTTTTCGGCTATGCGCACTCGGAACTGGTTGGTCAAAAGATCGAGGTCCTGGTTCCATCCCGCTTCCGCGCCAAGCACCCGGGACACCGTTCAGGCTACTTTTCCGGAGATCCCCATGTGAGGCCTATGGGAGTTGGCCTCAATCTGCTCGGGCTGCGCAAAGACAGCACGGAATTTCCGGTGGAGATCAGTCTCAGTCCGATACAGACTCCGGAAGGCCCCATGGTCGTAAGTGCGATTCGGGACGTGACGGCGCGTAAGGGCGCCGAGGACAAGTTTCGCGCCCTGCTGGAGTCTGCCCCCGACGCAATGGTGATTGTCGATCAGCGCGGAAAAATTGTGCTGATCAATTCCCGCACAGAAGAGCTATTTGGCTATCCCCGGCACGAGCTTCTGGGATACTCTGTGGAAGTTTTGGTTCCGGAGCGTTTCCATGCCCAGCATACGCATGACCGCGCCTCCTACTTTGCGGACCCGCGCCAGCGGCCAATGGGCGAAGACCTGGAGCTCTTTGGACTGCGTAAGGATGGCACGGAATTCCCTCTGGAAATCAGCCTGAGCCCGATCAAGACGTCTGATGGGCTACTGGTGGCGAGCGCAATTCGAGACATAACTGTGCGAAAAAAAGCCGAAGACAAATTCCGTTCGCTGCTGGAAGCCGCGCCCGACGCGATGGTAATCGTCGACGACCACGGAAAAATCACCCTGGTCAACGCTCAAACCGAGAAGCTGTTTGGATACGCCCGCTCGGAACTCATCGGAGAACCAGTCGAGATCCTCATCCCCGAACGCTATCGGGGCCAGCATCCTCGTCATCGCAGGGACTTCTTCGCTGACTCTCATGTCCGGCCAATGGGCGTCGGGCTGGAACTATTCGGGCTGCGAAAAGATGGCAGCGAGTTCCCTGTCGAAATAAGCCTGAGCCCTCTGGTCACCGAGACTGGCACCTTCGTCACTAGCGCCATTCGCGATGTTTCCGAACGCAAGCTTGCCCAAGAACACATCCAGAAGCTTAACGATGAACTGGAAGAAGCGCTTCGCCGCTCGGAGAGACTTGCCGCTACCGGCCGGTTGGTCGCAACGATAGCCCACGAGATTAACAACCCGCTGGACGCGCTCACCAACCTGATGCATTTGCTAAAGCAGAGTTCTTCGCTCGATGAAGGTTCCGCGGAATTAGTGGACCTGGCGGAACGCGAGGTGCGCCGCTTGTCCAACATCAGCCGCCAGACGCTGGCGCCGCATCGCGAAACCAAGCTGCCAGTTGTCACCAGGCTTTCCGAACTGTTGGACGACGTCTGCGCCATGTACCGCCCGCGCCTGCAAGTCGCGAAAATCGAGGTTACACGTGATTTCCAAATTTCCGGAGAAGTGACCATCTTTCCCAGCGAGCTGAGGCAGGTCTTCACCAACCTGTTTACGAATGCCGTCGATGCCATTGGTCAACGTGGCTGCATATCGCTGGCCATCAAGCCGGCGGGTGAGACCGAGGTCGTGGTAAAGGTTCGCGATAACGGATGCGGTATTCCCCAGGCCGACCTTCAGAACATCTTCGAGCCTTTCTTCACCACCAAAGGCGAACAGGGCACAGGCATAGGCTTATGGGTCATTAAAGGCATTGTCGATAAACTTGGCGGCCGAATCGAAGTAGAGAGTTCGACGACCGGCGAGACTGGAACGTGCTTCAGCATTTTTCTTCCCGCGAGCAAAGCGAACGGTTCCCGCACTCCAGAGCGCGAAGATTCTGCCTCGACTGTTTCATCCCACCCGAAATCGCAAGCCGGCTAGAAGTTCACCAACCCTTGATGTGGGAATGCCTGCGGAGCAATGGCAGGCGCCGGCCTCCTTGACGGTTGCTCTCGCAGAGCAATAAAGTCAAAGCGCTTCATCCGCAGCATGGCGGCGGAGCGATTATCTGGATGTTTGGGGGACGAGTGAGGACCAAGGCTTCCGCGGTCAACAAGGCAATCAGCAGGACAGCGCCAGCGGCGCCAAGAGCAAGTTGGCTGCGCTGGCTGAAGCAGGAACGTTTCGTCCTTGGTCTTCTCCTGGTGGTGGCGACGCTCGTGGTTTACTTTCCAGTCGGCCACCATCCGTTCGTCAACTATGACGACATGGTGTACGTGGTCAACAATCCCCATATTCAGTCCGGTCTGGATTGGGACACGATTTCGTGGGCCTTCACCACTTTCTACCAGTTCAATTGGCATCCGCTGACCTGGCTGTCTCATGCTGTCGATGTCCAGCTGTTTCAGTTGGAACCGGGCGGCCATCACGTCATGAACCTGCTGCTCCAGGTGGTGAACGTGCTGCTGCTGTTCTGGGTGCTGTTGCGCGCGACTGGGTACGCCGGGCGCAGTGCGATGGTCGCCGGATTGTTTGCGCTGCACCCCATCAACGTGGAATCGGTGGCCTGGATCTCGGAGCGCAAGAACCTGCTCAGCATGTTGTTTTTCCTGCTGGGATTGGGGGCGTATCGCTGGTACCTATCCCCGTCGCCGGTAGGCAAATCGTCGCTGAAGATGCAGCCAGCGCGAGAGTCCCGTGCCGGCCGGTACATTGCCGTTGCTTTGCTGTTCGCGATGGGGTTGATGTCGAAGCCCCAAATCATCACTTTTCCATTTCTGTTGTTGCTATGGGATTACTGGCCATTGCAAAGGATGGCGGCTCCAGCCGATGGCCGCTCTTCTGGAACGCTAACCGCGCCGATTCTTCCACCGCGCAGTTTCTGGTGGCTGGTGAAGGAGAAGATTCCGCTTTTCGCAATGTGCGCAGGCAGCGCCGTAGTCACGGTTATGGCGCAAAAAAGCGGTGGCGCCGTCGTTTCGCTGGAAGTTTATCCATTCTCCATCCGGCTCACCAATGCGATCGTCGCCTACGCGCGATACATTGGCAAAGCTGTTTGGCCCACGAATCTCATTCCTATCTATCCCCATCCCTGGCACGCCCTGCCGATGTCCCAGGTCATACCCGCGCTTGCTCTTCTGCTGATAATCACAGTACTGGCGGTGATGGGCCGAAGTCACCGCTACCTGCTGGTGGGATGGCTTTGGTTTCTGGGAGCGATGGTCCCGATGATCGGATTGGTCCATGTCGGAAATCAAGCGATGGCCGACCGCTATGCCTACTTGCCCTTCATCGGTTTGTTCCTGTTGGTTTGCTGGGGAGTGTCCGACTTGGCCGAGCGGCGGCATGTTCCCGTCATCTTGCTTCGCTGCGGCGGAATGATTGTGCTGCTGGTGTTGGCGGTAGTCACCCACCATCAGCTCGCGTACTGGAATGACAATGTGACGCTGTGGACTCATAGCATTGAAGCCAGCACCGACAATTATGTAGCTCACGACAACCTGGCACTGCTGCTGATTGACCGCGGCCAGACCGAAGAAGCGATGCAACACTTTCAAGCGGCCCTCGCCATCTATCCCTCCGACCCTACGAGCAATTTGCAGATCGCCGTTTACGACCACCAACATGGCAGGTTGCAGGAAGCCATTGCGCGATACGATCAGATGATCAGCATCACGCCGGATGGCCCGGGCCGGGCCGAGCTGTTCAGCAACAAAGGGCTGGTGTACCTCGATCTTCGCGACAACGCCGGCGCACGGGAGAACCTGGACAAAGCAGTCGCCATGGATCCTCACAATTACCGGGGATGGCTAGGATTGGGAGTCCTGGCATTCCGCTCCGGCGACTTGAATCTGGCGATCGAGGACCTCAACCGCTCCGTTGCGGCCAAGCCAACCGAGGTCGCCTATGGGCTGCTGGCACAAGCCCTGGACCAATCAGGTCGCCAGGACGAAGCACGAGCGGCCCGCGATAGAGCCCACCTGCTGGCCAAGAGCAGCGCAGGCTCGCGAGCGCTTCCGGAAGGCCTGCTGGAACGCTAGACGTCGCCCCGACGTTGGCGCCATCCGGGACGGCTGACTTGGTTTTTCGGCGATACTGTCACTGCAAACGTCACCCCCACCTTGACGCTGCCCTCCGGTAGCAATAAAGTCGAGTTAACTGGAGATTTCACTTTTGGAAACACTGGCCGGGAAGAGCATTCTGCACTACACCATCCTGAAAAAGTTGGGCGCTGGTGGCATGGGCGTAGTGTACGAGGCGGAAGATAGCCGGCTGGGACGTCACGTCGCGCTAAAGTTTCTGCCACGCGAACTCGAACAGGATCCCACTGCGCTGGAGCGATTCAAGCAGGAGGCGCGGGCCGCCTCCGCGCTGAACCACCCGAACATCTGCACCATCTATGCCATCGAGGAGTCCGAGGGGCAACACTTCATCGCCATGGAGTTACTGGAAGGCCAGAGCCTGGACGAAAGGATCGCCGGCCATCCCCTGCCCTTGGACAAAATTCTCGATATTGGCACTCAAGTCACCGATGCATTGGATGTAGCTCATGGCAAAGGCATCGTGCATCGCGATCTGAAGCCGGCGAACATTTTCCTGACTTCGCGAGGGCAGGCCAAGATCCTCGATTTTGGATTAGCGAAACTGACCTATGACCGCCGAGGAACGTTGGAGACAGTTGCGGGCAGCACAACAACAACGCCGGGGATGCTCACAACGCCGGGAACGGCGGTCGGCACGGTCGCCTATATGTCTCCCGAGCAAGCGCGCGGCGAAGAGCTCGACGGCCGCAGCGATCTGTTTTCGCTGGGCGGCATCGTTTACGAAATGGCGACGGGCAAGATTGCTTTCGACGGAAATACTTCTGCCGTCATCTTCCAGGGAATTCTCGATCGCAATCCGCGGCCACCGGCCGAACTGAATCCCGCCGTTCCGTTCAAGCTGGAAGAGATCATCGACAAGGCCCTTGAGAAGGACCGCGATCTGCGCTATCAAAGCGCGGCCGAGATGCGCTCCGACTTGAAGCGTTTGAAGCGCGATAGCCTGGGGCAAAGCTCGCGAACCGGTATCGCGGCAGCCTCCCTGCCCTCCGGCGATGGCAGCGGCGCGGCCCAGCGTGCAGTCAGCGAAACTACCGCTGTCGCGAAGCGTCGCCGCAGTGGCACCAATCTCATCCTGGCTGCCAGCCTGCTGATGGTGGGGGCTGGGATCTACGGCTTCTACACCCGCTTTGCCCAATGGCGCGGCGACTCCGGCCCCATTCCGTTCCAGAACATGAGCATGGAGAAGCTGACGAACTCAGGCCGTGCGGTGCTGGCGACTATTTCTCCGGACGGAAAGTATGTAGTCAATGCAGTTGACGAGGGACAAGGCCAGCAAAGTTTGTGGATGCGGCATGTCGCCACCGGCAGCAATGCACAAATCATGAAGCCGATGGAGGGTCGGTATACAGGATTGACGTTCTCGCCCAACGGCGACTTTCTGTACTTCGTGCGCAGCGATCCGGAGCATCCCGGTCTCGGATTTCTTTACCAGATTCCGGTGTTAGGCGGCACGCCTCGCAAACTGGCGGACGATGTCGACAGCGCAGTAAGCTTCTCGCCAGACGCGCAGCAGATGGTGTACCTGCGCGACAGCTCCGCCGATGCGAGCTCGACGCTCATCATTGCCCACGCCGATGGAAGCAGCGAGCGAGTGCTGTCCAAGCTTCCGCTGCCGGGATACTCCGATCCCGCGTGGTCTCCGGATGGCAAGTCGATCGCCGCGACCGTGCTTGATCCGGGCAGCCAGAACCTGGGCCGCGTGGTGCTGCTCAATCCCGCAAGCGGCAAGGAGAAGACGGTTTATGCGGGTACGGCCATCCTGCAAAAGCCCGCGTGGATGCCGGACAGCGAGCACCTGGTCCTCATCTTCCATGATGTCTCCAGCGATTGGAACGGACAAGTAGGGGAGATTGCAACCGCAGCCGGCAAGCTGCATCGCATCACCAACGACCTCAACTCTTACAGCAATCTCACCTTGGGCGTCACCAAGGACGGCACCCAACTTGTTGCAATCCAGCTCACGCTGCAAACTGGCATTTACACGATGAGTTCCGATCCTGGCGGCTCTGAAGTGAAGCAGATCGATAATCGCAGTGATGTCGGGGTGGCCTGGCTGCCCGATGGGCGACTGATCGCGATGGAATACGATGGCCACATTTCCGTCATGAATCCCGACGGCAGCAATCGCAGCATCATCTTCCAGCAACATCTTCCACTGACTGGGCTTTCGGTATGCTCCGATGGCGCCAGCGCGCTGTTTTCCATGCCGAACAAAGACAGCAAGGGGATCAACATCTGGCGCCTCGATCTGCAGAGCGGCGCTTCTACCGCCGTAACCAAAGGCACGGTGGACCAGAACCCTTCTTGCTCGCCTGACAGCAAATCGTTTGTCTATACCACGCTCGATAAAGGCAAGAGGCAGTTGATGGAGATGCCTATCGGCGGTGGCCAAGCCAAACCGCTCCTCGATAAGGTTGCGGACTTTGGCGTCATCTCGCCCGATGGCCAGCAGATCGCTGCTCTTACCACGGAGGGCTCGGGCATAAACTTCAAAGCCATGATCGACATCATCCCGGCTCAGGGGGGATTGCCTGTAAAGACTTTTCCACCCATGCTCTCCATCTCCAATACCTTCCAGTACTCGGCGGACGGACAGTCGCTCTATTATCCAGTTACCGCGAAGGGCGTCTCCAACATCATCATGCAGCCCATCGGCACTAAAACAGCGACCCCCATGACCAACTTCAGCGACCTCCAGATCTACGGCTACCACTACGATTGGAAGAACAAGCGGCTGGCGCTGGCACGGGGACGCACGAATACTGATGTGGTGCTGCTGACGCAACAGCAGGCGCAGTAATGAAGGTGTTGCCCATGTTCTGCAGGATCTGCGGTCGCAGCCTCCAGCGTGAAGACAGGTTTTGTAGCGGCTGCGGCGCGGCCATCGCGCAGGAGCCCTTTGAGAGCGCCGCAAGCTCAGGCGATGCGGCGGTTGCCGCCGAAATATCGATTGCCCCGGCCATCTCGACTGGCGGAGTGCAACCGCTGACCAATGCGAGCGGAGGCTCCCCGTCACCGCCCCCGGATACCACGCCCGTAGTTCGAGAATTCCGCCGGTGCCCACGGTGTCGAAGACTAAACACAGGAACCGACTTGTCCTGTGACTGGTGTGGAACGGAGTTGCCTGCGGATGCTCCAGCGCCGGCCCGCGATCCAGCTGCGAATATCGCACCTCCGTCCTTTGCTGGATATGCCCAGATAAATCCTACTAGTAAGGCTGAAGAGACAATTCTTTCTGGTAAGGGTGCAGCATCGGATGTCGCCAGTAAGAAAGCCCCCTCCTCCGGCGTGATTCAGCAGCGGTCGCGCCCGCCAGTGCTGGAGATCCTGGTAATCGTGTTGCTCCTGGCAGGTGCCGGCATGGCCGTGTGGATACTGCGCTCGTCATTGCCGGACAAACCGGCAGCCAAGCCTTCGTCGGTGGTTGTAACTATCTCTCCGGAGACCGCCGAGGTGGTCGCGGGGAGGGCCTTCGACTTCTCTGCTACAGTCAGCGGCACGGATGACAGCGAAGTGATTTGGACGGTGCAGGAAGGCGAGGCCGGTGGCCGGGTTGTGACTCGCGCAGCCAAAGCCAAAGGCGGCACAGGATCATCGCTGGCGGTTTACATTGCGCCCACTACGCCGGGGACCTATCATCTGCTGGCCACCAGCGAAGCCGACCCGCTACAGTCGGCGTCCGCCGAAGCCACCGTGACCAAGCGATGAGCGAATGGGTGGTCTGCAGTGCAATTTCTGGAAGACCAGGACGAAGTTCGCTGAGAAGACCCCTCAAAGCCCACTACGGACTTGTGCCGCCCAATCCTGACCAGCTTGAGCTCGGGGTGGGTAACACCGAAAAACCGTCGCCATAAGGTCGCGGAGTGCTACACTCCGATCAGAGAACTAATTACGGCCTCCGGCGATGCCCTTATGAATTGTTCCGACCCCCGGAGGCTATTTTCTCGCCTTCGTTTTAAACTGAGGCACTACCAGACATACAAGAACCAGTCCCCGGTTCCCACCTAGGGAGTGGGATCTCTGCCGAGGACCCTTTTCAACACCTACAGTTGTAATCGCCAAAAAATCGCTTGCGACGGCCATATCTCCCGCAGTGGCCGCCGTCTACTGGTATCGGTCTTGCGTCTCCACAAGCTCATTCGTATGAATTTGGCCTTTGGCTGAATATATTCAGGCTGGTACGTACAACCATAGTGGCCGTCACTGAGCGCCGATTGGCGGGGGGATGAATAACCTTAACGTGCCATTTTCTATGTCTCTTATGGCACTTCCCTAGCCTCGTTTTTTTACCTGAAGAGGCTATAGATTTCATGCGAGGATCGTACTACGCTTATGCCGGATAATCGTATCAAAGGCATCATCGCTCCATCCATCGCCGGGCCGTCCTTTCGTCTTTGGGTTTTTTCTAGCTCCGTATAAGTAGGAACTGGGCGCGATTGGGTACGGATTTGTCAACTTCCAGAATCGGGTCGGCTCCTGCCGCTCCGCCTAGGGCAACGTTGACGAATCGACATACTCCGAAGCATCGCGCACGCGGAGGTGTAACGGTGAGGAAGTTGTTTGCGATGCGGCAATTTGGCAAAGCGGACGAAGGGCAAGCTGCGGTGCCGACCTCCTCGGCGCTAGCTCCTGTCGCCGCTGAAAACAATACCGCTGGAAATAAGTTCGCCAACGGCAACACTGGAACAACAGTCCCGATCAACAACCCTTCCGCGAGCGACCCGTTCGTCAATGATATTGAATATGTGGAAGTGATTGCAGCCCAGGCCCAGCCAATCTTCTTTATACGGGTTGGTGGCTTCACTTCGGTGACCGCCCGCGACCGTGCAGTGGCTTCCTCCGCGGGGAAACTAGGACTGTTGTGAGGGGTGAGAATGCACGTCTTTAGCCGAAACGAAGAGGGGCAGGTTGTCGTCTTAGTGGCCGTAGCCTTGGTCGTTTTAGCCCTAATGGCCGGAATAGGCATTGACGTCGGCTCCTTGCGTTATAAGAAACAGCAGATGCAGAAAGCTGCCGATGCGGGCGCTCTGGCTGCTGCCACGGTTCTCCTCAATTATGGCAACTGCAACAACTGTACCACGGCCGCTACAAACGACATTGTAGCCAATGGGTTCAACGGCAGCACAATAACAGTGACCTGGCCATCGCAAGATCCTAACTACAGCGGCGTCAACTATGTCCAAGTAGAAGTGCAGCAACAGCAACCGCTATTCTTCATGAGAGTCGGGGGTTTTCAACCGATAACTGTTGCTGCCAGATCCATAGGTTCTGCCGTCGGAAGCGCTTCTGGTTGCGTCTATGCTCTAGATACCCTTTCGGGAGACACGGGTTTCTCGGTAACGGGAAAGTTTTCTTCCACTTGTGGTATCTATGCGGATGCCAACATCACCAGCAACGGAACAGTCGACGCCACAACTATTGGAGTAGTTGGCACTGCCTCCGGTTCTGGATTTACCCCAGAGCCCACTGCTGGCATTCCGCAATTTCCAGATCCCTTGGCTGGTGTACCGCAACCAACGGTTGACGGTTGTACGCAAACTGGACGTCTAACTATCACAACCTCGACAACTCTACACTACGGCACCTATTGCGGTGGTATTGTCATCGCACCCCCACTAGGTAGCAATATTTTAGTCACTTTTCAACCAGGACTTTACGCCTTGTTAGGCGGGTTGGCCGTAACTGGAAGTGGTCACGCAACTTTGGTTGGCAGTGGCATAACCTTTTTCAATACGGCCAGCGCATCATATCCTTATGGCCCCATCAACCTTAGCGGTTATGCGGGTGTTGGTTATCCGAACCCAACGTTGTCTTCACCCACCAGCGGCTCTTTAGCCGGTATTTTGATTTTTCAGGACCGGAATGTACAAATAGGGTCGTATGCCAGCACAGTCGATACTTCTACTGGTGAGGTGTATGTCGGCACTTTCTATTTCCCTAACACGGCACTGACTTACACAGGAGTCACGAGTGGTGGCGTGGGAGGTGGCTCAACGGCTGTCCAGAGCCCAACCCTTCTGGTGGCATGGAAGATCAACATTACCGGAAACGTCGCCTTTGATAATAACTATATTCCGGCTTTGGGAGGATCACCAATTCACAGTTCGGTGTTGGTACAGTAAGTATGAAGCGCACACGACGGCAACAGTCTGAAGGCCAAACCTTAGTAGAATTCGCCCTGCTGCTACCCATCGTGATGATCCTCATGTTGGGTCTACTCGAAATAGGCCGCGCCATCGCTATCACGATTAAAGTAACAAATGGGGCTACGGCGGGGGCCGTATATGCTTCTCAAAACCCCACCACAGCTGAAAGCACTACAGGTATTCAAAATGCTGTGACCTGTGATATTAATAACGCCATGTTTACGGGTGCGGATCACTACCCAAATTGCAACTATTCTATGGGTCAAGTAACTGTTGTTTCATCTTATGGTTGTGTCTGTGATCAAGGTGGGGCAACTTCTTGTACCAATCCGATATCTGGCGTTGGTAACTGCTCCACTGTTTCTTGTCCGGGTGGGCAGATTGCGGAGTGCGTACAGATTAAAACACAAGAAATGTTTGTGCCACTATTCCCCTATCCTGGCCTCCCAAGCTCTTATCAGGCCAACGGGAATGCCATCATGAGAGTGCGGAAATAATGAAGGACAATAAAGAATCTGGAACTGCTCTTGTAGAATTTGCATTATCGATAGTGCTGGTGCTGACTGTTATATTCGGGATCATTGACTTCGGACGAGCGATATTCGCCTATGTCTGGGTGGCCAACACTGCTAGAATAGGCGCCCGCTATGCGATGGTAACTGGATTTGATTGTGTGTATCAAAATGGTTCATCTTGTCAAATGAATAACAGCCAGTTAAGTAGCTATTTACAGACTAATGCACAAGGTATTAATTGGGGCAATGTTGTTATCGAGGCTGGTTGCATCAGTGCAAACGCTCCAAGTCAGCTACCTTGTGCTACTGGAGTTGAGGCAGTAGTGCAGGTGCAATATCAGTTTGGCTTTATCTGTCCTTTCCTTCCACACGGATCTTGGCTAATGACTAGTACGTCGGCTAGGACAGTGCAGTGACCGCGTCTTGCTCGGCTTCGGATCTTTCGATGGGTTCGGTTTGTAAAATGACAACCTGATGATGGCATCGAAGCACAGAGTTTCTGGCGGGATAGCGGCCTGCTTGCTGCCAAACTGCCTGTGCGCCGCGTTTGCTCGCCACGCAAACGATGACATTGGGGCAAATTGTTGCCAACACCCCGCCTCGGCCCAAGGGCGACCTCCCATCGCCAACCGACACACCGGCTATCCAAGGATCGGGCGTTCCCCAAGCCTTCTTCTCTTGACCACCACCTGCATATTCAGGCTACGCCCGCTTCTCGCCAACGGTCACTCAACTTCCCGATTGCTGTCGGTCAGGAGAAACCTCAGCGATTACTCGCCGCAAACTTCCCAAAAGAAGATTCTGGGGAGTCCGGGGTCGCACTTCTACGAGTAGGGCGTTTTTCGTCCAGGTGGATCTCTTCCTGTTTGCCCATCACTTGCCGAGTGGTGCGCTTATTCCAAAGCATGGCGCTGCACTGAAACGAAATTCTATTGCTTCAGTTTCATGGTCCAGTTCTGCACCAAGACTAGCGGCGGGGAGCTGTCCTGCCCGGAGACAATAGCCACAAATCGCTTACCATCTCGGGTAACAGAGTAGCGAGACGAGTTCTCGCCGACCAGGTTTAGGCGGAATAAGAGATGCGGCTGACTCATTTCTAAACCTAGACCCACTTTATTGACACGGACCGACATGATTTGATCTCCCGATAAGAAGAAGAGCTCCTGTCCATCTTGACTCCAGCGCGGTCCAGCGCCGCCATTATTTGAAACCTGCCACTTTGCTCCTGTCCACGGAAAAGCAGCCACATAGATTTCAGGATTGCCAGCTTCGTTAGACTCGTAGGCCACAAAGTGTCCGTCGGGTGAAAACTGGGCTTCCTGCTGGTCGCCGGGCCCTGTCACATAGGGAGACGGCTGTCCACTTCCGTCGGCAGGAAATACCCACAGGTCTGTTCCTTGTGAGCCAGCCCCGAGGGTACCGCGAGTGTAAATTATCCAGCGGCCATCGGGTGACCAGTCGCTCGGAGATTGCTCCGTCTTGTCGCCAGGCACACTTCCCAGTATCTGCTTTGGCTCGCCTGCACCATTGGACGCTTTGCTAAACACGGCCGCTTCTTGAAGTGCGCCCCCGGCCACGGAATAGGCGAGGCGGCTGCCGTCGGGAGACCAGACGGGACTGGAGTGGCACTTGTCGTCGAACGTGAAGCGACTTTTCGCCTCGCGCACCAGATCGTAAATCCAGATCGTATGGTTCGGTTGACCAATGGCCAGCGCAAGCTTCTTTTCGTCGGGAGAAAGTCTGACTTGGTAGTACTCATCCTCCTCACCGATTTGCTCCAGTTGCTTGCCGGTGCGATCGAACCAAGCTAGCTTCAGCCCGGTGGTCGTCATGGCGGGCTGATACAACAGCAGACCATTTTCCGAAGCGGTCACGATTCCCCGCCACACATCCCGGTCATTCTGCGCATCATCAGCCACCACGGTGGAATCGCCCTTCGTTTGCCCTGAGGCCGGATCGAAAGGTTGCGCGCGTAGGGCATTGCCGGAAAGGTAGAGTAAGTACCCGGAGGCGTAGATGGCATTTGACGCCGATGTGAATAGCAATCGATTTTCCTTGCCGTCCCGAGAAGCGAAAAAGACACCGCCAGTACTCGGATTGTTGGGCGTCAGGTGATTGGCTGCAAAGTAGAGGAAGTGCTTACCGTCCGGCAAGAACCATGGCCAGCGGTACGTGCTGTACTTTGGTGAATCCAGCTTCAACACCTCGGTTGGAGTTCCGCCTGCGGCCGGTACCTGCAAGAGGCTGGAGTTGTAGCTGGGAGCAAAGACAATCACGCCGGTGCTTCCCCAACTGCCCCCGCGGGGGTTGCTGGCATCACAGATCGCCACTGGCGTGCCGCCGGAGATGTCGAGCCGTTTCAACTTGCCCTCGGCAAAAAATGCCACCGAACGGCCGTCCGGCGACCAGAAGGGGAACCGGCCATTGTCGGTACCAGGAAGCGGGCGGATCGACAGATCGCTTAAGGTACGAACATATAGTTGGTCTTTTCCTTCGTACTTTGCCGATAAAACGATGTGGGCGCCGTCGGCCGAGATCGCAGGTGGTCCGGCTGCATCGCCGGCGAAGTTGAATCGGAGCTTATTGGTGGCACCGACGCTGGTTTGCACCACGGGCTCCAGTCTCTGCCCAACTAGATGGTAAACAGCAAAGCCAACCACGAACAGCGCGCATAACATCGTCACCAACCACACGACGCGCTCGCGATGTTGGAGACCGGTCCCCGACGCCTCCGGCGTTGCTTGAAACCCGCTCGCCTCACGTTCTTCCCCGAGCCATTGCAGTTGCAGCTTCACGTCTTGAACGGTCTGCAATCGTTCGTCCGGATCTTTTGCCAGACAAGCCTTCACCACTCGATCCAGCGTTGTCGGCAACGCAGGAGTCACGGTGCTGATCGCGATAGGTTGCCGCTCCAGAACAGCCGCCATTATGCTGGCCGTACTCTTGCCTTCGAACGGGCGCTTGCCAGTAGCCATTTCGTACAACACGCAACCAAGACTAAAAATGTCGCTGCGCGTATCCGCTTCCTTGCCCTCTATCTGCTCCGGCGACATGTACTGAAGGGTGCCTACTATCGTTCCTTCCATGGTCAAAGGATGACTCTTGTTAGGCGTGGCTGAAGTCGCCGTGAGGCCTAAAGGCGAGGAACTAATTGAGAGTGGCTTTGCCAGTCCGAAGTCCATCAGCTTCACGCCGGTCTTCGTCAGCATGATGTTGCCGGGCTTCAGGTCACGGTGAATGACTCCATTACGATGTGCAGTTCCCAGCCCTTCACAAATTTCAATTCCATATCTCAGTAGTTGCTCCAGCGGGAGTGGACCTTTCACCACCCGGTCGGCCAGCGTCTCACCTAGCAGGCACTCCATGACGATGTAGCTGATGCCATCTTGCGAGCCCACGTCATACAGCTGACAGATGTTGGGATGGCTCAACGACGAAATGGCGCGGGCCTCGCGGTCAAAGCGTTGCTTAGCCTCAGAATCCTCGGAAACCTGGGTGGGCAGTATCTTGATGGCGACGGTGCGGTCGAGCCGCGTGTCCTTGGCCCGGTAGACCTCACCCATGCCGCCCGCACCAAGCGGTGACTCAATTTCGTACGGGCCGAGCTTTGTACCAGCTGCGAGTGCCATGTGTGCGCGTCATTATAGCTTGCACGGCCCAGCCGATCCGACGATTTTGGATGGTTTGTCGGCCACTCGGAAGTAATTCAGTTTGACGGGTTGTCGGCAACGAGAAGTGAAAAGCCTAACCCCTACTCGCCCCGATCAAATTATGACCATCGGACGCGTGCGGAAACTTGTGGGATCAACGACCAGAACTTGTGGGATTCTTGTGGGCTTTGTCTTACTTCTGGGTGCTTTTGAGTGCTTTTTTTGAAATTCCATCTTCTGGAATAACCCTTGCAAATTACACAAATTATTGCATTTACTTTTGTTTAGGTGGTGAGCGCGGAAGGAATCGAACCTTCAACCTACTGATTAAGAGTCAGTTGCTCTGCCAATTGAGCTACGCGCCCGCGCAAAAGGAAAGGCTACAGGAGGGCAGGACGATTATAACATCGTCCTTCAACCGCGGGTCATCAGCAATCGCAACATCTGAGGAACGGCACTTCAGAGCGGGGCATGGGTCAAAGGTAGCCTGCAAACATGTCCAGATCGCTAGGGCATTTCCGCAGAGTGAGATTTTGGCGGTAAAGGGAGTTCGCTGGTCTCTGGTTCTGCATCCCCAAGAGAGATTTTTTCAAGCGGCACTTCGCTCAAACGGCGGGAGTCCGTCATTCGGGTCCGCAGCCCACTCTGAAGAACAGAAATAGAAAAGGCGTGCAGAGCCTGGATCGCTTTAGCCGTCAAGTTAACGCGTATACCGTGGAGGTCAAGCAGCAACCTGTCACGCGGCTTCAGCGGCAGCGTGACCTCCGCCGGTAGTTCGAGCTCCATAAGTGGCAGGCGCCCCAAAGGTATGTTGCTTACGACCACATCGCAGGTTAAGAGGGGCGCCCCCTCCGTGACTTCAACCAAGAAGCCTCGCAGCCGTATCTCACCACCGTCCCGATTGTCGGCGCGTAGTGTAGCTCTGCCGCCCGATTGAACTTCACGGGGTGGATCTTCCTGCTCCAGAGGAGCGAGGAAGCGATAGCCTTTTCCGACAACGCCAACCGGACAAACCGGGTGGTTGCTGGCCATCAACCCGCAGAATGGCCGCATGATCTGGAAGACACAGCCAGACACCTCGAACGCCTTCTCCGTGATCACGAGCGCGCCCGTCGAAGTCTTCGGCATCGTGTATGTCGGTATGACGTCGAACGAGGAGTTCGCTGCGGCTAATCCAGCCTATCCTTGCTGCTCGGTGAGGGGCAGCGTGGTGGCAGTCAGCGCTTACAACGGAGCGAAGCTCTGGCAGACGTTTACCGTTCCGACGGGCTATACCGGCGGAGCGATTTGGGGCAGTAACCCGGTAGTGGACGTGCTTCGCGGCACACTATATGTCGGAACCGGCGATAACTACAGCCATCCGACCGACCCGGCGTTTCTAGCCTGCCTCGCGGCAGGTGGGAGTGAGGCCTCTTGTCTGCCGGCTAACGATCACGTGGATTCCATTCTTGCCCTCGACATGTGGACTGGCAGGGTGAAGTGGGCGCAGCGACTGGTCACCTGGAATCATTATGAAGTGGCCAACGGCAGTGATGACTGGAACGTAGCCTGCGCTTTCGGAGGCCCCAACTGTCCCGCTAACCTGGCAAATGAGCCCACCGGGCCCGATTACGATTTCGGCTCTGCCCCGAATAAGATCACCTACTGGACCGGCCACAGCTTTAAGACGATTATCGGAGCTGGACAAAAGAGTGGCATCTACTATGCCCTCGATCCGGATTCCGGAGCGGTGCTTTGGCAGACCCAGGTAGGACCGGGTTCGTCTCTGGGAGGCATGGAATGGGGTTCGGCCAGTGACGGCCAGAGCATCTACGTGGCGATCGGCAATCTCTACGGCATTCCGTTCGGAGGTGGGAGCGCGGGATCGTTGTCAGCTCTGAACCCTGATACCGGAGCTATCCAATGGCAGGTGCCTGATCCCAATGGCGCCGTTGATCTTGGCCCCATGACCGTGGCCAACGGTGTTGTGTATAGCGAATCCATGGAAGGGACGGCTACCGCCCCGACCATGCTTGCCCTGGATGCTTCCACTGGCCACACCCTGTGGAGCTTCGCCGCGGGATCTTCGGTAATCTCCGGCGCCACCATCGTTAACGACACCGTTTACTGGGGTTCCGGGTACGCGCACTTGGGTATCCCTGGCTACGCCGGGAACAACAAGTTCTACGCTTTCTCGGTGAACGGACACTAAACAGCGGCAATCGCACTCGAGTAGATCCGCGGTTTGCAGTTGGCCGCGGATCTACTCTCTTCAAGTTCTCCAGAAATTGGATTTTGAGGCAGAGGTTACCTTTGATGAAAGTACTGCCGGCTTACAAGACGCAGGCAATTGTTCTGCTCATCACGGCCGGAGCGGTTGCGAGCTCGGCGCAATACAAGCAGCCAAACGCGATCAATCCCCACGACGGCCTGACCGTGCAGTTGGTCAAGACCGGCCTTTACGTGATTAACGGTCAGGGCAGCAATTCTGTGCTGCGGCTGAGCGCGAACGGATTGATCCTGGTGGATGGAAAGCTTCCCGGGAACTACGATGCTCTGCGGGCGCGCGCCAAGAAGATATCGGATCAGCCCTTTCGAGCTCTGATTCTTACCGGCTGCGAAGAATCCAGCACGGGAACCAACGCGAAGTTCGTGGAAAATGGCAGCCACATTATCGTGCAGGAAAATGCCAAACAGAATCTCGCAGCCTGTAACCTTTCCGGAGATAAACTTACGCCCGCGGTTGTTACCTACGGGAGCGAATACCAGATACACCTGGGCGGAATAGAAGCGCAACTGCTGCACTTCGGCAATGCCTATTCTAATAGCGATACCGTGGTTTACTTCCCCAACTTGAAAGTTGTTGCGATCGGAGATTTGTTCTCCGCTAAACCCGCTCCGGATCTCGCAGCAGGTGGGAGCCTGGTGGGCTGGGGAGCGGTGCTGGCGCAGGTATTGAAGCTGGATTTCGACGTCGCTATTCCCAGCACGGGGCCGACCATCACCCGGGCCGAGTTGGAAGCATTCAAGACCAAGATCGATACCCTGGTGTCCCGTGCAACAGGCCTGGTGAAGCAGGGTGTGCCCGAGGATCAGTTGATGGCAGAGCTTAAGACCGGCGATCTCGGCTGGCAGCTCAGCTTCACCGGAGATCAGCTTGACCGCTTCTACGCCGAGCTGTCTCGAACGAATTAAGCAACGGACGAAAACTGACGAGTGACAGAAAATGCATTGCAGTGCTGGATGATTGCTGTATAGTATTCGAGTCTATACTTTCGCGCCGCAGTGGGGCGGAGCATCGCGCATAGGGTAGGGGCTCCAGTTTTAAGTGGAACCGCTACAACCCCTCAACCGAAATTGATCATCAGGGAACTTAAGGAGAGAACCATGGAATGGACTAGCCCGCAATTCGAGGAAGTTTGTCTGAACTGCGAAATCAACTCCTACGCTAGCGCAGAACTGTAAACTGAGGGATGCGCGTCGAGATTCTGGGCTCCGCCGCAGGGGGCGGATTTCCGCAGTGGAATTGCAACTGCCGGAACTGTCACTCCCTGCGAGCGGGCACTTTTCCCGCAAAAAGCCGCACTCAAACCCAGGTGGCCGTCACCGATGACGGCCGCAAATGGTTCCTGTTAAACGCATCTCCCGACTTGCGAATGCAGCTTGAGCAGACGCCTGTTCTTCAGCCAAGCGCTGGGGTACGCGATTCGCCCATTGCCGGCGTGCTGCTCACCAGTGCCGACATCGATCAGATTGCAGGCCTGCTTTCGCTCCGGGAACTACAGCCCTTCAAAATTTATTGCACACCCTCGCTCCGCAGTATTCTGCAGGAAGACAACAGCGCGTTCGGCATGCTGAATCGAGTGCCGCAACAAGTCTGCTGGACGGAAATCGAGCTCGACAAGACCTTCCCGCTGCTGACGACGAACGGAAATGACTCGGGAATCGGCTGCGAGGTTTTTTCGCTGGGAAACAAGTATCCTGTTTATGTTTCGGCCAAGCGAGCTGCCACGCTCAAGCCTGAAGAAGCCCTGCTGGGCGTCATGTTGACGACGGCGTCAGGGGGACGTCTCGCCTACTTGCCGGCTGTTCCAGCCATCAATGAGCGGCTGTTGCGAGTTCTGGAAACTGCCGACCTGGTTTTGTTCGACGGGACATTTTGGAGCGATGACGAATTGATTCGCGTGCAAGGTGGTGGAGCTACTGCTCGTGAAATGGGTCATGTGCCCGTGTCGGGGGCCGAAGGAAGCTTGCGTACGCTGGCTGGATTGCTGCGCCCGCGTAAAGTCTTTTTGCACGTGAACAATACAAATCCCATGCTGGATGAGTCGAGCGCGGAATATGACGCAGTAGGGGCGGCAGGATGGGAAGTAGCGGAGGACGGGTGGCGATTCAATCTGTAGGGGCCATTTCAGATACGGCGGTGCTTTCGGCAGAGGAGCTGGAGGATCGTCTGCGGCGGGTTGGCAAAGAACGTTATCACCATCAGCATCCGTTTCACCTCATGATGCACGAGGGGAAGTTGAGCCGCGGGCAACTACAGGCCTGGGCGTTGAACCGCTACTACTACCAGAGCCGTATTCCTATCAAGGACGCGATAATTCTTTCCCGCAGTGACGACCCGGATTTTCGCCGGGCATGGCGCAAGCGTGTGGTAGACCATGACGGTGATTCGGCCCAGGAAGGCGGTATCGAGCGTTGGGTCAAGCTGGCGGAGGCTACTGGCTTGGACCGGCAACGTGTGATGCACTGCGGCGAAGTGCTGCCCGCGATACGTTACGCCGTGGATGCGTATCTTGATCTGGTTAAGAACCGCACTTTTCTGGAAGCGGTTGCCTCGTCGCTGACCGAACTATTTTCCCGCGATTTGATTGCGTTGCGCATGGATTGTCTGCGCCAGCATTATCCGTGGCTCTCGAGTGGACTGGACTACTTCACGGCCCGCCTGCATCAGGCGCCGGAAGATGCCCGATTCGCGCTGCAATGGGTCACAGAACACGCCCACACGCGAGTCGAGCAGGAGCTGACAATCGCGGCGTTACAGGCAAAGTGCGATATTCTCTGGGCGCAACTGGACGCGATTTATTTCGCCTACGTTCAGCCGGGATGGCCTCCCCCAGGCGCCTTTCGAATGGAGTCGTGAGATTGCCTCGCCCTGAGCAAACTAGCCAGCCTCGACTCGCGCCGGGTTGCCGATGGGGCACCCAGGGTGAACAACAGGTTGTTCTCTTCCCTGAAGGCATGATCCGCGTCCAGGGGACTGGCCAGAGCATCCTGGAGCTTTGCGATGGTCAACGCACCGTACAGGAGATCGTAACAACGCTTTCGGAACGCTATGGCGCAGCTGATCCGGTGAAGATCACGGAAGACGTTTCCAGTTTTCTTGAGGCACTACAGCGAAAACGGATCGTGGATTACTGATGATTCAAAACCCATTGGCGCTGATCGCCGAAATCACGCATCGTTGCCCGCTGCACTGTGTGTATTGCTCCAATCCGCTGCAACTGATTGCGACGAAGGCAGAGCTCTCCACAGGCGAATGGGTCCGAGTGTTTCAGGAAGCAAGTCGCCTTGGCGTTCTCCATCTGCATCTGACCGGAGGCGAGCCGGCAGCACGCACCGATCTCGAGGAACTGATCGCGGGTGCTCGCCAAGCCGGCCTTTATACAAATCTCATCACTTCCGGTCTTGGCGTATCCGAGGCGAGGCTGTCGAAGCTGGTTGATGCTGGACTCGACCACATCCAGCTCAGCTTCCAGGATTCAAGAGCCGAGCCGGCACAGTGGATCGCAGGCACCAAAGGTCACGCCTACAAGATCGTCCTGGCTGAAAAGATTCGTCGACTCCCAGTTGCCTTTACCGTGAATCTGGTGGTGCACCGCCAAAACCTGGACCATATTGAGGAGATGATCGAGTTCATTGAGCAGCTCCAACCTGAGCGTGTGGAGATTGCCCACGCGCAGTATTACGGCTGGGCGCTCAAAAACCGCGACACCCTGCTGCCGACTCCTCAACAAATTGAGAACTGTATTCGTGCCGTGGAAAAAGCGCAGATGCGTCTCGCGGGAAGAGTGCGCATTGATAGCGTGGTGCCGGACTACTATGCCCGTTATCCGAAGGCATGCATGGGAGGATGGGGACGACGGCTGATGCTGATTGATCCTTCGGGGCAGGCATTGCCATGTCATGCTGCCGGGGTCATTCCGGGCATGCAGTTCGACAACGTGCGGGAGCATCCGCTGGAATGGATTTGGCGAGAGTCCGCGGCATTCCAGCGATTCCGAGGTGAAGAGTGGATGCCGGAGCCATGCAAGAGCTGTGACCGCCGGACAGAAGACTTCGGCGGTTGCCGCTGCCAGGCACTGTTGGTAACCGGCGACGCGAATGCCACTGACCCTGTCTGCTCGCTATCGCCCGATCATCACCTGATCGAGGCTGCAAGGGCAGCTGCGACCCCCGAGGCCGCAGAAGTCTCCTGGTCGTACCGAACCAATGCGGGATGAGCGCCGTCCCAACACCACCCGCTGCCCAGCCCAATCGGCCAACTTCCGGTGTATTCAAGACATTTCGCGCGCTGCGCCATCGCGACTTCCGGCTGCTTTGGGTCGGACTGGCGGTCTCTGCAGTCGGCACCTGGATGCAGATCGTCGCCCAGAGCCTGCTTGTTCTGAAGATTACTCACGGGTCGGCGTTTGCTCTGGGCACCGTCTCACTCGCCCAGGCTTTAGCGTTTTTCCTCTTCGCGCTTGTCGGCGGCAGCGTCGCCGATCGCATCGATAAGCGCCGCCTTCTGCTGCTTACTCAAACCGGCTCTGCTGCGCTGGCAATTCTGCTGGGTTTCCTCACACTTTTTGGGGTCATCCAGCTCTGGATGATCCTGGTGCTGGCATTCTTGAACGGAACTCTACTGAGCTTCGATCAGCCTGCACGCGGCGCGCTCGTTCCGGTCCTCGTTCCTGGAGAGGATCTAGGGAACGCGATCAGTCTGCAAGCAATGATCTTCAACGGAGCTTCGACCCTGGGACCGGCATTAGCCGGATTTGGGGTGGCAACGCTCGGTTACGCGGGTAACTTCTTTCTGAACGGCGCCAGCTTTCTGGGAGTATTGATCGCTCTATACTGCATGCGCGTGCCAAAGGGGCCGACCCATCAGCTATCGGCCTTGCAAGCGATTCGCACCGCACTCGGCACGGTTCGGCGTGACGCCGTCTTGCCATGGGTGTTGTCTGGCTATGCCGCGATGCTCTTCCTCGGACCGTCATCAGCGTTGATCTTGCCGGTGTACGCCGTGAAGATCCTGCATATAGGACCGGAGCGATTAGGCCTGCTGTTCTCCGCCGCGGGCGTGGGCACCATCCTTGGAGCTTTGTTCCTGGCTTCCTTGGGCAGCAATCCGCGAAGAGGACCTATCTACTTAGCAGGCGTTTTCATCTGGGTTACGGCCCTAACAGGATTTGCTCTGAGTGGGCGTTTCTGGATCTCTATGACGGCGCTCCTCGTCTACGGAATTGGGCAGACGCTTGCCGGGACGACAACGATCACGCTGTTGCAAACCCGCGTGCCGGAGCAGATGAGAGGACGTGTGATGAGCCTGAACACTCTTATCATCATGGGCGTTCGTCCGTTGGGTGATTTTCCGGCGGGCGCTTTGATTGCTGGAATTGGAGCGCCTGGGACGGTACTGCTCAGTGCGAGCTTAGTGGGAATATACGGAGTCGCACTGGCGATGCGGCCCGCGATGCGATCAACTTAGGCCGACGCTCAGGAGGGCCGAGCCACTCGTGGAAGGACTGCAGCCGACCCGTGCGCGAAGTTCCGTGCCATTCGGCGCACCTCGTCAGACTGACCGGCGAGTTATGGCAAGAGTGCTCTGCTCAGTCAAGTTCGATTGCAATGACTGCATTTCTGTGCCTGAGCAACCGGCCGAAAAAGTCGCCGATAATTTTCAGCCAATACTTGTGTCGCAGCAGTTGCTGTCCGTGAGCAGCTTCCTCGGCGCCACAAATTCGCGCACGCGCCTCCACCCATGCGCCGCGCAGGTTGCCACGCATATCGCACGGGGCGATGCGGACCTTGGAGTTGTTGAGGATGCGCTTCACTTTGCCCGCGTCAGCCTCGGAATAAACGTACAACACATCTGGCCTCGACACTGCCGCTGGCTGAGCAGGGGCTTGCGCGAACCAAACCGGTGTGCAGACGCCGCTCCCGTTCTTGCGGAAGGTTTCCAGATTCAAGTATTTTGCGTTGGCAAACTGAGCGATCGCATCGGGCATGTTGCGTGCCTCCATCCATAGATGAGGTTATCGCATCCGAACGGTTTTCAGGTTTGTTGAATTCGAACCCGCACTCGACCGTCGGCGAATTAGCTTCTTGCTCTGCAATTCAGCACCCCGGGCGTGCGGCCGACCCACGGATCGTAGCGCTTCGCCCTGCGAATGGCCTTGCCAGTCGCGTCTTTGCGCGGCACCGGTGTGAGGGCTCGGCTTTACATTCTTTGCCGGTCTGAGTCACAATACTTCTCCAGCAGTATTCAAGCTGCGGTTGAGGACGATTTTGAAGTTGCGCGCCTGGCTATTTTTGTTGTTGTTCGTGCACGTTATGCTGCACCCCTGGGTGCATGCGATGGGCACAGCCAAGCCAGCGGGCGACTCCGCAGTGGTCAGTGGCGATTTGACTCCATCGGAAAGCGGTCTTATCTCCGGCGATCAATGCGAATTGTGCCGTGTAGGTCATAACGCCACGGTCACTCCGCAGCTACCCAAGACTGCGTTACTGAATCCGCGATGGATTCGTACCACCCTTCAAGCCGTAAACTACGCCTCCCTTCAAGCAGATCGCAGACTCCCTTCCCGCGCACCTCCGACTCTCTAATTAATTTCGCCCTTGGAAAACTGTAGCGGCGCGCCTCGATAGCGCGCCGTTATTCAACGGCAGTTCTCATTGCTCTGCTCCCCGCCGTGCGCGCATTTCGTTTGATACCGCGTCCCGGGAGAGCCAAGCGAAAAATTGGAGGATCAATGTTCCGGAATTCACAACTGTGCTCCCAACTAGCAGTGCAGGATTCAACAGGAGCAGTCCCAGTCCTGAGTTATCTCACTTTCTTGATGCTCGCGCTCGCCATGGTCGTTTCGCCCGGGTTTGCTCGCGCCCAGACAAGCGGCTCGTCGTCAATTACCGGAACGGTAGCGGACCAGTCTGGAGCGGTCGTCCCGGGAGCAACCGTCGTCATCCGCAACCCAGTCAGCCAATACACTCGCACTACCACCACGGACGATTCGGGAAAATTTACTTTCCCAAATGTGCCGATCAATCCCTACCATATGACGGTGAATATCGGCGGCTTTGCGCCGTACGCCCAGGACGTCGACGTTCGCTCTGCCGTTCCCGTGAGCCTGAAGGTCACGCTTCAGATTTCATCCAATGCCGAGAATGTTACGGTACAGGCCGAAGCGGGCGACCTGCTGGAGAACGATCCGACCTTCCATACGGACATCGATCGCCAACTATTCTCGAAGCTGCCGTTGGAAAGCACATCATCGGAGCTTAGCTCGCTGGTTACTTTGTCATCGCCAGGTGTTGCTGCCGATTCTAACGGACTCATGCACGGCTTGGGCGATCATGCGGAGAACTCTTTCTCGCTTGACGGCCAGCCGATCACCGACCAACAAAGCAAGGTGTTCTCCAACCAGATTCCCCTCGACGCCGTCCAATCGATGACGGTCATCGCCGGAGCGCCATCCGCGGAGTACGGAGACAAGACGAGTCTGATCGTCGATGTGACTACACGTTCGGGACTCGGTTCCACTACGCCTCACGGAGACGTGACCGCCTCTTACGGCACCTTTGGCTCGTCGAACGAGGACGCTGACTTCTCTTATGGCGGTAAGAATTGGGGGAACTTCATCGCAGGCAATGTCCTGAATACAGGTCGCTTCCTCGATGGACCGGAATTTCAAGTTTTCCATGACCACGGCAACGAAGAGAACCTGTTCGACCGGGTCGATTACGTGCTTTCCAGCAAGGACGCGCTGCACTTTAACCTTGGCTTCACGCGCTCGTGGTTTCAGACTCCCAATTCGTACGACCAGGAGTTTCACGATATCAACGGCACCCTGGCCTTGAACCCTCTGACAGGCGTTCCGTTGGGCCCGACTGATCAACGCTCCCAGATCCTGACCTTTAACATTGCGCCTACCTGGACCCATACCATCAGCAACAATGCAGTCTTTAATCTGACGGGCTTCGTGCGGCGAGATGCTTTCAACTATTACCCCAGCAATGACCCTTTCAACGACCTTGGTGCGCCTGACATCCAGAGGCAAACCGTCGCCCAGCAGCGCACCCTCCTCAATGGCGGCGCGATTGCAAATATCAGCTACACAAAGGGCATAAACAACTGGAAGGCCGGCGTTATGTATGAGCAGACCTTCCTGAACGAGAATGACCAAGTCGGGATTATCGACCCCACCTACAATGCACCCTGCTTGAACAGCAGCGGCTTTCCGGTCAACGGTTTTACCAATCCCTCGCAGTGCGCCGGAGCAGGATTCTCGCCGAATACCCCGGCGAATCCCCTCGCCTCCGGGAGCGCATACATTCCCTTTTTCAACCCGACCTTGCTGCCTTATGACTTGACTCGTGGGGGAACTCTGTACCCATTCGTCGGTCATACCGACATCAAAGAACTCGCAATGTATGCGCTAGACAGCATTAGCGTGCACAACTGGAGCTTCAACCTGGGGATTCGCGGCGACTTCTACAACGGTCTATCCACCGCAAACCAGGCGGAGCCGCGCGCGGGAGTCTCCTACAACATTGCGAAGACCAACACCGTCCTCCGCGTCTCCTATGCTCGTACCTTAGAAACTCCCTTCAACGAGAACCTGGTGCTCTCCAGCCTGGGGTGCGGCAACTCTGTCCTGAATCCATTACTAGCCTGCTCCTCGACTTCGTTGACGCGATTGGTTCCCGGCTATCGCAATGAATTCCACGCTGGCCTGCAGCAGGCCTTTGGCAAATTCCTGGTCATTGATGGCGAATATATCTGGAAGTACACGCATAACGCCTACGACTTTAGCGTGCTGGGTGACACGCCGATCACCTTCCCGATTGAGTGGCACAACTCCAAGATTCCCGGCTTCGCGCTGCGCGCCAGTATGCCGGTGAACCATGGCTTCAGCGCGCTGGTGGTAATGTCCAGCGTCGCGGCCCGGTTCTTTGAACCACAGGTCGCTGGAGCAGGAGCCACTCCTTCGGCGCCTTCGGGAGTTTTCCGTATCGACCATGACGAGGCTTTCAATCAGACTACGCACTTGCAATATCAGACGCCTTGGAAGCGGATATCACCATGGATTGGCTTCAACTGGCGCTATGACAGCGGACTGGTGGCAGGGGCGGTGCCATGTTACGGAATCAGCCCCGGCAACGATTGCCCCCAATCGACCATGCTTAACGGGATGCCCGCCATCGAAATGACCGATACCTTGGGAATCCCGCTGACCGCGGATCAGGAGTTTCAGGCTGGATTTACCTGCAACGGCGTACACGCGACTCCGACGACTGCGCTGCCGTTCCTCTGTCCGGCATCGCAATTCGGCTCTACCCTGACCCAGGTACCGTCACCGGGAACGGAGAACGACGACAAGAACCCTCCCCGCATCGCGCACCGCAATCTCTTCGATCTCGCGATTGGGGATGACAACCTTTTCCGGGGAGACAAGTATAGGTGGAGTCTGCAAGTCACAGCGATCAACCTTGCCAACAACTACGCTCTCTACAATTTCCTGTCCACGTTCAGCGGCACGCACTATGTAACGCCTCGCGCGTTGACAGCGCAGATTGGATTCCACTTCTAGACGGCGGCCGACGGAGGAATCTCTAAGGAAGCTGATTAGGTATGCCTTTGAAAAGGACCGCCTTCAGGCGGTCCGCAAAGTCGAGCACACGAAGCCAGCTTTGGCCGCTAAGTCTTTTGCTATTGATCTAATCATAGCCTTCGTAAAGCGAGGGGGGTTAACGTTATAGGTTCGGATTGTATAGAGTTCAGAAACACCGTGACAGTAGTTTCTGGCGCCAGGGATGCCCAGCCTAAGTTGTCATCGAAGAACAAGTGTCCTGACGGCCCGCAAATGAAAAATGCCACTCAATAAATGAGTGGCATGTAAGGGAATTGCGGTGCGATGGCCCGGACTGCACCAGCTATGCTACTTTGATTTCTTCTTTCGTTCTGCCCAACGCTGCTTCATCATCTCAGAGATGCGTTTACGAGCGGCAGCGCTCATATGCCGGCGCGGACGGGTAGTAGCGCTGTTGACGCTACCTACAGGTCTGCCACGGCGGCGCGGTCCAACTCCTGGTCCTTCTAGAGCCATGATGGCCCGATCAAGACGGTCGCGCTCTCTCTTGAGATCGTTGAGTATATTCTGAATATCCATGCTTCTCCTTTCAAGCTGGTCTAAACTCCAATTAGTGTAACAGTGAGATTAAAATGATGCCGACAATTTCAAGTAGGCAGAGCCTTATTTCGCTATTGCCAATCTCGGGGCAGTAGCGCGTCTGGCACCTAGGCCCGACACATGCATCCTTCCAACGTGCGGTGTTAATGGGAAATTAGGGACGGTACTTTTAGGATACGAACCTCCCTTTCCGGACTCGCACTGCAACTTGTGAGAAAGAGGAACCCCTAGTGGCAGATAAAAGCTACCACATGACCCCGCAGCAGTTTCGCGAATACGGACACGCCATGGTTGACTGGATCGCGAAGTATTATGAAGAGATCGAGACTTTCCCTGTCTTGTCGCAGATACGGCCGGGTGAAATTCGGCAGAAACTACCCGGCGCCGCGCCACAGGAGGCCGAGGGTTTCCCCGCAATTTTGCAGGACATAAGCAGAGTTATCCTTCCCGGAGTGACCCACTGGCAATCTCCCACCTTCTTTGCGTACTTTCCTGCCAACGCGTCGGGACCGGCGATTCTGGGAGACATGCTTTCCTCAGCTTTGGGAGTCCAGGGAATGCTTTGGGCCACCAGTCCCGCTTGTACGGAACTAGAGACTCAGGTTTTGGATTGGCTAGTACCGATTTTGGGGCTTCCGGAGGAATTCCTGTCGAGCAGTACCGGCGGCGGGGTGATCCAGGATACGGCTTCCAGTTCTTCGCTGTGCGCCATGTTAGCGGCGCGCGAGCGCGCTACAAGCTATCGCAGCAATCGCCGTGGATGCGACGGACGGCTCGTGGCCTACACGTGAAGTCAGGCGCACTCTTCCATTGAGAAGGCCGCCATGGTCGCTGGCATCGGCACGGAAAACCTGCGTCTTGTCGAAGTGGACGAACGCTTTGCCATGCGGTCCGAGTCATTGGCAAAGCGGATCGCGGGGGACCGTGAAGCTGGCCTGATTCCGTTCTTCGTGTCGGCGACAGTGGGAACAACCTCCTCGAATGCTCTGACCCTTTACGAACCATCGGCGCCATCTGCCGCGACAACCATCTCTGGTTTCACGTGGACGCTGCCATGTCGGGAACGGCTGCCCTGTGTCCGGAATTTCGCTATATACAGGACGGTCTTGACTTGGCCGATAGCTACACGTTCAACCCGCACAAGTGGATGTTTACCAACTTTGACTGCAACTGTTTCTATGTTGCCGATCGTAAGGCGTTGATCCACACGCTAAGCATATTGCCAGAATACTTGCGCAATCAGGCGACTGAGTCGGGCGAGGTGTTCGACTATCGCGATTGGCACATTCCGCTGGGGCGGCGCTTTCGCTCGCTGAAGCTGTGGTTCGTAATTCGTTATTACGGCGTCGAAGGACTGCAATTTCACGTCCGTCGCCACATCGCAATGGCGCAGCAGTTTCTGGAATGGGTAAAGCAGGACGAGCGCTTCGAAGTAGCCGCCCCGGCGCCGCTGAATCTGGTGTGCTTTCGTCATCGCGGTGGCGACGAGAATAATGAGGAGTTGATGAATCGCCTGAATAGTAGCGGCGATCTCTATCTCACCCACACGCGTCTGGACGGGCGAGTCACCTTACGCTTCTGCGTCGGCCAGACCAACACGACAGAACGCCATGTGGAGCAGGCATGGAAGCGGATTCAAAAGGAGGCCGACAAATTGGGAGCCACACGGAGACTACTGCTGTGCCGTCCCTTGGCTTGGCTGGGTGATGGGCGCGGGAGTCATCCCCAGGAATGAAGTCCCCATGAATCTTCCGCTGGAATTGAAGTTCCATGTGAACAGGGCAAACCCCGCGTGGGCACAGGTCTGGCAGCCGTTTCGCAGGGGATAGCCGATGATGAACTGCAAGCCGCCCTTGGATCCTGTCTGCGAGTTGGGCCAGGTCTTGCCGTCGCGGTCACCCGGCCACAGGTTGACCTTGGGGAACTGATTCTGCAAACTCTGGAACTGGAAGCTTTGCTGCATAGCCTTCTGATCCAGCAGCTTCAGGTTTTCGGCATTGATGATTCGCGGCTGGCCGTTGACCAGCAGCAATCCGTAGGTTGAGCGCAGAGGATACGTTACCCAGGCAATGTCGACCGGTCCAACGGACTGGAAGCCGGTCATGATGCCAACTTCTCCGGCCATTTGCTTGTAGAGTTCGCGGGTGAAGCTCACTGCATCGGCAGAGGCTCCCGCCTTGGGCATCTGGTCGATCACGCATTGGGCGAACTTCAGCGACGGCGATACCTTGTCGCACGCCGCATGGGCGCCGGTCAGGAAGGCGCTGCTCGGCTGCCATACCGCAGATGAGCCGATGTTGACCGGCGTCGTTTGCCCGAAGCCGACTGTTGCCAGCGTGATAACGGCCAGCAACGCGAACAATCTCCGCATACATCCCCCTTAGGGCTCTTTGGATTGCGATTGGAGTTTAGCAGACCGCGCTGGGAGACTCACGAGTTAACGTCAGGCTCTCAGGCGCTGCCGGGATGAATCGTGCGCCCCGCCGGGCCGGGCAATCCTGATAACAAACGTCACTTTTTCGTGGAATCCTTCCGGGAAGTCCTTGCCATTGCCTCCTCGCTGTGATATGAATATGAATTCAGGTTCATATTATGCATCGCGGTCTCTTCCTTTCGGGTCTGGCCATCTGGATTGCCGCCACCGTCGCTTTGCGCTTAGCCGGACAATACGTCCTCCGCCCGCGTCCCTGGCCGGCAACGGTCCTCCTCTTCACGACCAGCCTTCTGCTGATGAGCTGGCTGGCACGCCGTCTCTGCCGCCGATTTGAACTGGCGCCCGAGCGATGGCCGGAGGGCGCCATCTCCCTGGCATTGCCAACCTTGTTGTTCGATCCCTTCTCCAGTGCCTTTTTTCCCAATGCTGTTTCCCAACCTTGCTCCTGAACTGGCTGGCGTCTTCGGCGGCTGGATGCTGGCCTGTTGTGCTGGCGCACTGCTGGGAGGAATGCTGCGTCCCGGCGCATCCTAGTGACCAGTCATCGTCCCAATCTTCTGAAGTTCGAACAACTACCGCCGGAGCCGCGGCAGAGGCGCAGCCAGGAGAAACGCAGACGGCTGAAGGATGCGGCCCTTCAACTGTTCCGCTCACGGGGATATGAACGCACTTCGGTTGAGCAGATTACGAAGCGCGCCAATCTCGCCACGGGAAGTTTCTATCAGCACTATCGCTCCAAACAGCAACTGCTGCTCGTGCTGATGGACGAATTGCTCGCGGCGATGGGCCGGCTGAGTCTTCGTCCCGCTTACGGCGGTGACGTCCGCGGGAGTCTGCGGGAGCTGCTGGCTCGCGGCTTTTCCAACGACTTGCGTTATCTGGGCGCTTACCGCGCTTGGGAAGAGGCTGTGCTCTACGACCCGCAAATGGCCAGCAGTCAGTTGGCGATCCGGCAGTGGACGACGAAGCGTGTCACCGTACTGCTCACCTCGTTGCAGCAGTGGCCCGGTGCGCGACCCGGCGTGGACGTGCCCGCACTCGCGCAAGTCATCGACACTCTCTTTTGGAGCCTGTTAGCGCAGGCCGTGTTCCTGACAAAAGTGGAACTGAACGAGTGGATCGACGCGGCAACCCACTTGATCCATCACGCGCTGTTCCTCGACCCCCCGTAAGACGATAAGGCGTAACCGCCAAGTCGAGAATCGCTTCGCCCCAGCAGGTGAGGCAGGCAGCGCGCCGGTTCAGGCTCCCAGTGGTGACGGGGAAATCGTTGCACTAGACCCATCGGCTAGGCTTCCGTGCGCTGTATCTTCGCTGGCGTCATGTTTGAGACGGCGACTTGCATTTCACTCGCGGCTCATTGCTGCGGCGGTGGCGTTGTCGGGGGTGCTGGCGGAGCCTGTGGCTGGCGCGTTGGCCGCATCAGTTTCGGCGGCGGCGGCGTAGGTATAAACACTGTTCGCAGAAATTTTCCGCTGGCATCGAAGTCCCATCCGAAGCGGGCCACTCCAACAGGCTGGCAGGCATGGCATCCATTAATTAGCCGATAACTCACGATGAACTCGGTACCTCCCGCGTGCAACGGCTGCACTCGCGGCCATGAGTCGCTCCCACTGTGGTCGGCCGGCCAGACATCGGCTTGAGTGAACCGCTGTTTCACCGACCGAAACATCGGATCCTGTTCCATCGCTGTCCGGTCCAGCTTTTGCAGATCGTCGACGTCAAGAATTTTAGGATCGCCGTTCACCAGCAGCAGGGCATAGTTGTCATTGGCGCGCAAGGGATAGAACACTTGTGCCACGCCCACCGGGGCACCCGGCTTGAACGCCGTCATGATTCCGACCAGCCCGCCATTCTGTTGGTAGAGCATCCGGGTAAAGCTCACGGCGGCGGCAGGGGCTCCCGCCGCTGCAATCTGATTCATGAAGCATTGGTCGAAGCTCGCCGGCCCCGCGCCTTGTTCGCAGACCGAATGGGCTTTGTTGAGGAAGTCCTGCGGCGGCTGCCATATTGCCGAAGCTCCGATCTTGCCATCGGAAGCCGCCGGCATCGTCGCTGGCGAATTGGCTGATCCTGCCTGAGGAACCGCCTTGACCACCGTCCAACCTGCCAGGATCGTTATCAGCAACAGCACTGAGCGTCTCACCTTAATTCTCTCTCCACTCTGCGAATGACTGCCCATATCCGGCAGCGCACCAGTATCTCTATTTTTGCCAGCAGGGGTCAAACATTTGCGGACAACAGAACGATCACCATGCGCCCACTGGTCCGTCTAATCGGCGCAGGGTGACGAGCATCACAGACTGCAATCTAGACCAGCGGTGACAATTGATTGACGATGACTTCACGGCCACTAGTTTGGAAGGGAGGATCGCTTGTCTTGGCGGCCGCCCTGCTGCTCTGGGTACAGGCCGGGGCCGCGGTTCCGGTTTCTGCCGGTAGCGTCCAATGTCGTGCGCTGATGCAGCACATGCCCCGCGCGACCACCGCCGCGATGCTCACTACCGCATCAGGTTGTTGCCCGCGTCACGCCAGCCTCAAACCCAACGCCGCGACTCTTCCTCCGGCCCAACGTCCGGATTGCTGCACATTAGGCAACCCGCCCGCACGGCCAGCAGCGTTCCTTATCGCACGGGGCGCGCCGATTGAGCTCAGCACCCATGTATCTTCCGGGCCGGAGCCGATTCCGTTACCGCCGGACGCAGCGTGCCGGCTCGGCGAGTCCCCGCCCTTCAGCGAGCTCGTCTTCGAGATGAAGACCGATCTTCGGATCTAGACCTCCTCAGAACCACCCGATAGCTCCCGCACCGCGACAATCTTTGCCGTCGGATTCAGCATTGCGGCGGACGCTTTACGTCCGCATTACCAGAATTCTGAGGACATTATGAAATCGAAGGCTCTCGTAGTTCTAAGCACGCTTGTCATGGCCCTGGCGCTGATGGCCCAGAGCGCAACCCAAACCACCCCCGCCCCTGGCGGCAACAATACCAAAACCTGCGGCTGCTGCAATCATGACCAGGCATACGGAAAGGTGTCATGCTGCGGGAAGGACGCCACCGTTTGCGCCAAAGATGCGTCATGCTGCAAGGACGGCAAATGCTGCCAGGGCAAAGATGGCAAGGCTTGCCCAATGATGTCGAAGGACCAGAACGGCAAGATGACTTGCTGTGCCGGCGGCAAATGCTCGATGATGTCGCAAAACAAAGGCGACAAGAGTTGCTGCGGCGGCAAAATGTGCGGAGTTCCACAAGCCGGAGCCTGAACTCCCGGGTTGCAATTCCTACATGCCAAGCCGGATGATGGCTTGGCAATCGCGCCCCGGCTTCGGCCGGGGCTTCTTGCTCCCATGAACGCGATGCGCTCCCGCTGAACCCTGTCCGCTGAAGGTGCCCCTGAGTTCTCCGAAAGAAGTCCGCAAAATTATGACGGGGCAGACTCCGGGAAGGTGTACAATTTGCGCACTGCGGATCGTGGCCCCTGTTCTTCCTCTGATTGGCCTGCGATCTACCGTCTGCCACTCAACTCCGGGCGCGTTCGGAAGCTTTCTTGGGCAACCCCCGCCCCGTCATTCACGAGAACGTAGTTCCTAGTCTGCGCTCTCGCGGAGGCTATTATGCAGTATAGGCGTTGGTTTGCTCCCGTCGTCGCTTCCCTATCTCCTTACTACCGTCCAGGCTCAGCTACGCTCTGGGGCAGGTGCACCCAACTCGAACGGCAACATTCACGTGCGAGTCGTCTTAGAAAACGGCCGCAATGCCGGCCCGTACCTGCAGCTTCGCTTGCTGGGAGGAGGGTCCAGCACAATAGGCACCACTTATACGAACGATGTCGGCGAAGCTTCGTTCAACGGCATTCCCGTGGGCAGCTACTCGATCGAAGTCAGTGGCGATGGAATTCAAACCACGTCCACTGACACCTTCATGGTCGACGAACGCAAGATTTCACAATCGCAGTGGATCACCGTTCACCGGCTGGAAGAATCTGGACCCAAGCCCGTGTCAGCCCACTCCACCATGGTCTCCGCCAGCGACCTTAATGTACCCGGCAAAGCCCGCAAGGAATTGGACAAGGCCAACGAAGAGATGGCCATGCAGAATTGGAAAAAGGCGCTGGAGCACTTGAATAAGGCGATTGCTCTCGCTCCACAATACGCCACCGCGTACAACAATCTGGGAGTGTATTACGCCAAGACAAACGACATTCCCCACGAGGAGGAAGCGCTGAAAAAAGCGGTCAGCCTTGACGAGCACTTTGCTCCCGCGTTACTGAACTATGGGAAGCTGTGCATGCGGCAGAAGAATTTTCCGCAGGCGGAAGAATTACTACAGAAGGCCGGCACCGTAGAACCCAACAACCCCGAGACGTTAATGTTGCTGGCCGATGCGGAGTTCATGGATCGCCATTTCGACGCTGCCATCGCCAGCGCTCATCAGGCGCACACTGCGGGACAGGATCATCCGTCATTCGTCCACTACATTGCCGCCCGCGCCTATCAGCAGAAAAATCAGCAACCGGAAGCGCTGGCCGAATTCCAGCTATTCTTGCAGGAAGAACCCAAGGGTCCCCGCGCCGATTACGTGCGCGGCGACGTTGCGAAGATGCAGAGAGCCAGCGCCAGCCAGGCGGTCAGCCCACCACAGTAGTTGGAGAGGCACCCAGAGCGCTCGTTGCCATCGGATGTTCCCGCGTGGCCTGCATAAGCTGGGGCAAGGCTGAACCTCGGCGGAACACTCCGGCAGCCGGGAAATCGAAACCGATACTGCTGCGTAAACTAGCCCTCGGCATTCTTCATCTTGAGTTGGCTCTTGTTCTCTTCCAGAAACTCTCGGATCTGATCAGCCTGGTCCAGCAGCCGCACCCATTGTTCGTAATAGAGCGTGACTGGGAAGCGCCCCAGCCCATAGACGCTGACCCCTCCCTTTTCGCTGACTTTGTACTGCAGTGCGCCTCGTCCCCTTCCGTGCGCCTGCTTCTCCAATTCCGCTATTTTGGCTTTCAATTCGTCATAACTTGGTTCCGACATAATTCTCTCCTCTACTACGGTCTCGTTGTACCAGGTGCGCTTCCGGGCCGAAGGGTCGCAGCAGCCATCTTACCCGAACTTTGAGATAAATGATGTGAGCTATTGCACAGCTAACGGCGCCTGCGGTTGCCCAGCGGCCCTGACTGGCTTGCACGAAGCGTCGGCTTCCGTCGCAAAGCACGCTAGCGTTCGCTACGGCTTACCTGTCGGCGTGGCGGAGCGTTCGCCTTGTTCCGAGATTTGCCGCGCGGCGTCGCGCGCCGCAGGCTGGTTTGCGGGATGGAGCGTGTCGAGGAAGGAGACCAGCGCGGCCACCTCCGCTGGGTTCAGGTTCTTGCCGTAGGCCGGCATGTTGCCGCCGCCCTGCACCACCTGGCGGACGAGCTGGTCGTGCGTCATGCGCACCGCAACACTATCGAGGGTCGGCCCACGCAATCCACCTGAGCCGCCGATGGAGTGGCAGTTGCGGCATTGCTTCTCCTGGAAGATGGCTGCTCCCTGTCGCTCCAGCGGAGATCGGCCATTCAGATACTGCACCGGCACCGGATCGCCGCTCCACGCATCCATGATCGGGCTCCACGGCGTGTAGCTGGCGTAGTGGGTCAAGGTGCCAAGTGCCACCGCGGTCAACGCGATGGTGACGACCGCGATCGGACGCCGCTTCCAGCTCTTCTCGCCTTCACCCGCAAAAAATGGCAGCAGGATGAGCAAGCCGAGAATCACGACCGGACCGACGAGCAGTGCAACCGTTTCCATCTGCGGCGGCAGCAAGGCCAGCAGCGCATACAGCCACTGGAAGAAGTAGTCCGGCTTAGGGACGGTCTGGACAATCGTCGGATCGGGTTGGCCGCTCGGTCCGAACGGGCCAAAGTACGCCGCGCACGCCAGCACGCTGGCGATCACGATCGGAGGCGAAGATCATGTCCTTCCAGACCGCGTCCGGCACGAAGGGCACGCCGTCCTTGTGCGTCAGCTCTCTCGTATTCTTCATGTACGTCGAGCGGCGAACCAACCGGCCGGGCATGGGCCATTCGTTGATCCCCAGCTTCAGCACCATCAGCAGATGCACCGAGACGAAAGCCGATCAGCAACCCGGGAATGACGAACACATGAAGCGCGAAGAAGCGCGACAGCGTGTCGCCGGCGATGATGGGGCCGCCGAGCAGCAGATGCACGACCCATGCGCCAATAAGCGGCACGCGGCCGCAAATCGAAGCGCCGATGCCCAAGTCCCCAGTACGCGTCCTGATCAAAGCGCAGCACCTGGCCGGTGAAGGCCATGCCGAGCGTCATCAGCAGCAGGAAGACGCCAACGATCCAAGTCAGCTCGCGGGGAAACTTGTACGCTCCGAACAGCACCACCTGCACCATGTGGATGAGCACGATGGCGACCATGAAGTTCGATCCCCATCCATGCACCGCGCGCAGAAACCATCCCAGCGTAACGCCGTGGTTCAGGTACTGCAGGCTGTTCCAGGCTTCGCCGGCGGAAGGCACGTAGATGAGGGCCAGCATGATGCCGGTGAAGATCTGCAGCATGAAGACGCGTGAGCGCCGCGCTGCCGAAGACGTAAAACCAACTGGCGGACTGGCGAGGGACGCGATGCTCGGCTGGTCTCGCTGGACCGCCGCGCCAATCTTCAGCCGCTGCTCGAACCAGTCGCCGATCTTGGCTAGCCTTGACATCCCTTGCTCCTCTTGTGAAGGCTCGCGCTGGTGGATAGCGTCGGCAGTTGTCCGGCTTCAATCATCAAGTGCCCGTTCTCCACTTTGTAGGCGTACTCGAACAGTCCGCGCGGCGGAGGTCCTGAAGCGCGCGAGCCGTCCTGGTAATAGACGCCGCCGTGGCACGGACACATGAACAGTCCCGATTGCGGGAACCAGCGCACCGGGCAGCCCAGATGCGCGCAGTTGATGGCGAAGACCTGAAACGTCTCGCCCTGGACGCGGCGCACCCAGCAGGGAATGTCATCCGTCTCGCCGTCCCATCGTATTCGAGATCGGGTTCTTGTACTTTGCCAGCCGTGTCTGGCCCTCGGGAAATTCGTCCAGTTCGCCCAGGTCGATCCACTTGCGGTAGCGTCCGCCTTCGCCGCGCATAATCGGAGCCAGCAAATAGCCAACCACCGGCGTGGCCAGAACGACGGCGGCCAGCCGTTCAGAACTACGCCCAGCTTGACGAAGAACTGCCGTCGGGAAGTGTCCTGCTCGCTCACCGTTGTCCTCCGGATAAAGAAGTCGTGGGGTGCGAAAGAAGAATCCGTCACTCGCGGCTGGAGAAGCAGTCGCCGCGCCCGCCGGACGTTGCGCCGCCAGCCATGCCACCACATCGGAGATCTCCTGATCTGTCATCGGATGTCCGGGGACATTGTTTCGCCAGTCCGGCGCGTTAAAATCCGGACGCCCGACAATCACGATGGTCCGCAGCCCCTGGTCGGTTATCAAGCTGAGATAGTGAGGGATTCACGATCGAGCCGACCTTTGCCGTGCCCTTGCCGTCGGCGCCGTGGCAGGCTGCGCAGAATGTCGTAAACGCCGCTGCCCCATGCTGCGACATTGCCGGCGGACCTTGGCCGCATAGGGCGGCGCGGTCCCACCCTGTACGACATTGCGTTGGCCCCAGCGCTGACGGATGCCCTTCACAATCGGTCGATCTGCTTGCTGGTTAGCATACCGCCGTCACTCTGCGCGAAGGCCGACATTGCTGTTCCTGGCCTGCCCTTTGAGATCGTGCTCCGCAGTGTGTCGTCGTCAACAATCGCCAGATATAACGGATCACCTATCGGAGGCGCCGGACCAAATTTGCCATCCGCCCCGTGACATCCCGCGCAGTTCTGCTTGTAAAGCGCTACCGAAATCGAGAATGTCCGTGGGACGCTTCACGATGTCGTCGGGGTTGGCTTTCCGGGCAGATCGCAGCCAGAGACCGCCAGCAGAGCGGCGGCCGCGACCGTCAAAGGAACGAAGCAAAACTTCATCGCTTGCCCTCTTCTTCGCGCTCTTCGATTAATCCGGGAGCTTCGATGCCCGCTCGTAACGCAAGAGGCAGATTTTCCGCTGTCCAGACCCGGTCCTGCCGCTTACCACCAAGCCGGCTACAACGCCGAAAGCGGCCTGCGACGCCGCGAACCACCACCAGTTGATACGCTGGTCGAGCAGCGGATTGACATACCCGATGATCTGATATAGCAATCCTGTCCATAGGAGAGGACCGATAATCCCCCCCAGAACAATGGGGCGGCGCGGCAGCAGCGGGCAGCATGCGCCATAAAGAAGTCCAACTAGCACGCACATGGTTGCATGCATCGCCAGTGCAAACAGAAACCAGCCGATGCGGAAATGAAGCATCTCCTCCACAGTCGGAGTTGCCGACGGTGCGTACAGGCTGCCCGCCAGCAGATTAATCGGATACCACACACTGTGGTAGAAGATCAGGCCGTAGAGCGTCGCCAGCACCGCCATAACAACGCCTCCAGCCAGTCCTCCTTTCACCCCGGCTGAGACGGGATATGTCTTCAACGGCAACCAGGCGCGCTGTATCTCTTTTGCAACCGGCATCCGCATGACCTCGCGTGGTGAAACCCCGCGGACGGGTTCCTCGGGCTGCACAGGAATCGACTCGTGGCGCTCGTGTGGAAGCACTTCGCGAAACCATCCAATGGCTCCAGAGATGGTCAGAATCGCGCCGAGCACACTGACCGACACACCTACAAGCAAACCTGCAAACGTCAAGGCGACGCCAATCGCCAGGATGAGTGGCCACGCCGTGGGCGCCGGCATAACTAGCACCCGACTTCCCGCACCGCCGTTAGCTTGTGTCTCGCAATTCATGAATTACCGTCATCGCCGCGATGAAATATACCACCGACAGTACCATCGCCCAGATCGCGTCCACAAAATGCCAATACATAGCAAAAACAGCGATACGTTCCGAGTGCTCCTGGCTCACCGCGCCAAAAGAGTAAACAACAGAACGATCGTCAATCCGATGGCGCCTACCGTTACGTGGAATGCATGCAGTCCCACAAGCGAGTAGAAGCTTGTGCCGAACAGATTGGTGCTGATCGTCAATCCATCGTGATAGATCAGGCGGTACCACTCGCGTCCGGTGCCGATCAGGAAGATCACGCCCAGCGCGATCGTGAGAAACCAAAAGAGTCCGAAGTGCTTTGACATTGCCGCGATGCAGTGCTCTCTCAGCCAGCAGAATTGTCAGGCTGCTGGAGAACAGACATATGGATGTGAAGTACGGAACCTCGAGGACCTGAGCAGGAGTAGGTCCACTCACACTCTTACCCGCGTAATAAAGATAGGCCACTACGAAGATGCTGAAGATCTGCCGACTCCGCAATGATCAGGCACCACATGCCCACCCTGCCGCGCATATTCGCAGACAATGGCAGATCGCTTCGCGATACGTTTACGGCGGTTGCAGCCAACTAGGATCTCCTTTTGCCGGTACTGTCCATCTACTCGTACTTCCAATCCGGGTCTTCAGGATGCTTCAAATCCCACAAGGGGCGCCGGCTCCGGACTCTGGGAATCTCCGCGAAGTTGTAATCGGGAGGCGGAGAATTCGTGAGCCACTCCAGCGTCCAAGCGTCCCAGGGATCGTTACCGGCAATCTCGCCCTTGAAATACGAGCGCAGTAAATTGACCACCCACACCAGCACGCCAGCGCCTGGAAGATCACGCCGATGGAAACGATGAGGTTCCAAATCCTCCCAGCCGCGGCTGGCCTCATACGTATAAATGCGGCGTGGCATGCCCAGCAAACCAGGAATATGCATGAAGTCGAAAGTCAGATGAAACCCGATGAGGAACAGCCAAAAATGCCACTTGCCCAAGGGTCTCATTGAGCATTCGCCCGCTAACTTTGGGATACCAGTAGTACGTGCCCGCAAACACGGCGAAAATGATGGCGCCCACAATTACATAGTGAAAGTGCGCGATGACGAAATATGAATTGCCAAGTTGCCAATCAAACGGCGCCATCGCCAACATAATGCCCGTCAGTCCCGCAATAAGGAACTGGCACAAGAACGCAATGCAGAACATCATGGGTGCCTTGAAGATGATCTTGCCGCCCCACATCGTCGCCACCCAGTTGAAGATTTTTATTCCCGTGGGCACCGCAATCGCGACGGTAGAAGCCACGAAGAACGCATTTGCGTATGACGTCATTCCGACAGTGAACATGTGGTGTGCCCAAACACTCAAGCTGATGAACCCGATGCAAACCGTCGCTGCTACCATGATCGAGTAGCCAAAGATCGGCTTGCGCGAGAAGACTGGAATCACCTCGGAGACGATCGCGAACGCCGGCAGGACCAGGATGTAAACTTCCGGATGACCGAATATCCAGAAAAAGTGCATCCATATAACCGCCGAGCCGCCGGCCTGCGTATCGAAGAAGTGCCCACCCAGGTAACGGTCGATCAGCAACATGAGTTGAGCGGCAGTCAGCGGCCCAATGGCCACCAAGACCAGCCCCGCCATCACCGAGTTCATCCAGGCGAACAGCGGCATGCGGCTTAGCTTCATGCCAGGGCAACGCAAGCACAGAATTGTTGTCATCACGTTCAACGCGGTCGCGATGCTGCCGAAGCCGCTGATCAGCAAGCCAACGATCCAATAGTCGGTGCTGTGTCCCACGGAAAATGCCGGAGAGGTCAACGGCGCATAGGCAAACCAGCCAACGTCGGGTGCGCCACCGGCGCCGTAGAGCCCGAAGCCCCCGATGAAGCTGAAGTACAGAATGATGCCGCCCAGCGCGCTCATCCAGAAGCCCCATGCGTTAAGGCGCGGAAACGCCATGTCCCGCGCGCCGATCATCAACGGTACAAGATAATTGGCGAAACCAAAGACAATTGGCATGGCAGCGAAGAAGATCATGGTCGTGCCATGCATGGTGAACATGCGATTAAAGGTTTCGGGCGATACCAGGTGATTGTTGGCAACCGCCAATTGCGCGCGCATGATCGAGGCCTCCACGCCGCCAATCAGCAGAAACAAAATGCCGTAACTGAAGTACATCAGACCGAGCCGCTTATGATCGACCGTGACCATCCATTCGTGCAGCACCTGAACAAGTGGCTGGGAACTCCGGCGCTCTGGCGAAATAACCATATCGGTAGGCATCCGCCATCGGCCTCTCCTCTCTTAGTGCAGAGTCATCAAATAGGCGATGATTGCCTTCACATCCTGTTGATCGAGTTGCATGGCAGGCATCAAACACCCAGGCTTGATTGCGCCGGGATCGCTTACCCACAGCAGCAGATTCCCTTCAGTATTCGGCGCCGCGCCGGCGCCAATCGTAGTACGGCTCATGAGGTGCGTTAGGTCAGGCCCAAACTTGCCGTTCGCAACCGTGCCTGTGATTGTGTGGCAATTTATGCAGGCGTTTGCCTCCAATGCCTTTCGGCCTGCGGCGACCTGGTTGGACACAACAGCAGGCGACTTTTGCTGCCGCACCCACCTCTGGAAATCGGCCTGGGAGTCGACCATCACGTTGAGCAGCATCTTGGCGTGTTGCGTTCCGCAGTACTGGGCACACTGTCCCACATAGTGTCCAACATGGTGAGGCTCAATCCACATCTCATTTCTACGATTAGGAATCAGGTCGGTCTTGCCCGCTAGTTGTGGCACCCAAAAGCTGTGGTCTGTGTCAGCCGACAGCAACGTCATGTGCGTGGGTGTGGAGTTGCCCGACCACTGCTCACCGGTACGTGCAGCTCATTGGCGGTAGTAAAGCCATAGCCCGGATAACGAAACTCCCACCAGAACTGGTGGCCGATCACCGTCACCTCGATTGCGTTGGGAGGAAGCGCGCATCTTCAACCGCGTGAATCACCCGTGCTGCCGCTAAAAACAGCACCACAACAATCAGAATCGGGAATGACCGTCCACGCCAGCTCCACCTGGTTGCTGCCGTAAATTTGTGGCGGTTCGCGATCGTCATCGCCGGGTCGTTTCCGGTACTTGACCGCAGAACACACGATCAGGCCGAAGACGACTAGAAAGATCGCAAGGCAAATGGCAATTACGAAGACCGCCAAATGGTAAATTTCATGTGCGGGGGTAGAAGCAGGATTTAGAAGCGACGGGGTCGACGACGGACCAGCCGTGGAAGCGAACGCTGTCTGGCTGGCAGTGAGGGCCCAAAGAGAAAGGAGCGTGACTAAGCCGCCGGAGCCCAAGCAGCCTTTCGCCGAGTGGTCCAAACGCCCCGGGGTAGCCCTCTCGCGGTGTGTGGGTCGCGTATACATTCGGTGGAGAACAAGTGAACGATGGTCAGCACTACGGGCTAACGGTTTTCGCCGGCTCGCATGCCGGTGACTGCCTGACTCCTTGTAATCGGCGAGCCTACACACCAATCCGGACCAAACTAGCGACTTCTGATGCGGGCCTCACAAAGGTGCCATATCCTTATGCGACAGCGCAGAATGCTAGAGCGAGAATGTTTCGGTTTATACCTTCAACGGAAGAGATTTGCAATAGCTCATTCTGCGGCAATAACCATCCGAAGGCGACGACTCATGGCGGATGTTTCTAAACCTAATTGAGTACGACAATCGCGAGATAGGGTTCGGCAAGAGTACAGGAAATTTTTCGCCGCTTTGGCTGCAACGGACCACGGTTTGCGTCATCTCATGATTGTTTGAGCCATGCGCTTTCCTGGTCCGTTACCAAGGACGCTTTTCGCTTGCCGGTCGGTGCTGTGGCTGGCGAGTTGGCTTGTGCCTCGCGGGCAGCGTGTCCGCTGGCGGGAGAGTTGGACCAGTCAGGTCTGGCATTGGTGCCATTTCCTGGCGGAATCAGGTCAACTCAACCGCGACAAGAAGCTCGAACTGGCCCGCTTCTGCTGGAGCGCCTTCCCGGCCGCGTTCTGGGTGCGATTCGATCGCGATCAGTTCTTCCAGCGCGCGGACCGCGTGGGGCGTTCTCCCGCGACGTGTCTGGGTGGAATTGGGTTGTTTTTGGCAGTAGTAATACTGGCAGGCGGAATCATCCCTGCCCTGTGGTCGTTTCTATCCTCGCCGCTATCGAATCCCGAGCGCTTCTGCGTGATCAGTTTGAATGGCAAGTTTCGCCGGGTCCCTTCCGAGACTCTGCTCGACCTGGCCTCAACCTGGAAGGGCAGTAAGCTTCTGGACGCCGTCGCACCTTACTCATGGGGCCCGGGAACCCTGGCAGCATCGCAGCGAACTGTTCCCATCCTGTCAGCCCGGGTTGCGCCAGAATTTTTCCAGGTGTTGGACCTCCATGCTGCCATCGGCCGAACCTTACGTGCTGGGGACGAGGAGACCTGCGCCAACTGTGTGCTTCTGAGCCATGAAATCTGGCAACTGCAGCTGCATGGCGATCCGGCAATCGTCGGCCGGCAAGTCACGTTGGACGGCAGCCCGCGAACCGTGGTCGGCGTTTTGCCAAGCAATTTCCATCTACTATCGCCGGAGATAGCCGTCTGGGCCCTACTGGACTTGGCCTCACCATCGTTTAGCAACTTTGTTGAGCGCATTGGTGCCGTGGCCCGCATGAAGGCGACAGCGACGCCGCAGGAGGTGGAGACCGATCTCGCGGATCGGACGGAGAATGCCGGTTATGTTCTCCCTGCCTCGCTACTGGTGGTCACATCGGGACGGGCGGAGATGCGGCGCTATATAAGCACTTATCTGCTGTTCGTGCTTTTGGCCATGACTGGCGCAATGTTGATTGTCTATGTGCGCTCCGGGGGCGGCATGGGACGCGCGCCCCTCAGCTGGCGCGACCGCTGCCGATGGTGGACATTTTTCGCGGCCAAGACAGGGCTGTTGTTGCTGGTAACCGGATTGTTTTCCTGGAGGGCGGTTCGCTGGCTTTCAGTGTACTTTGTCGGCTCCCTACATCCCATGGCCAATGGCATTGCGCTGTGGCTCTTCCTGATTCTTTCCGTTGCTCCATTGTCCTGGGCAATCCATGACCAACAACGCCGCTGCCGCGTTTGTTTGCGCCGCCTGGGAACTCCAATTCAGATTGGCGCAACGGGACACGTTCTGCTCGACTGGTCCGGAACCGAGCTTATGTGTCCTGAGGGACACGGCGTCCTCTATCTTCCTGACTCGGAGGCAAACTGGCTGGAGCGCGATCGCTGGGACAATCTCGACGATTCCTGGGCGGGACTGTTCAAGGAAGAGTGAGGAAGTTCAGCTCTTAGGATTGTCGCTGGTCATCTCGCGAATTCCGTTTGGGTCGCTAACCACGACCAAGTGCGTCAAGCCGAGAAACAGCCCATGCTCGACAATTCCGGCCCGGGCCTCGAGTGCGCGTGCGAGCTTGGGGGCGTCGGCGATCGGGCCGAAGTCGCAGTCGAGAATCATGTTGCCCTGGTCGGTGCGGTACTCTTCGCCGCCGGCGGTAAGACGAACGACATACTTGGCGCCAAGTGATGCCAGGAACCGCGCCTGCGAAAGCCAGCCGAAAGGCAGAACTTCGACCGGCAGAACGTGTAGGGTGCCGAGCCGCCGCGAGAGTTTGCTCTCGTCGACGACAATGATCTCGTGGGCCGTGGCCTGTGCAACTAGCTTCTCGCGCAGCAGTGCGCCGCCGCCTCCCTTAACCAGGTTGAGCTGCGGATCAACTTCGTCGGCGCCATCGATGGTGACGTCGATAGCCTGGGGCAAGTCATCCAGCAACATTGGGATGTTGAGTGCAACCGCGGCGTCCCATGAGGCCCGCGAGGTCGCGAAGCCTACGATGTCTTTCAAGTCCCCGCTCTGCAGAAGAGCGCCGATGCGCTGAATAGCGAAGATAGCCGTCGAGCCGGTGCCGAGCCCGACAGTCATGCCGGACTCGACGTAGCGGACGGCGTATTCCGCCGCAGCTTTCTTTAATGCGGCGTGTGGATCCGGCGATGCGGTGAGGGTGGTCATCGTGATCCAGGCTAACCAGAGATTTCTCGCGGGCTGAAGCCCGCTCGGAATCAGAACAATAAGAACTTGCAACGGCACAGGTAAAGCTGTGCCCCTTCAAGACAAATCGAAATCGAGTTTTCAGCAGCTTGTGGACGCATGCTCCGGCACTAAGGTTTACAACAATTGCACTCGATTTCAGATCTTCCGGCCTAGCGCCTTGCGATAGCGGCTGATCAGCGTGTTGGTCGAACTGTCATGCTTCAGCTGCGGCGCCGCCTCGCTTTCCAACTCCGGGATGATGCGCTTGGCCAGCACCTTACCCAGCTCCACGCCCCACTGGTCGAAGGAATCGATGTTCCAGACAGCACCCTGAGTGAAGACGTTGTGCTCATACAAGGCAACCAATGTGCCCAACGCCCGCGGCGTGAGCTTGTCGGCCAGGATGGTATTCGTTGGGCGGTCGCCTTCGCAAACGCGGAACGGCGTCTGGAAGTCGGCCGAACCTTCGGCTTTCAATTCCTCGGCGGTCTTGCCGAACGCCAGCGCCTCGGCCTGCGCGAAGACGTTCGCCATCAGGTAATCGTGCTGTATCTTCAGCGGGCTCAGCGGCTGACAAAAAGCGATGAAGTCGCATGGGATCAGCTTCGTCCCCTGATGGATCAACTGGTAGAACGAATGCTGGCCATCGGTGCCCGGCTCGCCCCAGATGATCGGCCCGGTCTGCCACTCCACGTGATTGCCCTCCAGATCAACGTGCTTGCCGTTGCTCTCCATCTGCAGCTGCTGCAGGTAGGCTGGGAAGCGCTTCATGTTGTCCGAGTAAGGCATAATGCCGACGGTTTGGGCGCCGAAAAAGTTGTTGTACCACACTGTCAGAAGTCCCATTAGCGCGGGAAGGTTTTTCTCCAGGGGCGCGGAGCGGAAATGCTCGTCCATCGCGTGGAAGCCGGCGAGCAACTCGGCAAAACCATCCGGGCCAACAGCAATCATGGTCGACATGCCGATGGCCGAATCCATCGAATACCGCCCCCCAACCCAATCCCAGAAGCCGAACATGTTGGCGGTATCGATGCCGAACTTCGCCACCCCCTCGGCGTTCGTCGAGACAGCGACAAAGTGCTTGGCGACAGCCGCGTCGCTTTTCAGCGAGTCGACGATCCACTTGCGCGCGGTGGCCGCATTGGTCATGGTCTCCAGCGTAGTGAAAGTCTTCGAGGACAGAATGAACAGGGTTTCGGCGGGGTCGAGGTCGTGGGTGGCATCGGTGAAGGCGGCGCCATCGACGTTGGCGACGAAACGAAACTTCATCGAGGGATCGGTAAAGTCGCGCAGCGCGTCGTAGGCCATCTCCGGGCCAAGATACGAGCCGCCGATGCCGATGTTGATAACATTTTTGATCGGCTTGCCAGTATGGCCCTTCCACTCGCCACTCCTGACACGGTTGGAGAAGGCTGCCATCTTGTCGAGGACGGCATGAACCTCAGCCACAACATCTTTTCCGTCAACCTCGATTTTGGCGCCTCGCGGGGCGCGTAAAGCGACGTGCAGGACCGCACGCCTCTCCGTAATGTTGATCTTCTCGCCACGGAACATGGCATCGCGGCGGGCTTCCACACCGCGCTCGCGAGCCAACTGGACCAAAAGGGTCATGGTCTCGTCGGTGACCCGGTTCTTGGAGTAATCCAGATACAAGCCAGCGGCTTCGACGGTGAGCCGTGTCCCACGCTGTGGGTCGTCGGCGAACAACTGCCGCAGCTGGGCATCTTTGATTTTTTCGTAGTGGGCCTGAAGCGATTTCCAGGCTGGAGTATCGATGGGTCGCTGGGTAGTCGTCGTGGGCTCAGGCATAATTTACTTCTCCCGTGAATTCCTCGTTTTGAAATCGGTCAAAGCCACGAGCCACGAGCCAAACTCGAATGTCGCTACCGCACTTAGAAACTCGCTCGAAGCTCCTGGCTAATGGCTCGCAGCTACTTCAACGCCTTGCTCTTGGTTTCAATCGAAGTTATGAGATCCTTCCACGAATCATCGAATGACTTCGCGCCTTCCGATTGCAAATCCGCGGCGAGCTTCTTCAGATCGATACCGGCTTTGGGGAATGCCGATAATGTCCGCTCGCAATCGCCGCCGTCGCGCGGAATCGTTTTTGTAACATTGCCGTGCTGGCTGAAGGCAAGCAGCGTTTCTTCCGGCATGGTATCGACGGTATTGGGCGCGGCCAATGCGCCGATGTAAAGCACGTCCGAGGCTTTGGGATCTTTCGTTCCCGTGCTGGCGAAGAGCAGGCGTTGCGCGCGCGCGCCCAGGTTGGCCAGGCGTTGCCAGCGATCGGACTCCAGCGCATCGCGATAGGCTTTGTACGCCTGTTGGCCGATCGCCGGACCGAGCTTGTCGCGCAGATCAGCAGGCACTTTGTCCATGGTCGCCTTATCCCAGCGGCTGACGAACAGCGACGCGACGGAGCGCACGTCGGGACTTAGGCCGGCTTCGACGCGGCGCTCCAGTCCACGCATGTAGGCTTCCGCGGCCCCAAGATAGTGCTCGCGGCTGAAGAGCAGGGTCACGTTCACTGACACGCCGGAGAAGATTGCCTCCTCGATCGCAGCTCTTCCTTCGGGCGTGCCGGGGATTTTGATGAACAGATTCGGACGGGCCGCTTTTTGATGCAGTGCCTTAGCTACTGTGACCGTCGTCTTGGCGTCATAAGCCAGCAGCGGAGAAACCTCGAGCGAGACCCACCCGTCTACTGTCGCGGTGCGCTGGTGAATGGGAGCAAAGAGGTCGGCGGCGCGGCGAAGGTCCTCGATCGCCATCTCGAAGAACGCGTCTTCGGCGGAGAGCCCGCTGGACGTCAGCTTGGCAATTTCCTTGTCATAGGAGTTCCCGTGAGTCATCGCGTTATCGAAGATCGTGGGATTGGAGGTGAGACCGGTCACCGACAACTCGTCGATGTAGCGCTTTAACGTGCCAGTATCGAGCAACTCACGGGTGATGTTGTCGAGCCATAGACTCTGTCCAAGGTCATGCAGTTGTTGCGTGGCTTTCATCTTGTTACCTCTTCTCTACGCAGGTTCGCTCGGCAGCTTTTTTGGAACCCAGGAGCGCCATTCCAGGTCCAGCAGGTCGGCGATGCGCCGGATGCTGATGTCCGCGGGCCGATAGTCAGCAAACGCTTTCTTGTCCCGCGCGTAGTGGCCCTGCCGCACAAACACGGTCGTTACACGGTCCTTCCAGACATCTTTGATGGCTTCGAGGAGCCGCAACTTGTCATCGATCATCACATAGTGACGCGCTGGATAGAGGTGTTCCACACACTCCAGCTCCTGCTCTTTATGGATAAAGATCATCACATTGCCGGCAAAGGCTTTCCATAAGCCGGAACGCTCGACCTTGCGGGGCTGGAAAACGGCATCGCCGTCGGACAATATCGCCACTTGTCCCCAGCGCTTCACATATTTGACGACATCCAGGGCCTCAGGATACAGGCGCTCCGCAAAGGGATACTCGATCAACCAATTGGCCACGTGGAGGAAGCGTGGATCGCGCAACTTCTCCTGCCGGTATCCTTGCAGCGCGCCGAGGTAGTCCGCATAGCCTAGCTTGCTGCGCAGCTCTTCGAAGATAGCCAGGTAACGCTCACGCGCCTCTTTGCCGAACTCGCGGCCAATGTGGCGGAAGAGATCGTTTTGCATGCGATCGTTGTCGAGCAATGTGTTATCGACATCGAACAGAAACACCAGTTCCTTCATTCTGCGTGTTGCAGCGGGCCGGGCCGGAGCTCTCGTCTTGGAACTTTTTTGGGCGCTCATTTGTCGTCGGTGTTCACTGGCAGGGGATCGATCCACGGCCCATCCTGCGAAATGAGTTGGCAGGCTTCATCCGGGCCCCATGTCCCCGGCTCATATTCGTAGACGGGGGTAACGTTGTCGAGGATGGGCTGGACGACGCGCCACTGAGCTTCCACCAGATCCTGGCGGGCAAACAGTTCTCCGTTGCCGCGCATGGCATCGCCAAGCAATCGCTGGTAGGGCGGCATATCGTCGACCGCCTGGCTCTTCAATTTCAGTTCCACGTCCTGTCCCACCATGCGTTCGCCGGGAACCTTCACGCGAACGCCAAGATCGATGCTGATGTCGGGGCTGACTTGCATGCGCACGTGCGACGAACGGGGCGGCACAATTTCGTGGAACGTTTCCCGTGGCGGACGCTTGAATTCCACAATTGCTTCCATGCAGGTGACCGGCATGACCTTGCCGGCGCGAATGTAAATGGGAACACCAGCCCAGCGCCAGCTATCAATGTGGAGCTTGATGGCGACGAAGGTCTCAACCGTGGAACCTGGAGCCACCCCGGGGACTTGCTTGTAGCCCTTGTATTGGCCGCGAACAACGTCTTCGGGCTTCAGTGGAACGACGGCTTTGAGCAGCGCTGCCTTCTGATCGCGTTCGGCATCGTGATCTTCGCCCGTAGGCGGACCCATCGTCAGATTGCCCAGCACTTGCAGCATATGGTTCTGGACGACGTCGCGGATGGCGCCGGTCTCGTCGTAGAACCGGCCACGGTCGCTTACGCCAAAACTTTCGGCCATGGTGATCTGGATGCTGCGGACATATTCGCGGTTCCAGATGGGCTCGAAGATCGGGTTGGCGAAGCGCAGGTACAGCATGTTCTGCACTGGTTCTTTGCCGAGGTAGTGATCGATGCGATAGATGTTTTCTTCGGGAAAGAAGCGGTGCAGAGTGCGATTCAGCTCTTGCGCAGAAGGCAGATTATGGCCGAATGGTTTCTCGACCACGATTCGTGCGTTGGTCGCACAGCCTGAATTTGCCAGTCCCTCGGCGACCGTGCCGAACAAGCTGGGCGGAACGGCGAGATAGTGCAGCGGGGCTTTGGCGTCGCCTAGTTGCTTGCGCAGCTCGGTGAAGGTGGCCGCGTCGGCGTAGTCGCCATCGACGTAGCGCAGAAGGCTCAGCATCCTCTCGAAGGCTGCCTGCTCCAGGCCGCCGTGGCTCTCCAGGCTTTCCTTGGCGCGCGCTTTGAGTTGGTCCAGGTTCCAGCCGGCCTTAGCAACGCCGATGATGGGAATGTTGAAGCCCTCGTAGCGAATGAGGTCCTGGAGGGATGGAAAGACCTGTTTGTAAGCCAGGTCTCCCGTGGCTCCGAAAAACACGAAGGCATCCGACATTCCATTTGACATTAATGTGCTCCCGACTGCGGTGTCTTTGCGGGACCTCGTAACTGGATTCGCAGCCCTAGTTCAAGACTGCTTGACAACAGCAGTGTCCCTTGCGTTTGCCGTCCGGCTGAGGCCACTTGAGCAGTGAGAATGCCACGCAGAACGAAGTGTCGGAAATTCTACTCCAACCAGGTTAATAATCAAACCAGCCCACAGTGTGGGACAAGTTCGCGGTCGGCGCGCCGCGGGCTAATCGGCGGAAGGCTTGACTGGTTATGTGTGATCGATGCGCTGGATAAAGGCAACCGCCTGGCGCTCGGCCCAGCGGCCGTCATAGCCATCGGGAGCGGCGAGGAAAGCGCAATGTCCGCCCTGTGCAGTTTCCATGAAGGTGACGTGCGAATTGCCCAGCAGTTTCGCGCGCGTTTCCGGGAGCACGCGAATGAAGGGATCGTCCTGGGCATGGAGCACCAGGGTGGGAACAGCGATGCGATCGATAACGCCACTGGAGGCGGCGCGCGTGTAGTAATCCTGAGCGTCGCGGAATCCGGAGTAGCGGGCGGTAATCTGGTCGTCGAAGTCGCGCATGCTGCGCATGCCGCGCAGGTAGCGCACATCGTAACGATCTGGATAGAGCGCGGCTTTCCGCAAGATGCGGCGGCGTAATCCCATGAGGAACTTCCACTCGTAGACGCGATTGGCACGGGCATGCAACGCGTCGGAAGAGGGTGCGAGGTCCATTGCCGGAGAGACGCCGACTGCGGCTTTGACTTGCGGCGGCGCATCTGTTCCCCACTCGCCCAACAGCTTCAGCACCAGATTGCCGCCCATGGAATATCCCACGAACGCCAGTTTTTGCAGGCCATCTTCGTTGATCAGGGTTTGCGCGATCGCCCCGACATCGCCCGACATGCCGGAGTTGTACAAAGTAGGACCGAGATGCTCTGTGTCACCGCAGTTCCTCATGTTCATGCGGACAACGTTCATCCCTGCTGTCCAGGCTTTGCTGCCGGTGCCGATCACGTATTGCGATTCACTGGAGCCCTCGAGTCCATGCACGATGACTAGCGTCATCGCCGTTTTGCGTTCGAGCTGCCAATGGCAATGGCACAGCACCTGGACTTCCGGTTCGACTTGAAACAGCCGCTCCTGTGGCGGAGGCAGAAGATTGCGTCGAGGCAGGAAGTTTCCGGCAATCGTCTGGGCGTGACCGCTGACAAAGGGTCGGCGCGGCCGAAAAGGCTCGCCGAATAGGTCGTGTTGCTGCGCCGTCTCGGTGGGAGGAAGACGAAGCTCCGACGCACCCCGGCCAGATTTGTTGTTGGAAAGGATAGACCCGGCTCCTGCATCTATAATGATGAGTTGATGGTCACCGCCGATTCGTTATAAACCAGCGGTGGGCTGCGAATCACGCGGATTGGAGTAATTGATGCCTATTTTCGAATACCGCTGCGAAGGCTGTGGACACAAGTTCGAGGCCATCCTCTTCGGGCAGCAGACGCCGGAGTGCCCTAATTGTCATACTGAAAAGCTGGAGAAACAGCTCTCGACCTTCGCCGTCAGCAAGGGCAGCGGTGCAGCGTCGCCGGCGGCGGGCTGCGGACAGACGAACTGCTGCCGGATGAACGGCGGCTGCGAGCTCAACTAAGGCTGCTAGCTCAGCAGTACGTCGGGATTCTTACGGGCGACATGCAACAGCTTGAGCGTAGCCTGGCGCGGTTGGCGGACGCCCTGCTCCCAACTCTCAACCGCATTCGAACTGACATTCAACAGACGCGCGAACAGCGCCTGACTGGCGTTCAGGCCCTCGCGCAAGGCGCGAATTTCGCTACCTTTCATAGGCTTGGGCCGGGGCGGGATCTCGACTGCCCGCAGATCAAGCTTGACGCCGCCCTTCTCTAAGGCAAGCGAAGCCGGAGACCGCTCTTCGTCTTTACGCTTACTTTTCTTCTTGTCTTTCTTATTCTTCTTGCCCATCGTCACCCTCCCGCCATCTTTGATATCCCACATAGTAGGACTGAGCAAACACACAGTAAATAGCGCTTTAGGGCCGCGCCCTCAGCCCACTTTCTGCCGGATTGGCCGCGCCACCGGCCGTCCCTTTTCGCCTATCTCAAGGTATGCCCAAGGCAATTCGTGATCGTGAGTGAAGACCACGAGCCATTGTTCGGGGATGGCAAACTCGTAAAAGCGATGCTTGTTGGCGATGCTTTCCAACGGATAGAGATCGAAGCCAAGAGTCCAGGTGGGATCGAGATGCTTAGCATCGCAAATGAGGTCGCTGGGATAGGCAGCGACCTGGCCGCCGCTGCGAACGATAACTGCCTGCATGTCGCGGGTGTGACCGGGGTAGACCTTAACGGAAATGCCGGGAACGATCTCCGCGTCGCCATTGAGCAGCTTCATTTGGCCGCTGCGGACCAAGGGATCGTAGTTGTCGGTCATGTAGCTGACGCGGTCGCGCTCATGCTGCTCGTGAGCATGTTGCAGTTCGCCTTCCTGGACGTAGTAGGTGGCGCGAGGAAAGGTGGCAACCGGTTTGCCGTCCTGGTAGTGGGTGTTCCAGCCACAGTGGTCAAAGTGCAGGTGAGTGTTGATGACGATGTCGATCTCGTCCGGCGAAATCCCGGCTTCCTCGAAGCTCTTCATCAGCAATGCCTGGTTGCGATAGATGGCCTGGCTCTTCTCGTTCAGCTTGTTACCAATGCCGGTCTCGATGAGGACGTTTTGTTTGCCGGTGCGGACCAGCAGCGAGTTTGTGCCCATCGGAATGGTGTTGCGGTCGTCAGGCGTGATGCGCTTTTCCCACATCACCTTGGGGATTATGCCGAACATGGTGCCGCCGTCAATGTGATAGTTGCCGTCCGAAAGGATCGTCAGCTCGAAATCGCCAAGTGTCGTTCGATGCACAGATCTTCTCCTCGAAAGCGATGTTCTCGATCATACTGAATTCATGGGAACCCCGGCGGACGAGCGGCTAAGCACCGACTTTTGCGCGTCCGGTTTTGAGGAAGCGCGCATATTCCCCCAGCGGCTAAAGCCGGATTTTGTGGCTCATAGGACGGCATGCCTGAAGGCGTGCCCTTTCAAAGACGTGCCGCCGCAACTCAAAGGGGAACGACCGCAGCCCGAGAGGCCTACGGCGAAGCCAAGGCAGCGGCAGGCAAGTTCGGTAGTTTTATTGCGATGCGGCGCCGGCAGTCGGCGGGGTGACTGGAATCTCGAAATACATAAGCTCACTGCCGCCAGCATCCCGTATCCCGGTCAGATAGATGTGCGCGCCCTCGACTGGCTGCTTGACTCCGGACACGTCGAAAAACAAAAAGCCGGATTTGGTGGTGTGGGGCTCGACGGCGGCAGCCACGAAGTTCGCGGCCATGATCTCTTCGTACTGTTTCTGGGCCTTCTTGTTCTTGTTGCCCGACAGCGGGATGGGGCCAACGCGAGCCTGAGGAGCCGTGCTGCCGCTGATGTGGGCGACGCGGCGAAAGACATCGTCTGGCGTTAGTGAGCCGAGCTTGGTGCGCCCGGCGGTCACCAACTGCACTCGCATATTGTTCAGCGTGATGGGCTGATCGCCATCGTTGGTGATCACCAGGAAGACCGGCAGAATTCCTTCCTGGTTGTAGGGCGTGATGAAGATGTTGTCCTTGGGCGAAGTATTGTAGAGATCAACGGCCGCAGTCACCTTCTCGCTGGGGTGAGCGTCCTTAGTGGCGTAGGCGTTGGCGTTCTCGGCGCGCGGGGGAGCGAAATCCTTGGAAGCCCCTAGCGTCAGCGAGGAAAACGCAACCGTCACGGCGAGAGTCAACAGCAGGCAAAGGCGTCGGGAAAGCATATCGGGATTATCCGCTTTCAGCGCACCGTTGCTCAACTCATACTTGACGGCTGGGGCTCGGGGAACATAACCTCGCATTCCAGCGATGAAAGGAATTCTACTGTCATGAGTCTTCTGCAATGGTGTGACGAGGGGCCGGCAACCGTGTCGGTAGAGGCGACGGTCGAGGACGCCATACGAACCATGATCGAAAAAGCGGTGGGCGCGGTTGCCGTCGTCGACGAACAAACAGTTGTGGCGGGCATGTTCACGGAACGCGATGTTCTGGCCAAGTTCGCGCTCAGCGGGCGCGATCCCTATACCACTCCGGTACGGGAGCTGATGAGTCCCATCGTCGAGATGGCGACGGAAGCGACCACCCCGAGTGAAGTGCTGGCGGTGATGCTGGAGCGGCATTATCGCCACATGCCCATTGTTAGCGAGGAGGGCAAGGTGCTGGGGATCCTCTCGATCCGCAACATCCTGGAAGCGCGCGTCGATGACCTACTGGCGCAACTGGATGGAGCGCAGCAGGCGCGGCCGCTAGCGGCCGTTCCGGAGTAACTACTTGCCAGTCGCGACGCGATGGTTCGCCATCATCCGCGGAATCGTCACGAACTCATAGCCTTCAGGCTGGTAGCGCGACAAGATGCGGTCGCTGGCTTCGACGCTGCGGCTGCGGTCAACACCGATGCGATGGTATTCCCCGTCGTGCAGCAGGATGACATTGCCGCCGCGAATCTGCCGCTCGGCGCGGGTGATGATGTCGCCGGCGGATTTGGCCTTCCAGTCCTGACAGGTGATATTCCACATTACGGGTTGCAATCCTAAGGAGCGAGCTGCGCGCAGCGACGCTGGACGGCGTCCGCCAAATGGCGGCCGAAAGAGCTGGACATCGACACCCGTGGCGTCGAGGATGGCATGCTGGGTCTGCTGGAGTTGGCGGCGCACCTCGGCGGCGGAGGCGAAGATCAGGTTGGGATGGTCCCAAGTGTGGCTTCCGATAGCGTGTCCGGCGGCGACGAGAGCGCGCGCGATTTCCGGTTTCTGCTGAACAAACCGGCCAATGAGGAAGAACGTCGCCTTCACTCCGTGGTGCTCCAGGACCTCCATCATGCGCCAGGTGTAGGGATCGTTGGGGCCGTCGTCGTAGGTGAGCGCCAGCAAGCGAGAACTGGATGGCAGACCGGCGAAGGTTGCGCCGTACACCTGGGAGGTGGGCCGCATAGTGTGGAAGCCCGCCCAGGTGGCCATTCCGGCGAGGCCTGCGGCGCTGACGATCGCTGGGAGCATCAACTCGATTGTAGCGTGCGGGGCCTTGCGCTTTTCGCCATTCGCTCTTCGCCAGAAGAATCTTTGGCGGCGAGTTCTAAGCCTATGGAAGCCGAAATATCAAAGCAGAAACAGGAAAAGCGAACGGCAAAGAGCGAAAAGCGGCACTGCGGTGGAAAACTTGGCCACAGTTTTACAAGCAAGTAATTGCCACGGAGGCGCGCGCAAGATATTCTGCGAATCGTAGCCTTTCTCCGATCATGGCGAACCTGTTTGAACCACCGCGGTACATTGCAGTCGAGGGCCCAATCCGAGTCGGCAAGAGCACGCTCAGCCGAGTGATTGCCGAGACCCTGCACGCGCAGCGCATCAGCGAGCCCGAACAAAATCCGTTTCTGCGCCCGTTCTACCAGGGAGAGCCGGGAGCCGCGTTCCAGGCGCAGTTCGCGTTTCTGATTGCGCGCTATGAGCAGCTTGGGGGATTGAACATCAAGGGCAATCCCAACAAGACCTACGTGGCCGACTACATCTTCGAGAAGGACAAGCTCTTCGCGTGCCTCAATCTGGGCGACGCCGAGCTGGAGGTTTACAACCGCTATTACGAGCTGTTCCGCCAGAATGTGCCGACGCCGGACCTCGTGATCTACCTGCAAGCTACGCCCGAGGTGCTGAAGAAACGGCTGAAGAAAAAAGGCGCGCCCGGCGAGAAAGCGATCAGCGACGATTATCTGGAAGAGGTGATCAAGGCGTACGAGCACTTTTTCTTTCACTACACGTCGTCGGATTTGCTGATTGTGAACACGTCGGAGATTGATTTTGTGGAGCGCAGCGAAGATTTGCAGGCGCTGCTGCGGCGCGTCAGTGAACCCATTCGGGGAACGCAATACTTCCTGCCGCTGGGCGGGGATGAGCAGTCGGCGCGGGCGTAGGGGTGGCAGGGCGCGCCTGAACGACCTAGGCCTTACGTCTGCCACCAGTTTGAATGCGCATCTGGCAGGTGAGTGGCGGGGGATTGCGTTTGCCTCCGATTCGTCGGTCGGTCTTACGTCCAGTTGCACGCTGGCTTCAGTTCCTGAATCAGACCCTCTGCCCGAATCTTCCGCCACATTTCGCCGCCAAGATCAAGAACGAAATGCGTAGGGCTGCGACTCAGGATGCAGTAGCTTTCCTCCGACTGGCCATGCAGATGAGCGTAGAGGCTCTTCTCGATGTTTTCTGAGTAACCGACGTAAATCCATTGCTGGTTACTGTAGATGCCGTATACGCCTGACTCACGTGGTGCGTATGTGGCGATCCCTGCTTCACTGAAGGAGTGTCCAGTGGTCGCGTCAAACGGCATACCGTTTGTCTCCTATCTACTTGATGGAACCGGGGGCAGCTTGAGCTTAGGGTGCTGCCTCTCCTTCTTCTCTCCCCACGCGTAGAATACCGCCATCTCCACATCCCTGGCCCTCCAGCGGAAACCAGATCCAAGCCGTGTCAGCTTCTCAGCGTTGTATCGACACCATGTCATCCACGTGAGCATGAAATCGAAATCACTCATCGCCAGTGTCGTGCTCGCGGTATCCAGGAATCGGGGTCGCACCAGCTGAACCCCATGCGGGTCGCTTCTATTATGTTCATCCATCGCTTCTCCAACCCACTTTGCGATTCGTGTATCGACCATCGGAAACCGGTGCGGGTCCATAAAAGCGGGAAACGTTGCGACAACTGCTATTCGATCCGTTTTGAGCCCAAACAACTGGTGGACTTTTTCGAAATTTGTTCTGGCCTCCGAGTCATTTGAGTGGACATATTCGTTGCATCTATCCCAGAGCTCGCCCGCCTTTCTGTGCTTGGCCAGATGCTTTGCCATTGCCTATGGCTTCTCGTGTCCGTTCCTTCTCGCGAGCTTCGAGATAACTAATTAAAACCATGCTTCGAGTTTGTCAGGTGCGTGCCGCCGGAAGCTCTCCTCGAACGCTATGGTCTCTTCGCGCCCGCCTTCGCCCGTCGTCTGTTCGAACCAACCCTTGTGCTCGCTTCGAAATCTATACTCTCGTAGATCCACCGGGTAGCTGTAGCTCTCTAAGGCTGCTTTCCACGCTTTGTGTATCATCTCTCACCTTCCCTTTCAAAGCATGGGCCACTCTTAAGGCAGGGGCGGCGGTTACACCAGTGCCAACGCTTCGCGGGCGGCGGCGATGGTGTCGTCGATGTCGCTCTGGGTGTGGGCGAGGCTGAGGAATGCGGCTTCGAACTGCGATGGCGGGAGCCACACTCCCGCGTCGAGCAGGACCCCGTGGAAGCGGCCGAACTTCGCCGTGTCGCAGGTGGCGGCGCTGGTCCAGTCGGTGACCTGGCGATCGGTGAAGAAGAAAGTGAACATGGAACCGACGCGGTTGGCGGTCATGGCAACACCTGCATCTTTCGCGGCTTGCATGACGCCGGCGACCAGCTTGCAAGCCATGTCATCGAGCTGTTTGTAGAACTGTTCCCGGTTGGCTTTCAACTGACGCAGCGTCGCAATGCCCGCGGCCATCGCCAACGGATTGCCGCTCAGCGTCCCGGCCTGATAGACCGGGCCGACGGGCGCGATCATGTCCATGAGCTTGGCTGGCCCACCGTAAGCTCCCACGGGCAATCCGCCGCCGATGATCTTGCCCAAGGTCGTGATGTCAGGCTTGATGTTGTACAGCTCTGAGGCTCCGCCGAAGGCCACGCGGAAACCGGTCATTACTTCGTCAAAGAGGAGCAGCGATCCCGCATCGGCGGTGATGATTCGCAAAGCTGCCAGATACCCGGGCGTGGGCAACACACAGCCCATGTTGCCGACCACCGGCTCAACGATGACGCAGGCAATCTGGTCTTTGAACTTTTCGAAGGCGGCTGCGACGGCAGGGACATCGTTGTATGGCAGGGCAAGGGTGAAATCGACGAACTCCTGGGGCACGCCAGCCGAGCCAGGAATGCCGAGCGTTGCCACGCCTGAGCCCGCCTTCACCAGCAGCGCGTCGCTGTGGCCGTGATAGCAGCCCTCGAACTTCACAATGATCTTGCGGCCAGTGGCGGCGCGGGCCAGACGGATGGCGGACATCGTCGCTTCCGTGCCCGAGCTGACGAAGCGGACCTTCTCGATCGCCGGGAAGGCGTCGATGACGAGCGCGGCGAGTTCGGCTTCGGAAGGCGTGGAGGCGCCAAAGCTGGTGCCGTTGCGCGCGGCCTGGATGATGGCTTCGATGACCTCAGGATTGGAGTGGCCGAGGATGAGCGGCCCCCACGAGCCCACATAGTCGATGTAGCGATTGCCGTCGGCATCCCAAACGTAGGCGCCCAGGCCACGAACCAGGAAAGGCGGATCACCACCGACCGAGCCGAATGCGCGGACGGGCGAGTTCACACCGCCGGGGATAAGCTGCTCGGCGCGTTTCTGCAAGGTGCGGGATTGGTCGAGGGTGCGGGGCATGGGTCGCTGTTCGCTACTCGCTACTCGCTATTCGCCTTTCGCTTGTTATCGGCGGGTGAACAAAGGAGTCTAACAGGATGACCAATGTTCCGGCTTACAATCCCCTTCCGGCTGCGTCCAACCCTCAGCCGAGGTTGGCCATTTCGGCCTGATTTTCCGGAACATTCCCGGGAGTGCCGGCATCGAAGTGAGTTAGAATAGGAGTGATCCAGCGGCGGTATCCCTCCGAACAGCGAATTACACATGTCCATGTCGAAGACCACCAAGTTTATTGTCCTTGCTCTCTCTTTCCTGATTGCCTCGTTTGTCGTGATTGGTCAACTGGGCGTCAAGGCCGACACCCACGACGACGGCTCGTATCGCCAGCTGGGCGTGTACAGCGAGGTGCTGTCGCGCATCCGGGACGAGTATGTCGAGGAGCCCAACATCGCGGCCGTAACCAACGGGGCGCTGCACGGACTGCTGGAGTCGCTGGATGCCAACTCCAGCTACCTGGATCCCACGGAGTTCAAAGAGTACAAGCAGCGCAAGGAAGGCAAGGCGGGCATTGGCGCGGCAGTTTCCAAGCGCTACGGCTATGCCGCCGTGATCTCGGTGATTCCGGGCGGGCCGGCCGACAAAGCGGAGATTGAGAGCGGAGACATCATCGAGGCAATCGAAAACAAGTCCACCCGTGACATGTCGCTGGCAGAAATCGATGGCCGATTGACGGGGCCTCCGGGATCGGTGGTCAACGTTTCCGTGGTACGGCCGCGGCGGGCGCAGCCGGTGAAGTCGGCGCTGACGCTGGCCGTGGTTACCGATCCGCCGCCCACTGACAAGATGATGGCGGACGGCATTGGCTACATCAAGGTGGATGACTTTCCGAAAGGGCGCGCGCAGGAGATTGCCAACAAGCTGAAGGCGCTGCAAAAGGATGGCGCCAAGAAGATCATTCTTGACCTGCGTAACTCAGGGGATGGCGAAGAGGACGAAGGTATCGCGACCGCGAATCTTTTCTTAAACCACGGCACCATCACCTATCTGCAAGGCCAGAAGTATCCCAAGGAAACATTCAATGCCGACCCGCAGAAGGCGGTCATGACTAGTCTGCCGCTGGTGGTGCTGGTGAATCGCGGCACAGCCGGCCCGGCGGAAATGGTGGCGGCTGCGATCATGGAGAACGCGCGCGGCGACGTGGTTGGCGACAAGACGTTTGGCGCGGGCGCGATCCAGAAGGTAATCGATATGCCGGATGGTTCGGCTCTGATCCTGTCGGTGGCGAAGTACTATTCGCCTTCCGGCAAGGCGTTGGAGGACACGGCGATCACGCCGAATATCCTGATTGCCGACAACAACGATGACTTTATCGCTCCTGATGAGGACGAGAACGCCGAAGACCAGGCGCAGGAAGAGAAACAGAAGGCCAATCAGCCTGACGATCAGTTGAACAAGGCGATCGAGGTGCTGAAGACGCAGAACGGCAAAGCGTAAAGTCGTTTTCACCACGGAAACACTGAGGGCACGGAGAATGGAAATTCTTCGTGCCTTTGTTTCTTAGGAAGTGCCTCGCGTGGAGGGATGAGATCAACCGTTCGAGGGCGTCTTCAGGCGTTGCTCGCCCTAAAGCCTGCCGTGCCCGGGGCACTCCCTTTCAATTAACCTCTACCCACCGCTGAAGCGGTGGGCTATCATCTACCGTCCGCGAGCGGACTCTGTTGGTCGCACCTCGGAGCCTTGGGGCTTCTGCGTGATGTTCGGCTATGACGAGTCGCTCACGACAAGCAAATCTCTTGGGCGCGGAAAGGGGCTGACATGAAACGAGTGATCGGGCTGGGTGGGATTTTCTTTAAGGCGAAGGACCCGAAGGCGATGTACGAGTGGTATCGCAAGCATCTGGGAATTGAGGGAGCGGAGGGGACGGGCGCAATCTTCCGTGACGAGGTTCCGGCCGTTAACGTGTGGTCGATCTTTCCGCAGGACACGAAGTACTTCGCGCCCAGCCAGTCGAGCTTCATGTTCAACTTACGGGTGGACAATCTGGACGAACTGCTGAAGGCACTGCGAGAAGAAGGCGTGCAGGTTGATGACAAAGTAGAGCGGTCGTCGGACTACGGCAACTTTGGCTGGGTCATGGATCCGGAGGGGAATCGGGTTGAGCTGTGGGAGCCGCCGAAAGGCAGTGGCTAGTGGTCAGCGACCAGTTGTCAGTGGGCTGACACAAACCCCGCAGATATCGAGCCGCCGACAGCCGGCAACTGACAACTAGTAACTAGCCACTGACGCCACGACAACTGTTTTTCTACTCCGTCCAGCGCTTGAAGACCAGGCAGCCATTGGTGCCGCCGAAGCCGAAGGAGTTCGACATGGCGTACTCCATGGCGACCTGGCGAGCGGTGTGGGCGACGAAGTCGAGGTCGCAGCCCTCGTCGGGATGGTCGAGGTTGATGGTGGGAGGCACGATCTGATCGCGCAGGGCAAGCACGGTGATGGCAGCTTCCATTCCGCCGGCGCCGCCGAGCAGGTGTCCCGGTCATCGACTTGGTGGAGCTAACGAGCAGCTTGTAGGCGTGATCGCCGAAGGCGCGCTTGATGGCCGTGGCTTCCAGTTCGTCGCCCAGCGGAGTGGAGGTGCCGTGGGCGTTGACGTAGCCGATCTGCTCCGGCGAGAGGCCGGCGTCGCGGAGGGCGTTGCGCATCACGCGGTAGCCACCTTCGCCTCCGGGCGCAGGCTGGGTGATGTGGTTGGCATCGGCGCTCATGCCGTAGCCGACAACTTCGGCGATGATCGGCGCGCCGCGCTTCCTGGCGAATTCCAGCTCTTCCAGAATCAAAATCCCCGCGCCTTCGCCGATGACGAAGCCGTCGCGATCCTTGTCCCAGGGACGGCTGGCGCGATGGGGATCGTCGTTGCGAGTGGAGAGCGCGCGCATGGCGCCGAAATCCGCCGACGCCCATGGGCGTGATGGCCGCTTCGGCTGCCGCCGGCAATCATCACCTCGGCGTCGCCGTACTTGATGACACGGGCAGCGTCGCCAATGGAATGCGCGCTGGTGGTGCAGGCGGTGCAGGTGGCCTCGTTCGGGCCCTTGGCGTTGTTGCGGATGCTGACCTGGCCGGCAGCCAGGTTGACGATGGCCGCGGGAATAAAGAAGGGCGAAATCTTGCGCGGGCCGCCGCTGATCAGGTTGTAGTGTTCGCGCTCGATGATGTCGAACCCGCCGATGCCGGAGCCGATGTTGACGCCGGTGCGCTCGGCCAGGTCTTCGTTCTCGACCTTGTATTTGGCCATGCGCAGGGCTTCGTCGCTGGCGGCGATGGCCAGATGAATAAAGCGCGCCATCTTGCGCGCTTCTTTCTTGTCGATGAAGTGGAGGGGGTCGAAGTTCTTGACCTCGGCCGCGATCTTGCAGGCGAAGGCGGAGGCATCGAAGCTGGTGATGCGCTCCACGCCGCTCTTGCCGGCCAGCAGCGCCGGCCAAACTTCTTCGGACAGTGTTGCCGACAGCGCAGATGATACCGATACCGGTAACGACGACGCGACGGTCCAACCTACTTCGATCCTTTCGCGTGCGAGCTGATGTAGTCGATGGCGTCCTTGACGGTGCGGATCTTCTCCGCGTCTTCGTCGGGGATCTCGATTTCGAAGGCTTCCTCGAAAGCCATGACCAGTTCGACGGTATCGAGCGAGTCGGCGCCGAGGTCGTCCACGAAGGAGGCGTTGGGCGTGACCTCGGCTTCCTCCACGCCCAACTGCTCGACAATGATCTGCTTTACGCGTTCATCAACGGATGCCATGTGACCGTTCATCTCCTTTTGACCCGCGCGGGCGGGCAAACACGGTTTCCCGGTTGAATGGGGCCACAACCGCATGGTGATGGGCGCGGCGGTGGCGGCCGGAGCGGACGACGAGCTATGTCTTTAGCCTTGGCGTGCTGGTTGATATAGGTGATCGCGTCCTGCACGGTGCGGATTTTCTCCGCGTCCTCGTCGGGGATTTCGATTTCGAAAGCTTCTTCGAAAGCCATGACCAGCTCGACCGTATCGAGCGAGTCGGCGCCAAGGTCGTCCACAAAAGAAGCATTGGGCGTAACTTCCGCTTCGTCCACGCCCAACTGCTCCACGATGATCTGTTTTACCCGTTCATCTACGGAAGCCATCGATTCTTTCTCCTGTCGCGCGGCAGCGCAACGCACCGGAATACCCAACGCACGCTTTGCGGCGGTGGGCGGGAAACCCGTAAGTCTAATTGCAGGCAAGAAGGCCTGTAAAGAATGCCGGAGAGCCTCTCCAAAGCAAGTTCCTACACGAAGACCGAAGAGCGCTCAGCGATATGAGTCCCGATTCATCCTAAACGGTGGGCTTCGCAATGGTCAACGCGGGAAAGCCGCTTTTCGCTCTTCGCTGTTCGCTTTTCGCCGCTCGGCCCTGCCGTCCCGACGATCTCAGGACGTGCTGAGCAACAGCCAGCGAAGGGCGAGAGGCTGCCGGCTGAAGCCGGCTCAGATGAGAAACAAAGGGCTTGAACACGGCGCTGAAGCGCCGCACTACCCGAGCAAAGCGCGACCCGGAGCAGGCGGTGCGCTTTCAGAACCAGGAGTCCATCAGATCTCCCGCGAGAGTTGTGATACAACGCTGACATGCGAGCGGTGGTGCAAAGAGTTACCCGGGCGTCGGTGAAGATAGGAGATGAGATCACGGGCGAGATTGGGCGAGGGCTGCTGGTGTTGCTGGGAGTGTCGCGCGAAGACACTGAGGCCAATGCCGATTATCTGGCGGGGAAAATTGCAGGTCTGCGGATTTTTGAGGATGACGGCGGGAAGATGAACCTGAGCGTGATAGATGTGGGAGGGGCGGTGCTGGCGGTGTCGCAGTTCACGCTGTTCGGCGATGTAAGGCGGGGGAAGCGTCCGTCATTTGACGAGACGGCGCGTCCGGAGCGGGCGCGGGAGTTATATGAGTATTTTGTTGGACAGGTGCGAAGATTGGGATTGCGGTGCGAGACGGGACGGTTCCAGGAGATGATGGAGGTGGAACTGATCAATAGCGGGCCGGTGACGATCCTGGTGGATTCGAAGAAAACGTTTTGAGCCGTGGCGACCGAAAAGCAGGTCCCTCCACTCGGGCTAAACCACCCCGGTCAGCCCTAGGTCAGGATGACAAACTAAATAGCATCCGACGGATTCAACCGGGCTAAGGGACGCTATTTCGAATCGTCACTGGCGGGTGCGTCGTAGGTTGTCGCCTTCTGCGGCTTGTTCTTGCTGACGGGAGTTGTCTCGGTCGGCGGCGTGCACTTCTGCGCCAGCACTTCGACGTCGGTGGCCTGGAAGCGATGCGTCTCGACTGTCTTCTTGTCGCCCGGTTGGGTTGCAGCGATGGGTGCTTGTGATGGCGGCAGCGGCTGCCATTGGCCGGTCAACTTCACTTTGCTGCCGGAATCGTTCTTGAGATCGGTGGGGCCGACGACCTGGACGCCAAAGCGGTGCGCCATGTTGCGGAGCACGAACTTGCCGTCCTTGTCAGGACCCACAAGACAGCCAATTACAGTGGAGCCCTTGGCGACGGCCGGCTTGGTGATCTGATCGCCGCTGGTGGCGCTGGTGTCCTGATCGGCGCTGGCAGCGTTGTTCTGCTGCTGGTCGGGGGCGGTCGGGAGCGGACGCACGGGAGCGATGGCCGGGTCCTGCGCCAGAGCTGACAGACTGCAAACCAGTATCAGAACCGCGAGATGGATGGACCATTTCATCGATCGGTAATGCTCCCATGCTCTGGAGAGCGACGATTCCCTCAGAGCCAAAGCCCCACTTTTTTTGCGATGACGGCGGCCTGACGTGAATGCGTGAGAACTGTGCCGTCCCTACGGGACTCCTATAGAAACTTTCACTTTACCCAGGACTCCGCTTTCGCTCCGTCCTGGGCTAACTGCAGCACCACCCCTTCGGGGCTCCGTTTTCGTGGGTCATATTCCACAGCCGAGGACGAGATCTCGTTCTCATGTACTCATAAGGTAGTCCTCTTCAAAAACACACTCAGATAGTCTCGCAAAACTAAGGATATCTGAGAATTGGACGCCGTGGGCGAGCCGGGGGGTTGCGCCGATTCCACCATAGCGGCAAGGAGGGGCAGTAAGGCTCAGTGCCTGTAGATCATGTAGTCGATGGCGAGGTGGAAGAAGGTGAGAATGCTGGCGACCGCGGTGGCAACTCCGGTGAAGCGCTGCAAGCAGGCTTCGTGGCGCTCGACGCGCTCCTCGATTTCCTGGATCTTGCCCTGGTTGCCGTTGCCGATGACCCAACGCATGTTGGCCTTGAGTTCACCGAGGTCGGAGAGAACTTTTTGTTCGAAGTCAGTCAGCGTGACGATACTGGGACATGTGCTCATAGGGGATAGTCCACGTGCAGCAAGATGGAATAACGCGAGTATTTGGCTGGCGATGATGCGTCATATTGCCGCAGATAATAATCTTGTACGCGTTCGAGACGCGGCAGGATGAAGGTTTGGGTGGTGAAGCGTCCGGCAAGATTGCCGCTGTCACTGGCGCCCCAGCCGCCGTCCGAACGGCGGGCTTCGATGCCGCCACCGGACGGAGGCGCGATGCCGGCGTCGAAGGTAATCTCGGTGGCGATGACGTTGGTCACCTGGGCTGCGGTAAGAGAGTCGATGTAGAGCGAGGATGAAGGTGTGCCCGTGTCGTAAATCGTGGCAAGGGGCGTGGTCAAGGTGATGGCTTCGAGTTTGAAGGCGATGGGCTCGGCGGCATCGGTGGCGAACTTTACTTCGTATAGCGAGCGATCATCGGCAAGCGAGATCACTTGCAGCTCGACATCGCGAACGATGGCGGTGAAGGCCGCTCCGCGCAGTGGGGCCGACACCTGAACCGCGTTGCCGGGGAGGACATCTTCGACCGGCAGGAGGTCGCTGAAGACTTTGTATTCCCCCAGCCAGGCAGGCTGCACGGTATCGTCATTGAGCTTGTAGGTGACACGGTAATAGGAGCCGGCGGGAGTGGCGCCGGCGTTGGGCGCGAGAGCGGCGCTGAACTGACCGGCGGAGCCCAGGGTGACGGTAAGATTGCCGGCCGCGACCGGCTGCCCGGCGGCGGTGGTGAAAGCCGACCAGAGAATGATGACATCGCCTTGCGCGGGAGAGCCGTCGGCGCGATAGACGGTGTCAGAGATCTGACACAATGTCAGACCTCCCTGGGCGAAGGCGAGGCGCGGCAGTAAGAGTGCGAAGACGATGGAGATGAGGACAGAAGAAAACCGCCCTGCGAGGCGGCGAGTGTTCGGCATGGCGAATGCCTCTCTGTTGCCGGGAACCGGCGGGTAAGTATTGTCCCACACTGTGGGATATTCTAAGGTTGCGACATTTTGCGGCGACCGTCTGGAAGTTCCGGTTAAGTCACGGCGAAGTCCCTCAGCGGCTAAAGCCGCACTGATTTTGCGCATGTACGGACGGCCTGAAGGCCGTCCCCTTCAAAGCCTCATGTACGGACGGCCTGAAGGCCGTCCTTCAAAGCCTCAGCTAATCGGGCTTCCCTAACGGAAAACTCAATGGTATGCCAAGTCAGGGGAAGAAGCAGATCCCTCGCGAGCTTAAAAGCACGCTCGTGATGACAATTCCGAAATGTGGACGGCTGCGCTCGGGATGACAATTCCGAAATGTGGACGGCTGCGCTCGGGATGACAACGTAATCGTTTACGACCGCTTAGCTGCGCGGCAGTTCGGCGGCGGAGTAGGTGCGCATGAAGTCTTCGACGCTGTCGACGTAGACGGCGGCGAAATCGACGACAGCGCGGCGGGACTCGATCATGCGCATGGCATCATCGAGCGCGAAGCCCTGGGCGCGAAGCAGGGCGAGCGCCATCATGGGGGCACGATGAACGCCGGCGGCGCAGTGAATGAAGAGGCGCGCTTCGGGATCATCGAGGGCAGCGAGGGCGAAATCGATGCCGCGCTGGAAGAGCGCCGACGGCTTGGGGCGGAAGTCGTCGTCGGTGGGATTCCAGAGCACCTGGACGCCGTAGGGCTCGGCCAGGCGAGTGTCGTCGAATTCGAGTTGCATGTCGATGATGTGGGTGACGCCGGCGCGGACCACCTCGATCATTTTGTAATCGTTCCAGATGCCGCCGCCAACCGCGATGCGGTCGGTCACCCACGTCATGTCCATGCGATGGTATCTCTCCTGGAATGAAAAACGTCAGAAAAGCAGATTTCCTCGCGGGCTAAAGCCGGCTCGGAATGAAAAGAATAAACAGTTTAACGGCACGACTGAACAGGCCGCTGAAAAAGTCTGCAAACAGCCAGTTGTGCCGTCGGCTGAAGCCGACTCGCAGTCGAAAAAAAGGACTTAGACGCCAGCCGGAAGGCTGGCTGTACGCGAAAATCCAGAAATCCCGACCTTTTCAGCAGCCTCTGAAGTCGGGCCCTGACAGAAGGCGTTCAAGGTCAACTTTTCCGCGGCCGGTAAAGTCGGGCTCTGACACAAGGGGTTGGAAGCCGAACCTTTTTTCGCAACTCGTAAAGGCGTGGCCTCCAGCCGGCAAGAGTCATTTTACAGACTGGAGAGGGCCATGTCGGGTTCGGGCTCGTCGCATGGCGGCTCGACACCGATGCTGCGGAAGAAAGATTGAATGGGATTGGAGGGAGCGCTGTCCGCAGGCGGAGCGAGGGCAGGCGCGGAGGCGGATGGGACGGAGGTGAGCTCGTCGTCGCCGGTGGGCAGCGAGTAAACGCCAGCGAAGTCGAACAGGGCCTTCGCGGCGTTGTAGTTGCCCAGGAGAGCCAGGTTGATGATGGCGTCGTTGATCTCCAGGACTTTGGCCCAGATGGCGCGCTTGACGCGCTCGACAATCCTTTGCCGCGACTTGACGGAAGAAAATGCGGAAGAGAACGGGCGACGTTTCTCGCGGGACGGCGAGTGCGAGGTTTTGGCGGCGTTGTGGCCGGAAGAGGCTTTTGCGTCCCGGGTAGCGGCCAGGAGTTTCCTGTAGGCGGGGCTGTTCGGTCCGGGCATAGGCGCTTGCTTCTTGGCGGATGTAGCGGAGTTCTTGGTGAATGGCATGAGGTTGTTCCTTGGTAAGGCAGTTGTTGGTTGTCAGTTGTCAGTGACCAGGGGGATGGTTTTCTCCAGACCCTGAGGCGCGCCGGGATGCAAGCCGAACCAAACGGTTAATCGGCCAATGCGGTGACGCGCCTGAGGGCGAGGAAACCAGTGGCTAGTGGTCAGTTGGCCAGTTTAAGACGAAGTTGAGTCCGAATCGGTGGACGGTTGCGGATGATGGCGACTGGCTATGGGAGTAAACGACGAAACCCAGCACTTGGCTGGGTTTGTGGAACGAGCCCGCTAGAGCACCGTTCCTCAATTTCAATTCTAGTTTTACTATAGCACATTGGGAGTGGTTTTGTTCACATTTTTGGCACTTTATATTTACGTTACTATGGCAAGAATATACTTCGCTAATCAAATCTGATAGCCTTTTCGTGCCGTGACAGGGCAGTAAATATTTCGCCAAAGGTTCGCCTTTCCCCGAATAGGACGGCGATTTTGGCTCATCTAACATAGGGGTGAGATTTAGCAATTCCGTCACATCTTTCTTGCGATTAAAGTGGCATGATGTAATACTCTCGAATCTGACAGAAACCCTGCGGAGGGTTTTGATGGGACTTCCATTATGGGAGCAGAACAGCGAAAAGCGCTAATCACGGAGATTCAAGAGAAGCGGGGAAAGTCTCGCCTGATATGCTGTCTCACCTCTGACCGGGATAATGCCCAGGGTCTTATCGCCAAGGATTTCCTGTTCAGGTTTTTCCAGCATCTGCGATCAACCCCAAACTTGGACAAGCTGGACGTTCTGTTATTTACACTCGGCGGACTTTAGCAGCTTACGCGCTGAGTCGCTTTGTTCGTCAGTTTGCCAAGAAGGTTGGAGCGCTTGTTCCGCACATGCGTCTAAAAGCGGCGGAACGCTGTTTGCTCTCGGCGCTGATGACATTGTGATGACGCGATTGGCAACCCTGAGTCCGATTTACCGAAGTATTACTGGACTATTGAACCCGGTCATTGAAATGGTTCCCGGCCCCGGTGTGCAGCCTCAGCGGATGCCTGTACCTGTTGCGGTAGAGAGCGTAGCTGGTTTTAAGAAATTGGTGCGCGAGGAATGGCGACTGGACGAAGAGGGAGCGACTCACGCTTTCTACATCTTGCTTGCCGACAAAGTGAATCCACTACTGCTCGGAGATTTGCAGCGCAGTAAGGAGCAGATTGTGCGGCTCGCAACAAATTTGATGAAGCTCCACATGAAGGAGACAGACAAGATCAATGCCGTAGTTGAGATGTTGGCGACGGGGTCTGGGCTCCCACGACTATCTCATTGGTCCAGCGGAAGCGCGAGAGATTGAGTTGCAAGTCACCAAAGAAGATCCAGAGTTGGAGGATTTGATCTGGCGTTTATACGAAGATTTTGCCGCCGAGATGGAACTTGGGACTCCCTTTGACCCGGGGCAGGCGGCACAGGCGGCGGCGCAACAGACGCGCTCTAATCAGCCAGTCAGGACAGCTATAAAAATCGTTATGATTGAGAGCTTGAAAGGGCGGATGTGTGGGAGCGGGAGTTTCTCATCATACCACCCAATCAAATGCAGGTTCTACGGAACGGATGGAGATTATTACCATGAACATGACCAACGCCGGTATCTACAATCAAAACACCTTTTTCTCGCCGGTGAGTCTGAGTCAGATTCTGACTACATCAGCAAGATTGACATTGTATTACCAACAACGCAAGACCTAGAACCAGCTCCCTTTCCCTTTGGGGTGTTGGCTGAAGTTCCAATGACCCCTTTGGAATATGATCCCGATCTGACCAAACCGCGTGTCGCAGGTGCCGGGAAAGGACGTATCCTCAAGGTCGCTTCCGATTTTGATGCTCCGATTCAATGGTAGTTTGATCGTGCAGCGCGGGTCTAAAAATGTGTGAAAGCGTTACTCGATACGCACGCATTCATCTGGTGGGCGAACAATGACCCCTCATTGTCTGCTGCCGCTAGGAGTGTAATCGAGGATAGATCAAACGATATTTTTCTGAGTGCGGCGACTACCTGGGAAATGGCAATAAAGGTCGCCAGTGGAAAGCTGTCGCTGGCTCAGCCGATCAGTTCGTTCGTCGATTCGCAGGTAGCACTGTACAATTTTCATCCTCTGCTCGTGACGCATGAGCAAACATATCAAATCGCAACAATGATCCTGCTTCGGCACAAAGACCCGTTTGACCGTATTCTTGCCGCTCAGGCGCTGTTAGAGGATTTGATACTGCTAACGCGAGACCCTGAAATGTCCCAGTACGGAGTAAAGATATTGTGGTAAGGCTATAATCACAGCATGAGACAGCGACGATCTGCTGAGTTTCAAAGATTCGATACCGCCATGCGGAAGATCATGACGGTATCGAAAGAAGAACTACAGCGAAGGCTCGAAGCCGACCCACATAAGACAGGAAAGCGGAAACCAGCTACGCCAGCTTCCGCTTCGGACCACGCTGGAGATAAGGGCTAGAACGCTTCCCGAACGTCCTCCTTCCCCGTCAGTTCTGAGTAAGTCAAACGCTTGCCGACGATCTGTGATAGCGCCAGCGCGAACCGATCTGAGTCATTCAGCGGGTTATCCCGCGTGGCGCGGTTATTGAATCGGAACATCTGCTCATCAAGGTATCGGAACAAGTGGAACGGCTCTACGCTAACGTAAGTGCCACCCAAGCCACGCTTCAACAGCGACCAGAAATTCTCGATTCCGTTGGTGCTCACATGGCCGCGAACATAACCTTCCATGCCTCAGTGATCACTTGAAAAGCGGCCAACGATTATCACTTCAAAACCGGCCAACGGGAGTGGCCGTCCAGGACTGAGAATGTTCTACCCTGCCGCCTCCTGTGGTGGCAAGTCGGTTTTCGTGCGCCAGCTCCGCGGGCCGCACTTGAGCACGTGCCCGTGGTGCAGCAAGCGGTCGAGCATGGCGCTGACGGCGGCTGCATCGCCCAGCAGTTTCCCCCAATCCTCCACCGGGCGGTTCGAAGTCAGCATGGTGCTGGCGCGCTCGTAGCGGCGCATGATGATCTCCAGCAGTTCTTCGGCAGCGGTAAGCGGCAGTTTGCGCATTCCCAGATCGTCGATGATGAGCAGGGGCACGGTCACCAGGAACTCCATGTGTTCTTTGCGCGTGCCGTCGAGAGTGGCTTCGGCCAGTTCATCGAGCAAGGTGTGGGTCTCGCGGTAGAGCACGCGATAGCCCTGTTGGATCGCGGCGTGGCCGATGGCCTGGGCCAAGTGGCTCTTGCCGGTGCCGGGCGGACCGAGAAACAAGGCGTCTTCGTGGCGAGCGATGAAAGCACCGGTGGCCAGATCGAAGACCAGGCTGCGATTCATCTTCTTATTGAAGTTGAAGTCGAAGTTGTCGAGAGTCTTGTGCGAGTCGCGGAACTGGGCCTGCTTTTTTCGCCGCTCCAGCAGGCGTTCGCCGCGCAAGGCGAGTTCGTCAGAGACCAGGCACGACAGCAGGTCGATAGGGGCGAGCGGTTCGGCTTTGCGCCTGGCGCAGACGGATCTCCAGCACGGCGGCCATGCCGCCCAGGCGAAGTTGTTTGAGGGCACGATCGAGTTCGATCAGATTCATTCTTCCATCTCCTTGGTTCGGTAGTTGATGAAGTCGCGATACTGCACCAGTTCGCGGATCAGGGGATCGACTTGCTGCAAGCTGAGTGGGGCTTGCGGACAGCGTTCCAGATAGCGGCGAACGAAGCGGTACTCCTGCACTCCCATATCGAGCGCGGCGGCGCAGGCTTCATCGACCGCGGCTGCGCCGTACTTCTTGGCTAAGGAGAGAACGCCGAGGATACGGCGGACGCCGACTTCTCCTTGCTGGCGATGGATGGCCTCGCAGAGCGTGCCGATGTGGGTGCCGGCGCGACCGGCGCGCCACAGCAGTTGCGAAGTGCGCAGCGGGGTGCGCTTGGATTGGTCTTCGGGCTTGGATGCGATACCAGCCGCGTTTCTGGCGCACATGTTCGCGCAGCAGTTGGCCGGTTTTGGGATCGAGCAGCCGGACAAACAGCTCATCCCATTGCACTCGCAGCATGCGCCCGATCCAGCCCGGCGGAGCGCCATAGTAAGCGGCTTCGACTTCGACGCAGCCGTCCAGATGCACGATGCGTTCGCCGTACTGGTAATAGCGGAAGGGTTCGACGGGCAGCGGCAGCAGGAACGGTTTCTCTTCGGCGAACATGGCCGCGACTTGGCGTTTGGTGGTGCCGTGGATGCGCGTGTCTGCCCAGCGTTCTTCCCAGCGATCGAGGTAGGCTTGGGCTTCTTCCAGACTCTCGAAGCGCAGACCTTTCAACGGGGTTTTCTGCGCGTGGCCGACGCCGGCCTCGACTTTGCCCTTGCGATCTGGATCTTGAATGCGACACGGCATGGCGACCGCGCCGTATTGGGCAAGCACGTCGCGATAGAGCGGATTGAGCGCGGGATCGTAAATGTCGGGGACGAGCACGCCCTCGCGCAGATTGTCGAGCACCACGATACGAGTAGCCCCGCCTAATCGGCGGAAGGCTCGTTCATGCAGTTCGGCCCAGATGCGGGTGCTGGAGCGGAAGGTCAGCAGTCGAACGGCTTTCCGGCTGCAGCCCAGCGTCATCACGAACAGCCGGGTACGCCGATACTTGTGGGTTTCGGGATCGCGCACCATCGGGCCGGTACCGTAATCGACTTGCGCCTCCTGGCCGGGAGCAGTGACGATCACCACGCGGGCTTCGGGAGTTTGCGCGCCACGCAACTTGCGCACGAAGCGCTGCACACTCTGGTAGCTGCTGGCGAAGCTGTACTCATCCACCAGGTCCTGGTAGATCGCCACCGCATTGCGGCCCCGGCTGAGTCCCAGCTCAATGGCCTCGCGGTAAGGCTCGCAGGCACTGGCGCTGGGACTGCGCTGCGGAGACGCCACTGGCGCTGAGGCAAGAGCGCCCACTTCGTCTGGTTGGGATGGGTTGAGGTCGGTGATCACCTCAGAGTCGGTAATCACCTCGTTGGCCGGTTTTGAAGTGGCTCTTGCTTTTCCCTTAGTGGAAAGGTTTTTGGGGTTGGCGTTGTTGGGGTTGCCGTTGGGGTCGGTGGTCGCCGCGATGGCCGGTTTTTCCGCGCCAAAGTCGGTGATCACTTCGTTGGCCGGTTTTGCCGCCCGCCGCCCCCAGCCTCCGGACGGACGCACCGCAATCCCGGCCGCTTTCAGGTACTGGCTGGCGGTTTCACGACGGATGCCGCGTAGCCTGCTGGATCTTCCGCAGCGGCCAGCCCAGCCGTCCCAGAGCTAAAACTTGCTGTTTCTTCTCTTCGTTCAAGACATTGGCCATGCCCTCGGAGGCTACAAGCCTCTGCGGGCGTCAATGTCCCGGACGCTATTCTCGTTGGCCGGTTTTCAGGTGATAACCATTGGCCGGTTTTGGGTGATCGCTGAGGC
>CAWKIR010000026.1:0-115263 GCA_963849815.1 uncultured Acidobacteriaceae bacterium | reverse complement strand
CTGCAAAGAGCCACCGAGCAGCAGCTGCTTGGCCGTGACGATATTCCGTTTAATCATCCTCCTTACGAACTGCTGCTTTGGCTGCCGCTGACGCGATTGAGTTTTCAAACCGCATTCTGGCTGTGGCGGCTGGCCAGTTTGCTATTGCTGGCCGTCATCGCAAAATTGCTGGCAACCGCGCTATGTCCTCGCCTGGGAGCGCCAGCCATCTTCCTCCGCGCGCTGGCTTTCTTTCCTGTGTCCTATTGCCTGTGGATGGGTCAGGATTCTGTGCTGCTACTGGCGATTCTTGCGGCATGTGCCTGGTTGCTCGCCTGCCGGATGCAGTGGCTGGCGGGAGCCGCACTCGGCCTGGCTCTGTTCAAGCCGCAACTAGTCCTGCCGCTCGCAGCGGTTTTTCTCCTGATGCGGCGCTGGAGAATGGTGCGAGGATTTCTCTGCTCCGCATTTGCCGTCCTGACCGTGAGCATCTTAATGGTGGGATTTGCCGGCATGCGCCAGATGCTGACGATTCTGCTCGCGGGCCAGACCTCGGCGCACATGGCCATTCATCCCAGCATGATGCCGAACCTGCGGGGATTGCTCTCCCTGTTGTTGGCCGGACACTTCCGGCTAGAAGCTATTATCGTCGGCGCCATCTCGTTAGGTCTGCTGCTGGCCGCCCGGGCAACCGTGCAACCCCAGCAGCCGCCTGCGCGGGCCTCTGCCGGCCTGATTTGTTTTGCCCTTCTCGTCAGCTTTCATTTGAACCTGCACGATCTCGCGCTTCTGCTTCTGCCAATCCTGCTGGTCATGCAAGACAGGATGTGGTCCGGCGAAAACGGCTGGCGGGTTACGGTTCCCGTCATCGTCTTATTCTGTACGCCGGCTTACCTTGCAGCTCTAGGTGCATTCAAGGTCGCGGTGTTTGCGATCTTCGTCGCCTGGTTGTGGTTCGGAATGGAGCGCTGCGCAGCTGTCGCCTCACGCCAGGTTGTACCTTCAATCGAGCAGCGCGGTATGGCTCTCCCGCGCTGAGGATTCAGGGAGCACCGACTCTGCCCAGCGGACCTCGAAGGCATTCACGGTCCTGCTGTATGGAAACCTCCGGCGAAGTTCGTTCTCCAGCAGCGCTGGCATAGCTCCTGACGGAGTTGGCTGCGTGTGGTTGATGACCACAACCTGCACTCCCGCGCTGTCTACCCAGCTCAAGATGCGGCGAGGATCGCGGTCCGCACCCGAGAGCGATTCCCATAGCACCGGCGTCGGATTCGTCCGGCCAGCCATGAAATAAAACTCGGCGCAATCGGGACCTGTCCAGATCGCGGCCGTCCCGGCATGGCGAGCGATTTCGGCCACAACCTGTTCGTAAGTTTCCACCTGAACGGCGTCGCCTCTGATGCCCGCGGCCCGAGGCAAGGTGAAAGCTTTCACGGGCGTGGTCTGAAGTGACATGCCTCGACGATAAATCTGATTAGGCAAGAGAACGAGCGCCGCAAAAAGCACATAGAAGATGGCAAGCGGGACCGTCAGAGGGACAGCGGGTCGAACCTTGTCCGTGTCGCTCAGCGCTGCACCGGCCAGGATCACGAGCGGGGCAACATAACAAAAGTACATGGGGACGGAAAATGGAAACTGCACGACGCTGCACAGCGCGGTTACTGCCAGCAGCAGCATGAGACGCGATGCCGCCTCGCCTCGTAGTGTGCCCTGCCATAACTTGATTGCTCCCGCAATGGCGATCACCGGAACGGATGCTGCCGCCGAGACCCACACCCAACGCGCGACTCCCAAGTAGCGAACGCAAAGCAACAGCAGCGCGAGAGCCGCACCCGAAAGCAGGACGACAGCGATTCTGCCGCTAAACGCTGACCGGGAACCCGAGCTCAGCAGAAGCAGGACAACCAGCGGGACACAACAGATGGCTGCTACCGGATGGATCGCGGGATAAAACGTAACCTGCAATCGTTCCGTGGGAATCACCAGCACTCCGTAGAACCAGCGGCCCAGGGCGTGCGCGTGAAGATACGGTAGAAGATAAAGCACGACTGGCGCGAGGAATCCCGCACTCAAAGCCAGAATCCGAACACCCAACCGGCGCAGCCGCAGCCAGCCTGCTTCACGGCGAGATTGCCAGGCTCGCGCCAGCAGCAGCGCGGAAAGCGCCAGCACGGGAAGCAGGAAGTTGTAGAACGAGGCCGCGCTGGCTCGGCTGCGAATTATGCCCCACAGCAGCGCATCGAAGCCGCAGAGCGCCAGCGCGATCAAAACCAAGTAAGCCCATCCCGATCTGTTATCGCCTGCCGGCGCAGCTTCGTCGTTCGGCTGGTCAAACACCAGAAACAGAACCATCGCGGCGAGAGAATACAGGCCTGCGATCTTGAAAAGGAAGGAAACACCCGCCGCAATGCCCGCCAGAAATATCCAGACAGGCCGACGATCTTCTATATAACGAAACAGCGCAACCATCCCAAAGGTTGCAAAGTACAGGTTGTACCAGGAGGCAACGGGAGCGGGATAAATGGGCGTGCTCCAGAAGACAGCCAGCAAGGTGATTAGCGATGCCCCCGGCGGCGAGGCAAATCGCGAAGCCAGATACCAGATCGCCGGCACCCACCCCGCGAAAAACACAAACAGCATCCAGCGCAGCGACTGCATTCGCATGCCGAACAGCTTCAGCCCCAAGGCATCCACATAGCTCAGCCCGCCGGTGTAATTGTCGTAGAAGTCCACCTGCGGCCGTTCGCCGTTCAGGACGCGCTCGGCGGCATGAGCAAGCGTGCCATCGTCGGCGCCGATGAAGCCTTCCTCGATTCGCGCCGCGAACAGCGCGTAACTGATGAGACATGTCGCCAGCAGCAGCCAGCAGCAGCGTGCCCTGCCAAACCCGTGTCTGGCGAAAGCATGCATCCCGGACGGCGGATCGATCAGGAGTCCGTCTCCGGGATCTACACGCTGTTGGCCCAGCCGCCTCGTGACCTGCGCCGGGCTGGAATTAGGCATGTTTTTTGCGCCGCAGGACGATGACGCCCAGGCACGCCACGGCTAACATCGCGGCGATGGCTCGGATGACCGTAACTGTATCCATAGATCCCCCTCCTTCCCTGCGTTAGTAAGCTCGACCCTCACTTGAAAACATCTGCCATGTTGCGAGCTATCAGAATGACTGCCGGCCCCAGCAGAACAATGAAAATGCTGGGGAAAATAAACAGCACCAGGGGGAAAATCAGTTTCACCGTAGTCTTTGCGCCCAACTCCTCCGCCTGCTGCCGGCGCTTCTGCCGCAGACCGTCGGCGAACACCCGCAGCGCACGCACCAGGGGCGTACCGAAGCGATCGGTCTGCGCCAGCATCTGGACAAAGCTCTTCACCGTATCCAGCTTGGTCCGGTCAGCCATACTCTGCCAGGCCTCAATGCGCGGCTTGCCGGCGCGCTGCTCGAAGTTGATCTGGATGAACTCCTCGGAAATCTCGTGCTGACTGAGGGCCAGCTCCTGGCCCGCGCGCAGCAGAGCCTGGTCGATCGCCAGCCCCGCGTCGACGCACACCACCATCAGGTCAAGCGCATCGGGCAATCCCAGGCGAATGCGTTCCCGGCGCGTGCGGGTGCGATAGCCCACCCAGGCGTCAGGCGCCATATAGGCCGCCATCATCAGCCCCAGAATCCACATGAAGGTGTCGCTGCGAATGAAGGTGCCGGCCAGCACCGCGGCAATCGGCCCCAGCAGGCGGATACCAAAGTAGGTATCGACAGCGGAGCTTTCGCGCAGCCCGGCGGCCAGCAGCTTTTGCCGCAGCTTCTCATCCTGAGCAAAGCCCAGGCGGGTGCGTACGAAGCGCGCCGCGCCCAACAGCAACTGAGACGCCGGATTCCTGGCGCCGCCCGGCGCCGGCTCGGAACGCAGCTGCGTCCGCGTCACTTCCATCAGCCGCTTGGCCTCGTTCGAGCCCCGCATCAGCAGGGCGACCAGCACCGCGGCGAGGGCGCAAAAGACGGTCACCATCACGCTGATGACCTGTATCGCGTTCATGCCGTTCATATCTTCACACCCACAATCTTGCGGATCACCAGCCCGCCCAGCACAATCAACCCCAGCCCGGTGTAGATCAGCTTTCTGCCCAGCGGATCTTCGATCAGCACCCGGGTATAGCCGCGGTTGGCCAGGCTCAGCAGAAAGAACATCACCACCGGCAGCAGCGACAGGATCCATCCGGTCAAGCGCCCCTGCGCGGTGTGGGTCCGGATCTCCCCCTGAATACGCAGCCGCTCGCGAATCACCGCCGTGGTCCGGTCCAGCACCTCCACCAGGTTTCCCCCTGTCTCCTTTTGCAGCAGAATGGCGGTGACCACAAAGTTCAGCTCCGGCAGCGGGACCCGGTGGGCCAGTTGCAACAGCGCTTCCCGCGCCGGGATGCCAAAGTTCTGCTGCCGGTAGACCTCGCGAAATTCGCCGCGTACGGGTTCGGGAGACTCCTCGCCAATGATCTCCATCGCCGCCGTCAGGGAGTGGCCGGCGCGCAGGGCTCGGCTCATCAGGTCGATGGACTCCGGCAGGTAGCGGCTGAATTCCTTCAGACGCCGCATGCGCTTATAGCGCAGAAACAGGAAAGGCAGCGCCGCGAAGACCGCGGCGGGCAGCAGCGCGATGGCCAGGCTCGGCAGCTCGTAGTAGCCGAGGGCGTAACCGGCAGCCGCCAGCCCCAGGCTCCAGGCCAGCACCCCGGAGACGCTCCACAGGCTTTGCGCCCCGGCAATCAGCCTTTGGATGGTTTGGCCCAGACTCCAGCGCCGCAGCAGCGCGTCCAGCCAGGGATTTTCACTCAAGCGGGTTTGCTTGATGATGGCAGAGCTGTCTTCCTCCACTTCGCCGCCGGCCTTGGACCCGCCCCGCAGCCGGGCGATGCGGCCTTCGATAGTGCGCTCGGCCGAGGTCGGCCGGGTCATCACCAGCACCACCCCGAAGGTCAGCAACAACACCAGGAAAAAGATCAGCCCCATCAGAAACATAGCTGGTCCTCCCGACGCGCGTGGCAGTCAAAAAGCGTATTCACCACGGAGAACACGGAACCCACAGAGAAAATCTCTTCTGGTTTTCTTTCTTCTGGTTTTCTTTCTTCTGGTTTTCTTTCTTCTGGTTTTCTTTCTTCTGGTTTTCTTTCTCCGTGCCCTCCGTGTTCTCCGTGGTGAAAAGCTCTTGTCCGAAGCAAGGAAAGGAGGAATCCAACCGGGAGTGCTGACCACACGAACAGCCCAGCTTCACCGAGGGTTTCTCTCTACCCTCCGCGTTCTCCGTGGTGAAAAATCTTCGCATCACACCTCCTCGGAGAAATCCAGAAGGTTGGTGTCCAGGGGGATGCCCGCCGCCTGCAACTTCTCGGAAAACTTGGGTACAATCCCGGTCGCATAGAAGCGGCCCAGCACTTTACCGTTCGGACCCAATCCCTTCTTCTGAAAGAGAAAAACATCCTGCATGCTGATCACCTGCTCGCAGATGCCGGTGATTTCCGAGACGTGGGTCACCCGGCGGGCGCCGTCGCTCATGCGCGAGACCTGCACAATGATCTGAATGGCGGCGGCAATCTGCTGCCGCATTGCCATCTCCGGCAGGTTCAAGTTGGCCATCAGGGCCATGGTCTCGATGCGCGAGATGGCGTCGCGCGGGCTGTTGGCATGCACCGTGGTCAGGGAGCCATCGTGGCCCGTGTTCATGGCCTGTAGCATGTCGAGCGCTTCCTCGCCGCGCACCTCGCCTACCACAATGCGGTCGGGCCGCATACGCAAGGCATTCACCAGCAGCTCGCGCTGCCGCACTCCGCCTTTGCCTTCCACGTTAGGAGGACGGCACTCCAGCCGCACCACGTGCCTCTGCTTCAGCTTGAGTTCAGCCGAGTCCTCAATGGTCACGATGCGTTCGCGCGGGGAGATAAATCCGGAAAGCACGTTCAGCAAGGTGGTTTTGCCCGCTCCGGTGCCGCCCGACACCACAACATTCAGCCGCGCCTTCACCGCACTCTCCAGTACCTTCATCATCACCGGGGTAAGCTCGCGATACGCCAGCAGGTCGTCGGCGGTAAGCGGATGCGCGCCAAAACGGCGGATGGAGAGAATAGGGCCGTCGATGGCCAGCGGTGGGATAATGGCATTGACGCGCGAGCCATCGCGCAGCCGGGCATCCACCATGGGCGAAGACTCGTCCACCCGGCGTCCTACCTGGGACACGATTTTCTCAATGATGTGCATCAGATGATGGTTGTCCTTGAAGACGACGTTGGTCGTCTCCAGCACTCCGCCGCGCTCCACATAAACCGCGTCCGCGGTATTGACCAGGATGTCGGTCACGGTGGGGTCCTGTAACAGCGGCTCCAGCGGCCCCAGCCCAAAGACCTCATCCATTACTTCATTGGCCAGGCGGCTGCGCTCGCTGGCGCTGAAGGGGATACCGTGTTCGCCGACCAGTTGCAGGATGACGGCCAGCAGCTGCTGCCGTCCCCGCGTGTCCTGCATGTAGAGCAGCTTCTCCAGATCGACTTTGCCGATAAGCTCGCGATGCACCGCCGACTTCACGTCCTGCTGCGCCCGCGCCAACAGCGGATTCTCGTCTCTGCCCAGGTGCGCGGCCAGCTGACTGGCGGGAAGCACGGTGGTCGCGGCTTCAGCCATAAACCCTCCTTAATCGTCCGGACGCACAGCCCGGCCGGCTTAATTCCAAAATCCGAACTTCCGTTTGGGTTCGGACGCTTCTGCCGCCTGCTCGGGAACCAGGCTTGCCGCCCACTTCTTCATCTCGATGGCGAAATCCGACTTGCGCTCCGGCCGTATGGGGTTGCCGGTATTCATCGCCCGAATCAGGTCGGACGAGGCATTGGGAATCGCGATGGCGATAGGCTGCTGGATGGCCTTCTCGATCTGCTCCAGAGCCAGCGCCCCTTCCGACGAATACCGGTTGATGACGACTTTGATCTTCGAAGGCGGCACGTTGCCCTGTAACAGCCGGTCAATGTGGCGGGTAAGGTCGCGTAGCGCCGGAACATCGGGAGTAGCGATCAGATAAAGCTCGTCGCAACAGTCGATAGTGGCCAGGCTGAGATTGTGGACGCCGTGAGGACAGTCGATCACCACGAACTCATAGTTCTGCCCAAGAAAACGGATAGCGCGCTGGATGTCATCCAGCGAGACGTTGGCGGTATCGTCGAAAACGTCGGGCGAAGGCAGAATGTCCAGACAAGTAGAGTGATGAATGACAAAGCCGTCCAGCAGGATCTCGTCCAGGCGGGCGATGTTGCGTACCAACTCGTAGAAATGGTAGTTGCCTTCGTCTTCGCCCAGGTACAACGAGACATGTCCCAGGCGGCGATGCTCATCCAGAATCAGAGTGCGCTTGCCGTACTGGCGCACCAGGAAGCAACCCAGATGGACTGCCAGCGTGGTTGCCCCGGCTCCGCCGCGCGCCCCCAGCAGCGCCAGAATCCTGCCCATAGGCTTGGTCTGGGTCGGCTTGCGGGCGCTTAAACGCGAGCGCAGACGGTCGAGGGCCTCGGCTACCTGATCGGGCAGCACCGGCTTGGTGAGATATTCGCCGCAACCCGCCCGCATCGCCTCTAGCAGCAGCCCCGGTTCGGACTTGGCGGAAACCGCGATCAGGCTACCCCGGCCGTGCAACGTTTGCTGTAAGGCGTTTGCCGCTTGTACCGCTGCTGCCCGGTCACGGTCGAAGTCAATAACGCAGACGCAGACCTCGGCCCGCTGGAGCTTCTGCACCAGCTGGGGATTACCGGTGTAGCATGCGTAGTCCTCCAGCTCGCCCGCGAAGGTCCCGTTCTTCCGCCCCACTGCCTGCTGCACCGCCGCGACGGTTTCCGGATCCGCACACAAGGTGGCGGCGCACAAGCCGGTAGCATTTTCCGCAAATTCTTCGCTGTTCACGTCATGCTCTCCAAACTGGCATTGCGCAACCAAGCCTGCTCCTCAATTCTTCGGCAAAGTGCTGTCAAACGCCTGCGGCTGCAAAAACGGCACCGGCATTTCCGGAGTCGACGGAGGCGGCAACCCGGGAGCATTGAGCGAGTCGATGATTTTCGGGGTGACGATGACCACCAGCTCCATAGTCGAGTGGTTCAGGTTCTTGGATCGGAACAGCACGCCCAGAACGGGTATATTGGCGATGCCTGGCATTTTGCTCAGGGTGTCGGTGATGCGGTTGTCGAGAATGCCGGAGATGCCGAAGCTCTGTCCGTCCTTCAATTCCACTTCCGTCTCCGCCTTGCGCGTGGACAGCGCCGGCAGCGCGTATCCGGCAATCACCACCTCGTTGGTGTAGTCCAGCGCGCTTACCTCCGGGGCCACCTTGAGCCGTATGGTTCCATCCGAGTTCACGAAGGGAGTGAATTCCAGCTTTACTCCATAAGGCCGGAACTGCACCGTCACCGTCGGTACACTGCCCGCGCCGCCCGGCTGCACAATGGGATAAGGAAACTCGCCGCCGGCCAGAAAGCGCGCCGTCTTGCCATGCAGCGTGGTCAGGTTAGGCTCGGCCAGAATTTGCAGCACGCCTTTGGTCTGCAAATCCTTGATGGTCGCGCCAATGCCGTTCTTGACGTCGAAGTAGAAAAGGTTCAGGAAATCAGAAGTAATGGCCTGGGTAGTTGAGCCGTTGGGCTGAAAGGTAAACGGAGAGAACTGTTCCGTGCTTCCCTGGCCGATATTATTGCCGTTCAGGCCAAACAGATTGATGCCAAAAGCAGTCAGCTTGGAGCGATCGACCTCGGCGATGCGCACCTGCAACTGCACTTGCGGCAGGTGGCCGGGATCGACTACCAGGGAATTAATCACATCTTTGGAATAGACGCCGGCCAGTCGCGCCGCCTCGTCCGCCGCGGCGTCGCTGCCTACCACGCCGCTCAGATGCACCCGGCCCTGCTGGGCCTCGACCTCGACATGATCGCCGGGAAGGGCGTCGGCCAGCGACTCCCGCAGGCCGGCCACATCCACGTCGGCCAGCACGGTATATATCTGCGTCTGGCCGCCAGTGCTCCACAACACCAGGCTGCTGGTGCCGGCCGCGCGGGCCGTGATCACCAATTCAAATGGGCTGGAGGCAATCGAATCCAGCACCACCGGATTGCTCACATAGACGCGGCGCAGGCGCTCGGGAAAATTCAGGCACAACGACCGCCCCACAATCAGGTGCAGCTTGCGTGTTCCCTGGGCGTCGGATGGCGGCTTTGCCCCGCTCGCTGCCACCGCTGGCGCCGTGTCGCCCGCCGCAGCTGCCGTGGCCGCGGCCTTCAGTGCCAGGGGAGCGACGTGTCTTTGGGTCGAGGTGGCAGCCGAGGCGTCGCCGGCTCCCGGCAATGCCTCGGTCGGGGAGGGCGAGCTGGGTGGGGCCTGATTTGCTGCCGGACTTACAGCTGCCGATTGCGCTGCGTTGGCTGCCGCTGGCGACTGGGCGTCCAAGACGCCGGCCGCCAGCAGCACCGCGATCAGCGCCCAAGCGAAGTTCCAGCCAGAAAGGGGTTTCATAGCGTCACTCAAAACTCTTGCTCGTACGCTTGTCGCCGAGAATGGTTTCGACGACGTACGGTTCTTTTATCGGCGAATGCGCCCGCGGCGTTACTGCCGCCATGGGCGCGGCCACGGCTTCCCCGCCGGACAACTGCGCCATCTGCACTGGCACGGCCTTCACTTTGGTATGGTCAGCGCCGTTGCGCAGCACGAACTGGATGCTTCCCTGGGCGCTGGCCAGCACCAGCTTCTGCGCGTCCTCAGGCGTCAGCAGCAGCGTCACCACGCTGACCGCTTCCGGCTTGCCTTGCGGCTCCGGCTCCAGCTTCTGCCCGGCCGTCAGCACTTCCACGTCCTGCAAAACAATCTGGGTCTGCGGCGTGGGCACGCGGTCGGAGCGAAAAGTTACCAGCACGTCCACATGCGATCCCGGAAAGAGAAATCCGGCGACGCCCACCACCTCGTCGGATTTCACCGAGGTCGCACGCATGCCCTCCGGAATCTTGGTGGTCAGCCCAATACCCGAGCCCGGCGCTGCCAGGTATCCCTCCAGAATTGGCTCTGAAGCGGCCACCGGAAAGATCACGGCGCGGCCAGCCAGGTCGCCGGCTTTGGTGAAAGCATTTGTCAGTGGCACCGAGGCCGGCCAGTCCGTCAGGACTAGGTCTTCCGCCTTCAGCACCTCTCCGGCATCGAGCGAGCGTGAGGCAGCTACATAACGCTGCACCTTGGGATGAGTATTGCTGGAGCTGCTGAGTTTGCGGCTGATGAAGAACGTGACTGCGCCGGACAGCAGCAGGGCGATAAGCAGGGCAAGAAGCACGCGACGGGAGTTCATGGTTTCATCTCGGCAGTAGAGCGCAAATCGCCAGCGTTGCCGGAGTGGCTGCCAAGTGCAACCACCTCCGGCGCTGGAGCATTGAGCCTGGCGTGTTAGCTTGAGCAGCCGTTGATCAACGTCGGCGCGGCGCTCCTCACTGGTTTTCCTCGAAGGCATGGCCCAGGCTGATGCCGGCCCCGAGAAGCCGCAATGCCCCTCAGGCCACGGCGCTGCTTAGCTTGCTGCCGACCGCACTGAAGGCATTGCTGATGTTGGTGGCCAAGGCGCTCATCGCAGCCACGGCGGCCAACGCTATCATTGCCGCTGCCAGGGCGTATTCGATCAGGTCCTGACCGGATTCCTCCCGCAGCAGATTGAGAAATACAAGTTTCATTTCAACCTTCCTCCCCTGTAGGTTCGCCAGACAGACACGTCTGGCTGGTGATGTTTCACTACTTAAGTACTGTCGCTAACTCCTATCGGCAGGAGCAGGAAGAACGATTAGGCCTTGTGCGGGACGCGATGCGTTTGGGACCAGACTGGGAAGGAAGAAGTGCGGCTCGGAGGGATTGAAACGCTTGGATATTGATTGCTAGCTGGGCGGGTGCAGGCTTCTATTGATGTCACTCATTCGCGGGCGCGCCCATTTCCTGCACGATCTGCACGCTGGCGCTGGTGCCGATACGGTTCGCGCCCGCATCCACCATCTCCAGCAGGTGCGCCGCGGTGCGGATACCGCCGGCGGCCTTCACTCCAATGTTGAGGCCGACTACGCCGCGCATCAGGGCCACGTCATAGGCGGTCGCGCCGGACTCGGCCAGTCCGCTGGAGGTCTTCACAAAATCCACTCCGGCTTCGACGGCGAGGGCGCAGGCCAGGATTTTTTCTTCCGGGCTCAGGAGAGCATTTTCCAGAATGAGCTTGAGGACGGCGCCATGCCGGTGCGCCAGTTGGGTGAGGCTGCGAATCTCGGTCTGCACCAGCACGCGCTGGCCCGACTTCAGCGCCCCGATGTTCATCACCATGTCGAGTTCGTGGGCACCGTGACGCAGCGCCGCCTCGGCTTCCACCAGCTTCGTGACGGTCAGATTCGCGCCCAAAGGAAAACCTACCACCGTTCCGACTCTCACCTCGCTTCCCCGCAGCAGCCCAGCTGCCTGCGCTACATTCACCGGATTCACCATAACGGCGTGGAATCCGTAATGCATCGCCTCGTGGCAGAGCGTCGCCACCTGTTTGCGGGTGGCATCGGGTTTCAAAAGGGTGTGATCGATGAGCTTGGCGGCGCTTTGCCAATCACTCACGGGCAGGGCCGGGATTCCGGCGACGACAGGCGAATACACTGACATAGCCAGCTAGATTCTATGCCCTATCGGGGCACTCTTCCAAAATACAAACATCTGGCAGATTACGATAACGCTCGGCAAAGTCAAGTCCATATCCTACGACAAACTCGTCCGGAATGACGAAACCAACATAATCGGCCTGAATAGGCTCGGTGCGTCGCGACACTTTATCCAGCAGCGCGGCAATCTTAATACACTTCGGCTTATGCGCCTGGAACAGGCTCTTGATGTAGGTGAGGGTAAGCCCGGTATCGAGAATGTCTTCCACCAGAATGACGTTCTTGCCTTCCAGCGAGTGGTCCACATCCTTCACCAGCCGCACTTCCCCGCTGTGCTGTTTGGCACTTCCGTAGCTGGAAACCGCGATGAAATCGAAGCTGGCGTCGAGCTGGATCTGACGGGCGAGGTCGGCAAGAAAAATGGCCGAGCCCTTCAGCACCCCAATCAGGACAACCGGCTCGCCGGCAAAGTCAGCCGTTATGCGCGCCCCTATCTCTGCAACCTTGGCTGCGATCTGCTGGCGCGTGATCAGAACTCTGAGTCCATCCACGGGTACCACACCTCGACCGTCGGCAAGACCTGGATAGTAGAGAAAGCGCAGCGGAAACTCAACCGGCTGCGGCGTCTAAACACCTACCTGTGACCGCCATCACCGACAGCTACCTGCTGGCCGTAAATACTTGCTCTCAAGTCCGTAATCGATTCGAACTCGAGTTGGAGGCCCTCCATGAAGCTGCGTCTCGCTTCGTTATCCCTGATCGCACTTTGCCTGACATTGGCGGCCGTTCCGGCCGTGGCCCAGGTCGTTTATAGCAACGGTCCAACCGACGGCAACGACAGCGCGTGGACCATTAACTTCGGCTTTGTCGTTAGCGACACCTTCAACGTGGCTGCCAACAACACGACCATCACGGGCGCCAACTTCGCCATGTGGCTGTTCCCCGGCGACACCCTTACGTCGGCTGAATTGTCCATCACCTCGAGCGAAAATGGCGGCACCAGCTACTTTGATCAGACCGTGAACTTTACCCAACAGGGAAGCTGCAATCAGAACCAGTATGGATACAACATCTGCCTGGAAAACACGACGTTTGCTGGTCCGACTATTAATATCGGTGCTTATTGGCTGAACCTTCAGAACGCCAGCTTACCCAGCGGCGACCCAGTGTATTGGGACGAGAACTCAGGTCCGTCGTCGGCTTCGGATAACTGGGTCGGCACGATTCCTTCGGAAGCGTTCACCGTGCTCGGCGGCACCAGCATCACGACCACCAGCAGCACCAGCACCAGCACCACCTCAACTACCACCAGTACCAGCAGCAGCGGTTGGGGGTCGGTTCCCGAGCCAGGTAGCATTATGTTGTTTGGCTCAGGCTTCCTTGGCCTGCTGGGAGTGCTGCGTCGCAAGCTTTTCTGATTTCGCCTGATATGGCGGCTTGCCCTGAAGCTGCGTCTCGCTTCGTTTTCACTTCTCGCACCGTGCCTGACGCTGGCAACGGTCCCGGCCGTGGCGCAGACCGTCTATGACAACGGCCCCGGCGGCAACACCGACGCGTGATTAATCAACTTCGGGTTTATCGTTAGCGACAATAACCGCCCGCAGATGCCGGATATTGTCCCTCGCCCCTGTTTGATATTGTCCTTCCCCAGGTTGAAGGAAACCAATTTCCGCATCACCTGCCATTGGTCTAGCTTGCCGCCGTCGGCGTGGGCATAAACCTGTACCCTACTCCTCGCACGGTCAGCAGGTGCTGGGGATGCGACGGGTCCTTCTCAATGTACCGGCGCAGCCGCACAATGAAGTTGTCGATCGCGCGCGTGTCGGTGTCTTCATGCAGTCCCCAGACCTCCTCCAGAATGGATTTGCGCGAGACACTTCTGCCGCTGTTGCGAATCAGATGCCGCAGCAGCTCCGCTTCCATCAGCGTCAAGCGGAATACCTTGTCATGGGCCCGCAGCTCCAGCGTGCCGAAGTCGACTTGCTTGCCGTCAAACACATAAACATCGAACTCCCGCAGGGAGTCGGCGTCCTTCGGCTCAGCGAGGCGCGCATCGGCTGGGGGATCGTTCAGCAGGGTGCGGCCCCAGTCGTGGCGGCGTAACAGGCTGCGAATCCGCGCCAGCAGGATAGCCAGATCGAACGGCTTGGGCAGGTAATCGTCCGCGCCGCAGGCAAACCCCTTGAGCACGTCTTCCGGACGGCCGCGCGCGGTCAGCATCAGCAGCGGAATGTAGTTGCTGGCCTTGCGCAATTCGGTGGCAACCGCAAAACCGTCTTTGCCGGGCAGCATCACGTCCAGCACCAGCAGATCAAACTCGCCCCGCTGCTTCAGCAGTAGATCGAGCGCCGTCTCTCCGTCGCCGACAACCTTGGTGCGATAGCCCTCCGCCTCCAGGTTGAACTTCAGCCCGCGCGCCAGATGCTCTTCGTCTTCAACCAGGAGAATGTCGTTCACCGGGAGTTCCTCGGCAGCTCAATGATAAATGTGGTCCCGCTTCCGGAACCCGCGCTGTCGGCATAAGCGTTGCCGCCATGGCGGCGGGCGATGGCACGCACAATGAACAGGCCCAGGCCGCTGCCTTTCACCTGCGACGCACCTGGCGTAAGCACGCGATAAAAACGTTTGAAGATGCGCTTCAACTCGCCTCGGGGAATGCCGACTCCATTATCGCGTACCCGAATTTCAACGTGCTCCAGGTCCGGCGTCACCACCGCAACCCGGATTTGCGGCTCCTCCGGCGAGTACTTCACGGCATTATCCAGCACGTTCGACAGCGCCGTGGAAAGCTCTTCGCGATCGCCCATTACGCTTAGCTGGTTATCGGGCTTGCCATCCGGCGTCCAGTCCAGCACCACTGCCGAGAGATGATGGCGCGAGCGCGCCCACCCGATCACCTCATCCACCAGCGGCCCAACCGCGATTTCCGTGCGTGAAAGCAGAGCGTTCTTCTGGGTTATGCGCGCCGCCCGTAGCACGCCTTCCACCGTTCCCATCAGCCGCTGCGTGTCTTCCAGCATCACCTGGTAGAACTCGTGGCGCTGCTCATCGTCCACGTTGCGCTTCTGTAGGGTCTCCAGATAGAGCCGAATCGACGTGATCGGCGTCTTCAGCTCATGCGTCACCGCGTTCAGGAAGCTGTCCTGCTGTTCGTTGCGCCGGATCTCGCGCACCAGAAAAATCGTGTTCAGGATTACTCCGGCGATGATGAAGCCGAAGAAGATGACGCCGAGAATCAGCGGCACGATCTCGCGCCAGTTCAGGATGACCCAACTGGTGCTGAGTACGGCTGCTGCCGCCGCAATGCAGACGCCTAACGTGACAAAAAATGCGATCTTCGCTTTGCGGCTGGCGGTGCGCATGGGAGACGCGCTCAGGATAGCAGAGAGCTGTCAGCGATCAGCTTTCAGCGCTGCATGCCCTGGGCAGCCTGTAGGCCCTGCCGCGCCAACTCGCCATCGCCCATATCGCGATAGGCATAGCTCATATAAATCAGCGCCCGGGTTTTCATCTCGAGATTGGGAGCATTAACGACCACGACCTTGTAACGCCGGATCGCGTCCGGCAGGTCGTGTTGCTGTTGCTCGTAAACCGCGAGGGCAAAGTTGCTGAGAGGGTCTTTCGGATCGAGGGCGACAGCCCGCAAATAGTGTCGCATCGCAGCTTCCGGCTCTCTTCGCCGCATCAGTTCATTGCCCATCCGCTCCTCGGTTATGGAATTCACGCCGAGAATCTGGGAAACGTGCCGCCAGAGAACCAAATTGTCGCTCCAGTATCCAAGCTGATGACGGGTCACAACGCTTAGAGCCAGTAATACCAGGCCGGTCGCCGCCACGAGATAGGGTGATGCGAGGGCTTGCCGGTGCGCGCTGGGCCCGTCCGCTCTTGCCATGCCGCTCGCCGCCCCGTCTGACGCAGACGACGGCGCGAACCAGTCGCCCACGCTCCAGCAGATCATGATGAACAAGCCGATGAAGGGAAGATAGGCATAGCGATCGGCCATCGCCTGGTGCCCCACCTGCACGATGCCGATCATGGGCAGCATGGTCCCGAGAAACCAAAACCACCCAACCAGCAAATAACGTCGCCGGCGGTATTCCCAGACCAGCGCGCTGATGGCCAGCAGTAAGAGAAAAGCCGCCGCAGCTTGCCATAGTTTGATGGAATTTCCCGGGTGGGGGTACATCAGGGTCAGACGGGACGGCCAAAACGCTTTGCCTATGTACCGAACATAGGCAACCAGTGCATTCTCCAGCCGCACGAAGAGGGAATACTCAACCAGCGAGACTACGGCTCCGCCGGCGCGCTGGGCGCGGATTGTCAGGATGGAACTGGCGGCGCACAGAGCGAGAAGCGGCAGCTTTTCCAGCACCAACCATCGCCATTCGCCACTCGCGATTCGCTTTTCGCCAGAACACCGCTCTCCGCTGTTGGTTCTTCCCTGTTCGCCAAAGCTTTCACCCATGCCATTCTGGCGAAGAGCGAACGGCGAATGGCGAAAAGCGAGCCTCTCGAGTGGCCAGTAATCCCATAGCAGCAGCACGAACGGCAGGGTGATGACCTGCGGCTTGGCCATCAGACCCAGCGCGAACCAGCAAGCGACGAGAGCGTAACGGGCCATTCCCGGGCGGCGCGCATACCAGCGATAGGTCCCCAGCGCGAGCAGGAAAAACAGCATGCTGAGCAGGGTCTTGCGCTCGGCAATCCAGGCCACCGATTCAACATTGATGGGATGCAGGGCAAACAGAGCCGCAACCACGGCGCTGCGGCCTGCGTAGCCGGTTGCGCGCTCCAGCACCCAGAACAGCAGCACCACGTTAAGCACATGGAGCAGCAGGTTGATTTCGTGGTGTCTGGCGGGGTCAAGGCCAAATACCTCCACGTCGGCAGCGTGCGAAAGCCACGTTACGGGATGCCAGTTCAGCGAGGAATAGGTGGTGAACGCCCACTTGACCGTATCCCAGTTCAAGCCGCCCTGGATATCGACGTTGTCGGTTACGTATTGGTTGTCGTCCAGATTGAGGAACGGATGACGATTTACGGGGAAGTACAGCGCGACGGTTACGGCCGCCAGCAGAATACTCAAAACCAGGTTTCGTTTGTAGGGTGTGAACGCGCTCCCATGACTGGAAAACCGGGGCCTGTTGGCGTTATTCAACTCAACCGAAATCATTCGCACTTCACTGCCACCGGCCGAGGGCCGGTGAAACGCGCCCCGCTAATCTACCGCAAACCCGCCTGCGCCAGCATCTCCAGAAACTGCCGCTGGGTCCGCATGTCGATGGACTGTGCCACCAGCTTTCCGTCGCGGTCGTAGACAAAGCTCTTGGGAATGCCATCCACCTGAAAAAGGTTGTTCACCTTCTGGCCGGAATCCAACAGGATGGGATAGCTGATCTTGCGCTCCGCGATGAAGGGCGGCACTTTGTTCGTTTCTTCATCTTCGGAGATCGCGAGTATTACGAAACCCTGGCCTTTGAATCGGTTGTACAGTGCCTCCAGGTCGGGCATTTCCTTGCGGCAGGGCGGACACCACGTCGCCCAGAAGTTCACCAGCACGACCTTCCCCTTAAGATCTTTCAGCGTCCAGCTTTTTCCCTGTAAATCGGTCAACGTGAAGTTGGCTTGTTGACGGCTCTCATCATCGGCTTCCAGCTTGGCCATCGCCGCTTTGTATTGCGGGGCATCCGACGAGGCCTGGACATGCTCGTAGCGCACCAATTCCGCCAACTCCACATAGGCGCCGGCAGGTTGTCCCTTGTCCTCGGGAGGTGGTTGCTGACGCAACGTCTCAGCCAGAGTGGTTGCCACTTCCTGGAGCGTGTCATGGCCGAAATCCCCCTCGGTCGCGCGGCTGGCCAAATACACCGCCAGCTGGAGCTTGTTGGGCGTAGCCGGCAGGGCGCGAATCTCCAGCGCAATGTCTTTCGTCGTACGGGCGCGCACATCATCGGGCAGGCTGCGCAGCGTCTTGATCTGCTCGAAGACGGGCTTCTCCTGCGCACTCCAGTTCACTTGCTGCTGCGCCTGAAGCGGGGAAGAAACCATCACCCCGAGCCGGATTGCGAACAGGAAGAAGATTGTGACCGCGGCAAGCCGCCGGCAGAAATGCCGCAGACTGGAATTCATGTGCTTCGCACCTCGAACCGCCATTGTAAGCCCGGACCGGCTTTCGCAGCTCTCTACTGGAGTTCCCGTGTTCCCACCGCTTGCCGCAGTTGTTCCACCGCCGTCATATAGGATGCCAGGGCCTGCCGGTAGCTCAGCTCGGTCGAGCGATAGGTGCGTTCGGCATCCAGGAAATCCAGCAGCGAAGCCGCTCCGTGCTGGTAGGCAAACTGCGCGATCTCCAGTGACTGCTTTGCCTGGTTCAGATAGTCGTGGTCGTACAGTTGCACTATGTCGCGGTTATTGAGCAGGGTCTCGTAGGCGTTCTTCACATCCGTCAAGACCTCTTGCTGCGCCGCCTTCTCCTGAAATTTCGACTGGGTGAGAGCGTAGTACGTTCGCGCCACCTCGCCCTGGTTGCGGTTGAAGATGGGCAGCGGCATGCTGAAATAGAAGGCGGCGTCGTTGCTGGCATTCACGTGGGTGTAGTCGAAGGCGCCGGTGATGTCCTGCTTGGCATTGGCTTTGGCCAGGTCAATCTGGCTTTGCGCGGCGGTGATGCCGCGCTGCGCCGCCTGTAGATCGGGCCGGAAACGCAAAGCGCGGGCACGGAGATCGTCCAGAGTCAGGTTTACGGGTTCGTAGGCGAGTTGCCCGGCGACATCGTAGTTGCGCGGGATGGCGTCGAAGCCGATCAACTGGCGCAACGAATTCAGGGCCTGCACCAGGGCGATCTTGGCCGAAGTCACGTCGGTCTGGAACTGCAAAGTTTGCAGTTGAATCTTCAGCAGGTCCGCCTTGCTCATGGCGCCGGCCTGGTGCTGGTCCCGGCTGATGCCGACCGTATGCTGGTAGCTGTCCAGGAAGCGCTCGGCAAATTCCAGGTTCGATTTCGCCAGCAGGGCGGCCACAAATTGCCCGGCTGTATTCGCAACCGTGGTCCGCTCCATGTCCATCACTTGCGCCTCGGTAACCGAGGTCGCGTCCTTGGCGGCTTGCAGCCGGTGCTGGCGCTTCTTGCCACGCTCAAAGAGATACCCGATACCCAAGTCGAACTGCGCCGTATTGTCGATATAGTTCGAGGACCACTGGTTCGGGCTGAACAGCGGCAGATATTGCGCATCCGACGTGAGCGTGGGGTTGGGACGAAGATTGGCTGTCACTTCCTGCTCTTTGTTTTGCGAGATCAGGGTGCGCTGTGCCAGCAGCGTGGGATTGCCTTGCCGGGCCAGTTCAATCGCCTGATCCAGCGTGATGACCATCGAAGGGGCTTGCGGCTTGCCGGGCGCCGGTTCCTGTTGCGCCGGTACCGGCGGCGGTGCGGGCATTGACATCTGGGATTGCGTCGGCGTCGAGGAGGAAGGCGCTGGGCTGGTTACCGACTGCGTGTCCACTGGCGACGCTTGCGTCTGGGCGAAAAGATGGCCTGAGGCGCAGAGCAACGCGAGTACAACAACCGTTCGCGGCATCTGCAGAGAACGGGTAGAGCGGCGTTTCAACGCCACGTTCGCGGGGGACAACTTATGCTTCGGGGCTGCGGTGGTCATTGTGAAATGACCATCGCAGCCCCAGTATTTACAGAGGCCGGCCTTAACGCCCGCCGGAAGGCCGGCTCTACCTGGATTACGCGGCAACCAGGAATGTTGTACGGAGGAGCCGGTTCTCATTCGGAGATATCCTCCTCGTCCGGCGGCAACACATCGGTCGCGCCCGCCAGATCGGCATACAGTGCCGGCAGCAACACCAGGCTGAGGAACAACTCGGTCAACAATCCTCCCACAATCACGATGGCGAACGGGCGCTGCGAATCGGAACCGATGCCGTGCGACAGCGCCGCCGGGATCAGGCCGAGAGAGGCGACAAGCATGGTCATCATGATAGGACGCAGCCGTCGCGCAGCGCCCAGGACCGCAGCCTCTCTCGTCGTCAGCCCACGCGCGCGAAGCTGGTTGATGTGTTCCACCATGATGACGCCGGTCTGCACCGACACCCCGAACAGCGCCAGAAAGCCCACGCCCGTGGAAACGCTGAAGTGAGTTCCGGTGATCAGCAGGGCAACCAGACCGCCGATAGGCGCCAGCGTCAGGTTCAGCAGCACCAGGAAACTCCACTTGAAGGAGCGGAACATGGAGTAGAGCACCAGCACGATGACCAGAATCGTGATCGGGATCACGGTCGCCAGGCGGTGGTTAGCGCGCTTCTGGCTCTCATATTCCCCTGCCCAGTCCAGGGTGTAACCGGGCGGCAGTTTCACTTCGCGATTCACCTTGTTCATCGCCTCTTCTACGGTACTGCCCAGATCGCGGCCGCGCACGCTGTACTTGATGGCGATGTAGCGCTGATTAGCCTCGCGGTAGATCATGGAGGCGCCATCGTCCACGCTGATTTTACAAAGCTGACCCAAAGAGACCCGCTCTCCGCTGGGCGCCAGCAGGCGAATGTTCTTAATTTGGTCGATGGTGCCGCGGAATTGCGGCTGGTAGCGTGGCACCAGGTCGAAGCGCTGGTCACCGAGCAGGATCTGACTTACCGGATTGCCCCCAACCGCCGTCTGGATCGCATCCTGTACGTCCGCTATGTTGATGCCATAGCGATCGGCTTGGGCGCGGTCAACGGAGATGTCGACGTTGGGCTGTCCCAGCACGCGGAACACTCCCAGGTCGGCGACGCCGGGCACCGTGCTCATCACGTTAGCAATCTCTGTCGCTTTGGCCTCAAGATCCTTCAGGTCGGGACCGAAAACCTTCAGGGCGAGTTCGCCCTTCACCCCGCTGACGGCCTCTTCCATGTTGTCTTCAATGGGCTGCGAGAAACCCCAACCTACTCCGGGGATCTTGCTGACGGCGTCGTTCATCGCGTCGATCAATAGCTCTTTGCGCCCGTGGAATTGCTCGCGCCACTTTTCGCGGGGTTTCAGGTCGACATAATATTCGGTGTTGAAGAAGCCGGTGGGATCGGTGCCATCGTCGGAGCGCCCCACCTGCGATACAACTTGCGTGACTTCCGGGAAGCCGGCAAAGATCAGCCGCGCCTTGTCCATGATCTCCCGGCCGGCAGTCGGGCCGGTGCTGGGAGCGAGAGTGCCGCGTGCCCAAATGGCGCCCTCGTCAAGATGGGGCAGAAACTCGGAGCCGATAACCCCGCCAAATCCCAGGTACAAGCTGACTGCCCACACCAGCGCCATCGCAGCCCAGGTAAACACGCGCCGGGGAATAATCCAGTGCAGAGTTTGCTGGTAGCGTTTGTTAATCCAGTCGAGCAGCGGATTGTGCCACTCTTTTGCGCCCTTGCGGAAAACGAAAGAGGTCAGCACCGGCGCCAGCAGAATTGAGAAGAACAACGAGCCCAGGAGTGCGAAGGCGACGGTCCACGCCATTGGCCGGAACAGCCGGCCTTCCACCCGCTGCAAGGTGAAGATGGGCAGGTACGCGATGATGATGATCGCGATGGCGTAGAACACCGGGCGCTGCACTTCGTGCGCGGCCGCTCGAATCACCTCGTCCGGCGCACTGTGACTCTCCGTCTGCACCGACAGCCGCCGCTGAATGTTTTCCACCATGACCGCTGCGCCTTCCACGATCATGCCGAAATCCAGCGCGCCCAGCGACAAAAGATTCGCCGGAATGTGGTTCAGGTCCAGCAGAATGGCCGCGAAGAACAAGGAGAATGGAATGGTAAGGGCGACAATCAGCGAAGAGCGAACGTTCCCCAGAAACAGGAACAGCACGATCACGACGAGCAGGATGCCTTCGGTCAAGTTGTGAAATACGGTATGAGTGGTGAAATGCACCAGATCATCCCGATCCATGTGCGGCACAATCTTGACGCCCGGAGGAAGCACGCGGTCGTTGATGAACTTCACTTTCTCGTGAATATCGCGCAGCACGCCCTCGGTCTCCGAGCCCTTGCGCGACTGCACGATACCTTCGACTGCGTCGTCGTTGTCCAACAGCGATCCATCAGGTCGCCGGATGCTCTTGCCGATCTGTCCCAGCTTGATCTTGGGGCCTTCGACCACGACACCGACGTCGCGGATGCGCACCGGCGTGCCGTTCTTCACCGCAACCACGGTCTGGCCGATGTCCTCGGTCGTTTGCATCAGGCCAAGAGCGCGAACGTTGAAGGCCTGCTGTCCCTTCTCGATGTAGCTGCCGCCGCCGTTGGCGTTGTTGGCTGCCAAGGCCTGCTCAACGCTCGCCATCGATAATCCATATGCCACTAGCTTGTCGGGATCGATCTGGACCTGGTATTCCTTCGTCTCTCCGCCGAAGATGGAGACCGCGGCTACGTTGGGCACCGACATCAGGTACTTGTAGACAACCCAGTCCTGGAGCGTCTTCAACTCCATGGTGTCGTACTTGGGATCGCTGCTGACCAGGGTGTACCAGTAGATCTGCCCCGCTGGACTGAAATCGGGTCCAATCTGCGGATTGACTCCCGGCGGCAGGGTCACCATGGTGAGTTTTTCCAGCACCTGCTGCCGGTTCTGAAGGTTCTCAGATTCGTCATCGAAGATGAGGGTGATGAAGGACAGCCCGGCCAGCGACGACGAGCGCAGGTGTACCAGGTGACCGACCCCGTTCATCTGGATTTCGATGGGGATCGTGACCTGCTGCTCGACTTCTTCGGCGGCGCGTCCCGGCCATTGGGTGATGACCCAGGCATACTTGTCGGCGACATCGGGATACGCCTCCACCGGCAGCTTGTGGAACGAGAGGATGCCCCAGGCCAGCAGCAGTATCCCCATCGCCAGCACCATCATCCGGTTGCGTAGCGCGAAATCGACGAGGTATCGAATCATGCGCTACTTCTCCTCGGTGGCGCTGGAGAACTGGAGAGCGCTGGTCACCACCCGGTCGTTTGCCTTTAGGCCGCTGATGATTTGCTGATACCCTCCCTCTACTTCCGGTCCCGGCTCCACACGGACGCGGCGGAACTGCCCGTTGCCCAGCGGGACGAATACCCAATTGCTGTCGTGCACCTGGATGATGGCGGTGGTGGGCACAACCGGACGCTCCACCTGCTCGCGAGCATGAAACATCGCCGTGACGTACATACCGGCCCGCATGATGCCATTGGGATTCGGCAACTCAATACGCACCTTGGCGGTGCGCGTAGTGGGATCCAGGACCTGGCTGATGTTGATGACTTTTCCGGCAAACTGATCGTGAGCGTAGCCGTTCACGCTGATGTTGGCGATATCGCCGACGTGCACGTGCGGCAGCATGTCCTGATAGACGTCGCAGACCACCCACACCTGCGAAAGGTCGGCAATGGTGAACAGCGCCTGCTGGTTATCGAGCGAGCGGACGCCGGTCCCGTTGGTGATCTGCTGATCGACGATGGTGCCGGAGATAGGCGCGCGCAGCGGCAGCATCGTCGTGGGATTGCTGATGTCTCCGCCCAACACCTTCACATGGGCGATGGCAGCTTGCAAATCTACATCCGCCTTGGCATGAGCGTCCTGAGCAGTTTCCAGATCAGCCTGCGAGATCGCGCCCTTGTCGTAGAGAAGCTGTGCGCGCGCCAATTGTTTCTCGGCCAGCACCTGGTCGGCCTTGAACTTCTGGTAGTCCGAGAAGGCGCCGGTGAGGTCCGGGCTATTGATGAGCAGCAGCACCTGCCCTTTCCTCACATAATCGCCGAGCTTCGCCTTGATTTCGACAACCATGCCGCCGCCCAGCGAGACCACGGGAACTGAGAGATTCACGTTAGGAGTGATCGCGCAGTTGACGTGAACTTCGTCGCTGACCTTGCGGACCTGGACCGAGGTCAGCGCAAACTGATCGGGGTTCTCCATGGCAAAAACATTGGGGTCGGCATTGGTTTCCACGACTTTCGCCGACGATGGCTCGGGTTTATCTCCGGAGCATCCCGCAGCCATCAGGAGCAGGAACAGTGACAAGAATGAGCTGGCAAAAAAGGCAATAGGACGCCGGCAACGTCGCGCGTGGTTAGCTTTCTTCATTCCACGAACTCTCTATCTGGTAAGCGGATTCGCCCTCACCGGACAAATCCATGCCGCTTACGAAAAGCGGCTGAACTGCAACCCGTAAATAAAATGAAAAACAGCCTTCGGGATATTCGGCACTAGCCAAGTGGTCAACTGCAGCCCAACGGTGGGCCTCGGACGTCCTCCGAAGTCTCGTGGCCGTCAAGCCGGCACGGCGCAGACTCCAGTAGGGTCAAGGGCTGCAACTTCACCAGCGCAAGCAGCCATCCCAGCAGCAACAGCGGCAACATTTGCGGAGCCGAACTGCCGGCTGAGAAGTGCACAGAAGAGGCCACATGCTGGATCCGCTTGGTCGCTTCTTCCACGAGCGCTTGCGTGGGGTGCAGGTCGTCGCTGGCAGAGATGATGGGAAACAGCAACAAAAGCACGCAGGCGAGCGCCAACCGGAAACGCCAATCGACCCTCCCGCCACCGGTCGATTGAGGGCGCCGCGTAAAGATCACGAATGACCCGATGGCCAGGGCGATCCAGATCAAATTAAGCAGCAATTCCATAACAGAGAATGCAGTAGTTTACCATCCGGCGCGCGCTTGCGGGTATGACCGTGGAACTGCGGCGGCCCGCAATTCACGGGATATTCAAACACAGTCATGGCAATGGAACACCGCGGAACAAAGTGTGCGACCCGAGGCCAGCCACCTCGGGTCGCGATTTGAGGCGCAGCGGTAACGTCACCTGACGTAGCGTGGCTTCCTTCGCTCAGCCCAGAGCAATGGCGATGTACGCCGGCGTGTTGCGCAGTTGCGCACTTAGAGGTACGGACTCGGAGGAACGCCCTCGGACCATTTTGTGGCCGAGTGTAGTCCGTATAAAGTCACGCGAAGCCCCATCTGCCTTTACGGTTGTAACGGCCCAGCATGCGGCAAATTCCCTGGCGCAACAGGTTGCACTGGGAAAGGATCCGGTCTGGAGTTCGCTTCTGCACCCCACCGCGCGCAAGCGCGCGCTGGGGTTTGCAACTTCAGCCCGAATCGCCTCTCATCGCCGAATGGCCGTACTCAACCAGGAAGCGGCACACCATTTGGCTGTGCCTCGATTGCGTGAAAGAATGCCTGAAAGTCGCGCAACTCTCAAGCAGAAAAATGACTGCATTTCTGGGTTTTGTGTATAAGCTGCCCATTTCCTGTGCAAATCTCGTCCCGAACCTCGGTTCGAAGGTGAATCGCCGAGTATTCCACAGTAGTTAACGACTTTGTTACTACCCGCGACGCTCGCGTCCGGTTATGCTCGCGATTATGGCAGTGTCGGTCACGGTCCTGGCGAGCGGCAGCAAAGGCAACTGCACTCTGGTGTCAAGCTCCGCCACTCGCTTGCTGATCGATGCCGGTCTTTCCTGTCGCGAACTTCTGCGACGCCTGATGCTCTGCGGCCAGGACGCGCGTAGCATCGACGCCGTCCTCATCACCCACGAGCACTCCGACCACGTGGCCGGGCTGCGCGTGTTGGCGCGACGGCTGAAGATTCCGGTCTACATCACGGCTGCAACCTATCAGGAATACCAGCGTTGTGCGCGCGATGCTGCTGGCCATCGCGTCAACCTCGATCGCCGCGAGGTCTTCACCTCCGGCACTGGCTTCCAAGTGGGCGACATCACCGTCACTCCATTCACCATTCCGCATGATGCCGTCGATCCGGTGGGATTCACCTTCCGCAGCGATGGCATCAAAATCGGCATTTGCACCGATCTTGGCTACATGCCGGCCAGCGTTCGCGACCATCTGCGTGGATGCCATGTGCTGATGATCGAATCCAACCACGATCTGGAACTGCTGCGTGGCGGCCCTTATCCCTGGAGCGTGAAGCAGCGCGTCATGAGCCGCGTCGGCCATCTCTCCAACGACGCACTCGCGGATTTCCTGATGACCGACTATGATGGAGGTGCCGAGTTCCTCATCCTGGCGCATCTTTCGGAGCAGAATAATCATCCGGAAATTGCGCGCATGACAGCGGAACGTGCCTTGGGCCAGCCTAGCTTGCTGCACAATCGGCTAATGCTGGCAGCCCAGCACGAACCATTGGCGGCGGTTCGTCTGTAGTAAAACGCCTTATGAGCCTACCTCCCAGGGCGCGCGAGGCGTCCAGCTTTGTCCATGGCAAAATGCACTGACCCAGTCGTCGGCAAGATTCTGGCCGGGTGGCGCTACGATATCTCCGGCCTAGCCCCCGAAATGTGCGGCGACTACGAGGCCCATCTGGCCGAGTGCGCTCTCTGCCACTCGCGTCAGATGCTCCATCGCGGCATCGATATCGGGCTGATGGCGCTGGCCTCCGCTTCCATGGTGGTCTTCCTGCTGGCGTATGGCGTCATTCGCCATTTCCATCCCCGTCATGCCTTTTTGCTCGAAATCGGCGCTCTCGGCGGGTTTCTGCTTTCCATGCTGTTGTGGTTGTTGGTCGCCGTGGCTACGCCCGCGCCGCTCGTCGTGAAAGATGTAGCCATGTTCGGGGCACGCGTGGGACTGGAAAAGCTGCCGGACGAAATCCGCGACCGCATTCCGGAAGATCTGCGCCTGAAGATTTCGGGACAGAGCTAGAGCGCGAGGTGCATCGCGATGAGTAGCCGAAGGCCGCTGAGATCGACGCTAATCAAGCCGCGCAGCGGCGGCATGAAGTTAGCCCGGCGCGTAAGCGCCGGGTGGGGTGGGAAGTTGAGCTGAGCCGCGGAGCGGCGACACTGTTCTCACGCAGACACTCTAGCCCTGCAGAAGCATGGCTGAAGCTCAAGTCTTACTGGCTGCTTTAGGGCACGGCTGAAACCATGCCCCCACACAAGGAGATGTAGTTTCTCGTCGTTGAAGTCCGAAACCTGAAACTCGAAACTTTCCCTTCAGAACTTCTTCGCCGTAATCCGATCCGCGCCAACATACGGCCGCAGCACTTCGGGAATCAGCACACTGCCATCGGCCTGCTGGTAGTTCTCCACAATCGCCACCCACGTTCTCCCGATCGCCAGTCCGCTGCCGTTGATCGTGTGCACCAGTTCCGTCTTCTTCCCGCCTTCGGGACGGTAGCGAATGTTGGCCCGCCGCGCCTGGAAATCGGTGTAGTTCGAGCACGATGAGATCTCCCGGAACAACTGCTGGCCGGGCAGCCAAACTTCGATGTCGTACGTCTTCGCGGGCGACCATCCCATGTCGCCGGTTGACAACACCATGACGCGATAATGCAACCCCAGCTTTTGCAGGACGGCCTCGGCATTGCGCGTCAGCTTCTCATGCTCCTCCCACGATTGCTCAGGCTTGGTGAACTTCACCATCTCCACTTTCTGAAACTGGTGCTGGCGAATGATGCCACGCACATCTTTGCCGTAAGAGCCTGCCTCGCTGCGAAAGCACGGCGTGTAGGCCGCCAGCGAAATCGGCAGCCGTGCTCCGTCGAGCGTCTCGTTACGGTAAAGATTCGTCACTGGGACTTCGGCCGTGGGGATGAGGTACAAGTTGTGGTCCCCCTGCGGAACTTTGAATAGGTCGGCTTCGAACTTCGGCAAATTTCCCGTGCCAAACAAGGAATCCGCATTGACGAGGAACGGCGGCAGCACTTCGGTATAACCGTGCTCGCCCGTGTGCAGGTCGAGCATGAAGTTCATCAGCGCGCGCTCCAGCCGCGCGCCCAGGTCCCAATACACGGCAAATCGCGCCCCGGTGATCTTGGCCGCGCGTTCCAGGTCGAGAACGCCGAGTTCCTCACCCAGCTCCCAATGAGGCCTTGGCGCGAAATCAAACTGCGGCTGCGTACCCCAACGGCGCACCTCGACGTTGTCTGCCTCGCTCTTGCCAACGGGCACGCTGTCGTCGGGCAGGTTGGGGATGTTCAGCAGGATGTTGCGCAGTCGCGCGTCGGCTTCTTCGGCAGTTTTCTCGGCTGCGGCGATAGCCTCGCGCACGTCTTTGGTCTGGTTGATCTGCGCCGTGGCGTCCTGCTTGTCTTTCTTGAGCTTGGCAATTTCTTCGGTGGCCTTGTTGCGCTCAGCTTTCAAGGTTTCGGCTTTGGTGATCGCGGCGCGGCGATCCATATCGATAATGTAAAAATCGCCTAGAAGAGCGCTGGAGTTTATTCCGCGTTGACGGAGCTTTTCTTGCACCAATTCGAGATGATCGCGTACAAAGGCTAGATCGAGCATAAGAAACCAGACTACGCGAAGACGCCGCGCATCACAAAACCGGAAAGGGCTTTTTCACCTCCCTTCGGCAGCGCTCAGGGCAGGCTCAGCACGGAGGTCACGGACAAAACTAACATCGAACTTACATGGGAGAGATAGCTTTCTAAAATCGCACAACATGGAAAAACCCCAAAGCCCTATGTCTCCGCGGCTTTGTGTTAAACGATTTCGGTTTTCTCCGTGCGCTCCGTGCTGAGCCTGCCCTGAGCGCGGCCGAAGGGTCGTGAAAAGCCCTCTTCGGAGTGAGTCAGCTCTTTCTCGCCACCGATTCGAAGTCTTGCTGTTTGGTCGCCAATTGCCGGTGCCACTCGGCAGCGGCTTTGACGAAGGCGCGAAACATGGCGCGCGAGGCTGGCTCGCTGTCGTAGGTTCGCTCAGGATGCCACTGCACGCCCAGCACAAATTGATCGGGCGACGTTCCCTCGACCGCCTCTTTCACGCCGTCCTCAGGAGACCAAGCCACGAGGCGCAATCCATCCCCGACTACCTCAGCCGCCTGGTGGTGGCTGGAATTGACAGGAATGACCGGATTGCTCTGGGGCAGCGCGCCCGCATCGCGCAGAATGGCCGCCAGCTTCGACTCGGGATCGATTTGCACGGAATGCGCGTGCGCCACCTTGCGTCCGGCCTCATGGTTCACGCCATGCGGCACTGCTTGATCCAGCGTCCCCGTTCGCCATACGTTCAGCGACTGCAATCCATAACAGATGCCGAACACGGGCTTGCGCATGTTGTAGGCATCCTGCAAAAGCAACTCGTCGGTGCTGTCGCGAAAAGCGTCGGCAGGCGCGGTACCGGGGCGCCGCTCAGCACCATACTTCTCCGGATCGACATCGGCAGGGCTGCCGGGAAGCAGCACGCCGTCGCAAGCCTTTACCGCCTGCGCGATCTCCGACGGCGTCGCATTCACGTCGATGACGACGGGCTCGCCGCCCGCGCGGCGCACCGCCTGCTCATACTCGGGCAGGGACGTGCTCACATATTTCGGCCGCTTGGAGTTTGGCACCGGAATGGCGATACGAGGCTTCATAGACTTCCCGGGGTTAAAGGGACTGTGTCGCAGCCGGTGTCGCCGCTCCGCGGCTCAGTTCAATTTCCGACTTTACCCGGCGCTCACGCGCCGGGCTAACTGCGCTTTCGCCGCTTCGCGGCTGGTCTGCTCGGCATTCGGACTGTTTATCCCACGCCAAAATCCTTGGGCCAGTTGCCACAAGTCTCTGAAGCCCCTCTACTCGATGGCGTGCTGGACAACTGGCCTGAAGACCGGCCCTACCAGTTACGTGTTAACCGTCGCCGTGGACTCGCTCTTGCTGGTTGCGTTCACTTGAGGCTCTGGCGTGGCGTGCGAGTCGTACAAGTCGGCGATCACTTGCCGAACTTGCGCCGCCAGCTTCTCCATATCGCGCAGGCGCATCCCGGTAGTTGGAATCGGCTCCCCGATTACCAGATCGATGTCACCGGGAAGCATGTGAAAGCTGTTCATCGGTAGCAGTTCAAAGCTGCCCACGATGGCCATGGGCACAACCGCCGCCTGCGCCCGGATGGCGACATAGAACGCTCCATTCATAAACTCCTGCAACTGTCCGGTGCGCGAGCGTCCGCCCTCGGGAAACACCACCAGCGGCATGCCGTGGCGCAGGGCTTCTCCAGCACGATTCAGGCTGCGCAGCGAGGCATGGGCGTCGCCCAAAACAATCGGAATCTGACCCGAGCGTTTCAGATGCCAGCCGAGAAAGGGATAGCGAAACAACTCCTTCTTCGCCATGATGCGAAAGTTTCCCGGCAGCTGTGCGTAAAGGACGGGAATGTCGATGGCCGACAGATGATTGGCCACATAAATCGCGGGCTGCTGCGGGTGCAGGTGCTCAAGACCTTCAACCCGCACGCGGATGCCGGCCGTATTCAGGATCAGCCGAGCCCACAGGCGCGCAATCCGGTGCTGCACCTGGCCGCTGCTGTCGAACAAAGAAGACACCAACGAAATCGTGCCCAGAACGCCGGTATAGAGATACACGATGGGCAGGCAGAAACCATACGAGCGCAGGCGGGTGAACCACGAGCCTCGCGGCTGCGTCTGGGCTGCGTTTTGTCGGTCAGTGGTCATAACGGCAGCAATCAGCAACTAGCAACTAGCTAAGAGCACTCAGATCCAAACTTCGAACCGCGAGCCAGGTGCTCAATACTCATTTTTCTTTTTCTGTGCACTCCGTGCTTCAGTGGTGAGAAGCACTTTCTAGCCGGCAACGCCCATCGCTTCCATGGCTTCGCCCACCAGGAAAATCGATCCCGTCACCACGATGACGCCGTCCGCTTTACTGAGTTCACGCGCTTTTGCCAGCGCTGCCGGCACCGTCGGCGCCTCATGCATCTCTGCTCCCGTGTGCGACGCAGCTTCGCCTAACTCGCCGGTGGTGGCGCTGCGCGGATTATTTGCCTGCGTCAACACTACGCGCTCGGCAATCGGAAACAGGATCTCAGCCATTTCCCGGATTGCCTTGTCGCGCATGGCAGCGAAAACCAACGTCAATTCACGGCCGGCAAAATTCTCCGACAGCGCCGATCGCAGCGCCCACGTCCCTGCCGGATTATGCGCTACATCGAGCACCATCTCCCGCTCATGCGTCGCTGCCGACGGCGGAAGCACCTGGAAGCGTCCCGGCCAGTGCGTTTCCCGAATGCCTTGCTCCACCTGCTTGGCCGTGACTTTGAATCCAAATTGTCCCAGCTCTTCTGCAGTTGCAATCGCCAGCGCGATATTGCGCAACTGATGACGGCCGGCCAGCGGCGAATCGATTTCAATTTCCTCGCCCATGACGGAGAGCGGATAGCGGCTGCGGCCTGACACAGGAATACCGCGTCCTCCAAGATAAGCGGCAGCGCCCGGCGAGACCGGAGGCACGTACTTCGCTGCGCTGACACCCCTGGCATCGTTTTCCACGATCGCGTGGCCGATGACGTCGTTGGCCTGGGGATGCTGCGGCAGCGTCACCACCACTCCGTGCTTGCGAATGATGCCGGCCTTCTCGCGTGCGATCTCGGCAATGGTGTCGCCCAGGTACTTCTGATGATCGAGCGAAATGTCGGCGATGACGGAGATCGCGGGATCGACCACGTTGGTCGCATCCAGCCGCCCGCCCATCCCGACCTCGAGAACTGCGATCTCCACGCCAACGCTGGCGAAGTACTCGAAGGCCATTGCGGTCAGCATCTCGAAGAAGCTGGGATGCCAGGGCAGTTTGCCGGATTGCAGAAGCTGCTGCGCCACGCGCTCCACACGATCGTGGATCGCTCCAAACTCGCCGTCAGAAATCATCTCGCCATCCACCCGAATGCGCTCATTGATGCGCACTAGGTGCGGCGAACTGTAGAGGGCGGTGCGGTATCCGGCAACTCGCAGGATCGACGCTAGGGTTGCCGCGGTCGAGCCCTTGCCGTTCGTTCCGGCGATCAGCACGCTGGCAAAACGCCGCTCGGGATGGCCAAGCTCCTGCAACATCTCCCGCACGTAAGCCAGATCGAACTTGTGCGAAGGAGCGCCGGCCAGCTCGTGGCCGAGCGCGTAAAGCTGCTCTACCGTGTGTTGGTAGGACATGGGACCTGAGTTCAGATTACAACAAAGTGAAAATGGGGGTTCGAGGTGGTGGCTTTCCATCTAGCAGCACTGGAAGGCTCGTTCTGTTGTAAAATTTGTACCTTTCCGTCGCCCGGTGCATCTTTTCCTGAGTCGGCTTGGTGTTTAAGCCGAAAGCTGGTCGGCCTGAGGATTTTCTGCATCTAAGGTGATCTATGTCGCGAGCGGGCGCACAGAGTACCGTCGAGGGCAGCGCTTCCGGCAATCCTCATTGTCAGGAAGACGCGTCTTTGTTGCAGAAATATCTGAAGGTCCGGGATACCTCGCTCGCGATCTGCGCGCCGTTGGGCGTCGAAGACCACAGCCTTCAACCCAATCCGGATGCGAGTCCGGCGAAGTGGCACCTGGCGCACACCACGTGGTTCTTCGAGACCTTCGTGCTGTCGCAGTACATGAGTGAGTTCCGCCAGTTCCATCCTGCCTTCCGCAATCTTTTCAACTCTTATTACAACGCGGTTGGCGACCGTCCGCTGCGGGCGTTGCGGCATATTTTGTCGCGGCCCAGCCTGGATGAGGTTCATGCCTACCGGAGCTATGTCGACGAAGCTATGGTCCACCTGCTGACGCTGGAGCAGCCGGCGGCAGCGCTTGACCTGATCGCGCTTGGCATCAACCACGAGCAGCAGCACCAGGAATTGATCGTCACCGACGTGAAGAATGGACTGTGGGCCAATCCTCTGCGGCCGGCCTACCGAATCAAAGGAGAGCACTTGGATGTGGCCGCGAACCTGGCGCCTTCGCTGAAATGGCAAAGTTTTCCCGCCGGAGTGTATTCCGCCGGCTTTGAAGGCAGCGGCTTCGCTTTCGACAACGAAGGCCCGCGGCATAACGTATATCTCGAAGGCTTTCGTCTGGCCTCACGTCTGGTGACCAACGGCGAATTTCTGGACTTCATGCGCGATGGCGGCTACAGCAACCCGCTGCTCTGGTTCTCGGATGGATGGGACTGCGTCCGCAGCAATCAGTGGAATGCGCCCCTGTATTGGGAGCAGCGCGACGGCGAGTGGTGGAACTACACGGTGGAAGGCATGCAACCTTTGCAATTGAACGAGCCGCTCTGTCACGTCAGTTTCTACGAGGCCGATGCCTTCGCGCGCTGGGCCGGTGCGCGGCTGCCCAGCGAGTTCGAATGGGAAGTGGCGGCGCGGTCGTGCCCCATCGCCGGCAATTTACTGGACTCGGGCGCGCTGCATCCGCAACCAGCGGCCACTGCTGAACCGCTAGCGCAGATGTTTGGCGACGTGTGGGAGTGGACGGCGAGCCCTTACGTTGCGTATCCCGGTTTTCAGCCGGCGGCGGGCGCTGTCGGAGAGTACAACAGCAAGTTCATGTGCAACCAGATGGTGCTGCGCGGCGGCTCGTGTGCGACGCCGCTGTCGCACATGCGGCTCACGTATCGCAATTTCTTTCCGCCCCATGCGCGCTGGCAATTCATGGGGCTGAGGTTGGCCAATGGCGACTAGCAAGCAAGTTCAGCTCTTCACCAATGACGCGATCGCCCTGGATGTGCGACAGGGCCTTACCGCTTCGCCAAAATCTCTCCCCTCCAAACTTTTTTACGATGAGGTTGGTTCGCAGCTGTTCGAGCAGATCACCGAGCTGCCGGAGTATTACCTCAGCCGCACCGAGCGCTCGATCCTGGAGCAGTATGCCGGTGAGATTCTGGCAAATGCCGGGCCCTCGCTTACCTTGGTGGAATTGGGCGCGGGCACGGCGGCCAAGACTTGCGTTCTGATTGAAGAGCTGTTGCTGCGGCAGAGCCGGGCGCTGTTTTATCCCATCGACGTTTCGCCGTCGGCACTGGAGCAGGCGGTGCGGCATCTGGGCAGGCAATTTCCCTGCTTGCGTGTGAATCCCATTGTTGGCGACTACACCGGCGGCGTGCCTGCGCTGAGCCGCATTACGGGCCGCAAGCTGGTGCTGTATATCGGCTCCAGCATTGGCAATTTCGAGCCGCACCACGCGATTCGTATGCTGCGCCGCATCCGGCAGACGCTGCGCTCCGGCGACGCGCTCCTGTTGGGCGCCGACTTTGCCAAGAGCCCGAAGATCCTGGTGCCCGCCTACGATGACGCACAGGGCGTGACCGCTGCCTTCAACAAGAACATCCTGGCACGCTTGAACCGCGAACTGGAGGCCGACTTCGAGGTCGATGCCTTCAGGCACATCGCACTCTGGAACCGGCGCTGCTCCCGCATGGAAATTTATCTGGAGAGCACGACCGCGCAGACCGCATTTATTCCCGCCCTCGATCTCGACGTTTCTTTCGAACGCGGCGAGCGCATGCACACCGAGAACAGCTACAAATACACCGACGCCATGATCGAATCCATCCTGCGCGAGAGCGGCTTCATGCTGGAGCAGACCTGGTGCGACCGCAAGAAGTGGTTTGGGCTCCATCTGGCGCGGGTGTAGCGAAGGCCCATCTGGTTCCGCAAAGGCAGATCCGTTTTGTCCCGGTTAAACTCTTGATGAAGGTTTCATCGTTTCCGGTGATGTGTGATCCAGATGAAAAGTATGACCTACCCAATAAGTCGATTTGTGTCAGGGCACGGCCTTCGGCCGTGCCGTCCAGTCGCGAAAGAGATTTGGGCTTTAGCCCCTGGCGGGCATGTTTTTGCAGGGGCTAAAGCCAGGCTCTTTCACGGCCTCATCGGCACGACTGAAAGTCGTGCCCTGACACAAAGCACACAATTCATGAAATGAAAACCAGTATCCGTCGAACCGCCATTTGCCTGTTGGCGATTGCCTGTCTTATCTCGCCGGCATGGCCGTGGGGTAATGAAGGCCACAGCGCGATCAACCGCGTAGCGGCCGAGAAGCTGCCGTCCGACGTTCCCGCCTTCCTGCGCAAGGCCGAAGCCCAACTCGCCTATCTCGGTCCTGAGCCCGATCGCTGGCGGCAAACTTCGGAGCTGGCCCTGAAGCGAGCGCAGGAGCCTGACCACTTTATCGACCTTGAGATGGTCGAAGGCATGGAGCTTCCGCCCGACCGCTACAGCTTCTATCGCGCGCTCGAAGCCCGGCGCCAGCAGACGCCCGGTCATCCCGATGATCTGTTGCCGGAGCTGGTCGGGATGCAGCCCTACATTGCAACCGAGATCTTCGAGCGGCTCGTGGTCGCCTTTCGCGAGTACCGTCGCGCCGTCGCGGAGCATTACAATCCTGATTTTGCCGAAGCCAACGCCATCTTCTATGCGGGATGGCTGGGCCATTACGTTGGGGACGCCTCGAATCCGTTGCACACGACCATTCACCACAATGGCTGGGTGGGAGCGAACCCGAAGGGCTATACGACCGCGAACACCATCCACTGGAAGATGGAAGGAATTTTCGTGGCCGACAATCTGAAGCAGTTGCAGTTTGCCAACCTGGTTCCACCGCAGCCGCACCAGCTCGCCGATCCCTTCGAAGATTACTTGAAGTATCTTCGCGAGTCGCATCAATACGTGGAGACTGTCTATCAATTAGAAAAGGCGGGAGGGTTCGATGGCGCGGGCACTGCCGCGTCACGTGAGTTCATCCGTCAGCGGCTGGCCGCCGGGGCTACCATGCTGCGCGACATGTGGTACACGGCGTGGGTGCAGAGCGGCAAAGCTGCTCAAGGGCAGCATTGATAGCGAAGTTTTTCAGTTGCCTTCTCAGCTCTCCCTACTGGCGTCTCGAGGGATTCGGGGTTTTTTTAACTCCGTAGCAATCACCCGCCATGATCGCTGGCATCGAGCATTAAGCGTCAACTGTTTGGACCCGTCCTCGACGTCACATCCTCCTGTGCGCTGCATCACTGAATCCTTGTGACAACAGCGGTACAAACGCACCAGAGGCTGCCGCAGCGGCCCAAGGTGCTTTATGTTGACCTTTGCTATTTTCCCCATCGTGCTTTTCTTTTTGGGCGCAATTCTGGTCACTGGCCTTCCGGTCGCGGCCAGCTTGCAGAATTACTACCAGAACCGGGGCCGCCAGCCGGTCGTCTGTCCGGATTCCGGGCAGCCTGTCGATGTCGAAGTCGACCGGAAGTTCGCGTTCTGGTCGGCATTGCGCGGACAGGAACACTCGCGGCTGGAATCGTGCTCGCGCTGGCCGGAGAAGGAAGATTGCGGACAGGAGTGCCTGGCGCAACTCGAGCCTTCGCCCGAGAATGTCGACCGCCTGTTGACGAAGTGGTACGAAGGCAAGAGCTGCGCCATTTGCACGCGCGCGCTGTCACCTTCCGATTGGCGCCGCAGCCACCTGGCTGTGCTCAATGAGCAGCAGAAAATATTCGAGCTGCGCGACATGTATCTGGATGAATTGCAGGCGACGCTGCAAAATATGCGGCCGCTGTGCTGGAATTGCCATCAGGAGGAACGAGCCCGCCAGGCAGTACCGGCCCGCGTCTTGAAGGGCGATCGCCATAGCTTGACGCCTGCGACTGAGTAAGCAGTTCCAATAAAGCAAGAGGACGGCCATGCGGGCCGTCCTTTTCTTGCTTGGTTTGAGATCCCTTACTTAGGCGCCGGGGCTGAGGAGGCGTGAGCCGAGGCAGCAGCGCCGCTCGTCGCGGGGCGTCCCATGATGCCTCCGCCCGAGCCGGCGCCGCCATACGAAAGACCGGGTACAGCGACGCCCATTGCAACAGAACTAGCCGGCGGAGTAAAGACGTGCGCCGATGAACCATGATGGGCTGCGCTGGGGCCGTTGTCGACCGCGGCGAAGACACTTCCGTGAGACGCGGCACTGCCCGCAACCGGCTTGGCAAAGCTCTGGGCTGCCATTGCCGATCCGGCCGCCCGCCCGGGTACCAGGCCGGCGAAGTTTGGCGGGATCCGTCCTCCTGGAATGGAGAGCGGTTGCGCGCCGGCCTTGCCTACCAGAACCGTCGCCTGGCCAAACTTCGTGGCTGCGGTGGCAGCGGGAGGAGTTGGCGCCGCCCAACCGGCGGGCGCTCTGCTAACCCGAGGCACGCTCTGGAAGCTGGACGCATACCACTGGCCACCGTAGTTGCTGCCGGGCAACCATGCCCATCCCGTTCCGTTGATGAAAGCCCACGAGCCATAGTGAAATGGCAGCCATCCCCAGGGATAGGCTGACGCCCACGAATAGCCCAAGCCGGGATAAAACATCCAGGCTCCGTTGCTGTAGGGACTCCAACTCATCATTGCGTTGGCGAAGCCGTAGGGCTGCCAAACGTAGCCGTAGCCGCCGGCGTAAAAATAGTTGCCGTAATAGTTGAGGTCCTGAAGGCCGTAGGCGTGGCTCGGTCCACCGTAGCCTTGATTTTCAGCGTAGGTGCTGCTGTAGGCTTCGCGCTCTTTGTTCCAACCATCGAAGCGCACCGGCTCAACACCTTTGGCGACGGTGTACTTTGTGCTGTTGCCGGCAGCAAGGTCAGAGTTTCTTTCTTTCCGACGATCACGGGCTGCGGCTGGTTCTCCAGTTGAACTTCGCCCTTGAAGACGGCGACCTGCACCTGATCAGGGCCGGCGCTGAGCCGCATCTCGGTATCGCGGCGCACCAGGAAACTGTTATTGCCGACCATCAGGCGATAGACATCGTCGCTCTTGGTCCCGGCATCGAGATAAACCAGCCCTTTGATCACCTGTATCTGATTGATCTTAACGCCGGCATCATTCATCAGAAGCTGGGAAAACTTTACTTCAGAGTCTTCCGTCAAGCGCAGCGCGCTCTGGTTCTCGAACTCGACCTCCGCCAGTCCATCACTGCCAGTAACCAGGCGCGTGCCTTCGACGACTGGGGTGTTCAGGATGGCGCGCTCCAGACCTTCACCGGTGGCGCGATCCATCTGAACTTGTCCTTCGACAGAGCTGAGACGAACGATCCTGACATGCGAGTCGGCGACGGCGGCGACCGAGCCTGCAAGCAAAACGAACGTTGCGACGGCAGAAATAACGTGCCTAGTCATGTTGGTACTCCTGGGCCTGTGCTGCCCGAACCTGAGAGACGGCGGCTGGACGAGCTCGTCGAGGCCTTCTCTTTCTATTCATATTAAACACCCATTTCGAGGCAAGGATTCGGGAATTCGCGCTGTGACGTTGTCAAAGTATTGTGACGTACTGTGTAGGACTGCTTTACGCGGACGGAGAGCAGGTTCTATTGTGAGGCAGGAGTCGGCGCAGCCGGTTGCCCCTGGTAGTGCAGCAAGCGCTCAGCGCTTTGCCGGCTGATATTCATCAGGTTCGGATCATCGGCGATCTTGCGTAGCACAGGCGCGATGATCGCCAGCTCGTCCACGCTGTGGCTGGCTTGCTGATCCTCCAGCTCCTTCAGCAGCTTGTCCATGCCCAGCTTGTCATAGCGATACTGGAAAGCCAGCTTGCGGCCAAAATCGATGGTCATGGCAATTGCCCCGAAGAGACGAGTGAGGTCCTCCACGTCAGCGTTCTGCGACCAGTTGTAGGTGGCGGAGCCCTGGATCTGCGGCGACTGGTACTGCAACGTCTTCTGGCCCGTCTGCGCGATGTGCTTCATGGGGGAAGCAAAATTGCCCTGAAAGTAATTCAGCTTCTGCGCCAGATCGAAGATCTTTTGCCGGTTTGCCGCCGACATGGTGAAGTCCTGCTGGTAAGGGTCGGTGTCGTTGGTCTCATCGGCGTGGGGAGTTCCGTTGAAGCGGCTCTTGCCGTCGGACTGCACCGTGATGCTGTACGTCTGCCACGGGAAGCCTTGGTTCCAATCGAAGCTGAAGCGCACAAACGCCTGGCCTGGCACCGCTGCCAACGACGCGGAAGGCTGCTGCGACGGCGCGCACAAGCTCGACACGAACAGCAAAAAAAAGAACTGCCATTTCATTCTGAGGAGAGATTCTATCAGCGGACACCTGCTTGCTGGCGGAGCAGCGTCGCGGCGGTATGCAGATGGCAGATGGCAATGGCGAGCGCATCGGCGGCGTCGGGGGATTGCGGCGGCGCGGGCAGGTCCAGCAGGCGTGTCACCATGAGTTGCACTTGCGATTTCTCCGCTCTGCCGTAGCCAACCACGGCCGACTTGATGGATAGCGGCGAGTAGGCAACTACTACAAGACCGGCTTGCGCGGCAGCCAGCATGGCAACACCGCGAACGTGTCCCAGCTTGAGCGCCGATTTCGCGTTGACCGCGTAGAACACATCTTCAATGGCAACCTGCTCAGGTGAGTATGCGGCGATAACCTGGGCGAGTCCTTCGCAGATCGTCTTCAGACGCAGTTCCAGCGCCTCGCGCGGCGAGAGCCGGATAGCGCCACTGCAAAGATGGCGAAGACAGCCTTGATTGTCCTGTTCCACCACGCCGTAGCCGGTGTATTCGCCGCCACAATCGATGCCGAGAACACGCATTGCCGCGAGTGTAGCAGGAGCGCGGGCCGGTCGCAGGCAACAATTCAGCGCGGCAGCAGGATAGTCAACCGGGTAGGACGAAGAATTCCGACGCTGCTGATTCGAATGAAACGTGAACGGCTCGTCCGGCGTAGTCACCCATTGGCGGCAGAGTGTACACTGGCCTGCTAAATGAAGCGATACATTTGTATTTGCGGGGGACGGTTGCGTCGAGTCCTTATGCTTTGTGCGATTCCAGTTCCCAAGCCTGGGAGGTTGCCCATGAAGCGGCAGTTACTGCTGCGTTTGTGCCTTGCTGTGCTGCTGTGCTCCGCGGTGGCGGCTGCGCAGAGTCCGTTTGCGCCCGAGGTCAAGGGGCCGCTGTCGCAGCGTGTGGTCGCGTATCAGATCGATGCCACATACGATCCGCCTACAGCACACCGTCACCGCCACCGAGACCCTGACCTATCACAACCTCACCGGCCAGGCGCTCGATACCTTTCCATTTCATCTTTATCTGAACGCCTTTCAGCCGAAGGCCACCTGGATTCACGAAGCCCACCGCGACGGCAACTTCCGCACCAGCAGCCTGGCAATGTGGAAGCCGGAAGACTACGGCGCCAACGAGGTGACTTCGTTCGAGGTCGTCGGCATGGGCGATCTGACGAAGCAGATGAAGTTCATCTCGCCCGACGACGGCAATCCCGACGACAAAACGGTTTTCCAGGTGAAGCTGCCGCGGCCGGTCGCGCCCGGACAGGACGTGCAGTTCAAGATCAAGTTCAAAGCGACTTTCCCGGAGGTAATCGCGCGCACCGGCTACAAGCGCACTTTCCTGCTGGCTGGACAATGGTTTCCTAAGGTCGGCGTGTTTTGGCACGGCCAATGGAATTGCCATCAGTTCCACGCCATGACTGAGTTCTTTGCCGACTTCGGCACCTTTGACGTGAAAGTCACGCTGCCCAAGGATTACGTGATTGGAGCGACCGGCGTGCAGGTTTCCGATCAGGACAACGGCAACGGCACCAAGACTGTCGCCTTCCACGCTGAAGATGTTCACGACTTCGCCTGGACCGCCGATCCCAACTTCAAGGTCATCAACGATACTTTCAACGGCAGCGTGGGACAGGTGAATATCCGCCTGCTGAGCTATGACAGTCACGAGCGCCAGTGGCAGCCGTACATCACCTGTGTCAAAGACAGCATGAAGCGCTTTGACGAATGGTACGGACCGTATCCGTACGCGCAGCTCACGGTGGTCGATCCTCCGCATGGCGCCGGCGAAGCCGGCGGCATGGAATATCCAACGTTCATCACCGGCGACAGCGGCTGGTACATTCCCAAAGGCATTCACTTGATCGACCTCGTCACCGAGCATGAGTTCGGCCACCAATACTGGTACGGAATGGTGGCGACCAACGAGTTCGAAAACGCCTGGATGGACGAAGGCATCAACAGCTACACCGAAGTCAAGGTGATCGACAGCTTCTATGGCGCCGGACGCCAGCATTCTTAACTGGATGGGCGCGCAATTGGGCGAGCGCGAGTACCAACGCTTCTCGCTATCTCAGTGATCCCGATATCGATCCTCTCTATCGCCATAGCTATCAGGACATGAGCATGGGCGACTATGGCTCCATCAGCTACGGCAAGACGGCAACCATGCTGATCTCGCTGGAAAAGATCGTCGGCGAGCAGACCATGCGTAACGCGATGCACACGTATTTCATGCGCTACCGCTTCACTCATCCCACCCAGGAAGACTTCATGAAGACCGTCAACGAAGTCGCCGGCCAGGACCTGAGCTGGTACTGGAACCAGGCGCTGTACGGCACCCAGGTGCTGGATTACGAAGTACTGCGCGCCGACTCCAATCCGGTGAACTGGTTCGACCCGAACCTGAAAGAGAAGCAGGGCGAGACGGAGTACGAAACGCAGGTGATCCTGCATCGCAAAGGCGATTTCATCTTTCCGGTGGAAGCGGTGGTGAAGTTCGACAATGGCGACACCACCTATGAGCGCTGGGACGGCAAAGACCGCTGGGTGCGCTATGTGTACCGCAAGAAGGCGCAGGTTGAGTCCGTGCAAATCGATCCTGACTATCAGGTAACGCTGGACAGCGATTACCTGAACAACAGCCGCACCACCGATTCGCATTACGGAGCGGTGGACAAGATTGCCGCGTACTGGATGTTCTTGACCCAATTCTTCGCTCAGATGCTGAGCTGGCTGGCCTAGGAGGCGCAGCAATGGCAGACGATCAGAAAGGCCCAGTGGCTGCCGGATTCAGTCTCCTGTGGCGGCGGCAAGGCGTCCTCTGGTGGGTGTTCGTAGTGAATGCGGTGTGCGGAGCGCTGGGCGCGGCTCCCGCAGCGATGCGAACCGCCCACGCGTTGGCCCACGGTTTGGCCGGACAAAAACTCAGCCACGGCTTCGATCTGGGCATGCTCATCGAGCTGTTCCGCCTGCCCGATGTCAACCTCTGCGCTACAGCACCAGCTCCTACGTCTTCGCCGGTTTGTTCTTTCTGTTCATGATTTTGGTCACCGGCGGACTTCTGGAGACCTATCGCCAGGACCGCCGGCTCGACACCAGCGACTTCTTTGCCGCCTCGGGCGCATTCTTCTGGCGCTTTGTGCGCTTGATGCTCCTGTCCATCGTTCCCTTCGTGATCGTAGGCATGATCTATCAGGGCCTCATGAAGCTGTCCGACCATGTCGGAGACCGCGCCATCGCCGACCAGGTGGGCATTTTTATGTGGCTGGGGAGCAATCCTCGTCTTCCTGCTGCTCGCGCTCTGGGTGCGGTTGTGGTTCGACATCGCGCACGTGCGCGCGGTCGCGCGGAACGAACGCGGCATGTGGCGCAATCTGTGGAAGTCGTGGCGCATTACCTGGCACGATTCGCGGCATCTCTTCCGGATTTACTTCTGCATCAGCTTGGTCGCCTGGATCACGCTGGTAATTGGCCTGGTGATTTGGGCACATTTGCCGCCAACCTCGTTGCCGCTTTCCTTCGTTCTGCTGGAACTGATCGTCTTCGCGCAGCTGATGACGCGATTGTGGCAACTGGCCAGCGCCACCACCTGGTATCAGCGTCATGCGGAAATGGTCGTGGTTGAGGTTGAAGAGGTGGTCTACACCACGCCTCACCCGGAGGAGATCGACGAAGCGTCAGCGCAGGATTTGCCCCCGGCAGATCCCGGCCCGGGATTGCCGCCCGCGGGTGCGTGAGAGGGTCAGAGTGTCGGCAAAATGGAAAACTTGGGTTCACGCGGTTCGCTTTTCGCGGTTCGCTTTTCGCCAGCGTTTTCATTCTTCAGTCCGCTGAGGACGAAATTAGTCGGCTAACACATACTGTCTCTAGCTCTGCGAAAAGCGGAGAGCGCACAGCGGAAGGCGAGTACCGAATAGCGGCTTCATCGTTACCACCACTTCTGCCAAACACCTTCGAGCGCCACTTCGTCTGGCAGGCGCATTCCGTTCTGCTTCAGCGCCAGCGCAATTTGTCCGCGATGGTGAGACTCATGCGAAATCAAGTAGCACATCAGGCGTAGTGGCTCGCCTTTGAACAGGTTGGTCTTGCCACCCTGCTCCATCAACCGGCGCAAGAAGGATTCCACCGCTCGGCCCGAGTCCGCAAAGCAGCTTTTAGCTGCGCCGGTGACAGCTCTTCTTCTTTGCCGTGCAGCGTCAGGCCTTTGGCTTCCGGCGCGTTGCAGTGCTGCAACCACTTCACGCGCACATAGTCCATATGGATGAACTGGCGCGCCACGTCCCTTCCGCGCGACTCCGATGGAACCGCCGCGAAGCCTTTCTCCGGAATTGCGTCAATCAGCAGCTCATTGACTTCCTGATGCGTTTGCCACGCGCCCAGCGCCTGCTCCGTCAGGCTACTTGTTGCCTTTGCGGCAGGCTTGCCGCTTGCCGCCACCTTGGCGTTAACGATCCGCTTCTTGTCTCGTGTTTTCGTCGTCATCGTCCTCTCTCGATTAGCCTCGCGGCGCGTGCCCCACTCTGTCGCCCGCATTTGGCGAAGGGTGGAGCCATCTACACTGTCACCGCCTCCTCCCGCAGCTTCTGCTTCAAATCGGCGGCGATCGGCTGCCCGTGAAAGCGCCCGTTCTCGATGAAGATCTCGCTGGTTCGCATGCCCGCCACGATCACGCCCGCCAGATAAATTCCCGGCACATTGCTCTCCAGCGTCTGCCGGTCGACCATCGGCTTCTTGTCGGCCTCACCGCTCAGCTTGATGCCCAGCGAGCACAGAAACTCGAAGTCGGGATGGTAGCCCGTCAGCGCGAAGACGTAGTCGTTCGCCAGCGTCACCTCGCCTTCCGGCGTATCCAGCACGACGTGCTCCAGCGTGATCTCGCGCACGCGGCTGTTGAAGTAGGCATTCACCTGGCCAGCCTTGATGCGGTTCTCGATGTCGGGCTTGATCCAGTACTTCACCGACGGCTAATGCCCGGCCCGCGGTGCACCATCGTCACCCGCGCGCCGTGCCGCCACAACTCCAGCGCGGCAATGGCCGCCGAGTTCTTGCCGCCGACGATCAGCACATCCAGCCCGAAAAACGGATGCGGCTCGCGGTAATAGTGCATCACCTTAGCCAGTTCCTCGCCGGGAACGTTGATGTAGTTTGGCCGGTCATAGTAGCCGGTCGCCAGGATCAGCTTGCGCGCGTGGTATTCGCGCTTGTGGCCGTGGAGGTTGGTGGTGCGGACGACGAAGTTGTTGTCGCTGCCCTTCGATGTTCACCACCGGCTCATACTGCCGCACGTCGAGCTGATAGTGCTCGGCGACCTTGCGGTAATACTCCAGCGCCTCCTGCCGCGTCGGCTTCTGGTTGGGACTGGAAAACGGAATGTCGCCAATCTCCAGCAGCTCCGGCGTGGTGAAGAACGTCATGTTGCTGGGATAGTTGAACAGCGAATTCACCAGGCAGCCCTTGTCGATGTTGGCGACGCTGAAGCCGGCGCGCTTGACGTCGATGCCGCAAGCCAACCCGGTCGGCCCAGCTCCGATCACAACTACGTCGAGGGAAAAAATGTCGGCACTTTCACGGTCCATAGTCACAGCATATCGTGTCCGCAGCCGACGATTAGTCAAGAACACAGCTTGCCATCCCGGTGAGTCATTGGCAGTAAAGCTCTGACGTTAACCAACGTCACTATCTAGCCCTGGGGGGCCCCTTTAAACGCATTGTTATCATCAACTTGTACATTTCCCTGCAAAGTATTGACACTACTAGGCTTGCTTGCAAGCTGGCACGAAATATGGGGTTGGCGTCCATTCGCTTCTCGCCTTTCTCAGTTGTCACTCCCATCTGACCTGACTGCTGGCAACTGATTAGCGACTACTACCGCTGACCATCGGCCGTAGACACAGATAGGGTAGGGAGCGCCGGGAACAGGCCGGATCCTACCCTACCGACCAAATCCTAACTCCTCTGACGAATCCGTCAAGGTGCGAAAGTACAATCCCGGTAATTGTACTTTCGTGACCTGTGGCGTCGCGAGCAACCAGCCACGCCCGGTTCCTGATTGCCTTCCACCAAGGCGATTTTCTCGCGAGTCACACTTGTCACCGTCATCATTCGCATCGACGACGATCTCAAACGATGCCTATAAATCATCTGCTATCAAAGCGTTAGACCGTAATCCGAAATTAAGTTGACCCGTTTCGCAGAAGGGCGCAATAGTGGGCGTGCGCCGGCATAGCCCGGAAGCTGACTCGGCAGTGTTCGGTCGGCCAAGCGCTGAGCTTGGGTTGAATACCGAGTTATCAGGAAACATCAGTGCCCGCGTCCTTCAGGGCGGAAATGGAGACTTGCTATGACGCAGACAGGGCGAACCCGCATTTGGAGTTTCGGAACCGATTCACACCCATCAGCCTTCGCACTGGTGTTGGTATTTGCGTTTGCAATGGCCGCCACCACGCTCGCGCAGGGGCAGACCTTTACCGTGCTTCACAACTTCACTGGGGGCGCTGATGGCTGGGCTCCAACCGCCGGCCTTACCCCTGGCGGCGCAGGAACATTCTATGGCACCTCGTCTGAGGGTGGGGCGTACGGCTTCGGCAACGTCTTCAAACTCGTCCACCACAGCGGTGGCTGGAGCTTGCTGCCCATCTACAGCTTCAAGAATGACTATGATGGCGCCAATCCGCTTTCGCCGGTCACGCTTGGTCCCGATGGCAGCCTATATGGTACGACCATCGGCTACTATGACGGTCAAGGGACGCTTTACAAGCTTCAGCCGTCGCCAACCCCTCCGCCCAGTCCTCTGACTCCCTGGCAATTCACCCTTCTCCAGACCTTCAATGGGCTAAACGGGGACCAGCCTCTTTATGGGCCGCTCATCTTCGATCAGGCTGGAAACCTCTACGGCACAACCCAGTTCGGCGGCGGTGATTGGGGAACCGTCTGGGAGGCCTCGCCCAGCGGAAGCGGCTGGACTGAAACTGTTCTGGCGGCCCTGACCTTGCCCAGCAATGGCCCCTACTCCAACGTGGCTTTCGACAATGCCGGCAACCTCTACGGCACCACAGGCACTGGCACCTACATCTTCCAACTCAGTCCCAACGGGACTGGCTGGACCACCACGATACTGCATACCTTCGACGGAAGGGATGGCTCTCTGGCTTACGGCGGCTTGGTACGGGACCAGACTGGCAATTTCTACGGCGCCACCTCGGACGGAGGACCAGGTAGCAGTGGCGTGGCGTACGAGCTCTCACCCTCCGGCGGAGGCTGGACCTTTCAGGTCATTAATTACTTCGACAGTCCCGGCCAGGGTGTCTTTGGGGAGCTCACGCTCGATGCCGCTGGAAATCTCTATGGCGTCAGAATCAGCGGCGGCGCCCACGATGAGGGCGAGCTTTTCAAATTGACGTCCTCCAATGGCTCCTGGACCTTGACCGACCTGCACGACTTTACCGCGGCTGACGGCTACTTTGCTTATGGCTCAGTCGTCCTCGACGCGGACGGAAATATCTTCGGCACTTCGCAGGACGGTGGCGCGTATGGAAAGGGCACAGTGTGGGAGTACACACCGTAAGACAGTTTGCCCGTTGCCGGTTGTCAGTTGTCAGTTGTCAGTTACCGGCGCCGGACAGGTTGACGTATCCCACAATGTCGGAGTTTGCAAATCGAAGCTTTAGAGAAGCGGTATCAGTTTAGCGAAGGAGATCACCATGACCAGCTCAGAACAAAATCCAAGTTCAGTAACTGCTGGACTGGCGATAACAGCCGTTCTTTTCATGCTGGTTCTGAATGCCATCGCGGCACCGGCGCAGACCTACACCATCATTCACACCTTCACCGGCGGCGCGGATGGGGCAGGCCCTGGAGGATTGATCATAGACACGGGGGGAAATCTCTACGGCGCTGCCGCTGGCGGCGGGCTTAGCAGCCAGAATTGCATTGGCACCTGCGGCGTAATTTTCAAAATGAAGGCTTCCGGCCAGGGCTGGGTGTTGACTCCGCTCTACGATTTCCAGGGAGGCAGCGACGGCTCAGATCCGTCCGGAGTGCTCTTCGGTCCGGATGGCACCCTGTACGGCACAACCGCGCTTGGTGGTATGACCTGCCCAAGTGAAACTCAGTACGGGTGCGGCACGGTCTTCAACCTGAGGCCCTCGCCCTCAGCTTGCAAGAGCGCCCTCTGCCCTTGGACGGAAAGCGTGCTTTATCGCTTTGCTGGCGGTTCCACGGATGGCGCTATTCCTGTAGGCCAGGTGAGCTTCGATCATGCAGGGAATCTTTATGGTGCGACTTTCGAGGGCGGACTCTACACCACCAATTGCGGTCAAGGACATGACTGGTGCGGCACCATCTTCGAGTTGTCGCCCTCAAACGGCGGCTGGACGGAGAGCTTGCCGTACATTTTCACCGGAGGCTATGACGGGTCAAATCCCGAGGCGGGATTGACGCTCGATGCCGCCGGGAATCTGTACGGAACGGCTGATTCCAATGGCGCAAACTACGATGGCACGATCTTTGAGCTGATGCGCTCAGGCTCCAGTTGGACCGAGAACACCTTGTTCTCGTTCGCTGGCGGCTATCGCGGAGCGTATCCCGCAGCCGGCCTGATCTTCGATCCGGCAGGCAATCTTTACGGCACTACCGAATTCGGAGGAACTGGAAACGGCATGGTTTTCGAGATGTCGCCCTCCGGCAGCGGATGGATCTTCAATCAGGTTTATGCTTTCGCGGGAGGTTTCGGACTGGACGGTCCTTCTGCCCCGGTCCTCAGAGACAGCGCCGGCAATCTGTACGGCACGACATTCGAGGTAGGAGGTGGAGCGAATGTCGGTGAGGTGTTCGAGTTAAGCCCGTCGAATGGCGGCTGGACCTACACCGTGCTCCATGACTTCACCGACGACCACGGTGACGGCGGACTTCCTTCGGGCAGCCTGGTGATGGACGCACACGGCAATCTTTATGGAACGACGACCACCGGCGGAACTTATCAGCTGGGTACGGTGTGGGAGATCACGCCGTAGAACGGTGGCCAGCTTCCAGTGGCCAGTCGCCAGTCCGAGTCGCCCACCATGTAGGAATTCTGGGACGAACCGAAGCTTAGACAGCAGATTTCCTAGCAGGCAAAAGAGAGGGCGTATGAAACGCACAAGGCAACAACGAGTTCCGACAAACTTCCACCTCACAACTGCCGTGGCTGTAGCGATTGTGCTGGCCGCGTTAACCATCCCGACGGCCCAGGCGCAAACCGGGACCGTGCTGCACAACTTCACGGACGGCGGCGACGGCGGAGGCCCTGAAGCCGGCATCACCTTCGATCAGCAAGGCCGGATCTACGGCACGACCGTCGGCGGCGGAAGCCGCGGCCAAGGCGTGGTCTATCGCCTCGTCCACCAGAGCGACGGGTGGCTCTTCTCGCCGCTCTACAGCTTTGGTTCACAGCAACATGATGGCAGCAATCCGGAAGCCAGGGTGCTTTTTGGACCGGATGGCCTGCTTTACGGAACAACTTACCAGGGCGGCGCAGAAGATCGTGGCACGGTTTTCAGTTTGCAGCCTCCGGCAACCGCCTGTAAGGCTTTCCTCTGCCCCTGGGTCGAAACCGTGCTCTACAGCTTTACCGGTGGCGCGGACGGGGCGTATCCCCAATTTGGCGACTTGGCCTTCGACCAGGCAGGCAACATCTATGGCACCACCGGAAATGGCGGAAGCGGCACCGGCTGCGAAAGCTACGGCTGTGGCGTCGTTTTCAAGCTGACTCGGTCCGGCAGCAGCTGGACGGAAAGTGTGCTGTGGACTTTCACCGGTGGCAACGACGGCGCCGCTCCTCTTAGCGGCGTCATCTTCGACAGTGCGGGCAACCTCTATGGCACTACCAGTTTCGACGAAACCGGCGAAGGCACCGTCTACGAGTTGTCGCCCACGCAATCCGGATGGGTCGAGACGACGCTCTATTCCTTCACCGCCAACGACTACGGCAACGGGGCCGGCGGCCTCATCATGGACGCGCAGGGCGATCTCTTCGGGATAACGGGCGATTTGCAATCCGGGGCCGCGTATGAACTAAAACCGCAAGACGGCAGTTGGTCTTTCAGCCTGTTGCAAAGCTTCACCGGGCTCCTCTTCACTGGACCCCTCGCGGCTCCGACCTTTGACTCACAGGGCAATCTGTACGGGCCGCTGCCTAACGGCGGTAGCGAGGAGAACGGCGAAATTTTCAAGCTCTTCCACGCAGGCGATCAGTGGATCTATACCCCGTTCTACCAGTTCGCCGGGAGCAGCCTCGGGGGGTATCCCATCGGCGCGGTTACGTTTGACGCCAACGGAAACATGTACGGCACCTCGTCCGTGGGTGGCACGGGTTCGTTTGGCACCGTGTGGGAGATCACGCCGTAAGGCAGTTGCCGGCTACTAGACTGTGTCCCACCCAAGCTTCCGCCTGGGTGGGCTTACTTACTTTGTGGGCAATATGGCCCCGTCGCCGGGATTTGCCGGGGGCGCGAAAGGCACCACGACCACTTTCTGAAATTCCACGGCCTGGCCGCAGCGCATGTAGGGCGTGAATTTGTATTGCTTCACCGCATCCGTAGCGGCGGTAGTCAGTTCGGGCTCGCCCCCGAGCGCCAACGCCTTCTGCACCGAACCATCCTTGCCCACCGAGACCAGCACCCACACGTAGCCGTACTTCTTGGCTTTTTTTGCGGCATCCGACAGCTTGGGCGTCACCGTCTTGTTCAGCTGCGGTGCGCTGGAGTTCTTGTCCACGTCGGCGCAGGAGGGAAAGTCCACGGTGGTGCTCTTCTCGGGCGGGTTGAAGAGCGCGTCGTAGAACTTGTCGCCTCGGGTTACCGTCACCTTGGCATCCTCCATCGGCGTGTTCACATAGCTCACCTTCACCGTCTGCGGGTACGCATTGCTTCCTACGGTCGCGTAGTCGCTGTATTCGAACCTGCCCAGCTCGCCCTCGGCACTAAGCAGGTGACCCGTCGCATTGTCGATGCAGTACGTCGTCGCCGGCTGACCAAGCGCCAGGCATTTGGCATCGCTTCCGTTGATCTTCTTCTTGCTTACGTCGATCTTCGCCTTCTGATAGTCCAGCGGCGGCAACATATACGGCCCGGCAGGATTGCCGCCATCCAGTGCAGCCAAAGCCGCTTCGAATTCGACGATGCGCACGATCGGAGTGGACTGATTGCTGAAATACGATAGCTTTCCATTATTCAAAACCGCGATCTCCTCCAACCCGTTTGCCGTCCATTCCGCGCGCCACTTGTCCGGCCCGATCCAGGAAACTGTGTAGTTCACATCCACTTTACTGCCGTCAGGCTTGGGGATTTGCACCTGCGCCACCACCTTCACCGGACCCTGATTCCAGATGCCGGCTTGCTGAAACGATTTCGAAAGCAAATCATGCGGATCTTCCTTGCTGCCGGCGAACGCGGCCGGCGCCAGCAGACCAGCAACCACTACGAGTGAGAAAACCTGCTTCCTGAATTTCGTCAATTTGCCTCCAATAGGATGTTTTATGGATAAGGTAAACAAATCTACATGGGACGCGCAGTGCCGCCCGTCACGGCCCTCCCGTGCGAGCATCACCATGCGCAAACCACGAATCTTTTAGATTATCAGACACCATTCGGCAGCAGCAAAGACGGTTACGCAAAATCGGCGCCAATGCCGCCTGAGTAAGGCATGAGGAACATGTGGACCACTGTCCGTACTGTACGGAAATGGACACGCAAATCTGCTGATGATCACGCTCGCTCACACCCTCCGCTTCCACTCGTCTAATATGTTCTAAACGGTTTTGCGGAACTATCAACCGCTTTGTCACGTATTGCCTTTCATACTTGTTCGGTATCTTCCATTTCCTTGAGAGAGTGTGTTTATGAAAAAGTTCCTGCTTATCTTCGCCGCCGGCCTGCTTGCCTGCTGCACAGCAACTGCGCAGCGCCTGCCTGGCGGCGCATCTCCCGATCACTATTCCCTGGCCGTCAACATCAACTTCGCCAACAACACCTTTGATGGCGATGAAACCATCGACTTCAAGCTCAGCAAGCCGAGCACTACCATCACGCTGAATGCCGTTGAAATCGACTTCCACAACGTTACCGCGACAGCGGGCGGAAAAACTCAGACCGCCAAGGTTTCGCTTGACGAAAAGAACGAGACCGCGACCTTTACCTTCGACAATCAGCTTCCTGCCGGGCCCGCGACGCTCAGCATTAAGTACACCGGACATCTCAACGACAAGCTTCGCGGCTTCTACTTGAGCACCTACAAGGGCAAGAAGTATGTCGTCTCGCAGATGGAGTCCACCGACGCCCGCGTGGCCTTCCCCTGCTTCGACGAGCCGTCGTACAAGGCGACCTTTGATCTCACTGCCACGATAGATAAGGGTGACACCGCCATCTCCAACGGCGAGATTGTTTCCGACACTCCTGGTTCCGGAGATAAGCACACCATCAAGTTCGCTACCTCGCCCAGGATGTCGAGCTATCTTGTCGCGCTGACCGTCGGCGACTGGAAGTGCGTCTCCGATCACACCGATGGCGTGAAGGTGAGTGTCTGCACCGTGCCGGGCAAAGAGAACCTGGCCGCTTTCCCGCTCGCCGCCTCCAAGGCATTTCTTCACTATTACGACAGCTATTACGGAATCAAGTATCCGTTGCCCAAACTCGACAACATCGCGGTGCCTGACTTCCAGGCCGGCGCCATGGAGAATTGGGGCGCAATCATCTATCGCGAAACCGCTCTGCTGATCGACGACAAAACAGCGTCCGTGGATGCGAAGCAGGGAGTCGCGGAAACCATCGCCCACGAAATGGCGCACCAATGGTTTGGCGATCTGGTCACCATGGCATGGTGGGACGATATCTGGCTCAACGAAGGTTTTGCCACCTGGATGACGCCGCACCCCATCGCCAACTGGAAGTCCGATTGGATGGTCGGCCAGGGTGTCGTCGCGGAAATCGATCATTCCATGGCCGGCGATTCCGTCATGAACACCCGCCCCATCCACCAGGAAGCTGAGACCCGCGCCGAAATCGAGCAACTCTTCGACGGCATTGCCTATGGCAAGACCGCATCGGTCCTGCACATGCTTGAATCCTATCTGGGACCCGAAACATTCCGTGCCGGCGTCAACCTCTATTTGAAAGAGCACGCCTACGGCAACGCTACCGCCGCCGACTTCTGGGGCGCTATGGCGCGCGCCTCCAAGAAGCCCATCGACGAGATCATGCCAACTTTCGTCTTGCAGAAAGGTGTGCCATTTGTCGGCGTCGAAGCCAAGTGCGAAGGCGGAAACACCAGTCTGAAACTTTCGCAAAAGCGCTATTTCGACACCCCGGCTGCCTTCAACCAGCCCGATCAGCAGATTTGGCAGATTCCAGTCTGCGCCAAGGGCATCAACGGAACTTCCGCCGGCAATCATGAGTGCTTCCTGTTGACCCAGCGCGAGCAGCAGTTCACTTTGAAGGGCTGTTCGAAGTTCGTCTTCCCCGACTCCAGCGCCATGGGCTATTACCGCTTTGATTACGACAGCGCCGCCTTGCATCAGTTGGGCAACGCCGTGGAGACCGTACTGACGCCAGAAGAACGCATAGCTCTAATGGGCAACGAGTGGGCGCTGATGCGTGTCGGTAAACACAGCGTCGGCGATTATCTGGCGCTGGGCGCACAGCTGAAGAACACGCCCGGCTCTGCGCTGATGGACTCGTTCGGTGATCGTCTAACCGAGATCAACGACCACCTCGTCACCGACGCCGACCGTCCCGCTTTCCAGGCATGGTTGCAGACGCAGTTCTCTCCCGTCCTGCAACAGTTGGGATACAACGGTAAGCCTGGTGACACTCCCGAGCAAAAGCAGAAGCGCGCGCTCCTGTTCGAGGCTCTGGGAATCATGGGTGACGATCCTCAGGTCGTTGCCAAGGCCCAGGTCATGGTGCAGGAATATATGAAGGATCCCAGCTCCGTGGACGGCACCATGGCGCACGCAGTAATCGCGGTGGCGGCCCGCCACGGCGACGCCCAACTCTACAAACAGTTCAAGGAGCAGATGCAGAAGGCTTCTTCGCCCGAACAGTATTACGGGTACTTCTACGCGCTGTCGCTGTTCCCGCAGCCGGACCTAACCAAGGAAACGCTCGATTCCACTCTGACGCCTGCGGTGCGCGGTCAGGACCTCTATATCCTGATCCCCCTGCTGCGTCATCCTCAGAGCCAGGACGAGACCTGGAGCTTCATGCAGGCGCACTTTGACGATCTCATGAAGAAAACCGGCGGTGGTCTGGGTGGAGTAGGTGTGTTCCTCTATGGTGCGCAGAGCTTCTGCGACGCGCAAAAGGCCGCTCAGGTGCAGGAGTTCTTCCAGCAGCATCCCTTCCCCGGCACCGAGCGCAACCAGAAGCAGGCCATCGAGTCGATTAACAATTGCGTGCAACTGCGCGATCAACAGCAAGGACCGCTGTCGGCATGGCTGAAAACGCAGAGCGGCGTGACCAACGCTTCCAACGGTAGCGGAGCGATGACCGCAGGAACCACGCGGTAAGGGCTGGGCAGCGGCCTAAGTAACCTTAGGACGCGACCAGAAGTTGTTGGGCTCTCATTGAACGGCGTCCTATGGGCGCCGTTTTTCTTGACTTGCGGCCGCGGGGTTTGCGCATGCCGCAGCCGCGCAGCGGCGGAAGCGCAGTGAGCCCGGCGCGTAAGCGCCGGGTCAGAGCGAAGAAAAACCTCGAGCCGCAGAGCGGCGGCACCGTCCGCTGCACACTCTCTTTAGGTATTCCGAAACCGCCTTGGAATCGGCGAGCTTCAGCCCGGAAGACTCAACAGCCCCATTCGGCTTCGCCGGGCTTGGCGAAATATTTGCGCGAATCGCACCTTAGACGGGTATCCCTCTCCAGTTCCACGATTGCTAAACGGGCGGCTTCCATCCTGCGGTCGCGTTCCTCGGATGGAACGGAATTCCACGCCGCCAGTTGGGCTGGCGTGGTGGGCTCGACCTCCGGCGACAACGCTTCGTGGTAGTGGTGAAACAGACGGGCAAACTGCTGAACGAAAACTTCCTGGGTTGACATACTGTCCTTTGGGCGCCTTCCCGCGCACACTTCATTGGACATCACGCCCCATAAACCGGGAATAAATTCTTCGTAAGAAATTCGTAAGGGCTCAGCTGGAAAAGATGCGCCCCTCGCCCACTGTCCTTTTTCGGTTGCTTAGCCAGTGTTATTTGGGTACATTTGTACCATGAAAACAGCGGCGAAACATCCCATCATAATCGAGCGCGTCCAGACTGGCGCCCGCATTGAGAAGCGCCTGTTGAAAGTCCTCAAAGCTCTTGCCGAGCTTAAAGACATGAGTCTCGGTGACCTGCTGGAAGGCATCGTCCTGCACGCCTTTGAAGGCAAGGCGCCCTTCTCGCCACAGACGTTGAAGGAGATCGTCAAGCTACGCGAGATCTACGGCCTCACGCTGACTGCCGGCGACAGCCATGAACTAAAGGAGAAGCGATGAAGGAAAAGCAGTGGCCAGGAGACAGGAGTGCTCAGAGTCCCATTCGCTGCCGTCTCTACATCATGCTTGCAGGAGCTTTTATGATCGCAATGATCAGCACAGGCATGCTCGCTCTAGAACCGGCGAGCGCTTTGACGCACACGCGCACCGAATTCCATTTCGTCGTCGATGCTCCTCTCGAGCAGGCCGCTCCGCTGTTTGGCGCCAATGAGGAGCGTAAATGGGCGCCGGAGTGGAATCCGCAATTCCTCTATCCCGTTCCCGCGCACGACCAGCCAGGCATGGTCTTTCGCGTCGAGCATGGCGATCATTCCGCCGTGTGGATCAATACGGCCTTCGATCTTGCGGCCGGACACATTCAATACAGCTACGTACTCGGCGGTGCCATGGCAGCGCTGATCGACATTCATCTGACCCGCGACAGCGCGCAGAAGACTGGCGTGACCGTGCTCTACGAACGCACCGCCCTGATCCCCGAAGCCAACGAACATGTGCAGCACTTTGCCAAGGGCGACGAAAAAGCCGGCAAAGAATGGGAAGACGCGATCAACGGCTACTTCGCCAAACTGCGCGGCAATCCAGCGCCCAAATGATGTGATTGGTCAAAACGGACAGCGAAAAGCGACTGGCGGCTTCCCTACAACTCCCGCCGTCCCTCCATCGCCTTCTGCATGGTCACTTCGTCGGCGTATTCGATATCGCTGCCGACCGGGACGCCGGTGGCAATCCGCGTCACTTTTACTCCCGACGACTTAAATAGCTGCGAAAGATAGGTTGCCGTGGCTTCGCCTTCGATGGTGGGATTCGTTGCCACAATCAACTCGTCGACGTTGCCTGACTCTACGCGTCGGGCGAGATTGGCAATGCGCAACTGTTCCGGCCCGACGCCATGGAGGGGTGATAGCGCGCCGTGCAGCACGTGATAGACGCCGTTGTAGTGGCGCGTCTTCTCGACGGCGCCGATGTTTGTCGGCTCTTCCACCACGCAGATTAGCCGCTGGTTGCGGGTTGCGCTGGTGCAATAAACACAGGGATCGACGTCGGTGATGTTATTGCAGATGGAGCAAAGGCGCAGGCTGGCCTTCACCTCGCGGATGGCCTCCGCCAGCAGCTCGGCATCTCCGTCGTCCGCCCGCAGAAGATGAAACGCGAAGCGCTGCGCGGTCTTGCTCCCCACGCCCGGCAGCTTCTTGAACTCCTCAATCAGTCGAGCCATCGGCTCGGCAAATCTCGACACTAGTTCAGCCTCCCATCATGCGCCACAAACGAATTCAATTCATTCAGAGTGTAGAGCATTTCCCAGCGCGGGCAAATCAGCCGGCTGTCACCCCAAGATCTTCCGCAATAGAGAAAAGGGAATTTGATGAAACCTGACGCGTTCGTCCTGCATCTAGGTGGAAAGTTATGGGTGGGAAGACCCGCTTCGTCTGGTAGTCGACAGAGCTTGCTTTTGGCACTCAGGTGCCCGGTTGACAAATAGCAACTGAATTGCCAAAAAAACGTTCTACCCTCTTGATGTGGGTCGCATCGGGAGTTGATAATAGCGGGCAAGCTTGGGGTAGTCATAAGTTCTGCCGTTGGCTGTAACAAACTATCTGGTTGCAAAGATCGCTTACGCCGTGAGAGTTTTCACCCCTATCGGCCGTCTCTGCAATTTCCCCACTCGGGGTCTGTCTGCGCCGCGCCTTCCTGGTGCATGTATTTTGGTCACTGACAAAAAGAAAATTATCAATTCCACTCGAAAAAGAGGAAGACTTCTATGCCAGTCACTCGCATCGATTTCCCTATTGACGAACTGACGCGTCCTCGAACCGAGGAAGAGATTCAACGCAAGCTGGCGCAGGAGCGCGCCCGGCTGGAGAGCATGATGGGGCTGGACAGCCGTCCGGTCCGTCACTTCACCCGTCCCGTGGAGCGGCCCTTCGGCGCCGAGGAGCGCGGCAAGGTGACCATCCTCTTTGGTGGCCTCACCTGGAAGCACGAGCGCGTGATCCAGGCGGTGTTTCAGGGCTGCGGATATCGCTGCGAAGTCATGCCCGTGCCCAACGTCTCGGCCTTTCAGCTGGGCAAGGAATACGGCAACAACGGCCAGTGCAATCCCACCTACTTCACCGTGGGTAACCTGGTGCAGCACCTCCAGACCCTGGAGTCGCAAGGCCACACCAAGCAGGACATCATCGACAACTACATCTTCTTCACTGCCGGGATCCTGCGGCCCCTGCCGCTTCGGCATGTACGAAGCCGAATACCGGCTGGCGTTGCAGAATGCCGGCTTCGATGGCTTCCGCGTGCTGCTCTTCCAGCAGAACGACGGCGTGAAGGCCGCGTCCGGCGAAGCTGGCCTGAAGTTCACCGTTGACTTCGGCATGGGCATGTTCAACGCCCTCAATCTGGGCGACATTATGAACGAGATGATTTACCGCATCCGTCCCTACGAAGTGGAGAAGGGCAAAACCGATGCGGTTTTCGAGTCTTCAGTCAATGACCTCTGCACCATGCTGCGCGACCGTAAGCCGTTCGAAGACCACGAGGATCTGCCGGAGTGGATGGCCAAGAAGATCCGCGCCGACAAAGGTAAGAAGTGGGAAGTTTGGGTCAACTCCCTGCTGAAGGTCCGCGAGCAGCTTTACGGCGATCCCTACAAAGATGCGCTGGCATCAGTCCGCGAGCAGCTCAACACGATTGAAGTCGATCGCCTGAGGGTGAAGCCGGTGGTCAAAATCATCGGCGAATTCTGGGCCCAGATCACCGAGGGCGACGGCAACTTCCACATGTTCGAGTTCCTGGAGCGCGAAGGCGCGCAGGTGCTGGTCGAACCCATCGGCACCTGGGTCATGTACATGATGTACCAGGTGAAGGCTCGCGCCGCGGCCCGCCGCTCGCTCGATGCTCCGCATAAGCACCCGAAATGGTACGAGCTGAACAAGCTCGCGGCAAACGAATGGAAGTTCCGCAAGAAGCAATGGATGGTCGGCGTCGGCGAGCGCATCTACGCGCGGCAGTATCAGCGCGCCGTCCAAGGCCTGGGCAATATCGCCCATGAGCTTGTCGACCAGAAGACGATGGCCCAACTGGCAAATCCGTTCTATAACGAATTTGCCCGCGGCGGCGAAGGTCACCTGGAAGTCGGCAAGAACGTTTACTACACCAAGAACCAGCTCTGCCACATGGTGCTGGCCCTGAAGCCCTTCGGCTGCATGCCTTCATCGCAGTCCGACGGCGTCCAGTCGGCCGTCGCCAATCACTTTAAGGAGATGATCTTCCTGCCCATCGAAACCTCCGGCGAGGGAGAGATCAACGCCCACAGCCGCGTCCAGATGGCGCTGGGCGAAGCCAAGGTGAAAGCCCGCATGGAGTTCGAACAAGTCCTGAAGTCGACCGGCAAGCGCCTGGACGACATTAAGGATTACGTCGCCGAGCATCCGGAGCTACGCAACGTCTTCTATCCAGTTCCGCATCATCACGGGTACGCCGGCGTGGCAGCCAACTTCGTGCTGCATGTCAGCGATCTGATGAACGGCAAAACCCGGTTGAAGCGCGTGCCGCCGATACCGGCGCGCAGGCTGGCCACAGCCGCCGCATTCGGCGATTAGTTCCAGTTAGTTCTTTTTGGTGAATGCCAACACGGAGGTTACTTGTCCTATGCCGGAAGTGCAGGTGCCGGAAGGCACGCAAGCTGCGCCGTCATATCGCCTGGATGTCGAATTACACGAGCTGCTGATGAAGCCGCCGGAGCAGCCGCGCTTGCTTCCGGCCCCTCCGAGTGGCAAGGAGCAGCGGCTGCCAACTCCGGTCTTTCCGCAGCATCCCGAGCTGATGAATGCTCGCGACGAGGACTACTTCCCGGTCAACGGCAAGCGTTCGCACTCGGCCAAACATATTTATCGCGCCATGCGGGGCTGGGCGTTTCCGTGGATTCGCTCGCGCGTGCTGCCCGGTGATTTCCACCCCATCATTGCGTACCTGTTCAACGAGTGGAAGTGCAACCTCGACTGCCACTACTGCTGGGCCTTCGATAACAGCGTGCGCGGCATGACCGAAGATACAGCCAAGCGTTCTCTCGACTGGCTGCGCGACTCGGGCGCGGGCGTGCTGGCGCTGATGGGTGGCGAGCCGTTGCTGCGTCCCGACTTCGCCCATAAGATCATCTATTACGCCGCGAAGAAGGGCTTCTGGGTTTATCTGCCCACCAACGGTCGGCTGATGCGAGAATCAGTGATCGACAAGGTTGCCGATGCTGGAGTCGGCGTGGTCAATCTGGCGGTTGATGCCTGGGATGACGTTCCCGGCCGAGGGCTGCCGAAGGCGATGGTACCCATCCGCAAGTACTTCGACTACCTGGTCAAGAAGCAATACAAGTACGGCTACTCGGTGTTCCTAAACATCAACATCTGCGCCAACAACATGGACGATGTCCGGCAGTTGACGGAACTGGCGCACGATAACGGCATCGCGACCGACTACCATATTTGCGAGTCGCCGATGACCGAGCAGCCGCACTTCAAGCACCTGTACTCGAACCCGACGTTCATCCGCGAGGAGCACCATTCCGCTGCTGCCGAGTTGATCGACTGGCTGATTAAGAAGCAGCGGTCCGGCTATCACATGGTGAACTCCGTGGAGCGTCTGGCGCAGATGAAGAACTTCGTGCAGGGCGAGTTGCACGACTGGGGCTGCCGCGCGGGGCACAACTCACTGATCGTCCGCGTGGACGGCACCCTGGCGCCATGCTTCCCCATGTACTCGGCCGGATACGATTGGGGCACCATCGAGAACCACAAGTTTGAAACCAGGCAGCTCAAGGAGATGAAGAAAGAATGTCAGAAGAGCTGCTTCTCGACGCTCAATCACATCCTCGCCTGGTGCTACAACGACAAGCGCGTGATCGAGTGGTTGTTCCGGCAAGCGAAGCATGGCTTCAGAAGGGTTGAGGGCAACTTCGGGGATTAGCTGGAAGCTCGGCGCTTTAGCACGGCGTCGCGCCACCGCTGAAGATCGGGTAGAGCGAACCTTCAGGTTCGCGCTGGGCAAGAATCGGTAGAGCGAACCTTCAGGTTCGCGTCACGCGACTTGTTCTTTATGAATCGGGCTTCGGGCCCGGAACTAAGCGCCGGAGGCGCGAAATAATCTACCCAGCACGGAGCCGCAGGCGGAGTGTTGGGTGGTGCCAGAAAGATAAGTTGAGTCCCGTAGGGACGACACAGGTTAGCCCAGCGCTCCAGCGCTGGGTATCGACGCGATAAAGAGATTTGAGTCCCGTAGGGACAGCACTCTTGCATTTTGCGCAACCAATTGGACGTTTGCACTGAATAACAGAAGGGGACTAAACCCCTCAGGTTTTGGGAGGTCAAGTGAGTCATTCTCACCAGCACGGATCGTGTGAGCACGGCCCCGAGAAAGTTGACGTTCAACTCGACACTCTGCTGAATCCCGCGCCGGTAGCCGAATCCCTCCCCGCGCGCATTCTCGCCAAGTCGCGCGAGGTCGCGGCGCAGTCCGGGCGCAAGGCGGTCTACACCGTCGGCATGGACGTCGGCTCGACCACGGTGAAAGCTGTCGTCGTCGATACGGCAACCGACCAGATGATCTGGCAGGACTACCAGCGCCACGAGACCAAGCAGCCCGAAAAACTGCTGGAATTCCTCAAGCGCATGGAGGAGGAAGTCGGCATTGCGCCGCACAACTGCCGTATCTTCATTACCGGCTCCGGTGGTGGCGCGCTGGCCAACCTGGTTGGGGCAAAGTTTGTGCAGGAAGTCACGGCCGTCTCCCTTGCCGTCGAGAAACTTCACCCCGAAGTGAACTCGGTCATCGAACTCGGCGGTCAGGACGCGAAGATCATCGTCTTCAAGGAAGACGAGAACACCGGCCGCAAAAAGAAGATTCCCTCGATGAATGACAAGTGCGCTGGAGGCACGGGCGCGGTCATCGACAAGATCAACGCCAAGCTGAAAATTCCCGCCGCAGAACTCTGCGACCAGGGTTACATCGGTATCAAGCTGCATCCCGTCGCGGGTAAGTGCGGCGTCTTTGCCGAGACCGACATCAATGGCCTACAAAAGCAAGGCATTCCGCCCGATCAGCTCATGGCATCGCTCTTCGACGCGATCGTTCTGCAGAACCTGACGGTGCTTACCCGCGGCCACACACTGCGTCCGCACGTGCTGTTGCTCGGTGGCCCCAACAGCTTCATCCGCGGGATGAAGGAAGCCTGGCAGCAAAACATTCCTCGCACGTGGGAGGAGCGCAAAGTCCAGATCCCCGAAGGGATGAAGCCGGAAGATTGCATCAAGGTTCCGGAGAACGCGCAGTACTTCGCCGCTCTGGGTGCCGTCGAGTTCGGCAAGGATGAAGAGAACGAAGTCGGCATCTACATGGGCACAGAGTGCCTGGAGGACTACATCTCCGTCGGCCGTCAAGCTGAGAAAGCGAAGTCTGGCGCTGCCGGCCTTAGCACCTCGGAAGAAGAGCTCGCACAATTCAAAGACAAGTATCGCGTCCCCAAATTCATCGGCGCGAAGTTTGGTGTCGGCGAAACCGTCCGCGGCTTCGTTGGCCTAGACGGTGGCTCGACCTCCACCAAAGCCGTGCTGCTCTCCGAGGGCGGCGACGTGATATGCAAGGCCTATCAGCTTTCCGGCGGCAATCCCATCCAGGACACCATTGACATGTTCGTTGCCCTTCGGCAGCAAGTGGAATCGCAGGGCGCGACGTTGGAAGTCCTGGGCGTCGGCACGACTGGCTACGCGAAAGATGTCCTGAAAGACGTGCTGAAGGCCGATGTCGCGCTGGTGGAAACGGTCGCGCATACCGAGTCGGCAATGAAGTTCTATAAAGATCCGCACGTAATCGTCGACGTCGGCGGCCAAGATATTAAGTTGATTGTGCTGAAAGACGGACGCGTCAAGGACTTCAAACTGAACACGCAGTGTTCGGCGGGCAATGGCTACTTCCTGCAAGGCACGGCCGAGTCGCTTGGCTACAAAGTTGAGGAGTACGCCGACATAGCCTTCGCTGCGGGCACCATGCCCATCTTCGGCTACGGCTGTGCGGTCTTCATGCAGTCCGACATCGTCAACTTCCAGCGCCAAGGCTGGCGCGGCGAGGAGATCCTCGCTGGACTGGCCAACGTTCTGCCGAAGAACATCTTTCTCTACGTCGCCGGAATTCCGAACCTTGCCAAGCTGGGATCGAAGTTCATCCTGCAAGGTGGGACACAGAAGAACCTGGCTGCGGTGAAGTCCGAAGTCGACTTTATTCACTCCCACTTCCACGGCGCCGGCCACGAACCCGAGGTCATCGTCCACGAGCACTGCGGCGAGTCGGGCGCCATCGGCGCGGGCGTCGAGGCCATCCGTATCTACAAAAACGGCCATCGCACCGGCTTCATCGGAATCGACGCAGTCGAGAAGATCGGCTACAAGACCACGCGCAACGAAGACACGCGCTGCTACTTCTGCAAGAACAATTGCCTGCGCACCTTCATAGACGTCAACGTCGGCGATAGCAAGAACGAAGCGCTTGAGCCCGCGTCACCGCTGCCGGTCTTCAAGTCGAAGGTCCCGCTGCAAGCGGGCGAGCGCCGTCTGATCATCTCGACCTGCGAAAAAGGCCAGGTCGAGGATGTCAGCGCCATGCGCGGCATCAAGGCCGGACTCGACGCCATCAAGAAGGAGAACCCGAACTTCGTCGACATCGCCGCCAACGAAGTCTGGCGCTCGCGTAATCCGCAGAAAGTTGCCGATGCGCTGCCCACGCCGGGCCGCTGGGATTTTGGTAAGGCGAAGGCGTCCGTCCAGCAACGCATTGAGCTGATGAACAAGCGTAAGACGATGCGCGTCGGTATGCCGCGCGTGCTGAACATGTATCTCTTCACTCCGCTGTTCAGCGGCTATCTGGAGAGCCTCGGCCTCGAGCCCGAGAACCTCGTCTACTCCGAGTTCACCGGCCAGGAGATGTATCGTCAGGGCGCAGGCCGCGGCGCAATCGATCCCTGCTTCCCGTCGAAGATCGGCATTCCGCACGTCTACAACCTCATCTTCCAGAAGCACCAGAAGAAGCCGCTGGATGCCATCTTCTTCCCCATGATCGACACCATGAATCAGCCGCTGAAGAATTGCAGCGGCGCCAACGCGTGTCCCACCGTGACCGCGACGCCCAATGCGGTGAAGGCGGCGTTCATCAAGGAAGGCGATGTCTTCAAGGAAAACGGCGTTCAATACCTCGATCCGATCCTGAACATCGACGACCGGAAGCTGCTGACGCTGCAGATGTTCCAGACGTGGGCTCCCCTGCTCGGCCTCTCGGAAGAAGAGAATGAACGCGCCATCGAGGCTGGCTTCAAGGCGTTTGAGGACTACGACCGCACCATGCGCAAGCGCGCCCGCGAGATGCTGGACACGCTGGAACGTGAAAACCGCCTGGGCATTGTCATGCTCGGGCGCGTCTATCACCACGATCCGGGACTCAACCACGAGATAATGGAGGAGTTCCAGAAGCTTGGCTACCCGGTGTTTTCGCAGAGCCTGCTGCCCATGGATGAAGACATTCTGGACCGGCTCTTCGGCGAGGAAGTCCGCTCCGGCTCAATTACGCATGCGCTCGATATTCGCGACGTGTGGAAGAATGCTTATTCCGGCAGCACCAACATCAAAATCTGGGCGGCGAAGTTCACTGCGCGCCATCCTAACCTGGTGGCGCTGGAGATCAGCAACTTCAAGTGCGGCCACGACGCGCCGATCTACAGCGTGATTGAGGACATCATTGAGAAGTCGGGCACGCCATACTTCTCGTTCAAAGATCTGGACGAGAATAAGCCGACCGGCTCCATCAAGATTCGCGTCGAGACCATTGACTACTTCCTGAAGCGCTATCGCGAGGACCTGTTGAAGAAGGCCGAGACCGCGAACAAGCTGGAAGAACAGCTGGCCGAGTACGAGCGCTCGCTGCGCATGTCGTTGACGCATAAATCCGTGGCACGAGAAGGTAGGCTGGTTCCCTTCCCTGCGCCGGTGGACGAGCCGCAGGCAGCGACGGCATCGGGTGACGATTAAAGCTTATTGAGCTGGCCGCAGGAAGTGGATGCATAGTTCTTTTCGAGATCGCCACCTCTTTCGCGCGGCCCTGGTTCCGTTACTGTTCGCGTCGATTTTTTCCTCAACCGCTTTCGGGAACCCGCCTGTGAGTACGCAGAACGTTCTATATCGCACGGTTCAAGTAGACGGTCTCTCAATCTTCTATCGAGAGGCCGGCCCGAAGGACGCTCCGACAATCCTGTTGCTTCACGGTTTCCCATCCTCTTCGCGGATGTTTGAGCCTCTCTTTGCCCGGCTGTCGGACCGTTACCATATGGTCGCGCCGGACTACCCGGGATTTGGTCACAGTGACGCGCCCCAGCCCGCGGTCTTCGCCTACACCTTCGACCATATCGCTACCGTCATCGATCACTTCACCCAGGCTGTCGGGCTCACTCATTACAGCCTGTACGTGCAGGACTACGGCGGCCCTGTTGGCTTCCGGCTTGCCCTGGCACATCCTGAGCGGATCGAGAGTCCCATCATCCAGAACGCCGTAGCACATGAGGACGGTCTGGGGCCGCTCTGGGCCACTCGCCGCGCATTTTGGGCTGACCGCGCCGCGAACGAAGCTGCCCTCCGCGCCAATCTGATTTCGTTCACCGCAACGAAGCAAAGGCATCTCGGCAGCGATCCTGATATTGACCGCTACGACCCGGACCTTTGGACGGACGAGTTCGCGTTTCTGAGTCAGCCCCATCAGGTGGACATTCAAAGCGACCTGTTTTATGACTACCGCACAAATGTCGCGTCCTACCCAGTCTGGCAGGCATGGCTTCAGAAGAAACAGCCGCACATGCTTGTGATATGGGGAAAGTACGATCCGTCATTCCAGGTGGCGGAGGCGGCTGCTTACAAACGCGATGTACCGGCGGCAGAGGTTCACATCCTCGACGCCGGCCATTTCGCCATGGACACGGAGGCGCAGCAAGTGGCCGACCTCATTCGCGGCTTCCTGAAGTGATGAGACGGTTGGATCTACGGGGGTACGAGAGCTCTTTCTCCGAGCAAAGAAGTTCTCGCACCGGCTGAAGCCGGATTTATAATCCTAAGGCGACTGTTGACGCGGACCTAAGAGATCCGCTCACCCGAACCCATCGAGACCTAGGGCCATGCCACTCACGACCGACACCAAGAAGGTGATGTTCGAAATCTACCGCGACGCCGATTTTGGCGGCCGCTACAAAGTCGTCTACTTCACCGAGCTCGGCGAGCACGATAAGGAAACCGAGATCGAGAACGCCATGCGTGGCCAGCACATCTTCGACGGCTTTCTCCTGCATCGCGAACGCAATCAGGCCAAGCAGGTAGTAGACGAGATTCTCGACCGCCTCAATCGCGGCGAGCAGGTCGACGAAGCCCACATCAAGCAGAGCCTGGGGCCATTCCTCGCCTGACGCCATCTGGTCACGCCGCAAACGGCCAGCGCCGCCCATGATAAAGTCCGAAGGAGCGGAATTCGACCGCTAAACGGCGAGAACTCGGCTGCGGAAAGGCGCGCGAATTCGTTCCGCAACCTCCTAAGGCGAAACCATGATCGTTGCGATGTGGGAGACGGCGAGCGAAGACCAGATCCAGGAGGTGACCAACCACCTGGTGAAGATGGGCTTCGCGGTGCACCGGACCACCGGCGCGCGACAGAGCGTGCTGGCCGCCGTCGGCAAGCGCATCGACTTCGACACGCGCGAACTTGAAGTGCTTCCCGGGGTGCAGACGGTGCATCGCATCAGCGCTCCCTACAAGCTTGTGGGACGGCCGTTTCGGCCTGAGGGGACCATCGTCCGTCTGCCGAATGGCGTCGAGATCGGCGGCAAAGAAGTTGTGGTGATGGCCGGCCCATGTTCGGTGGAATCGCGCGAGCAAATTTTCACCGGCGCGGAATTAGTCAGCGAAGGCAGGTGCGAAGGTACTGCGCGGAGGAGCCTTCAAGCCCAGGAGCTCGCCGTACACGTTTCAGGGCCTGGGTCTCGACGGACTAGAGTTGCTGCGCGAGGCCGGCGACCAACACGGCCTGATGGTGATCAGCGAGGTGATGGAGATCTCGCAGATCGAGCCGATGCTCGCCTTCGTCGACATCCTCCAGGTGGGCGCGCGCAACATGCAGAACTTCAACCTGCTGCGCGAGCTGGGCAAGGTGCGCAAGCCGGTGCTGATGAAACGCGGCATTGCGGCCACCATCGAAGAGATGCTGCTGTCGGCCGAATACATCATGTCGGGCGGCAACTACAACGTCATTCTGTGCGAGCGCGGCATCCGCACCTTCGAGACCTACACGCGCAACACGCTCGATATCTCGGCGATCCCGATTGTGCACAAGCTGTCGCACCTGCCGATTACCTCCGACCCCTCGCACGGGACGGGCCTGCGCGACAAAGTAGCGCCGATGGCTTGCGCTTCGGTGGCAGCAGGAGCCGATGCGCTGCTTATCGAGGTACATCCCTCGCCCGATGACGCTTTGTCCGACGGCGCGCAGTCGCTGTTTCCTGCGCAGTTCGCCGAACTCATGGATCGGTTGCGGATGATTGCGCCGGCCGTCGGAAGGACGATTGGGTAGTGCGGCGCTTCAGCGCCGCGTCGCAGCAACTTTCTGTTATCACGGGCGGGCTTCAGCCCGCGAGGCGCTTGGGGTGTCGCCGGCTAAAGCCGGCCCTGAGTTTCTCAGAATAGACCTCTCACGCGGACCTAAAGGTCCGCACTACCCGGTCAGATGGTTTCCGCTGCGAAGGATTACACCTCCCGCGCTGTAAACTGGCAATTCAGTTCCAGCATGCCTATTCAGCAAATCACGATTGTCGGAACCGGGCTGATTGGCGGCTCGCTTGGGCTTGCGCTGCGACAGGCTGGATTCAGCGGCACTATTGTCGGCTGCGACAATCGCGCCGTGCTGGAGATTGCCGGGACGCGCGGCGCCATCGATCGCGGGGAAACCAATCTGGAGAGCGCGATCGGCGGCAGCGACGTCATCGTGCTGGCCACTCCCGTAGGCTGCATTCTGTCGCAGCTGGAAGCCGTTGCGCCCTTGATTTCGCACGACACGCTGATCACCGACACCGGCAGCACCAAGGAAACGCTGGTTCAACGAGCGCGCCTGGTGCTGGGCGACAGGGCTGCGACCAGTGTTTTGCCAGGACATCCCATGGCCGGCAAGGAAGTCGGGGGAATCGAACATGCCGAGCCGGACCTGTTCCGCGATGCGGTGTGGCTGATTTCGCCAATCGACGCTGAGCGGTCATTCACGCCGCCGCAGCAGGAATTTCTGGATATGCTGAAGTCCATCGGCGCTCGCGTAATCGCCGTCGACGCCTCGCGCCACGACCGGCTGTGCGCCTGGATCAGTCACTTGCCGCAGATGATGGCCACGGCGCTGGCGTCAGCGCTACGGGATGAGTTCGGCGATGATGAAGTGGTGTCGCAGATCGGCGGCCGCGCCTTGCGCGAGATGACGCGAATCGCGCACAGTCCGTATTCGATGTGGCGCGACATCGCCATGACCAACACCCAGAACATCGAAGAGGCAATGCTGTACTTCGAGCAACAAATGGCGCATCTGCGCGAAAACCTGCGTGGGCCGGAGCTGCGCGAGATGTTTGAGAGCGCCAACAGGTTGGGGAAAGATAGGGGCTAGGGCTAGTTGTCAGTTGTCGATGGTCGGTCGTTGGGTTGGCAGCGCCGCGTGAACTCTTACGTTTTGTGTCAGGGCACGACCTTTAGTCGTGCCGAACAGCTTGCAGAGAAGATTAGGGCTTCAGCCCCTGCAATATCCGGAACAGGGGCTAAAGCCCGAGTTATTATCGCTGCAGACGGCACGGCTGAAGCCGTGCCCTGACACAAAACCGAAGGCACTGACCTGGAGATCGGTTGCAAAACGTAATGATGTTTTGCCCCGACGCGCTCCTCCTCGGTACAATCTCCGGTCGGAAGCAAAACGCTTATGCCAATGAACAAGGTAGTTGCGAACGCCGATGAAGCCGTCCACGACATTCAGGATGGCGCCACCATTATGGTCGGAGGCTTTGGCCTGTGCGGCATCCCGGAAAACCTTATCCGCGCGCTAGTCAAGAAGGGCGTCAAGAACCTGCACACCATCAGCAACAACGTTGGCGTTGACGAATTCGGCCTTGGGCTGATGCTGGCCGCCGGACAGATCACCTCGCACAAGGGCAGCTACGTGGGCGAGAACAAGCTGCTCGAGGAGATGGTGCTGACCGGGCGCATCGATCTGGAGCTGGTTCCGCAAGGCACGCTCGCCGAGCGCATTCGCGCTGGCGGGGCGGGCATTCCGGGATTCTACACGCCGACGGGATTCGGCACCGTGGTTGCCGAAGGCAAGGAGACGCGCGAGTTCGAGGGACGGCCGTATGTGCTGGAGCGCGGTATGACGGCCGACTTCGCGCTGATTAAGGCATGGAAGGGTGATCGCTGGGGAAATCTCGTTTATCGCAAGACGGCGCAAAACTTCAACCCCATGATGGCGACGTCTGGGAAGGTGACCATCGTCGAAGTGGAGCACCTGGTTGAGCCCGGCGAGATCGATCCCGATCAGGTGCACACGCCCAGTGTTTATGTGCAACGAATCTTCCAGGGGACGAACTACGAGAAGCGGATTGAGCGCAGGACGCTACGGAAGGCGTAGGGACAATTTATGGCGACCTCTCCAAACATCGCTAAGCAAAAGGATACCGAGAAGCGCGACCGCATTGTGCGGCGCGTGGCGCGTGAGTTGCGCGATGGATTTTACGTCAACCTCGGCATTGGTATGCCGACGCTGGTGGCGAACTGCGTGCCGCCGGGCGTTGAGGTTGTCCTGCAGAGCGAGAACGGCATGATGGGCGTGGGCCCGTATCCGCTGGCGGGCGAGGAAGACGGTGACCTGATCAATGCGGGTAAAGAGACGGTGAGCCAGTTGCCGGGAACGGCTTATTTCTCCAGCGCCGAGTCGTTCGCCATGATTCGCGGCGGCCACATTGACCTGAGCGTGCTGGGCGCGATGGAAGTCGACGAGGAAGGTAACCTGGCCAACTGGATGATTCCCGGCAAAATGGTCAAAGGCATGGGTGGCGCGATGGACCTGGTGGCCAGCGCCCGGCGCGTGATCGTGGCCATGGAGCACACCACGCGCGACGGAGAGGCAAAGATCCTGAAGCGCTGCACGCTGCCCATCACCGGCTTGCGCGTAGTGAATACCATCGTGACCGAGATGGCTTACATCCGGGTAACGCAAAGCGGACTGGTGCTGGAGGAGATCGCGCCCGGCCTGACGGTGGAAGACGTTCAGCAGGCGACTGAGGCGCCGCTTATCGTCAGCCCGGAGCTGAAAAACATGCTGTTCTGACTCTGGTTTCGCAATCTGCGGCAATACGGCATCGGTTTCGAGTTCGCCCGCTACTCAGATCACAATCGCCAACGTGGCCCGCGGCTTGCCTCGCCTGACGATCGTTTCGCGGAGAATCAGTTGAGAAAAGCAGTAGCCTGGCTTAAGATTCGGCAGCCTGTCGAAAGCTGCGTCCGGCCTCGTTCTGGCTGACGCGACGGAGGTAATAGAAAAGTGATTATGTCGCACGTCTTTCGCGGTTTCTACGCATTCACACTCCTGCTGGTTACAACCATGCTGGCTGCGCAGAAGGCACCACCAAATCAGCCGCCCGTCTGGAACGCCAAACCCGACATCGCCGCGTTCGAGAAAGCGGAGGATGGCCGGATCGCGGCAGGACAGCAGTCAATCGATCAAATCGTTGCCGTCAAAGGTCCCAGGACGATCGTGAACACGCTGGTTCCCTACGATGAAGCGATCCGCCTGCTGAATGCGGCCGCCTATTTTGCCGATTTGGTGCAGAAGGTGAACCCGGATGCGGCCTTCAGGGACCGTGGTACGGCAATGAGCGTCAAGGTCAGCGGGGCCGCAACTTCCCTGTCGCTGAATCGCGACGTTTACCAGGCGCTATCGGCCCTGGACGTCTCCAAGTCCGATCCCGCAACCCGTTACTACGTGCAGCGGCAACTCTTGGAGTTTCGTTTAGCCGGTGTGGACAAGGACGATGCTACGCGGGCGAAGCTCAAGAAGCTTCAAGACAAGTTGACCGAAGATCAGGCAATGTTCGAACGCAACATCTCCGACGACCAGAAGAGTGTCATGGTCTCCAGCGCGTCCGAACTTGACGGGCTGCCACAGGACTACATCGAGAACCACAAGCCGGGCGCCGACGGCAAAATTAAAATTACGACCAACTATCCCGACCTTTTTCCGGTGCTGGAGTATGCCAAGAGTGACGCGCTCCGCCGCAGCATGTGGGAAGCATGGAACACGCGCGCCTATCCCAAGAACCGCGACGTCCTGATCGATATGATGCAGACGCGCTACCAGATTGCCACGCTGATCGGGTACTCGTCGTGGGCCGATTACAACGCCGCCGACAAGATGATGCAGAACGGCAGCAACATCGCGAAGTTCATCGCAGACCTCAACGCGGCGGCGCGTCCGGTGGCGGAACGCGAGTTTGCGATGTTGCTGGCCGAGAAGCAGAAGACTGATCCCAAGGCGACGGAAATCGCGAGCTACGAAGGGTTCCGGCTGCAAGAACTGGTCCGCCGTTCGCAATACGACTTCAACTCGGAAAGTGTTCGTCCTTACCTGGCGTATCCGCAAGTGAAGAAGGGCGTGCTGGATACGGCTGCGACCCTCTTCCACGTCACCTTCCGCCAGGAAATGAATGCGCCCTCGTGGGACCCCGCGGTAGAGACGTGGGACGTGATCGACAACGGCAAAATGATTGGCCGGTTCTACCTCGACATGCATCCGCGGCCCGGCAAGTACAGTCATGCGGAGATGTCGGCAGTACTGGATGGGGTCCGCGGCAAACAATTGCCGGAGGCGATTCTGATCTGCAATTTCGCAGAGCCCACCGCGACCGATCCCGGCCTGATGAACTATGGCGATGCCGTGACCTTCTTCCATGAATTCGGACACCTGATGCACCACATTCTGGGCGGACAGCAGCAATGGGCGGGAATTTCAGGTATCACCATGGAATCCGATTTCGTAGAAGCGCCGTCGCAGATGCTGGAGGAGTGGATGAAGAGCCCGCAGGTGCTGGCTACGTTCGCTCGCAACTACAAGACGGGCGAGCCGATCCCCGCGGAACTGGTGGCGCGCATGAACCGGGCTTCCGCCTTTGGACGCGCCAACGGCGTCTCGTTGCAGAACGCGCTGTCGGCAATCTCCTACGACCTGTACAAAGACGATCCAGCCAAGATCGACGTGGACGCAGTTTGTCCCCACGATTTCCGGCAATATACTCTTTACGTTCCCATACCCTCTGACGCTCACATGTACGCGTCGTTCGGTCACCTGGCAGGCTACTCATCCGCCTACTACACCTATATGTGGGACAAGGTGATCGCGGAGGATTTCTTCCAGCAGTTTGACCATAACAATCTGCTGGCCGGCGAAGCTCCGATGCGCTACCGGCGTACGGTGCTGGAGCCGGGTGGATCGATGTCCGCCAATGACCTGGTGAAGAACTTCCTGGGCCGTCCGCAGAGCACGGCCGCGTTCCAGAAGTGGATGGAAGAAGAGTTCCGGCCTGTACCGCAGGACAACGGTTCTAACTCGCACTGAGAAGAAAGCCGGGCTGATGAAAAAAAAGGGCGCAATGGCTGCGCCCTTTTCCAGTTGTGTTCGGAACCCGGGTTACACGGTCACGCTCACCGGCTGCTTTGCTGGAACCGGAACAGGGACCGGGGTCAACCATCCAAAGCGGTCTTCAGCGGTGCCGTTCACGATACCGTAGAACTGCTTGCGAATGGACTTGGTAATGGGGCCGGCAAGACCATGGCCAACCATGATTTTGTCGACCGAGCGAATGGGAGTGATTTCGGCGGCGGTACCACTAAAGAACAGCTCGTCGCAGATGTAGAGCATCTCCCGCGGAATGACCTGCTCGATCACCGGGATGCCCAGTTCGTGCGCGATGTGCATCACGGAGTTACGCGTGATGCCGGGCAGCACACTGTTGCCCAGAGGCGGGGTGTAGATACGTTCTTTGTGCACGACGAATACGTTCTCGCCTGAGCCTTCACTGACGTAGCCGTTGACGTCGAGGGCGATGCCTTCGCTATAGCCATTTACGATGGCTTCCATCTTGATAAGCTGCGAATTCATGTAATTGGCGCCGGACTTGGCCATTGTGGGCAAGGTGTTGGGCGCCAGACGGCTCCAGGATGAAACGCAAACATCGACGCCGTCATCGGAGTCGGGGCTGCCGAGATACTTGCCCCATTCGTAATTGGCGATGTAGACCTCGGTGGGCGAGTTAAATGGGTTCACGCCAACCTGCCCATAACCGCGCAGCACGATGGGACGGATGTAGCAGGGCGCAACTTTGTTGGCGGCCACCAGGTCTACGGTGCCCTGGACCAAGTCATCGAGGGTGTAGTCCAGCTCGATGCGATAAATCTTGCACGACTGCAACAGGCGAAGAGCGTGGTCTCGCAAGCGGAAAACAGCAGGCCCTTTGGGCGTCTGATAGCAGCGAATCCCCTCAAACACCGACGAACCGTAATTCACCACATGGGCCATCACATGGATCTTGGCGTCATCCCAGGGAATCAGGCGCCCATTGTGCCAAACGTGTTCACTTTCATTTATGGCCATTGTGAGGCTCCTTCAAAAGCGGAGTGAGTAAAGATTCTGTTGTGCCGCCGCGTCGAGGATTCTGCAAGCCAACGCTAAGTTCCGTCAAGCGCATTGTGCGACGACCGGGGGAGCCGCAACATTCGGAACTCTCCTTAACCGTCAGATTATATCTGACCGTTACTCCCCCAACGCCAGCGATTTTTGCCTTTTTCCATGCCTGCGTGACGAATTCCACCCCAATGGATGCACGGCGCGCCGGAATGGGTTCCAGGATACCGGCAGAAAATAGCAGACGGCGAGGTTTGGCGGAGTTCCATCTGCCTCCGTCCCGCGAGAACCAATTTCGCGGCTCACGTTCCCTGACCTCTGCCGTCTGTTAGGCAGGTGGGAAACCAACGCACTTCGCACCTTTCTTTTTCGGATCAGCATCCAAACAGTGGCTGCGTAGGGCGCTGGGCACGGCTGGGCTGCATGGTATACTTCGGATAAGTTTCACCCCGATGATCGCCTCAACAAGTCCAAAAGACGGACTTGCCGGGGACCCCGGGTGCCAGTCCTGATCGAAGATCGAAGATGCATTCCCGGCCGAGTTGAGGCCTCCTGCACAGCCGTCTCACGCTTCACGGGATAGTAGTCGAAGGAAAACGCACAATGGCACGTAGTTCGCGGCGCTCCGCTGTACTTGTTCTCTCGATAGTTCTTGCCTGCGGCTGTCTGGGGATGGTGTTTGGCCAGCGGCTGACCTCCAGCGCCTCTTCCAGCAACAGCGACAATGATGTTCGTGACAGCCTGAAGACCTTCAGTGACGTGTATCGGGTAGTGCAGGAAAACTACGCCGAGCCGGTCAGTCCGGACAAGTCCATCTACAACGGCGCTATCCCGGGAATGCTGCGGGTGCTCGATCCGCACTCGAACTTTTTCGATCCCAAATCTTACGCAGCCTTGCGCGAAGAGCAGCGCGGCAAGTACTACGGTGTGGGAATGCAGGTTGGTCCGCGCAATAATAAGGTGATTGTGATTGCGCCTTTTGCCGGAGCGCCAGCCTACCGGGCCGGCATTCGGCCGGGCGATATCATCATCGCGGTCGATGGCAAACAAACCGACAACATGAGCACCAGCGACGTAGCCGATCTGCTGAAAGGGCCCAAGGGCACGAGCGTGAAGATTACGATGCTGCGTGAGGGCTCGGACAAGCCGCTGGATTTCACGGTCATTCGCGACGAAATTCCCCGCTACAGCGTCGACGTGCATTTCATGATTCGTCCGGGCATCGGCTATATCCACGTCTCCGGCTTCCAGGAAACAACGGAAAAGGAAGTACGTGACGCGCTGGACGAACTTGGCGACATTCATGGCCTGATCCTTGACTTGCGGCAGAACCCCGGCGGACTGCTGAGCGAAGGCGTCGGCGTGGCTGACCAGTTCCTGAAAAAGGGGCAGGTCATCGTCTCGCATCACGGCCGGGCATCAGCCGAAAAGGTCTATAAGGCGACCCACGGCAACGGCGGCAAGGACTATCCCATTGTGGTGCTGGTGAATCGCGGTACCGCGTCGGCGGCGGAGATTGTCGCAGGCGCCATTCAGGACCATGATCGCGGCCTGATCGCCGGCGAAACTACATTTGGCAAGGGACTGGTGCAGACGGTCTATCCGCTGTCGGAAAACACCGGACTGGCGCTGACGACTGCCAAGTATTACACCCCCAGCGGGCGGCTGATTCAGCGCGAGTATACCGGCGTCTCGCTTTACGACTATTACTACAACGACCGTGAGAACGGCGATGGCACCGTCGGCAATCATGAAGTGAAGATGACGGACAGCGGACGCACAGTGTACGGCGGCGGCGGCATCACGCCCGACGTCAAGATCGCCAATCCGAAGACCAACAAGTTCCAGGACACTCTGCTGGAGAAGTACGCGTTCTTCAATTTCGCCAAGCATTACGTGATCAATCACACGGTCAACAAGCAGTTTGAAGTTGATGATGCCGTGATGCAGGAGTTCCGCAAGTATCTGGACGAGCAAAAGATCACCTTCACCGAAGCCGATCTGGCGGAAAACAATGACTGGATCCGCTCCAACATCAAGGCAGAGCTGTTCATCAACGAATTCGGCCAGCAGGAAGGCATGAGGGTCCACGCCGAAACCGATCCTGAAGTGCAGAAGGGGCTCGATTTGCTTCCGCAGGCCAAGCAGTTGGCCGACAATGCCAAGAAAACCATTGCGCAGCGCAATAGCGCCCGACTGACGGCACAGCAGAGCGAGACAGGATCAAATAGCAGCCGGTAGGAGAAGGCAGCAATTAGCAATTAGCAACTAGCAACTAGCGAAAGCAACAGCCCGCGCGAGCGGGCTTTCCTTTTGGAGGCCATGGGTCGGGTAGTGCGACACTTCAGCGCCGCGTCAAACCTCAACCATAATGTTGGCCTGTAGGCCTTGAGATACACCTGGAAGGTGAGGCGAGCCGGTGGATTAGCGGTTCCCACGAAGCACCTGCGGCCGAAGAGAATGTGCCGCGACTGGCTAAGAGAATTTGGCGGTGGAACAGATCGCTCGAAAATAGACCGAACCAACCGCGCAGCGGCGGCCCGCAGACACTAAAGGCCGTCCCCTTCAAACAGCACGTTTAGTCAGAGCTTCCCAAACGGTTGGCGGCGCTACGCAGGAAGCCGATCTTAGTAGGCGTTCTTGTGGAATAGGCTGGAGGCCGTCCGGCAGACGATCCGCAGATCGAACCAGAAGCTCCAGTTCTGGAGATAGTAGAGGTCGTATTCGAAGCGTTTGGCGATGGAGGTATCGCCACGCCAACCGTTGACCTGGGCCCAACCGGTGATGCCGACCTTCAGACGGTGCCGGGTGTCATAATGCGAAATCTCTTCGAGAAATTTTTTTACGAAGTGGGGGCGCTCGGGACGTGGGCCGACCACACTCATCTCGCCCTTCAGAACGTTGAAGAACTGCGGCAACTCGTCGAGGCTGGTCTTTCGCAGGAACCTTCCCACTGGCGTGCACCGGGGATCGTTGGCTGTCGTCCAGCGGGTCGAGCTTTCTGACGACGCATCGGCCTTCATGGTGCGGAACTTAAACATCTTGAAGTGCTGGCCGTTGAGGCCCACTCTCTCCTGACAGAAAAGCACCGGGCCTTTGGACGTGATCTTGACGATGGCGGCGATCACCAACATCAGCGGACCGGCCAAAAGGACAACCAGCAGGGAGAATACCGCGTCGAACACTCGCTTCAAGACAAAGTACATTGGCGATTCAGCCGGCGAATTGGCCAAGTCCAGCATCTGGAGGTCGCCGAACTGAAACAGTCTCTCGCGCAGCACGGGTATATCGCCGATGTCCATGATGGCCCGCACCGGAGTGCACAGCGGCTGTAGGGTTCGGAAGAGATGAGACAGGGACGACAAGCGGTGCGCGGGCAGAGCGATCACCACGTCGTCGAAGGGGATGCCGATTCCGCGCCCGACATCGGCCAGTTCGAACACTGGCACATCTACCACGGCGACTTCTTCGTCTTCCGGGACCCGAATGTGGGCCACAACCTTGGAGGCGGCAAAGGGGATGCGGACGAGTCTGGCCGCGGCCCGGCGCGCATAGGCGTCAGCGCCCACAACCAGAATTCGCAACGGCCGGCGCGGCTGGTGCCAGCCTCGCAATGCCAGTCGAAAGAGGCTGCGACTCAGGATGGTGCACGCCAGCAGGATGATGGCGCTGACCGCAAAGAACACGCGGGAAAAGTTCTGCTGCCGATAGAAGAACAGGATGCAGGAGAGGACAACGTAGGTGGTCACGCAAGCCGATACCGTCTTCTTCAGGCCGGTGTATTCCTGGAACAGCTCCTCGATATCGCACAGCCCGTAGTTTTCCGCCGCGATGGCCCACACCAAACTTGCCACCAGTAACACGCCCAAGTAGAAGCGGGGGTCATACTCCGTCTGGGAGAGTACGGAGCGGAGGGGGACGAACCTGATATAGGCTGCGGCGGCGAAGGCCGTAAGCGGCATCAGGTAGCACGACAACCGCAGATAGAAGCGCAGAGAGTGCAGACGCAAGGTCATGACGATCGTCTCCCGGGACCCCAAACACAACTGTGCTCTAAAGCTTAGCGCTGCCGTGTGCAACAAGGCTGGCGCACGGTTCGCCAAACCGTAGTTATGCGTTTCTAACCTTGGGAGCGCGAAAGGTCGTACTCACCAACCCGTTCGCCGCTACTGCAAGCGAAATTACCGAATATCCGACAAGGCTATGCCCCGAGAGGGACAAAACCAGGATGCCGTTTGCTTGTTACGTGTTTTGCTTCGGCTAAGTTGTCCCAAAGCTTAGGACATCGAAATCTGCTCGTCAAGCGAAAACTGACCCGGCTAGACGCGCCGCCGGGGCTGCCCGGCGCTCGATAACAGCAGGAAATCGCCGGCTGACAAAAGCTATAATAGATTCTCTCATGAAAGCCTACGTTTACGTCTCGCTCAAGAAAAGCGTTCTGGACCCGCAAGGCAAAACCATTCACGGCGCGCTGAAGAAGATGGGCTACCGCGGCATCGACGATCTGCGCCAGGGTAAGTATTTCGAGATCGCCCTCGACGCCAGCGTCAGCCGCGAAGATGCACAAGCGGAGATCGAACGCATCGCCCGCGAAGTACTCACCAATCCGGTGATCGAAGAGTACAGCTTCAGGTTGGAAGACACAGGACAGCCGGAGAATAAAGGGCCCAAAGCGCTGGATCTTAATGCACCGAGAGCCATCGACTTCACCCTGTAGACGCGCGTCCCAATAAGGGATGGATCTCGGTTGTGGCCTGTTCTTCAGCATCAGCAGACGCTGCTGTAACATCCAATCAGCTAACGGTTACAATTCGAGAAAGTCTTTTTCACGTCCAGTTGCCGGCTGACGGAGAGATCATGTCCCGTGTTTTTGCCTACATCATTCGCACTGTTGGGAGGGGATATCGGCTGACTGGTTCTGTTCCCTGGGTTTCTCGCGGAAACGTGTTCTTTGGACCCTGCAAGAAGAAGATGCGCCCTGAGGTGAGGCCAGGGGACTACATTATGGGAATCTCCGGCTCGGGAGCAGGTATGCCGCGACGGGTGCTCTTGTGGATGCAGGTATCTGAGGTGATGACTTTTGCAGACGCGTACGAGCTTGGTAAGAAGGACCGAGTATTCCGCTCTCTTCGAGGACCCGCAATTCATGTGCGTCGCGTAAATGGGGTGAAATTCTCTCCCGGGGTTCCCGAATGCTACGAGCACATTCCTGGAGCTTGTCACGCAGACGACTGGCATAGCGACGTTATGGGAAATCGTGATGCCTTTCTGGTCGGCGGAGAGGATTCATGGGTGGCAGAGGCCGAAGGGCCTCAGGTCACGGAATTCATTGTCGACTTTCTGAGGGAGGGGATCACTTGGGCTGGTACTGCCACCCCCAAAAACCCCTTAACTGAAAATGCGATTGGGAAGCATGTTCTGCTGACAGGTAGAACGGCTAAGAATTTGATTTCATGGGTTCCCCGACTGGAAGAGCCAATGCAGTCGTCACGTCCACGAAGGTCGTGTGTACATACCTGCTCATGTCGGTAAAGAACTTAACCATTTTAGGGTCTCAGGGCATCCCCAGGGAGCAAAGCTTATGTGTGGCATTGTTGGTTATGTAGGACCGAAGCGGGTTGTGCCGGTCATCATCGACGGCCTGCGGCGGCTTGAATATCGCGGCTATGACTCGGCGGGCATCGCCGTCGCCGGCAACGGTGCGGGTTTGCAGATACGCCGCGCCGAGGGCAAGCTGCGCAATCTGGAAGAGGCGATCCGCCTGAAGCCGCTGGACGGGACCTACGGCATCGGTCACACGCGCTGGGCCACGCACGGCCGTCCCACGGAAGAGAACGCCCATCCTCATCGCGACTGCACCGGCAAGATTGTTGTCGTCCACAACGGCATTGTGGAGAACTACGTCAGCCTGAAGAGGAAGCTGATCGACGAAGGCCACAAGTTCGTCACCGAGACCGACACCGAAGTCATCGCCCACCTGGTGGAGAAGAACCTGAAGGCCGAGGGCAATGGGCATCACGTTTCGCTGGAAGAAGCGGTGCGCAAGACGGTGCAGGTGCTGACCGGCGTCTTCGCCATCGCGGTCATCTCGTCGGACGAGCCCAACAAGATCGTCGCGGCGCGCAATGGGCCGCCCGCAGTCATCGGCCTGGGCAAGAACGAGTACTTCGTTGCCAGCGACGTGCCGGCGATTCTGTACCACACCCGCGATCTGTTCTTCCTCGCCGACGGCGACCTGGCCGTCATTACGCCGACGGGCGTGCAGCTTAGCGACTTTGACGGCCGGCCCATTACTCGCGAAGTGCAGCACATTACGTGGGACCCCATCATGGCGGAAAAGGGCGGCTTCAAGCATTTCATGCTGAAGGAGATCTACGAGCAGCCGCGCGCCGTCCGCGACACCACGCTGGGCCGGGTCTCGCTCGATTCCGGCAAAGTCTTCCTCGACGAGATGGACATTACGGAGGACGACTTCCGCAAGCTCAACAAGGTTTACATTGCCGCCTGTGGCACCAGTTGGCATGCCGCGCTGGCCGGCAAGTTTATGATCGAGCGCCTGGCCAAGCTGCCGGTGGAAGTTGATTACGCCAGCGAGTTTCGTTATCGCGATCCGCTGACCGGCCCAGGCGATCTATGCATTCTGATCACGCAGTCGGGCGAAACGGCTGACACCATCGCCGCCATGCGCGAGTCACGCGCCAAGGGCGCCAAGACGCTGGGCATCTGCAACGTCGTGGGGTCTATGATCGCGCGCGAAGCCAATGGCACCATTTACACCCACGCGGGTCCGGAGATAGGCGTCGCCTCCACCAAGGCGTTCACCGCGCAATTGACCGCGCTGTTTCTGTTCGCGGTGTATCTTGGGCAGCTTCGCGGCACCATTGATGCCGATCACTCCAAGAAGTTACTGGAGGACTTGACCCTGATGCCGGGCAAGCTGGAGGCGCTGCTGGCGCACGATGAGGAGACGGAAGACCTGGCCAAGGAATATCACCGCGCCCACGATTTCCTCTTTCTGGGACGCGGCATCCACTATCCCATTGCGCTGGAAGGCGCGCTGAAGCTGAAGGAAATTTCCTATATCCACGCCGAAGGCTATCCCGCGGGCGAGATGAAACACGGCCCAAATGCGCTGATCGATGAAGACCTGCCCGTCGTGATCCTGGCGACGCGCGATGTGAATGATCCGGGATCGGTGCTGCGCTACGAGAAGACGCTGTCGAACCTGAAGGAAGTGAAGGCGCGCTCCGGAACGGTGATAGCGATTGCGACCGAGGGCGACGAAGAGATTCGCGAAGCCGCCGACCACGTGCTATACGTGCCTGATGCGCCGGAGCTGCTTGCGCCGATTCTGGAAGTGGTGCCGTGCCAGTTGCTGGCTTATCACATTGCGGTAAGGCGTGGATGCGATGTGGACCAACCGCGGAATCTGGCTAAGTCGGTTACGGTGGAGTAACGACGGTTCGGCCCAGAGACCAATGAAAGTCAGGAAATCGGACATCAGCCGCCGAGCCGTCGTTGAGACCTACCTCATGTATGACTGCAGCAAGACTGGTCGTCGCGTGCCGGAATTTGCGACTTGGGACTGGTCGCTAGCCGATGCTATCGATCAAGAATTGCAATCCGCAGGTATGAAGCACGGGGTTCTCGCCGGCTACCTGCTCTGGGATATGGTCGAAGTCAGCTTGTCGGACCTCCGCGCGTCGGCGGTCTTCGATCGTATATTCAAGGACTTTCCGGAGCGTAAACTCGGGCTAATAGAACAGGCTGGACTTCTACTCGGCTGGAAGCTGGATCGTGATACCGTTTGGTACGAACGTATCGCGATGGGACAAACTCTTGACGAAACTGAGCCGCTGATTATCCGTCCCGCGCTACGGAGTGAGCTTACAGCTTCTTGGTATATCGAGGACGGCAGTGGACGCGCGATCGCATTGATTGCGAACCATGGGCTCGTAGGCCAGCCTCAGACCTTGGCCATCGGATATTTGGGACGCAGGCCGGACAAAAGTAGCTCCTTCATGCAACGGCCCCCTTTCTGCGAACTCTTGGGCTGATGAACCAGATAAAGGGGTCTTCAAACCTGAACTGCCTCGCGCCTTCTTCTAGCGTTGCGGCCGACCCAGGTTTGCCATGCCATCTCTGTCATTTCGCCTGCGGCGGCGCGGAGCACCACAGCGGTTTCTTCCGCCTCGCTGCAAGTTAGCTCCCAGCCGTTTAAATTAAAGAACACGACGATCGCCGCGAGTGCGATTCGTTTGTTGCCGTCAACAAAAGGATGATTGCGGAGCAGGCCCCAGGCGTAGGAGGCGGCCAATTCAGTTATCTTCACCTTGGTCTGATACGTTGCCAGGTGCTTGGGGCGAGCTAGGGCGGATTCCAGCGATGCGGGCGCGCGCAGACCTGGCATGCCTCCATATCTCGCGATCAGTTCCCGATGAATGGCGGTAACCGCGGCAGAAGTCAGCCAGCGCAGGCGCTTCACTTCGCCAGTTCTCGGTAGGAGTTGCGATGCCGCGGTTCAGTGCGGCGGAAGGCTTCAACCTGAGCCGAGAAATCGGCGTCGAAGGGCGAAAGCTCAATTCCAGCCTCGGTGTCCGAGATGGTAAGCGTGCTGCCCTCTTCCACGCTGAGGCGCGCAATGACGTCTTTCGGAAGCAGGATGCCAAGGCCATTTCCGATCTTGCGGAGTTTGGTCTTCATAGGAGGAATTATAACTTAAGTTATAACAACCTCGCGAGGGCGACCCAGGCTAACGTCCAACTGAAGGACGTGAACCCCGCGGCAAGCTCAGGACAAGTTCTGGGGCACAAGAGCTAAGGTCCCACTTCTTACGTCTTGACAAACGTCAGCGAAGCCGAATTCATGCAGTAGCGCAAGCCGGTGGGACGCGGACCGTCGTCGAACACGTGACCCAGATGGGCGTCGCATTCGGTGCACTTCACTTCGTCGCGCGACATGCCCAGGCTGGAGTCGCGGTCGGTCTTGACGTTCTGCTTGGCGATCGGCTCCCAGAAGCTCGGCCAGCCCGTGCCGGAGTCGAACTTGGTCGCCGAGGTGAACAACGCATTCTGGCAGCACACGCAGCGGAAGATCCCTTTCGCGTGCAGGTCCCAGTACTGGCCGGTGAAGGCGCGCTCGGTGCCAGCCTGGCGGGTGACGTTGAACTGCTCGGGGGTCAATTGGGCCCGCCATTGGGCGTCGGTCTTAACGACTTTGGGCACGCGCTTAGGGCCAATCTTCTGGCCGTCGTCTTTGAACTCGACCACCTCCACATAGTCGGTTGCGGCCGGGGCGGCGTCGGCTTCGGTGCGGTTAAACAGGCTCATGAATGCGACTCCTGAGAGAGATAGGAAACTGGTTTTCAGAAAACTTCTTCGGTTCGTCATGGTGTATCCAACGTTTTTCAATTTGCGGACTAAGGAGCGTGAGCAAAAACTGTGCCGTCCCTACGGGACTCAGTTTTCAAACCGTACCCTACCCAGCGCTGAAGCGCTGGGCTATCATCTTCCGTCTCGCTTCGCGGGACTCGATTGCGGTCCCACCTTCCGTCCCGCTTTCGCGGGACTCGATTTGCAGCTTACTTACTGATTCCGATAGAGCTGCGGATATATCTGCTGCAAGTTGGCGACTTTCGGCAGATCGAAGTGCGCGATGTACGGGTTATCAGGATGCAGCGCAGCATAGTTCTGGTGATAGCCCTCCGCGGGATAGAACGCCTTCAAAGGGACCACCTGGGTCACGATTTTGCTTTTGAAAATCTTTGCCTGCTCCAATTGAGCGATGTAGTCATCGGCAATCTTCTTCTGCTCATCGTTGCTGTAGAAAATGACGGAGCGATACTGCGTACCCTCGTCCGGATACTGATGGTTCAACTGCGTGGGGTCGTGCGCGACCGACAAGAACACTTGCAACAGCTGGCCATAGGTAATCTTCGACGGATCGAAGACGATCTTCACCGACTCGGCGTGGTTGGTGGTGCCGGTGCTGACAATCTCGTATTCCGCCGTTTTCGCTGAACCTCCGGAATATCCGGACGTAGCTGAAATGACGCCTTTGACGTGCTGGAAGACGGCCTGGATACCCCAGAAGCAACCTCCGGCAACCACTGCGGTCTCCTGGCCTGGAGAGCTGGCCAGCGATTCATCCACGGCCGGTGTGGGAAGCGCTGTCACCCTCTCGCTCGCGACCACAGAGTTGCGAGAGTCGCGCATTACCATCCCAATTACCAGAACGGCCATTGCCGCTGCCAACGCAACACGTAACCAGAACTTGGACATAAGCTCACCTCGACTTTATACTCCCACCGCTTCAATCGATTAGAGTCGCGATTCGACGGAAGGTTACAAAGCCAACCTAACTGCGGCCAACGGGCAGTTTATGGCGCTGGCTGCCGTCAGTGAGGGTACGCACGCGGGAGGTGGGCGGATTTAGAGCGGCTGCTCACAAACCTCGGGTGTTGACCTGCGATCGAAAGAGCTCGTCATTTCAACGGAGGCTTGAATTGCTCGTCGATTTCGATCTGGTAGCCGTTGGCGAGGCGGTTGCTTTCATTGGCCATGCCGACAACCGAGATCAGCTCATGAAACATCTCCGGCGTCATGCCCTTATTGCGCGCCGCCGCCGTGTGCGAGGCGATACAGTATGGGCAGCCGTTGGTCACGCTGACGGCGACGTAGATCATCTCCTTCGTCAGCGGGTCGAGCGCGCCCGGCGCCATGATCTGCTTGATGTCCTGCCAGGTTCGCGCCAACAGCGCCGGATCGTTGGCCAGGGCCTTCCAGAAATTGTTGATCCAGTCGGTCTTGCGGGTTGCCATGATGTCGTCGTACACCGCCCGGACTTCGGGGCCGGCGTCCGCGTATTCGATGAGTCCAAATGTTGCCATAATGTCCTCCTTGAAGCACGCCTTAACGGGCCGCTAAGGTGCAGCCAGGGAGTCCGGCTTTGCCGCTGAGGGAAACGCCCTCACGGCCTAAAGGCCAAGTCCTTTGCGAACCTGCCGGCACGGGTGAAGCCGTGCCCTTTCAAAGCCGGCTACACCAACACCCACGTCGCTATTCCACCGGCACTTTCTCCCGATATGCGGCCACCTGCACATTCCATCCCAGCGCCTGGGTCATGGCATCGCGCAGTTGTGCAGCGGCGGCCGGCTCGCCGTGCACCAGGTAGGTCACCTTCGGCGCGCGCCGAAAGGTGTGCAGCCACTCCAGCAGTTCGGGAGTGTCGGCGTGGTCGCTGAACTGTTCCAGACTGGCCACCTGCGCGCGAATAGGAATCTGCTGCCCGAACATCTTCACCTGAGGCGCGCCGTGTTGGATGGTGAAACCGCGCGTGCCCGGCGCCTGGAATCCGATGAACAGCACAAGATTCTTGGGATCGGGGAGGCGCAGCATCAGGTGATGCACGATGCGGCCGCCCGCAACCATGCCGCTGGAGGAGATGATGATCACCGGAGACTTTATGTTATTGATCTTCTTGGAATCTTCCTGGGTAACATCGAAGTGGAAGCCGGGCCAGTCGAGCGGCGAACCGTACTTGGCGATCATCGCCTTGGTCTCAGGCGTGAACTCTTCCGAGTGCTGCATGAAAATCTGGACAGCCTTGATCGCCATGGGGCTGTCGGCGTGCACAGGCACGCGCGGAACCTGTCCGGACTCGATCAACTCTTTCAGCATGAAGAGGAATTTCTGGGTGCGCTCGACGGCAAACGATGGCACCACCACGGTACCACCACGCTGTATCGCGGTGCGGATGAGCGCGGCCATTTGCGGACGGGGATCGTTGTGCGGATGCAGGCGATTGCCGTACGTGCTCTCCATCACTAGAAGATCGCAGTCCTCACCCTCGGTAGGTCCGGAATGAAGAACGTTGCCGGGTGCGACCTCGGTTTCGCGCACGCGCCCGATGTCGCCGGTGAAGAGCAGCTTCCTGGCCGCCGCGCCGGAATTCAGCGTGATCTCCGCCATCGACGAGCCGAGGATGTGAGCGGCGCGCACGAAGCGGAACGACAGTTGGCTGCTGAGCTGTTTGACCTCGGCGAAATTAACCGGGCGGAAGAGCGTCAGGGATTGCTGCGCTTCTTGCACGGTGTAGAGCGGCAACGCAGGATGGTGCTTCGAGGCGTTCGTCTTGTTGTAGAACTCTGCGTCTTCTTCCTGCAAATGACCGGAGTCCGGCAGCAAAATGCTGCACAGATCGATGGTGGGCGCGGTAGCGTAGATGGGGCCATGAAAGCCTTGCTTCACCAGTCGCGGGATCCAACCGGAGTGGTCGAGATGCGCGTGGGTCAGGATGACAGCGTCGATGCTGTTCGCGGGCACCGGCAGGTCCTGCCAGTTGCGCTCGCGCCATTCCTTTTGGCCTTGAAAGAGACCGCAATCGACCAGCACTTGCAACGGGCGCGGGTCGCCGTCTACGTGGATTAGGTGCTTCGATCCGGTAACAACTCCTGCTGCACCGAGAAATTGGATATAGCTCATATGTTTTATTTACCACGGAGATCACGGAGATCACGGAAAACCAAGAATCACAATCGAGAATCATAAAAACTCCGTGAACTCCGTGGTTAGATCTCCCTCTTCGTTATTTCGCTGCCGCCACTACAACGGAGGATACAGTTGCATAGATCAATTCTCTTTGTTTTTGTTTTTGTCATCGTCTTCCGGCTTAGGCAGCGGAATCTCCTCCCGCGGCGGCGGGACGTTATACACATTGTTGCCGACATTCGCCTCCGGCACACTGCCATCGTTGACCGTAATTTTGTCGGGAGCGACAGGAACTGGGAGGCGGCCAGTGCCTTTTTGTCCCGCCTTCACCAGAATCCGCATGATCTTTTCGCCAGACGGAGTCTGCACCAGCACCGGAACCTCCGCACCCGCGCGCCCACGATTCTCGATGGTAGCTGTAACCAGAAAACTCTTAAAACTCTCACTCAACAAAGGCCGCGTATAAGCCGAGTCAACGTGAAAGTCAGGCAGCCCGCGGTCGCGATAGACCCAGTCGTCGAAGAACCATTCCAGATCGCGCTTGGAACTGGTCTGCAAAAGCTTCTGGAGGTAAGCGGGGTCCTTGTCGGCTCCGGGACGATAGGCCGTGAGGGCCGACTGCATTGCGGTATCGCCGACCATGTCGCGCAGCATCCACAACACAAAGCTGCCCTTGCCGCGCAGGTAGAGTTCATCGCTGGTGTTCAGCAGGGTGTTGTCCGCGGAATTGGAATCCGGTGGCGTCTTCGAGGCGGCATCCGGCTTGGGATTGGGATTGGCCGCTTCCTCTGCTCGCACCAGCGGCTCGCGATACTCATCCAGAAAGTCGAGCGCGGCCCGGCGTCCGGAACGATGGTCCACCAAGACAGCTTGCAGGAAGCGTTCGGTGCCTTCCTGGATCCACGGATGCGGAGAATGGAAGCGGGCCGCAACCTGAGTGGGCAACAACAAGAGCTGCAAGGTAGGAGTGGGCGCCGGGCGCAGCGGAGTAAACAGGATTGCTCCGCTCTGGTAGGGATTGGCGTCGGAATCGGTCAACTCCACCACGCGCGCCGGTTGGCCGGGCTCGCCAAGCCAATCGTGCAGGAGGGGATCGCTGGCCTCGGCAGCCAACGCGTAATCGCGGGCCAGCTCGGTGTCCTCGGGAAGATGCAACAAAGAAATTGTCGGGCGATCCAGAGGTTGGTAATTAGCAATGGCGAAGGCTGGAGCGGTATCCTTCATGCCCGCCAAGGTCAGCGTGTTACTGAACTCCTTACGCTTGCCGGCGGCGCTTTCGGTGCCGGCAACCTCGCGACTCTCGCCGCAACTGGAGACCGCGGCATTCACGGCGATGCAGAGCGATTCCGTACTTCCGCCCAGCACAATGATGCGAGCGTTGAACTCGCTGCGGGCATGACGTTCCTTCCACACGGCGATGGCATCGAAAACCGCGTTGCCATCGCTCATGTTCACCGCTTCAATGGCGACGGGATACCAGGTGACGTATCCCAGGCCCCGCACGGCGGTGAACGCGTCGCTGATCTGGTCCCAGTCGTTGCGCGCGCCGACAGCGGCAGGAGCGCCCATGCGAGTAAGGCGGGTCGCGTCGGGCGTGACGGTCCCGCCGTACTGCACATCGAGGGTGATCGAGGTGGCCGGCGCGACCGCCTTCGGAAGAGTTACGATCGCTTCCGAAAGGCTGCCGGTGTGATCGATGTCCGAGGTGTAATTCTCGCCCAGCCACTGCACCGGCTTATCGTCGAGGGTGATGCTGTTCCAGTTCAGCGATGACGAAACCTGCAAGGCAAGGTTCTTCTCAGGATTCTTGGAGTCGTTGCGCAGGGTGAGCTTGCCGGTAACGGCCATGACGTGGGTGGTGCGGTCGATCTGGACTTCCAGCTGATAACGGGTGATGGTGAAAGCCTGGCGATCAATCGCGTGCGCAAACGAACAAAAGGACAGAACGGCGATTAGTGTCGCGAACCGCATTGCTACGTTCGCGTCTCGTTCGGAATGGAGGACGATTGCATATTTATGCTTCAACCTTCGAGGGTTTGGGTTAGAACCGTGCCGTCCCTACGGGACTCAGCCTCATTCCGCGCTTGAACCCAGCGCTTACGCGCTGGGCTATTATTGTTTCGCCCTGCGGGCTGGATTCTTGGGAAGCCTCTCAGCGTTCTTTTCCACTGCGAATTCTTTGGACGACTTGGCTCCTTCCGTCTTCTGCGCGGCACGGCGCTGGCGCGCTAGCTCGTACATCACCACGCCTCCCGCAACCGAAACATTGAGCGAGGGCACGTGCCCGAGCATGGGAATCGACACCAGGAAGTCGCAGCGACGCCGAACCAGATCGTGCATGCCTTTGCCTTCCGCGCCGAGGACGATGGCACAGTGCATGTTGTAGTCGAGCTCGTCGTAGATCTGGGTGCCGCGCTCGTCGAGCCCGACGGTCCAGACGTGGCGCTCTTTCAGCTCGTCCAGAGTGCGCGAGATGTTGGTGACGCGCGCGATGGGCAGATGCTCGGAGGCTCCGGCCGAAGCCTTCACCGCCGTGCCGGTCAGCCCCGCCGCGCGCCGCTCCGGGATGATCATGCCGTCGGCACCGGCGGCATCGGCGGTACGAATCAGCGCGCCCAGATTGTGCGGGTCTTCGACGCTATCGACCACAACCAGGAAGCTGTATTCGCCGTGGCGCTGCTCCAGCAGCGTGTCCACGTCGGCGAACTTTTTTCCGGTGGTAACGGCGATGACGCCCTGGTGGGTATTGGTGTTGGCAAGCCGGTCGAGTTGCTCCCGCGGCAGGAAGCGCACCTCTACGCCGCTGGCGCGGCAATCGTCAATGAGGCGCTGCATGCGCTGATCGTGACGCTCGCGCGCGATACCCACATATTCAAAGCTGCGTGCGCCCGACTTCAGGGCTTCGATGACCGAATGAATGCCGTAGATGACGACCATGTTTGATAGTTAGTGTACGACAGGAAAGCCGTCAGCCGTCAGTTCGCGAGAACCGTGTCGTCCCCGGGGGACTCTGATCTCATTTCCAGCCTACCCATCACTCTGCCTTTGGCTGCGTGCTGGGCTAAGCTAAGTCGTCCCGCAAGGGCGGGACGGGAGCATCGTCGCGGACACAGCCGCGCCAGCTCGGACATTTCACGGCAGGTGCAAACGGGAGCATCGTCACCGACACAGCTGCACGAGGACCGTGTCGTCCCCGCGGGACTCTCATCCCATTTCCAGCCTACCCAGCACTGCGCCTTCGGCTGCGTGCTGGGCTAAACTGAGTCGTCCCGCAGGTGCGGGACGGGAGCATCGTCGCGGACACAGCGCGCCAGCGCGGACATTTCACGGCAAGGGCGGGACGGGAGTGTCGTTGACGAAGCAGCATCGCGAGCATGGGCGTTTCCAGCAACTCGGCGACGCCGCCTGGCGAGCGTGGGCACTTCGAGGGAGCTCGGGCCACAGAGGGGTCAATGCAGCGAGTCATGTGAGAATCGTGCGGTCCCGGGACCCACTGGTTTTACTCCCTCACCTCAGCCCAGTTTGAGTCGGGATTGAATTGGTTCATGAAGGGGGCCTGGGTTTTGGTCGCGTCTCCCAAGTCCTTCTGAAAGACCATGCGGTCCTGATCGACAATGAAGGTCATCACTCCCGTGACACCGTATTCGGCCGGATAGGCAACGAACGCAAATCCCCGGGTCTGGACACCACCGCGGACATAATCCCTAAGACCACCGTTGGCAAAGAACCCTTGCGTGCTCAATAAGCCGAAGTAATAACCGTGGAAAGGCTTATGCTGGCTGGGTTGAAGTTTGGCGCCCTCGGTGGTGGCAAACGCCACCAGAGGCCCGAGGGGACTCTTGGGCTTGCCGGGAGCATCAGGCCAGTACAGTCCGTCTTCCTTGCCAGGATCGCTGATGAACTTACGCGCGTACTGTTTTACACCGTCGCGTTCGCGGGAGAAATACTCGTTTTGGGCAAACACCAGCGCGGCGAGGACATCGACGGTGGCCAGCTCATTACCGCCAATGGTGCGATTGCGAAGCTCACTCTTTCCCGCCGCGCTATCGAAGAACCATTGTCCCGAGGGCGCCTTTCTGAGGGGTACGGGGAAGGCAGTATTGCTGACGTCGACCAGCAGGATTTCGGTTCCGTTCTCCAGCTTGCGCCAGCGATTGACTCTATCGTAGGCGGAGGCAAATCCCGCGAAAGAACGTTTGTCCTCGTCTGCATTGCCGGAGGAAAAGACATCCTTCGAATCCGGGCCGAAGATCGCCAGCATCTGCGGTTGATTGTCGTTCTTGGCCGCCAGGGCCACCGCCAGACCGGCTTCCTCGGGCGTAGAGAATGTCTTTTGGCCGCGAGCGGGCTCGCCAGCAACGGTGGCGTGATGGCAGGCTGGAAGTGCGATCGTCAGTGCCCCCAGGGCGAGGCTCATCCAAAGCCGGTAACCCATCAACCCCCGCTTATCGCTCGCCCCCGACATCATCCTCATCCACGCCTCCCTCGATTTTCGTAACCTTGAATCAGCGCCAGGCATTACCAGTGCAGTCCGCTGGAGCGGCCTCCAATACCCCAACCGGAAGCTCCGCCACGAGTGACCCACCCACGATAACTGGAGGAGCGGTCGCCCCATCCTCCAATTCCGAAGACTGTACCGGCCTGACCGCCCCAACTACTAAAGGCGGTCAAATTCTGCTGAGGATCGGGGGGGCCCCAACCGAGCGGACCCGCGTCGTCGGGCCAGCCACCGCCCTCGCGGGCCCAGGCACTGAAAACCTGAAAGCCGGGCCTGGGGCTCACCGTACCGCTGACGCTGAAAGCGTGCTTGCCGGCGGAGGTATCGGCCGCTGCGGGGTTGGCTTGTGCGCCGGGTTGGGTGCTGGCTTGTGAACCGAACGGGCGGTTGGCGTCGTCGTGGTAGGGATGGTTTCCGTAGTAGATATACCCGCCGTAGTAGCCACCATGCCACGCGTGATTGCCGAAGTAGGGATAGTTTCGATAGTTAGCTACACCCTGGTACCAGTTGCAACTCCAGTTGCTCCAGCCCCAGTCGGTACCCGACAAGGCGCCAATGGGCACCCCGTCGCCGAACGCAACCAAGCCATTCTCGGGCAGATTCTTGTTGTTGTAATTCGGCGTCTGCACCGGAGTTCCAAAAGCCGCTGCCGGGTTGTATTGCGGGACAACCACCATCAGGGGATTGCCAGGCTGTAGCGTGATGATGTCCCCACTTGGTTGCGCCATCGTCATCTGTGGCGTGGACTTGAGATGTTCCTCCGTCTTGGCCCGGGCGCGCAACGCCTGGATTGCAGCCATGACCGCGGAATGCTGATTGTGGTAGGCCTCGCCCAGCTGAGAGGTCCAAACCAGATTATGCGACATGATGTTCAGCACCGCCACAAACGGCGTTAGAGCTTTGACGCTGGGGTCCCAGGGCTGAGCGCTGACTTCCTGGATGAAGACCCCCTGTGGGAGATCCATACTGTGCCCCACCCAGATGTTGGCTACCAGAACCTGGTCCGGATAGGTCGCGGCGACCAGGACTTGCGCCAGCAGAGCGTCAGGATACAGCGCAATCGGCGCCACCAGACTTTGCAGCTCCTCGGGGGTAAGAGGTATGCCCTGGCCGGAGTAGTCAGATCCCGACAGTGCAGCGGCCTGGTAAAGCGCTGCTCCCCCTGAATCCAGCGGCACCGTCAGCAGGAGCAAAGTAAAACAGAGGGCCAATGATAAAGATTGCCTGCGTTGCCACACCATCATCCGTTTCTTCTCCCATGGAGGCCTGATGTTTCTCGTAACCGAACCCGCCGCCAACGCACCAGGGGGAAATCTTCGGTTCATCACTCAATACTACAGTGCCAGAATGTTGCTCATTTCACAAACCGGACGTTCCTCTCAGGAACGCTGTGGTTGCCCAAACCGCGGCCCGGCGCCAAGCGTCGCGCTCTTCGCTGTCCTCCGGCTACACTGTAATGTTCTGCGGTTCCCGGAAGGACGAGGTCTTCATCATGGCAACTGGCAATAGTAAGAAGGGCGTGATCGCAATTCTGACCGGAGGCGGCGATGTCCCCGGCCTCAACCCGGCGATACGCGCGGTCACCATTCGCGCCCTGCGCGAGGGTTACGACGTCATTGGACTGCGGCGCGGATGGGCCAGCCTCATCGACATGGTGCGCGACAAAGATTACGACAACAGCGACAATTTTCAGCGTCTCTCCGAGGAACTGGTGAATCGCGCCGGCCGCACCGGAGGCACCTTCCTGCATACTTCCCGCACCAATCCCAGCCGCATCAGCAAGGACGACATTCCGCCCCACCTGCGCGAGAGCTATCAGGCCGAACGCAACGATCTGACTCCCGAGGTGCTGAAGAACCTGGCTTGGCTCGGCATCGACTACCTGATACCGATTGGCGGCGACGACACCCTCAGCTACGCCGTCCGTCTGTTTCAGGAAGGCGTCAAGGTCGTAGCCATCCCGAAAACTATGGACAACGACGTTCCGGGCACCGACTACTGCATCGGCTTCAGCACCTGCGTGACCCGCATCATTGAAATGGCCAACCGGCTCCGCACCTCCGCTGGATCGCACGAACGGCTATTGGTGCTGGAGGTCTTCGGCCGCTACGCCGGATTCACCGCCATGCTGCCAACCATGGCCGGCGCTGCCAATCGCTGCGTCATTCCCGAGTTCAAGTTCAACATCGATCGCCTCACCGAGCTGCTCATCTACGATCGCAACAAGAACCCCAGTAAGTATGCAGTCGTCCTGGTGTCCGAAGGTGCGATGTTTGAGGGCGGCGACATGATCTTCGAGCGCGAGGTCAAGGACGCCTTCGGGCACAAGAAGCTGGGCGGGATCGGCAATGTGATTTCCGAGCGGATCAAGGAGATGTCGGCGCGATACAACTGCAGGCAAGGCTCTGGACGTGATGAACCAGAGCCTGGGATATCTCGTTCGCTGCGGCGATCCTGACGCCATCGACTCGATTGTCCCCATGGCCTACGGCAATCTGGCGCTCGATCTCATCCTCACCAACGTTCACGGACGCCTGGTAGTGCTGCGCAATGGCCGCTACGACAATATGCCGATCGAGGTCATTGTGGCCACGAAGAAAGTGGTCAACATCAAAGATCAATACAACACGGAACGGCTGCGGCCGCGCTACAAGAGCTTCGAGATGAAGCCGCTGTTCATCATGACCAGCGATCTGGGATGAGGAAGCAATTAGCAGTCAGCAATCAGCAATCAGCAATCAGCAATTAGCAATTAGCAATTAGCACTCAGCAGTCAGCAGTCAGGAATCAGCCGGGCGCCTCACTTGAGCCGCTTTTGCTTGAGTGAGATTTTCCCGCATCGTGGAAGAGTTCGGGTGCCCCGGGTCTCGCGCTTTTCGAGACCTGGGCGGCCAGCACACCAACCCACGTGCGTGTCATCCTGGGCGGAGTGAGGCGAAGCCGAACGCAGTCGAAGGACCTCTATCGTGGCATTCAACTCGTAGGTTGCTTTGTAACAGGGCACGACTTCACGGGCCGCGAAAAAAGTCCGCTTTGAACACTTCGTAACAGGGCACGACTTCAGTCGTGCCGATAAACGGTTTATTTTCCCTCCCGAGCCGGCTTCAGCCGGCGGCACAAAACGGGCGGATCAACGAAAACCCACTGTCGCCCTCCAACTTTACAAATTGTTCCACGTGGAACATTTGCGAAATATCACAAAGTAACCTGCCAAGCGACTGACAACAAAGAAGCGTCCGCGCTTTGGTGCTAACTAACGAACGCTCGTTCGCAGCCCGATCCGGGGCCAGAACTTTTCCCAATCCACATTCGCCGGGTGCCCCAGGTCTCGCGCTGTTCGAGACCTGGGCGAGCACCCTGCGCAGCAAGAGCTCTTACTGGTTCCTTGAAAAGGTCGCAGGGTCAACGAAATTCCCATTTAATTTGCACTCAGTCGGAGCGCCAGCCTTTGGCAGTGGAACGATATCAGCAATTTCGCGTCGAGCATTGGGGTTCGGCCTTACCTTCACACTCAGTTTCAGGGATTGCAGCTTCCCATGATCTGTAAACACCGGATCGGTAATCTGCAAAGTGAGATCCATGCCACGGAGTTCAAAGCCTCTGGTCGCGCCAAATTGCGGTATCCGCGCGCACGGATTGCGAAGGTCTGCCGCAAAGAAGCGCCCTCTGCTCTCCCAATCTCTGCTCTGTTGGTTGTCTTCTGTAAGCAGCGTGCTGTAGCCGTCGCCGTCTCCAATCGTGCTTAGACGGCATTCAAAGTCACCGCTGTAATCAAAATCAGGATCCCCAGTGAATCCAGCCGCATGACACTGGAGCCTGTAAACGGGAAGCCCATCTATTGAGATGATGTTGAGTACGACGTTCGCTTTACTCACATCTGGGACATCAAATGTCTGCTGGAGAGGCTTGACGTCGGGGTAGGACTTGGAGGCCGAACAGTGACCCACAATGCCGGGGTGCCCCAGGTCTCGCGCTGTTCGAGACCTGGGCGGCTGCGCCCTCACCCTCGATCCACACTCCCCAACCGCACCATAACCTCCTTCAGCCGGGGTACCCCAGGGTCTCGCGCTGTCCGAGACCTGGGCGACCGCGCCCTCACCCTCGATCCACACTCCCCAGCCGCAACATCACTTCCTTCAACCTCTCGTGCCCCCGCATCAACCGCAGATACTCCGCTTCGCTCGCACCCACCTTCGCGCGGATGATCTCCGCGAGGCGCTCTTTTTCACGCCTGGCCCAGCTCTTGACTTCCGGCGCTAACGCCAATACCAGCGCAAAGTCGGCAAACGCGGACTGCTCAAGCGCACTCCATGTGTCCAGATCGATATCCAGCAGCCCGCCCAGCCATTCGCTTGTCTTCTGCCGCATCTTGCCCGGATCGCCTTTGAACTTCTCGGCCATCCGCCGCTGCACCGCAAACCCTATATTGCGAGTCGCGAACCGGTCCCACAGCCCACGCGGCCCATCTCCGATCTCGTAGAAGATATGTTCCGCCGCCAGCTTGCGCAGCGTTCGCGCTGGCGTCCGATATCCCGGCGTCTTCGCAATGCGAGCCTCTTCCCTTTCTGTCAGCGCCAGCAACTCCGGCTTGCCCGGCCTGAATCCCAGCTTCCGATAGAACCAGAACGCGCCCGACTTGATCGCCTCCTCGTTGTCCTGGCCGATCTGATACGGATACACCGAGAAGCAACTAATTCCAGCGAGCTGATGCAGCAGGTGAAGCACCTTGGCATAAATCCACGCGGTCTCACCCTCGCGAAAGGCGTAAAACGTGTTGAAGCCAACCTCCATCCACTCGAACAGCCCGATGCCCTCGATGTAGTTGATGGGCACGCCATTCTTCACCGTCATACCGGCGTAATAGGCGCGCAGCGGCAGACGCCGCTCCGGTGGCAGTCCCCACAGAAAGATGTGGACGCCTCGTCCCGCATCAGCCTCGATCACCTGCGTCGGATCGCCACGGGTCGTGCCGTACAGTTCGCGGTAACGCACGGTGAGGACCGTGCGCACCAGATCCATCACCTGCTCGCCCTCGCGGCGCGAAAGTTTGCGCACCGGAAGCGGCGGCGAAGCCAGCTCCTCTTTCAGCGACACTTGTTTACGCTGAATGAGCGGCTCTCGGTGATAGGACAGGTCAGACGGATTGCGGCGCGCCCGTGTGCGGCTCGCACTCGACTCTCCCAACTCCCAATCGACCTCGATTTTCAGTGCGTCGTACCACGCAGTCTTCTCCAGCATGTTGCCCGACGAGCTTTCCAGCCGCTGTAGCAGCCACGGCAGTATTCGATCGACGCCACCGGCGGCGCTGCTCAGCCATTCGAGATAGGGGGTGTCCGCCTCCACCAGGCAATCGTCCGCCAGCAGCGGAACGTTACCGCGGCAAGCTACTCCACACTTGCTTGTCTTGCTCCTCCAGGTCCCACTCGACTCGCAGTTCGCGGGCAAAATCCGGCGCCAGCCAGCGTGCCACTTCGTAGGTAAAGGTGTCGCGGATTGCCGTGCCGGCGATTCCGGAGAACTCTTCTGAGTCGAAGAGATCGAGGTCGGCGTCGGAGTCACGTAGCGCCTTTACCTGCTGCCCAATGCTGCCCAGCAATGCTTCCGTCAGGATTACGACCTTGCGGCTTTGGGGAAAGGCGCGCAGGAACAACAGCGCGTCATGAAAAGCTATTAGCGATTCCGCGTCGGCGAAAGTCTGGCCTCGCAGCGACGCCAGCACTCTCTCCACCCAAGCCGCGCAACCCGCTCCGTATTGACTCCTGGCTGCCTCCAGCGCGGACAATTCAGCAGCCAGAGCCCGCGTCACGCTTCACCCGCGGCGCCGGCAGCCTCTCGGCATCTGCGACCAGGGTTGACGTCTCCGCCTCCTGCAACGCGACCGGTGCTGCCGTTCCAAGCTGTGCTGCGGCGCGGTGTCCTGCCCTCACCGAACCCCAGACGATAAACAGGTTCGTCGCCATGACTACGGTGAAGGCCATGGCGGGAAGAAATGCGAAGTTCACTCCCCGGTCGTTGACGATCTCCAGCGCCAGGACCGCTGTCACCAAGCCACGGGGAAGCATCCAGAAGAGCAGTTCGGTATCTTCGCGCGAGACATCCTTTACCACCCAGCGGCTGCCCTGCACCGCCAGGAACCGCGCCAGCACCAGCGCTGCCAGTATGCCGAGGATGGGAATGATATAGCGCCGGCTGACGAATTGGGCGACAACTCCGAGTAAAACGAAAAAGAACGAGCGCACCAGAAAGCTGAATTCGGCATGGAAGGCCAGCAGACGCGCACCCTGCCGCGTAAGGTGAGGAGTACGCGGCAAATTGGCCAGGGTGACGCCAAAAATCAGGACCGTCAGCAGACCGCTGCCTTTCAGGTAGTCACCGGCGGCGTACACTCCCAACACCACGCCCAGGTTCAGAATATTGGTAAACGGCATTCCAGCCACGCGCGGGAATAACTTGTACCACGCCGCATCCCGCTGCCACGCCAATCAGCAAAGATACGATGATGTGATGGGAAAAATCGGTCGCCAACCCGGCCATCAGCGATCCGGCTGCCTTCGCTCTTCAGCAGGCTCCCGACCATCAAGTACAGCAATTACCTCGCCCAGCGAGGATTCCACGGTGAGCGTTATCTTTATTGGATCCGGAGTGTCGATTTGCTGCAGTGACGGAATTACGATGGTCCCGCTCGTGCATCCCAGCGCCGCTCCCAGCAGAAGGCAATCCGTCCATCCCAGATGTAACAGCGCCCTGCCCATCAGCGCGATCAGCGCCAGACTCAATCCGAAACTCAGCACCACCAGCAACAAGCCGGCGGGAAAATAGCGCAGTGCCTGGCGAAGCCGCAACTCCAGTCCGCCCTCGAAGAGAATCAGCACCAGGGCCAGCGTTCCCAGAACGCGGATTGCTCCCTGGAATGTTTGCGGATTCACCCAATGCAGTATGGGGCCGAGCGTGATGCCGATGAGCAGCAGCACGATGATGTCGGGAACGCGAGTCAGTTTGGACAGGCGGTTGGCGGCAACCGCCAATATCAGCAGCGCCGCCAGCAACCCGAATGTGTGCGCCATGTCCATAACAGTTCTACAGACACCAGACAGCGAGACCTTCGCCAGAAGTAAATTGGATCATCCATCATATTACGAAAGCTTCGCAATATCGCCAGCGCGCTTGAGGTCCTCGCTGCTCTAAATTATTGCAGGGATATCGGCAACCCTCGGGGAGTGTCCTGAAGTTGACGCCTGCGCTGTTTTGTTGCATAAAGAAGATCTCTATGGGCGCAAAAGAGAAAGAGAAAATGAGCTTAATCGGCCAGCCTGTGGCGGAGTTGCCGGTCGCTGATGTCGAACGCGCACAACAGCACTACAGAGATGCGCTCGGTTTTGAGATCGGATGGCTTTACCCAGGCAAGGAAATTGGGGCCGTGTCACGCGGTCATGTAGCGATATTCTTTCGGAAGCGGAAGCCACCGTTCGAACCTGCCATTCACTGGGTGTTTGCCGAAGATATCGATGCGACGTACCAGGAACTGAAGTCGTTAGGGGCGAACATCGTGGAGCCTCTGGAAAAAAAGCCTTGGGGATTACGGCAATTCACCGTAAGCGACCTGGACGGTAACCTCTTCTATTTCCACCACGACTAACCAGGCGCGGCGTAACCAGCGGCTGGTGTCGGCAAGCAATCCGACTCAAATTAACACCCTGCTCAGCGCTGAATTCCATTGCAAGATTCAAAATTCGCTCTACAATCGAGTGTTGTGCGGAAACGACGCCCACGTTCCCACAAAAGTTGTAGAACCGGTCATCCGGTTGCACCAGGACTGGCTGCCTGTCTACATCCCAATTCATAACAACAAGGAGCATTTCATGAAGCGTTACATCATCATTTTGGCCGCATTGACAGCGTTGTCTAGCGTAGCTTGGGCGCAGGACGGAGCTGCCCTTTACAAAGCGAAGTGCGCCATGTGCCACGGCGCCATGGGCGAAGGCAAAGTTGGGCCATCCTTGCAGAAAACGTCCTTATCCCAATCGCAGATTTCCGATCTGCTGACCAACGGCGCTGCCGGCAAGAAGGCTCCGCACACCAAGGGTGTTGCCGGCCTCTCCGCCGATCAGGCCTCGTCCATCGCAACCTACGTGGCTTCGCTCAAGAAGTAAGTTCGCGGCCAGATACAAAGCCGGCCCCTTTTTCAGGGCCGGCTTTCTTGGCTCGAGTTTGAAGGCGCGTAGCAGCTGCGCCGTTGCCAGTCCTTTGAATTTATCCTTCCTGAGCCGGCTTCAGCGCAGTACCAGGCCCTTCGACTTTCAGCAGCCGGTGGTAGGCTGGCCTTCAGGCCAGCGTCAATCGGTGCAATTGGAAAAAATCAGGCGCGGAGGTCGTCCCGACCTCCGCGCCTACCTTTCAGGGCTGCCGGGACGCGGGCCTGAAGGCCCGCTCTACCGCTTAGAACGTCACCCGCAGTCCCAACTGCGCCGCGAACGGAATTCCTACCGTCGTTCCCGGACCGAAGAAATCGCCCAGCGCGCCCTCGGGTATCTCAAGCTGGTTCAGGCTGGTGATGGGCGTGGTTGTGGTGCAGCTTGGGTTCGTGCAAACACTGGTGACATTGGTGATGCCGGTCACTGGATTGGGCACCATCTGCGACGCCGGAACCGGAAGCTGGACCACATTGACCGCGTAGTTCGCCCCGGGATTGTTACGGTTGAAGAGATTGAAGAACTCGATGAACGGGTAGAGCTGCCAGCGCTCGTTGAGTTTGAAAGGACGCGCGACCCGCAGGTCTGACTGGAGGTAAGGCGTGCCGCGGAATTCGTCGAGGCTGGTGTACACGCCATTGACATAGATGCGGCCGGTGTTGTCCGCATTCGTGATGGTGATGGGGCGGGCGCTCTCGAACTGATTGATGCTGCTCACTTCGAATCCACCGGGAATACGCACCGTGAAGGCCAGAACGAAGCGGCTGGTAACGTTTTCGCCGGATGGTCCGTAGTCTCCCGGTCCGAAAGCATTCAGCTGCCCGTTCGGCTGTTGGCAGACGCCATCGACATAGTCAAACAGTTCGCCCAGCAGGCAACCCCATGTGTTCGCCCGGGAAAGCGTGTAGTTCGCGACCAGATTGAAGCGCTTCGTATTGCCTGCCAGATGCACCATCAGCGCGTTGTACTTGGAACGGTTGTCGGACTCGAACACGTTGACATTGGGCACCACATTCGCCTGGTCCGTGGCATAGTCCGGGTCTGACTTGGGAATGAGTGGAGTGAATAAGTTCGTGCCGCTGGTATAGGGGAAGGCGCGGTATCCATGAACGCCGTCCTCGTAGACATAGTCGGCGCTCATCAGCCATTGATTGTTGAAAGCGTGCTGCACGCCGCCGGTAATATGAATGGCGTAGGGCGTTTTGTAAGGGGAGCCCACCAAATTTCCCGTGGCCCCGGCGCCGCCCGTCAGGCAGCCGGAGCCGCTAAGCGCATACGTGCCTGGGCCTCCAGTAAGGGTGCACGGTCCGGTGGTGTAGTTCGTGTTGTTGACACCCTGGAATGCAGTCGCCCATCCGTTCTGTGCCAGATCGTCGTAGAACATGCCGAAGCCGGCACGAATGACCGTGTTCCCGCTGCTGCCGGGAGAGTAAGCGAACCCAAGGCGCGGCGCGAACTGGTGGTGGTCATCCTGCGGCAGGCTGGGCACAACCGGAATCTGCAACGCCTGCATCGTTATGTACGCGGCGTTATCCGCCTCGCTCCGTCCCGAATCCGTGAATAGCCCCCAGGTCGACTGCCAGCGCAAGCCGTAGTTGACCGTCAGTTTGGGCGTGACTCGCCAGGAGTCCTCGGCATACAAGGCCATACGCTGAACATTCTGCGAAAAGCTGCCGTCGCCGGCAGGCGTGTACGTGCACGTTGAGCCGTCTGAAGTAGTGAAGTTGACACACTGCGGGTTGAAGGTCCCGAACACCCCGGGATTCTGGATGTAATAGGTTGGGTTATTGACGTACTGGGCAAGAGTCTCGGCCGTGCCAGGAAACGCTCCGCTCAGCACCGGTTCGTGAATAAAGTCGACTCCGAACTTGAGCGAATGGGCTCCCACAATGTGGCTCAGATCGTAGCGAAATTGGTATTTCTGTTGGTTGCGCAGGTCGGGGAAAAAAGTAATCGGAGTTGCGAACTGGTTGTCGCCGTAGGTTTCGAAACCGGAAATGGTCAGCGCCGTGGAACTGAAGGGGAAGGCCAGCGCGAAGCCCAGATTAGAGTTCCGCGTCTGCGTGAGATGCAATAAGCTGAAATCGAGCACCAGCGTGCCCACCGTGCTGTCATTGAAAGCATAGGTATTGCTGATCGCCGTATTCCAGTAATTGTCGTGCGTCAGCAGACCGGTTGACGGCAATGTGCCCTGCTCCACCAGATTGTTGTTCGTCACATAGCTGTCTTCCGAAGTACGCAGGAACCAATTCGATTTCGTCGACTGCGCCCAGTCAAAGCGCACCGTACCGATGTAGTCGCGAAAGGGAATTGAGACAAAAGCAGGGCTGGCAATCGAAGGAGCGCCGGTGATCAATCCCTGGGCCGCCAATTGCGAGAGCGCGTTAAATTGCGTCATGCTGGCAGGACTGTAGGCGACGCTGGCATTTTCCTGCACGGTCTCGAATGAGCTGAAGACCCATACCTTGTCTTTTACGATGGGACCGCCGATCGTGCCCACATAGTTCTGGCGGGAGAACGGCGCTTTGGGATTGTGCACGCACACTCCATCCGTACACGTTTCCGCGGGATTCTCAATGGGAAAGCGGGCGTTAAGAGCCGCCGCACGCTCGTAGACAGCCATGTCGCCGTGCCAATCGTTGGTGCCGTGCTTGGTGGTGATCACCACCGACCCGGCTGTTGTCCACCCGGTATCCGCTTCTTCATTCGAGGTGCGCACGGCAAATTCCTGTAGCCCGTCGGGCGAGAAATTTTGCAGAAACCCGCCGATCCAGTCGTCGGAGTTGTCGGCGCCGTCCACCGACAGTTCGTTGTTCAAGCCGGAGCTTCCCCGGTGGAGACGGCGGTTATGCGCGCCTTGGTTGGATCGGAAGGCTCGACCGGCTCCGTTCCGGGTACCAGATAAGCGATGTTGGCAAAGCTGCGCGCCGGCAGCGGAAACGATTCCAGGTCATGGCTGTCAACTACGCCGCCACGCACCGCGCTCGAGGTGTCAACCGTTGCGGTCGTAATCGAGGAAGCGTTCCCCTGCACATTCACCGTCTCATGTGCGGCTGCGGGCTTGAGCGTGATGGTGATATCGCGCACCACACTGACGGCGGTGTCTACATCGGCCCTGGCCTCCGCGAAACCTTTGGCCGTAACCGCTACCTGATAGGGGCCGGGCAGAAGGCCGTCAATGCGAAATTCTCCGCGCTCGTTTGCCGTTGCCTCGCGGGCGATGGAGGACCCTGATCCTCTTAGCCGGACGACGACCTGGGCACCCACCACTCGTCTCGCAGCTTGCGTCCTGGACCACACCTCGCAAGGTGCTGGTGGAATTCTGCGCCCGACACCGTGATTGGAACCAGTACAAGAGCAGCGATCAGAATCGTAAGGCGGAGTTGTTGCGATGTTCCGGGAGCGGACTGCATGAGGTCAATCCTCCAGCCTGGCAAGTATTTCTGGCGCCAGATACGTTAGTGGAAGGCCAAAGGCTACTCTGCAGCCACTCGTACTACCATCGGTAGTAATCAACTTCTTTTCAGCAAAGCTCCGAAGTTTCCCCGATTGTGATCACGGTTGCAGAATCCTGACATCCAATTTTGAATAAGCCGTGTCCTGCGCCCTTCGCAGGAAGGCTTGGCCAACTCTCACACTTTGGAGTGACGGCGCTCACTGCCCCATGGTTCATGGCCCGCCGATACTCTCATCAGTCTGTCTCCTCAAGCACTGGGCCTGGAGTGGCTCGTGACGCATCGCTCGCTTCCATTGAGGCGAGCAACGCGGAAGAAGGAAGCATGCCGGAGAATGCTCGAACCGCTCAGCGAAGAACGTATCGCTTATCTGGAAGGGCTGGTCAGCCAGGCCAGGACTGCTGCTGCCGTCTTTTCGCAATACACGCAGGAGGACGTCGACCGCATTGTCAAGCCGATGGTCATTGCCGGTCTGAAGCAAGCCCAATACCTCGCGCGCCTGGCCGTTGAAGAGACTCGCATCGGCGTCCTGGAAGACAAGGCCCTCAAGAACATGGTGGCCACCGAGTTTGTCTACAACTACGTCAAGGACAAACGCACGGTCGGCGTCATTCGCGAGTATCCGGAACGCGGCCTGACTCGAGCTGGCTGAGCCCATCGGCGTCATCTTCTCGCTTACCCCGATCACCAATCCCACTTCCACCGTTCTCTTCAAGTGCATCATGGCGATCAAGACGCGGAACGCGGTGATCTTCAGCCCGCATCCCAGCTCCTGGCGTTGCTGCTCCGAAGCGGTAAAGATCATGTACGAAGCCGCGGTGAAGCACGGCGCCCCCGAGGGCGTCTTCACCTGCCTGGAATCGCACACCCTCCAGGACAACGCTTACCTGATGCATCACAAAGACGTTGGCCTGATCGATGCCACCGGCGGCCCCGGTGCGGTGAAGGCTGCCTACAGTTCCGGAAAGCCGGCGCTAGGCGTCGGTCCCGGCAATACGCCGGTGTATCTGGAGAAGACCGCCGACCTCGACATGGCGGTGGTGGACATCATCACCTCGAAGACATTCGACAACGGAACCATCTGCGCCTCCGAGCAGACGGTGGTGATCGACGACGAAATCTACGATCGCGTGCTGAAGAAGTTTGCCGACCTGGGCACGCACATCTGCAACGAGAAGGAAGACCGAGCTGCTGGGACGCACCGTGATCGACCCCGCAACCGGATTCATGCAGCCCATGGCCGTCGGACAGAAGGCGGTAGACATCGCGCGCTTCGCCGGAATCTCCGTCAAACCGAACACCAAGCTTCTGATCGCGCCCATCAAGGGCGTCGGCCGCAAGCTATCCTCTTTCCGTCGAGAAGCTGTTCCCCGTGTTGGCGGTCTATCGCGCCAAGTCCGCGGAGGAAGCGCTGAGGGTTTGCGTGCAGGTAAACCACGCTCGGAGGGCTTGGACATACCGCTGTCGTCTTCTCCAAGAACGAAGAGATCATCCGCAAGTTCGGCGAGGTCATCAATGCCGGCCGGATCATCGTGAACTCCCCCGGATCCATTGGCGCGCTGGGCGGCGTCTATAACGATCTGGTACCCACCTTTTCCTTCGGCTGCGGCACCGGCGGCGGCAACAGCACCACCGACAACATCAACATCTATCACTACCTCAACATCAAACGCATGGCGCGAAGGACGCCAGCCCCTATGTGGTTTCGAGTTCCCAACCAGATCTACTTCAACCGGAATTCGGTCGAGAATCTGCGCAACTTCCCGTCGCGCTCCACCATCATCGTCACCAATCCGGCGCTGGAGCAGATCGGGCTCGTCGATATCGTGCGGCGCTCAATTCCTCCGCAGACACAAGTGCGGGTGACGATCATTCCCGATGCCGAGCCCGACATCAAGATCATTGCGCAAGGAGTGGAGGCGCTTAACTCCTACAAGGCGGACCAGATCATCGCGCTGGGCGGCGGCTCGGTCATCGACGCGGCGAAGATCATGAAGCTGAAGTACGAGTCACCCGAGGCCGACCTGGAAGAACTCGCCACGCCGTTCCTCGATATCCGCAAACGTGTGGTGCAATTCCCCACCGAGAAGATCAATCACTCGCGGCTGATTGCCATTTCCACCACCAGCGGAACCGGCAGCGAGGTCACGCCCTTCGCCGTGATGACCGACAAAGAGCGCGGCATCAAAGTTACCCTCGCCGACTATTCGCTCACTCCCGATGTCGCCATTGTCGATCCGCAATTCGTCATGTCGATGCCGAAAGGCCTCACCGTGGATACCGGAGTCGATTGTTTGACTCACGGGCTGGAGGCCGCGGTTTCCATCTACGCTTCCGCTTTCACCGACCCCAGTGCCATGCAAGCGATCCAACTGGCATTCAAGTACCTGCCCACGGCGGTTGAAGATCCCGGCGACGAAGAGGCGCGCACCATGATGCACAATGCCGCCTGCATCGCGGGGATCGCGTTCGCCAACGCGTCCGTCGGCGTCAATCACGCCCTGGCCCACGCCTTCGGCGCGCACTTCCACGTTGCCCATGGCCGGGCCAATGCCCTGATGCTGCCGCACGTGATTGCCTATAACGCGTCCGTGCCCACGAAGTTCATGCCGTCGCCGAACACGCGGGCGTATGTCGCTCACCAGAAGTACGCCATGATTGCCGACCTGCTGGGCCTCGGCGGCAATACGGTCGAGGAGAAGGTCGCTAAGCTGGTGCGAGCGATAGAGCAACTGCTTGATCGCCTGGACGTTCCCCGCTCCATCGCCGACCTCGGCATCACCAAGGAAGAGTTCGAGCGTGCCCTGCCTGAGCTGACGAAGAACGCCTTTGAAGATCCTTCCTGGCGCACCAACCCGCGCATGCCGCTGATCACCGAATTGACCGAGCTTTACTGGAGCGCGTACCACGGCCGGCGGGCACCCGGGGAAGAGTCGGCCATCCCGAAGCGGCCGGTCGAGGAAGAGTTGTGCGTGTGACCTCGCGGTCACGGGGAGACTGAGCTCAGGCTGGTTCTAAAAATGTCTACTCTTCCTCACCCGCCAGAAAGTCAATTAACGCGGTCAGCGACGGCCGCACGTCGGCAATCGCATCCTGCATCGCGTCCAGATGGTTCTTCAACGCAACGGTCACTTCCGCCAGCGAGCGGCGGTGCTCGCTGTCGAGCGACAGGAACAACGGTAGCGCCTGCTGCTCCAGAGTCCGGCTTCGCGAGGCTATCTCGGCAAGACTATGCGTCAAGACGAGGGCGTGGGCATTCTCACCGAAGCCCAAATCGTTCAATCGCTGCGCAATCTTAGGTTGAAGTTCGACAATATACTCAGTCTCGGAGTCGGCCATGATTCCTCTCAATAATTAGATTCCGACTGGCAGTCGCCGGCGTCGACCCACCGCATTGAATTCTTTTGCCCGATTGCGTAATCTTTGCCACGTGGGTTGCTGATCTAGCCTGATTACGTATCGCTTGTGCCGCATCAAATGGCTGGTAGCAGCATCCAACCTCCAGCCTCATCGGGAGAACAAATGAGCCAGACTACTTCCACCATCCGCAGCTTTGGATTTTTCCTGAATGGCAATTGGAATACGCATGGCCGCGAGGCCGTCGTTACCTCGCCCTATGACCACAGCGTCCTTGCGGTCATCAGCGAAGCGGGCAGCGACGATGTTGAAGTCGCGATCGAGTCGGCGGTGCAGGCCTTCGCCGTCACCCGCAAAATGACCTCGCAGCAGCGCGCCGACGTGCTGCACAAGATTGTCGAGGGCATCACCGCACGCCGCGAGGAGTTTGCCCGCACCATCTGCCAGGAGGCCGGCAAGCCGATCCGGATCGCTCGCGTCGAGGTCGAGCGCGCCATCTATACCTTCCAGGTCGCGGCCGAGGAGAGTACACGGATCTACGGCGAGTACATCCCGCTCGACACGCTGGAATCCGCCGCCGGGCGCTGGGGACTGGTGCGGCGCTTTCCCCTCGGACCGATCTTCGGCATCACGCCGTTCAACTTTCCTCTCAACCTGGTGGCGCACAAAGTCGCCCCGGCGATCGCCGCCGGTTGCCCCATCATCCTGAAGCCCGCGCCGCAAACGCCCATCTCCTCGTTCCTCCTGGCTGAAGTTGTACAGGAAGCGGGCTGGCCGGAGGGCGCGCTGGCTGTTATGCCGCTGTCCAATGATGATGCCGCGATACTGGTCGCCGACGACCGCATAAAGCTGCTGACCTTTACCGGCAGCGCCGCCGTGGGCTGGCAACTCAAGACCCGCGCCGGCAAGAAGCGCGTCACCCTGGAGCTCGGCGGCAACGCCGGCGTGATTGTGCATAGCGACGCCGATCTCCAGTATGCCGTCCAGCGCTGCGTCGCCGGCGGTTTTTCCTATGGCGGACAAACCTGCATTTCGGTGCAGCGAATCCTGGTGCACGAATCGCTGTTCCAGAAGTTTACCGAGCAGCTGGTGCAGGGCGTTCGTAAGCTGAAGTCCGGCGATCCCATGCTGGAAACGACGGATGTGCCGCCGCTCATCCGCGAGCAGGACGCAGTGCGCGTGGTCGAATGGATTGACGAAGCGGTGAAGGCCGGCGCCAAGCTGCTGTGTGGCGGCAAGCGCAAGGGTGCGATGGTGGAACCCACGGTGCTAACCGATACAACGCCGAACATGCGCGTGAACTGCGCCGAGGTTTTCGGCCCGGTAGTGACGGTCGAGCGCTACGAAACCTTCGATGAGGCTTTGAGCACCATCAACAACTCCGTCTACGGGCTGCAAGCCGGAATCATGACGCACGACGCGCGGCTCATTCAAACCGCGTTCGAAGAACTCGAGGTGGGCAGCGTGATCGTCGGCGATGTTCCGACATTTCGTGTCGACCAGATGCCCTATGGAGGAGTAAAGGATTCCGGGCTCGGCCGCGAAGGACTACGGTATGCGATCGAAGATATGACCGAGCGCAAGCTACTGGTGATGGCGCTGCGGTGAGAGCCTGCTTGACCGCCTTGCTTATAGGTGCGTGAGGAACAGTACACTGTTGGATATCACCATAGCGGAACACAGTCCGCAGGTAATCCACATCCTTCTGAGCGTTTTCGCTCGCTTCAATAGAATCACTGATAAGACGATTACGAACGCCTTTGCCAGGATCACGCGACCCAGGTCTGCCGACCCGCCGGAATTCTTCAGCAGAGGGTTCAGTTCCACCACTCCGTGGACGGTCATCGCCAGGGCCGTGGTCGCGAAATCTCCCAGTTGGATCAGTGCAAACAGGATGAGGGCGGCTTTCTTGCTAGCAGACCATTGATGCACTTTTCTTGACCTGTTCCCTTCCACCTGCCCTGCGGCATTGCTGATTAAAGAGGCCGGTAATTGAGCACGGCTTCCATCGAATCAGCACACAGCGTGAACCGACGCTCATGCGTAGTGCCTAGTTCGCGATCTGCACCAATCCCTTCAAGAATCCGTCAATCGACTTCGCCGCTTTGCGTCCAGCTCCCATCGCCAGGATCACCGTCGCTCCGCCCGTCACAATATCGCCGCCGGCGAAGACGCCTGTCTTCGACGTTGCTAGCGTGTCGTCGTTGGCCGAAATATAGCCTCGCTTGGTGGTAGCCAAGCCAGGAGTCGTGGACTGGATCAGCGGATTGGCCGACGTGCCCGCCGCGATAATCGCAACCGAGCAAGGCGTAACAAACTCCGAGCCCTTGATCGGAACGGGGCCGCGGCGGCCGGAGTCGTCGGGTTCGCCAAGCTCCATGCGAATACAGCGCACCGCCGTGAAATTTCCCTTCTCGTCACCGAGGAACTCGACCGGGTTCACCAGCATTTCGAAGTGCACGCCTTCATCTTTCGCGTGGTGAACTTCTTCCACACGGGCGGGCATCTCGATTTCAGTTCGGCGATAGTAGATGCTGGCGCTGCGCGCACCCAGACGCAGCGAACTGCGCACCGCATCCATCGCGGTGTTTCCGCCGCCCACCACGATCACGTCGCGGTCTTTGCAGGGATAAAGCGGCTCATCGTATTCCGGGAAACGGTAGGCGCGCATCAGGTTCACGCGCGTCAGAAACTCATTGGACGAATAGATGCCATTGAAGTGTTCGCCGGGAACGTTCAGGAAGCGCGGCAGTCCGGCGCCGGTAGCGATGAACAGGGCGTCGAAGCCTTCTTCATTCATCAGCTCGTCGACGGTAACTGTCTTGCCTACGACGACGTTGGTCTCGAACTCCACGCCGCGGCGGCGCAGCACATCGATTTCGTGGCGCACAATCTCCTTGGGAAGGCGAAATTCCGGGATGCCGTACACCAGCACTCCGCCAAGCTCGTGCAGCGCCTCGAAGACATGGACTTGATGTCCCATCTGAATAAGGTCGCCGGCGCAGGCCAGTCCGGCCGGGCCACTGCCGATGATGCCAACTTTCTTCCCACTGGAAGGCGCAGATTTTGGCAGGCCGAATTGCCCAGACTCGCGCTCCCAATCGGCAACGAAGCGCTCCAGATAGGCGATGCCTACGGGCTCGCCCTTCTTGCCCAGCACACAGCCGGACTCGCATTGATCTTCCACCGGACAAACGCGGCCGGTGATAGCAGGCAGAGCATTGTCTTCGCGCACTTTGGCAGCAGCGCCAAGATAATCCTCCGCCAGGATGAGATCGATGACCGCACGCACGTCCACCGACACGGGACACTTAAGGACGCATCCTGGCTTGGGACACTCGATGCAGCGTAGCGACTCCTGGCGCGCCTGCTCCGGCGGAAATCCCAGATTCACTTCCTGAAAGTTATGAGCGCGAACTTGCGCTTCCTGCTCCGGGACGCGCTGGCGCGGCAACTTAGTGCGCTCTTTGGCGGGCAGCGGATTGTGGCTGACTTTGGTCTGGGTAGCATCACTCATTGGTCACCCCCACTGCTTCCGGGGTCCCCGACGAGCGCCTGTTTTGCGCTTGGCGGGGTGGTTCGGCGGCGCATTCATGCTTGTGATTCTTTTGGCGAAGTCTCTCCACTTCTCCCTCGGGATCGGCCTGCAACCTGTCGACGCTGAGCTTTTCCTGCTCGCGATACATGTTGTTGCGCTGCATCAGAACCTCGAAGTTGACCTGGGTGGCGTCGAATTCCGGGCCGTCAACGCAGGCGAACTGGCTGCTGTCGTTGACCAGAACGCGGCAGCCGCCGCACATTCCGGTGCCATCCACCATGATGGAGTTCAGGCTGACCATGGTCTTGATCTGCTCCGGGCCGGTCATTTTGGCAACGGCGCGCATCATCGGCACGGGGCCGCAGGCGAGCACATAATCCAGCTTCTTGTCGGCCATAATTTCCTTCAATTTGTCGGTAACCAGCCCTTTATCGCCATAGCTGCCATCGTCAGTGACGACGTAAGTTTCGTCGCTGACCGCGCGGACTTCGTCTTCCAGCACCATCAACTCTTTGCTGCGCGCGCCTACGATGGAGATAACCCTGTTCCCGGCACGCTTCAGCTCGCGCGCCGTCGGATAGGCCATTGCAGTCCCAACGCTGCCGCTGACAACCACGGCAGTGCCGAAGTTCTCGATCTCCGAGGGCTTGCCGAGCGGACCGACGACGTCGAGGATCGAGTCACCCGCCTCCAGCATGTTGAGCAGCATGGTGGTTTTACCGATGGCTTGCACGACGATGGTGACGGTGCCGGCCTCGGGATTGGCGTCGGCAATGGTCAGCGGAATGCGCTCACCGCAATCGTCCAGCCGCACAATCACAAACTGCCCCGGCTTCTGCTTTTTGGCGATGCGGGGAGCCTTGATGACAAATAGCTTGATACCTCGCGCCAGGGGGCGCGTTTCCACGATCTCGTACACGGGTACCCTCCGTATTTGATTCTGCTGGGGTATGTACATGTAGTCTGTGGCATACGTCACATGGCAGGCGGACATGGCGCACAGGGCAGCGTCGCGCTGCAATACTCCGTTCGAACCGCGACGTTCAACTCGGGGCCATTGTTATACTTCCATTCTGATGCTCAAAGAAATCCTGGAAGAAGGCCGAATCCTCACCGACCGGACGCTGGAGCGCCTGCTGCCGGCGGCAGAGCAGTATCCCTCATCGATCCATCAGGCCATGCGGCACAGCGTGTTTGCCGGCGGCAAGCGCCTGCGTCCCATCCTGTGCATGGAGTCCGCGCAGATGATTGAGGGTTGCATTCCCCCCGGCGTGGAAGAACTGGGGGCGGCGCAGGAGATGCTGCACACCTACTCGCTGATCCACGATGACCTGCCCGCACTCGACAACGACGACCTGCGGCGCGGGCTTCCCACCTGTCACAAGGCGTTTGGCGAGGCGACCGCCATCCTGGCCGGAGACGCTTTGCAGACGTATGCCTATGAAGTACTGGCTAAGCTGCAATGCAAGGCGAAGGCGCGCGTTGCCATCATCGCCGAGGTCGCGCATGCAACCGGAACCATCGACGGCATGATTGGCGGCCAGGTGATGGACCTGGAGGCCCAGCACACGCGTCCCGACGCGAAGACGCTGGAGTACATTCACCGCTCCAAGACCGGCGCTCTGCTGACCGCCAGCGTCGTCACTGGCGGCATCTACGCGGGAGCCAGCGCGGAGCAGATTCAAAGCCTGCGCGAGTTCGGACAGAATATCGGGCTGGCGTTCCAGATTGTCGATGATGTGCTCGATGTGACCCAGACATCCGAGCAACTAGGCAAGACTGCCGGCAAAGACAAGGCCGAAGGGAAGGCGACGTATCCTGCGCTGTTTGGGATTGACGCCTCGCTGAAGAAGGCGGATGAGCTAGTGGCCAAAGCTTCCGCGGCACTGGATAGCTTCGGCGAGCGCGCGACCACTCTGCGGGAGATTGCGCATTTCTTGGTGGAGAGGAAGAAGTGAGGCCGGTGCACTTCAACCTAAGCCTCCCAGGGATTAATCAGCGGTACGCCAGCATCTTCGAAATGCGTTACGTTGCGCGTGGCGAGACTGGCGTGATGACTCAAAACAATGCCTGCAATCATGGTGTCGCGCAGCTCAACTGACCGGCCTTCCTTGCGACGCGCCGCCATCAGTTCGGCAGCCCGCTGTGCCGCCTCGCTGTCCAGCGCAGCAATCCTGCCGTCAAACTTACCAATCAGAAGTTCGAACTTTTCCCCCAGTGCCGAGCGACGCTTGCCTGCAGCCATGATCTGTAGCCCAAAGTAAAGCTCAAATACGGTAATCGAAGTCGTCCAAATCGATGTCCGGGGTTGCCGGTCTAGCCAATCCTCGACCTCCTTTTCAGGCACATCACGCATCAGCGCTGAAAGTACATTGGTGTCCAGTACGATCATTCGTCGAACTTTACGGGCTCAATTGTGAATCCGCGCAGCTCCGGAATGTCCTCAGTGAGGCCAACCCCTTTAAACAACGCAGCGATCGCCGTGCCCAAACCCTCGGAGGACTCGGATTCGTCCTTAGCTGCATTGCGCAGGATGTCCCTGACCTCTTCCTCCATGCTGCGACCATGTTTGGCCGCACGGCGCTGTAGCCGCTTCTTAACGCTGTCTTCAAGGTTGCGAACAACTAGCTGCGCCATCGACCATACCTTTTCGATATCATGATATTACATTTATATCGACTGCACCGGCACCATCATCAAGTCTTCCACTAGCCCGACTTCCTTCTGCACAAACGGCTCGGCGTACTGCACTCCGGCGAGCACGCCGTAGTAGCCAGCCATGGCGGCGACGCGCTCGCGGATTTCCGCTTGCCGCGGAAAAAGCCCGCTACCCGCTTCTGGTCTTCATACTGCGAGCTATAAGCCATCAGTGCGGCAAAGCGTGTTTCGAACTGGGCCGAGATGTCCACCACGAATGTTGGCCGAACGTCGGCATAGAGGCTGGCATAGATGATCTTGAAGGGGCGATGCGGCGGCTCGTCCAGAACCAGCTTGGACAGTCCTGCCAGAAACGCCGCTTCGTAGCCCAGCACCGACGCGGTGGCATGGTCAGGATGACGCGCCTGCCAGTACGGCAGGATGAGCACGCGCGGACGGAGTTGGCGGATGACACTGGCGACATTCAGACGGTTCTTGTAGGTGTTCTCCACCCGGCCATCGGGAATGTCGAGCGCATGTCGCCAGCCAACTTTGAGGATGCGCGCCGCTTCGTCCGCTTCCAGGGCGCGGTCCTCGACGGTGCCGCGCGTGCCCATCTCGCCTTGGGTCAAGTCGAGGATGGCGGTGCGATGGCCGCTCTCGGCCATCTTGAGCAGCGTGCCGCCGCAAGTCTGTTCCACATCGTCGCGATGTGCGCCGATGGCAAGGATGTCGGTTTTGAAGTGGTCGAACATCGGCGTTAGAGCCTCGTGGCGACGGCAACGCCGTCGCGCAAAGGAATGATGGTGGTGAACCAATCGGGCGAGGAGTAGAGCAACCGGTTCAGCTCGACGACGCCTTCGGTACTTTTGTCCGGCTGCGGCTTCGGCAGCTCGGGGTTGCCCGCCGCGTAAGCGACTTGACCGCTCCACAGAGTATTGTCGGTGATGTACAGCCCGCCTTTGCGCACGCGCGCCGACGCCATATTAAAGACGCGCGGATAATCATGCTTGTCGACGTCACAGAATAGAATGTCGAACTGCTCCTTGCGCTCCGAGAGCAGCTCAAGGGCATCGCCAATGTGAATTTCGATACGGTCGGCGACGCCTGCCTGTGGAAGTATCGTCGGGCTTCGTCGGCGTTCTTGCGGCTGCCGTCGGTGTAGTGGACCTTGCCTCCTTCGCCAACCGCTCTTGCCCACCAGATGGTGGAATAGCCGATGGCAGAGCCCATCTCGAAGACAGTCTTCGCCTTGATCAGCGTCGCGTATTGGTAGAAGAGACGGCCTACCGCAGGCCCCACGATGGGAATGTCGCGCTCCTTCGCCTGGCGCTCCATTTCTTCCAGCACTGGCTCGCGGGGAGGAAGCATCGCATACAAGTAGTTTTCTACGTGTTCGTCAGTAATGTTATGCATGGCAATTAGCAATCAGCACTTAGGAAGTATCTGATTAAGTATTTGCCAAGGGACCGCCTTCGGCGAGTGCAAAGTGCGAATGCCAATGCAAGTGCTAAGTGCGAGATTCACAACGTTTGTCCGGGTTTCATTTCCAGTATCTCCGGCCCACCCGGACCCAGCAGCTTCCTCAAATCGTCTGGTCTGCCAGTCAACATTGGAAACGTTCCAAAGTGCATGGGTATGACCGTTTGCGGTTGAAGCAGTTTGCAGGCGTAGGCTGCCTCGCGCGGGCCCATGGTGAAGTGGTCGCCAATCGGCAGCAGTGCAATCTGCGGGCGGTAGATCTCGTGAATGATCTGCATGTCGCTGAACACCGCAGTGTCGCCGGCGTGATAGAGCTTCACACCACCCGGCAGCTCCAGCACATAACCGCAAGCCTCGCCACCGTACACCATGCTGCCATCGTCGTCCTCAATGCCGCAGGAGTGGACCGCATGCACCATGGTAATCGCAATGCCGGCGACGGTCTGCGTACCACCCTTATTCATGGGCGACATCAGTTTTGCGCCTTTTTTCGCCATCCAGGCACAGAGTTCGAAGATGCCAACCACCACGGGATTATGCTGCTTCGCGATCTTGACGGCATCGCCGATGTGGTCGCCGTGGCCGTGCGTGCAAAGCAATACGTCGCACTTCTTCACGTCCTTTTCATTCTCTGGACAGAGAGGATTGCTCAGCCAGGGATCCACGTAAATTACGGGCCCGTCCTTCGGTTCGATGCGGAAGGTTGCATGACCAAGCCAGGTCAGCCGGTTTCCTTGCAGGTTCATTTTGCCTCGTACGAAATTAAAGTGCGCCGAACTAGATTGCAGGAAAAGTTAGCGACCGGGGAGAATTCTAGTGGTTGACCCGCGCTGCCGCAACTGACAACTAATGGCAGGGACAGACAGAAGTCCTATAGGGAGCGCGGTGGGCTGCCAACAAGGTCTTGCCTGGGCTAGAATGTTGCTGGGCCACCACCGGTGGCGTCCAGCACACCTTATCGCATGCGCGCTACGCGGACATTAACGGTCCTCATCTTGTTTGCGATGGTTGGCGCAATGCTGCCTGTCATGTGTCTTGCGCGGCCAGCCGGAATCGCCGCGGTACCCGGCAGCATGCCGCGTGGTTGTCACACTCACCATACGCCCGCGCATTGTCCCGCCCGCAGCTGCTGCTATACCCAACATCCGCAGCCGGCGGCGGTGAAGACAGCGGCCACGCCTCGCGTGGTTCTGAGCGCCATGCAGGGACCGACTGCGGGGCATGAGGTCGTCGAGTCCGCCGATCGTTTTACTCCTCCAGTCGGCGTCGAAGACTCTTCTCCTCCGCTCTCCACCGTGCTTCGCATCTGATTCGCTTCCCTTCGTTTCACTCTTGATTGCGGACGCATCGGCGGACGCGATCAACATTTCTCTATTCCACCCCCAGTTCGGAGAGTGTAGTGCGCTTGCCGAAGTGTTGGTACATCGGAGGCTTTGCCTTCTACTTGATATACGCGGCCTGCGTGGATACGCACGCGCAGCAACAACCGATCGCGGTTGGGCGGGAGACCTCCACAAGCGCAGACCCGCAGCCACAAAACAGCGCGTCCAGCCGGCAGCCTGACAAGAGCAGGCAAAGCAGCCCGGACATGCCAGATACGCCAATGGCAAAGATGCCGGTTGCGGCGATGAATATGGGCGAGGAACCTAAAGCCTTGCTGGAGGAAATCGAGCAGCACGCAACGTCCGGCACCAGCGCCGAGCCGAATTCCACTCCGGTGGCGATGCTCATGACCATGAAGGGCAGTTGGATGATGATGTTTCACGGAGTCGCCTTCCTGAACGCGCAGCAGCAGACGGGCCCACGCGGCTCCGACAAAGTTTTCTCGACCAACTGGTTAATGCCGATGGCGCAACGGCGCCTGGGACCAGGGACATTCACGGCGCGAACCATGTTGAGCTTCGAGCCCGCCACCATCACTGGCCGCTACTATCCAGAACTGTTCCAGCAAGGAGAAACCGCCTTTGGCAAACCCGTTGTCGATGGCCAACACCCGCATAACTTCGTGATGGAGCTGGCCGCGCTTTACGACCTGAATCTGGGTGAGCAGAGCCTGCTGTCGTTTTACGTCGCGCCCGTGGGCGATCCCGCAATGGGGCCGACGGCCTATCCTCATCGCGCTTCGGCGTCAGAAGATCCAATAGCCGCGCTGGGCCACCACCTGGAGGACTCGACCCACATCTCGGACGACGTAATTACGGTGGGCTTGACGCATAGGATCCTGCGCCTTGAGGCGTCTGGATTCCATGGACGAGAGCCAGATGAGAATCGCTGGACCATCGAAGCCGGCGCGATTGATTCCTGGTCAACACGGTTGACCGTGCAGCCCGGGCAAAATTGGAGCGGACAGTATTCCTTCGCCCACTTAACCAGCCTGGAGGCCCTGCAACCCAAAGACGACGTCCAACGAATGACGACGTCCGTTATGTACAACCGCCCGCTGGCACACGGCAATTGGGCAAGTACGCTGATTTGGGGGCGCAATCGCGTGCTCCAAACCGGACTTGTATGGAACGGCTATCTGGCGGAGTCAACGCTGCAATTCGCGCAAAGCAACTACATCTGGGGACGGATTGAAAATGTCGACCGCACCAACGAATTGCTGCTGAAGAACGAATTTGAGCCTCCGGACTTTCAGGAGAGCATCATTGGCCGGGTGCAAGCCTATACCGCCGGTTACGATCACGATTTCGCGCTGGTCCCCCATCTAGCAACCGCTCTGGGCGCACAGGTCACGCTGTATTCCACTCCCGCCACGCTGACAGCTTTGTACGGAAGTCATCCTGTTGGCGTTGTGGCATTCGTGCGCGTGCGGCCATCCGGCAAGCGGCGCTGAAGCCCGAGCACAGCTAGCCCCGCGACCGCTGCTATCATGAAGAACGCGAGTTCGAGTGTAATGTCATCCGTCACCCCACAACCGTTGGTTCCCGCGACCCTGGATTCCTATTTGCTTGAGGTCGCCGACGCGGTCAACACCACGCTGGACCTGAACACGCTTCTACAGCGGGTGGCGGAGATGCTGAAGCGCGTCATCGACTACGAGATATTCGCCATCCTGCTGCTGAACGAGAAAGCCCAGGAGCTTCGGATCCGTTTTCAGGTTGGCCATCCTCCCGAGGTGGCCGAACGCATCCGCATCAAAGTTGGCCAAGGCGTCACGGGACAGGCGGTGCAGCAGCGTACAGCGGTCCTGGTGAATGACGTTGCGGCCGAGGAAAACTTCATCAACTCCGCCCCCGGCGTGCGCTCGGAGTTGGCGGTGCCGCTCATCGCCAAGAACAAAGTCATCGGCGTCATCGATGTCGAGGCCGCTCAGCCCGGCGCCTTCACGGAAGAGCACAAGCGCCTGCTGACGCTGTTTGCCTCGCGCATCTCCATCGGCATTGAGAATGCCCGCCTCTATACGCGGGTGTCGCGGCAGGCGCGGCAACTCACGCTACTGACCGAGATCAGCCGCGAACTGACCTCGATCCTGAATGTCGATCAGTTGCTGAAGCGGATTGCCGATCTGCTGACCCGCATCATCGACTACCAGATGTTTTCCATCCTGCTGCTCGATGCCAGCGGGAGCGTGCTCCAGCACCGCTTCTCGTTGCGCTTCAAGGAAAATGTGCAGCTCAAGACACGAAATCCCGCTGGGTGTGGGCCTGGTTGGCTATGCCGCGCAGCATGGCGAGGCAGTGCTGGTGCCGGACGTCAGCAAAGACCCGCGATATATCGAGGCCAATCCCGAGACGCGCTCGGAGTTGGCATCCCGCTTATCTACAAGGACAAGGTCATTGGCGTGCTCGATATCGAGCACACGCGGCGCAACTATTTCAACGAAGACCACGTGCGCATTATGACCACGATGGCCGCGCAGATTGCCATCGCCATCGAGAACGCGACTCTGTACGAGCGCATCGCCCGCCAGGAAAAGCGGCTGGAGCAGGACCTGGCGCTGGCGCGGGAGTTGCAATTCCGTCTGCTGCCGCCAAGCTGCCGGTATTCAGACATGCGGAGGTCGCGTCGCGCTTCGC
>CAWKIR010000025.1:0-27447 GCA_963849815.1 uncultured Acidobacteriaceae bacterium | reverse complement strand
GGTGAAAGGGCACGGCTTCAGCCGTGCCGAAAAGCGTGCATATCATCCCTCGGGGCTTTAGCCCCGCTACCAGAGGGCGGCAGCGATGCCGCCCTCTTTCTATTGGCTGCGACCATCAATTTTCCATTTGTCATCCTGAGCGGAGGCGGCCCGCTGTTGGCCGCCGGAGTCGAAGGACCCCTATAGCAACAGCACCCTCTCCTTGTCATCCTGAGCGCAGGCGAACGATCTGCGGTTCGCGATTTCGGGTGATCGCCCACAAAACGCTTTGCAATCTCAGGCTGCGTCTTCTAGGCTGCTGTGGATGGACCCGGAGAATTTCGATCGGCAACCCGGCAGACGGGCGCAAATTGGCGGCGCCATAGCTGCGGGCATCGGCGTTCTGTTGCTGGTATTCTTGCCCGCTCCAGCGCTGGGTTCGCCCGTAGATGTGCATCGAATCGGGTACGCTTTTCTTGCGGTGGGAATCTTCTGCCTCGCCGCCGGCACGATTGGCCGATGGCTTTGGCTGAAATAGTCGGCCCCGTTTCGAGTCCTCAAGGTTTGTAACAGGGCACCCTTCGGCTGCGCTCAGGGCAGGCTCTTTCAGTCGTGCCGAACCCGGCGTAATAAAAATTCCAGGGCTTGAGCCCCTGCACATGCAGGGGCTCAAGCCCGATTTATTTGTGGAGCGTCATGCGGCACGACTGAAGTCGTGCCCTGTTACAAAGCCGTTAATGTCCGCGGTATTTGAATATCGAGAAGACAAGCCAGCCACATCCAGCCAGCACAAGAAAGGCATAGGAAACGGCATTGGCCTTGAAGCCAGTAGAGCGGATGGTGGCCCAATCACCTTCCACCATCTTGTCAATGATGAAAATTTCGATGTACCACGAAGCGAAGAATGACGGGATGAGTAGAACCATGGCTGCAACCGGCACTGCCCAATATAGTCCGGATCCGGGTGCAAGCCACGCCGAGCTCAGAATCAGATATACCGCGTTAATCACTGGCCCTTCGGAGAATTTCTGGGGCACCAGTCTGCTGATAGTTGTTCCGGCCAGGAGTTCCAATCCAAACATCGCCACCCACGCCGCCGGAATTCCGACGATTGTTGACGCGACATTAGCCACCGCAATTACCCATGTCGTCTTACCGTAACTGGTACCAAGCAACGGTTTGGCTATCCATACTTCGAGAAGAATCACGGGTATCAGGGCGGCGAGCATCAGCGGGAAAGTCAGGAAAATCATCGGAACGCCGACGTCGGCAACTAGGTGTCCCGGATTCTGCAAAGCTAGAAGTTCGAGTGTCGCCAAAAAATGTCCCCGCAGACCGTGATTTAGAAATGCCCTGCGCGCCGAAGTAGTTCTTAGCTGACGGCTGACGGCTGAGAGCGGACTACTGTCTTCCTGCTGCTTGCGAATCCCAGCACCAGGCCTAGCCACGCCACGCTCATCAGCAGCCAGACGCAGCCGCGCCATGCGTCGGCTGCCCAGGCCCAGCCTGTGACGATCGCCCCTAAACTTCCGCCGACGTAGTAGAACGTCACGTAAAGTCCCGCTGCGGACGATCGCGAACGGCCGGCAACGGCTCCGGTCTGCACCGTTCCCACCGCCTGAAAGATGAAGATGCCGGAAGAGAACAATGCCAGGCCCACGATGATCAGCGGCAAAGGATGGCACAGCGTCAGCAGCAATCCCGTCGTCGTGAAGCCGGTGGCGATCACCGCGGTTCGCCGCATTCCGTAATGATCGAGAAACCGGCCCGACAGCGGAGTGATGGCGACTCCCAGCAGATACACGAAGAAGACGCTGCCCAGTTGTCCGGAGTTGAGGTGATAGGGCGCCCGCGCCAGGTGAAAGTTGGTGTAGGTGAAGGCGCCAACCAGCGAAAACAGGACCGCGAACGCCATCCCGTAAACGGCAAGCAGTTGCGGATTGTGCAGGTGATGCAGCATTTCTATCGCGGAGTTGCGCACATTGGTCGCGCGCACAAAATGTCTTGGCTTGGGCAAGGTGTGCTGCACGACCGCAGCGCCTATCAGATTGATGACGCCGATGACCAGGAACGCGTGCTCCCAGCGAAAATGCTGCGCTACCAGCCCGGAGATGTAGCGTCCGCCGAATCCGCCCAGCACGCTGCCTGAAACGTAAGCTGACATGGCCCGGCCAACATGGGCGCCGGCAAACTCCTCGCAGATGTAGGCCATGATGACCACAACCACGCCCGGGACGAACACGCCTTGCATGAAGCGCCAGAAGATGAGCTGGCCCAAGGTGTGCGACGTTGCCGCCAGCAGCGTGGGCACGGTAAGCGCGTACAGGCAGGGCACGATGACCCGCTTGCGGCCGATGGATTCCGCCATCAGGCCGACGAAGGGCGCAACCAGCGCCACGGCCAGGATGGTGGCGCTGACCGTCATGCTGACATCGATTTCCGAGACGTGGTAAATGCGCTGCAAATGCGGCAGCAGCGGCTGCGTGCAGTACATGTTCAGGTAGGTGCACACGCCCGTCAGAAAGCAGGCAGCCACTGCGCCATGCGGCGGCGGGACAGGCTTGATCGCGACAGCGACGGCTGGTGCGGCGGTGGTGCTCATCGGCTAGGCAGGCCTCGGACGTTGGGGGATGATGGACATTCGGGCGAAAGAAAAGTTTAGATGAGGATTATAGGGCAGGGCAGTGACCGACACACAAAGCAGCGGACGTGCTTGGTTTTTCGGGAACGGGCATCCACAGCAGCCACGATCAGTAATCCCCTTGTTGCCTTTGCCCAGATCGCTGTCGGCCTTCAGCTGCGGCATGCGTTTCAGCAACTCCCAGGTGCGCTCGTCGGATTTGCGCCAGTTCTCGCCGTAGATGCAGTCGCGGATCTCGCCCTTTGTCGCCATCTGCCGCAAGGTGGATTGCAGCGCGATGCGGAGATCGCCGCCGACTCCGGTGGAACCGTAGCCGTGCACCAGCTTCAGTACTTTCACCCCACTGTGCTGCGCGTTCTGGATTTCGCCGTGCAGCCGGGCGCGGGCCTGCTCCACGCTGGGCATGCCTTCTTTCAGGATCACGGTCTTGATGGTGGAGGCCATTACGCGAGTCGCTGACAGCCCATATCTAAACGTGAACTGTGTCATCCTGAGCGGAGGTGCGCTTCCGTTGCTCGCCGGAGTCGAAGGACCCCTATTGTGATCGCAGCATAGGGGTCCCTCGACTCCGCTTCGCTCCGCTCGGGATGACACCCAAATCCTCAGCCGCACCACTCGGGCGCGCTGGTGCCGAACACGATATCATCTTTACCGCGAGGACCGTAGATGAAAGAAATCGCCTCATGGGCGCTGGAGACGGCGAAGCTGCGCGGCGCATCGCTTGGCCGAAGCGCGCATTGTCGACGAGCGCGACCGCTCGCTGGCCACCAAGAATGGCAAGATCAGCGGCGCATCGGATGCCGAATCGCTGGGCATCGGCATTCGCGTGATCGCCGACGGCGGCTTCGGCTTTGCTGCCACCGACGATCTAACGCGCGATGGCGTCGATCGCTGTGCCGCGCGGGCGGTTGAGATCGGCAAAGCTTCAGCCCGGGTGAAGGCGCACGAGTTGCGTATGGTTCCCGAGCTGGCGGCAGAGGCGGAATGGAGTTCGCCCTGCAAAATCGATCCCTTCACAATTTCGATCGAGAAAAATCTGGAGCTGCTGTTTGCCATCGACGAAGCTCTGCTCAAAGTAAAAGGCGTGACCCTGGCGGAGACGAACATGAACTTCCGCCGCTATGAGCAGTGGTTTTACTCCACCGAAGGCGCGGAAATTCATCAGACCATCACGACTTCGGGCGCGGGCTATGCGGCGCATTCTTTCGAGGGAACGGAGATTCAGAAGCGCTCTTATCCCAACTCCTTTGGCGGACAGTATCAGAATCGGGGCTACGAGCTGATTGAGGATATGCGGCTGCTGGACCATGCTACTGAAATCGGCGAGCAGGCGGTGGCGCTGCATTCGGCGGAGCAATGTCCCGAGGGCACGTTCGACATCATTCTCGACTCGTCGCAGCTCGCGCTGCAAATTCACGAGTCCATCGGCCATCCTATCGAGCTGGATCGCGTGCTGGGCATGGAAGCGAATTTTGCCGGCACGTCATTCCTTACCCTCGACAAGCTGCGAACGCTGAAGTATGGCAGCGAGATCGTGAATGTCGTCGCCGACGCCACCGAAGCGCACGGCCCCGGTCTCGGAACCTTCGCCTACGACGACGAAGGTGTCGCTGCGCAGCGCACGCCCATCATCACCAACGGGCTGTTTACCGGATATCTGACCTCGCGCGATACGGCGTCGGCGATTGGAGCAACTCGCAGCGGCGGCTGTCTGCGCGCCGAAGGCTGGAGCCGGTTGCCCATCGTGCGCATGACCAACGTTAGCATTCTGCCCGGCGAGTCGCCGCTGACGCTGGAGCAACTCATCGCTTCCACCGAGCGCGGCGTCCTGATGGAGACCAACCGCTCGTGGTCCATCGACGACAAGCGCTACAACTTCCAGTTCGGCTGCGAGATCGGATGGGAGATCGTCGGCGGCAAGCGCGGACGGATGCTGAAGAATCCGTCGTACTCGGGCATCACGACCGAGTTCTGGAACTCGATGGACGCTATCTGCTCGCGCGATCAGTGGACGCTGTGGGGCACGCCCAACTGCGGCAAAGGCCAGCCGCAACAGGTGATGGGCACGGGACACGGAGCCGCGCCGGCGCGGTTTCGCGGCGTGAGCGTGGGGACGGCGTATAAGGGCAGTGATTAGCTACGAGCAACTAGCCACGGGCTATGAACAATAGAGTTCGGGCGCAGATGTTTCTGGGTTGTGTCAGGGCATGGCTTCAGCCGTGCCGGCCCGTCGCGAAAAAGAACTTGGGCTTTAGCCCCTGAAGGAATTTCCATGCAGGGGCTAAAGCCCGGTTTTCTTATTGCCGCTTTTCGGCACGGCTGAAGCCGTGCCCTGACACAAGGCGACGCTCGTAGGATAGGTGTGCAACCGATTCGAAATGGCCTAACGAATGTAGTTCCTCATGGGAGCCCCGTCGGCGAGGGATCTGCTGTTCCCACTTTTCAGCAGTCTCAAAATCGCGCTAACACGTTGATCGCGTTCCAAATCGGGAAATCGACGCTAGTGGTCCTGGCAGGTCGCTGGGTGACTTGGAGGCTCGGGATGGCCCCTTGGGTCGTCCAGCTACCCAATCGTCGCCCCTTGGGCCTCCTGGCGCTCGCAAACAGCATTCTGTAAGTTCTATAACTACCCAAGTATGCTACTGGAAATATTGAAGCACCACGAAGGTGTCAAGTCCGACTCAAACGGTTCCAAATCAGTCCCAAAAAGGAACCACCTCACGACCCAACATATCTGGCGTACAAACTTCGCGCAATCGCGGTATCCGTTGTGCCTTTGATGATCGCCCGGCCATCGGGGAAGAGCGTCAGCTCGTAGGGATCGCGCCAGAACTTCAGGATGAACTCGTTGTGCTTGACCGGGCCGTGCGGCGAAAGGCGGCGCGTGATCTCGGCAAAGTCGATGGGCCGCTGGCGTTCGTGAATCTGCACCGAGTTGCGGCCGCAGAGCGAGATATGCGGACGGCCCTCGCCGGCGAGGTGAACAAACTCATGCTCCTGGCAGGCACGGCATCCGGGGCGCGGCTTGCCGGTGAGGACCGAGGCGTAGTCGTTGGACCAGACGTCATACGACAACAGGGTGCGGCGAAGTTTGTCGCGCGCGCCAACCGCGAGCTTCAGCGCTTCGGTTGCGGCGATCGACGCCACGAAGTTTACCGCCGGATTCAGAATGCCAGAGGTATCGCAAGTCTCGACGATGCCGCGCGGCGAGTCGGGGAAGATGCAAGCCAGGCAGGCGGTCTCGCCGGGAAGAATCGTCATCGTCACCGCGTAGCTGGCGACGCCGGCAGCGTAGATCCACGGCAGGCTCTTGCTGACGGCGAAATCGTTGATCAGGTATCGCGTCTCGAAGTTGTCGGTGCCATCGAGGATGATCTCGACCTCACTGAGCAACTCCTCGATGTTGTCGGGTGTGAGGTCGGCGACGTGGGGCTCGACCGTAATCTCAGAGTTGAAGGCCGCGATCTTGCGCGCCGCAGCAATTGCCTTAGGCAAAGACTCGGCGGCATCGGCTTCATCGAAGAGCACCTGGCGCTGCAAGTTGCTGGGCTCAACGTAATCGCGATCGATGATGCGGAGGTATCCCACGCCGGACCGGGCCAGCAGCGACGCCAGGGCCGAGCCGGTGGCGCCGCAGCCGACGATGGCCATGCGGGCCTTCGCCAGGCGCTGCTGTCCCGCTTCGCCAATGGGCTGGAAAAGGACTTGTCGAGAATACCGCTCCGCGAATTCCAACGTCTTAACCTCAGGGCCGGGGTTTCTATTGAACGTTACGAAAACCTATCCTCGTAAATCGATTTGTATCAGGGCACGGCTTCAGCCGTGCCGCAAGTGGCTCAATAAAACTTGGGGCTTTAGCCCCTGAGGGGCTATTTTACAGGGGCTAAAGCCCTGCCCTTCATTGCAGTTTCTTTCGGCACGACTCAAGTCGTGCCCTGATACGAGTCGTAACCATTTACGAGATAGGTTCTAGTCAATGGCGGCACTCCGAAGGTCGTACAACGAGGCGGCGCTGTCGAATGGTCATTACGAGCGCCAGCTTTTGGGCGCGAGGAATCTGTTTTTCTGTCACTTCCCAGGAAAGCAGATCCCTCGCAGGCCAAAGCCTGTTCGTGATGACAATTCGGTACACGATGTCCGCCTAATGACGAGTAGCTTCGGCGGTGCGCTTCCCCGCCAGCCTGGTTCAGCAGACGGCCCGCATTGGTTATTATAGGTACTCCACATCAAGTGCGCCTTCCCGGGCTAAGAACGGAGAGGTCTCCGCGGGCGATACGGCGCGTTGGACGCAAGTGCGCAAGCAATAAAGACTTGGGCAGAGTCGATGCGATGACAATCTGCGGGGTAGCGGGTGCGCTGAAGGGCAGAGTTTGAGGACGCCGATCACGCCATCGTTGTGCACGCTTGCTGTTTTCTGTGCTCTGGTTGCCCTGCCGGGGCCGGCGCAGACCAGCCAGCCTTCAACTCCTGCCGTCGCGCAATCCGAGGCAAGCAAACAAAGTGGAACTCTGGCCAAGTATGAAGGTGAGACGGTCACCAGCATCGACTTCCGCGGAACTACCGGCATTGATACCGAAACCCTGCGCGCGCTGATCGTGCAGAAGGCCGACCAGCCGTTGGACCGCGACAAGCTGCACGCCAGCATTGAGGCGCTGTATGCGACCGGACGCTTTGCCACGTTGCAGGTAGAAGCCGAAGCCGATCCCGCCGCCAACCACGCCATCAAGCTGGTCTTCGCCGTCACGCAAAACTACTTCAACGGGGCCGTCACCGTCGATGGCACGCCGCAGAAGACCAATCCCAAGGCCAACCAGTTGGTCGCGGCCAGCCAGCTGGATCTGGGCTCGGTGTTCAGCGAGGACAAGGCTGTCAGCTCCATCGACCGCATGAAGAAGATCTTCGCCGACAATGGCTACTACCAAGCGACGATCACTTACACGCTGGAGCCCAGCGACACCGATAGTCTGATGGCAATTCATTTCCATGCCGTTCCTGGACCGTTGGCGCGAATCGGCAATGTCAGCATTCAGGGGGACACCGGAATTCCTCCCGGGCAGGTCCGCAGTCTCACCAAGCTGAAGGCGGGCAGCAAAGTTGTTGCCGAGCATGTGACCCGGGCGCTGGAGCGGCTGCGCAAGCATTATCAGAAGAATGACCATCTGGAAGCGCAGGTCTCGCTGATCGACCGGCAGTATCATGCCGCGACCAACCAGCTGGACTATATTTTCCAGGTTGACCAGGGTCCCACGGTAAACATCACCACCGAGGGCGGAGGCGTCAGCAAGGGACAGCTCAAGAAGCTGGTGCCGGTTTACCAGGAAAATTCCGTGGACGACGACCTGCTGAACGAGGGCCGGCGCAATCTGCGCGACTATCTGCAAACCAAGGGTTACTTCGACGCCACGGTTGAAGTGCAGCGCCATCCGGTGACCGATGAGAACCACGTCAACATCGTGTACGTCATCGACCCCGGCATTCGCCACAAGCTGGTATCGATAAAAGTGGAAGGCAACAAGTACTTCAATACCGCGACCATTCGCGAGCGGATGGCGGTTGAGCCCTCCAGCGTGCTTCTTGCCCAATGGCCGCTTCAGCCAGCGCCTGCTCACCGATGACGTGACCTCGATCAAGTATCTCTATCAGGCCAACGGATTTCTGGATATCAAGGTGAGCGGCGATCTGGAAGACAATTACGAAGGCAAGAAAAACGAAATGCAGATTGTTATCAAGATCGACGAAGGCCCGCAAACCCTGGTGAACGATCTGAAGGTGGAAGGAGCCAACAGCACTACGCTGGAAGAGCTGCAAACCAGGCTCAGCAATCTGAAGGGCCAGCCCTTCAGCGAGGCCAGCGTCGTCAGCGATCGCGACGCAATCACCTACTACTATTACGACCGCGGCTATCCCAATGTGGAGTTCGAATCCTCGGCTATGCCGGTTCCCGGCGAACCCCAGCGCATGGATGTCGTCTACAAAATCACCGAGGGCCAGCGGGTTTTTGTGAATCGCGTTCTGGTCAGCGGGCTGAGGAATACACGCGTCCCTACATCGTCAACCGCCAGATGCGCATTCATGATGGCGACGCCCTGAGCCAGAACCGCATGGTCGATTCGCAGCGCCGGCTGTACTCACTCGGCCTGTTCAACGAAGTCAACATGGCGGTGCAGAACCCGGATGGGCAGGAGCCGTCGAAAGATGTGCTGTTCAACCTCCAGGAAGCCAAACGCTGGACCTTCCGCTACGGCGGCGGCATTGAGTTTGCCACCGGCAATATTCCCACCACCACCAATCCGCAGGGCACCACGGGAGTCAGCCCCAACGCCGTTCTGGAGATCACGCGTCTGAACTTGTTTGGACGCGATCAGACGTTCAGTATCCGCGGCCGCTATGGTCTGCTGACCCGCCGGGGGCTGGCGACCTACGAAGCGCCACATCTCTTTCATCGCGAAAACTGGAAAATTATCGTCAGCGCGCTGTACGACAACACGGCCGACGTCAATACCTTTGCCTCGGAACGGGTGGAAGGCGCGCTGCAAGCCGAGCAGCGCTTCAACCGCTTTACTACCCTTATCTACGGGCTCACTTTCCAGCGTGTGGCCATCGACCCCAACAGCCTGGTGATCGATCCCACGCTGATCGCGTTGTACTCGAAGCCGGTCTTCATCGCCATGCCGACCTTCACCATGGTGCGCGACCGGCGCGACGATCCCATCAATCCCAAGAAAGGCTCCTACAACGCGGTGAACCTTGGCCTGGCGACCAGCGCGCTGGGTTCGCAAACCAATTTCGGACGCGTGCTGCTCGACAACTCGACCTACTACACGGTCAAGAAGAACTGGGTCATCGCCCGCAGAACGCAGATCGGAATCGAGAAGCCCTACGGCACCAACGATTTCATCAAGCTTCCGCCAGAGTCCACCCTGCCGGTGGAAGCCACCCAGATTCCGTTGCCGGAATTGTTCTTTGCCGGCGGCAGTAACTCGCTGCGCAGTTTCTCCATCAATCAGGCTGGGCCGCGCGATCCGGAAACCGGCTACCCTATCGGCGGCCAGGGGTTGTTCGTCAATAACATTGAGCTGCGCACTCCTCCGGTGCAGTTGCCGTTTGTGGGCAACAATCTGGGTTTCGTCTTTTTTCACGATATGGGCAACGTCTTCGACACGGCCAACCACATCATCAGCGGCATGCTGACATTCAATCAGCCGTCCATCGCCGACTGCGCGCCGCAAAACAGTAAGACAGCTTGCAACTTCAACTACGACTCGCAGGCCATCGGCATGGGCATCCGCTATAAGACGCCGGTGGGCCCGGTGCGCTTCGACCTGGGTTATGCCGTGAACGCGACCCGCTATCCCGTGCAGGAGGACAACGAAACGCAGTCGCTGCGACGGATCAACGTTTATTTCAGTATTGGACAGACTTTCTAATGAAACGCATTTTGTATTTCGCGATTTGTTCCGTGCTGCTGTTTATGACAGCGGTAGTGCCGGCGTTTGCCGGTGAAGTGATCGATGGCGTGGTGGCCAGCGTGAATCGCCAACCCGTGCTGCGCAGCGATTGGGACGAGGCTGCCGCTTTTGAGGCATTCATGCAACAGAAGCCCATCGCCCAGTTGACCGAAGCCGATCGCGTGCTCGCCTTGCAGCACCTGATCGACCGGCAGTTGCTGAAGGCGCAGATGGGCGATGCCAGCTACATGCAGCCCTCGGACGAAACATTGCAGCAGGACGTGGCCAAGCTGCGGGCGCAGGTTCCCAGCGGCACCGACGATATCGCCTGGCATCGGGTGCTGGCCAATTACGGACTGAACGAGGAGATCGTCAAGGAGCACCTGCGCACGGAAGTTCAGGTGATGAATTTCGTCGAGGTCCGGCTGCGGCCCGATGTGCACATCCAGCAAGACGACGTGGAGTCTTACTACCAGCACCAGTTGCTGCCGGATTTGCAGAAAAATGGCGGCAAGCCGATTCCTCTGGACGAAGTGGAACCGCGAATCCGCGAGCTCCTGACCGAACAGCGCATCGACGAAATGCTCGACGCCTGGCTGCACAATCTGCGGCAGCAGGCGGAGATTCACAGCAGCGTAGCGATTCCGGGCGTGAATGCGCCGGACGACACGGCGACGGGGGCGAGTTCCGCCGGCTACTGAGGCCGGTAACCAGGAATGACTGAAGACGTCACAACGCGGCATCCGCACAAGCGCCTCTGGATCGGCGCGACGGTGGGAGTCGTGTTGCTGGCGGTGGTTGATGTCGCTGGCCTGGTATCTGCGCAGCCCCAGCTTCGAAGGCTTCGTTCGCAGGAAGGTGATCGCCGCGTCTGGAAGATGCAACCGGCGGCCGCGTGGAGATGGCTGCCTTCCATTGGAACCTGTCGCAGCTTGCTTTTGAAGCCGATGGCCTGACCATTCACGGATTGGAGCCGGCACGGCGAATCGCCCTATGCCCACGTGGATCGCGCTCTGGTGCGGCTGCACATCATCTCCTTGTTCGAGCAGGCAGATTCAGCCTGGAGCAGATCGAGCTGTGGGCGCCGGCGATTCACATCATCGTCAATCCCGGATGGCAGTACCAACGCGCCGGAGCCGAAGGTCAAAGCCGGACCATCCCCAGACGCCGGTGCAGCAGCTATTCGATCTCGCTATCGCCCGCGTCGATGTGCACGACGGCATGTTGCTGCTGAACCAGCACAAGATCGCGCTCGACTTCAGCGTCAACGAGGTGGTTGCTGCGCATGACCTACGATCGCCTCGCCCGCCGCTATGACGGCAGCGTGCAGGTGGGCAAGATGGACGCGAAGTATCAGGATTTTCGCGACGTCGCCGCGCGTGGGGACCTGCAATTCAGCCTTTGGCACGACCAGGCTGAGATCAAGTCTCTGAAGCTGGCGTCGGAGGGCTCGTCGCTGCAGCTCTCGGGAAAGATTGCGGACTTCGAAAACCCGCAAGTACGTCTCACCTACGGCAGCACGATTGACGTTGCGCAGATGGGAGCGATTACGCGCGCCTATCAGTTGCGTGGCGGAACCATTGTCTCGACGGATCGGGCAGCTACTCCGAAGCTGCCGGCTATGCGTCGACTGGGCGCATCGCACTTCGTGACCTCGACTATCTGGATGGCGCCATTGCCCTGCGGAAGGCCACCCTGAATTCGAATTTTTCCCTGGATCGCAACAACCTGACGCTGACACCGCATTGCGGCCCGCGTGCTGGGAGGAATGCTGACCGGCGATGCCGAGGTGAAGAACCTTTGGCCCAAGCAGCTGACACCCATTGCGCCTACTCCGCGCGGAACCGATCGGGCTCAACGGCAAGAAGGTTCCGCGGAACACCAGCCAGGTGCATGGCACTCCGGCAGCCGTGAAGAGCGTTAGTGCTTATCCGCAAGAAGGATCGATCCGGCTGCGTGGGAATGGATTGTCGCTGAACGAACTGGCCCGCATGATGTCGAGCAGATCATTGCCGCTGGACAAGCTGAATGCCGACGGCAGCGTGACCGGAACGGTCAACCTGACGTGGAAAGAATCGCTGGCCAACGCTTCGCCGACCTCGCCGCTGGATATCGCCGCTCCGGCCCAGCCTGCAACTAACCAGTTGCCGGTGAGCGGTCATCTGAGTGGCCGGTATGGTGTGCGCTCTGAAAGCACCGATCTATCGTCGCTAACGTCTGACCACGCCACACTCGCATCTGGATGCTACCGGGACATTGGGATCAACCTTCGCCGCGCTGAAGCTCAATGTCAACACCAGCAGCCTGACGGAATTCCAGCCCATGCTGACCGCCATGGGCAATCCGCCTCTGCCGATAGAACTGGGCGGGTCGGCGCACTTCAGCGGCACGCTCAATGGCCGGCTGGCGGACTCCGCAGATCGCCGGTCACCTGCAAGCGACGAACTTCACCTACCTCTACATGCCGGCTCCTGAAACTCCTGCGCACGTACGTACCCGCCGCCAGCGCCGGCAAAGCACAAGTCGCTGTTCCATCTGGCGGCCAATCCTGCGCCTCCGCCACCACCGCAGCCGGTTGTCCATCCCAGACGGATCCACATCGACCAGTTTTCCGGTGACGTGCAATATTCGCAATCGGAGATAGCGCTGCACCACACCGTCGTTCAGGAAGGAACCGCGCAGCTGACGATTGATGGCTCTTCCGCTCTCGATCGACGGCAACTTCACGGACACCTCGCAGTTCCAGGTGCAGGCCGCGATGCACGACGCCGACATCGACCGAGTTGCAGCACGCTTTCGGCCTTGACTATCCGCTCAGCGGCAAACTCAACTTCACCCTGCACGCCGCTGGCACCGCCGCCGATCCCCACGGGCAGGGCCAGATTTCCATGAAGGACGGCCAGGCCCACGGCCGTCCCATCGTCTCGCTCACCTCCAAAATTGCTTTTGCCAACCATGGCGTGCAGTTCGACGGCATTCATCTGCAAGCGGCGCACGGCACCGTGTCCGGCTCGGCCGCCTATAATTTTCACAGCCGCGAAGTGAAACTCGATCTCACGGGACAAAGCATCGACCTCGGCGATGATCCCCGAAGTACAGCGGCCGCGCCTGCAAATCGCAGGCGTCGCTAACTTCACGGTAAAGGGATCGGGCACGCGGGACGAGCCGATCATCAACGGGCACTTCCAAGTCGGCAGTCTGACGCTGAACGGCGACATGGTGGGCAACATCACCGCCGACGCAGTTACCCGGGGACGCCAGCTCACGCTGACCGCACGCTCCAATTTCCCCAATGCCACCCTCACCCTCGACGGCAATGTCGATTTGCAGGGTGATATGCCGGCCGCCGCGACCCTGCGTTTCGCCAATCTGGATGTCGATCCTTTCCTGCCGGAAGAAATGCGAAACCAGGTCACGCGCCAGGCCTCGCTTGACGGCGAAGCGCACTTGACGGGGCCGCTGAAGCAGCCGCGCCTGTTGCACGCGAACCTGAGCATCAAGCAGTTTTCCGTGGAAGTTGAGCACATTCCGATTAAGAGCGATGGCCCCATCGAGCTCAGTCTGGCCAACGAAACTGTGACCGTGCAGCGTTGCGCCATGATCAGTCAGGACAATCGCCTCACCTTGACCGGCACGGCGAGTTTTGCGGGCGATCGCCCCTTGAACCTGAGCGCCGACGGCTCGCTTAACCTGAAACTGGCGGAAACGGCCAATCCCGACCTCACCTCCTATGGCTCGGCCAACATCAATGTCAAAGTCGGTGGCACCGTGTCAGCTCCGCTGATGGCAGGACGAATGGAACTGCTTCATGCCGGGCTCTCCATGATCGATTTGCCGGCTGGGCTGGGCGACGTTAACGGGACGTTGGTGTTCAATCAAAACCGCCTTGAAGTGGAGAATGTAACTGGCCGCATGGGCGGTGGCCATGTAAAGTTCGGAGGCTTCGTCACCTTTGGATCGGCCGTCGGCTTTAATCTGACTGCCGACGGAAATGACATTCGTTTCCGTTACTCCGGCGTCAGCGTCACTTCCGATCAGGCGTTGCAACTCAACGGCACACTGCAAAACGCTGCCGTCACCGGCACCATTACGGTGACGCGGTTCGCGCAAATCCCCTCCGGCGATATGCAATTTCTGCTGGCCCAGGCCACGGCCCCGCCGCGCATTCCCAATCCCAAGTCGCCGCTCAACAATCTCCGCCTGGACGTGCGCATTCTCTCCACTCCGGCGTTAACGGTGCAGACTTCGCTGGCGAAATTGTCGGGCGACATCGATCTTCATCTGCGCGGGACGGCGGCGCGGCCCGTGCTGCTGGGCCGCGTCAACATCGCGGAAGGCGACATCAAGGTCGGCGGTACGAAATTTCACCTGGAACGCGCTGACATCACCTTCCTGAATCCCGTGGTCATCGATCCGGTGCTGGACGTCGAGGCCACCACCCAGGTACGCGATTACGACATCACCATCGGCCTCCACGGCACCATGGAAAGACTCAATACCACCTATCGTTCCGATCCGCCGCTCTCCAGCGACGACATCATCTCGCTGCTGGCCTTCGGTTCCACCCAGAGCGAGAACGCGTTGGGGGCCGCGCCCTCGTCCGGATTCGCGGAAAGCGCTTCCGGCGCGCTGCTTAGCTCGGCCCTCAGTCAGGCCGTCACCAATCGCGTTTCCAAGCTGTTTGGGGCCAGTTCCATCCGCATTAATCCGTCCTTTGGCGGTCCGCAAAACGATCCCAACGCCCGTATTACCATCGAGCAGCAGGTGACCAATAACATCACCCTGACCTACGTGACCGACCTGGCCCGCTCGGGTCAGGAAGTGATTCAGTTCGAATACAACATCAACAGCGAATACAGCGTGCAAGGACTGCGCGACGAGAACGGCGTGGTCAGCTTCGACTTGCTGATCCGCAAGCGCAAGCAGTAAGGGTGGAAACGCCGGGGCTTTGGAGTCTGACGGGAGAATTCAATCTTCGAACTTGCGGTGGGAGATACCAAAATCTGAGCCCGAAGGGCGAAACTACAATAGCCCAGCGCGGGAGCGCTGGGTGGAATGGAAAATATTGCCGAGTCCCCCGGGGACGACACGGTCCTTACGAACACTCAATATCCCGCTTTATGCTGCTGGGCCGCCCGTACGCCTGAACCGGCCGCTGAAAAACTCAAAAGCAGATCCCTCGTCGGCCTGAAGGCCTCCTCGCGATGACAAATCTAGAGGACTTGTGACGGCACGCCTGAAGGCGTGCCCTTTCAAGTCTAAGCCGGCCCTTGCGCCGCAATCTGTCCGGCGGACACGGCCGCTTCCTGCCCTGGCGGCGCGATCTCCACCAGCGGAAACCCAAGTTCCTTCCATTCGTAAAAGCCGCCCAGCAGAGGCCGCACGTGGCGAATGCCGAATTTGCGGAGTTGCAGCGCCACCCGGGCGCTGGTCGCTTCGTTGGGTCAAGTACAGAAGAGAACGATTTCTCCATCGCGGGTGATTTCGCGGTTCCGGGCCTGCAATTCCTCAGGCGAGATTTGCAGCGCGCCCGGCAAGGTGCGGGGGTCGGTGAGGACGTCCAGGGGATGGCGCAGGTCGATGATGACCGGCCGCTCGCCCGCTTCCAGTTGGTGCTTTAGTTCGTCGGGCGTGATGCGGTCGCCCTTCACTTGCCGGATAAAGCGTTCCCGCTCCCGCCAGCGATAGAGCACATAGGCGACGACACCAGTGAGAAACAGGATGAGCAATCCGTTGCCCAGCAGATGGGCGTCGCGTACCACGCGATCCAGCTGCTTGCTGAAAACGAATCCCAGAAGGGTGTAAGCCAGCGTCCACAGCAGCCCGCCCGACAGGCCAAAGGCAAGGAATCGCGCAAAAGGAACGCCCACCATCCCGGCCAGCGCAGGCGCTGCCGTATTCAGGCCGGGAACGAATTTGCAGAAGAGCAGGGTGCGCGGGCCCCACTTCGCGAAGCGCGTCTCGGTGCGGCGCACGCAGGAGTCTGGCTCCATCGCAATCCGGCAGAGCAGATTCAGCACCACCGCACCGCGGCGCTTGCCGAAGGTGTACCAGAAGATGTCGGCGAAAAAACAGCCCGTAGCGGCGGACAGCACCACCAGCGGCAAACTCATCCGGCCCTGTCCCGCCAGCGCTCCCGCCGCCAGCAGCAACGGTGTGGCCGGAATCGGCAAGCCCCCCTGTTCCAGCAGCACCCAGCTGAACAGCAGGGCATAGCCATACTGCACCACGAATTGGAGCGTCTCCGCCATTCGATTCAGGGAAACTACCGCACAGACTTATCTGGATGCGCTGCTTCTGGGGAAGGTTCCGCTTGAGCGCAGTATAAATCAGAAATCGTGCCCAGGAGACTACACATCTTGAGAATCAACGGCCCAGGTTTGTGTCGGGGCACGAGTGTACTCGTGCCCAACGCAACGCAGAAGAACTTGGGCTTTAGTGTCTGCGTGAGAGCTCGACTTATCAGATTGCAGGGAAACGCGAAGTATCGAAACCGGCTGCAATCCGGCCGCGCAGCGGCGGCATGAGGTTAGACCGGCGCGTAAGCCCGGGGTGGAGTGGGAACTTGAGACGAGCCGCGGAGCCGGGCCCGCCATCGACGCCGTCTTTGCGCTTGCTGGGGTGGAGGAGCGGCGACACGGTTCTCACCCACACACTTTAGCCCCGGTAAGATCGAGCGATCCGAATCCGCCAATCCGTATCATCGTGAAGAATTCGCGGGTGACCCTGGAAGGCGTAGTTGATAGCGAGGGCGACAAGAATCTGTGTACGCTGCGCGTCAACCAGATTTCTTCCGTGCTGTCGGTGACCAACAATCTCCGCGTGGTGAAGTAGTAAGGCGGATAGCTTGTGATATGGCCAGATTGCAACCGCTACCCTTGGTTGTCAGTCAGTATGGATGTTGAAACCGTAGACTTAGGCGTTACGGCTCGTCCAGATCAGGTAGCGAGTTCATCCACGCCCAGATGGCTGGGTCGGTTTTCAGGACGAGATCTACTCCCACTGACCGCTGCTCGCCTCGCGGTACCAGCTCTATGCTTGGAGGACCTTCGTGCTGCCGCAAACGGCGGCCTAGAATCTCGTCACGCCGCAACCCTCGGGTAGAGACCAGGCTCTGCACTTCAATGCGGTCCGCAAACAGGACTACACGATACTTGAGGTCGTACAGCATCCCAAGCATCCCGCCAAGGATGAACAGGATGCCCATCACCCAGCTCGCACGCACTTGAGGTCCCGCAAGCGCGGAGCGCAAAGTGGAGGCTCCGAAGCCGATTGCCGCGACCTCAAGAATCAGGTGGACAGCTCCCCAGAGCAGAGAAATACGATAGGTGCGCGGGTAGTCTGCGGCATTCAGCGGCTGGTAGTGGCTGAGGTCGCTATTCGATGCCTCGCTGTTGGGCAAACGCAGTACCCTTTCGATAAATGGGTTGCGTGTCATGGTGAGAAAACCAAACACCACGAAAAACACAACGATGAGCACGACGAAGAGGAGCGATTGATTTAGCGGCAACACGATGAAGTGGTTGCGCAGGGACCAGATGGCCTGCATCAGCTGGCTGGGCTGCGTCAGCACGCCTTTGGCGATGTGAACGTCGACCCTCAGTCCCTCGCGCACGGAAAGCGGACCGGTGGTTTCGACAGAGACTGAATTGCCCCCCACCTGTACAGTTCCGCCCTGCGCGCGGGAGCCATCCTCTCCGGTGAAAGCCTCAGCGCGAAGCTTGCCGCTGCTGTTCGCCGGGAAGACGATGTGGGCCGCGGCGCTCTCAATGGGCGCTGACCAGTCGTTGCCGGTGACTTTCCAATCAAGCTCGTCATGATCGTCAAACCAGAGCACAGCATTTCTCACGGTGTAATGGAATCTGCACCGTCCGGGTCGCGTTCACCGCATCGGGAATGTGGATGGTCAGGTGACGAAAGCCGTTTAGCGTTGTCGAGTCGAACTTCAGGTCGTTGTCGGAGCCATCGGTTACACCGGTGACCTGAAGGGACAGGGTGTAATTAGAGCCGTGCGGGCCGGGATACTCGATCGGAATATTGCGCCAGATGCCTTGGTAGGCGCCGTCGAAGACCACGTCCAGTCGCTCGGTAACCTCGACGACTCCGTCCTGCGCCACCGACATCTGGGCATCGAAGCGCGCCAAGTGGCAGTCGCGCGCGAAAGCAGGGGCAATGAGAACAACCCAGAGAAGTAGTGCGAGAGTAATCGAGGACCCGGGTTTCTTGGTATAAGGCGAGTCGTTTGACTCCGGCGGCACAAACTCCGTCCCGCCTCTGCTCAGGATGGCGGCACGGAAGCGGGCGTACATTTCAGCAAGAATTTTCGTTTTGGCTGCCAATGGCCCCACACTATATACCCCGAGGGAGTCAAGCGCGCAGCATTTCCTCTCCTGCTTGGACCCGGTACGAAGTACGGCGGCAGTGTCGGCCGCGGGCAATACCATTTACCGTGGTCGGAAGCGTTAACCGCGGAGCAGTCACTGCGTCTCGCCACCTTGTGTTCTCGTCCTCGCCCGGATTTACGAAAAACTTACGACTTCCTTAGCCCGCCCTTAGCAGCTGAATGCTCCAATCCAAATGCGAGCAGCGATGGCGCTGACGTGTGCGAGGAAATCATGACAGCTTTGTTTCTCATTATCTGCGCGGTGAGCCTTGTCTTCTTCCTGATTTTTCTAGTGCAATGTTCACCCTCGGCGCGGACGTCCGCGACATTCCATCAGAAGCCCAAAACGAATTCTTTAGCCCGTCGAACCGCAGAAGCGCAAGCCATCGATGCTGCTTGCGGACGGCGGTTCTTTATTCATCTGGAGGAGCAGATGGCGGAGTTTCTGGCGGCTCAGGGCCGCACCGCCGCAATCCTGCTGATCATGGTTTCGCTGCCCCTGATAGCGCGTGCGCAGTCGGCCGGCGGCCCTTCGTCCGACCAGCTTGTCGCCCGCGCCGACACCCAGCCCGTCGCCGAGCAGCCCGCCAACCCCGACGATCCGTCGATTCCGCCGGCGGTCCAGAAGCAGCTTGATGCCATGCAAAAGCGCATCGCCCAGTTGGAAGCGGAACTCAACTCGCGGACGCCCGACGGAGCGCCGGTGACCCCGAAGCCTGGCGCAGCGATGCACGTGGTCGATGAGCAGACCGCACCCGGATCCGCGGAGTCCGCCCTGTCAACGGCAGCCTCGGAGAAGCCAGGCAAGCCCGAGCCGTTTTCCTTCGCCGACTTCACCTGGTTGAACGGGAACAGCCGCATCAAAGAGGTTCCGTTCGATACCAAGTTCTTTACCCCGGAAATCAGATCGGATGTGAACTACACGCACTCCTTCAATGATCCGCAGGATGACACCATCGGCGGCTCCAGCGAGATCTTCCGCGCAAATGAATTTCAGTTGACGCAGTTCGGGGTCGGCGGAGACTTTCATTGGGACAACGTTCAGGCCCGGCTGATGACGCAGTTCGGCCTGTACTCGGAGACCACGCCGCGCAACGATGCCAGTCCGGCCCGCGGTCAGTGGCAACTGGCCGACGCCTACCGCTACATTTCGGAAGCCTATGGCGGATATCACTTCAACGTGTGGGATGGAATCAACGTGCAGGCCGGCATTTTCATGTCCTACATCGGTCTATTCAGTTATTACCAGTTTGATAACTGGGCGTATCAGCCGTCCTACGTCTCGTCCAACACGCCGTGGTTTTTTAACGGCATGCGTGTACAGATCTACCCGAACCAGCACCTCAAGATTGAGCCTTGGCTGATCAACGGATGGCAGTCGTATGGCCGGTTCAACCATCGCCCGGGTTTCGGAGGCCAGATCCTGTGGCGGCCCACGGGCTGGTTCTCCTTTGTTGGCAATCAGTACGCGTTGGGCGAGGACACCCTCGGCGTCCCCGGACGTGTGCGCTATCACACCGATGACAGTATCCAGATTATGTACTATCAGCACCCCGATCGCATGTTAGACCGGATGGCGTTTTCGCTGACCGGCGATATGGGTTGCGAACACGGTGGTGGCGTCAGCTGCGCCGGCGATTCGGCCCAGGGTCCCAAACAGAGCTTCCTGGGATACATGCTTTACAACCGCTTCTGGTTCCACAAGGACCTGTACGCGCTGACGCTGGGTGGCGGCCAGATCAACAACCCCGGCCGATACCTGGTTCTGCTGCCGCCTATCAACGGTGCGACTGCGATCTCCGGGACACCGTACTTCCCGGAGAACCCCGGCGATCCGTTCAAGGCGTGGGATGTTTCTGTCACCACGGACTACATGCCCAGCCAGTACGTGACGTTTCGTCTTGAATACAACCATCGCGCGGCCAACGTGCCTTACTTCTCTGGTTCGGGCGGAGTAACGCCTCCGGGCGGAAACACGGGAGATCCCGCCTCGGCAGTGCCGGGTTGGTCTCCAGACCTGGTCAAGAGCGAGAACCGCATGACCGGCGCTTTATTGGTCATGTTTTGACGAACACGAGCTATGTGACGCGCACGCCAGTAACCGAACACCTGCCCGTAGTAGGCTCCTATGGGACCTGCACGGCATCCGAAGCGCGACCAGCGCGGATGCCCTCGAGGAGGTGTTTCGATGATTTCAATCGCACGGCGTGGCAGCCGGATGGGAAAGGCGTTGCCTGTGCTATTGGCCCTGGCATTCGTTGGCCAGATGAGGGCGCAGCAACCGGCGGGAATTACGTTCGCGGCGTCGCAGTCGCAAGCCGGAGAGACGACCCAGAAGCTGCAACAACACGTTGACCAGCTGGAGTCCGAGGTTGAAGATCTGCGCGAACAGGTGAAAGAGATGAGAGCGGCAATGGCGATGAAATCGGCAACGGCCAACGGCGACCCGGCTGAGCACAGCACGGTTGACGTACAGGCCTCCAGTCTCGCGTCGTCGGCCGGGTCGCTTACGCCTGAGGATCGCTCCGTACTCGATTACCTGAAGGGCACCACCATCAATGCGATGGTCGATGGCTACTACGAGTACAACTTCAACGACCCGGTCGGAAGGGTGAATCTGCTACGCGCCTATGACGTCCTCAGCAACGCCTTCAGCCTGAGCCAGGCGGACCTGATCGTAGAACGCGCGCCGGATGTGGCCGATGGCCGACGATATGGCGCTCGCCTCGACTTGCAATTTGGACAGGCAACGGCAACCTCGCAGGGAAACCCTCTGGTTGAGCCGCGTCCTGACATCTATCGCAATATCTTTCAGGCCTATGGGACGTATGTTGTTCCCGTCGGCAATGGCCTTACCGTGGACTTTGGCAAGTGGGCCAGCTCTCTGGGAATCGAGGGCAACTACACCCAGTACGAGATCAACTATTCCCGTTCCTATTGGTTCGACTTTCTGCCCTTCTATCACATGGGCGGAAAATTAACCTACCCGGTAAGTAAGAAGTTCGCGCTGAACTACTGGATTGTGAATGGCACCAACCAGACCGAACCCACCAACGGCTTCAAAGACGAGCTCTTTGGCGTGGTCTTCACTCCTAACAAGAATGTCAGTTGGACGCTGAACTACTACTTTGGCCAGGAGCATCCCAACGCGATCGTCGTTCCGACTTGCGGGCCGGTTCCGGTGCAGCCCGGGCTGTGTTTCCAGCAAGTCAGCCCCGCTCCGGATGGTAAGACGAACATCTTCGATAGCTATGTCAGCTGGCAAACTACGCCGAAGCTATACCTGGCGCTGGAAGGTGACTACGAAATTGAACGGCTGTGGGCCAGTACCGCGCCCGGCCAGTCTTCAGCTCCATCCGATGTGTGGGGTGGAGCAGCCTATGCCAAGTACCAGTTGACTCCGCGTACCTATCTGGCCGGCCGCACGGAATATCTCGACGATCATGGTGGCCTGTTCACGGGAATTACCGGCTATGTCGAAGCCCTGAAGGAAGTGACCGCGACCTATGACTTCACGCTGGCCAACGGATTCGATATGCGGTGGGAATATCGTCGCGATATGTCCAATCGTCCCATCTTTCTAACCGGTAGCCAGGGTGTGTACAGCACCGATCAGAACACCGCCACGATGGGAATGATCTGGTGGTTCGGGCGCAAGCAGGGGCCGTGGTAGGAAGTGTTCACCACGGATACACGGAGGACACTGAAAAAGGCAAAAGAGAGATCAAGAAAGAGCATCAAGAAAGAGAATCAAGGAAGAAACAAAAAGAGAGCAAGAAAGAAGCCAAGAAAGAGAACGTAAGTCCGATGACCGTTTCTCGCTTTTCTTACGTTTTTCTTCCGTGTTCTCCGTGTCGTAGCCTGCCCTGAGCGAAGCCGAAGGGTGGTGAATACGCTTCAGCAAATTGAGGAGCCGAAAATGCAAGACCTTCTATTCGTTGCCATCACCATTGCTTTCTTCGCGCTGTCGCTGGGCTATGTGGCCTTCTGCGACCGCATTAAGTAAAGGGGACCCCATGCATACCGAATCAATCATCATGCTTGCCGTTTGCGCGTTGATGTTGATCTACCTGTTCTACGCGCTGCTGCGGCCGGAGAAGTTCTGACATGACCGCCAACGGATGGCTTCAAATCGTGGTCTTTCTCGCGCTGGTCCTGGCAGTCACCAAGCCCATGGGCGTCTTCATGGCGCGGGTCTTCAATCGCGAGCGAACATTCCTCGACCCGGTCCTGCGGCCGGTCGAGCGGCTTGTCTATCGCCTGACCGGCGTGGACGAAAACCACGAGATGCGCTGGACTGAGTATGCCTTTGCGATGCTGTTGTTCAGCGTCGTGTCCATGCTGTTGCTCTACCTGATCCAGCGCATCCAGCTGCATCTGCCGTTCAATCCGCAGAAGTTTGCCGCAGTCATGCCAGAGCACCTGGCGTGGAACACGGCAGCCTCGTTCACCACCAATACCAACTGGCAGGCCTATTCGGGTGAGACCACGATGAGCTACTTCACCCAGATGGCCGGCCTGGCTTACCACAACTTTATTTCGGCGGCGACCGGCATCGCGCTGGCAATTGCGTTCATTCGCGGCATCGCGCGCCGGGAGATGCAGACCATTGGCAACTTCTGGGTGGACATGACCCGCTCCTGCTTTGGGTGCTGCTGCCTTTCTGCATTGTCGGCGCGCTGCTGCTGGTTTCGCAGGGCGTTGTGCAGAACCTGAAGCCCTATGACACCGTCAAGCTGGTCGAACCGCAACAGGTGCAGCATGTGAACGCTGACGGCAAACCCGCGGTCGATGCCCAGGGCAAGCCGGTGATGGATACGGTTACCACGCAGACCATCGCGCAAGGCCCGGTCGCCTCGCAGGAGATCATCAAGGAATGGGGCACCAACGGCGGCGGCTTCTTCAACGCCAATAGCGCGCATCCGTTCGAGAATCCAACCCCTCTCTCCAACCTGATCGAGCTGTTCGCCATCTTCGCCGTCTGCGCCGGACTGACGTACACGCTTGGGACGCATGACCGGATCGCAGCCCATGGCTGGGCGGTGTGGGGAGCGATGGCGGTCCTGTTTCTGGCCGGCGTGACCGTCGCGTATTGGGCGGAAGCTCGCGGCAATCCGCTGCTGCATGGCGTCAACCAGCAGCTACCGCGACGCAGGCCGGCGGCAACATGGAAGGCAAAGAAGTGCGCTTCGGCATCACCAACTCCGCGCTGTTTGCCACCGTGACCACCGACGCCAGTTGCGGCGCCGTCAACAGCTTGCACGACTCCTTCATGCCGCTGGGAGGCATGGTTCCGCTGGTCAACATCATGCTGAGCGAGGTGATCTTCGGCGGCGTCGGCGCCGGCCTGTACGGCATTCTGATTTACGTCGTGCTCGCCGTCTTCATCGCCGGACTGATGGTGGGCCGCACGCCCGAGTATCTGGGCAAGAAGATCGAAGCCTACGACGTGAAGATGGCGATGCTGGTGGCGCTGGTGTTTCCGCTGGTGATTCTGGTCTTCACCGGCATCTCCGCGGTGCACGGACTTCGGCACCGTCGGGCATCAGCAATCCCGGGCCGCACGGCTTCACGCAGATTCTGTACGCCTATGTCTCGGGCGCCGGCAACAACGGCTCCGCCTTCGCCGGGCTGAATGTGAACACGCTCTGGTACAACACCAGCATCGGCTTCGACATGCTGATTGGCCGCTTCTTCATGATCATTCCCATGCTGGCCATCGCCGGCAACCTGGCGCAGAAGAAATATGTGCCGCCGTCGCTGGGAACATTTCCGGTCACTACGCCGCTGTTCTCGGCGCTGCTGATCGGCGTGATCATTATCGTGGGCGCGCTGACCTTCTTCCCGGCGCTTAGCCTGGGCCGATCCTTGAGCACCTGCTGATGGCGGCAGGCAAGACATTCTGAGGAGATAGACAATGGCAAGCAAGAGTTCCAAGAGAGCTATCTGGGAAGGCAAGATCGTGCGACGCGCGATCGCGGATTCGTTCGTCAAGCTGGATCCCCGGCACATGATGGGCAATCCCGTCATGTTCGTGGTCGAGGTCGGCAGCGTGATCACCACCGTGCTGCTTATGCGGCGATAAAAAGCATTTCGGCTTCAATCTCCAGATCACGCTGTGGCTGTGGTTCACCGTGCTGTTCGCCAACTTCGCGGAAGCCATGGCCGAAGGCCGCGGCAAGGCGCAAGCCGACACCCTGCGCAAAGCGCGCTCGGAGACCATCGCCAACCGCGTCGGCGCGAACGGCCAGGTCGAGAAAGTTCCCAGCTCCAAGCTGCGCGCCGGCGACATGGTGATGGTGATCGCCGGCGAATTCGTTCCGTCGGATGGCGAGATTATCGAAGGCGTCGCTTCGGTGGACGAGTCGGCCATCACCGGCGAGTCTGCGCCCGTCATTCGCGAAGCCGGCGGCGATCGCTCCGCTGTCACCGGCGGCACGCGCGTGCTCTCCGACCAGATCCACGTGAAGTCACTTCGAATCCGGGCGAGACTTTTCTTGATCGCATGATTGCGCTGGTCGAAGGCGCGGAGCGGCAGAAGACGCCCAACGAAATCGCGCTGAATATTTTGCTCGCCGGGCTTGACGATCATCTTCCTGCTGGCTGTGGTCACGTTGCAACCGTTCGCGATTTACTCGGGCGCGCCGCAGACGGTGTTTGTGCTGGTCTCGCTGCTGGTGTGCCTGATTCCCACGACCATCGGCGGTTTGCTCTCCGCCATCGGCATCGCCGGCATGGATCGCCTGATTCAGCACAACGTGCTGGCCATGTCGGGACGCGCGGTCGAAGCCGCCGGCGATGTGGACACGCTGCTGCTCGACAAGACCGGAACCATCACGCTGGGCAATCGCCAGGCGTCGGAGTTCATTCCCGCGCCCGGCGTCAGCGAAACCGAAATGGCCGACGCGGCGCAGCTTTCGTCGCTCGCCGACGAAACTCCGGAGGGCCGCTCGATCGTCGTGCTGGCCAAAGAGACGTACGGTCTGCGCGGGCGCGAACTGAGCTCGCACGAGATGGAGTTCGTTCCCTTCACCGCGCAGACGCGCATGTCGGGCGTGAACATGAATGGCAACCAGATTCGCAAAGGCGCGGTCGATGCCATTACGAAGTACCTGGCGGCGAATGGTACGGCAGATGCCGCCGGAGGTGCAGGCCACCGTGGAGCAGATTGCGCGCTCCGGCGGAACGCCGCTGGTGGTTGCCGAGAAGCGGTCGCGCGCTGGGCGTGATTCATCTGAAAGACATCGTCAAGGGTGGCATGCGCGAGCGCTTCGATCAATTGCGCGCCATGGGCATCAAGACCGTGATGATCACCGGCGACAATCCGCTGACCGCTGCCGCGATTGCGCGCGAGGCCGGCGTCGACGACTTTCTGGCCGAAGCCACTCCCAAAGACAAGATGGACCTGATCCGCCGCGAGCAGGCGCAGGGCAAGCTGGTGGCGATGACCGGCGACGGCACCAACGACGCTCCCGCGCTGGCGCAAGCCGACGTGGGCGTGGCCATGAACACCGGCACGCAGGCCGCCAAGGAAGCCGGCAACATGGTCGATCTGGATTCCAATCCGACCAAGCTGATCGAGGTGGTCGAGATCGGCAAGCAATTGCTGATGACGCGCGGCTCGCTGACCACGTTCTCCATCGCCAACGACGTCGCCAAATATTTCGCCATCATTCCGGCGATGTTTGCCGGAACGTTCCCGGTGCTGAACGCGCTGAACATCATGCATCTGCAGACGCCGCAGTCGGCGATTCTGTCGGCCGTGATCTTCAACGCGCTGATCATCATCGCGCTGATTCCGCTGGCGCTGCGCGGCGTGAAGTACCGGCCCATGAGCGCCGCCGCGCTGCTGCGCCGCAATCTGTGGATTTATGGCGTGGGCGGAATCGTCGTGCCGTTCATCGGGATCAAGCTGATCGATATGCTCATCACCCGAATTCGGCTGGCATAAGAGGCGTTTAGCTCGTAGCTCGAAGCCTTTAGCAAACAACCCGCGGTTGCTAACAGCTAAAGGCTAAGAGCTAAGGGCTAAGGGCGAACACCTGGTCTCCCGGTTGATGCGTATGGGCGGCCTCTGATGCAGGAGAAACTTATGAAACAGAACCTGAAGATCGCAATCCTGATGACGTTAGTTACAACCGTGTTGTTGGGGATAATCTACCCGTTGATTGTTACCGGCTTGGCACAGACTTTGTTCCACGATCAGGCCAATGGTCAACTCATCAACCACCACGGCGACATTGTTGGGTCGAGGATTATCGGACAAACCTTTGCGGGCAAGGGAAATCTGCACTCGCGGCCTTCGGCGGCCGGCAATGGCTACGATGCCGCGAATTCCGGTGGCAGCAACTATGGTCCCACTAATCAGAAGCTGATTGACCGCGTGAACGGCGACGTGGCGCGTTTGCAGGTGGAGAATCCCGGCAAGCTGATTCCCATCGACCTGGTCACCACGTCGGCTTCGGGTCTGGATCCGGACATAACTCCCGCGGCGGCAGAGTTCCAGGTGCCGCGTGTCGCGCGTGAGCGGGGACTGAGCGAAGATCAGGTTCGCGAGATCATTCGCCGCCACACCCTGGGACGCCAGTGGGGATTTCTGGGCGAGCCGCGAGTCAACGTGTTAGAAGTCAACCTCGCACTGGACGACGTGATCCCGTTGCCCGCGAGGTAATTCTCGGTATTGCGGGATAAAATTTTGTGTCGCTCATGAAGCACCCGTAGGCTTGCCGCTTCGTGTCAGGGCACGGCTTTCAGCCGTGCCGCAATGCGCCATACTATTTGCCGGGCTTTAGCCCCCTGCAAAATCAACCCTGGGGCTAAAAGCCCCAATTTTATTTCTTGCCCCGTCCGGTACGACTGAAGTCGTGCCCTGACACAGAGCGTTCAAAGCGGACTTTTTCCGCAGCCTGTTAAGGCGTGCTACACCCACTATCGGGAGATTCTGCGGTCTGCTCCGGCAGAAATCGAATTCACCGTCCTTTCACAATTCCCATTGG
>CAWKIR010000024.1:0-54983 GCA_963849815.1 uncultured Acidobacteriaceae bacterium | reverse complement strand
TGACCTCCTCGGAATAAGTGTGAAACGGTATGTGGATTTTGACGATGCAGCCGCCACCGGGTGCATCTTCCAGCATCAGGCGGTGATCGTGGTTATAGAGCTGTTGCAGGCGGGCGCGGGTGTTGCGCAGGCCAACGCCTTCACGCGGAATCTCGCCCCCGAAGCGTGTGAGCCCCAGCCCGTTGTCGCTGATTTCCATCCACAACTCGTCGAAGACCAGTCGGGTAGAGATGCGAACCTGACCGGGCGCGCGGCGCGGCCCAATGCCGTGCCGGATGGCGTTCTCCACCAGTGGTTGAAGGATCATGTTCGGCACCAGCGCCGACAAGGTGTTGCCGGCAATATCCATTTCCACCTGCAAGCGTTCCTGGAATCGCGTCTGCTGAATGTCGATGTACTTCTGTAGCACGGTCAGCTCGCGACTGAGCGGAACCTCATGCACGCCCATCGCATCCAGCGAGAAGCGCAACAGGTCGGCCAACTGAAGCGTCATGTTCTCCGCTGCCGGCCCGTCATTGCGCGCCAGCGCGGCGATGGAATTCAGGGTGTTGAACAGGAAGTGCGGCTCCAGTTGGATCTTCAGCACCTCAAGCTGAGCGTGCGCCAGTTGGGCTTCCAGTTGCGACGATTGCAGTTCGCGCTCGCGATACTTGGCGTAGTAGCCGATCGCCTGCGTGATCAGCAGGATGTACCAGTAGCGTTGGAAGTCCATGAACGCGCGCGACAGCATGTGCGCGGAAAATGGCAGATGCGCTTCCGGAGTCCAGGTGATGAACGGCTCCAGCCAGACGATGACCGTCGCTCCGACGAGAGTGAGCACTATGCTGGCGGCGATGTGCAGGGGCAGGACAAGCTTCCAATTGCTGCGCTCGAAGGTGAATCGCCGCGACAGTGCATAGACCGGCGGCGTCAGCAATGACCACACGAACGAGATGGTCATGTTCCAGGCCAGCAACTGCGCCCAGCTTTCCGGGCTGCCGACCGACGCTGTATAAACGTGCGCGCCGGCGGCGCTCAGGAAGGCCAGCACCGTCCACAGGACAAAGCCGATGGCCCAAACGCGGCCCCAGTCTTTGAGTCCATCGAGCGTCAGCCCATGTCGCGTCGCGTAACTGCGCCGCTTGCCGGACTCCGCGTAAAGCTCGGCGCGCGCTGGGAGAACCAACTCTTTTGCCATGGTGAGCTACCTGTTCTGCGTTGAACCCCGAAGAAACGAAGACGAGCTGCACCTACGAGGTGATAGACGAACTTGCCGCAAAGATGTTTCCGGAAAATTATGGCCATCGCGCAGGAAGCACCAAAGAGCTATGATGACTTTGGTTCTCTGGTCGCAGTCATGTCCGGCTGCGGACATTTTGAAGTCGATTCGCCACGGAAACACGGAGAAGATCTTTTTTCACGCGAGCCTTTGCAATGGATTGATCCGGATACTGCAAGTCTGGGGACGGCCAAGGAAGGTCATAGAAGCTCCGTTGCAACCGCGACTGAAATGTTCTGATGGAATGAAGTCGGTGCGTAACCAGTGAAACTAGCCGCAACGCGGCGGAATGGGGTTAGACGGGGGCGTTCAACCCCGGTCAAGTGGAGATAAGAACGAGCCGCAGAGCGGCGACACCGCTTGCGGCCCAATCCCCATGATTCAAGCTAAGGGGATTATTCGATTATTTCTTAGTTCTTTTCCGTGCTCTCCGTGCTTCCGTGGTGAATGGGTTTTATGCACGAACTCGGCATCGCCTCCTCGATTCTCGAATCTGTCCAAAAGGAAGCCGAACGCCATCCCGGCGCTCACATCTCGAAGGTTGGGGTTAAGATTGGAGAGCTTGCCGGCGTCGATCGCGACGCGCTGCAATTCGGCTTTGAAGTCCTGGTGAAGGATACGGAACTGGAGCCGCTCGGGCTGGAGTTGGAATTGATTCCGCGAGTACAGCGCTGCTCGAAGTGCGCCTACGAGTTTCGCATGACTGACTTCGACCCGCGATGTCCGTTGTGCGGCGACCTGGCCACCGAGTGTATCAGCGGAGAAGAGCTCGACATCGCCTACATGGAAGTGGACTGAATGGATCGCATCGCCATCGAAAAGAAAGTCCTGAACGAGAACCAGATTCTGGCCGAGCAACTGCGCGAGCGCTATCGCCAGATCGGAGTGCTGTGCGTGAATCTCGTCAGCTCGCCGGGCTCCGGCAAGACCGCGCTGCTGGAGCGCACCCTCGAGCGCATGGACAAGAGCGAACGTGTCGCCGTGCTCACTGGCGATCTGCAAACCGAAAACGACGCGCGGCGGCTGGCCAAGTTCGGCTTTCCGGTCAGGCAGATCACCACCGGCGGCACCTGCCATCTCGATGCCAGGATGATCGGAAAGCATCTGGAAGACTGGAAGCTGGAAGATCTCGATCTGCTGATCGTCGAAAACGTCGGCAACCTGGTTTGCCCTTCAAGCTACGACCTCGGCGAAGATGCAAAGATCGTTCTGCTCAGCACCACCGAAGGCGAAGACAAGCCGCTCAAGTATCCTTCCATCTTCTTCAAGTCGGAGCTCATGCTCCTGACTAAGATCGACCTCCTGCCGTATGTTCCGTTCAGCGCCGATCTCGCGCGCGAGAACGCTCGCCGCGTCCATCCCGGAATGGAGATCATCGACGTCTCCAGCACCACCGGCGAAGGCCTGGACCGCTGGATGGAATGGCTGAAGGCGCGCCAGGAAAAGGCTAGGCTGCAGGGCGTGGCTAGCTCCTGATCGACCACCGCTGACCTTGAGTCCCGCCTCCGCATGGCCTAACATGGCCGCAGAAATGTTCTGCCAACGTTGTGCACGTCTCGGAGGGCACACTTGCGCTCGGCCAAATTCCTCATCGTAGTCTTCGCTCTTTTGCTGGCTGCAACGGCTCTCACGGCGCAGCCCGTACCGCATGTGAACCTGGAGAATCCAGGCTATCCCGTGACCGTGGAAGGGCAGGAGGTCCTGCGAATCTACGAGGGCATCGGCAGCTTTACCGCCCAAGATCGCGCCCAGGCCGCCTCCGAGCGCTTCGAGAAACTCATCTACGCTCCCGCCGCCGACCTTGCCAACATCGCCGCCGGCGATTCTGCTTACGGCACAGCGATAACGCTGGGCGACAACGTGCTACTGGTGGTCACCGACGATGACGCCAGGCACTTCCACATGTCCCGGCAGGCGCTGGCGACATTTCTTGCCGGACGAATTCGCCAGGCCATCACCGAAGCTCGCACGCAACACAGCAGCCAATTTCTCATTCGGGCGGCGATTTATGCTGTCGCCACGCTAGCGCTCTATCTCCTGATTGTGTGGTTGGTGGTCCGCGCCACCCGCTGGCTGCTGACTGTATTGCGATCGATGGCGACTCGATTTAAGGGAATCCGCATCCAGCAGTCGCAGATCATGGCGGGCGAGAGGATGGCTGCTGTATTCATAGCCGGCGTCCAGTTGGTGCGCTTCCTCTTGCTGTTCCTGTTCACCTGGATCTTTCTGGCTACCGAGTTCAGCTATTTCCCCTGGACCCGCGAACATGGCGCCCGACTGCTGCAGCTATATCGGCACCCCGGTTAAGTTCATAGGCACAGGCGTTTCTGAACTATCTGCCGAACCTGTTTTACATCGTCGTCATCGTAGCGGTGATGTACTACGTGATCAAGTTCGTCCGGTATTGGCGCGCGAAGTGGAGCGCGGCAATATCCGCATCGCCGGCTTCTATCCCGAATGGGCGCAACCCACCTATAAGATTGTCCGCTTCCTGCTCTTCGCTTTCACCGCGGTCATCATTTATCCCTACTTGCCGGGCGAGAACTCGCCGGCCTTCAAAGGCGTCGGCATCTTCATCGGCGTGCTGTTCTCGCTTGGGATCAACGTCGGCGGTGGCCAACGTCGTTGCCGGAGTCATCCTGATCTACGCGCGCGGCTTCCGCGTCGGCGACTGGGTAAAGATTGGCGACAACATGGGAGAAGTCACCGCGCAGACCATGCTGGCCACGCATGTGAAGACCATCAGGAACGAAGAGATCATCATTCCGAATTCCGTCGTCCTGGCCAGCTTTGTCACCAACTACAGTTTGCTGGCGCAAAATAATGGCCTCATCCTGCACACCTCCGTGACCATCGGCTACGACACTCCCTGGCGCAAAGTTCATGGGCTGCTGATTGAGGCGGCCTTGAAGACGAAGCACATCCTGACCAGACCCGGCGCCCTTCGTTCTCCAGAACGCGTTCGAGAACTCCTTTGTGGAGTATGAGATCAACGCCTACACCGACCAGCCGCTGTTGATGGTGTATATCTACTCCGATCTGCGTGCCAACATTCAGGACTGCTTCTTCGCCGCGGGGGTCGAGATCATGTCGCCGGTGTTTCACTCTCTGCGCGACGGAAACCGCACCGCCATGCCGGCGGAATTTCTACCCAAGGATTACCACCCTCGAGGATTTCGCATCGCAAAGGATGACGCGGCGCCAGGCGGGAAAAGTTAAAGCGCCCTTACGCTGCGGCCTCTGCATCGCCGTCGGGGTGCTCACTCTTGCCGACGTGCATCTGTAAATACTCCATTTGTTTGAGGTAGGACTGGACCGGATTCGAGGCATCGCTGTATTGCTTGAACATCTGGGCGGCATTGATGAGCACCCAGAACAGGGACGGCAGGATAATCCACCACCGCCGTAGAATCGGTGTCCAGGGCGCGGAAAGCAGGATGACCAGGCAGGCGCCGCCGAAGTTGCTGGCTAAAGCCTGCGATACCGAAGTTCGGGGATCGTTTTTCTGGAGCATCTGGAGGTACAGACGTGACCACCAGTCCATCCAAAGCTGCTCGTTGAAAATCCGCGCCTGGATGTCCGCCGACGCTGCTTGCTGTTGCGGCCCCTGCGGTAAGGACTGGGCATATTGCAGAAGTTGGGCATATTCCGCTTGGTCGGTGATCGGCACCAGATTGTCGGGCGCGGCGCTTCCCAGATAAGCGATCAGCAGCCTTCGCCAGTTCGCGTCGCGCCAGTAGGGCACTCCCTGCACCGGCCCGCCTGGAGCTTGTGCCTGAGTCTGCGCCTGTGCCTGCTCCTGAGGTCCCGGGCTCGAAGCCGCTGCTTGAGCTGCAACTTTTGCGTTTCTATAACCGGTGATGCCACCGATGATTCCGCCAATGAGCGCTCCGGCCAATGAGCTGACGGTGAAGCCAGCCACAAACGCCGCGAACACCAGGATTCCAATCTTGGTCTGGTAGCCGAAATAATTCGGACTCCAAAACTCATTCCAGAGTTCGCCATGCTGAAGTGCGACTACCAACAGCACACAACCACCCGGAACAAGGTTGGCAACCAGTCCGAAGAACCTGTTGAGCAGCACCTTGGCCAAGTCCATGGGAAGTCCTTTTCCGTGTCAGCAAGAGGCGCTACATAATCGCCGTCGGAGGCGCGGGCTCATCCGGCCTGCCGGCATTGGCCAGCGGCACGCGGATCATCACGATCGCCAGAATCACCAGCACAATGAATCCCGCAAACACGTTGGGATGCTGGAAGATCACCGGCAACGGCCACTGCTTGTAGCGGAAGACTGCGATCACGATTCCCATCAGCGCCTCGCCCGCAATGAATCCCGAGGCGGTCAGCACCCCGGCATTCTCCACGCGGGCCTTTTGCGCGTCGTTGAAATTCTTGCTGTCGCGAATCTTGTCGGTCATCCAGCGGATCATGCCACCGATGAAGATGGCGAAGGTCGTCTCCAGCGGAAGATACATGCCGACGGCGAACAGCATGGGGCTCTTCACTTCGATCATGATCGAGCGCCAGGCCCATCAGGATGCCGACGACGATGAGCGGCCAAGCCATTTCTCCGCCGACGATGCCGCGCGACAGCATGGCCATCAAGCCGGCCTGCGGTGCGGGCAACTGCGGATCGCCGAAACCGATGCCGCCGCTATTGATGTTCGCCTGATTCAGCAGCAGCAGCACCGGCAGCAGCGCGAAGCTGGCTACGGTGACGCCCATGAAGTCGCCAATCTGCATCTTGGAGGGCGTGCCGCCGAGAATGTGCCCGACCTTCAAATCCTGCAACATCTCGCCCGCTACGGCGGACGAGATGCAAACCACTGCCGCCACACCAAGCACAGCAGCGACGCCATGCATTCCGGAGACGCCCATCAGCACCATGAGAATGGCGGCGATGACCAGCGCGGCCAGGGTCAAACCGGAAATCGGATTGTTCGAGGAGCCGATCATGCCGACCAGGTTGCCCGAGACCGCGGCAAAGAAGAAGCCGACGACGATCATCACGATCGCCGCCACGATGCCTGGCCCCCACGCCTCAGCATAGCTCTTGTAGAGAAACACCATCGCGATCAGCACGATGAACAGGCCGGCGAAAACAAACTTGGCATTCAGGTCGCGTTCGGTGCGAGCGGTGCCGGCGTGGGCGGCGGCGGACTTCTTTAAGTCGGAGACGGCGCGCGCCATGCCGATGCCCAGGCTCTTGCGCATGCGAAACAGCGTGAAGCAGGCGCCGACCAGCATGCCGCCGACGGCGATGGGGCGAACGATGAAGCTCCACACCGCTCCCGCCTGTCCGGCCCAGAAGGCGTTGTCGGTATCGTCGTCCCCGCAGGCGCGAACTGCGCGACGAAGGTCGGCCCGCCGAGGAACAAGATGAGTGGAACCAGCAGTCCCCAGGCGATGACGCCGCCGGCAAAGTTGAGCGAAGCCAGGCGCGGTCCGATGATGTAGCCCACGCCCAGGTATGCCGGGCTGATGGCGGGAGCGGACATGGTGGTCACGGCGCCCGCCGGCAGCTTGGGAGCGGTAGCGCTGCGCCCCATGCGCACGAAGCTGGTGCCGATGTCGCCAACGTTGACGATGAAATCGCGGCCGGCGCTGAACAAACTGAACTGGCCCAGAAGGTAAACGATGCCGCCGAATCCCATGTTGCCGAAGAGAATCTTCGCGGCGCGGCTGCCCTGTTGACCCGCGTTATGAATCTGCGATGCGGCCACGGATTCAGGGAAGGGAAGCTCGGGATCTTCCACCATCACGCGGCGCAGCAGGGTGACGAATAGAATGCCGAGCGCGCCGCCCACCAGCATGAGGATCGACGACTTCCAGTACGCATGCTCGAAGTCGAAGACCGGCCACGCCCCGGAGATGACGAATGCCGGAATGGTGAAGATAGCGCCGGCCGCGACCGACTCGCCGATCGAGCCGACGGTTCGGGCGATGTTCTCTTCCAGCATCGAGCCCCGCATCAGGCGCAACACCGCCATGCCGATGACGGCTGCGGGATACGTAGCGGCGATCGTCATTCCGGCGCGCAGGCCAAGATAGGCGTTGGCAGCGCCCAGAATGACCGTCAGGACCAGGCCCAACAGCACGGCGCGAAGGGTGAACTCCGGCATGGTGGTGTCGTCGGGAACGTAGGACCGAAACTTCCTGGTTGGAGCGGATGTGGTGGTGCTCATGAAGGCAGACCTCGCGCGGCGCACAAATTATAGCGACCGCGCAAGTTAGCACGCCAGCGGCATCGGGCACAAGTGCCGCGCCGGGCGGAAGGTTCGGTTCTGTACGGCAGGGTAAAATGTCATCTTCGAAAAGGAGATCAAATCGCCATGGACTACCTTCTTAAGACCGAGCCTTCAGCATACTCTTTCGCCGATCTGCAACGCGACAAAGAAACGGTGTGGGACGGCGTCTCGAATCCTGTTGCCCTGAGGCACCTGCGGGAGATGAAGGCGGGCGACCGCCTGATTATCTATGAGACCGGCGAACACAAGACTGCCGTCGGGACCGCTTCGGTGATTTCCGTCGATCCCACCGATCCGCGCAATCCCGTAGTGAAGATCAAGGCGGGGAAGGCGATTGCGAAGCCGGTTTCGCTGGCCGAGATTAAGGCCAAGCCGATATTCGCCGATTCGCCGCTGGTGCGGCAGGGCAGACTGTCGGTGGTGCCGCTGACCGCCGCGCAGCACAAATTTATTGTGGGTGAATAGCCGCCTGTCGACGATGCGTTAGCGCTGCGTCAAACCACGGGTCGCCGATGCTTCGGTGAAATCTTGATGAATCCGGAGGAAGGTATCTCATCCAGCATTGCACCCGTTTCCTCAACCACATATACTGATTGGTCACGGTGCCTCGGGACCGGACTAAGCGTCAACCATCGCTTCCCGGGCCCGCCCGCACCGGTGACAGGGCTTCCAGCGACGCGAACCGCGTGCCGCATGGAACTGTTGGAGGTCGTCTTCAGCAGTAGTGAGACGCTAACTCGAACCCGGCGAGACCTGCGCGCCCGGCAACGCGCAGTGGCTTTTGCGCCCTTCCAAATTCTCCTGCAAAGCATCTTCTCCGTTCTCTTTCCTTCCGATTGCAGGCTCTGCGGCACCTCTCTGGACAACATCTCCAGGATCCCCGTGTGCGAGGACTGCCTCGCCGAAATCGTTCCGGCGAGAGTGCCGCAGTGCGTAATCTGCGGCGACCGCCTGGCCAGTGCTCAATTGCTGAGGGGAGACGGCCTCTGCGCCAATTGCCGCGACTGCGCGCCGGAATTCGACCGGGCGGCCTCATTCGGCGAATACCGGGAGGGAGTGCGCGGACTCATCCAGTTGCTTAAGTACGAGAGCGTGACACCAGTTGCCGGTCCGCTGGGCGGAATGCTGGCCCAGGCCATCACTGAATTGCTCGCTGGTTGTGCCGATGCGACGCCGCTGCTGGTTCCGGTTCCACTGCATAAAAGCAGACGCCGTTCGCGCGGCTTCAATCAGTCTGAACTGATCGCACGCGCAGCGGCCCAGCGCCTTTCACAACGGCTGGAAGTAGCCTGCGGTGCTCTAGTCCGCCGGCGGGACACAGTTTCCCAGGTGGGACTCACGCGGGAAGAACGCATCGCCAACGTGCGCGACGCCTTTCGGGTTGCCGATGTGGCTGGAGTGCGGGGCCGCGACGTGATGTTGGTAGACGATGTGATGACTACGGGCACCACATTGTCAGAGTGCGCCCGCATCCTGAAGCAGGCAGGTGTCAGACGGGTTTGGGCCGCAACCGTGGCCCGCGCCTACGACGGAGCGGACTTGCGGCTGGCCGGCGATTCAACATCAGAAGAGAAGGAGGCAGCCGAAGTGCCTGTTAGCGCTTCGGTATAAAACAGCTCATGGCAATGCAGGCCCAGGGCGCAGCGCCGCGATACGGAAAGTCACTTGCCGGCTGCATGCATCATGCCCGCATGGCGGGCGACGAACCGCCGCAGTGGGCGCCGATGCACGCTCCCGTGCTGGTGCTGAACGCGTCGTATGAGCCCATCAATGTTTGTGCCGCGCGCCGCGCCATCATCCTGGTGCTCAAAGGCGTGGCCATGATGGAAGAGGCCAATGGACACATCCTGCACGCCGCCCGCGTCGCCATGCGCGTGCCTTCGGTCATACGCCTGCTGGAGTACCGCCGCATTCCCCATCAGACGCGCGCCCTGTCGCGTAAGAATATCCTGCTGCGCGACCGCAACACCTGCCAATACTGCGGCAAGATCCTCGCCGCCGGCGAGTTGACGCTGGACCACGTCATCCCGCGTTCCCGCGGCGGAGCATCCACATGGGAAAACCTGGTTGCCTGCTGCCACACTTGCAATCGCAGGAAGGGAAATCTGCTGCCCCACGAATCCAGCATGAAGCTGATGCGCGAGCCGCGCGCCTTCAACCTGCATACCAGTCGGCACATCATGCGCATGATGGGACGGTCCGATTCGAAGTGGCAGAAGTATCTGTTCTACTGAGCGGACAAGGCTGTATTTAGCTAGTTACTAGTTACTGCCTTTCTCACTGTTTCGGCGTCGTGGTTGTGCTGCTCGGCTGTTGTCCCGGCTGAGGCTGATCTCCCTTCGGGATTTCCTGGCCCTCGTACGTGATCTTCGATTTCGCCCCGTAGCGTTTATAGTTCTTGTACTTCACAACGTACCGCATCTTGACATCGTCGCCCGAGAAATGCAGCGTGTCCTCGGCGTAGGTATAGGTGGGGAACCAGTACTTGCCGTCGATTTGTTCGCGCCAGGTAGTGAACTTGGGCGAGAGGTTTTCCTTCTCGGGATGTTTAGGATTGTGGACCTGGGGAACGGTCTCGCCATAGGTTTTCACAATCTGGAAATCGTGATCGTCCACCCAGATGCGGCCCTGGAAATAACGTTCGCCCTTTTCGATGGTCTTGGGCGCGATGTCAAAGACGTAGGTTCCCAGCTCGTCTTCCGTTTGTTTGCCGACGTAGAGGACCTGATATTTGCCGATATCGTCGCTGGTGAGAACGAAGGGCAGGCGGTGCCGGATATCGTCGTAGTCGGACTGGGTCATGGTGACCCGCTGGAGACTGGACTGCGGAGCAAACGTTACTTCCTCGATGCGGCGTCCGCTGTCGTCGAAAAGAATGTCGCTCACCTGGTGGTATTGGCCGTCCACGGTTTCGCCATCCAGCGTGTCAACCGTAACGTCCTGGGTGTAGGTGTATTGTTCGCGGGCAATCTTGAACTGCTTTTCCTTGGCGGCGAACTGTTGGACGATGGCGTCAACCGTAGTGCCTGTCGGCTGCGAGGGATCGAGTTTGCCCTCGCCGCGGTCGTTCGCCGCCGCGGCCAGGGGAAGGCATAATGCCAGCAGCGGCAAAAACATTAAGGCTTGAGGGACAACGTTGCGGCAGCACTTCATACGGATCACCCTTCGCATTATTGTAATTGTATTCCGTGGCCGCGGCGCAGCTGGCAAGCAGCATTGTCGGGCGCGGCCCACATCTTCCGGATATTTATTGACGAATTACCGAACCACCCATTTAACATGGTTATAAAGTGCAGGTATCTAATCCCCAGCAACGCATCGGCGTCATCAATGCGCTCCGCGCTTTCGCCGCGCTGGCAGTAGCCTGGGGCCACTTTTGCGGTGGGCAGGGAAAGTACCTCGGAATGACCGGCAAGTACGGATATCTGGGCGTCGACATCTTCTTTGTTATCTCCGGATTTGTGATTCCGTGGAGCCTGTATCGCTCGCGATACGTGCTGCGCGACTATCCTCGCTTTGTGCTGAAGCGCAACGTGCGCCTGTATCCGCCGTACCTGGCGTCCATCGCCATCACCATCCTGGCTACGAACTTCGTGCTGGTGCCGCTGTTTCATATTCCGCGGATAACGATTACGGGACGCGATTTGCTGTGGCATTTCGGTTACCTGAACGACCTCGTTCATGTGCCCTGGGTCAACGTGGTGTATTGGACGCTGGCCATCGAGTTTCAGTGGTATCTGCTGATTGGCCTGGTACTGCCGCTGCTGGCCAGCCGCCGCAGTCTGGCGCGTTTCATTTCCATCTCGGTAATGACGCTGGCTTATTTCGCGTGTACTTCTGACAGACTGGTCTTCCACTACCTGCCGGTTTTTCTTATCGGCGTCTTCGTGTTTCAGTACCGCGCGCAGATCATCGACTTCCGCCAGATGCTGGGTTTGATCGCGGTCATGGTTCTGGCGATGCTCAGGATGTCGGGTGTGCTGGTTCCACTGGTCGCGGTGCCGACCGGATTGCTGATTGCCGTTTCCACCTTCCACAGCCACGCCATGGACCGCGTAGGCGATGTCAGCTACTCGCTGTATCTGCTGCACCTGCCCATCGGCGTTAGCGTGATTGGCTTTCTCTCCCATTGGCTGCCGTATGCCAGTTGGTATTTAGGGCTGCTGGACGTAATTGGCGTGGCCGCATCCATGTGGGCGGCGTGGATCATGTATCAGATCATCGAAAAGCCGTCGCAGGACATGTCGTCTGCCATCCGCTTTGTCCACCGCTCGCAGCCGGTACCCCAGCCGGCCGTCGCCACCGCGGCGGAATAGCCTTCTTTCATCGCACACAGCAGGGTGACGCAAGTTACTGCCGTATCGCCCGTCCCGGTGCTCTTCTATACGCGAGGCTCTTAGCTCCTAGCCCTTAGCGCTTAGCGGGACGCTCGCCGGTTACTAACAGCTAGAAGCTAAGAGCCCACGACGTACTCTGCAAAACTGGGAACGACACGTCAACGCAATGCAAGGAGAACAGCATGGCTGACAAGAAAGCAGATCTCGCTGGCCCCGGAATCGGCGACTACACAGAGCTGGAGCATGTGCTTCCGGCGGACTACAGCTCGCTGCTGTCACCCAAAGACACGCAGAGGGCGATCTTCGAAGTGAAGAACTACATCGAAGCCAACCTCTGCAAGGAATTGAACCTGATGATGGTCACCGTCCCGCTGATCGTTGACGAGGAGTCGGGCGTCAACGACTATCTCGACCGCGACGGCTCGCGCACTCCCATCCAGTTCCACATCTCGAACGATCGCGACAAGCATCCCATCAACGCGCAGGTGGTGCAGGCGGCGACCAAGTGGAAGCGGATGGCGCTGAAGCAGTTCAACATGCAGCCCGGCGAAGGCCTCTGCACCGACATGCGCGCCGTGCGCAAAGACTACTTCCTTGACCACGATCACAGCGCCTATGTCGATCAGTGGGACTGGGAGCGCGTGATTACCGCCGAGCAGCGCAATCTCAGCTTCCTGAAAGGCGTCGTCAGCAAGATCTGGAAGGTGATGGTGGGCGCCGAGCGCTTTGCGCAGGAGCTGTTCCCGCAGCTCGAAGACGCGCGCTATCCCAACCTGCCGGAGAACCTGAAATTCCTGCACGCTGAGGAGATCCTCGACATGTATCCCGACCTGCCGCGCAAGCAGCGTGAGACCGCGATCCTGCAGAAGTATCCGGCGGTGTTCATCATCGGCATCGGCTGGACGCTGAAGGACGGCTATCCGCACGAGATGCGCGCCGCCGACTACGATGACTGGGTCACCGAGACGCGTGCGGAAGACGGCCACATACGACACGGACTGAACGGCGACATTCTGGTGTGGAACCCGGTGACCAAGCGGCGGCACGAGCTGTCGTCGATGGGCATTCGGGTGAACCCGGAATCACTGAAGAAGCAACTTGAGCTGACGCATCAGATGGACTTCCTCAACTTCCCCTATCACAAGGCGATCGTCGATCACGAGATCCCGCTGAGCGTTGGCGGAGGTATTGGGCAGTCGCGGACGTTGATGCTGCTGCTGCGCAAAGCCCACCTGGGCGAAGTGAGCGTCACCGTGTGGCCGAAGGTGCTGAAAGAGATGTGCGCGAAGAAGAACATCCACGTGCTGAACTAAAGCAGTAGCCAATAGTCAGCTGCCAGCGGGCGCGGAGAGATCCGCGTCCGGTTTGCGCGTCAGCGAACGAGAAGTCACAATTCGTCCCTCCCGATCCTGCGACTCTGCTCTCCCTCAGACATCCAATGTGGTAGCCTTTTAATGGGATAGAGTGCTCTGGCCGTGGCAGATTTCGCCCGCCAGGCCACAGTCTAAAGAGCCCCAACCAAGGAAAGACAGCATTGTTTAATAAACTTGCCGCCAAGGTATTCGGCACCAGCAACGAACGGGAAATCAAGCGCATCCTGCCCAGGGTGGACGAGATCAATGCTCTCGAGCCGGCGATGAAGCAGCTTACGGACGAGCAGCTCCGCGCCAAGACCGAAGAGTTCCGCCAGCGCATTCGCGAGCGTCTGGACGCGATCGAAGACGCTGACCAAAAAGATCAGGAGCTGAAGATCGCCCTGGACGAGATTCTGCCCGAGGCGTTCGCGGTGGTGCGCGAAGCCGGCTGGCGCGTGCTCCAGATGCGGCACTTCGATGTGCAGATGATCGGCGGCGTGGTGCTGCACCAGGGCAAGATCTCCGAGATGAAGACCGGCGAAGGTAAAACGCTGGTTGCAACTCTGCCGGTGTATCTCAACGCGCTCTCCGGGCGCGGGGTGCACGTGGTCACTGTCAATGACTACCTGGCCAAGCGCGACTCGGAGTGGATGGGCAAGCTCTACACCTTTCTGGGGCTGAGTGTCGGCGTCATTGTGCACGACCTCGACGACGTGCAGCGGCGCGAAGCGTACGCCGCCGACGTCACCTACGGCACCAACAACGAGTTTGGCTTCGACTACCTGCGCGACAACATGAAGTTTGATTTGAACGATTGCGTGCAGCGTGGGCACAACTTCGGCATCGTCGACGAAGTGGATTCCATCCTGATCGACGAGGCGCGAACCCCGCTGATCATCAGCGGCCAGAGCGAGGAGTCGACCGACAAGTACTACAAAGTGAACCGCATCATCCCGCAGCTGGAGATGGGCGAGGAAATCGATCGCGGGATGGGCGAAGACAAAGTCCTGACCGGCGACTACGTGGTCGACGAGAAGCACCGCACCATTACAGTCACCGATGTCGGATGGGAAAAGGTTGAGCGCCTGCTGGGCATCGGCAATATCGCAGATCCCGAAAACTGGGACCTGAAGCACCATGTCGATACCGCGATCAAGGCCCATGCGCTGTACCGGCGCGATGTGGAGTACGTGGTGAAGGACGGGGAAGTCCTCATCGTCGACGAGTTCACCGGGCGATTGATGCCCGGGCGACGCTGGTCGGACGGACTGCATCAGGCGGTGGAAGCCAAGGAGAACGTGAAGATCGAGCGCGAAAACCAGACGCTCGCCACTGTCACCTTCCAGAATTACTTCCGCATGTATAAGAAGCTGGCCGGCATGACTGGAACGGCTGAGACCGAAGCGGCCGAATTCGACAAGATCTACAAGCTGGAAGTGGTGGTCATCCCGACCAATAAGAACCTCCTGCGCATCGAGAACTCCGACGTTGTATACCGCACGGAGAAAGAGAAGTACTTCGCTGCGTCGGACGAGATCATTCGGCTGGCTGAAACTGGGCAGCCGGTGTTGGTGGGCACCACGTCAGTTGAAAAGTCGGAGCGGCTTTCCGAGCTGCTGAAGAAAAAGGGCCTGAAGCACGTCGTGCTGAATGCCAAGTATCACGAGAAGGAAGCCGAGATTGTGGCGCAGGCCGGGCGCAAGGGCGCGATCACGATCGCGACGAACATGGCCGGCCGCGGTACCGACATTCTGCTGGGCGGCAATCCCGAGTTCATGGCCAAGCAGGAGTTGTTGAAGAAGGGCGTAGCGCAGGCGTTGAAGGCCGTTGCCGGTGAAGTTTCGGCCAAGCCCGACGATCCCAGCATCTCCTACTTCTACTACGGCGGCGTGGAATACAAAGTCGATACGGCGAAATGGAACGAGACCTTCCACCGTTACAAGGAGCTCACAGACGCCGAGCACGATGAAGTCACCAGAATCGGCGGGTTGTTTATCTTTGGCACCGAACGTCACGAAGCGCGCCGTATTGACAACCAGCTTCGCGGAAGAGCCGGCCGTCAGGGCGATCCCGGTGCATCACGCTTCTATCTGTCGCTGGAGGACGACCTGATGCGCATCTTCGCCAAGGAGTGGATCTCAAACCTGCTCCAACGACTGGGCATGGATGAAGGCGTGCCGATTGAGTCGCGGATGATTACCAAGCGGATTGAGGGCGCACAGAAAGCGGTGGAAGGCCAGAACTTCGAGGCCCGCAAACACCTTCTGGAATACGACGACGTGATGAACAAACAGCGCCAGGCGGTGTATGCGCTGCGCCGGCAGTTGCTGGAAGGACTCGACCAGAAGGAGCTGATTCTTGAGGATTATGTTCGCGACATTCTCGGCGGACTGCTCGACAAGTACGCAGGCAAGGACACGCGGCCCGAAGACTGGGACCTGAAGAGCCTGAAGAACCAGATCTTCACGCGATTTGGTGTGGACATCACGGCGGAAGGGGTCGATTCGGAGAAGCTGAACCGGCAGGAGCTGGGCGACGCGATCTTCGACAAGCTGAAAGAGCGCTACGAAGCCAAGGAGCAGCTGATCGGGCTGGAGGCGATGCGGCACCACGAGCGCATCATCATGCTGAGCGTGATCGACCAGCAGTGGAAAGACCATCTGCTCAGCATGGACCACCTGCGCGAAGGCATTGGACTGCGCGGCTACGGACAGCACGATCCGCTGGTGGAGTACAAGCGCGAATCGTTCGACATGTTCGAAGCCATGATGGGACGCTTCGAGGAGGAAACGGTCCGGTATCTGTACCTGATGCAGATCATCGAGGCGCCACAGCGCCGTGAGCCGCAGACCGTTAGCGCCGGAGGAGATTTCAACGGCGAGCCCGTGGGGACGTTCAGCACCGGACCTGCGCGCGGACGCGCGACCACATCGATGGATGACATGGAAGAGGCGTTCCAGCGCCGCAAGCGACGCGAGCTGGAACAGGCGCGGATGGCGGGTGCGGGCGAGGCAGCGACGGTGCAGCAGGTCGTCCGCGGCGATAAGGTTGGACGCAACGATCCTTGCCCCTGCGGCAGTGGCAAGAAGTATAAGAAGTGCTGCGGAGCGTAGGAAGGCCGCTGCTCGCTTTTCGCTGTTTCGCCTCGAAGGGGGTGCACTTTAGAGCTGCGGAGCAGCGAAATTTGTCTTAGCCGTGGGCGTAAGCCTGCGGTAAGGTTGCAAAATAAAATCCGAGCCGCGTAGCGGCGACACCACTTTGCCCCGTAGAGCTTGGAGGCGCGATGATTCACGAAGATCGCGTGATCGTCAAAGACCCTGAAATTCTCGGTGGAATGCCCGTCTTCCGCGGAACCCGCGTGCCGTTCAAGAACCTGCTTGATTATCTCGAAGGCGGGCACACGCTGGACGAGTTTCTGGAAGAACTCCCGTCGGTGACTCGTGAAGCAGCGATCGCCGCGCTGGAACACGGATAAGTTCTACGACGGCGATGCCGTCCCTACGGGACTCAGGTTCCATCCCTGCAACCCAGCACTCCGCCTTCGGCTCCGTGCTGGGCTAGACTGACTCCGCGCCTACGGCGCTCGTTTTTCGTGTGTCCCGCGTACTTGCCGAAAACTAATGTGAGTTCTCGCGCAGCCTGTCCGGTGCTGGGCTAATATTGTTTCGCCCTTCGGGCTAGGCAAGACGCGTTATTCGGTATGCGTTGTGCCGTGCGAATGTCTTTGCTCCTGGAGATTCTGGATGCGACTGCCATCACCGTTGCTGTGCGTGTTGAACCGGCTGGTCCTGGCCGTGACCTTCACGGCCTGCCTTCCCGCTCAAAACACCCAGCTCACACCGCTCACCTTCCCGCTTAAGGCTGACGTTCCGAACGAAGATCAGCACCTTACCTCGGCTACGGCGATGACGAACTCGGTCTTCGATCATTCCATGCTCAACTCGACCACGCAGCAGTATGGTGTCTACACGTGCGATGACATAGTGGTTGCGTTCACCGGAACGACGGCAATCTATGGGCCGGGAATACCGATCTTCAATGTAGGTTGCGAGGCCGGCTACAAGGTGCTCAACGAGCAGAATCCGCCGCCGATTTCGCTGGCACCCGACATGACCTACGCAGGCTGGGGAACGCCGAATCACTTGTTCTACGATGGGCATCCCGGAATCGACTACGTGGCGGCGATGGACACGCAAGTCTACGCCGCCGTGAGCGGCACCATTCATTATCCGACCAGGATTGTGGGACTCGGCTATCCCGCGGCTGCCTACCATGTGATGGAGATTGTGCCCGACCACGCGCAGGGCAGCGTGCCGCCGTACCTCTTCTACTATCTTCATCTCGATACGTATATTGGCCAGCAGCAGGTGCCGGTGAATGATCCCGATCCTCTGCTGGGATGTGCGGCAACGGTGTGGCTGCCGTTGGACGAGGGGACGCATGTCCAGGCGGGATGCCTGGTCGCGTTGTCGGGCAAGACCGCGCCGCCGATTTACCATTTCCTGCCCCACCTGCACTTCGAGGTGGATCAGGTAGTGCCGAGTTTCATGGTGTTCAGCCGTTTCGGCGCGCGCACTGCGGATGTCTGTATCGATGGCATCGTAGGCTCGGGCTACGACTGCGTCCCCGTGGACCCTTATGGCTGGACGGGCGAAGCGACGCGCTGCGATCCGCACACTGGCTTTGCGACCTCGGGCGATCCGTATTACTGCTTGACCGGAGTCAGCAGTGAGGTGCTGTGGTAAGTGACAAAGCCAATGCGGGACAAAAGCAGATCCGTGTCGTCCCTGGGGGACTCGGCTACATTTCTCACTCCACCCAGCGCTTCCGCGCTGGGCTACGACAGTTTCGCCCTTCGGGCTCTGATTTCGGCATGTCCGAGACTCGAGGCTCCCACCGCAAGCGCGAGAATTGAGTTCTCACGCAAACGCTGACAGCCGTGCGCTTTCAAAGCAGCGAAAGCCAAGGCTGTCGCAAGTGAAGCTATCGGCACGAAGAAACCCAGCCTGGCGGCTGGACTTCTACAAGACTGGTTAGTCTGTAACTCCTTGCTCAGCTCTGGTCACGTTGCCGGCTTGCGGGCCCTTTTGCCCGTCGACGATCTCGAACTCAACCTGATCGCCCTCTTGCAGGCTCTTGTAGCCTTCCGAGTTGATGGCGCTGTAGTGGACGAACACGTCCGCGCTGCCGTCGTCACGGCCGATAAAGCCAAAACCCTTCGCGTTGTTGAACCACTTTACGGTACCTTTATGTCTCACTTTCTGTCGTCCTCCGGGCAAAGCCCAACAGCGCCACAGGGGCGCTGGTCATAAGGTTGCGTCCATCAGGATGAGCCCAGAAGCCAAAGTCTGGATTGGGGGATCTTCCACGTGAGCTATTGGCACGGTGTTCGGAGCCTGCTTGAACTGCCTGCTTTAAGTATGCTTCCGGTTCGTGGTGGTGTAAAGAGAGTATATAGCCAGGGGGCGCATTTTTAGTGGGTTTTTCGACATTTTTCCGGGAGTCAGACAACGCAAAATGCTCTGGTCGAAGCGCCACTTTAGTCCGGTCACAACTGGTTTCGCCGCAGACACTCGGCCAGCCACAATACACCGGAGATGGTTTTGCCGTCGCAAATCTTTCCCGACAGAACCATCTCAATCGTCTCGGCTAGAGGAACGAGCTGGTAGGCAATGCTCTCATCGGCTTCGGGATGGGCTTTGCCGGCAGTCAGGTCGCGCGCGAGGTAAATGGTCATGACCTCGTCCAGAAATCCCGGGCTGGGGTAGAAGCGAAGCGCGCGCTTCCATTGGCGGCCGCGATAGCCAGTTTCTTCCATCAGTTCGCGCTTGCCGGCGGCGAGCGGATTCTCGCCGGGATCGAGGCTGCCGGCGGGCAGCTCCAACAGATAATCGCGGGTCGCGTAGCGATACTGTCGCTCCAGCAGGACGCGCGGTTCGCGACCGGTTTCGTCGATGGCAAGTATCACAACCGAACCGGAATGATGGACGACATCGCGGCGGGCGACAATGCCGTTGGGCTCCTTGACCTTGTCCGAGGTCACGCTGAAGACCTTGCCGCGGAAGATGGGTTTGGACGACAGCAGCTGGAGGCGGTTGGTCTGAGATTTATGGGAGGACTTGGATCGCGCGCGTTTATGGATAGGCATGATCACCAATATAAGGCAGATGGCAGAACGACGCGGATCGGCTAGAAGTAATCGCGAAGGTGGCCGAAGCTAGCGACCTGCAGCAGGCGACCATTGCCAAGGCTGGGGCGAAGATCGCCGCGCTCCAGCATCCAGGTGTTGCGATGGGGTACGAAGACGGCGTGCAGGCCGGCCTCCAGCGCGGGGTTGATGTCGGAGCTGGGGCTGTTGCCGATCATCCACGTCTGCTCCCGCACGAGAGCGTATTTTTCGACGAGGGAGTTGTAGGCGAGGGCGTTCTTCTCGGCGACAACCTCAACCGCAGTGAAATGTTCTTGGAGCCCGGAGCGATCGAGCTTGCCGGTCTGCTCGGTGATGTTGCCTTTGGTCACCAGGAAGAGATGATGGCGCTGCGCGAGGTCTGCGAGAGTTTCCGGAACTTCGGGCAGCAGTTCCATGGGATGCTCGGCGATGGTGTAGGCGATGCCGTGAATGGTCTCGTGCAACGCGGGGGTAAGCGGCTCGACCGATAGTTGCTCGAAACACTTGACCAGCGCGATGGCGAAGCTATTCATGCCGTAGCCGTGCTGGCGGATGTTTTCGCGCTCGACATCATAGAGCACTTCGCGGACTTGGTCAGGCGTGTACTCGTGGTGGTTGAGGAAGGAGATGAAGTTGGCGATGGCGCGCTCGAAGTAAATGTTATTTTCCCAGAGGGTATCGTCAGCGTCGATGAGCAGGTTCTGGCCGGGCGGGTGACGGTGCTCGAAGGACATGGGTCTATATTACCGGGGCCGGATGGCGATTTTGCGCCGAGGATAGGATGAGCCGCTCGTAAGCTGGCTCAGCGCACCTTCAACCCGTATTTCTGTGTCATGGGCGGCACGATACCGTTCATGCGCAGATACTCCACCAGCTGTCCGTAATGGTCGGTGATGTGCCAGACAGCGGCAACAGAGATGCCCAGCTTGGTGTTAGGAGCAGCGTAGCGGCCCTCGACGCGGTCGAGCGCATTTTTCTCGGTGAGCGTGGCAAGCACGTGGTTGGAGTAGTCGAATGAATCCTTGAGATATTTGAGCAGCTCGGCTTTGGTTTTTGCCGGATCGTGCCCGCCCTTTTCGCAGTCGTCAGGGGGTTTTTTCCCTTCGAATTCGTTGAACAATGCAAATTGCGCGCAGGCAACATGTTTCACTTGCTCACCGAAGCTGCGGGCATCGTCAAACTTCCCGACGCTGGGAACGAAGGAGTATTTGTCCGCGGGCATGGCTTCAGCTACAGCGAGGAAATTTCCTTCGGTGAACCTGAGTGTGTCGCTAACGCTCTCCGCGATGGATTTGGGGACGTCGCCGTTCTGCGCAGCGGCTCCGCCGAATGCGGGTTTCTCTGACGTTGCCGCAGACAGAGGGATTCCGCAGACGAAAAGGACGAAGACAATTCGCAAAAAATTTCATCACTGCTCCGATCCCGCTTAACTCAGGTCCAGCGTAGGCATTCCAAATAGCTTGCCAACGACAGAATAGGCGCCCGCCAAGCTCGGCAGAACTACTGGCCCGGACCTTGCTCGCTCATCATTCCCGCCGGTGGTGGTGGAATCGCGATGTCGACGTTCTGCACTGGGCCGAGCGAGCTGAGAGGCTTGTCGAACTCGTCGTCGTTGCCAACCACCAGCACCGCCAGCTGATTCTTGTGCACATACTTCCGGGCGACGCGCGAGACATCGTCGGCGGTGACCTTCTCCACTTCAGTGCGATAGTGCTCAAGAAAATCGAGCGGGTAGTGATAGAACTCGTAGGCCATCTTCTCGCGCAAGCACCTTCTCCGGAGAATCGAACTGGAAGATAAACGAGTTCAGGATGTCGTCCTTGGCGCGCTTGAGTTCTTCGGGTGTGGCCGCGTTCTTCACGCAGCCCGTCGATCTCCTCGTCCATGCCCTTGATGCCTTCGACCGTGGTCGAGCTCTTGGTCTGCATCTCAACGTCGGTCATGCCGGGATGGTTCCAGCCGAAGCCCACGCCGCCGCCGACCACGTACGCCAAGCCCGCGCGGAGCGCACATTGTTGAACCAGACGCGACGAGAAGCCGCCGCCGAAAATTTCGTTCATCACGGAGACCGCGAAGTAGTCGGGATTGCTGCGCTCGATGCCGAGGTCGAGCATGGCGATGCTGGTCTGGTTGACGTCAGTCTTGCGGACGAGGTAGTAGCCAGGCTTGGGCTCGCTGAACTTGATCTCGGGCTCCTGCGCTTCGCGGGCCTTTCGGCCATGACTCGAAAGCCGCGCGCAGCTTGGCTTCCATGGCTGCGGGATCGAAGTCGCCGCTGATGCCGAAGATGATGTTGTTGGGATGGACGTACTGCTCGTGCCAGTTCAGCAGATCTTGGCGGGTGACGGCGGCGACCGTCGCGTACTCGGGCACGCGCGCATAAGGATTGTCCTTGCCGTAGGCGAGGATGGCATCTCGCGATGGACGATCGAATCGACCTCGTCATTGCGGCGCGAGATGCCGGTGTACATCTGCTGCTTGGCGAGCTCAATTTTGTCGTCGCGGAACTCGGGGTTGTGCAGCAGGTCGAGATACAGAGCGAAGACGGCGTCGAAGTCGCCCTTCAGGCAGTTCGAGCGAATGGTGGTCGAGTCAGACTGATTGTCGGTTTCGATCTTGGCGGCGCGGGCTTCGAGGAAGTCGTCCATCTGGTCGCCGGTTTTGGTCTTCGTGCCGCCAGTGCGCCAGACCTCGCCGTAGATGTCAGTGAGGCCGATCTTGGCTGGCGGCTCGGAGATAGAGCCGCCGCGAATGCGAGCGGTCGCGGTGATCAGAGGCAGCTCGTGATCGGGCTGGAGGAAGATGACCATGCCGTTCGCGAGCTGCACGCGCGTCGGCTCGGGCGGAGTGAACGCCGGAAGCGGCGGCGACTGGATTTTGTTCCAGGGGTGAGTGCTTGTGCAGGAGCGACGGCGATAAGCAGAAGCAAGCACAGCAAAGCGCTGCGAGCGAACCGCAGATCCCTCGACTCCTCGCTCCGCTCGTCGCTCGGGATGACAATTCATTTTCTATGACATAGACGCGGTGCTGAAGCGCCGCTCTACCCGAACACCAGAATGTGTGCGCGCTCATTGCTGTTCCGCTCCTTTGCCGGCAGTTGTCCCGGACCGGGCTGGCTGGACGCGGTCTGCGTCTCAATGATGCCCACGGTGCGGTTGTTGTCCTGGAACACCTGGTTGGCGACGCGCCGAATGTCGGCTTTGGTCACCTTGTCGACGCGGTCGAGGTAGCGGAACAGCTCGCGCCAATCGCCGTAGCGCGTCTGGTAGATGGCGAGCTGTTCCGCCAGGCCCTCGTTGCTGGCCAGGCCGCGGATCAGGTCGGCCTTGGTGCGCGTCTTGAACATCTGCAACTCTTCGTCGGTCACATCCTGCGTCTTCAGCTTCTGAATCTGTTCGGCGAAGGCCTTCTGCATTTCGGCATTGGTGTGGCCGGGAAGCGGGCACGGCATAAAAGGCGAACAGGTGAGCGTACTTGCTGCCGGGAAATCCGGTGAAGCCGGCGGCGTAGGCGGCAATCTGCTGATCGCGCACCAGGGAGCGGTAGAGGCGCGAAGTCCGGCCGTTGGACATGATGTCGGAGATGGCGTCGTAGACCACGTCGTCGGGCGCCAGATAGCTGGGCCGGTGATAGCCCTCGAGATAGAACGGCTGCGACGGGTCCTGCAGCGTGACGGCGCGAACAGAATTCTGCGGCGGCTCGATGGTGTGAGTTTCAGTCGGCTTCGGCGCAGCGGGAAGCTGGCCGAAGTAGCGCTCGATGATGGGGAACACCTTGTCGGGATCGAGGTCGCCGACCAATCCGATTACCATGTTGCTGGGAACGTAATAGTGCTGGAAGAATTCCTCCGCGTCGGTGGCGGAGAAGCTCTCGAGATCGGAAGCATAGCCGATGGTCGGCCGGTGATAAGGATTGGCCATGAACGCCGTGCCGAGAAACTGCTCGACCAGCCGGCCAGTAGGTTTGCTGTCGGTGCGCATGCGGCGCTCTTCCATCACCACGCTGCGCTCTTTGTAGAACTCGCGCAAAACGGGATGCTTCATGCGATCCGATTCCAGCGCCGCCCACAAGCTCGACCTGGTTCGAGGGCAAGGAGTACATGTATGCGGTCTCGTCGTAGTTGGTGAAGGCGTTGACGCCGACGCCGCCATGCGACTTCGATGACCTCGGCGAACTGGTTCTTGATAACGTACTGGTCGGCGGCCTTGATGGCATCCTGCCAGGCTTGCTTCAGCTGCGCCAGCTTCTGCGGATCCTGTCCGACGCGCTTGATGCGCTCGGCTTCGTAGGCGGCGTAAGTCTGCTCCACTTTCTCCAAGGCGGCCTTTTCGGCGGCGTAATCCGGGTGCCGATGTCGGGCGTGCCCTTGAAGGCCATGTGCTCCATCATGTGAGCCAGGCCGGTTTCGTTCAGCGGATCTTGCGCCGAGCCGGCATCAACCATGGTGAAGAACGAGAAAACCGGCGCTTCAGGCCGTCGCCACAGAATGACGGTCAAGCCATTTGGGAGGGTCTTGACGGTGACGCGCTTCTCGTAAGAGGAGACGTCAAGCGAGCCTGTCTGCGACTGCGCGCCGGACGGCGATGCTTTCTGCGGATTCTGCGCCGCGAACGGCAATGCGGCCGACAGCAGCAGCAAGCCTGCCAGCCTGGTAAACCAGCGCTTCATTATGCCTCCAAGCAAGTTCTTACAGAGTAAAACGTTACTGAGTGTAAGCCGAGTAAGTCAAACGAAGGGTGTCACTCGATGATCGACCTCCCTGGGGTTTCAGAAAAGCGCGAGACCCTGGGCACCCGGCCACAGTCCTGCTAGAAAACTATCGGGGTCCTTCGACTCCGGCGCGTAACGGAAGCGCGCCTCCGCTCAGGATGACATCTCCCCAACCAACCAGGATGATGCACGGATCGCTGATTGTTTGTTAGTGGCTGGGCGGCAATTCCACTGCGAACGACGTGTGCTCGGGCAGGCGCAGGATGTGTGGAGTGATGACGACGACCAGTTCGTCCTGATTGATGTTCTTGCTATGGACGGCGGTTCCATAGCTTAAAGCCGGTACTTGCCCCAGGAAGGGATATCCGGTGACACCGCGGGTGTCCATCATGTCGATCAACCCGGTGACGACGCTGGACTCGCCATTCTTCACCGTGATGGCGCCACTGTATTCGCGGTTGTTGATGATGGGAATGCCATTGTTGGTGGTGGTCCCCAGGGAACGAAGCTGCAGGTCCAGCTTCATGCTGACATCTTCGTTGGTGTGAATGAGCGGCGTCACCTTCAGGACCAGTCCCAGGTCCTCAAAGTTAAACGAGGGAATAGGAGCGATGTAGCTTTGGTTGCCGATGACCGAGGAAATGGCTGCGCTGTTGTAGATGGGAGCGAAGGTGGCGTTGATGATGGGATAGCGCTCGCCGATCTTCATCACGGCGGGATCGTTGTGCGCGGCCCGCAAGGTGACGTGCTCCAGATTCTTGATCGACGAGTCGTTCAAGCTGAAGGTAGGAGTAAGGCCGACGCCTCCGGCATTCAGTCCGAACAAGGTGAGGCCGCCGCCGAAGGTGACGAAGGGCGTGGTGAGCAGCGAACCGGTGCTGGAGTTCTGCAGTTGGGCCAGCAAGGCTGAGATGGCGCTGGAATTCGCCTGATTGATGCCGCCGGAGGAGATCAGTTGATTGATCAGATTGCTGGCGCCGGCTCCCAGTCCGGCAAGCAGCGATGGGCCGATATTGAAGGCGGTAAATTGCGTGGGTAGCGCCGTGCCCAATGAGTGCGCCAGACTGGTGCTGACGGCATACACGCGCATGTCGAGCAGAACCTCAGGACGACCCGTGGTAAGGCTGCGGATGAGGTGGTCGGCGGCGTCCAGCACCGGCCACTCCGCCCGAATGGAGATGGAGGATTGCGCTTTCTCGACTCCAATGAAGCGCAGATTGAGCAGCACGCGCAGAGAGTTGGTCATCTCCGTCAGCTGCTGATCGTTCAGTTCAGGCAGGTAGAAAGTCCGCAGACCCATGCGATCGAAGTTGCGATGATTTTCGACGGTATCGGTGAGCAGGAAAATTTGCTTGCCTGAGAGCGGGACCCAGAAGGTCTTGGTGACGTCGTTGGCCGCGCGCATGGCCGTAGCGAAGTTCACGTCCTGAATGTTGAAGTGCACGTGCTGCTGCTTGACCGAGTCGTCGAACTGCGCGCTGATGCCGTAGGCGTGGGCTACCTCGGTGAGCAACGCGCGGGAATCGCCGCTGAAGTGGAAGTCCTGGTGCTTCGCCGTAGGCCGCAGCTCGATGGGTATCGACTGATCGGCGACGCTCACGGTCTGCGGCGCCGGGTCGGGCTCGGGCATGGAGTCGCGCAGCCTTTGCATGGCATAGTCGTTGCTCGGATCATATTCCAGCGCGCGGCGGAAGTCGGCCATGGCTACGACTTCGTTCTGCTGCATCATCGCCTGGTTGCCGTCTTTCAGCGCCTGCATGGCCAGCTCTTCCCGGGTGAACTCGCGGGCAGTGATGTAGTCGATATTGCGGGGATCAAGCTCGGAGGCGGAGCAGAATTTGTCGAAGGCCGCGTCGAGATGGCCTTTCGACTTCAGCTTCACGCCGGCCTGGAACTGACGCTTGGCTTCAGCGACCTCGCGCTTGGTGACGGTGGGAACCAGAGGCGTTCCCAGCGGCGCGATAGAAGCCGCGCCAGTTGGTTCTGCTGAAGGCGAAGCCGCTTCGGCCGCGGGCGCCGATGTCGTCTGATCCGGAGCGATGGCTTGCTGCGACGGCTGCTTTGGAGGGGCAGCTGGAGATGCAGCCGAGGGACTAGCCGGAACGCTTGCAGCTCCCGGCGCGGCGCTCTGTTGCGCAAGCAGCAAACTCGCCGTGGCGAGGGTGAGCAATGTCCCTGCAAGAAACCGCATGTAAGGAAATTGTAAGCCACAAGGGCCGCTGTTCGCTATTCGCGGTTCGCCCTTGATTTCTCGCTTTTCGCTTCTCGCTTCTCGCGCCAGCAACACGCAGTTCTTTCGATGCGCGGTGCTACACACCGCGGGCCGAAGGCTAAAGGCTAAAGGCCAGGTGCTAAATGCCGAGAGCGAAGAGCGAAAGGCAAATCGCGAGAAGCGGCTCGACCCTGTGCTACACTGCACTCCATTGAGGGCTGAGGATGAACACTGTTCTCCGCAAGATGCTTTTCGTCGACCTGCTCACCGGGCTGAAGGTTACCTTCCGCAACCAGGACCCGAAGAACGTCTACACCGAACAGTATCCGTTGCAGCGGCCGCAGATAGCTGAGCGCTTTCGCGGAGCCCCGCGCCTCAACAATCATCCTGACACCAACGAGACGTTGTGCATCGCCTGCGACCTGTGCGCGCTGGCCTGTCCGGAGAACCTCATCATCGTGGGCAGCCAGCGCAACGAGAAGACCCGCCGCAAGGAGCTCACCGAGTTCACTTACGACCTGAGCCGCTGCATGTTCTGCGGGCTGTGCGAAGACGCTTGCCCAGTGGACGCGCTGGAGCTGACCCAGGACTTCGAGATGGCCAACTATAGTCGCGAAGGGCTCATCTGGGACCGCGAGACACTGGAGAAAGGTCCTCAGCCCACGGAATACCGGCGGTAAGGATTTCGCGCCAACGGTAGACCTCGTAAGAACTCCATCGCTGCGGCTCTTCGTCTCTCCCGGGCTCTGCCGATAAGCCACATCTTCTTAGCGACTTACACCGTTATCTAGAATTAAGTTGACCGTTCGCCACGTCGGAGAGCAAAACGATACTGAACAGCCAGCCACCTGACCGGCTCGGCCAAGGAGAATTTGCCATGGCGAACTCAACTTTGGCCGGGACAGCGATCTTCGCGGCGGACCTCCGCATAACCGTAGCAGTAGCCGCCGCACTCCTGCGGGTTGCTCTACTCGGTCCACGGACAGGATGCGGATTTACATACCGTGGCCGGAAGCCGCAGATTGAAAAATGATCCCACAATGTGGGATAAAAAAATTAAGGGGAAATGCCAAATGCGGTTCGGTTCGCGGAGGAGAATTACCATGACGCGCTCGGAACAAGTCATAAATAACAGCGGCAAGCTTGGCCTGGGGATGATGGTCGCGGCAACGGCCATCGCAGTTCTGCTGCTCGTCGCCACTCCAGCCCGAGCCCAGACCTACACCGTACTGCACACTTTTACCAGCGGAACAGACGGCGCGTACCCACTTGCCGCCGTCACCATGGACGGGACTGGGACCCTCTACGGAACGGCTTCCAGCGGCGGGTATACTGCCGGCGATTGCGGCAGCGATGGATGCGGCACAGTTTTCAAGTTGACGCAGCACGGCTCAGGATGGATTTTTGCGCTGCTCTACAGTTTTACTGGAAGCACTCTGGATGATGGGGCTTTCCCGTCCGCTCCCGTAATCGTTGGCCCGGACGGCGCACTCTATGGCACGACCAGTTCAGGCGGCAACGGCCACGGCACTGTTTTTCGCCTGACCCCGCCGGCATCACTTTGCAAGGGTTTCTCATGCCCTTGGACAGAAACCGTGCTGTATCGCTTCATGGGCGGCAACGACGGTGCTTATCCCGGCTATGGACCTCTGGTTTTCGATCAGGCGGGAAACACTTACGGCACGACACAGTACGGCGGCCCGGCTAATTTGGGTACAGTTTTCAAACTGACACCATCCCATGGTGGCTGGGTTGAAAGCATTCTCTACAGCTTTACCGCTGCCGATGGAGGGCAACCCTTGTCGGGCGTGATCTTCGACAGCGCCGGCAACCTCTACGGCACCGCCTCAGTATGTTGTGTTTACGAACTCAGCCCCTCGCAATCCGGCTGGCAGTATCAATCCATCTACGAGTTTCAGGGAGGTAGCGGCGGAACTGATCCCACCGGGGGAGTTGTCTTCGATCCAGCGGGCAATCTTTACGGCACCACCTTTAACGACGGTGGCACGGCTTACGTATTGAGACCATCCAACGGAGTCTGGAATTTGACCACGCTTCACAGCTTCAACGCGTACGAAGGCCCGTTCGACGCCCCAACTCTGGACGCCGCCGGCAATGTCTATGGCACGGTGGCCGACGTCGTCAGCACAGGCATCGTTTTCAAGCTGACGCGCTCCAACGGCTGGCTGGAAAGCACGGTCACGGATTTTGGCGGTTTCGGCCAGCCGGCTGGCGGCGTGATTTTCGACCCCAGCGGCAACATCTACGGCACGATAGAACTTGGCGGCAGCGACGGCTACGGTGCCGTTTTCGAGGTCGCGCCGTAACGCAGGTAGCAGTCAGTGTCCCACGATGTGGGACATAGAGTCGCAGACTACTCGAAGATCAGGATTGCCGCGGCGATCACCGTGGTCCACAGCGCGCGCTTGTCGCCCACCGCGCTTTGCGTGATGTTCGCCGTGCGCACGATTTTGTTCGAGAGTCGGTAGACTTCCTTCTTCTCGTCCCACGACTTGTCCGCGTCGAACTCCACATCGAGCGTGGTGGCCAGCATCTCGGCGGCGAGCTCCTCAGCGTAGTCGCCGGCCACGTCGTCGGTCTCGCCGAAGGAGTGGTGCTCGCTCAAATAGCCATAAGTCTCTTTGTCGGCAGGAATGGCCAAACCGATGCTGGAGGCGGTCAGGCGGTGGGGCTCGCGGGTGGAATTCTCTGCCACCACGGCGAAGGTCACCTCGCCCGGGGACAAATACTTAAGCCCTTCTTTGCGGGTAATCAGTTTGCAATTGGGTGGAAAAATTGAAGAGACCCGAACCAGGTTTTGGGCCGCAATGCCGGCGTCACGCAGCGCCAGCTCGAACGAGGTGAGCCGTTCTCTGTGTTTCCCAACGCCTTTCGTTAGAAAGATGCGTCTGGGGACCATGTCCTTGGCCAATTTGGAAGTGCCTCCGGAAAGGAGAAGTTGATTAACGAATTTTCAACATAACACATTCCGCAGCCGGCGAATTATGAATTCGCGATGAATGTGGGGCTCGCGCCCTCAGGAAGTGGCGCGCGAGGCGGTGCACCAGGCCTTGGCCGCCTGCAAGTGCTTTTGCCGCATTGCCAGCCGTGCCCGGCAGCTCAGGGCTGCACTCTGCATGATGGCCAGTTCCTGCCGCAGCCGCACCAGGTTCGTGCGATAGCCCGCCAGCTCATCGCAGATCGCGGTGCTTTTATTGCCTCGCAAACGCCCATCCAGAAGAGCGCCTACCGATTGCAGGGATTGCTCGACCTGTAGCAATGCTTCCACCTCTTCGTGGGTGCCCAGCACGGGCGCGCCCGAGAAGCGCGCAAAAAAACGGCGAAAGCGCTCGTTGGCCCGCCGCAACAACTCCAGACTGGCTTGATCGTCTATGCGCTCCATTGGCTTCTGGGACCTCCATCTCCCTCAATCGCGCCGGCGGCAGGCGCAGTTGGCACCGCTGCCTTGGGTTGCAGAATTCGCCGAGCCTGAGTCCAACAGTCACGCACTTCCGACATATAGCGGATCTGCTTCTCCATCAGCTCCAGCGAGCCGCGCATCTGCGCTTCCAGCAGCTTTGCCCGCATCAGGTTGTAGAACTGTTCGAACTGCCGGGCCGCTTCGCCGCCATGTTCGAAGTCCAGCGTGCCTTGCAGCTGCTGCAACACCATCAAGGCATGGCCGATCCGGCTGGCGCGTACCTCGACGTCGCTTTGCTGCATCGCCGTCAAGGCGCGCCGCATGTCCTCGATGGCCGAATCGTACAGCACGATGACTAACTCGATCGGGGTGGCCCCGCGCACCGCACTGTCCTGATAAATCTGCCGTGCATCTACGATGGTTTTCATTCGCCCCTTACAACCCGCTGCTGCTGCTGCTGGTGCTGGTGGTTGCATCGGGCAAGCTGGCCAGTTGTGCCGCCGCCTCCTGCATCTGCATCGGGTATTGGATCAAGAGTGTGTCGAGCGTGTCGTATTGCGAGGTCAACTGCTGCTGCACCTCGGTCATGTTGGCTTCGAAGTCGCTGATCTGGCTGGACAGGTCAGTGTTGCTCTGGGTCAGACCACTGATATCGGCGGCCACCGGTCCCTTGGTGGGATCGGTCAGTTGCGTCATCTCTTTGCCTGCGGTCTCCGCCCAGCCAGCCGGCGACGTCGACTGAAAGAAATTCTGTACTTCGGAATACGAGCTGCTCAGAGCATCGCTTAACGTCGTGCTATCGACCTGTAGCGTGCCATCGTTCTGCATCTCGATGCCCATCGATTCCAGGTTCGTATATTGCCCGTTGTTGCCCACCGCGGTAGAGACCATGTCCAGCAGACTGCTTTGCAAGCTTTGCAACATGCTGTCGCCCGCCAGAATGCCTTCGCCGCCACTGGAGTTCACGGTGTACTGGCTGTTGATGGAGTCCACGACGGCGTTGTAGGAATCGACGAAGCTCTCGATGGCGTCCGCCGCCTGGGTAGTGTCCGGCTCCACGGTAATCAGGATCGGGTTGCCTGGATCGGCCGCGCCCAGGCTGAGCGTGACTCCCTGAATCGCTCCCGTGACGGTGTTGCTGCCACTATCCACGGGCACGCCGTCCACGGTCAATTGCGCGTCGATGCCAGCCGTGCTGGTGAAGCCAGTGGCCGAACTGGTCACCGTAAGACTGCCGGCAGCCCCCGAGGTCTTGCTGGTCAGGGCCAGCCGCGACCCCCCGGCGTCCGTTACCACGCTGGCGGTCACGCCATAACTTCCCCCATTGATGTAGCTGGCAGCTTGCTGCAACGTTGTGTCCGTGGATGGAATATCGATGGTGTCGCTGCTGGTGGGATTGCTGGGATTGCCGTACTTCACGTCAATTTCGCTGCCTGCCAGCGCCGCCGCGGAGAGATAACCGGAGTAGCTGCTGGAGGCCGTCGCCAGGTTGGCGACGGTGACGGTGTGCGTGCCTGTCGTGGCTGTATCGCCCGCCGCGGCCGAGACTACGGCTGCGTCACTGGATCCGGTAGTGAATTGGTTCAGGGCTCCGTCAAAGTCCCCCAGGCTGTTCACACTGTTGGAGAGCGTGCTCATCTCGCTGCTGATGGTGGTGAGCGCGCTGATCTGCGCGTCCAGGCTGGACTGCTCGTCCTTCATCTGGGTTTCGGGCTGGTCCTCCACCTGCATCATGCTGTCGACCACGCTGCTGACGTCGATGCCCGTACTCTTGCCGCTGAAAGCGTCGTTCACCTGGCTGAGAATGTTGCCGAGCGCGGCGCTGTAGTTAGTGCTGAATGAGGCCATAATTCAGTTGCGGCTCCTTTCGTCGAGCTTTTGGCCATTAACTTTTAGCCGTTAGCTTTAGCCCTGAACAATCCCCTCAGCAGCTTTCTCGCTAACAGCTAAGAGCTAACAGGTAAAAACTAAACCTGCGGGAGAAGGGGGACCCGAAGGTCCCACCTTCTCCCCCGTGCAACCCGGTGTCCGTCGGCAGCGGGGGTTTGTCCGCCGCCAGATCGTTCCCCGCTTACTGGAGCAGCTTAAGCACGTTCTGCTGCATCTGGTTCGCCTGCGCCAGGGCGGAAATGCCCGTCTGGCTCAGGATCTGATACTTCGTCAGGTTGGCTACCGTCTGCGTAATGTCGGCAGCCTGAATGCCGTCCTCGGCGGACGACAGGTTCTGGGTCTGGGTGCTGATGACGTTGTTGGCCGCATCCAGCCGGTTGACGCCGGCGCCGATGCCGCCGCGCAACGCCGCTACCTGCGAGATCGCATTGTTAATGTCGGTCAGCGCCGTCTGCGCCGCTCCTGCGGTTTGCAGGTTGTCATTGGCAATGCTGATCCCGTTCATGTTGCTGCTGTCAAAGGTGCCCAAAGTGACTCCGATGGTGCTGCTGCCCGCCGTCGTCGAGTCGCTCAGGAACACATCCATGGTGCTGGAATTGGTGGTGCTGGCCAGAGTATCGGCCGAGCCGTCGCCGTTGATCTTGATCGTAGAACCGCCGTCGGCCAGCGGATCCGTGGAGCTGCCACGGTTTTGCGTGTCCGTGACCACCACGTTGCCGGTGTCGTCCAGGGTAGCGATAAGACCTTTGCCTGATCCATTGATGTCGTTGATCAGATCGCCGACGGTGGCATCGCCCGTCGAGGCGCCGTAGGTTACCGTGGTATAGGCGGGGGTCGACAGGGTGCTGTCCCAATACTTGATCTTCATGTTGCCGGTGATGGCGCTGGACAAGCCGGCTGGGTTGGTGACCGCTGTGGTTACCTGATTGACGTTGGTCTGGCCGCCGGTGAAGATGGGCGAACCGTTGTAGGTGGTGCTTTGCCCGATGCTGTCGATTTCTGCCTTGATCGACTGGAACTCGGCATCGATGGCTTGACGTTGGGAACCGTCGTTCACCGTACCGTTGGCTGACTCGGTGGCCAGGGTGACGGCGCGGTTCAGCAGGTTGGTGACCTGCGACAGGGCGCCGTCGGCGACCTGCAGCTTGCCCACACCTTCATTGGCATTGAGCGCCGACTGGGTCAGCGCCGTTACGTTGGCTTGTAATCCGTCTGCGATGGCCAGACCTGCCGCATCGTCTGCGCCGGTGTTGATACGCGAACCGGAAGCCAGTTGCTCAAGGGTCTGGTTCAGGTTGGCTTGCGTCATCGACAACTGGTTCTCTGCGGCAAGGGCTGGAATGTTATTCAGAATACTGATTGCCATGGGACAGCTCCTCTCATGGTTCCACCTTGCCCGAGCTCGCCAGGAGTTCGTTCCCGCAGGTGCGCTGCCAGGTTTTTCTGACCGGCGGAACCTTTTGCATGTTCACCCACCCTATCGGCCCCACCGCAATCAGCTTTAATCCAGAAACAAAATTTCCCTCCAACCAGCACTGTGGCAGACCACTGGCCATCTAGGGTTAAAGCCGCTTAATGAGCTGCGAGGTTCTAGCTACGAGCCATGAGCTACGAGTTTCCAGCCGCGACCTGCGAGCAACTAGCAACCCCTCCCGCGTTGCATCGTTTTTCTCGCTAATCGATAACAGCGCTCGGAACTTAGCACTGCCAGATGGAGCCCACAGCTCGTGGCTCGCAGCTTGCCGCTCTTCAAGCCCTGGGCAACTTTTGCCGATGCTTTCTCTGACTCAAGTCCCCCGCGGAGGAGTGCGCATGATCCAACTCACCCGCTTAAACAACGCGCGTCTGGCGGTCAACTGTGACCTCATCAAGTATGTCGAGGAGGCGCCCGACACGGTTCTGACCTTATTGAGTGGTGAGAAGCTGGTGGTACGCGAGACCACCGAGCAGGTGATCGAGCGGGTGCGCGACTTTCGCCGCTCGGTCCTGATCGTCGATCCGCAACCACCTTTACCTTCCGGCATGCGGGCCAACTCTGTGGACGAAGCTCCGGTCACCGCAGAAGGACAGCAGCGTGGATAAAAGCAGCTTCGCGGGAGTGATCGTCGGGCTGGGGGGAATCATGCTTGGGTTGTTGCTGGAAGGCGGCAAGGTCTCCCAGGTTGTGCAGCCCACCGCGGCCATCATCGTATTTGGCGGGACGCTGGGCGCGGTTCTATTGCAATATCCCATGCCGGTGGTCGCCTCGCGCTTTTCGCCGGCTGATTCGGGTCTTCCTGGAACGCAAGCTGGATCCGCTACAGACGGTGCAGCAACTGGTCATCTTCGCCAACAAGGCGCGGCGCTACGGCATGATTTCCCTCGACGCCGACCTGCCGTCCCTCAGCGACCCCTTTCTGAAGCGAGCTTTGATGCTGGCCGTGGATGGCACCGAGCCGCAAGAGCTGCGCAAGACCATGCAGTTGGAAATCGATAACCAGGCCGAATACGAAGACAACATTCCCAAGGTCTTCGAGTCGGCGGGTGGTTTCGCTCCTACCATCGGCATCATTGGAGCGGTGCTGGGACTGATCCAGGTGATGCAGCACCTGGACAACATCAACGAAGTCGGAAAAGGCATTGCCGTTGCTTTCGTAGCAACCGTTTACGGCGTGGGCTCGGCCAATCTGTTCTTTCTGCCCAGCTCCGGCAAGCTGCGCCTGCGCATTCGCGAAGAGCAGATTCTCCGCGAGATGACCCTGGAAGGCGTGGTCTCCATTTTGGAAGGGATGAATCCCCGCATGCTGGAAAGCAAGCTGATTGGCTTTTTGCCCGAATCGTCGAAAGCCATAACAGCCGCAGGAGTCCATCTGCCATGAAAGACCGCCGCCGGCCGGCCGATCACATCAGTCACGAACGCTGGCTGGTCTCCTACGCCGACTTCGTGACCCTGCTGTTCGCCTTCTTCGTGGTTCTGTACGCTTCGGCGCAGATTGACAAACAGCGGGCGGCGCGCCTCTCCAATGCCATCGACTCCGCCTTCCAGCAACTTGGCATTTTTGAGCGAGACGGTCATAAACCCGGTGAAATCGATCCTAAGATCTCCCTGCCCAGCGCTGTCAATAGCGCGCAGGACTTATCGCGCTGGGCGACGTCGGGTCAGGAAAAGCTGGGCGCCGAGCAGAAGAAGGATAATTTCAACGCCATCCGCAGCGAACTGGAGAAGGCGCTGGCTGCCGAGATCGCGCGCAACGAGGTTGCCCTTCACATGGAAGCAGACGGCCTGGTCGTTAGCCTGCGCGAGGCCGGTTTCTTCGACAGTGGTTCGGCAACCATCAAGCCGGGCGCCGAGGCCGCCTTCGCGCGGGTCGCCAACATCCTGCGGGAACACTCCTGCGCGGTCAGGATTGAAGGTCACACCGACAACGTGCCTATCCACACCGCGCAGTTCGCCTCCAACTGGGAGCTGTCGACGGCGCGCTCCACTAGCCTGGTAAGGGCGCTGATTGTGCAGTACAGTGTCCCGTCTGAGCGGCTTTCGGCTGCTGGATACGCAGAGTTCCATCCTGCGGCTAGTAACGCCACGGCGAAAGGCCGGCAACTCAATCGCCGCGTGGACGTTGTGATTCTGACATCTCTGGCTCAGCGCCAGATGACCAGTCTTACCAGGCCCACGGACAAGAGTTCTGCCAGTTCCTCGACCAGCGCCGCGGCGGACTTCCATCGGCCCGCCAAGCGCGACATCCAGACTGGCGCTCCGCGCTCCTCAGGCGGAGACCCTGGGCACAGCGGCTAGCCGATCGCTTGCCGAAGACGCCCGCAAGGCCTCGCCGATGCGCGTCAGCAAAATGTTTACCGTGAATGGCTTCTGGATGTGGATGGCCGCAGTCCGGCTGATGGTTTGGGCAATGTCGCCCTGCGCATAGCCCGACATCAGGATTGTGATCAGGTCAGGCTGCAGGCTTTGCAAATGACAGGCGAGGTCGGCCCCATTCATGCCTGGCATCACTACGTCGGTCAACAGCACATCGATTCGTCCTGCGTGTTGGCGGGCCAGTTGCAGGGCTTCTCTCGCACTGCCGCACTCCAGCACCATGTAACCCGCATGGGTCAGGACTTCGCGCGTAACCTGGCGAACCATCAATTCGTCCTCCACTAGCAGTACGACTGTAGGATTCATCACCTGCGAACGGGTTGACCAGGCCGGTTCCATCGCTTCCACTTTCATCTCTTCACCCACCTGCTGCTGGTAATCAGCGAACACACCTAGCAATGCAACTGTGCCGCCACTCGTGAGCCAGGAGGTCGGGCAGAGCTAAGTTGCCGCAGATGGTGCACATGCGAAACAAAGGCGAAGACTCTTCTCCGCCGGATCTTCATCCGGATCGGGAAGGTTCCGTTTTTGGAGCTCCACTTTGGGAAAGACCGCGCCGCAAAACGAAGCGGGCGAAAGCGCTTTGGAGCAACCCATGACGATTGCTGCCGGTTCGCCATTCGCCGGATGTAGAATCTCAGTCTGGAAATTGCAAGGGTTGACAGGACAATCTGTAAGTAGCTCAATTACGTAATACTGAATGGGACCCCTCGAACCGAGCCCGTTGGATCGCGGCGATGCAGGCGACGAAATGCGCCTGGTGGCGCGCATTCGCGCCGGCGATCAGCAGGCTATGTCCGAGCTCTATGACCGCTATGGCAAGGTGGTCTACGCAGTGTCGTTGCGGGTATTGCAGGATACGGCGGCGGCCGAAGATGTGTTGCAGGATGTGTTTCTCCAGTTGTGGCGCAATCCCGACGCCTTCGACGCCAGCCGCGGCAGTCTGGCGGCATGGCTGGCGGTCATCGCGCGGCATCGTTCCATCGACCGGCTGCGCAAACGGCGTCCCGAGGTCGATATCGAAGACTGCGTCATCGCCGGGGGTACTGACTTGCGGGACGAAACCGAGCGTGCGTTGATCATAGAGAAGGTGCGGCTCGTGCTTGCCGAAATGAACCCCGAGCAGAGCAAATTGTTGGAGTTGGCATTCTTTCAGGGTTTGACGCATACCGAGATCGCGGAAAAGACGGGAGAACCGCTGGGCACCGTCAAGACACGAATTCGCAGTGGGCTGCAACTGTTGCGGGCAAGGTTTGCGGGGTGAGATGAAAGGTAGAGCCGGCCTTCAGGCCAGGCGTGCAGTGGCATTGGGTAGAGCTGGCCTTAAGGCCAGCGTCTTACGGCAAGACTAGAATCGGGGCTTTAGCCCCGGATTTGCGGGATGAAGACACACGAACAATTCGCTGACGACCTGGCGCTCTACGCGCTGGAGGAGTTGACGGGCGCTGACCGCCAGGAGCTGGAAGACCACCTTCAGAGCTGCGCCGCATGCCGTCGCGAGCTGCACGCGCTGCGCGGCGATCTTGGCCTGCTTGGCCTAAGCAGCAGCGGTCCGCAGCCTCCGGCGCGCAGCAAGGACCGGCTGATGCGCGCTATTGCGGCCGAGCCGCGTGGAGTGTCCTTGCCGGATCCCACCCAGGCCCCTCGCCGGAGTTTGTGGGCGATATTTGTCCCGACGTTTGCCGCCTTGGGATTGCTGCTCTTTGCGGTCGTGTTGTGGCGCAGTAATGGCCAGATGAGGGACCAGCTTGCCGAGCTCGGCAATCGTAATCAGGACCAGAGCATTCAACTGGAGCAGATGAATCATCAGCTCACGTTGCTTACTTCACCCGACGCGGTCCACGTTGCGCTGAATCCGCAAAAGTCGCCTAAGCAGCCCAGCGGTACTGCCATCTTCAGCCCCTCGCAGAAGCGCATGATGTTCATGGCCAGCAATCTGGGCCCCGTTCCTGAGGGCAAGGCTTATGAGTTGTGGATTATCCCCAGTACTGGCGCGCCCATGGCCGCCGGTGTTTTCAAACCCGATGAGCACGGCAATGCCATCATGATGGACCGCAAGATGCCCGAGGGCGTCGAAGCCAAGGCCTTCGCCATCACGGTAGAAAACCAGGAAGGCTCCGACAAACCCACCTCGCCCATCGTCCTGATGGGAGCGGTGTGATAGTCGCACCTCGAATGTTGTCGCTTGCCGCGGTGGCTGCTCTTTCAGTTCTTAACGGCTGCATTTGCAGCGACAAAGTCGTGCACCGCGTTACCTCACCAGACGGCCTACTGATTGCGACATACTATGTTCGCAACTGTGGCGCTACCGAAGACTTCGTATCAACCGTTAATTTGCAGTCGGCAAGAAGCAAATTCGACAGAAGCGACGGGGTGCTCTTCGTAGCGACAGGCGAACACCGAATCGCCTTGGAATGGAGTGCCGACAGGCACTTACACGTCGTGTGTGATACGTGCAAACACGATCTGATTTATAGGCAGGTTGTCAGATTCGGGTCTACTGACGTTGATTTTGCGCTACCACAGTAACGCCAGTGCGCGAAGCCAGGGTAACATCCAGCCTAAGTTGGAGCCACAAAACTTCCTGGGTGCGCTTTTCTATTCGTAGCGCAGCGCTTCGACCGGATCCAGGCGCGATGCCTTGACGGCGGGATACATCCCAAAGAATAGTCCGACGCTCATGGCCATCAGCACGGCGGCAACCACCGCCCAGATGGGCACCGAAGTCGGCATGGAAGGAAAGATGAGCGGCAAGGCAGCAGCCGCAGCTACGCCGACAATTACTCCTGCCAATCCTCCGAGTCCGGTGAGGACGATGGCCTCGGTCAGGAACTGGCGGATCACGTCGCCGCGCCGGGCGCCGATAGCTTTGCGCACGCCAATCTCGTGGGTGCGCTCGGTCACCGACATCAGCATGATGTTCATCACCCCGACGCCGCCCACCAGCAAGCCGATGGAGCTGACGACGATCGTCATCAACGCAACCGTGCTCATGATCTGGCGGAACTGTCGGCGAGGGCTTCTGCGCTGCTGATGCCGAAGTTGTCGGGCTTGTTGAAGGGCACATTGCGGCGGCGGCGCAGCAGGCCGCGAATCTCGTCCTCGGCAGCGTCTTTGTAGCCGGGATACGCTTCGGCGCCGATGAAGTCTCGTCGTCCGCCGGATAGTGCTTGCGGTAGCTGTGCGTAGGGAACCTTGATCATGCGATCGGCGCTTTCATCCTTGAAGAGCCGGCCCTTGCGCTTGTCTAACACGCCGATGACCTGATAAGAAACGCCATCCACCAGAATGGTTTTGCCGATGGCATCGTGCGCGGGAAAAAGTTCTTGTCGATCTCGTCGCCGATGACGGCGACGTCTTCGCGATGCTGGTCTTCGAAGTCGGTGAAGAAGCGGCCCTGCATGACGTGCGCGTTGTAGACATCCTGCTAGGCGGTGTTGGCGCCAGTGTAGTCCAGATCGGTGATTTCGTGCCTGCCATAGCGCGCTACGCGGAGCGGAGGCCGCTGCTGGTCAGGATTGATAACGCGGCATCATTTCCACGGTGACGCCTTGACGTGCGGACACTCGGCGAGGATGGCCTTGGCGTCGTCCAGCGTAAGCGGCTTGCGATTGCGTTCTTCGGCGCTCATGCGTCCGGTGCGGATGGCGAAGTCCCAGCGGAAGACGAAGAGCGTGTTGGTGCCGTAGTCCTCCAGGAAGCCCTGAATGTCGCGGCTGACGCCCACCAGGATGGAGGCCACGAAGATCATGGCGGCGACGCCAATCACCACCCCCAGCACGGTCAGAAACGAGCGCGTCTTGTGGTCGCGCACCGTCTCGCAGCGCCATCCGCGAATTTTCGCCAAAGTGCATCCGCATAAAAGCAGTAACTGCAGCTGGATCAGTTGATCTAGTTAGCTCTAGTCCCTGGTAGTAAAGGATACGCGGCCACGTCGTTTCTCGTCAGACTCGACAACGCGTTACAATGCTGCACTAATTGCTAGTCACTAGTTGCTAGTCGCTATTCCATTCTCAACGCCTCGATCGGGTCCAGCCGCGCGGCTTTGCGCGCGGGATAGACACCGAAAAACACGCCCGCTGCCGAAGAAATCTAATCGCCACCGCCACGGCGGAGAACGGAACGCCATCGGCACCGGCGTTGCCGTGCGCACAATCACCGCCAGCATCCATGCGATCAACACGCCGATGGCTCCGCCCACCAACGCCATCACCGTCGACTCCACCAGAAACTGCAGCAGAATATCGCGCCGCTTGGCGCCCAGCGACTTGCGAATCCCGATCTCGCGCGTGCGCTCGGTCACCGAGGCCAGCATCACGTTCATGATGACCACGCCGCCGATCACCAGGAAGATGGAAACCAGCCCCACCATGCCCGAGGCCAGCGTGCCGGTAAGATTCTTCCACAAGTCCCATCAGGCTGTCGCTGCCCAGGATGCCGAAGTTGTCATCGTCGTTGGGGCCCAGATGACGGCGCGCGCGCATCAGCACTCGCGCTTCCTCCTCGGTTCGCGCCATCCACTCCGGGCCGCGCGCCTGAATGTTGACGCTGCAGCGTATTGTTGCGCCCGTAGATCTTCAGCCAGGTCTCGATGGGGATGTATACGAAGTTGTCCTGCGACTGGCCGAAGGTGTTGCCGATTTTCTTGGCCACGCCGACGATCTGGAACTCCTGGCCGTCGACGGTCAGAATTTTACCCAGCGGGTCGGTATTGGCGAAGAGCTTTTCCGCGACATCGGCGCCGATCATGCAGACCATGTCGCGATGTTCGTTGTCGCTGTCGGTCATATAGCGGCCGGTCGCAACCTCTTCCACGTCCATGTCGCCGATGTTGGCCGTGACGCCCCGCAGGTCGACATCTTCCATGCTCTGCCGCTCGGTACGGAGATTGGCGGTCCGCCGCACTTCCACGCCGACCGCCTGGGGCAGTTTCAGATTGTCGCGCATGGCTACGTAGTCGTCCCAGGTGATGTCGCGGTTACGGCGGGTCGCCTTCAGCATTTCCTTGGTATCGCTGATGATGGGAAACTTGTGAACCAGGAAGACGTTCGATCCCAGGTTGGCGATGCGGGTGGCGAAGTACACGTTCATCCCGTTGATCAGCGCAATCACCAGGATCAGCGTCGAAACCGACAGGATAACGCCCAGCAACATGAGGAACGACCGCAGCTTGTGGGCGCGCATGGTCTGCAGCGCGATAATTACCGGCTCACGCAGGAAATGCTGGTGCGAAGTCGCCGTGGCTGCGATGCTGCTGTCATGGGAATCTAGGCGAAGGGCTCTGGAACCATTCTACCTATCCGGGGCAAAGTCCTTCCGAGAGTAATACGGGCCAGCTCGCCCGGAAGTTGCACCCGGACGGAAGATTTGCCGGGCCGGCTTTGTTTCTGGGTGCTTTCCGGTCCCGAAAAGCGCGAGACCCGGGCACCCTTACAACGGAAGGAAGGCCTTGAAGCGCCGCAACTTATCCGGTCTTGGCCGTGGCGTCGCTCTCCTTAGTCGCCTGATGGTACTGGCGGCGAATCATCTCCAGATCCACTTGCGGCTTGGGCAGTTGCATTCCCATATCTTCCAGCGTCGCCGCAACAATTTGCGAAACTGCCAGGTCGCGAAGCCACTTGTGATTGGCGGGGATGATGTACCACGGGGCATGCTTGGTGCTGGTTTTGGCGAAGACGTCCTCGTAAGCCTTGCGGTAATCGTTCCAGTATTCCCGCTCGCGATAGTCGTCCTCGCTGATCTTCCAGTTGCGTGCAGGATCAACCAGGCGCTGCCGGAACCGCTCCAGCTGCTCTTCAGGACTGATGTGAAGAAAGAATTTCAGGATGTGAGTGTTGTTCTGGCGGTATAGCGTCTTCTCGAAGTCGTTAATGACGTCGTAGCGTTGAGACCATGTCTCCTTGGGGACGAGCTTGTGGACCCGCACCACTAGCACATCCTCGTAGTGCGAGCGGTTGAAGACCGCGACCATACCCTTGGCAGGGGCATGGGGATGCACTCGCCACAGGAAGTCGTGTTTGAGGTCCTCCGCGGTCGGCTGTTTGAACGCGGTTACACTGGTGCCCGCGGGATTCATCGCTCCCATGACATGCCGCACCGTGCCATCTTTGCCGCCGGCATCCATGGCTTGTAGCACAATCAGCAGGGAGTGCCTGGCCTCCGCGTACAGCAGGTACTGAAGTTTGTTGAGCTTGCCGCAGTACTTTTCGAGATCGGCTTTCGCCTGTGTCTCCGAGACATGTTTGCCGCAGTAACCGGTATCGAGTTTGGCCAGCTTTACGCTCTTACCGGGTTCTACCAGAAACAACTTGCGATAGTCCATGTAGGTCTCCTGCTGTCCGCCACAACCAGTAATTGTCGCTCAATCTTGTGCTCTGGGGCCACGTCGTATCTACATCAGCCGGGTTTCCCGGTCTCACCTTCCTGCGCGATGGTTCGTCAATATCAGGTGAATAGAAGAGGACGCGATGCAGCGGCAATTCCTTGAGCCTCCCAAAACTGGACAGGGTCTTTGCCGGCCGTTGATTTTTGGCAAGTCTTTTGCCCCGTTTCTTTTAGCTGCGGGTTACAATCATGTGGTGTGCCGGAATTTCTAAATCCGGCAGCCGAAGGCGGCATCTAAGCCAGTAGGGAAGAACTGACTGAAACCCCATGGTTTGATCAGGACTTTCTGGTGCAGGGATGCGTGTCTGCCCCTCTTAACAGGAGTTTTCAGTGAATTCGACGGTCAAAACGGTCGTGTTCTGGCTCGTAATCGTGCTCTCCGGCGTGCTGCTGTGGCAAGTCGTGAAGGGCGCGAACTCGGGCGCAAAAGAACGCGACATCACCTTCTCAGAGTTTCTCTCCCAGGTGGATTCAGGGCAACGTCAGCGAAGTGACGATCATTGGCCAGGAGGTCCGCGGCAAGTTCAAGAACGACAAGGCGGGCTTCCATACCACCATCATGGCCGGCTATACCGACATGGTGAAGGAACTGCGCGACAAAGGCGTCAACATGACGGTGAAAGACGCGCAGGCCGGGGGCTGGCCGACGTGGCTGTTGAATCTGGCGCCGTTCGTTTTGCTCGGAGCGCTGTGGTTCATCATGATCCGCCAGATGCAGACCGGCGGCAACAAGGCGCTGTCGTTCGGCAAGAGCCGCGCCCGCCTGCTCTCCATGCAGCAGAAGAAGGTGACGTTCAAGGACGTTGCCGGCGTGGATGAAGCCAAGGAAGAGCTGAAGGAGATCATCGAGTTCCTGCGCGAGGCGCAGAAGTTCCAGAAGCTCGGCGGCCGCATTCCCAAGGGCGTGCTGCTGGTTGGACCTCCCGGAACCGGCAAGACCCTGCTGGCGCGCGCTGTGGCCGGCGAAGCCAATGTTCCGTTCTTCAGCATCTCCGGTTCGGACTTTGTGGAGATGTTCGTCGGCGTGGGCGCAAGCCGCGTCCGCGACCTGTTCGAGCAGGGCAAGAAGAATGCGCCCTGCATCATCTTCATCGACGAAATTGACGCCGTCGGCCGTCATCGCGGCGCTGGCCTGGGCGGCGGACACGACGAGCGCGAGCAGACCCTGAACCAGTTGCTGGTCGAGATGGACGGCTTCGAGTCGAACGAAGGCGTCATCCTGATCGCCGCGACCAACCGTCCTGACGTGCTCGATCCGGCGCTGCTGCGGCCCGGCCGTTTTGATCGCCGCGTGGTGGTTTCGCGTCCCGACGTTCGCGGCCGCGAAGAGATTCTGCGCGTTCACACCCGCAAGATTCCCATCAACGACGATGTCGATCTTGGCGTCCTGGCCCGCGGCACACCGGGATTCTCCGGCGCCGACCTGGCCAACATGGTGAATGAGGCGGCGCTGAGTGCCGCGCGTCAGAACCGCAAGACGGTGCTGATGTGGGACTTCGAGCAGGCCAAGGACAAAGTTCTGATGGGCGCCGAGCGCAAGTCGATGCTGCTCTCGGACGAGGAGAAGAAAGTCACCGCGTATCACGAGGCCGGCCACGCGCTGGTCGCCGCCATGCGCGAGCACTCCGACCCGCTGCACAAGGTGACGATTATCCCGCGCGGCATGGCGCTGGGCGTGACCATGCAGTTGCCCATCGACGACAAGCACACCTATACGCGCGACTACCTGGAGACGCGGCTGGCCATCATGATGGGCGGACGCGTTGCCGAGGAGCTGTTCCTGAACACGATGACGACGGGCGCGGGCAACGACATCGAGCAGGCTTCCGACCTGGCGCGCAAGATGGTCTGCGAGTTCGGCATGTCGTCGCTCGGGCCGATCACCTTCGGCAAGAAGGAAGAGCAAATCTTCCTGGGCCGCGAGATCAGCCAGCATCGCGACTTCAGCGAGGAGACGGCGCAGAAGATCGATGCCGAAGTCGTCCGCTTCGTGGATGACGGTTACAACTCGGCGCGCCACATCCTGGAGAGCAACCGCCCGATCCTGGAGCGGATCGCCATGGCGCTGCTGGAGCGCGAGGTCGTTGATGCCAACGATATTCAGTTGATGATCGAAGGCAAGGAGCTGCCGGTGCGGGTGAATCCCAACGCTCCGCCGCCGGCAAGGACGACGTGCAGCAGGTGCTGAAGCCGGCTCCGGGCCAGCCCAACGTGGCTCCCGGCGAACGTCCGGCGCAGGCGTAAGAAGCAATTAGCAGCTAGCAATTAGCAACTAGCTTAAAGCAAATGGGCGGCCCAAGTGGCCGCCCAAAGTTTTTCCACCAAGAGTCAAAATCACTGCGGGGTGCCCCGTTCTAGCCTTGGTTTGGCTGGGGTGGGGAATCGTGTGCCGATAACTCCCCGGCGCGGACTGAGGGTCGTCGGCCTGGGCTAATCGCCCGGTTCGAATCGGTATCCCACCCACGGTTCGGTGAGGATGTATTTCGGTGCACTCGCGTCGGGCTCCAGCTTCTTGCGCAACTGCCCGACGAAGACGCGCAGGTACTCGTTTTGTTCGACGCTGGCGCCTCCCCACACCGCATTGAGGATAGCGCGATGGGTGAGGACTTTGCGGGGATGCTGCGCCATGTAGAGCAGCACATCGAACTCCTTCGGGGTGAGGCGAACCTCGCGGCCAGATACGGCGACGGAGTGCGCGTCCAGATCGATGTGGAAGTTTCCATCCTCGATCCGGGTGCGGGCTTCAGTCTGGCCCTGCGGCGCGCGCCGCAAGGCCGCGCGGACCCTGGCCAGCAGTTCGCCGGTGCTGAAGGGTTTGGTGATGTAGTCGTCGGCGCCGGAGTCGAGCGCTTCGATCTTGCCACGTTCTTCGCCGCGCACCGACAACACCACGATGGGCACCTGCGAGATTTCCCGTAGCCGCCGGCAAAGCTCAATGCCATTCATGTTCGGCATGGCGAGATCGGTGATCACCAGGTCGGGAGTGAAGTCCTTCATGATCTCCAGCGCGGTTTCGCCGTCGTTGGCCACGCGGATGTCGTAGCCCTGGGCGTTGAGGCTGGTGCGCAGCACGCGGGTGATCTGCGGCTCGTCATCGACCACTACAATGCGCGGGCGTGTATGCATGAAGAGACAGTTTCAGGAACGTAACTAGCTGCGTAGTTTCGCCAGCAAATCGGAAGGGTGAACCGGCTTTGCCAGAATCTCAAAGTCATGGCCCCGGGCGCTGGCATTCTCCAGCAAGTCAGCCGTGGCAGCCTGCCCGGAGAACAGCAGGATTTTGCACGTGGGCAGAAAGCTGCGAATGCTGATGGCAGCTTCGATCCCGTTCATGTCCGGCATGATAATGTCGCTGATCACCATGTCAGGTTGCAGGGCGCGGGCGCTTTCCACCGCGGCAGCTCCGGTGTAAACCGCCGAAGCCTCATAGCCGTTCATATCCAGAATCTTCGCCAGAGTGTCGGCGATGACCTGCTCGTCGTCAACCACCAGGACCCGCGGTTTCTTGCCCGAATGCACGCACTGGCTCCTTTTCAAATTTAGCGCAGCCGAACTGCCGATTATAGCGGAGCAATCTACCCCAAGGGTGGTTCGCGGACTCACCGTAACTCCAAGGGTGAGATGCGGAAACCCTCTGTCCAGGTCGTGCCGCCGGTCAAATCTGCCACGCTTTGCGGGCTTTAACAGGCTGTTGCCTGAGGAGCAGCAGCCTGAGGGTGCGATCTGCTTTGGCCTGGGATGCCGCCTGCAGCGGCTTTGTGCGGCTGCTCACAACAGGTCAGTGACCGACATCACCGCCTCTGTGGTTGCTCGCTTTGTACATTGGTTCTGACAAGGACCTACCGCCCAGGTCCTAAACGTGGGGCGAGAAAACCAAACGGGAGAGCGCAATCATGGCATACGTCATCACTGATACCTGCACCAAAGATGAACTCTGCGTCGAAGCTTGTCCGACCGACTGCATCCATCCTAAGAAGGATGAAGATGGTTTTGAAGCCGCGACCCAGCTTTATGTGGATCCCGAGGGTTGCATCGATTGTGGCGCTTGCGTTCCGGTTTGCCCGAGTAATTCGATGTTCCTGGTGGACGAGGTCCCCGCGGACAAGCAGGAGTTCATCGCGAAGAACGCCGAGCACTACGCAAAATAGTGGCGGAGCAGTAACAAGTTCAGCACCAGATGGTGGTGCGCAGACGGGATGGGCGAGAGCGGAGCGGCGTCAGTCGCCCAACCGATTCCGATGCGGGCCTCGCAACTGGCCGGCCTTGAGGCTTGCTGCCGGTTCCGGCGGTCTGTCCGCGGGAAGGCAATTCGCGCAATGCCCAGGCACAGCCCAGGCTGCGCCTTTTTCTTGATTGGCGCTGGCCGGATTGCATCAAACCTACAGCGGCCGACCTGCATCTCACAGGCATGCGCGTTAGAGCCATTGTTTTGGCGCTGGCGGTGAGCGCCGTTGCAATTTTCCTTGCGGGATGTAACGCCTGCGCCACCAAGCCCCAGAGTCCGGAGCAGGTGCGACAACAGACGGCGGCAGCCACCGCCGAACTGAAGGACAATGCCAAGGCTGTTGCGCAGGGAATACGCGATGGCTTGACGCAGCCTAGCCCGGATAAGCCGCTTGATCTAAATACAGCTTCCAAGGCGCAACTGATGGGCCTTCCCGGCATGGACGACTCGTCAGCCGAGCGCGTGATAGCGCGCCGGCCTTATTCCAGCGAGCATGAACTGCTGGAGCGGCGAATCCTCTCGCGCGAGGAATACAACAAGATCGCCGACAGCATCACGGTCAAGAAATGAAGAATTGACCGCTTGTCAGCGGCGGTGACCCTCTCGCGGCTGACTCCCTTCATCTTCTCATCCGATCTGGCTTTGCTCGCGGGGGCGTTGGATTCCCGCCGCTTTCGCGGCTCCTCACTTCGCACGCTACAATGAAGTTTTGGAGAGGCCATCCTGATGTCCACTTATCAAGAGATTGTTGATCGCGAAGAGAAATTCCTGCTGAATACCTACGCCCGTTATCCCCTGGCCATTGCGCGCGGCAAGGGCGTGTATGTTTACGATGTCGAGGGCCGCCGCTACCTCGACTTCCTCACCGGACTGGGCGTGAACGCGCTTGGCCACGCACATCCACGCATCGTTAGAGTTATTCGCGACCAGGCGGCTAAGGCCATTCACGTCTCCAACCTTTATTACAACGAATATCAGGGGCTGCTGGCGGAGAAGCTTTGCACTGCCTCGGGACTGGATCGCGCGTTCTTCTCCAACAGCGGCACCGAAGCCATAGAAGGCGCGCTGAAGTTAGTGCGGGCTGCGGGGCATGCCGTCGGCGGGCCAGCGAAATCGGTCGTCATCGCACTGGATAATTCGTTTCACGGACGCACCATGGGCGCGCTTGCGCTCACCGGCCAGCCCAAATATCGCAAGGATTTCGATCCTATGCTGGAAGGCGTGCGCTTTGTAGCGCGCAACGATGTGGAAGCCTTGCGCGCCGCGATGGACGAGAAAGTTTGCGCGATTGTGCTGGAGCCGATTCAAGGCGAAGGCGGCATCCAGGAGACGTCGCTGGAGTTCCTGCAAGCGTGTCGCGAACAGGCCAATCAACATCAGGCCGCCTTGGTCTTGGACGAAATCCAATGCGGGCTGGGTCGCACCGGCCAGCTATTCGCGTTCAAGCACTTCGGGGTCACGCCCGACGTGGTTTGCATCGCCAAGCCGATTGCCGCCGGATTGCCGCTGGGCGCATTTCTCGCCAACGAGCAGTTCGCGCAGCACATCACGCCGGGCAAGCACGGCACAACCTTCGGCGGAGGGCCACTGACCTGCCGCGTGGCTTTGGAATATCTCGCAATTCTCGAAGACGAAAATCTGCTGGAGCGCGTGCGGCGTGTCGGGGGCTACTTCTCGCAGAAGCTGCATGAACTGGTGGACAAGTTCGACATTGCGGTGGAAATGCGTGGAGTAGGCGCGATTCAGGCGCTGCAGTTGAACATTCCCGGCAAGCCGGTGATGGACGGCGCGCTGGCCAAGGGCCTGCTGATCAACGTGACCCAGGACAACGTGCTGCGCTTCCTCACGCCGTTCTTATTGGAAGAGAAGCATGTGGACAAGGGAGTGCGGATAATAAGGAAGCAGCTTGCGGCGGCGCAGAAAGAGGCTAAAGCAGCAAAGAAGACTGCGGTCAGCGCCTAGGGGTCGCCCAAGTCGCTCTCATGCGACGGCCATCGAGAGGTGTGCCGTCCCCGGGGGACTCAGATCTCATATTCCTTGGCCACCCACCGTTGAAACGGTGGGCTATGATATTCCGTCCCGCCCGGCGGGACTGGCCCGACAAGCCAGGCCTGCAGCATCGCGAACTTGAGACCGTCTTGCAGCTGAACATAGAGGCAAAAGCGAAAGGCGAATAGTGGCTACTTCGCCACCCTTTCCGCGACCCACTCCGCGCATTCGCGCGTGCCCATCGAGCCGCCCACATCCACCGTCGTTTTCTTCTGGCGGACGGCCTCCATCACGGCATTCTCGATCTTTTGCGCCTCGGTGGTCAGGCCGAGATGGGCCAGCATCATTGCTGCCGTCAAAATCGAGCCCATGGGGTTGGCGATGTTCTTTCCCGCAATCGGCGGAGCGGAACCGTGGACTGGCTCGAACATCGACGTTCGACCGGGGTGAATATTGCCGCTGGCGGCCATGCCCAGCCCGCCCTGGAGCGCGGCGGCCAGGTCGGTGACGATGTCGCCGAACATGTTGTTGGTGACGATCACGTCGAGGGAGCGCGGTTCGCGCACCATTTGCAGGCAGAGGGCGTCGACGTACATGTGCTGCGTCTTGATCTCGGAATATTCCTTCGCAACTTCCTTGAAGACGCGCTGCCACAGGCCGCCAGCGAAGGTCATCACGTTCGACTTGTCCGACATCATCACTTTCTTGCGGCCATTGTCGCGCGCGTACTTGAAGGCGAAGTGAATGACGCGCTCCACGCCCTTGCGCGTGTTGATGTCTTCCTGCGTCGCGACTTCTTCGGGCGTACCCATCTTGAAGTTGCCGCCCATGTCCATGTAAACGCCTTCGGTATTCTCGCGGATGACGGTGAAGTTGATGTCGTCGGGGGTGGCGTTCTTCAGCGGACAGAGCGAGGCGTCGAGCAGGCGCACCGGGCGCACGTTGGCGTAGAGGTCCATCTTGAAGCGCATGCCCAGCAGGATTTCCTTGGCGTGGATGTTGGTAGGGACGCGAGGATCACCGAGGGCGCCGACAAAGATGGCGTCGAAGTCGCGCGCCAGCATGTGGAAACCGTCGGCGGGAATGGTGGTGCCGTCGATGAGATAACGGTCGGCGCCCCAGTCGAAGAGGGTGAACTCGACGGCAGCGCCGCTGGCACGGACTACTTCGAGAGCGTTGGGGATGACTTCCTTGCCGATGCCGTCTCCGGGAACAACTGCGATGCGTTTGTGGGTGCTCATGATCATCGAAGATAGTAGCAGGGATTGAGCATCTGCCGGCCCTGCGGGTTCTTAGCTTTTAGCCTTCAGGTCTTAGCAAGAACCGGGTATCGCACGACATTCGCTGTGCTGGCTTAGAGCTAAAAGCTAAAAGCTAAGAGCCCGCATGGCCCAATGCCAGCCGCTCTCTTCTATAATCAAATATTCACCATGACGGTTGCGACATTACAAGATAAGCTGACGGCCTCGGGAGCGCGCCCGGGGAGCTATCGTGGCGCCGAGACGCCTGCGAACTTCGGCGATGTGGCGGCTGAATGCAAGGCGCTGCTTGAGGGCTGTGCGGTGTTCGACATGAACTGGCAGGCCAAGCTGATCTTCAGCGGCCGGGATCGTGTGCGCTGGCTGAATGGCATGGTCACCAATAACGTTCGCGACCTGGCGCTGGGGCATGGAGTGTACAGCTTCATCCTGACACCGCAAGGACACAATCAGGGCGATCTGGTTGCGTACAATCGCGGCGACTACCTGCTGGCGACGACCGATCGCGAACAGGCTCCGAAGATCACGGCCCTGCTACAGCGCTACATCATCATGGACGACGTTGAGGTTGAGGACGTCAGCGACAAGCTGGGCGCGATTGGTGTCGCCGGTCCCAAGGCCGGTGAGGTTCTGTCCAGTGCGGGGATTGATGTTTCGCAGCTCCAGGCCGGGCAAGTGATCGAATCAGTGTGGTGCGAGACGGGCATTTCGGTTGCTCGCAATACACATCCGCGGATGGATGGCTACGAGATCTGGCTTGCGGCGGAGCAAGCGGAGAGAGTTTGGGATGCGCTGGCATCCGCGGGAGCTACTCCCGTGGGAAGCGATGCGCTGGAGACGTATCGCATTGTGCGCGGCGTGCCGCGCTACGGTGTCGATCTGCGGGAGCGCGATCTGGCGCAGGAAACGGGCCAGGAACACGCCCTGAGCTTCGTCAAGGGCTGCTACATCGGGCAGGAGATTGTGGAGCGGGTTCGTGCGCGTGGCAATGTGCATCGCACCTTTATCGGTTTTGAAGTGCAGGGCGAGGCGCCGCAACCCGGAACGAAAGTTCGGGCGGGCGATAAGGATGTAGGAGAGATCACCAGCGCGGTGCGCGTTGCGTTTCCCGGAGGCGACAAGGCGCTGGCTCTCGGCTATCTGAGGCGAGAGAGTGCAGCGGCAGGCGCGACCGTGCGAGTTGGCGAGCAGAGCGCCACGGTGAGGACGCTTCCGTTCGATTCGTAACGCGACTTGACAGGCGGCTGAAAAGGTTCGGGAAGCCAGATTCCTCGCGGGCTAAAGCCCGCTCGGAAAGATAAGAGTAGAGGACTTTAACGGCGCACCTAAAGGTGCGCCCCTTCAAAACAGGCCGAAGGCGAGTTTGCAGCAGCCTGAGTCGCAAAGAGAAACTATGGCGGAAAAAGAGAAAAAACCTGAGTTTGTAGTGACGGATCGGCGCCTCTTCAGCACTGACGGTGAGTTGCGTCAGGATGTGGTGGAAGCCGAGGAGCGCCGCGAGGAACGCGAGCGCGAAACCAAGGAAGCGCAGCAGCGCGTGAATGAAGAGCGGGCCGCGCAGAACCACGCTGCACAGACGGCGCCGCCTCCCGTCGCAACCTCGCCGGAGGAGCCGGAGATTCAGGCGCCGAGCGCGCAGGAGCAGCAGGCTTCGGTTGCGGCCTACAAGGAGTCCACGCGCGAGATTGACGCCGAGATCGAGAAGGAGATGCGGAAGCAGGGCCAGCCGCATCGGGCGCAGGACTTCGAGATAACCTTCGAGAAGTTCATCGCCTCGCTGTACATGACTTCGCTGATGCAGCTTGGCTTGGCGGCGCCACAGGGCGCAAAGCCCGAGGTGGACTTGATTGGCGCGCGCCAGACCATCGATACCCTGTCCCTGCTCCAGGAGAAAACCAAGGGCAACCTGACCGCAGGGGAAGAGAACATGCTACAAAACTGTCTCTACGAACTGCGCATGGCCTACCTGGAAGTCACTAACCTGATCACCCATCCGCCCCAAGGTGGTTCCGGCGCTGACGGCAAGGTTAGATGAAAGCCACACTCACGGTGCTGGGCAGTGGAACCTCGATGGGAGTTCCGACCATCGGGTGCGACTGCGCGGTGTGCACCTCGGCCGATCCGTACGACCGTCGGACCCGGCCGTCGATCATGGTGCAGTGGGACGGTCACACTGTTCTGATCGACACTACGCCCGACTTCCGCGAGCAGGCCATCCGCGAACAGATTCGCAAGATCGATGCCGTGTTGTACACCCACGGGCACGCCGACCACATCCTGGGACTGGACGATGTCCGGCCGCTCAGCTTTCCCCGTGTCACGGGAGGAGCCAAGATTCCACTGTTCGCCAGCGAAAACACGGCGCAGGTGTTGCGCAGCGTCTTCCGCTACATCTTCGAGGCGAATTACAAATACGGTGGCCTGGCGCAAGTGGAACTGCGGCCCGTAGACGGCCCGGTGGAACTGTTTGGTGCAAGCTTCCAGCCGCTGGCGGTGATGCACGGCGATGTACCGATTGAAGGTTATCGCTTTGGCAAAGCCGCGTATCTCACCGATTTCAGCAGCGTGCCGGAAGGGACGCTGGCGCAACTGGAGGGGCTGGACATTCTGTTTCTCGACGCGCTGCGCCATCATCCTCATCCCACGCACTCGACGGTGGAGAATTCGCTGAAGATTGTGGAGCGGTTGAAGCCGAAGCGAACGTACTTTACGCACATCTCGCACGATCTGCCGCATGAGGCGACCAACGCGGCGCTGCCGGACAACGTAAGGCTGTCGCACGACGGACTGAAGCTGGAGTTCGAGATCTGAATATCGCGGATGGACCCGCCTTCACCGGCTGCGGAAAAGTCGGAACAGAGCATTGTGCCGCCGGCTAAAGCCGGCTCGGGGAGAGAAAATAAATGGCTTATCGGCACGACTAAAAGTCGTGCCCTGACACAAAGCGTCCGGAGCGGAGTTTTTCCGCAACCTGTTCAGGAATGCTCCATCCGTCCTCTATAGATCGAGAATGAATTGCTGTCGCTGCGCCCGGCCCTAAGAAATCATGCAAGTTTTTCGCCAGCTCGACGATGTTCCAGCGGACTTCGGTCCCACCGTAGTCAGCGTGGGCAACTTTGACGGGGTGCATCGCGCGCATCAGGAAGTGGTGCGCCATATGGCCGAGCGCGCCCGCTTCTTCGGGGGCAAGGCCGTGGTGGTGACGTTCGAGCCGCATCCGCTGCGTATCTTGCGTCCTGATGTCGCGCCCAGGCTGCTGACGGCGTTGCCGGCCAAGCTGAAGCTGTTGGAGCAGGCGCAGGTGGACGCGGTGTTGGTGCTGCCGTTTACCCGCGACTTATCGCTGATGACGGCGGACGATTTCGCGCGACGCGTGCTGGTGGAGACCCTTCATGCCCGCGAGGTCCACGAAGGTTACAACTTCCACTTCGGCCATAAGGCGCAGGGCAACGTGAGTACGCTGGCCGAGTTGGGCCGGCAGAGCGGGTTTGAAGCGAAGATCTATTCTGAGCAGTTGCTGAGCGGGCATCATCTCTCCAGCAGCGAGATTCGTAAGCTGGTAACGGAGGGGAATGTGAGTCGCGCCCGGGCGTTGCTGGGACGGCCATTCAGCATTATCTCCACTCCGGGACGCGGTCGCGGCTACGGCCGGCAGTACACTGTCCCGACCGTCAACCTGGCACGCTATGACGAGCTGGTGCCGGCGAATGGTGTCTACATCACGTGGCTGCGCGTGGGTGGCGAATGCTTTGAGGCGGTGACGAACGTGGGCAACCGGCCGACCTTTGGAGAGGATTCCTTCGCCATTGAAAGCCATCTGCTGAACTTCCATCCCATTGAGTTGCTGCCGGAGACGGAGCTGGAGTTGGTGTTCCTGAAGCGGCTGCGGCCGGAGATCAAGTTTCCGTCGGTGGAGGCGTTGCGCGAGCAGATTGGGAAAGACGTGCAGAAGGCGAAGAGATATTTTCGGCTGAAGAAACTGTGAACCGCGAGCTACGAGCCACGAGCTCTCGGCTTGAGCCACAAGCCGATAGCGGTGACCCGTACGCAGTGACAGAGAGGCGGATATATCCCCGCTTACCTGTAGCGATGGTCCTTTCTTTGAATGCTGAATCTTCACAGCTCGAAGTTCGCCGGGCGCAAGGCTCGAAGCTTAGGCTCGTGGCTGCGGGAGCAGTTTGCATGGTTGCTCCCAACCTGATAACTTTTTCCATTGCCCTAAGAACATGATGACGAAAGCCATTTCTCTCTCTCTATTTTGCTGTCTGCTTTGTATGCCGCTTCTGGCGCAAGCTCCCAGCGACACTCCGTCCGATGCGCTGCGGCATCCCGGCTGGAATGCCGGGATTTTTGCAGGTGGTGGGACCACCGTGGACAGCACGCCCAGCGGGAGCAACCTGGTGGTAGGTGCTCGCCTGGGGCGCGTGCTGACGGACGAGCATGGTCCGGGAATTCTGCACGGCACTTACGAGATGGCTATCGACATTATTCCGCTGGACGAGTACTGGATCAACGGCGGACAGTACGCTGGAGGCGTGGATCCGGTCGTCTTCAAGTGGAATTTCACCAGCGGCAGCAAGATTGTGCCGTACTTTGCGGCGGTGGGCGGTGCGCTGTTCAGCAACCACAACCTGCCGCCGGGCGACACCTCGCAGATCAACTTCACCAGCGGGCCGGAGATTGGCGCGCAGATTTTCGGCAGCGGGAAAAACTCCTGGGACATCATGGTGAAGGCCTATCACCTGTCGAATGCGTCAATCGGGAACCACAATCCCGGGCTGAACGCGAACGTGCAGTTCATGCTGGGATATACCTGGCATTAGGAGCGCGGAATATCCCGCCGGCGAGTCGGCGCCTCTGACGTTGATGCCGTCGCACTGCCGGCCTGGGTTTCCAGGAATGCGCCATGCCCGTGCCCACGCTCCAGGAACAATTCGGCCCGATCGACATCTACCTTTTCGATCAGCTTCTGAAAGGCTGCATCACTCCCGGAATGCGAATCCTGGATGCCGGATGCGGTTCCGGTCGCAACCTGGTCTATTTTCTGCGGCAAGGATACGAAGTTTGCGGCGCAGACTGGGATGCTGCGGCCGTGGAAAGCGTTCGCTCTCTCGCCCACAGGTTCGCGCCCGATCTTCCGGCATCGAATTTCCGGGTCGAGCCGGTCGAGCGTATGTCATTCGACGATGCCCGCGCGGACGTTGTGCTCAGCAGCGCTGTCTTGCACTTTGCCGACGACGACGCCCAGTTCGAGTCCATGGTGCGGGGATCGTGGCGCGTTCTTAAGCCGGGTGGGCTATTTTTCTGCCGCCTGGCATCCACCATCGGCATGGAGCGTCAGGTCCAGCCTGTCCGCGGACGCCGCTTCCACTTGCCGGATGGCTCGGAGCGTTACCTGGTGGACGCGGACCTGCTCGACTCCATCGCGGAACGGTTAGGCGGCGAAGCGGCCGAGCCATTGAAGACCACGGTTGTGCAAAATCAACGTGCCATGACCACATGGGTGCTGCGGAAGAAGCGGCGGTGAGGAAGGCAGTCCGGTTGCGTCGCTCCTGCGGCGCAAGATTTTGGGTATGCGGGCTGGCATCGGCGTATACTCCTGGCTGAAACCTCACAGTCCATTACCACACTGTCTGGTGCCGAACCTATGACATCCTCTCCATTGCTGCGACC
>CAWKIR010000023.1:0-19716 GCA_963849815.1 uncultured Acidobacteriaceae bacterium | reverse complement strand
AATTAGCAATAAGCAATTAGTAAAATCAAACCAGTGTCATCCTGAGCGGAGCGAGGAGCCATCAAATGCAATGCCTCTTTGACCCAGGGGTCATCTGCCGTATTAGGACCATGAATCGCAGCGGAGCATCCGTTGCCGGGAACTTCCCCTCAAGCCCTCTTAAGACGAGTCGACGTAAACACGTTTGTCGTCTTGGTCAATCTCCTGACGACCCGAGGGCACGAATAGCGATGTTTGGGGATCCTTGACCGAGCATTTTCTTGATAGCAATGCGATCGCCGGGCCGCATTTGATCGACCCGGTTATCCTGTGCCGGCTGTTCGCCCTTATCCCATCCCAGAAACCAGTATCCTCGACGAATAAACTTCTCTGATTGGTCGTCGTGGCCATGCCACATTGCGCCGACCACCCAATAATTCCTCATCGATCCTCCTAAAGCCCGTCACGGTTCATTCCAACCAGTCGCTAATACCGAAATTGATACGCACCTTTAGCACTTGATTCCAAGATGCTGGAGAATCGCGTTCTCTACCAGAACGAAGTCGTCCGGCGACAGCGACCCAATCGGGCCACGAAGCCGCACTTTAGAAACCGTCGTGATCTGATCCGCCATCGCCTTTCGTCGTTCTCCGTTCAGACTCACAAACGCCTGCCCAGGGTAAAGCTTCGCGGTTTTGCTCGTAAGCGGCACAACCACGACTCGGTTGAGCACGGAGTTGGCGGCATCATTGCTAATGATGACTGCTGGGCGCGTCTTTTGGATCTCGCCACCGATCGAAGGATCGAAGGAAACCCACCACACCTCACGCCTATTCATTAGCTTGATCCGCTATCAAGCCTTCACTCCACTCGTGAGCTTCTCGTTCGTGCTCGCTGTCTTTGGCCATTGCTTCATAACCAGCCTTGAGCTCATCGTAGTTTCCGTGAGCCAGCTTACGAGCCGCTTCTAAGACGGTATCCTGCAGCTCTTCCGGGACAATGAACCAAGTCGGCACACCGCGTGCTTGCGGGGTACCAATGCCCTTCCCTCCAGGCTCGCCGTTCCATCTGATACCAACGGCATCCTTGTGATCCCAGGAGAGAGTAGCCACGGCCCAACTTTGCTCAACAGGGCCAGCATCAAAGACGACCTCAACCTCATCGACAATGTGCTTCGGTGATACAACGGATTTTGGATCAATGTAAGCCATCAAGGCCTCCTTCTATATAATCCAGATTATACATATAATCTAGATTATCATCAAGGATGGCGGCTTTGGGTCAGTTCCTCAATGTCTTGCCCGTCTTCAATGTGTACTGGATGCGCTCTTGCGTTTTCTTCTCGCCGCAGAGCGACTTGAAGGCCTCGCGCTCCAGGTCGAGCAGATACTGCTCGCTCACCAGCGTGCCCGGATTCACGGCGCCGCCGCAGAGCACCTCGGCGACTTTGTTGCCGATCTTTACCTCGTGATCGGTAATGAAGTCGCCTTCGTGCATGATGTGCACGCCTAGCTTCAGCGTCGCCAAAATGCTTTCGCCCGGCGCGGGAATGTCGTTGCGCGGCACCGGCGCGCGATAGCCCTCATGCACCAGCTCCAGCGCGCGCTCCTTGGCGTCGGTCAGTACGCGCTCCCTGTTCATAGTGATGTCGTCGCCGGTGGAAAGGAATCCGAGATTACGCGCTTCGAAGGCGGACGTGGAGACCTTCGCCATCGCGACCGTTTCGAAGGCCTGCTTCATGGCTTCCATCATCTCGACACTTTCGCCGCGGCCAGCCGGCCGGATATGAGTGGCCTTGTCGATGGCGCGCAGCGTCATCTCCTTGCAGCCTCCGCCGCCGGGCAACAGGCCGACTCCGACCTCGACCAATCCGGCATAGAGTTCCGCGTGCGGCTGCCGAGCGGCAGCGTGAAGCGTGATCTCCGTGCCTCCGCCGAGCGTCATGCCAAACGGCGCGACGACCACCGGCTTGGAGGAAAATTTGATGGCCTGGGTCATGCCCTGGAACTGACGAATGGCGAGATCGACCTCGTCCCATTCTTCTTCCTGGACGGCCATCAGCAACATCATGATGTTGGCGCCGACGGAGAAGTTCGCCGCGTCGTTGGTGATTACGAAGGCGTCGAAGTTGTCGCCGGCGCCACCGGGCTTGAGCGTCTGGGTGATCATCTGCACGATGTCGCCGCCCAGCGAATTCATTTTGGAGTGGAACTCGATGCAGCCGACGCCATCGCCAATGTCGACCAGCGAAGCGCCTGCATTCTTCTTCACGACAAGTCCGGATTTTTTCGCGACGGCGACCGACCACACACCTTGCGGAACTTTTTCAGAGTGATAGTTACCGCTGCACACGTCGAAGAAGGCGCGTCCGCTGGGAGCTTTGGGATCGTCGGCGTACCACGTCTCATGGCCTGAGGCCAGCAGCTTTTCGACTTTGGGCGAGACCGGCTTGCCTTCGACCTGCATCCGCTTCACGGTTTTCGCGACGCCAGCGGCGTCCCACAACTCGAACGGCCCCATCTCCCAGTTGAAGCCAAGCTTCATGGCGCGATCGATCTCGACCACCGAGTCGGAGATCTCGCCAATGCGGTTGGCGGCGTAGGTCCACAAATCGGACAGCGCCGACCAGAGAAAGATGCTGGCTTTGTCCTTCGACGGCGCCAGCAGCATCTTGAGGCGCTCGGGTAAGTCGTCGACCGTCTTCGCCATCTCCAGCGACGGGAATTTCGGCCGCTGCGACGGACGATATTCCATAGTCTTCCAGTCGAGCGCGAAGATTTCGGTTTTGCCGTCTTTCTTGTTCTTACGATAGAAGCCGCCCTTGGTCTTATCGCCCAGCCACTTGCGCTCCAGCATCTGCAGGAAGAAATCAGGCAGCTTCAGATCGCTGCGCTCGTCGTGAATGTTGGTCGGTCGCGTTGCGCACGACGTGTCCCAGGATGTCGAGGCCGACGAGATCGGTGAGGCGAAACGTCGCCATCTTGGGCCAGCCAACGGCGGTTCCGGTCAGGGCGTCCACTTCCTCGACGCTGAGGTCCATTTCCTGCATCAGGCGCATGACGTTCAGCGCGGAGAAGGTTCCAATGCGATTGGCGATGAAGTTCGGCGTGTCCTTGGCATGGACCACGCCCTTGCCCAGGTGGAGATCGCAGAAGCCGGCGATGGTCTCCATCGCCGCCGGATCAGCGTCGGGAGTGGGAATCAGCTCCAGCAGGCGCATGTAGCGCGGTGGATTGAAGAAGTGCGTGCCGAACCAGGAGCGGCGGAAATCATCCGGGAAGCCTTCGACGATCTTTGCCCACCGGCAGGCCGCTGGTGTTGGTGGTGATGATCGTGCCAGGCTTTCGAATGGCTTCGATCTTGCGCAACAGGCTGCGCTTGATTTCGAGGTCTTCGATGACGGCCTCGATGATCCAATCCACGTCGGCCAGTTTCTGGAGATCGTCTTCGAAGTTCCCGATGGTCACCAGGCGGGCGAGCGAAAGTTCGAAGAAGGCGGCAGGCTTGGACTTAACTGCGGCTTCCAGACCGGCGGCGGCAATCCTGTTGCGCGCGGGTCCGTCAGCGTCGGGCGGAACGATGTCGAGGAGATACGAAGGAACACCGGCGTTGGCCAAGTGCGCGGAGATGCGAGCGCCCATAGTGCCCGCGCCCAGAACGGCAACTTTCTCAATCCGTCTTAGCATGAGATCTAGATGACTCCGGCTCAATCAACGTGAAGCGTTATTTCTCACTGGCGTTTGATGTGTAGCAAAGGCTTGCTTTGATATGAGTTTGATTGAATGAATTGCAGAACGGCTGCGTGTTTCTGCTGGGAAGGCCCTCAGCACAGCTCTCCTCATAAATCAACAACGGCATAATAAAGCGGCTCAAAATACAAGCAGCGCGCGCCGTAAGATGTGGGGTGAGGATGGCAACGACGCGCGCCGTATTAAGTTGAATTGATAGTAGTGAATGAATACTCATTCAGTCAAGGGAAATCGTATAAATCTTGTTCCCATATTGGAACTAAGAGATGAGCTTAGCCAGAAGGAAGGCTACTCCGGCGGCAAGTCCACCAATCACAATAGTTTGCGTGGCAGAACGACCGGCCCTGGAGCCGGTAAAGCGGCCTTTGATGTAGCCGAAAACTCCGAGGGCGATCAGTGTTACCACCACCGAACAGAGCAGCGCCGTCCGCACGGAGTGCAATGCCATGTAGGGCGAGAGCGGAATGATGCCTCCGGCGACGTACGATGCCGCGATGGTCGCGGCACTCTGAACTGCGCGCTTGGGATCGGGCTCCTCCAAACCCAGCTCGAAGCGCATCATGAAGTCAACCCATTCCTTAGGCTTGCGGGTCAGCGACTGCACCACGAGCTCGCCCTCCTCGCGCGAGAGCCCGTAGTCGGTAAAGACCTTCTGCACTTCGCGCGCCTCCTCGTCGGGAACGTCCTGAACTTCCTGCATCTCGCGTTGACGTTCGCTGGCATAGTGCTCGGCATCGCTCTTGGCGGCCAGGTAGCCGCCCAGTCCCATGGCAATCGATCCTGCTGCGATCTCCGCCAAGCCGGCAACCACGACGATGCGGCTGTTATCGACCGCGCCCGACAGTCCTGCGGCCAGCGCGAACGGTACTGTCAGCCCGTCTGACATTCCGATGACGACGTCGCGGACAACTTCGCCCGCGGTGAAATGGCGCTCAATGTGAGGGGTTGGCGGCATGCTCTCCTACCTCAGGATGGGCGGTGACATACTGTAGCGCTTTATCAGCGACTTCCTTCTCGCCCTTGTAGCTGAGAAGCGCCGGCGCCTTGTCGAGGGGAATCCAGAAGGCGCGCTGCACTTCGATTCGCATCTCCGGCTTGATATTTCCCAGCTTGCCCGCGCGATAGAGCAGCAGGTAGAAGCTGACGATTTTGAAAACGCGAGCGCGATCTCCCCAGGTGCGCACGTAAACGTATTTGATATCGGCGAGCTTGCTGACGAGCTCGGCGCGAAGCCCGGTCTCTTCCTCCACTTCGCGCAGCGCGGTCTGGTCGGACTTTTCGCCTTTGTCAATAGCGCCTTTGGGCAGCGCGATGATGGACGGGGGGGCTTTCTTGCTGAGGCGAGTGGCTTTCGCCGCCGCTTTCTTGGGACGCTCCATCTGGGGTTCGATGACGGCCAGAAACCAGCGGCCACGCATCTTGCGCAGCACCACTCCGCCAGCCGAGAACTCGCGCGCCATAGGCGTCTCCAAAGGACTGGCTAGTTTGGCAGAGTCGGGCGACGGTGACAACCGAGACGCGGCGGCATGAGTTCAGCACTTGTTCGTCAGAGTTGGCGGACGCCGCTGGGTAGCCACATGTAGCGGATTATTGAAGGCGGCTTCTATGATGTAATCTGCTAAGTCTTGCGGTTTCCGGAATTAGCCGTGCCTACTCTCCGGAGGAGAAGCTCATTGTTCCGTTCGGCCATTGGTATCCTGTGCTTGCTTACGCTCTTGCCTTTCATCATGACTCCACCGAGTGCGCCCCGTACGGGCCGGCAGCAGTCGAATCCTGCGCCTTTCGTCGCGCCGGACAAGATCTTTGGCTATCGCAATCCGACGGCGGAACTGCAAGCGGAAAAAATCTTCCTCGCGGTTCCCGATCCCAAAATGGCGCGGCAGCACTTGCAGTTCCTGACGGCTGTGCCGCACGTGGCGGGTTCGCCTGAGGATCGCCGCACCGCTGAATACGTATTGCAGCAGTACACCGCTGCCGGGCTGGATGCCTCCATCCAGCCCTATAAAGTCTGGATGGCTTTGCCGCTGGACATACGCGTTGATGTAGTCGCGCCGCCGGGAGTGGTGATGCACGGGCCTTCGCCGGAGCGCGTCAGCGACGATATGTTTCAGAAAGACCCCAGAATCCTGCCCCCGTTCAACGAGTATTCTCCCTCGGGCGACGTGACTGCCGCCGTAGTCTATGCGAACTACGGCAGGGCTGAGGACTTCAAGAAGCTGAAGGAGATGGGCATCGATGTAAAAGGCAAGATCGTCATCATTCGTTACGGCGAGATCTTCCGGGGAGTGAAGGTGTTCCTGGCCGCGCAGTACGGAGCGGCAGCCGTCATCCTGTATTCCGATCCCTATGACGACGGCTACTTCAAGGGTGACCAGTATCCCAAAGGCCCGTGGCGTCCCGATACCGGGGTGCAACGCGGATCGGTGCAATATCTGTTCCGCTATCCGGGTGATCCCACAACGCCAGACATTGCCTCCGTGCCCGATCTGCCGGAGAGCAAGCGCATTTCGCCGGAGCAGGCCACGAATCTGCCGAGGATTCCCGTGACCCCGTTGTCCTACGCAGACGCGACCCCGATCATGGCGAACCTGGCCGGTCCGGCATCGCCACACGGATGGCAAGGAGCGCTGCCCTTCACCTATCACGTGGGACCCGGACCGGTGAAGGTACACCTGGCGCTGAAACAGAGTTACCGCTTCACTACAATTTGGGACGTCATTGGAACGGTCAAGGGATCGCAACTGCCGAACGAGTGGGTGGTCACGGGTAATCATCGCGACGCCTGGGTGTACGGTGCGGTGGATCCCGGCAGCGGGACGGCAGCGCAACTGGAAGCGGTGCGCGGCGTCGGAGAGCTGCTGAAAACGGGCTGGCGACCCAAGCGCACGCTGGTCTTCGCCAGTTGGGATGCCGAAGAAGAAGGGCTGATCGGCTCCACCGAGTATGCCGAGCAACATGTCAAAGACCTGTCGCGCGCGGTTGCCTACTTCAACATGGACGTCGCGGTAGCTGGGCCGGACTTTGGGGCGTCGGCTGTGCCTAGCTTGAAACAGTATCTACGCGACGTGGCAAAGTCAGTGCCCAGTCCCAAGGGCGGCAGCGTCTACGACCAGTGGAAGACCACCGACGCCGAACGTGACAAGGAATCGAAGAACCACGCGGAGACGTTGATGACGCCGTCTCCCAGCCGGCCGGCGGTTGCCGCAAGCGCGGATGTCCCCGTAGGCGACCTGGGCGGCGGCTCCGATTACACACCCTTCTTGCAGCATCTGGGCGTGCCCTCGGCGGACATCGGTTCCAAAGGCCCTTATGGCGTTTACCACTCTGCCTTTGACGACTTTTCCTGGTTCATCAAGTTTGGCGATCCGACGTTCGTCTACGAGCAGCAGATGACGCGCATCTACGGGCTGGAAGCCATACGCATGGCCTCGACCGATGTGTTGCCCTTGAACTATGAAGACTACGGCAAGGAAATCGTCGAGTACGTGAAAGCTGCGGAGCAGAGGGCCAAAACGGAATTCGGGGAGCAAGCACCGTCGTTCGCCGATGCGATGCAAGCGGCGGAGCGGCTGCAAAAGGCTGGGGCCGATCTCTACCTGGCGCAGGGCCGATCGATGGGCGATCCGGGCGTGTTGAATCTGGTGCTGCGCAATACCGAACGAGCTTTCCTCATCGATGGGCTGCCTGATCGTCCCTGGTTCAAGCACGCGATCTACGCCCCGGGCGAGCATACGGGATACGCGGCCGCCGTGATTCCCGGCGTGAACGAGGCAATCGAGAACAATAATCTCACGCTCGCCAAACAGCAGTTGCAGATTCTGACTGGGGCACTGAACCGCGCCGCCGGCGCGCTGGAGATGGCGAAGTAGAGGCAGTAATTAGCAGCTAGCAATTAGCAATTAGAAGACCCTAAGTAGGTGCGCACACGATTCCTAACCCCTGATCTCTGATCCTAGTCTCTAGTCTCTAGTCCCTAATCCATAGCCCCTGCTTCTCCGATACCGATTGAACTGGTGATGGCCTGCCTTGCGGCAACTCAGCCATTGCCAGTGAGTGAGGTTGTCGCGGGTGAAGCCGTGGCCGCCAAACGTGGTTGGCCGCATCAGCACTGGAATGCTCCGCTCGCTCGCCAGCCGCTCCTGTTCCGGCGGAACGGCTTGTCCCGCTTCGACCGGCGAGATGGTCATGAACTTCTCATCCACCAGATCGGCGCGCGCCAGGCTGCCATACAACGTGGGGCCTCCCTCGCACAGCAGATGTTGCACTCCCCACTCCTCGCGCAGCTGGGCAATCGCCTGTGCCAGATCGAAGTTTTCCCCGTCGCCAGCGGCAATAATGGCAACCTGCGGATAGCTGCCTTGCGCTCGCAGACGTTCCGCACCTGCGGGCGATGTAAGGACCGCCGCATCCACAACATCGCCGTCGAAAACCTTGTACTGCGACAGGTCCAGATTGGCAGCGCTGGTGACAAAAATATTCCGCTCGCGAGCCTTGCCAAGTTTTCGGCGCAACTTCTGCAATGTGAGATCGGCAACGCGAAAGACGATGCCGCGGCTGTCGGGGCCGCGCTGGCGCTGCTCCTCGCGCAGGGTGTTCATCCCCATCAGGATACCGTCGGCGTGGGCGCGCAGCAGGTCCATCAGCCAGCGATCGTCGCTAGACTGCGATATCTCCCCACCCGAAGAATATTTTCCCAGCAACGAAGCAATGCCGTCGAGCGACTGAACGAAATTAGTGTAGATCCATGGCCGGTCAGCTGGCGCGGCAGGAAAGCCGAGGTTGCCGTAGGGCGCGTAGGCTGGGTCGTCGATGGCGCTGGGATCAGCGTGATCGAACAGTACTTCGAAGCGGCGTGGGTCGGTCGCGTCCAGAGTGAGCTCCTGTGGCGATTTTACTCGACGCGCGAAAGGCCCCGCCCTAGCCAAAAGAAAGCTAGAACGGGGCACCCTGCAGTAATGCTACGTGCACTAATTGCCAAGTGCCAACTCCAGCTTTCCCCGCACAAACTCCAGCAGCTCAGGCGTAACGTATTGCGGCGGTTTGATGCGGAACATCGGCTTGGCGGCCACGGGTTTCAGCGAGACGTTCTTCCAGGCCACGCCATCGGTTTCGTCGTGCAGAATTACTGCGTCGGCGCGATCGAGGAACTGCTGCGCCGAAGTTTGAAGTCGGCTGTGGCGGCGTCGAGCACGGTGAGATACAGATCGGGGCGCAGGAAACGCATCACGCTATTGGATTCAAGGATGGCATTGTGCCCGCTCGCGAGTTCCTTGCGCACGCGCGGCATAGCTTCGGCCAGCATGCCCTGGCGAGTCCGGACCCAGAGTGAGCGCGCTGCACCGGCCACCAGAAAGCGCGAGCTATCGCTCTCGCCACTACGGTCGCGTTCTTCGCTGACTGCCCAGGAATGATCGTCGGTGGCGCAATCGCAGACCTTGCCGTTGGCCGAGCAGATGCCGTGGCCGTACTGCGTGATCTTCATCGCCGTCCAGTGAAATTCAGGCAAGGCGGCAATCAGACCAGCGACGACGCTGGTCTTGCCTACGCTGCGAGAATGTCCACCGACCACGATGAGGGACATAAGAAGGTAACTAGCACTTAGCAACTAGTGATCAGTAGAACGTTAACCCTTTCTTTGTTTCGCGCCGAGGCGCGCGAGACGCGACTTGCTGCAAGAATTCGCGAAGCGGACGCGCCGGAGTTCCCCACAACACTGCCTTTAGCGCGCAGAACTTTGTACGGCAGGACGCCGGCTTGTCCGCCCAGCATGGTTCCCGCCTCAACCTTGGCGTGATCGCCAATGCCCACTTGTCCGCCGATGACGCAGCCGTCGCCGATCTCCGAACTACCGGAGACGCCGGTCTGCGCGGCAATCACGACGTTGGCTCCAACCACATCGTTGTGGCCGATGTGCACGAGGTTGTCGAGTTTCGTTCCTGGACCGATCACAGTCTTGTCGAGCGCGCCTCGGTCAATGGTGCAATTAGCGCCGATCTCAACATAATCGCCGATCACCAGTTCGCCGACCTGGGGAAATTTCTGATATCGGCCGTATATCTCATCGCGCACAAATCCAAAGCCGTCGGACCCGAGCACCGAGCCGGCGTGCACAACCACGCGGCGTCCCAGCGTCGTGCCCTGGTAGATGACGACGCAGGGGTAGAGGTCGCAGTCATCGCCAAGCACTACGCCTTCGCCGACGCTGCAATTCGCGCCGATGTGCGAGCGCTCGCCGATTACGGCATTGGCCTCGATCACGGCGTGAGCATCGACAGCAGCGGTAGGAGCGATTCGCGCTGACGGATGGACGACCGCCGAAGGATGCACGCCGGGAGGATACGCCTTCGGCGGATGCAACAGCGCGCCCGCGGCACAGAACGCCAGCCGGGGATTGGCGGAAATCAGCAACGGCTTGCGTACTGGCAGAGGCGGCGGCGAACTCGCCGGCGATCACCGCGCTGGCAAGTGAAGCCAGTGCCGACCGCAGATCTTTTTCGTCCTGAACGAACACCAGGTCGCCGGGCTGGGCTTGCGCGATGCTGGCAACTTTGGCGACTTCCATGCCGCCGTCGCCCACAAGGCGGGAGCCGGTGAACTCCGCCAGGGCTTGCAGGGTCTGAGACATGAAGTTGTTATAGCAGGGGCTGGGGACAATCGTTAGGGGCTAGGGATTAGGGTCCAGGGGTTAGAGATGCGATAGAGGTCAGCCCGGAAAACTGGAGGCCCAAGTCTCCAACTCCCATCGTCGATTATGCTCTTTACACACAATGGAGTTTACGGGACACTTCCAGTATGGAGCCTGTCTATTACATGCTGGCAGCGGTAGTGGCCGCGGTTGGCCTGTTTCTGTGGCTGTACCGGGAGGACCGCTGATGGATTCCCATCCGGGTAGAGTAGGCCAGGCCACCCGCCTAGCGAAGAATGCCTTTAGCGAACCGACGCAGGCGTTGAGAACAGACTTCGGGTCGCACGCTCGTTCGGTAGCCACAACGCGACGGCGTGGGGACACCCGCTCTATTTCTGCTTTAACATTCCGCCTTTATGTGGTCTGGGACGAAAAACCCACCCAAGCAAAACCGGCTTGGGTGGGCTACGCCCTGTTTATTCAGAGCGGGCTTACGGGGTCCGCAGGAAGCCGTAATGCACGTTGTTCGCGTCGACCCACTGTCCGGTGATTACCCCAAACACGTTGGGGGTCGCAGGCTCGGTGCCCTGGTTCGCGCCCGTTCCGATTCCCGGCACGTCGAACTTAGTGATGCCGCCCCAAGGAGTCCACACGAAGCCGTGATTTGCGCCGTTCGCGTCGACCCACATTCCAGCAACCAGGCCCAGAAGATTGATGCCTTCCGGTATGGTGCCTTGACCCGCGCCGGTGCCCGCGCCCGCAACGTCGAATTTGGTGATCTCGCCGGACGGGCCCCGGACGAAGCCGTGATTCACGTTGTTCGAATCAATGTAGTTTCCCGCGACGACGCCCAGGTCGCTGATGCTGTCGCTTTCCGTGCCCTGGTTCGCTCCCGTGCCTGCGCCGGTGACGTTGAACTCGGTGAAGCTGCCGTTGGCATAGCGCAGGTAGCCATGGGCCACGCCGTTGGCGTCAAAGTACGTGCCCGCGACCGTTCCTTCCAGGTTGAGGGAGGTAGCCACCGCGGTGAAGCGTGTTCACCGAGCCCGGAGGATCGAATGAGGTGTAATTGCGGTAAGGCGGATAAGAGACGAAGCCGTGATTCACATTGTTAGCGTCGGCCCAGTATCCGGCAATCTCTCCGCCGGGGTTGACGTTGCCCGCGAAGGTGCCCTGGTTGGCGCCTGTCCCGGCGCCGGGAACGTTCAAGCTGGTGAAATTCTCTGAACGGATACTCCGTGGCAAAGCCGTGGGCCACGTTGTTGGCGTCGACATAGAACCCCACCGTCTCTCCGAAGAGGTTATTGCCGAACGTGATTGTGCCCTGGTTGGCGCCGGTGCCGGCGCCCGGAGCGTTGTATTCGCTGAACGTGTGTGCACGGGGCAATGCACTGGAAGCCGTGAAAGACGTTATTGTCATCATGGAACGATCCCACGACCGCCCCCTGCGGATTGATGTCGAAGCCACCGGTGCCCTGGTCGAAGCCTGTGCCTCCGCCCGGGGCACTAAATGAGGTGATGTGTTGAGCGCTTGCAAAACCACATGCAAGAAGTACGACACCTACTACCTTCCAAAGCTGCAATCGATTCATAACTCCTCCTGTATTGATTTGAAGTGAGTGGTCATGCTGGAACCTACTTGGCGTAGTCCAACCGTTAATGTGCAATTCAGAGCAGAAACATGCGGTGTTCAGTGCATGGCGTGTACGAAGGCATGTGGGCTGCCATCGACTTCCGCTACCGGCCGCCTGATCTCAGCTTTCGTTACGGCATGAATGAAATCGGAGATGGACTACTCGCGGGGTAGTGCGATTACACGAAAGCGTTACATTGAAATCACATTCGTTCGCAGATTCGATTGCGGGAAGCCGACGCACATCTACAAGAAACCGGACTTTGGCAACGACGATTCTATGAAAAACAGGAGACTGCTAGCATTATGCAACTGGTTGTATTTAGAAACTAGTTGCGCTCCTGGTAATCAGATACTGACGAGAAGGCCAATGGCCTCCAGGCCCCGGCTGCGAGGGCCTCTGAAATGCAAGATGTTGGCGGAAACTGCTGCCCCTCCCAGCAACACAACTAGTTATCATATGCAACCAGTTGTACAATCGTTGGGGCAGGCAACGCCCGACCGGAGGGGAGGCAGAGTGCACAAGGATCACAGGTCAGAGTGCGTTATCAACCGGACGGTCGAAATATTTGGCGACCAGTGGAGTCTGCTCGTCATCCGCGACATCATTTTCATGAACCGAAGGCATTTTCGCGAGCTCCTGACCAACTCTGTGGAAGGGATTGCGTCGAATATTCTGGCCGATCGTCTGCAAAGGCTTGTCCAGCAAGGGATCATCGTCAAGTCTCAGGACCCCAGCCATAAACAGAAAGCCATTTACAGTCTCACCGAAAGAGGCATCGAATTGCTTCCTCTTCTGATGGAGATGGTGGCATGGGGGCACAAGTATTTGCCGTCATCCGGGCTGAAGGGGCTAGCTCAGGTCCTGGAAGAAGGAGGACCGAAGCTGAGGGCAGAATTTATGGCTGAACTTCGCGAAACCCATCTTCGGAAGTCAAGCGCCAAGAAATCAAGCGCGAAAAAAAGGCCCGGCGCCCGACGAAATCTACGCGTATGGTTGCAATGCAGAAGCGTTCAGGCGGCATACGAAGCGGCACTCGCTAAAAGGAAATAGTAGTACGGGTGGTCCAGCCTACGGTTTTGAGGGTGCCCCACCCTGGGGTGATTGATATATGGCTTAAGCGAGAAAGGCTGGGCCACCCGCCCGAGTTGGGTGTCCCGCGCTTACGTCCCACAACCGCGGAAACCGCGAATCGGTGGGGACACCCGACGCAGGGTTAGCACACAGACCACACTTTCGAATGCCGCGAATCTGTGGAACACGCGCCTTCATGTCATCCGGCTCGAGCACGCGACTTCGCGCGAGTGGGCGGGGCGGAAGCCTGGGCTGCGCGGAGATCGGCCAGGGCAGCCAGGTTCTTTCGCATGACAGCCAGACGCTTGCGGCCTGCCGTGGAGCCCTCGACCACGCGTTCGATGTTGCTCATCCACTCGGGCAGGTTCATCTTGCGGCGGAAGTCGCGCAGGCAGGGCTGGATCTTGGCGTATTGGAAGTACATTTCCTGGCAGGTGTCGTAGACCAGCTCGCGGGTGAGAGCGCCGTGACGCACGAAGGCGGCAACCATGTCCCAATAGCCGTAGACCTGAAGCACGAAGCCGCTATGGCGGGTGCCCGCACTGACGATGGCGATGAGCTCGTCGGCGGAGGCAGGCAGAAACGCGCCGCCGATGTAGGAGCGGGCCTCGCGCATGACGGCCTCGCGGCGCACTTCGTAGAGCTGCAAGATCAGTTCGGCCTGCCGAATGGCAGTATCGGGCGCTGATTTACGTTTCGTTTTCATGACGCCGGGGCGCTCCTTGGTGGATGGGGTTTTGTCCTTCAGCTCTATATTCGCCGCTTCAGTACAACGGTGGCTGCCCCGGAGGCCGGGTCTTCCAGCGGCGATGGACCCAGAGCCATTGCTCGGGATAGCGCCGGACATAGCTCTCGATGGCTGCGGTGAACTTGGCGGTGTTGGCCACCGCGTCGGCGTCGTCGTCGCCGGAGCGCACCAGGTCGATGGGGCGATCGAACTCCACGCGATACTTTCGCAGGACGGAATCCCAGATGGTGAAGGCGGGAACGACGGTGGCTCCGGTGTGCTGCGCGATGCGGGCGAGGCCGCTCGCCGCGCAGGCTGCGATGCCGAAAAAGTCCACGAAGACACCTTGCGGCGGCGTCATGTTGGTGTCCATCAGAATGCCGACCGTCTCGTTGCGCTTCATGGCCGCGATCAGGCCGCGCGCAAACTCCTGCTTGGCGATCATGCTATTGCCATGCAGTCCGCGATAGCGCGCCACCAGGGCATCGACATAAGGATTATCCAGCGGCCGCACTACGATCTGCATGGGATGTCCCTGAAGCGCGTGAAAGAACGACCCCACTTCCCATCCCCCAAGATGCGCCGTCAGCAGCAAGACGCCTTTACCGCGCTGCTCGGCCGCCTCAAAATTCTCGAACCCCCGATACACCGCGATCGCCGCCGCGTTCTCCCGGGTATAACGCGGGAAGAGGCAAGCCTCGCCTAGCAGCCGTCCCAGCGACACGTAAACGCCGCGCAGGATTTTGCGCCGCTCCGCCGCAGTCTTATCGGGCAGCGCGATCTCCAGATTGCGCCGCCCCACCCTCCGCAGCCGGGGATGCAGGTAGTACACCGCGCCGCCAATCATGATGCCGACGCCATGCGCCATCGCACGAGGCAGCAGCCCCATCAGGCGCACCAACAGCGCAACCGGCCAGTATTGCAACCTGTAACCCATCAGAAGGATTCGGCTTCGACGGTAGCACCCGGAAAAACCGCGGTCAAACCGCGGTCAAACCGCAGGAGAAATGTTATGTTTCAAGGAATCGTGCTACGCCTGCCCAGAAGGGGGCCCCGCCCTTCCCGCCCGACGCTTATGCGATCGGACTTAAGCAGAGTTTCCTAAGGCGGAAAGGGTGGGCCGGGCCGCGTGACTGATACTCTTCGGTGATAATCCGCAAATACTTTCCGCGCATCGTTCCAATCAATTGTTGAGCCTTTCTGATTTGCCCGGGCACCGAGTTCAATACACAGGCGAACGACTCCCGCATCAAGAAACGACCGCCAGGGAACGTAGTGTGCCTGCCAGTAATCAGGGGAAAGAGAAAATATCTCCCAGCTAGCACCGATTTCGAAAGGGCTTTGACGAGGCCGGTGAATGCACATGGAGTATTTAGGCCGGTCGACGTTCCCGGCGCGACCAACACTATTCCCAACTTCATCAACCGGCAGGGAGTCATCGTGGGTAGCTATACCGACTCGGCCGGTACCAGCCACGGTTTTGTTCTAAATGGAGGAACCTATACTACCGTGGACTATCCAGATCAGCCTGGTAGCCAGCTTACTGGTATTAATGACCTGGGCGAAATGTCAGGGGCCTACTGTAGTGACGCTGCCTGTGATACTTCGGCAACGTTCCACAGCTTCGTACCTTCCCGGAGGGGCGCATTCACCAGCTTCGATCCGCCTGGAGCAACCGGCAGCATCGCCAGCACCGTGAGCTTGCTTGGTGTCGTGGTCGGTAGTTACGACGCTACATCGGAGCCGACATGTACTACCGTATGTCAGGGATACGTGCTGTTCAACGGGAAGTACACTACCCTTACTTATCCCGGCTCGTCGTTTACCTTTGCTGGCGGCGGGAATGTTTGGGATACTGTTACCGGGATATATACCGATGCTTCCGGCAACGGGCACGGGTACCTGTGGAGTAATGGCAATTACACGTCGTTCGACTACCCAAGCGCCAGCTTCACTGAAGGCACCGGGATCAATGCGCTCGGGGTTGTGGTTGGCATCTTTACCGACTCCTCGGGCAAAACGCACGGATTTATCCGGACGCCGTAAAGGTGGGTGGCCCGGGCCTCGGCTTTTCGAGACCTGGGAAGGCGCAGGCTGGTCCAGCCTAGCAACTTGAAAGTACCCATCCAAGCTTCCCTTTGGTTGGATGGGTACTTTGAATTCCAGCTGATTAGATAATTTTGCCGGCTCCAATGCTCCCGGTAAAAGCTGGTGCGCTCAGCAAACCAATACACGGATGGAAAGGCGCGGAAACGGGCAGCTAATCAGCCCAAGTTACAGTTCACGGCGCTGCGACGGTAATGGTCATCGCAGGCCCACCAACAATACCACCACTGTCAGCGCCGGGATCGGTCCGTATCTGGTGGACGTTGATGCCCGTGCTGACAGAAGTTGGCCTCATTCCTTCAGAAAGATGTTAAGGAGAGTATTGTGAACTCGAATCTCGCCGTTGTATTCGATGAAGCCCAGTTTCCTGAAGCGATTCATAAAGAAACTCACTCGCGATCGGGTGGTGCCAATCATCTCAGCTAATATCTCCTGGCTGATCTTCGGAACCACAGTGTCGGGCTTGCTTTCCTTGCCAAATTGAGCAAGCAGTAACAGAATCCTCGCCAGCCGCTTTTCGCTGGAATTGAAAAGCTGGTCCACCAGGTCCGCTTGCATGCGGGCTTTCCGCGTGAGAAGAAAGGACATGAACATCTCAGCCAGTTGTGGTTCTTGATGAACTATGCGGACCATTTCCGCCTTACTGATTCTGAGCAGTGCGCACTCGGTCATTGCGGTAGCGGTCTCAAGCCGAAGAGGATGAGCCGAAACCAGGCAGTTCTCCCCGAGGAATTCCTTGGCTCCCACCAGCGCGATGGTTGCTTCTTTTCCACCCGCGGATGTGACTGTTACTTGTAGTCGTCCAACCTGCACGTAAAAAATCGTATCGGCAGGGTCGCCCTGCGCGTAGGCGACTTCATTCTTTTTCAGATTCACAACTCTTCGGCCCAACCCAGCCCTCGCTAGAAAGGCGTGGGGATCGAACACCGCATCGCTTTTTCTTGGATGTGCCGGAGACAATTGAAGCCGGGAAGGATTGGGTACTTTGGCACGCGAACGTTTCTCGGATCGAATCGGATCGCTGGACGCAATTGCCTTGGCGGCCAAGCTCTGGCTGCGGGAAGCAATGCCCCTCGCACTCATTTCGCACCTCCGAAGGCCTGGTCTTTACACTTCGACATGATACATCTTAGGGTTCGTCCGGGGGGGGACATCTGTTCAATATTGCTCAGTTTGTCCTTTGGCAATAATTGGCATGTGAGCGATTTTGCACAGCCCTGTCTGTTTTGCAGCGGTAAGCTTCGGTTGCAACAAGAGGTTAGGAACCACCCCCTGCGCCAGTCATCGATATTGAACGCGATGCCGGCTCGATCAACAGGTGTGCGGGTTGGAGTAATGCCTTGATCGGGGGTCACAGCCCGATAGCCTTGCGAGATGCTTATGCCAAGTAAACGTGGGCTTTCCTTCAATCCCGGGAGGTTTTTGGAGAGGATCGGTAGCGACCACACAAGCCAGGAGTACGGCAATAAGCAGCTTATATTTTCCCAGGGTGATGTTGCGGATGCAATGTTCTACGTCGAGACTGGGAATGTGAAACTGACGGTCCTGTCCAAGGGCGGCAAGAAGGCCGTTATCGCTATTCTTCGGCAAGGCGACTGTTTCGGGGAAGGCTGTTTAGGAATTGCGCCCTCGCAGATGTCTACCGCAACAGCGGTGCATTCGACCACCATCGTGCGAGTGGAAAAGGCGATCATCGTTCGGATCATTCACGACGATCCCATGTTCGCAAGGCTGTTTATCGGCCACCTGCTCTCTCGCGTCGCCCGAATTGAAGAAAACCTTCTGGATCAACTCTTTAATTCCAGCGAGAAGCGGCTGGCGCGAACTCTCCTGGCGCTGGCGAATTTTAGTACGAAATCCAAGGCGGATTCCGCCGTCCTTAAGGTCAGCCAGGGAACCTTGGCGGAGATGGTTGGCACCACGCGGTCGCGAGTGAGCTTCTTTATGAACCGGTTCCGCAAGATGGGCCTCATCGATTACAACGGCAACTTGCACGTACACCGAGCACTACTCACCTTTCTTCTCCTCGAATAAAGCGCAGGTACGAGGGCTACGGACCAAGGGAACCACGCTTGGCTCTTCAGGTTCCGCTTTCCGAACGGACTTTGCGATACGGGCTTCGCCATCTCTTTCTTGATGCCGCTCAAGATAACTGCTCTACGGCGTGATCTCCCACACCGTGCCGTCATAGTCCGAGCCTCCGTCGATCCCGGTGCCGTACATATTCCCGCCAGCGTCAAAGGTAACGGCACCGAGGGGAACGCCCGAGGTAGAACCATTGAAGGTGTAGAACGAGCGATAGATCCATCGATTGCCCGAGGGCGTGAGTTGGAAAATCTCGCCGGTGAACTCGCCGTCGTCGATGGTAGGCAGTGACCCGTAGAGAATGCCGTGTGAGTCGAAGGTCGGTGCAGCAACAGAGCCGACGTACTCCTCCCCGAAGTTTTGTAACACGGTGAAGGACCAACTGCCGTTCTGCGGCGTGAGTTCATAGGCGGCGCTGATGCCTCCGTCAAAACCACCAGTAATCCCGAAGAGATTGCCGTGCGCGTCCATGATGAGGCCGCCCGATCCAGCACCCGTGTCGCCCGTGAAGGAATAGAGGGTGGTCTCGCTCCATCCCGATTGCGTGGGCGACAATTCGTACGCCGTACCCGAGAAGTGCGAACCACCTTCGCTGGTCGTGCCATAGAGATTGCCGGCGCTGTCGAAGATGACTCCCGCCTGAGGGACCCCGCCGTCGCTGTCGCCGGTAAAGCTCCAGATCACGCTCTCCGTCCAGCCGCTGCCGGATGGAGCCAGCTTGAAAACGACGCCCTCTCGCGAGCTGCCGCCGCCGGCGGTGGTTCCGTAGATGTTGCCTGCCTGGTCGAAGGCCAGGTCGCCGTATAGCGGATCTCCGCCATCGGCGCCGCCGGTAAAGTTGTACAGGATGGTCTCAACCCATGGGCAGAGGACTGCCTTGCAGGCGGTTGCCGGCGGTTGCAGGCTGAAAACCGTTCCCCCATCTCCCGAGCCGCCCGCGCTGGTGGTTCCGTAAAGCAGGCCTCCCGGGCCGAAAACCACCCTCGATGCGGGATTGAATCCGTCATGCTCTTGCGAACCAAAGCTATAGATCGGTGAGAAGGCCCATCCCTGGCCCTCGCGGACGAGACGAAAGACCACGCCGTCGCCGTGGCTGCCGCCCGCAATCGTGGTGCCATAAATGCGGCCTTGCTGATCGAGCGTCACGCCGGCGTACGGTTCGTAGCCGTCCGCGCCGCCGGTGAACGTATGCAGCACAGTCAGGGTCTGCGCCTGCATCCAAGTCGATGTGGCGAGGATCCCCGCACAGAACAGCCGAATTATCGTTCGCAAGCTCGTGCTGAAGTTCGAGGTCGCACATCGCGTGCGGCGTTCCTCGTAATCTTCCTTGCCGGCAACCGCCAACGCGTCGACGTCCAGATCAACCTTCGCCACTTGGCGCAGGGCTGACAATTGCGGTTGATAGCTCATTGTTGCTCCCTTCTATCGAGGCGGCCGTTCCGCGACAACGCAGCAGACTATCGCGCCATCATGGGCGAGAGTCAACTTAATTTCAGATTACGGTCCAATAGATTGAGAACAGGAGACTTATCTCGTGCGATTCGAAGCCGGTTGGCGGGAACAGGGCACCGCGGTTATCAACGATGTCGGAACGATACGGACGAATTCGGCCAGAATGTCGGCATCTGCAGCAGTGCTTCACCTTTCGTCCAATTCAATGCTTCCTGCGACCTAACCGCCGGTTGTCCTCAGGGATGTCTCCTTCGAAGGGTCAGTGACCTGCTCCCCCGAAATTAG
>CAWKIR010000022.1:0-49476 GCA_963849815.1 uncultured Acidobacteriaceae bacterium | reverse complement strand
GCGACATCAAGATCGTCAAGAGCTGATGAGTAGCGGGTGCCCCGTTCTAGCCTTCTTTGGCTAGGGCGGGGCCTTTTCTAGCTGGCCCCTAGCCACTCTCTTCACAATCCTCTCCACTTCCTCCACCACCTCATCAATGCTCTTGTGTGTGGTATCGACGTGAACCGCATCCGCCGCGGGAACAAGTGGCGAATGCCACTCGCGTGCGGTCACGCTCATCGCGCGCCGCAATCTCGGCCTGCACCCGCTTAGCCTCTTCGGGCGATTGCGATCCGTTCTGCAGGAATCGCCGTTCGGCGCGCACTGGCTGCTCGGCATCGAGAAAGATCTTCACCTCGGCGTTCGGAAACACCGCCGTGCCGATGTCGCGCCCTTCCATCACCACGCCGCCGTTGGCGCCCAGCTCTCGTTGCCGCGCCACCATCACCCGCCGCACCTGCGGATGGGCCGACACCCGCGACGCGGACGCCGTCACATCAGGCTCGCGAATCCGCCGCGAAACATCTGCGCCGTCCAGCAGTACGCGATTGCCGTCTCCGCTCGGCTCAAGTTGGATCACCAGATTTTTCCGCCAGCTGCCGCAGCGCCTCCGCGTCGTCCAGCGGCACCTGTTGCTCCATCGCCTTCAACGCCAGCGCGCGGTACATCGCGCCACTTTCCAGATTGATGTAGCCCAGTTTCTTCGCCAGGCGCGCGGCAATGGTGCTCTTGCCCGATCCCGCCGGTCCATCAATTGCGATGACCAGCTTTCCCGGCGCGCTCATTCGCTGACAGTTCCCTTGCCGGGTGGTTTTGGTTTGGACGGACGCCGAGGACCTTCTCGGCCGCCGCTGCACCAGCGGCATGCCGGGTCGCGGCGGAAGCGCTTCGAATTTCGCTCGCGGCGTGAACTCGTGCGCAAGCTGCTCCTGCAGCTCTGAAACCTGTAGCATCACGCGCCCATCGACATGGACGAAGTGGAGTTCGCGCGCCGCTTGCAAAGCGTTGATGGCCTCACGCACACGGGCGCGGCTGGTGAGGTTGGAGAAGAACTCCTCCACTTCCTGCTGCTGCGCCGCCAGCACGCAGTCCAGATACTTGGAAACCAACGCCGTCAGCGACTCGGCCACCGAGATTTGCGTGCCTTTTCTTACCGCATCCGGCGACCAGCGGAACAGCACGTCCCAGAAGACGCCCTCGTCAGGCTTGTAGTCGACCCGGGTGATGCGCAGCTTGCGCCCACAGTTCGTCCAGCGCGCGGTCCAGCGCCGCCTCGGAGATCGCTCCCGCAACCAACTCGCGTAAACGCTCCTTGGAGATCGGACCTTCCTTTTGGATGACCTGAAACGCATGCAGCGCCAGCGGCGAGTATTCCGAGCGTGCGCCGGTCGTCGGCGCTTGCCGCGGATTGCGGTCTCCGATCAGTCCATAGAAGTAAGGAAACACCGAAGCCGCAACGATGAAATTGTTTTCCGCAAAGACGTTGGCCTCATAGGCCGACTTCTCGCGCAGCAGGCGCACCATCAACTCTTTCGCCTCCTGCGCTTCCTGATCGGCGAAGGCCATGTGCGCTATGGGCAGCTTCTCGTCGCTACCTTTGTAAGCGCCAACAAACGTCGGCGCCAGCACCGCAGGCCGCTGCGGATAGAGCAGACAAAATCCCACCGTGTCGATGAACTCGCGCGCGTCTTCCAGCGTGCGGACCGGTCGCCCGTTCAGCCGCCACTTCTCGCGACGCAGTTCCTGGAGTTGCTGTTCGTGCATAAAGAAGCTAGCTCTCAGCCGTCAGCTATTAGCCAAATCTCGGCCAATAGGCATTCGGCTCAACATCGGCGCTTAATGAATCCCGTACAGGCGTCATGACAGGCATAACATCCCGAGCAGTTCGGTTTAGCTGATAGCTGAGGCCGATAGCTAACAGCTAGATCCTCTTGAACGCCCTCTGAATGTCCTTTACAGAATATCGCAGAACCACCGGCCGCCCGTGCGGACAGCTCATGGGGCAATCCGTCTTCGCCAGCTCTTGCAGCAGCCACTCCATTTTGTTCTGCTCCAGCGGCATGTTCACCTTGATGGCGGCGTGGCAGGCGATGCTGGCGGCAATATTGGTGCGGATCTTCTCCAGGTTCAGCGACTGCTCCTCGCGCTCGAACTGCTCCAGAATCTCATGCAGCAGATGCTCCACCTGCCCGGCCACGATTCCCGCCGCCGTCGTCTTCACCGCAATCGTCCGCGAGCCGAAGGGTTCCACCTCGAAGCCGTTGCGGTTCAGTTCGTCAGAAATTTCAGCGAACACCGCCATCTGTCCCGGCGTCAGCTCCACGATCAGCGGCATCAGCATTTGTTGCCGCTCCGGCGACTCCGCCAGACGCTGCTTCAAAATCTTCTCGAACAGAATGCGCTCGTGAGCCACGTGCTGATCGATGATCCACAGTCCCTGCGGATTGATCGCCAGGATGAACGAATCGCGAATCTGTGCCACCGGCTTCAGCGTTGCCAGCGATTCCAGGCCCGCAGGAACATCTTCCTCCGCCACTTCCGGCGAGCAGCCATTTCCGCCGCTTGCGGGTGCCCCACTCTTGTCGCCTGCTGCTGGCGACAAGGTGGGCGCTGCTGGACCTCCAAACGTTTGCGGCCCAAAGCGCGCCACCGGGATCGCAGCGTTGGCTTCAACCGCAAACCCGCCGCCCGAACTGCAACGGCGCGGTGAACGGCGGAAGCTCCTGCGCGCGCAGTGCAAAGGCCGCATCGGCTTCAGTCACATGCAGTTCGCTGCTGGCAAAATCCTGCGCTCCCGAAGTCAGCGAAGCTGAGGCGCTCGGACTCGCATGCATCTCGGTCATGAACGACGGCACCGGCCGCGACTTCATCAGCACCGCGCGCACCGAGTCGCGAATGAAGTCGTGCAGTATCGACGACTGCCGGAAGCGCACTTCGGTCTTCGACGGATGCACGTTCACATCAACCTCAGTCGCGGGCATTTCGAGAAAGAGCAGCACCACGGGATAGACCGTCGGCGGAATGATGTTGCGATAGGCTTCGGTCAGCGCGTGTTGCACCAGCCGGTCGCGAATCAGCCGTCCATTGACGAAGATGAAGATCGAATTGCGATTCAGCTTCTGGATCTCCGGGCGCGAGACGAAGCCGTGCAGCTTGATCTCGCCCTTCACCGGCTCTTCTGGCTCTTCCACTTCGCTGCGTCGCCACGGTGGAGGCTGCGGCAGGCCGACGCGCTCCAGCGGCAGCAGCGCGCTCAGCGCAATCAGTTGGTCCAGCGTCTCCTTGCCGAAGACCTGATAGATGCGCTGCGAATGGTCCGCCACCGGCGGCGCAACCAGCATGGCATTGGTCGCCGAATGCAGCTCCCAATGCATCTCGGGATGCGCCAGCGCGTAGTGCGTCACCAGCGACGCAATGTGCGACAGCTCGGTCGACTCAGCTTTCAGAAACTTACGTCGCGCAGGGATGTTGAAGAACAGATCGCGCACCGTGATGCAGGTTCCCAGCGGCAGCCCGGCTTCTTCCACGGTAAGTATTTTCCCGCCGGCAATCTCGACAACAGTTCCCGCGGCATTTTCTGCGGCGCGTGTCTCCAACCGCAAACGGCTGACCGAAGCAATCGACGGCAGCGCCTCGCCGCGAAATCCCAGAGTAGCGATCGTCAGCAAGTCATCGGCATTGCGGATCTTCGATGTGGCGTGGCGTTCGAAGGCGAGCATGGCATCGTCGCGCACCATGCCGCAGCCGTCGTCGATCACCTGGATCAGCTTCTTGCCGCCGGCTTCGACGTTCACGCGAATGCGCCGCGCGCCCGCATCCAGCGCGTTCTCCAGCAGCTCCTTCACCACCGAGGCAGGCCGCTCCACCACCTCGCCCGCGGCGATCTTGTTGGCTACGTTTTCCGAGAGAACGTGGATGCGGCCCATCGAGTACTACGTTACACGACGACCGTGGCTCGTGGTTAGTGGATCGTTAGACGAACGCGGGGCCACACTCATTCGCGCTTTTCGAATGAGCGGGATCGGCGAGAACGATATGGTGTAGAGTGTTCCTGCTTTTTACTCCACGAGCGGTAATGTAGGTCAAAACGTGATCGCCATGCATCAGACTAGAATTCTCTCGTTAGCTCTCCTTGTGACTTTGCTGTCGAGCCTCTCCTTCGCCAATGACGCGCAGAAGTTCGATGGCAACTGGCTCACGACCGTCTCCTGCGCGAACTACCGTGACGCGCTCGGCTTCTCCTACCAGTTCGCCAGCACGGTAAAGGACGGCGTCTTCCACGGTGTGCACGGCACCGAGGGCGAGCCCGGTTCGCTCGTAATCGACGGCGCCATCCCGCCCGACGGCCACGCGTCGCTCTACGCCAAAGGCCGCACTGGATCGCCGCAATACGTTCCGGGACACGATACCCCGAAGGGCACGGAATTCGGCTACAACATCGATGCTCATTTCGACGGCTCGACCGGGACTGGCACGCGCGTCGAAGGCCGGCCCTGCACGCTCAAGTTCGCCAAACAATAATGAGCGTCCACAGGGTGTACTATGGTGCCGTTCTTCAGCCCAGAAGGAAATCCCGGCGAATGCCGGTTAGCATTGCGAGGCATGGCCAAAACGCCCCGGAATAGTCGGCCCATCCCTGCCAATCCAGCCATTAAGGCTGCTGCCAACAGCGCAGGGGCTAGCGTTGCCAATCAACTGCGCCGTTCCTTCCGCGTGAGGGATGGGGTGGCCCTGATCATATCCAACGTGGTTGGGGTTGGAATTTTCACCACTCCGGCACTCATCGCCAGGTTGGCGCCCGCACCCGGCGCGATGCTGGGGCTGTGGATTGCCGGAGGCGCCCTTGCGCTGGCTGGAGCCATCTCTTACGCGCAACTGGCCAAGCTATGGCCGTGGGCCGGCGGCGAATACATCTATCTCTCGAAAGCTTATGGCCCGACTGCCGGTTTTCTTTCGGGCTGGACGTCGCTGATCGCTGGCTTCTCCGGAGCAGTTGCCGCCTGCGCGGTGGGACTGGTCATCTATCTTGGGCAGTATTTTCCCGCCCTGGCTTCAGACCACGCATTTCTTTCGCTCAACTTCTATGCAGGCGCGTTCAGCTTCTCGCCGCGTTCGCTGACGGCGGCCTTCGTCGCCATCGTGTTTGCTGTGCTGCATGCCTGCAACCTGGGCGCGGGCAAGGTCACGCAAAACGCGCTGGCCTTCCTGATTCTCGGCATTGTCGTTGTCTTCTGCGCGGCTGGCTTCGCCGCAGGGACGGGTTCGTGGTCGCACTTCCACGCGGTTGAAGTGCCTTTCCGTCCGGTGAACTGGCTGCTGGCGCTCATCCCAATCATGTTCACTTACAGCGGATGGAATGCGGCAGCCTACATTTCAGAGGAGATGCACGACACACAGCGCAGCATCGGTCCCGCTCTGTTGATTGGCGCGTGCATCATCATTGCCCTGTACGTAACACTCAACACACTGTACTTGTATGCGATCCCTCCCGCCCAGATGCAGAACGCGATCAACGTTGGCGATGTCGCTGCGCATGCCTTGTTCGGGGTGGGACGCAATTTTGTGACGCCTGCGCTTATCGTTGCGCAGCTGGGCGCAATCAGCGCCATGACCATCGCCGGTCCGCGAGTCTACTTCGCCATGTCGCGCGACGGAGCGTTTATCCCCAGCTTTGCGCGCGTTAGTCCGCGGTTGGGGACACCGGCGCTGGCTATCGCTCTACAAGCGTTGTGGAGTGTGCTTCTGGTCACCGCCGGCAGCTTCGAGCAGATCCTGACTTACACCGGCTTTACCATCCTGCTATCTTCGGGCGCGGCGGTTGCGGGACTGTTCGTGGCCCGGCGGTCCGAGTTGCGCGCCCATCCCAGGCTCTGGTTAAAGATGTTGGCCCCAGCGGTCTTCGTGGTGGCGTGCGCGGCGATTGTGGCAAACGCGGTTTGGGGAGATCCAAAAACCGCTTTGCGGGGAACGGTGCTGATTGCCGCTGGCCTGCCCGTGTTCTATTGGTCGAGGCGGAGAAAGCCGCCAGAGGTGTCACCTGCGCCGTCCGTCGGCGACCAGAAACCTCTGCTGCCTCGGAGCCTGCCAAAGTAATTTGAATGATGAATAGCAGGCGTGCAGATCTCGACTTGCAGAGGTGACAAGTCTATTTTGTCCGTTGGTAACAAAACATTGTGTCGGTAATGAGCGGGTTCTTGGAGCTGACGGTATTGGCGTCGAACACATCTTCCAGTCCCACGGGGACCGTATCGGGCAGCTTGTCGTTGGAGAGCAGGAACCCGCCGGGCCGCAACATTGCGGCAGCATTGGCGCGAGCCAGCGCCTGCTCGAACTTGCCGTAGTACACAAAAATGTTGGTCCCGATCACCAGGTCGAAAGCCTCGTCCGGCTTCGTCTCCAGGCGCTGATAGACGACGTTCATATCGATCGGCGTGATCTTCAACACGATTTGTGGCCCGATTTTTATGGCGCGGTTCTGCGTACCGGCGTCCGCTGGGGGCACGGGAATGGCGGCGACCGGCTCGCCGACCTTATCGCCCAGCTTCTGCCAATAGGCCACGAACGCAGCGCGGTATTCGTCACTCATGGGACGCTGCGTGTTCCAGGGCAACTGCACCGTATAGGCTTGGCCCTGTGCCGCATGCTTGCGCATACCGGCAACGTGGACATTCACACTCTGGCTGATGTCGAGCGTGTACAGTTCGACGTTCGCGGGATCGGCCAGCCCCAGGCGGATCAGCGAGTCCAGCACTGCGAAGGGCTGAGTCGTCTGCGGTGGATAGAAGTCAACCCCTGCCTCCTTGTTGACGAAGTCCAAACCCGGTCCAACGATGGCAACTCGGCGAACGCTGCCTGGCTTCATCAAGCCCTTTGCCGCCAGTTCGCGAAACGCCACATCGAGTTGATAGTCCGGCCAAAGGTTGGTATCCAGCGAGATGCCGCGGTCCTGAAAGAGTTGAAACCGGCTCTCATCTTTCTTCTGCGCCCGGTACTTGAGGAATTCGTCGCGCATGCGGGCAAGAGTATCCAGCAGATATTTCTTTACCTTGACGCGTTCCTGCGGAGTCTTGAACGAAAAGCCCTGCTTCACCAGGAAGTCGCGCATGTCGGTGAGACCCGGTGACGGGTTGGGGGCGGCAAGGGCGCGCACCAGATCGTCGGCGCGGTTCTGGGCGAAGGAATCCACCAGCGAGCTGTTGCCATAGCGGACGAGGTACTCATCCTCGATGCGGTATTCCTTGGTATAGGTCACACCGAAGCGCAGCAAGTTGACCAGTGTGTCTTCCTCGCCGCGGTCAAGACGCTGGCGAATCTCTCGGTCGCGCTCCTGCACCCATGCGTTCCACTTGCCGGCGTCAATCGCGCCCAATGCCTCCAGCTCCGGCGGCAGCGAGCCGCGCATTCCGCCGATGATCGGTTGCGCCTCACCATAGGAAATGAACTCGGTCGGTCTTGGGACTTGACCGAAAACTGTGGCGCAGAATAACAACAGCATCAAGGGGAGTGAGAGTTTGTCGCTCATGGGCTCTGGCTATGTGGAGTGCAGCGCAATTTTCAGCGCACAATGGCAGCATAGTCAATTTGCGGGCGGGTGATCAGTGACCTACGACACAAACTCCCCCAGACCATCGCTCATGCGCGCACGCCTCTTGGAGTGACGGGAAGGAGCAGCCGTTGATATGAGGTGTGAAGTTTGATGACCGGCCTGGATCGCAACCTGAGCCCACGTCGCCGTTTCTAGCCACTAGCCACTTCTACCCCGGAGGCCACGTCAAATCCCTGCCGCCGAGCAAGTGCAGGTGCAGGTGGAACACCGACTGCCCTGACCGCGGTCCCACGTTGTACACGGTGCGGTAGCCGTCTTCGATGCCGCGTTCACGGGCGATCTTTGCGGCGATCAACTGGCTGTAGCCGATGATCTCGGCATCCTCGGCCGCGGCTTCCTTCAGGTCAACCAGGTGCCGCTTGGGAATGATGAGCACGTGGGTCGGAGCTTTAGGGCTGATGTCTTCGAAGACGAACACCTTATCGTCCTCGTAAACCCTCTTCGAAGGGATCTTACCGGCAATGATCTTGCAGAAAAGGCAATCGTCCATAAAGGGTACTTAGCGGCTTGCGGAAAGGATCCGCAAAGGCTGCACTGCCGGCAATAATCTTACTGGTAAGACGGTCTTACCAGTAAGATTTTCATGAATTCCCCTATTGTTACTACCGCCCGAAAACGCTCACTCTGGGGTTCGGATCCACGATAGTGGTTTGGTCAGGCTGCACCAGTCCGAAGTTCAACTCGCTCAGTCCTGTCTTGCCCCCTGTCACTCCGGCCGAACCGGAGCCGATGACGTAGAAAATATAGACTGGCGGGCTGCTTGGATCGTACGTGAATTGGGTGCTGCCCGTGCAGTACTGAGAAGCGTTCTGCGCGCAAACCGCAAATCTCCCGTAAGGTGGTCCAAATGTAGGATCGATGATATAACCGCCGATAAAGTTTGCCGGTGTCGTTATCGGCCGACCTGCTCCCGGTCCGTTGGTTTCGTACAGCTGATCGAAGATCCCTCCAGGCGGCGGAGTGAAGGCCGCATCAATTTCATTGGTAATCGAGGCCAGGGTCGGCGTAATCGTACCCCCTAAATAAGAACCCAGGAAGTTCACCTCGCCGAAGGAACCGCTCGTGGGAATCGTCTGCGGTTGCAGTGTGCCGGACATTACCGTGGAATCGGTACCCACAACGAACGCCTGTCCCGTCCCCACCAGGTACCACACCGGTTGGCTGGTGGCGCCTTGAAGATCGACCGTCACCCGTCCCAGCGAGTCCGTGGTGTAGCTTCCGGTCTCATAGCTGATCGGGGCGTAAGTTCCACCTATGCTCTGGTCCGTAACGTAGCCTGGCAGTCCTCTAGGGCCGGCAATGTTTCCGCTGCCGTCATACGCCACAACTCCGGTGGCGGCGATCGGTACGGATGTGCCGCCGGATGAGGAATAGCCATCCAGTTCAACCACGCTCTGGCAGTTTGAGCCCGCCTTGCACAGCGTTAGCGATCCCGTTATGCCGGCCGAGGTCTGTTGCTGGATATCGGCGATCGTCATGGGGCCGGTGTCGATCCGCACCGCGACCAGCTCGGTGAGGGAGGCGATGTAGTAGGCGTACGTTGCGGTCCCGGAGGCAGTCGTTAGACTAGCCACTCCCCGGCCGGGGTTACTGGCATCGGGCACCAGACTTCCGCCGGTAATTGGAATCGCCCCGCTTGAGATCGTTCCGTTATCGTTTGTGTCCTCCTCTCCGCCGGTGACCACAAACGACGGGTTAATGGAAAAAGTGCCAGCTGCCGCGTAGCGATTGCCAGCGCTATCGTTGCCGAAGAGTCCAAAGCCGTAGCTGGCGCCATTGTCGGGAAGAGCCAGTACTGGCGGCTGCCTTTTCACCAGGCCCGAACCATACATGTTCGCATTGACCAGGATCAACGCGGAATCGCTGATGGTTGAGAGCGCAATACTGTACACATACCTGCCCAACGTCGACGTCTCTAAAGTTATCGTGCCCAGGTTGCTGCCGACAGGAAGGCTGTAAGAGCTACCGGTCGTCAGGGGCACCGCGGTGGACACTCCGTTTGGACCGTTCTGATCGATGACGCCGGTTATGGGGCCGGTTATTGTGCCATTTATGTTTTGGCCGCTGGCGGCGTTAATCTCGCCAGCCAGGTAGAACGGCAACCCGTGGGAGAAGCCATTGAACGTAATCGCGTAATTTCCTTGCAGTGGACCGGTGACTGTAATCGAGTAGATGGCAGTCGCAACTTCTCCCAACGAGTCGGTCGCCTGGATAGTAAAGTTGAACACTCCCGCCTGGGTCGGCGATTCCGCCGAGAATTGACCATTACTAAGAGGTACAAGCCCACCGATGGTTGCGGGATTCGCTCCGCCTCCTACCGGTTGAGTGCCCGTGGTCAGCGTCAGGTTAGGGCTGCACGGCGGCGTCGGTGAACAAGGGGGCAAGTTGCCAAACGCAACCGAGTAGGTGTAAGGCGCGACACCGTTGCTGGCGCTAAGGGTCGCCGAGTAATTGGCCCCTACAATTCCGCTGGCCAGCGGAGTGGTCACCAGCGAGAGTGGCGGATTGATCATGATGCTCAAGGGCGTCGTGTCCACGGCCGCGGTCGGGGTCTGCGAGTCGACGACCTTGACTGTGAAGTCATAGCTTCCCGTAGTCGTGGGCGTGCCGCTAATAATTCCATCGCTGGCTAAGCTCAATCCGGGAGGTAGACTGCCCTGGCTAATGGTCCACGTGTAGGGCGTTTTGCCTCCACTGGCGATCAACAACTGTCTATAGGCCAGTCCGGGAACACCTTCGGATAAGGCAAACTGCGCGATGGTCAGGGCCCCAGGGCCGTTCTGGGGAACGCTACCGGCGCAACCGCTTAGTATTGCGCACGCCAAACATCCAACTAGCAGGGATAGAAAAGGTTTCAGCCCTTTCATGGATCTCCTCGTCACATCGGTAGAAGCTGGTTTTAGAACACTTGGGGGATCGGCCGGCCCGGCTGAGCGTAGCTCCACAATCAACCGCTCGCAGCCCGCGAACCGTAGGCAGCCGCAAAGTGTATATAGGGTAGCAGAGTAACCGAATCATAACCAACGGCAAATTATTTTTTTGCGCTACTCCCGCGCTCAGATTCGGATTCGGGAACTGCCCCTCCTCCGCCGGAGTAACTGCTACATTTCGAAGGGGGGCGGCCTTCAGGCCGTCCCTAAGCGCCAAAACCTTCGCGGTTTTCAGTGGCGGAGGCTGCTCTCTGTGAGGTCAGCACAGTTTCCCGGGCTCGCATCCCATCGCCTGCCTCTGCTATCCTCCGTTCTTTGGAGTACTGACTGTGCCCATCAAACTTTTTCTGCTCTCATTATCACTGGCCTTTGCTGCTGGCGCGGTTGCCCAGCAATCGGGTTCCCAGCCCGGCGCTTCCGGTGCAACTCCGCCTCAACCTCGGATGTATGTCGAGCCCACGATGCCTTACACTCCCAGCCTTGACGTCACCGCCATGGACCGCTCCATCGATCCCTGCGTCGACTTCTATACCTACTCCTGCGGCGGCTGGTTGAAGAACAATCCCATCCCTGCTGACCAGACATCGTGGAGCGTTTACGGCAAGCTCTACGAAGATAATCTGGCCTACCTGCGCGGCATTCTTGAGCACGCCGCGATGGCCAAAGACCGGGACGCCGTCACCCAGAAGATCGGCGACTACTACGCCGCCTGCATGGACGAAGCCCAAGTCGAGAAGCGCGGCGCTAAGCCGATATGGCCCGCGCTGGTGGAGATCCAGGGTTTGCAGAACCTGCATGAAATGGCGCCCTGTGGTCGCTCGTCTGCATCTCGAAGGCGAAACCATGCTCTTCGGCAGCGGCTCGCAGCAAGACCCCGATAACTCCGATGCCATGATTGTCGGCCTCGACCAGGACGGTCTCGGTCTTCCCGATCGCGACTATTACACCAAGGACGACGCCAAATCGAAGGAGATCCGTCAGCGTTATCTGCAACACGTAGAGAAGATGTTCTTGCTCCTCGGCGACTCGCCCGAGGCCGCTAAAAAAGAGGCCGACACAGTGATGCGGATTGAGACCGCGATGGCCAAGTCCTCGCTCACTCGCGTCGACCGCCGCGATCCCTACAAGATTACCCACAAGATGAAGGTTGCCGAACTCAACCAGCTTGCTCCCAACTTCGACTGGACCGCATATTTCGCCACCAGCCAGGTCCCTCCCTTTGAAGTCCTCAATGTGGACTCGCCGAAGTTCTTCAAGGACCTGAACGCGCAGTTGGCTGCGGTTTCCCTCGGCGACTGGAAGATCTATCTGCGCTTCCATGTGGCCAATTCCAATGCGCCCTACCTCTCAACGGCCTTCGTTAACGAGAACTTCGACTTCTATCGCAAGTATCTGCATGGCGCCACGGAACTGCAGCCGCGCTGGAAGCGCTGTGTCGAATACGTCGACGATCAGCTGGGCGAGGCCCTGGGTCAGGAGTATGTCCGCAAGACCTTTCCGCCGGAGCTGAAGGCTGCGACCCTCCAGATGACACAGCAGATTGAAGACGCAATGGCCATGCGCATCCAGCAGCTCGACTGGATGAGTCCCGCGACCAAACAGCAGGCCCTGAATAAACTGCATTCCATCCGCAACAAGATCGGCTATCCCGACAAATGGCGCGATTACAGCTCCGTCACCATTGCTCCTGACGACTTCTACGGCAATGCCGAGCGGGCCGAAGAGTTCGAGAACCATCGCGAATTCAACAAGGTGGGCAAGCCCACGGACCGCAGCGAATGGGACATGACACCGCCCACTGTTAACGCCTACTACAGTGGCCAGATGAACGACATCAACTTCCCCGCCGGCGTTCTACAGCCGCCGCTCTACGACGCCAAGTTGGACGATGCGCCCAACTACGGCAATACCGGTTCCACCATTGGACACGAGTTGACCCACGGCTTCGACGACGAAGGCCGCCAGTACGATGGCAAAGGCAATCTGAAGGATTGGTGGACTACGCAGGACGCGGCGCAGTTCGTCAAGCACGCAGACTGCGTCGTCGATCAGTATGCGAAGTACATTATCGTGGATGACATACACATCAACTCCAAGCTGACCGAAGGTGAAGACGTGGCCGACCTGGGCGGCACGATTCTCGCCTACATCGCGTGGCAAAATGCCGACAAGAGCCAGCAACTCACCAATCGCGATGGACTGACGCCTGACCAGCGCTTCTTCGTCGGCTTCGCGCAGTGGGCCTGCGAAAACGATCGGCCTGAAGACTTACGGGCCCGCGCCATCACCGACCCGCATTCGCCGGCGAAGTATCGAATTAATGGCGTTGTGGTGAACGTCCCGGAGTTCGGTCCGGCCTTTAGCTGCAAAGCCGGATCGCCCATGGTCAAACCAGCCGATAAGGTGTGCAAGGTGTGGTGAAGCGTTAGGACGGAACGTCTTGGAGAGGCGCAGCTTCAGCCTGCTTGGTCGTCAGTCTTTACTTCTTGTCATCACGAGTCGACTTTATAGCCTGTGGCGAAAGCCGCTTTTAGAGTGCTTTGTAACAGGGCACGACTTCAGGTGTGCCGAAGCCGTTTGTTTTGTCATCACGAGCGGGCTTCAGCCCGCGAGGGATCTGCTGTTCGCGTTCTCCTGCCCGGACCCTTCCAACATTGTTTTGCGACGGATCTGCGTCCCCGCTACGGGCGCCGGCAATGCATTATGCCGACATCGCAGCCATTCACTGACACGATTCCCGTACGAACTTTGGCTGAATGAAGGTTCTCCGCAGGTTGCTCAGGACTAGGATGGGCCGAACTGGGCGACGGCTGACTCGATGGATCGCTGTGCGCCGTTGCCTTGCGATGCGTCCCGATACTGCCGCTCGTTGCCGGCGTACGTCTGGTTTGAAGATGGCCTGCTTCCTTGCCCGTCTGCTCCGGATGCCCAAGGGGCCGATTCCAGCCCATATCAACCTCCACTCAACTGGGAAGATGCTGCTAGCACGAAATTGGAAACCCGCAGCCGGAAAAAATCAAGTAAGCGCGTCACTTTTCAAGGCAGGCAAAGCAACGTAGATCCGGCCGGGTTGGTCGACTTCCTCGCCGCAACTTGCAACCGCAGGTTCGGCAGATATTGTGCAGTGTCGGCAATCGAGTCCCGCAAAGCGGGACGGCGACAGCATAACCCAGCACGCAGCGGGGTCCCCGGTTCGCCCTTCTTGGGCGAACTGGGGAGGCGGAGTGCTGGGTAGCTCTCTCTTCAAATCCGAGCCCCGTAGGGGCGGCATAAGTGGGATGTCAAAAGTTCCATCCGGCCTTTAAGCCAGCCGCGAGCCTTCCTTGGCACCGCTCGATGCCGGCTTGAAACCCGCTCTACCTCACTGCCGTATCCGCGGATTGAAAGCTGAGTACAGCAAATCCGTCAGAAGATTTACCAGCACATAGGTCAGGCCGATCATCAGGATGCACCCCTGCACCAGGTAATAATCGCGGTTGGAGATCGCGGTAATCGTCAGCCGTCCGATCCCGGGCCACGAGAAGATCGTCTCCGTGACAATCGCGCCCGCCAGCAGCGCTCCGAATTGCAGTCCAATTACCGTGACAATCGGGATCATGGCATTGCGCAAGGCATGGCGATAAACCACGGTCCGCTCCGGCAGACCTTTGGCGCGTGCGGTGCGAATGTAATCCTGCCCCAGCTCTTCCAGCATCGAGGTGCGCACCATGCGCGTGAGGATCGCGGCCAGCGCCGCTCCCATGGTGATCGCTGGCAGCACCAGATGCGCCAGCGAGCCCGAGCCTGAGACTGGCAGCCATCCCAGCTTAATTGAGAAAATCAAGATGAGGATTGGCCCCAGCGCAAAGTTGGGAAACGACAAGCCCAGCAGCGAGACGAAGCTGAGAACTCGGTCGTCCCCCCGGTTGCGCCGCAGCGCCGAGCGCACTCCAGCAGGAATCGAAAGTCCGAGCGCGACCACCAGCGCCGCCAGCGTCAGCTCCATCGTGAAGGGGTAGGCCTGCGCGATGATGTGGCCGACATTCTGGTTCAGGCGCAGCGAGCGCCCCATGTCGCCGTGGACGATGCCGCGCCAGTAATTCACATACTGCTGCCCCAGCGGAACATCGAGACCGTAGGCATGGCGAGCCGCCGCGACGTCGGTGGCCGCCGCACCTTCGCCCAGCATTTGTTGTACGGGATCGCCGGGCACCAGATGGATCAGCAGGAACACGACCGACACTACCAGCCACACCACCGGCAACGTGTAGAGCATGCGGGAGAGAAGATAGCGCAGCATCAGTGTGGGGCCTGCGTTGCCGGAGACGTTGCAGGCGTCTGTGCGGGTTGTGTGGTTTCGACTTTCACGCTTTCCACCCGCAGTCCGTCCATGCGAGCGACCGTATAACGGCGGCCTTCGTACTCAAAGGTGTCACCAGGCCTGGGAATCCGTTGCAGCCGCGAGAGCGCAAATCCAGCGAGAGTTTCGAAGCCGTCGTCGCGCGGCAGAACGATGTGGTATTGCGACTCCAGGTCGCGAATGTTGACCGAGCCGTCCAGGGTCATGGAAGGATCGCCCGGCAGGAAGGACTCGCCGGTCACATCGAACTCGTCCTCAATTTCACCCACCAGTTGCTCCAGGACATCCTCCACTGTCACCAGCCCCGCCGTCGAGCCGAATTCGTCCACCACCACCGCCAGGTGCCGCTTGCGCGCCTTGAACTCCAGCAATAAATCCGGCAGCGGCTTGGTTTCTGGAACCACCAGCACCTCGCGCATGATGTGCCGCACTTCCAGTCCACTGGGGCGGCTGACCGGGCGTCCCGAAGCAGTGCGGTTTACACGATAGCGCAGCCAGCGCATAAGGTCCTTGGCATAAAGCACGCCAATGATGTGCTCGGGCCCGCGCTGCGGATCATAAACCGGAATGCGCGAGTGTTGCTCGTCCACCGCCTGCTGCAGCGCCTCTTCCAGCGAGAGATTGCCCGGCAGCGAAAAAATGTCGGGCCGCGGCACCATGATCTCGCGCACCGTGATGTTCTCCAGATCGAGAGCGCGCAGAATCAGGTCTTCCTGCGGGGCCGCCAGTATTCCCAGCCGCCCGCTGGCTGAGACGATCAGCTTCAACTCTTCCGGCGAATGCACGCCGCCTTCGCGCACCTGCCGCATCCCGAACGTCTTCAGCACAGCGCCGGTGGAAGCCGTCATAAACGCCAGAAACGGCCCAGCCACGGTGATGAAGAAGTCCATCGGCCCGGCGACCGCCAGCGCGACCCGCTCGGTCCGCTGTAAGGCGATTGACTTGGGAACAACCTCTCCCATGATGACTACCAGGTAGGTCATCAGCGCGAAGGCCAGGACCACCGCGCAGCCGTGGGCGTAGAGGCGCGAGTGCGGCAGCGGCAGGAAGAGCGGCTCCAGAATGTGCGCGATCGACGCTTCGCCGATCCAGCCCAGCGCTAAGCTGCAAACCGTCACGCCAAACTGCACGGCATTCAGGACAAGGTCGAGCTTCTGATGGAGCTTCTGAACCGTGCGCGCGCCGATGCGATGCGCCGCAATCATCTGTTGCAGTCGCGTCTCGCGCACGCTCACCAGCGCGAATTCAGCGGCCACGAAGAACGCGTTTGCCGCGATCAGCAAGACCACGGCTACGATCCGCAGCACCACGAAGGTAACCATGAATGAGAAATCTTAACATCGCCAGCCGAACCGCTCGCACCTGGCAACTGCCGCCTTGCGGTCCTTACCGTGAGGTGAGCCTTTGATTCCCGGGCGAAATGACTTAAGAAACTATGGCTAAGTCACGTTTTGAATGGGACGGCCTTCAGCGTTTGCGAGAGGACTCGACTTGTCAGATTGCAGTGGAACGCGAAGCATCGAAACTGGCTCACTCCAGCCGCGCAGCGGCGAAATGACGTTAGCCCGGCGCGTAAGCGCCTGTTTACGAAAACTACGCTCTAACTCAGCCGTGGTGGGACAAACGGATTGACAATCGATCAAACTAGCCGCGCAGTGGCGGGATGAAGTTAGCCGGGGCCGTGAGGCCCCGGTCGGAGTGGGGACAAAACGCGAGCCGCAGAGCGGCGACACGGTTCTCTCGCAGACACTTCAGGCCATCCGTAAATGCCGTAATATCAATGCGGCTTTAGCCGCTGAGGACTTCGCCTCGACGTGATCCAGGGCTCCCCTGAGGTGGTCCTTGCTTTATCCCCCGGTTCGATGCAAAATACTAGATTCTTCGCCTTTTGTTCGTGATGTAAGTGACCCCGTGCAGAGCGCCATTTTTACTCCTACCCCCGAGCAGCTCCAAGCTATCGAGCACGTCCACGGCCCCATGCTGGTTGTCGCCGGCGCCGGAACCGGCAAGACCACGGTGCTGGCACGCCGCATCGCCCACCTCATCCAGACTGAAGCCGCGCGTCCCGACGAGATCCTCGCCGTCACCTACACGCGCAACTCCGCCGCCGAGCTGATTCATCGCGTGGCGGCCATCCTGTACCCGAATCTCGACCAGCAGCCGTCGCTTTATCCTGAGCTGGAGCGTCCCAAGGCTGCCAAAAAGCTGCTTGCCAGCGGTCTCCAGGCGCACACCTTTCATTCCTACTGCTATCGACTTTTGCAGGACGCGGGCACCAAGTTTCAGCTCCTCGACGACAAAGACCTGTTCGTCCTGCTGCGCCGCCATATCGGCGACATGAAGCTGGAGCACTACATCAAGGCTGCCACTCCTGGAAAGTTCCTGGAAGATCTGCTGAAGTTCTTCAGCAGTTGTCACGATGAGCTGCGCACTCCTGCCGATTACGACGCCTACGTCGCCAAGCTGGAGCGCGGCGAGATTCCAATGCCGCGCATGGCCAAGGCAAAGGACGCTGCCACTATGTCCGGCGAGGAAGCTCTCGCGCGCTGCCACGAGGTCGCGCGTGCCTTTCGCTTCGCTGAAGATCTGCTACAGAAGGAAGGCCTCGGCACCTTCGGCCACATCATGACGCGTGCAGTGGATGTGCTGACCCGTCGCAAGTCAGTGCTGGAGCGCCAGCAGCGGCGGGCGCGATTCATTCTCATCGACGAGTTCCAGGACTCCAACGTGGCGCAGATCAAACTGGCCAGCCTGCTTGCAGGAGAAGCCGCCAATGTCTTCGCGGTGGGCGATCCCGACCAGGCCATCTACCAGTTTCGAGGCGCCACCAGCGATGCCTTCGAGCAGTTCCTTCAGATCTTTGGCAAAGACCGCGTGCGGCGCGTCACCATGTCGGCCAACCGGCGCTCCACCCTTCCCATCCTGCGCTGTGCTTACCAGGCCATCAAGTGCAACCCGGAGATCGTTAGCGTGGACGGAGGTTGGCCCCGCGAGCCTCTCACGTGCGCCCGGCTGGAACACGACACTGCTGTCGCCGAGGCTCCGGCGGTGCAGGCAATTGTCCACACTGGCCCTGAGCACGAAGCTGCGTTCGTCGCCGATACCATCCAGGCGATGCAAAAGGAGCAACCGGGATTGCGGCTTGGCGATATCGCCGTGCTCTATCGCAGTCACTTCTGCCGCGCGCAGATCGTCGCCGAGCTCACGCATCGCGGCATTCCGGTGCGCGTGAAGGGCGCGGATCTCTTTGACACACCTGAACTCCGCGACGCGATGGCGGTGCTCCGCATTCTGGATTCGTCGCATCCGGTCGCGCTCTTCCGCGTCGCTGCTCTGCCGCAGTTTCATGTCGATCCGGAACGCTTTCGCGCCGAGCTAGCGCTCGCGGGCCGGAACTCTCCCGTCGAAGCGGTCCTGGAGAACGTTCCCGGCGGCATGCAGGTGGTCGAGACCATCCGCGCGGCGCGCCAGGAATTACTCGACGCGAACAATGCACTGGCATCTGCGTTAGAGACCGCGCAGCGCGCCTTCGGCCTTCCTGACTCCATGCCGCTGCGCCGTTTCTGCGACTTCGCGAAACGCTGGCAGGAGAAGCCAAAGCAGATCGTCGGCGACGGAAAGCTGAACGATTTCTTGCAGTATGTGTCCGTCTTTCGCGAGGAGGCGAAGGGCATGCTGGTGGAGGAAACGGACGAAGATGATCCTGTTGCCGCGCTGGAGCCCAGCGAACTCGCCGCCGCTCCCCTCGAAGACGCGGTGCAGCTGATGACGGTCCACGCCGCCAAGGGATTGGAATTCCCGCACGTGTTTGTTGTGCGAACCGGCTCCCCCGCCTTTCCCAGTGGATACAAAGAATCGCTCGTCGAGTTTCCGCGGCAGCTGCGAAACCGTGACGCTGCCGAAACTGATCCCAAGACCCTGCACGATCAGGAGGAGCGCCGGCTCTACTACGTGGGCATGACGCGCGCCATGGATGAGCTTTACCTCTGCGGCAAAGCCGGTAGCGAAAAGAAGCAGCCCGTACCTCCGAAGGGCTACATGCGCGATCTGGTCGCGCACGCGAATGCCGTCTTGCGCGGCGCAATCGCATGGCGGCTGCTGCCGCCTGAGGCGGACATCGCCGAAATCCATGCCGCTGCCGCCGCACCTGAACTCACCGTCTCGCAATGGACGAGGCTTGCGCCTCGTCAGGATGGCCCGCTGGAGTTGAGCGCCAGCTCGCTTCAGGACTACGAAACCTGTCCATTGAAATACAAATTGCGTTATGACTGGCACCTGCCGGAGGAGGCGAGCGCGGCCTTGCAATTCGGCAGCGCCATGCATCTGGCGCTCAAGGCGTACTTCGATGGCGTTCGCGCCGGCCGTCCGCTGGACGAGCGGAGCGTGATCGACTGCTTCGTCGACGAATTCGGCAAAGCCAAGATCGACGATGAGGTGCAACGCGATCTCTACACTAAACAAGGCCGCGACCAGCTGACCACGTTCCTGCGCTCACCGCTCGCGTATCCCGCCAAACCGGTGCTCGAAACCGAACGCCGCTTCAAGGTCGAGATCGGCGGCGCCCGTGTGAAAGGCCGCATCGACCGCATCGATAAAAGCGCCAGCGGTGAAATCACTGTGATCGACTTCAAAACCGGCAAGGCCAAGACGCAGGACGACGCCGACGAGAGCTTGCAACTCTCCGTCTACGCGCTCGCCGCGCAGAACGAATTGGGCTGTGCCGCGTCGTCCCTGGTGTTCATCAATCTGGAAAACGGAACAGCGATCGAATCGCGACGCACGCCGAAGGAATTGTTGGCGGCGGAAGAAGAAGTGAAAACCATGGCCGCAAAGATCGCCGCCGGCGAGTTCGATCCCCGGCCCAGCGGTGCGTGCGCCTGGTGTTCCTATCAAAGCATCTGCCCCACGCAAGAAGAGCCGCTGCCGCGTCCCACCGCCAGCAGCGCCGCGAAAGTGAATTAGGGCCGACCGGGCGGAGCCCGCCTTCAGGCATCCTTTAAATTTGTCATCACGAGGAGGCCTTTAGGCCGACGAGGGATCTGCTTTTAAGCTTTTCAGGGGTGACGCTTGCTCCACTCACTCCAGGATGCCGAGTCAAACCACCTTTTCAAAAACTCCCGCACAAAAGCGAAGGGGGCGCTTGCGCGCCCCCTCGGTTGACGTAAAGACCAAGTTAGTGCTTCTTTTTCTTTGCAGCTTTCTTAGCCTTCTTTGCAGCCTTCTTAGTTGCCATGGTTTCTATTCTCCCTTTCCATTTGTCATGGAATATTGCGACATTAACTTTCATCGCAATTTGTTAGTTGTATAGAGTTAATGAAAAAAATAGTCAAGCAAAAAAAGCGTCTCGCCACTGCGAAATCGGCGAGGCGCGTCGCCGCCATCCCGCCTCCCGATCTTGCAATTCTGGCCTCTTGCTCCGACGCCCTCGTGTCGTAAACTTCGCACATGCGTGGAAGCCGCATAAACACTGGCTATTTCAGTATCCGCAAAACCATTCCGCTCAGTGCGTCGTGCCATGCATGCGCCATCATTCCCGGACGAAGGCTGTTTCGCCACCACGCGAGTACCCCAAACATTAATCCGTAAATTGCGATCAAAATCATCCGCGAGGCGCCTTCGTAGCCGTGTGACGCTCCAAATACCAACGCTGAGAGCAGCACTCCTGCGAGCATCGAATTGGCGCTTGCCGCGAACTGCCGTTGCAGATATCCGCGGAAGATGATCTCTTCGCAGAAGCCGGCGGTGATACTCACGCAGAACCAGACGGCCAACTCCAGATTCGTCCCCGGGGTCAAGAACCCCAGCTGCTTGCGCATGATCTCGATCTTGCCCGCCTGGTCCAGATGCATCAGCTTGGCCGTCACGCCCAGCACCAACATCGCGCCGCCCCAGAAAACTCCGGCGTACACAACATCCAGAAAGAAATCCTCCCACGTCGCCCAGCGCCCGCCGATCAGATCACGCAGCCGAATGCGCTTGCGGATACCGAGCCAGACGAAGCCGGCCAGGATCCACTCCCAACTCATCGTCCAGAGATATTGCGGTATCTTGCTGCCGGCCGCCAGTGGATGTGCGCTGCGGTTGCCGTTCACCGACGCGATCAACAGCACCGCGATCAGGATTGCGGTGTGCCACCAGGGAGCCAGCAGACGATTGCGGCCACTGGAAACAATATGCATTTCAGGCGGTATTTGTGCGTCCCCGGACAAGGCACACCATCTTATAATGTTGGGTACTCACTCTTACTTCAGGAGCTTCTCGTCCATGGCCTTCATCGAAGATGTCGTCATCGTATCGGCGGTGCGTACTCCAATCGGGAAATTCCAGGGTTCGCTGTCGGATTTCACTGCGACGCAGCTGGGCGCCATCGTGGTGCGCGAGGCGGTCAGGCGCGCCGGCATCGATCCCCAGACCGTCGATGAGTGCATCATGGGTAACGTGGTTTCCGCGGGACTCGGACAGAACCCGGCGCGACAGGCGGCCCTTGGCGGCGGACTCGCCGACACCGTCAGCGCCATGACCATCAACAAGGTTTGCGGTTCAGGATTGAAAGCCGTCGCCCTCGCGCAGCAGGGGATCCAGACCGGCAACTCGCACATTGTCGTTGCCGGCGGCATGGAGAGCATGACGAATACGCCGTATCTGTTGCAGACCGCGCGCAAGGGCTTTCGCCTGGGCGACCAGAAAGTCCTCGACTCCTTGGTCCATGACGGCCTGTGGGACGCTTACAACGACTATCACATGGGCAACACCGGCGAGAACGTCGCCGACAAGTACAAGATCACCCGCGAGGAGCAGGATGAGTATGCGCTGAACTCGCACCGCAAGGCGCTGAGCGCCATCAACGAGTGCCGCTTCAAAGACCAGATTATCCCCATTGAATTGCCTTCGAAGAAGAAGGGCGCGCCGCCGGTGCTGTTCAGCAAGGATGAATCGCCGCGCGAAGACACAACGCTTGACGTGTTGCGGAGTCTGAAGCCGGCCTTCAAGAAGGATGGCACCGTGACCGCGGGCAATGCGCCCGGCGTGAATGACGGAGCTTCGGCGCTGGTGGTGATGTCGGCCGCGAAGGCGAAGGAGCTTGGGCTGAAGCCGATGGCCCGCATCGTGTCACAGGCCACTAGCGGTGTCGCTCCTGAATGGGTGATGATGGCGCCGGTCGAGACGGTTCGTCTGCTCTGGAAGAAGACAGGCTGGAAGAATAACGACGTCGATCTCTACGAACTGAACGAGGCCTTCTCGGTTCAGGCGATTGCAGTCACGCGCGAGCTTGGACTCGATCTCAACAAAGTGAACGTGAACGGCGGCGCGGTCGCGCTGGGACATCCCATCGGTGCCAGCGGCGCGCGCATTCTCACCACGCTGCTGTATGAAATGATTCGCCGCGACGTGCATAAAGGAATCGCGGCGCTGTGCCTGGGCGGTGGCAACGCTGTGGGGTTGGCGGTCGAGCGGTAGGGTTCAACGCATGTTAAACTGACTAGTCCCGCGGAATCGGTTGACCCATGATGCGCATCGATACACATCAGCATGTCCACGCTGAGATTCGCGCAAGCCGCTTCCCGCTGCCCTGCCTTTGTTGTTGTCGCTAGCTGTTCCTTCGCGCCCTGCACTAAATTCAAACCCAATATTGCCGGCCAACGTGCCACCATCGTTTGGAGATAGCCAATGAAGATAGCCAATGACGTAACGCAATTGATCGGACACACTCCTCTGGTTCGCCTGAACAAAGTGACGAGTGGCGCGCGCGCCACCGTTGCCGCCAAGCTGGAGAGCTTCAATCCCTGCAGCAGCGTGAAGGACCGCATCGGCGTCAGCATGATCACCGAAGCCGAGCGCGCGGGGAAGATCCAGCCGGGCAAGACGGTGCTGGTCGAGCCCACCAGCGGTAACACCGGCATCGGGCTGGCCTTTGTCGCCGCCGTCAAAGGGTACAAGCTCATTCTCACCATGCCGGATACCATGAGCACGGAGCGCCGCGTTCTGCTGCTCGCGTTTGGCGCGGAGATTGTCCTGACGCCCGGGGTGAAGGGCATGAAGGGCGCGATCGCGAAGGCCAACGAGATCCTCGCGCAGACGCCGAACGGATTCATGCCGCAACAGTTCGACAATCCTGCCAATCCCAAGATCCACCGCGAAACCACTGGCCCGGAGATCTGGGATGATACCGACGGCAAGGTCGATATTCTGATATCGGGCATCGGCACCGGAGGGACGTTGACTGGCGTGGCGGAGTTCATCAAGCCGAAGAAACCTTCGTTCAAGGCGATTGCGGTTGAGCCCGCGGAAAGTCCGGTACTTTCCGGCGGCCAGCCGAGTCCGCACAAGATCCAGGGAATCGGCGCGGGCTTCGTACCCAGCATCCTGCGCACCGACCTCATCGATGAGATCGTCCAGGTGTCGGGAGAAGATTCGATCGCCATGGCACGCCGTCTGGCTAATGAAGAGGGTCTGCTGGTCGGCATCTCGTCGGGCGCGGCGGTAGTGGCTGCATCGCGTGTTGCCCAGCGCGAGGAAAATGCCGGCAAACTGATTGTCGTAGTCCTGCCTGACTACGGAGAGCGCTACTTGAGCAGCGTGCTGTTCGAGAAGCTGCGCAACGAGGCCCTCGCTCTGCCCACGGCCGAGGTTACGGTGTGAAGATGTTTTCCTGCATGCGCGAAGACATCGCCGCGGTACTGGAGAGCGATCCCGCGGCGAAGTCCGGACTGGAGGTTGTGCTGCTCTACTCCGGACTGCATGCGCTGTGGGGCTATCGCGTGCACCATTGGCTGTGGATCCACGGGTGGCGGTTTTTGGCGCGTGCCCTCTCGCAGTGGACGCGGCTGATCACGGGAATCGAAATCCATCCTGGCGCAGAAATCGGGCACCGCTTCTTCGTCGATCATGGCATGGGTGTGGTGATTGGCGAGACCACAATTATTGGCGACGACGTGACGCTCTACCAGGGTGTGACCCTGGGCGGCACGGGAAAAGAAACCGGCAAACGCCATCCCACCTTGCGCAACCGCGTGGTTATTGGCGCGGGCGCGCGGGTGTTGGGCAACATCATCATCGGGGAAAATAGCCGTATCGGCGCAGGTTCGGTGGTGTTGCGCGACGTGCCGGACAACTCGACAGTCGTCGGTGTGCCCGGCCACATCGTGCTCCAACATGGCAAGCGGGTAGTGATCACCGATCCCAAGCAGATCAACGATCCGCTCTCGGAAGCACTGGCTGCGGTTGCCAATGAAGTCAAGGAGCTGAAGAAGGAAGTCCGCGAACTAAAAGGGCGAGAGCTGGTGTTCAGCGACGGCGAGGACAAGCTGCAACAAGTGATCGAGATGGACTACCAGATCTGAGGGCTCTGCGTGCTGCGTCTTCGCCGTGCGGTTAGGCAGCGAGGGCGGGAGAAGTGTAGCGCCGAAGACTGCGGCGGGGCTGTCTGGCTCGCGACCTGTTCTGGGCTGCCGCCTTCAGCTGCTCGATCTCTGAAAGCTGACGGGTTGCCATTTCCTGGATCATGTCCAGCACTGTCTTCTGTTTGGTCTCGCCAATCTGTATGAGTTGCATGCTGCGAAGATTATCCGAGACTGGAATTTGAATCATCCCCTAACGGTCGCATCGGCACTACAACCTCTGGGTTAGACGCTTGGCCGGCTTGCCTTCGACCGCGAAGATGCCGGGCCGCGTTTCCCACTCGCACATCGCCAGCCGCCATTCAGCGCCCAAATACTGATGTTGATTGGGGTTTCATCGATGCTTACCGCTTCCGTGGGATAACATCCTGGATGATGCGAGAACACTATCGCCGCTGGATCCATGAGTGGGAATCGCGCATGACGTCGCGCGACAACAACCGCATCGTGCGGCCGTTCGAGTGGGGTCTGGATTGGACAACGCGCTGGCCGGGGATCGAGAGCCTTAGCCTGCCGCTCGACCAGAGCGATCGCGATGCCATGCTCAGCTACATGACAGCGGCCAACGATTTGATGGCGGAGAACAGCGACGAGTTTTTCCGCTACCAGACGCCGAAGGATTTTCGCATCGAGCATCGCAAAGTGGAACTCTTCCACACCGGAAGTGAACCTCCCAAGAAGCAGCCCAAGAACGAGTGGGGCAAGTTTCTGCGCTTCACGTCGCCGGTCGAATCGCCCTATCCTGAAAACAATTGCGCCAACGCGCGCTGGTTCCCGGCCAAGGGACATCGGGCGGTAGTGCTGCTGCCGCAGTGGAACGCGGATGGAGTCAGCCAAAACGCTCTCTGCCGCATCTTCAACATGCTGGGCATCGCAGCCCTGCGGCTGAGCATGCCCTATCACGATATACGCCGGCCGGCGGGCATCACACGCGCGGATTACGCCGTGTCCGCCAATGTGGGACGGACCATCGACGCCACGCGGCAGGGCATAGCCGATATCCGCTCCTGCATGGACTGGCTGGAGCAGCGTGGCTACTCGCGGCTGGGGATCGTCGGCACCAGTCTCGGGTCGTGCTATGCCTTCCTGGCCAGCGCGCACGATTCGCGCATCCGGGTCAATGTGTTCAATCACGCGTCTACGTCGTTCGGCGACGTGACCTGGACAGGGCAATCGACCCAGCACATCCGCCAGGGCGTCGAGGCCGTGCTGACGCGGGAGGAACTGCGGCGAGTGTGGATGTGCATCAGCCCGATTGTGTACTTCAACAAGTTCGAGCGCTGGCCGAAGAAGTCGCTGATGATCTATGGCCGTTACGATCTGACGTTTCTGCCGGAGTTCTCAGTACAGACGGCGGGCGAGTTCCTGCGCCGCGGGCTGGACACGACTATCAAGGCGCTGCCTTGCGGACATTATTCGTTGGGCGAGACGCCCTACAAGTACATGGACGCCTGGCACATCTCGCGGTTTCTGGCGAAGGCCTTCGCTGGATAAGACATTCCTTCCACGACGGAGGACGTGGGGAACCCTGAAAGAAAGCACTCCGTGATTTCCGAGTCCTCCGTGGGGAACAGTATTCTGTCCCGGCGTCGGACATCTCTACTCGTCGAAGTCGGTCAGGCTGCTGACTACCGTTCTCGCCAAGGCATGGACACCGAACAGTCGCGCTTCATCGTCATTGGCGAAGCCCATGAGGCGCGGTGTGGCGGCGGTGAGTGCCGCCAGCGCCGCATCAACTCGCGCATGAGTTTTGTAGTCGATGAGGTCCAGCGCGCCGACTGGGTGGTCCGTGACAATGGCGTTGGCAGCGGTGGCGCCGCCGCAGATCAACGAGCCGACCGCGGCGCGGCGATTGCGCTTCCATAGCCACGCGGCCATCACGAACAACGAGCCGGCGAAGGCGTAGTCGAAGGCGGCGTGGGTTGCCGGCCCCACCACCTTGGGCATTCTTTGTGCGGCGTAACGTACACCCTGCTGCCAGAGAACCATGTGGGACCTCGATTGTGAAGTTTCCGCGCAACCAACGGATGTTGATTGTACGCTCTGAATAAAAGATGCCGGTGGGCGAGGAAGAGTTGGTGCAGCCTGCCCTGGCCCAGGTCAATTCAAAGAGGGAGCGGGGCTGCTTGGCGTTGCCGCGTGAACCTGACGAGATCCTAAAGGGACTGACTCTCTTGCCGATGAATGCTGGCGGGAGACAAGAAACATGGCTCTCTTCACCTGGAGCTCCAACTACAGCGTCAAGGTAAAACGCTTCGACGAAGACCACCAGCAGCTATTCGCCATCATCAACGAGTTGCACGATGGAATGAAGGCGGGCCGCAGCAAAGACGTCATGCACGACGTGCTGACCAAACTGCTGCGCTACACCGAGCGGCACTTTACCGCGGAAGAGGCGGTCATGAAGGAACTCGGGTACACGCAACTGCCCGCCCACATTGAGCAGCACCGCAAGTTCACTGGGAAGATCAAGGAGGTTGCCGACCAGTACAAGGCCGGTGCCACCGGCCTCTCGCTCAGCGTGCTGGACTTTCTTACCAAGTGGCTGTCGCAGCACATCGTGGGCGTCGACAAGCAGTACAGCGAGTTTATGAATGCCAAGGGTGTGGCGTAAGCGGGTAACCGCGGGAGCTGTGGAGGCGTCCGCTTAGCCGTTCTGGCTTCGGGCTAGGGCGCGCTTGATGGTTTCGTCCAGCGCGGCCTTGGCCTTGGTGTAATCCTCAGGCGTGAGCTTGCCCTGCTGGCGATCGATCTCCAGTTGAAACAGCTCTTCCTTCATGGCTTCCAGCAGGAGCGCGTTGCGATCGCGCGCCGGCGCTGCCGGTTCGACGTAGTCGGCAAAGGCGGCGGCGGCTTCGGGAGAGCCGGCCTCGACTACGCCCGCTGGCGCCGTTGCCGGACGCGGCCGATTGGATCGCGACACGATATAAGCGCCGCCCATTACCAGCACCAGCGCGAATGCGCCGAGAATGAAGCCGCGATATTCGTGCAGCGGATCAGGCGCGTCGATGGGAGCGCCCAGGCCACCGCCCGGACGGCTATCGTTGGCCGCGGCCTGCGATCCGCCCATGGCGCCCCCGCCGGAATCACCTGCACCCTGTGCGCCCTGCTGGTTGTCGGTCTGAAAAATTCCTGTGCCCGCAACGCGAAAATCGAGGTCCGCGCCCGGCTTAACGTCGGTGGCTACCATCACGGTCGACTGCGGGTCCGACATCGCCTGGAATTGCTGCGGGCTTGCTGCGGTGAAGGTCATGCTCTTCGGGATCATCACCACAAAGTGCTGTACGTCCTGAAGGGGCTTGGGCGAGATGCTGGTTTCTCCGTTGTATGGCATGTGGTACGAAATTTGAAACTGCGTCTCGCCCGGACGCAGAGGGTAGCTCAGCAGGAAATGATTTTTCTGCGCGCCGGGGGTAGTTTCCGTGGCGATCGGCTGTCCGCCAGGACCCTTGGCCTGCGCGGATTCGATCTCCGCGCCACCGGGCAGCACGATCTCGAACGTTCCCTTGTCATTGGCGACGGTGCGCGGCGGTTGCGATTTGTTAGTCACCGCGTACAACGAGATTCCGTCCAGCTGTTTGCCATCGCTCTGGAAGCGGTCGACCTCGACCGTCTGGCTGAGCCCGTCAAGCTTCTTTGCGGAGTCGTAGATCGTTAGTTCAGCCGTAGTCGCACCGGGCATCAGCGGCCCACCTTGCGGGAAGTAGCCTACGCCCTGATGATTCACGCGAACCATGTGGGGCGCCTGGCTGTCGGCGGGAGCGGGAAATGAGAAGTGCCCCTGGGCGTCGCTCTTGGTATTGGCGATCTCCTGCATACCTTGCGACAGGGAGAGCAGCGTGACCTCGTCGCCGACGGAGGGCTTGCCGGTGGTGCCATTCGTTACCGTACCGGTGATGGTCTGGGCGGCAGCGCAGGAGCCGAGCCATAAGAAACACAACAACAGGCGGAGTGCGGCCTTGCTCACGCGCGGCCTCCATTGGGAGGCACGCCGGCGCGGCGGGTGCCATGACGGAGTACCACGCGCGCCTTCTCAATCGATTCCAACTCCGCGAGGATGGCGGCGGCCTCGTCTTCCAGCGCAGCTCGTTGCACCGCGTAATCCTGCTTGCTCAACTTGCCGGCCTTGTATTCGAAGTTCAGGTCGCGGAGATTCTCGTAGGTGGCTTCCTTGCGTTCCAGCAAATACATGTGGCGAGTCTTCTCCTCGCCGGATTCCAGCTGGTCTGGTTGGTAAAAAACATAAACGAAGAGAGCCGCCGCAAACAGCGCGCAGCCGAAGAGCACCAATACCATCTCTTGTCCCATTATCCCCATCCGTCCAACCGCGGAGCCCGCCAATGTTCCCAGCATGGCAAGTACAGCGATAGCGATAAAGCGTACATCAGAACTCGGTCTCGTGACGGGCCTTCTTACGAAGGTCGTCGAGTTGTCCGACGTCGAGGTCGGGGCGCGGCACGGGTTGGGCGACGGCGCGCGCCTTCCACAAGCGCACCAGCCAGACGGTCAAGATTATGGCCAGCGCAAAGACCGCAAAGGGCATGATCCAGGCAACGCGGTTGAAGCCGGTCGTAGTGGGCGCGGCCAGCACGGTGTTGCCGTATTTCTGTACGAAGCTTTGCAGGACGAGGGAATCGCTGTCGCCACGCGTGAGGCCGGCGGAAAGCTCATTGCGCATGCGGTCGGAATACGTGCAGCCGACGTGATTGCATTCCAGCAGAATCTGATTGCAGCCGCACATGCACATCAGCTGACGGCCCAGTTGGTTAAAGCGAGCGTCGGGGTCAGCGCCCAGGAAGACCATGGCCAGCAATGCGATCAGGACCAGCTGCGCGATGCGGAGTTTCGGGTTGCGAGTTTCAAACTTCAAGAGCGGGACACCAGTTTCTGTTTTTTATTCGGCGGAGCTTCATCGTCGGAGATTAATGAATTGTTACCCAGCTGCCCCGGACACATCTTGTCCGGGCGAGTCGGAAGCCCGCTTTGAGCTTGCCGAACGGACTGCCTTTATGTAGTTTACCGCTAATTTCTTATCGCTTCTTCCAGCAATTCGATCAGCAGCTTCTCAGAGGTTATCAGCCAGGCGATTCGGCGTCCGCCGAAGGCCACGGCAGGCTTGGGCCGCTTGACGATCAATGCACTTCGCGAACGAAATTCAACCAGCTGCTCCTCGAGATCGGCCACCTCATAACACACGTGATGCAGTCCGCCTCCGTGTTCCCGCAGAAAGCGTACTACCGGCGAGCCGTCGCCCGCCGGTTCCACCAATTCGATCAGAGGATCCAGCGATCGCGTGGCCAGAAACGCGACCCGAACTTTTTGCAGCGGATCGTGGAAGACCTGGCCATCCCACTCCGCTGCCAACGAGCGCAGGAATCCGGGCATTGCCGTCTCGATGTTGGCGACCACAAAACCCACGTGATGCAGACGGAGGGGACGGGCCATCAGGCCACCTGATGGCGCTTTTGAAGATAGGAGTAGAGCTTCTCGAACGAATCCAGATCGGCCAGATCGTCCAGGTCCATCTCGAAGCCGAACTCATCTTCGATGACGTTCATAAGCGTGATGGCAGCGACTGAATCCCAGGACGCGACGGTGGCAGTGGAGGCGGTCGCGATCCCCTCCGGCGGCAGGTCGGGGAAAACTACCTGGAAACAATTGGTCAGCCGTTGTCTGGTCTCATCCATGCGCTTCTGCTCTCCTCATCTCGCGTATCTCATGATACAGCGCAGGGCATTTCGCTTCGAACTGGGAACGCGTCAGGCGGAACTCAGACTGCGGCGACTCGCCTAGCAAGGTCGCAAGAAAGTCCCGCAGCGGTCCATTTTTCGCGGTCGTGGTGAAGCGGAATTCGATCTCTCTTGCGCCGGTGATCTGGAAGAGCATCTTCAGCGTCTGGTGCTCGATGCGCCGGGCAAACGCACGACAACTCATTACCCAGGCGTCGACTATCAGGCGCTTGCCGTCGGCCCGGCCTGCAACCGCAGCGATCGTGCCCAACGGGCCAAACTTGTCTTCATAACTGACCGCAACCAGTAGCGCGCCGGGGGCTGACAGCAGTTTCTGCCATTCGGGCTGTGTGTAACGTGTGCCGTTCAGGTTGAACTGGTTGGTCTTGTTGACCAACTCCAGTACTCTGGGCTCGCCGGCAGCGGCCAAGTCGAAGGTCACCGACGCGCTGATCTGTTCCAGAAAACTTTCCGGCGTCGCTCCGCTGGAGGCTTGCTCGCGAAACGCTGCGCCTTGACGGACGCTCTCCAGACGCAGAGCGTCTTCGTTCGAAACTCGTTCCTTGCCGCAGCGATCGCGAAGGTGGCGCAGCATCGCCAAGCCAGCTCGGTAGTCATTCCTGGGAAACAGCACACACTCGATGCCAGGATGCGCCGCGGCAACTTCGGCCAGCTCCATGGGACTGTCATCGACGAAGATCACGCTGTCGGCGGCAATGTTCCATGTCTCCAGAATGCGCGCCACGCTACCCGACTTAGCGTTCCAGTGCACTTCGATTGGGAACACCTGCCCGGAACGCAGCAGCAGATCCTTTCGCTCGAAGGCCTTGGCCACCACGGCTGGATCGTTCTTGCTGGCGACACTGATCAGCGTGCCGGAATCGGCAAGCGAGGCGAGAAGCTTCTGATAGAGGCCATGCAGTTGAGCGTGATTCGCGAGGTCCCACGCAACGGCGTCCGGGCCCACTTCGCCGGCGATTCCGCTCCACAGGGTGTCGTCCAAATCGGAGATGATGCCTTTCTTCGGAACCGGCGGAATCAAAGCCAGGGCAAGCTGCGATGCCAGCCGGTCGGCGTGCTCAATCGTGTATGGCAGGCCGGTGTAGAGATCGCTCTTGAGATCGAGTCGCTCGGACGCAGGCGACTGTTCCGCCAGTCGCTGCGAGTTGAGGACAGCAATCCGGCCTTCCTGCGCAATGTCGGCGGCGAAGTGCATGACCTCGGCTTCGAGTGTCAATTCATGTTGCGACGCCTGCCATCCCGGTGTGTGGAACAGCGGCGGCAGAGGTAGCGTAGGCGGCGAGAGCGCGATCGCTGGAGCCGGGCGGAATCCGCAGCAACGCGGCCGCGATGCGATTCAGCGTGGTACGCGCGCTGGCGACGATGTCATTGGTTGCAGTCGCGCCCCAGCTACCGGCGCCACGATAATCCAGGCGGGGATCGAGGTCAGGCCACTCCAGCGCGATCACCAGACCATCGGGAGGTGCAGCCTCCGATATACTTTCGAGCGTTCCAGCGAGGTCTCCGTAAAGGCCGGGCGTGATCGTTACTCTGCGATCGGGCAGCGCTTGCTGCAAGTGTGCTGCGAGAAACGTCTGCAAATGCAGCGGGGTGAAGCCGCACGCCAGAGTGACCGCGAATGGCCGGGCATCACGGGGCACACTTTGCGTGATCCTCAGGGCTTCGGTGATGGTCACGGTGCGGTTACCTTAGGGAGTGGCCGGATCACACTTCAGATCCGCTGCGGTTCAGGTAGAGCCGGCCTTCAGGCTGGCGTTGAAGACCGGGCACCTTAGGCGGGAATTGAGGTGATCACTCTTGTGACCAGCGCAATTCCAGCGTTTTCTTAACCACGGCTAACGCGGCGCCAAAGCGCCGCTCTACCAAACAGACAACTCACTATAAGCAATCGGTAAAGCTGAAGCAAGACGAGCTACGTCGCAAATCGCCACAACGCGGTTAGAATGGTAGGCAAATGAAAACCCTGCAAAGAATAGCCATCGTGGGCGGGTGCGGGCATGTCGGCTTGCCGCTTGGCATCGTGCTCGCCAGCAAGGCAGGCCTTCAGGTTGACCTGCTCGACATCGATCCCGCCAAGGTCGAACTCGTCAACTCGGGGACTATGCCATTCATGGAACGCGGCGCGGATGAGCTACTCCGCGAAGTCGCAGGCAAGTCGCTGCGCGCGACCCTCGATCCCAGCTGCATCAACTCTGCGGACGCGGTCATTACGGTGGTGGGCACGCCGGTGGACCGCCATCTCAATCCCACCGTTGGCGAGGTTTACCGCAGCATCGATGCGCTGCTCGATCATATGCAGGATGGCGCGCTGCTGGTTCTGCGCAGCACTGTCTATCCCGGCGTGACCAGGCTTGTCCACGAGCGGCTGCGCAGGCTCAACCGCAAGATTCTGCTTTCCTTCTGTCCGGAGCGCATCGCCGAAGGCAACGCCATGGAGGAGCTGATCAAGCTGCCGCAGATTGTCTCTGGTTTGAGCCCGAGGCAACCGCTGCCGCCAGCCGGCTGTTTGGATTGATTGCGCCGTCGCTGATCGAGCTGGCGCCTGCGGAAGCTGAACTGGCCAAGCTGTTCACCAACGCCTGGCGATATGCGAACTTTGCCATCTCCAATCAGTTTTATATGCTGGCGCAGAGCCGCGGTCTGGATTTCTACCGCATTCATGATGCCGTCACGCGCGATTATCCTCGAATGCGCAGCTTCGCCAAAGCGGGATTCGCGGCCGGCCCGTGCCTGCTAAAAGATACGCTGCAACTGGCCGCGTTTTCCCAGAACAATTTCTTTCTTGGCCATGCGGCCATGCTGATCAACGAGGGCCTCCCGATGTTTCTGGTCGAGCAGCTTCGGCCTTACGATCTGGCGAACAAGCGGGTGGCGATCCTGGGAATGGGGTTCAAGGCGGAATCCGACGACAAGCGCGACAGCCTTTCCTACAAGCTGAAGAAGCTGCTCGAGGTGGAAGCTCTGGAGGTGCTGTGCACCGATCCTTATGTACCCGACAGCGTTCTGGTTCCGCTGGAGACGGCAATCCGCAAGGCGGACATCGTGATCGTGGGCGCGCCGCATGCGGTTTATCGCGACCTGGAGATTCCGGGCGACAAGATTGTGATCGATCCCTGGAACTTTTTCCCAGCCAGGCAACTTGCATCGGCAACGGTGTAGGCGGCCGACAGGGCTTAGTGTCGCCGGCTGTCGCCGGCTCAGGATGAAAGGAAACGGCTTATCGGCACAACTGAAGTCGTGCCCTGTTACAAAGCGTTCAAAGCGGCTTTTCCGCGGCCTATGAAGTGCGCCCTATTACAAAGCGACCACAACATCTATTTATTCGCTAAGGATAGTGAGCCCGAACTCATGAAAATACTTGTCACCGGCTCGGCCGGCTTTATCAACGGTTATCTTGTACAGGAACTTCTGGACGCCGGCTATGACGTCGTCGGCCTGGACAACTTCAGCAAGTACGGACGCGTCGCCAAGAGCTACGACTCGCATCCCCACTATCGTTTCGTCGAGGGCAACGCGAAAGACATCGAGCTGCTGAAGGAACTGCTGGAAGACTGCGATCACTTCGTTGCCGCCGCGGCCATGATTGGCGGCATCAGCTACTTCCACGAGTTCGCCTATGATCTGATTGCCGAGAACGAACGCATCACCGCTGCGGCTTTCGATGCCGCGCTGCACGCGCACAAACACGGCCGCCTGCAGAAGATCACCGTGATTTCCTCCAGCATGGTGTTCGAGAACACGAAGGAGTTCCCAACGCCGGAGGGCGCGCAGCGCCGTTGTCCGCCTCCCAGCTCCACCTACGGCTTCCAGAAGCTGGCAACGGAGTATTTCGCGCAAGGCGCATGGGAGCAGTACCAGTTGCCCTACACCATTGCGCGGCCGTTCAACTGCGTGGGCATCGGCGAGAAGCGCGCCCTGGCCGACCACGACATCATGAGCGGCAACGTCAAGCTGGCCATGTCCCACGTCGTGCCCGACCTGGTGCAGAAAATTCTCAAGGGCCAGGACCCGCTGCACATTCTGGGCAAGGGCAACCAGGTTCGCCACTACACTTACGGAGGCGATCTGGCCAAAGGCATTCGGGTTTGCATCGAGCATCCGGCCGCGAAGAATAACGACTTCAATCTGTCTACGCCGACGCGAACTAACGTGCTTGAACTGGCCGAGGCTGATCTGGAAGAAGATCCACAGGCGAAGAAAGCCGTTCCGCTACGTCTCCGATCCGCCGTATGAATATGACGTGCAGGAGCGCTCGCCCGACGTGACCAAGGCGCAGGAGGTCCTCGGTTTCGAAGCTCTGACCACGCTGGATGCGATTCTCGACGAGATCATTCCCTGGATCGAGGAACAAATCTCCGTGGGACAGATGTAGAAGGGATAGCAATTAGCAACTAGCAATTAGCAACTAGCTTAAGACAAAGCCCTCGCGCGCCGTTGAATTGTGAAGCAGATGTCGCGGCGAAGTGTCGTGGCGTCATCGAGATTCATGCCGCTCAGCAACCCATCCCCACTCACCATCGTGATCCCGGTTTACAACGAGGGCGCGAACTTTCCTGCGCTGTGGCGCGAGATCGCTTCCAGCATCCAGACTCCCTTCACGGCGATCGTTGTTTACGATTTCGATGAGGACAACACCCTGCCCGTAGCGCAGGAGATCATCTCCGTCGGGCGAGACGCGGCTCACGCTGCGCAAGAATGCATACGGACGCGGCGTGACGGGCGCCATCAAGACTGGGTTGGAAGCCGTTGAGTCGGGACCGGTGCTGGTCACCATGGCCGATCTGTCGGACGACCTGACGCAGGTCGACCAGATGTACCAGCTCTACCAGCAGGGCTTCGATGTGGTGTGCGGCAGCCGCTACATGAAGGGCGGGCAGCTGATTGGCGGGCCATTCCTGAAGCAGTTGATGTCACGGGTGAGCGGACTGACCCTGCATTATTTTCGTGGCGTGCCGACCCACGATGCCACCAACAGCTTTAAGCTGTACGACGCGGCCATGGTTCGCGATGTAAAGGTGGAGAGCGTTGCCGGATTTGAGCTCGGCCTTGAGTTGACCGTCAAGGCGTTTCTTGGCGGTTATCGGATCGCCGAAATTCCCAGCACCTGGCGCGACCGCACCGCCGGCAGCTCGCGCTTCCGCGTTCTGCACTGGCTGCCACATTATTTGAAGTGGTACTTCTTTGCTTTTCAACCGGTGCGGCAGAAGACTCGGGTGCCGCGCGAGCAGGGCGTAGTGAAGCCGGCCGAGTGAGACACAAAGCGCTTGCGCAGCGACAGGATGTGCCGCCGGCTGAAGCCGGCTCAGGAAGAAAAATAAGAGAATTATCGGCACGACTGAAGTCGTGCCCTGTTACAAAGCGCTTGCTTGTGGCACGGCTTAACAGGCGGCTGAAACTCAAAAGCAGATCTCTCGTTGGCCTGAACGCGCGCGTGAGGACCGTGTCGTCCCCGGGGGACTCGGTTATTTTTCCGACTCCACCCAGCGCTTCCGCGCTGGGCTATTTCTAGTTTCGCCCTTTGGGCTCGAATTTCGGTAACTCCCAGACCATCGCCTCCCTCCACAAGTTCGAAAATTGAGTTCTCACGCAGCCTCTAGAGGCCTCCGCGTGATTCAAAGAACTTGGGACGGCGCACCCGTTCGGCAGGCTCAGGGCATGGCTAAAGCTGTGCCCCTTCAAAACAAGGCGAAAGCAACTTTTTCAGCGGCCTGTGAAGACGTGCCCCGACATGGGGCGTCTAAAACACGCTCAAGCCAGCCCGTCGATGATCTTCGCCAGCTCCGCCGTCTGCTGCCGCACGTCGAAGCTGGACTGAAACCACTCACTCGGCGCAGCCGCCGTGTTCGGCAGGCGCAGGAACTCCAGCATCTTCCGGTCCGCCGCCTCGGCCGAATCGTCCGTATAGATGCACACGTGGCGCGCCTCCACCTTCACCAGAACGTCCTCCACGGCCGACGCCCGCTGCACCAGCGCCGCGATCGGCCTGCCGATGCACATGTACTCGAACAGCTTTCCCGGCACTTGAACATTGCTCTGGGGCTGCACCAGCAGCAATCCGTCCGCTTCCTCCAGCAGGCGTTGCGCCTCGGCGCGTGGAACCTGCGGTCGCAACTCCAGCCAGCCGTCGCGCTGGGCGCGAGCGAACAATGCCTGGTCGAAGCCGGCCTTCGAGTCCGTTGCACCCAACAAAAGAATGCGCACCGCCGCCTGCTGCGTCCCGTCCGCGCGCAATCGCGCCAGCGACTCGACGATCACATTCGGATTTCTGCCGTGATACAAAGCGCCTGCATGAACGATCAGCTTGTAATCCCGCGCCGGTATCGGCCGCGCCCGAGGCACATCCTCTGGATCGAAGCCGTTGTAGATCACGTGCAGCTTCTGCTGCACCCACGGAAATTGCCTACTCCACATATCGGCTGCCGCTTGCACATTGGCGACGACGGCGCTCGCCCGACGGAACGTCAACCGCTCCAGCCACGGAATGCAGAACCGCGTCTGCGGCGACAACAGCGCAGGCAACTGTCCCCCAATCGGATCGCGAAAATCCGCGATCCACGGGATACTCTCTCGCGATCGCACCAGCAGGCCGGCAGCAATGGTTCCCAGCGGCGGATACGTCGAGTACAGTACAAATCGCTCCTGCGGATGAGTGCGAATCAGCTGCCGGCACTGCTCCGCAACCTTCCGCGCCCAAATGAATCCGTAGTGACCGGGAAACATCAATCTGCGAACCAGCAGTTCCTGCCAAGCCTCGAACGACAGCCGCCCGCTGGGGCCTTCATCCCACACCGCGCGCAATTCGTCGGGAACAAAAATGGTGTCGGCAGGCGAGTCCTGCGCTTGCGGCGAGGCAGTGATCACGTGGCAGCGATAGCCCATGCGCTGAAGATATTTGCGGAAGCGAAATGGCCGCTGACCGCCGATCTCCGGGGCAGGCGGGAAGTGATAGGCAATCATGATGACATGTGGCTTGGTGTTATGCACCGCTTCGATTGCCTCAGTTTCCAGCGCAAGGTCTCGCGCGGCAACAGACTAGCAGAATTCATTTGCCGCCGGTCATTTACAATGACGCAGAGCCGAGGGAGACTCTGATTAAGTCAACGCCGAGGGCCTCAGCGGCTAAAGCCGGGCTCATTTGCTCGACTTAGCGGACCGCCTGAAGGCGGTCCCTTTCAAGGCAATACTTAGTCAGAGCTTCCCAAGCAGAAGACATCCGGCGCATCGACTCGTGACGAATCCTGAAACTCCAATCCGGCTGGCGATGGTAGCCGGCGCGCGCCCTAACTTCATGAAGATTGCGCCGCTGATGAAGGCGCTCGCGGGCGATCCCGGCTTCGAAGCCGTTCTGATCCACACCGGCCAGCACTACGACGACAACATGTCGGGCCAGTTCTTTCGCGACCTCGGCATCCCCGCGCCGCGGTATCACCTGGAGGTTGGCTCCGGCAGCCACGCTCAGCAGACGGCCGAGATCATGCGGCGGATTGAGCCGGTGCTGGAAGAAATACGGCCGACTGCGATAGTCGTGGTCGGCGATGTGAATTCCACCGCGGCGGCAGCGATGGTAGCAAAGAAGCTGGGCATCGATGTGGTGCATGTGGAAGCCGGTCTGCGCAGCTTCGATCGCTCCATGCCGGAAGAGATCAACCGCATCGTCACCGATTCCATCGCTGATCTTTTCCTGGTGACTGAGGAGAGCGGACGCGCCAATCTCTTGCGCGAGGGCGTTGCGGCCGAGCGGATTCACCTGGTGGGCAATCTGATGATCGACTCGCTGCGCCAGCATCTGGAACGGGCGCGCAGCTCTGAAATTGCGGACAGGCTGGAGGTTCGCGGTAAGGCGTATGGAGTGGTGACGTTGCACCGGCCGGCGAACGTCGACGACCCGCTTGCTCTGGCTGAAATCCTGGGAGCGCTGGGCGTGATGGCGGAGACGCTGCCGCTGTTATGGCCGGTGCATCCTCGCACCCGGGCTCGTTTGGCGAACAGTAGCATCTCCCTGCCTTCCGGTATTCGACTGCTGGAGCCGCTGGGATACCTGGATTTTCTGAGTCTTGAAGCTGCCAGCTCGCTGGTGTTGACCGACTCGGGCGGTATCCAGGAAGAAACCACCGTTCTGGGCGTCGATTGTCTGACCCTGCGCGATAACACGGAACGACCGGTCACCATCGAGTTGGGCACCAACCGCTTGGCGGGGACGAAGAAAGCCACTATTCTGGCTGCGTGGGAAGAGATGAAGCGTTCCCCACGCAAAAAGCAAATTCCGCCGCTGTGGGACGGGCAGGCCGGCGAGCGCAGCCGCGAGGTCCTGCGCAAATTCTATAAGGGCTAAATGTTTGGCGATTGACCTCGAAAAATACCGGAATAGCGAATCGGAGAAGGCCCGCATCGCCGACCTCTTTCGCATTATGCCGAGAGGCCGCACTTCGATCCTCGAGATCGGTGCGCGCGATGGCTACCTCTCGCGGCCTCTGGCGGAACGCTTCCAGGAAGTCACGGCGCTCGATTTGGAGAAGCCGGCCTTCGAGCTTCCGCGAGTGACCACGGTCGCCGGCGACGCTACCAACCTGGAGTTTCCCGACGAATCATTTGATTGCATCTTGTGCGCAGAAGTTCTGGAGCACATACCGCGGGTGGAACAGGCTTGCCGCGAACTTACCCGCGTCGCGCGCCACGAGCTCATCATCGGCGTCCCGTATCGTCAGGACATTCGCGCCGACCGTACCACTTGCCCCAAGTGCGGAAGGACCAATCCCCCATGGGGGCACGTCAACACCTTCGATGAGCAGCGGCTCGCAGAACTGTTCCCGGGCCTCGCGATCAAGAGCAAAACCTTCGTAGGCACGACCCGGGAGGGAACTAACGCTGTTTCCGCGATGCTGATGGAGTTCGCCGGCAATCCCTGGGGGACATACATTCAGGACGAGCCTTGCATTTTCTGCGGAGCGGTGCTGGTCGAACCGCAGCGAAGACCGTTGCTGTCGAAGGTCTGTTCCGGAGTGGCCGCCCGATTGGACAAGCTACAGATGTCATTCGCGCAGCCTCATGGCAACTGGATCCACATCGTGTACTCCAAGGACGGGAGTTGAAGTTGATGAGCGCAACTGCTTAAGCGGCGGCTGAAGAATGTGTCGCCGGCTAAAGCCGGCTCAGAATCTATTTATGCATCGCGTTCGGCACGACTGAAGTCGTGCCCTGACACATAGCTTTCGGAAGCGGAACGGTCTATGAGGTCGTGCTCTGTTACAAGGCTTCCTTAAGGTATCGAGAAATCTCCAGGGACCTACCACGCATGGACGTTCGGACGCTCAAGAGATTCGCGCGGCAATGCCAGAGCGGAGCTTATTTCCGGCCATCGAACTTCAGGGTGGCGCTGGGGCAGGTGGTGGACGTAGAGCGAAATCTCCGCGTGCACTCCGACCGCGAGCACCTGTTGGCCGCCGCCGGTTGGCTAAAGCGTGCTCAGGATGCCACCAGCGACGGCGGATTCGTGGGGCGTTACTACCTCAAGAACGGATGGTCGTCGTCCTATCCCGAGACCACCGGCTACATCATTCCCACGCTGCTGAAGCTGGCCGACGAGTTACAAGATGAAGAATTTCTGGCGCGGGGGCAGCGCGCCATTGACTTTCTGCTGTCGGTGCAACTTTCCAGCGGGGCTTTTCCCGGCGCTGAGATTGCCGAGAACTCAACCAACCCCTCGCCGTTCAACACAGCGCAGATTATGCGCGGCCTGCAAAGCTGGACGGAGCGAACGCAGGACGAGCGTTGCCGGGCGGCGCTCCAGCGTGCGGGAAACTGGCTCTGCGAAATTCAGGACCCATCGGGCGCCTGGCGCAAGTTCTTCTACCAGGACCTGGTGACTACGTATAGCGCCCATCTTACCTGCTGGCTGGCGGAAGCTGGGGCTTTCCTCGGCGATGAGCGCATGCTGGAGGCTTCATCGCGGCATCTGGCCTGGGTGCTGCAACACTACGACGCCGAGCACGCCTGGTTCGATCTGTGCGGCTTCTCGGAAGAAGATCATGCGGCGCGCACCGCTGTGACGCACACGATTGCTTACACGGTGTGGGGCGTGCTTCGAACGTCGGAGGTGGTGGGCTCTGCTGAGGGCAAGGCCGCTGCGGAGAAGGTTGCTTATGCGGCTCTGCGCCGCCTTGAGTTGTCGCGCCGTCTGCCGGGTGTGTTGGATTACCGCTGGCGGCCGCAGTCATCCTATGCCTGTCTTACCGGCAACGCGCAGCACGCCCTGATCTGGCTGCACATGTACGAAGAACACGGCGACCCGCGACTGTTGAACGCGGCATTGAAGGCCATCGACATAGTGAAAGCGGCACAGGCGATGGACGCCGAAGACCTCGGCGTGAGGGGCGGCATTGCCGGCTCGCAGCCCGTCTGGGGCGAGTACATTCCGCACGCCTTTCCCAACTGGGCAGCGAAATATTTTGTCGATGCGCTGCTGGCGAAGCAGAAGGCGCTGGAGACGGAAATTCCTTTTCGTACGAAGCCAGTCGCAATCGGCGCGCCTGTGCCGACGGCTCTGCCGGAGATAACGAGCCCGAACGCGCAAACCACGCCGAAGGTCGCGCTGTTGACCAGCCAGCTCTCGACCAAGGTCTTGGAATTTTGCAGCGCTTGGTCGAAGTGGGATTTCCGTCCCGACTTTGTTCTCATCGAGCGCAGGAAAATTCCGCCGTTCTGGAGCCGGGTGCGGAATCGCTTCTCCGAAGGCCGGATGGCGCAGATGCCGAATCTGGCAGTACGCTCTGGCCCTCCGCTTCCGATCGAGAACAACGGAGCGCACGGCGCGGTCTCCGTGCTGGAGTTCTGTAAGCAGGCGGGGATCCCGGCAAGCGAAGTCGACTCGATCAACTCAGGCGAATCCGTGCGGCTCTTGCAGGAGCACAAGATTGACCTGCTGGTATACGCAGGCGCGGGGATTCTGAAGAAGCCGCTGATCGAGGCCACGCCGCTCGGCGTGCTGAACGCTCATATGGGACTGCTGCCGTCGTATCGCGGAATGAATGTGGCTGAGTGGGCGGCCTGGAATGGCGATCCGGTGGGCTGCTCGGTCCACCTGATCGACAGCGGCATCGACACCGGAGACATACTGGTAGTTCGCGAAGTAGACATTGCCAGGGCGAGGAGTGTCAGCGAGGTTCGCAAGCTGGTGGACCAAAGCCAGATCGAATTGCTTGGCGAGGTGGTCCAATATGTCTTGAAAACGGGCAAGCTGCCGTCGCGGCGTTCGCAAACAGGGAGCGAGGGATTGCAGTATTTCACCATGCATGCTGTGCTGGTGGAGGCGTTGAACCGGAGATTGAGCGGCGCGTAGAAACGGCCAATCAATTAGCTGGAAACGGCCGTGATGGAAATGAGCTAATCGAGATTGGCGTGCTACTCTTGAAAACGCGCGGAGACTTGATGGGCACTGCTCTGCCGGCTGAAAAAAATCGGAGACAGCATTGTGCCGCCGGCTGAAGCCGGCTCGGGGAAGACAAGAATAAAGCACTTGAACGCGGCGCTGAAGCGACGCACTACCCGCGCAAGGCACGACCGCCGGGGCTGCTGAAGAAATCGGGAAAAGGAATTGTGCCGCCGGCTAAAGCCGGCTCGGGAAGAAAAATAAAGGGCTTATCGGCACGACTGAAGTCGTGCCCTGATACAAAGCTTTCGGAAGCAGGTTTTTCAGCGGCGTGTGAAGGCGTACCCTTCAAAGCACGACAGCAGTTTTGGCGGCACGACAACAGCAATTTTGGAATCATTCGTTGGGGGGCCGTAAGGCACATGCAGACTGCACCGAAGGTCGCGGGGATATCGCAGGCGCTAAGGGAAAAAATCGAGAGCCAGGACCGCGAAGGTTGGGATCGTCGGGCTGGGTTACGTTGGCCTGCCGTTGGCGGTAGAGTTTGCCAAAGTCGGTTTCACCGTCACCGGAATCGACGTGCTGCAATCGAAGGTTAAGGGACTGAACCGCGGCGAATCGCACGTCCAGGATGTTCCGTCCGAAGAGATTGCGAAGCTGGTGAGCGAGAAGCGTTTCAGCGCGACCACCGACTTTTCTGTAGTCCGCGATCTGGACACCATCAACATCTGTGTCCCCACGCCGCTGCGCAAGACTAAAGATCCAGACATGAGTTTCATCGTGTCGGCGGTGGAGGCGATTGCCAAGCACTTCCACCCTGGTCTGCTGGTGATTCTGGAGTCCACGACCTATCCGGGCACGACCGACGAGCTGCTGCTACCGACCTTCGAGAAGCTCGGCTTCAAAGCCGGCGAAGACTTTTTTCTGTGCTTCTCGCCGGAGCGCGTCGATCCCGGCAATCCGGTTTATCAGACCTATAACACTCCCAAAGTTGTTGGCGGCATCACGCCAGCGTGCACGGAGATGGGCAAGCTGTTCTTCTCGCAGGCGCTGGAAACCGTTGTTCCGGTGGCCAACACGCGGGTTGCGGAGATGGTGAAGCTGCTGGAGAACACCTTCCGCATGATCAACATCGGGCTGGTCAACGAAATGGCGTTGATGTGTGACGGAATGGGAATCAACGTCTGGGAAGTCATCGACGCGGCCGCGACGAAGCCCTTCGGCTTTATGCCGTTCTATCCCGGGCCCGGGATTGGGTGGCCATTGCATTCCCATCGACCCGTTTTATCTTTCGTGGAAGACGAAGCAATCGGGCATCGAGGCGCGCTTCATCGAACTGGCGGGCTACATCAACGGGAACATGCCGCACTTCGTGGTCGACAAGATCCAGACGGCGCTCAACCATCATCGCAAGCCGGTAAACGGTTCGCGCATTCATGTGGCCGGCGTCGCCTATAAGCGCAATATCGACGACATGCGCGAGTCTCCGGCGCTGGACGTGATTCTGCTGTTGAAGAAGCGCGGCGCGGTGGTTTCGTACAGCGACCCGTTTGTACCCAGTTTGAAGCTGGATGGCTTCGCATTGCAGGCCGAACCACTGCTGGAATCCGCCACCAAGGCTGATTGCGTGGTGATCGTCACCGACCACTCCGATTTTGATTACAAGGGACTGCTGTCGTCGGCGAAGCTGATCGTCGACACGCGCAATGCCATGAAGGCATTCGCATCGGAGAAGATTGTGCGGTTGTAGGTTCGCGGCGAAGCTTGTGGCGCCGGCTAAAGCCGACTCAGAACCTTTAAGGGTGCGGCTTCGGCACGACTGAAGTCGTGCCCTGTTACGAAGCTTTCGGAAGTGGACTTTTTCGGCCTGTGAAGTCGTGCGTTGTTACGAAGCGTTTTGCTTTCAAACATGCCGAAGGTCCGGCTTGACGCTTGCCCCGCAGGCCAACTAAAGCCGGTCCAGGATGAGAAGCAGAGGGCTTAGAGGCCGTCCTGCAAGCGGGACTCGATTGCCGGCACTCCACGCTTACCGGCCGACCTTGCGGTTGCTAGTTGCAGCCAGGAAGTCAAGCGGAGCAACGAAGGTCTGGAACGCATCATGGCAACGCGTACTTTTTCGGGCGAAGGAGGGTGTATGGGCAAGCGCGGCGGAAGTCTCGCGGTTGTCTTTATATTCGCTGCGGGCATCTTTCTGGCATTGCCGATTGCCGGGCAGACGTTTACGGTCCTCCACACCTTTAGCAGCGGAGCCGATGGGGCCACGCCTTATGGCACGCTGACTTTGGATGCTGCGGGAAACCTTTATGGGACTGCGTCCGCGGGCGGGTTCACCGGCAATAATTGTGCGGCAACAGGCTGCGGCACCGTTTTCAAGCTGGCACACAGAGGTTCGGGTTGGTTGTTCACACCGCTCTATGCTTTTCAGGGGAACACCGACGCGAACTCTCCGCTGGCCGGAGTCACTGTCGGTCCCAACGGCAGCCTCTACGGGACGACACAATACGGAGGCGCCAGCAATGATGGCGCGGTTTACAACGTGAGGCCTCCAGCGCACGCCACCGGCAGTTTCCTGGGAGGATGGAGCGATACCTTGATCTACAGCTTCGCCGGTGGGGAAGATGGAGGGAATCCGCAGTACGGCAGCCTGGTTTTTGATTCCGCGGGAAACATGTACGGCACTACGGAGAACGGAGGAGTCCAGTGCTCGGGCTCCAACTACTGCGGGACCATGTTCGAGTTATCGCCCGCCGGAGGTGGGTGGACCAAGTCCTCTGCTTACGCTTTCCCGGGAAACAGCAATGGCTCCAATCCAGTAAGCGGCGTAGTCCTTGACTCCTCCGGCAATCTTTACGGTACAACGCCCTTTGCCACCTTCAACGGCGTGGCCTACAAGCTAAGCCAAACGCAACAGGGATGGGTGGAAACTTCGCTCTATCAATTCCTATTTGGAGTATTTCCGTACGGAGGGGTCATTCTGGGGCCACCGGGAGTCATTTACGGCACCACTCTGGACACGGTTTACGAGCTGGCATTGTCTGATGGCCAATGGAATTACGACATACTATATGTCTTCAGCGGGACCTACGGTCCCTGGGCCGGATTGACTCAGGATGCAAGCGGAAACTTGTATGGCACAAGCTGCAACGATGGCGCCCACGGAGATGGCTCGGTGTTCAAGCTGACGCCTTCCGGGAACGAATGGACGACGACCATTCTTTATAGCTTTACAGGAGGCACGGACGGATATTGTCCGAAAGCGGCTGTGAGGCTGGACGCAAACGGCAACCTGTTCGGAGCGGCAAGCGCCGGCGGATTGCAAGGGGGTTGCGGCGGGGCGGGATGCGGCACGGTGTGGGAGATCACGCCGTAAGAACGGTGGCCAGTCAGGCAGGGCGGCAAGTGAATTTGACTAGAACCGATGTGCAATGATTTGCACATCAAGTGGACAAGGTCTTGCGCTTTCCAAAATGAAGTCTTATAAGTGATGTATTATCAGTTTGATAGAAATTGTGTTGTTTGTCGATTCGGCTAAATAATTGCACACACAACCAAGTTTGCTAACGCAATCAAAGGAGTGATTCGCCTGTGGCGCTTGCTGGCACCAAGACGACGACGCGAACGGCCCTGACCGAACCGGCACCAGAGGTGGCGCCGGGTGGGAAACCATCCTCGAAACTGGCAACTTTTGGACAGAACTTTTGGCAGACCTTGAAGCCCTTTGGCTGGCAGGGGCTGCTTCTGGTAGGCGTTCTGATTCTGCTGTACGCTTCGGTACTCAAGCTGCTGGTCTATCAGTGGTATATCGATCCCGATTACTCGCATGGGTTTCTGGTGCCGGTACTTTCGGCCTTCCTGATCTGGCAACGGCGGGACAAGTTACGGTTAATTCCGCGGCAGCCCTCGCCATGGGGAATGGTCATCGTGGCGGGTTCGCTGGGGCTTCTGTTCCTGGGCAGCCTGGGGGCCGAGTTGTCGATGGCTCGTCTGTCGATGCTGGGGACAATCTGCGGATTGATCGTTTATTTTGCCGGGTCAAAATTTCTGCGGGCCATGGCGTTTCCCTTGGCGTTTCTACTGTTTGCGATTCCCATCCCAACGGTAGTTTACAACTCGATTGTCTTTCCCCTGCAGTTCATCGCGTCGCGCTTTGCGACCAGGGTCGCTGGAGATCATCAATCTGTTTCCGGTGATGCGGGAAGGCAATGTACTGGTATTGCCGCACATGCATTTGGAGGTGGTGGAGGCCTGTAGCGGGATCCGCTCCCTGATGTCGTTGCTTGCGTTAGCGGCGGGTTATGGATATCTTGTTGAACGCAGCATTCCTGTGCGGATCTTCATGATAGTCGCGATGGTGCCGCTGGCCATAATCAGTAACGGCACCCGGGTGATGATTACCGCGCTCATGGCGAACTATCTGGGACCAAAGGCGGCGGAAGGGTTTATGCACGAGTTTTCCGGTTGGGTGATTTTCGTGGTGGCCACGGTTTTGTTCCTGCTATTGCACAGCGCCATCACATTCGTTCGCAAGAAGCTGGGATGGTACAAAGGTGAGGCCACAACGCTTACCCCCACGGTGAGTCAATGAAGGCGGGGGTACGCTACTGGGTGATGATTGCGGTGCTGCTGGGAGCGACAACCGGCATGGCTTACCTGTCTCATGGTGAGTCGGTTCCGCAAGCCAAGCCGCTTTCCGAATTTCCCGTCCAGGTGGGCACCTACACAAAGGTGATTGACTGGAAAATCGACCCGTCAATCCTGGATTTCCTGCACGTGACCGACTATCTGGACCGCGGCTACTGGAAACCTGGCATGAACCAGGACTTGATGGGGCTGTATATCGCTTATCTTCGGAGCCAGCGGACAGGCGCCTCCATCCATTCGCCCAAGAACTGTCTTCCGGGCGCCGGCTGGAATCCCGTGCAGGCCTCGATCTATGAGTTGCCGCTGGACGATGGGCGCAAGGTGCCGATCAACCTCTATATCCTGCGCAAGGGTATGGACGAACAACTCGTGCTGTACTGGTACCAGTCGCACGGCCGCATTGTGGCCAGCGAATACTGGGGCAAGTTCTATTTGGTGTATGACGCGCTACGCTTGAACCGTACTGACGCCGCTCTCGTCCGCATAACTATTCCGGTTGAGCAGGGAGATGAGGCGGGGAGTCAGCAAGAGGCCATGGCGTTCGCAAAACAAGTTGCAACTGACGTTGATCAGATCATCCCTCGGTGAACCCAGGAGAAGTCATGCGGAAGCGCTACATCGTTTTGTTCGTTCTAATGGCCGTGCTAACCGTCATTCTTGCCGGTTGCAGCCGTAATCCCGACGTCGCCAAGCGTAAGTATCTCGAGAGCGGCAACAAGTACATGGATCAGCAGAAGTACGATGCCGCGGCGATTCAATTCAAGAAGGCCATCCAGATCGATCCCAAGTTTGCCGAAGCCCACTTTCAATTGGCGCAGGCCGACCTGAAACTGGACAAGAACCAGGAGGCCTACAAGGAAATGAGCCAGGTGGTGGAACTGGATCCCAACCACCTGAAGGCGCGGGTGGCGCTGGGAGGCATGTATTTGTCCTCAGGCCATAACTTTTACGGCAACGCCGAGGAGCAGGGACGTTACATTGTTGACCACGATCCCAACAACTCCGAAGGCTACCTCCTGCTAGGCAATGTACTGCTGGCTGAGAAACACCTGGACGATGCTCTGGCTAACTTCAGCAAGGCGATTGCCCTGAAACCCACGGACCCCAACGCCTACCTCAACCGCGGGGCAGCCTATGTTTTCCTGAAGCAGGATGAAGCGGCGGAGAAGGACTTCCGCCAGGTCATCACGATCGATCCCCACATGCTTCCGGCGTACACCAATCTGGCCGGCTTCTACCTGTACAAGAAGGACCCCAAGCAGGCTGAGGAAGTTTACCGTCTGGCAATCCGCAATAACCCCGATTCCCCGATCCCGTATCTTCGACTGGCCGGTTTACTGCTGCAAGAGGGCCGCAAAGACGATGGCGAAGCGGTGGTGCAGCAGTTGCGACAAGCGAAGCCAAGCTCCACCGAGGTGGCCACCGCCATTGGCGACTACTACCTGGCTGCCCGCAATGCTGAGGGCGCGTTGAAGGAATACGAGCGCGGTCTGACTTTCGATCCCAAGAGCCAGCAGCTCCAGGTGCGCGTGCTGGAGACCATGATCAATATGGGCAAGACGGACGACGCCCAGAAGATGGTCGACAGACTGCTGAAAGACGATCCGGGCGACGTGACGGCGCGCCTGACGAACGGGCGTTTGCTGGCCATCAAGGGCAACACCGCCGAGGCCACGACGGTCCTTCGCCAAGTGGTGAAGGATGCTCCCGAAAGCCCGCAGGCCCATTTCGCTTTAGGACAGGTGCTGCGACAGACGGGAGACATGGCCGGCGCGAAGAGCGAGTTGCAGGAGGCCAATCGGATTTCGCCGAATAGCCCGATGATCCTGCAAGCCCTGGCGGAAGTTTATCGCGATAGCCACGACTACGACACGGCGTCGGAGTACGCAGCCCGGCTGCAAAAGCTCAATGAGAACAATCCCATGGCGCATTACCTTAACGCCACCATCTACCTGGGAGAGAAGAATTACGATAAGGCCCTGGATGAGTTGAAGGAAGCGCAAAAGAGCGTACCCAACGATCCTATTCTGTATGTGAACATGGCTTTTGCGTATGCCGGGCAGAAGAAGTATGCCGACGCGGAGCGCATGTTCCAAACCGCTCTACACTACAATCCCGCCTACGATGGGGCCATGGCAAACTACGTGGCCATGATGTTCGCCAACAATGAAGCTCCGAAGGGGGTTGCTTTAGCCGAGCAGTATGCCGCGGCCAATCCCAAGCGAACGACCGCCCTGTTTATCTACGCCTCGGCTTTGGCGACCACCAAGAAGTACGATCAGGCGCTGGCGGAATATCAAAAGGCGCTGCAAGTCGATCCCAAGTCTGCCGCCGCCTACATGCATATCGGCCAGGTCTATATGGCCACGCAGAAATACGATGCGGCCTTGGATGCTTTTCAGAAGGCGCTCGCAATTCAACCCGTTTCCACGTCCATTAACAATGCCATTGGCAACGTTTATCTACAGAAGGGCGATCTGAAATCGGCGGGTAAGTACTTTCAGACCACCCTCTCAGAGAATGCCCACGACCCGGTGGCAGCCAACAACCTGGCTTGGGTGTATGCCGAACAGGGCGAGAACCTCGATATGGCTCTGAGCCTGGCCACGCAGGCCAAGCAGGTAGCGCCGGAGATGCAGTCGGTGAACGATACCCTGGCCTGGATCCAGTACAAGAAAGGCAATTACCGGGTTTCGGTTTCGCTGGCGGAAGATGCGGTGAAGAGCTCACCGGATAATCCAGGGTTCCGCTATCACCTGGGAATGGCATTGAGTGGCGCAGGGGAGAAAGACCGGGCCAAGGCCGAGCTACAGAAGGCCTTGCAGTTGAACCTGAAAGGTCAGGACGCAGAGGACGCGCATAAGACCCTGGCGTCGTTGCAGTAGCAGGGGTAGTGTGGCGTAGCCACCTTTGAACATGCCTTCGGGTAAGACGGTTGCGGCCTGACGATTTTTCGTCAGGCCGTGTTTTGTGGCAGTCGACAGCAAGACGACTTTGCCGCCTCAAAGTTCTCGAAGCCGGACCTACTAAGTCGCTGCGTCCAGCGTTTAACAAACAACGATCACCTACAACTTTGGTTCGATTGCTTCGATGTCGATAGGGACTAGACTCTAATGTACGGTACCCGACCTAATAGGCAAGTCTCGTCGTAAGTCCGGTTGAGCTGGCGCCTCAGGAGTTCTACGCGCGCCGGCTTCGCGAATGGCCGTTCTTCCCCGCCAACTTAGTCCTGTGCGTACACGTCCCTCGGCATGCCTCGAAAGAGGGGTCAACCAAGCCGGATAAGGCAATCCTCGACACCATCCGGACGGCGCGGTTAAAGGGCCGGAGTGCCCTTTGTTCAAGAAACCGGATGGACGCATGAAAGAAAAATACCGCTGATCAGGAGAAGAATATGGATTTTGGTGCAAGTGTTCGAAAACTAACGCTGGGTGCTCTTACCGTCTCCAGTTTCTTGGCGGCGGGCGT
>CAWKIR010000021.1:0-80690 GCA_963849815.1 uncultured Acidobacteriaceae bacterium | reverse complement strand
TGGGGTCAGCTGCAAAGCGCGCTGGTATTGCTGGATGGCCTGCGGAAACTTTCCCTGGCGATCATAAAAGTTACCCAGCTCATCATAGGCATCCCAGGAATCCGGTCGTAAGGCAGCGGCCTTCTGAAGAGCGGCTTCCGCATCTGCCGTGCGGCCGGAGTCTTCATAGGCATGGGAGAGGCCGCCGAGCGCGGCTGCGTCGTGAGGATCGATGTCCAGGGCCTGCTGAAACTCCTGCAATGCGAGGTCGTGATGGCCCAACGAATCGTGGATGCGACCCAGCGTAACGTGGACCGCGGGAATGCGATTGTCGATCTCGGACGCCTTCTTGCAATTCGCCTCCGCTTCCGCCAGCCAGTTGGGATTTTTGTCTACCCGATTCTTCAGCCGGTACGCTTCTCCCAGCTGCGCATATCCCAGGGCGAAGCGCGGATCGGTCTGGACCGAGTTCTGCAAAGCCTGGATGGCCAGGTCGAGATTGCCAGGCTTGTCATAGCGTTGCATGTAGCCGAGCGCTTTTAAGTAGTCCTCATAGGCCGCAGGATTGACCGAGCCGCCGCTGCCGCGGATCATGTCGGCGGTGACGGATATGTTCATCAGCCGGGCAAGCTTGGCCACCGCTTCGTCCTGTATCGTCGCCAGATCTCCGGCCTGGTCTTCCACATCAACCGACCCGATCTGCCGCAGGTTCTTGGTGTCGATCAGGTCCATATTGAAACGGACATCCGAGCCATCCCGCGTGATCGCCCCCTTCACTACCAGCGTTGCTCCTAGCTCGCGCAACGCGGCACCAGGATCGGTCACCTTGAGCCGTCGCACCTCACTGCTTGGAATCACCCACAAGGACTGCTTACCCAGCTCCAGATTTGACAACTTCCCGGACAGCGAGTCGACGACTCCTTCCACCAGGCTTCGTTCTCTGGATTGTCGCCAATGATTGTCGAAGGGAAGGACAGCGATGTGTTTCTGGCCCCGCGTAAACAAAGCCATTTGCAGACGTTCGCTAATCGGTGGCAGCCAGAGAACCACGGAAAGCAGCAGCAGGAGGACAGCGGCGATTGCAATCGAGCGACCCCAGACGTTGGTCGGCTTGGAAGGCAGCACCCAGGCGGAGCGCGACGCCTCGTGACGCGACTCCCGCAGCGCCTTAAGTTGGTCACTTCGTCGCCGCCCACTGGAAGCTGGGGTTACCCCGGCTCGGACCAGCGCAGTCTTCGCCTCCTGCAAATCCCGTAACAACTCGGAACACGACTGGTACCGCTTGATCGGATCCTTGGACAGGCATCGGTACACGATGTTCTGCACTTCCAGGGGCACGCCATCCAGCGCCGGCGGGGCTTCGTTGACGATGGCCATGAACGTGGCCGCCATGTTCTCCCGCTGAAATGGATTGCCTCCGATCAACGCCTCCATCAGGGTTACGCCCAGCGCCCAGATGTCGCTTCGCTGATCAGCCGTCGAACCCGTGGCCTGCTCAGGCGATATGTAGCTCAAAGTGCCTACCGCGCCGTGCGTCAGGGTTTGGGTTGCCTCGTTGATGTGGGCCAGCCCGAAGTCAACGATCTTCGCGTCGCCGTGAGCGGTAAGCATCACGTTGGACGGCTTTATATCGCGATGCACAATGTTGCGGGAATGTGCTTCCTCCAGACCTTTCGCAATCTGGATTGCAATTTCGACGACTTCCGACACGGATAACGGATGAGACCCCGTGCTGATCCGGTCGGCCAGCGATTGGCCTTCGTAAAAGGCCATAACAATATATGTGCGACCGTCGGAGGTCTCTTCGATGCCGTGAATCACACCGATATTGGGATGGTCCAGCGATGAGGCGATGCGCGCCTCTTTCAAGAAACGCTCTTTATCCAGTTCGCTGGCGTTCAGTCCGGGAGGAAGGAATTTCAGAGCAACCGTGCGTTCCAGCTTGCGATCGCGGGCCTTGTACACCACGCCCATGCCGCCCGCACCGATCCGCCCGAGGATCTCGTAGTTCGTTCCTACAAGATCGCCAACCGACAGTGCGCTGTTGGATGGGGCCATTGCTTCATCCCGCTTTAGCACTCGGCCGCTGATTTCGAAGGATTAACCGAGTGGCGCCAAATTTGGCTTTGATGATAAGGCTTGCGCCCCTCGCGAGCAAGAAAGCAATGCACCGTCACCTCTCGCCCAGGCGACAGTGCAACGAGCTCCGCGAAACCCCGCCGCCTCTAGAATTCGCGTGGCTCCGTTGACTTCCTGGCCGCAACCAGCAACCGCAGGGTTGGTGGATAAGGGTGGAGTACCAGCAATCGAGTCCCGCAAAGCGGGACGGCGACAGGATAGCCCAGCACGCAGCGGGTCCCCGATTCGCCGCTGTTGGGCGAACTGGGGAAGCGGAGTGCTGGGTAGGCTGTGTTTTCTAGCTTGAGCCCCTTCGGGGGCGGCAGAAGGAGGGGGGCAACAGAGCTGTCCGCGTGAGAACTGGGAGAAAAACCTTACGTTGGTACAAAACTCCCCCGGTCAAGGGATTGCTAACCCCGAGCCGCAGAACGTCGGCAGCTTTCTACCCCGCTCCTACAGTACTTCCGGCGGCCTTCGCTGCCGCCCTTCGCCGGCTGCCATTTCCTTCTCGGCTTGTTGCATCGCCTGCCGCGGGTCGCGTCCCGTGACGGCCTTGTACCATGCCGGATGATGCGTCCACGCCCACGCCTCGCTGACCGTACCGCGCGTCATCGCCTGAATCGTACCGGGCTCGCCGAAGGTGCTGAGGTAAATGTGGAAGAAAATCCCGAACAGCATGATCAGCGCCGAGATATCGTGAATGACATACGCGAGCGACACCAGAATGCGTCCGAAGGTCTGCGGGAAACCACATCATCACGCCGGTGATGACGTAAGCGATGGAGCCGCAGACGATTTCCCAGAACATCAGCTTCTGGCCGCCGTTAAAGAAGCCGGTCTCCGGCGATTCCGTCGAATCGCTGCGAATAACGTACCTCCTGATGTTCTTCATCCAGCGCGAATCGGCCGGCGTCCATTTCATCACCCCCAGCCAGTTGATAGCCTGTAGCGCGAAGAAGAAGACAAAGCCCAGGCCGAACCAGGGATGCAGGAAACGCGTCATCGCTCCGCCTCCGAATAGCGGCGTGAAGAAGCGGAAGATCCACGGCAGATAGATACCGAACCCGGACAGCAGCGCGAGAAAGAAGAAGATGCCGACCATCCAATGCAGAAAACGGGTGTACACAGGATGGCGCAGCAGTTCGCCGACGTAGACCACGGTCTGACCCAGGCGATCGATGGCGTTGGGACGATGAATAAAACGATCGGCTGAACTCGCCATCTAGTTCTCCCTTCCCGCGTCCGGCGGCACGATTTCTTTCACCGGCGGCGTAGGCTGAATTCGCAACGGGCCTTCGAAAATGTAGTGCATCACCACGCCGACGAAGCCGAGCATTGCGCCGAATAGGCCGATCGGCTTAAACCAATCCTTCCAGATAGTGAAGGCCTGCGAAATGCGCGGCTCTTGCGGAAGGCCGCCGTAGGCCTCGGTCTTGTTGATGTTGTGCAGAACGTAGATGACGCTGGTGCCGCCAATGGTGGGAGGATCATAGACACCGGCTTCCTTGAAGCCCGAAACTTCGCGCAATTGCGTGGCCCGCTTCTCGGCCAGGAACTTCATGTCCTCCTTGGTGCCGAAGTGCAGGCAGCCCGTCGGACACGCCTTGATGCAGGCCGGCTCCAGGCCGGCTCCCACTCGGTCCGAGCACAGCGTGCACTTATAAACCTTCTTGGTATTGGGATCGAACTTCGGAATGTTGAACGGACAGCCGGAGACGCAGAACTGGCAGCCAATACAGTTCTCCTGCTGGAAATCGACGATGCCGTTTTCGTACTGCACGATGGCGCCGTCGGCGGGACAGGCACGCAGGCAGCCGGGATCGGCGCAGTGCATGCACTGGTGCTTGCGCATCAGCCACGCGAAGCTGCCGTCGGAGTGCTCATCCTCGTTGAACTTGATCAGGTTCCAGAAGTTCCACTCCGTGTCCGGCATGGTCTGGTAAGTGTTGTCGAAGTAAGTCTCGCGGAACGGCATGTCGTTCCATTCGACGCACGCCACCTCGCAGGCCTTGCAGCCGATGCAGGTGGTGGTGTCGATCAGCTTGCAGACCTTGTCTTCCCGCTGCGTTCCTTCTCCAGGTATCGGCCCGAGGTGGGCCGAGATTTGCTGGATTCGTAATGTGCCGCGATCACTCATGCCCGAGCCTTCCTTGTGGCAGTTGGATCAGTCGGACAAGCCATCAAGCCTTGCCCAACACGCGTTCTGTCTCGAATTGTCATCACGACGAGGGCTTCAGCCCAAGGAGGGATCTGCTTTTCATCCGCAGTGTACGAATCTTCGCGTTAAAGCAGATCCCTCGTCGGCCTAAAAGGCCTCTTCGTGATGACAAACAACAAAGTCCCGCACTGACGCGGCGCTGAAGCCCCGCTCTACCTTCACACTTTCTCCAGCTTCACCAGGAATCCTTTGAACTCCGGCGTGTAGGCATTTGGATCGATGGCCGTCGGCGTCAGCCGATTCGTGGGCATCAGCGAAGTCCTGCCTTCGCTCTCGGAGATCCCCTTGTAGCCCCAATGGATGGGAATGCCGATCTGGTACGTCTTCTTGCCGTCCACCATCATGGCCTTGATGCGCTTGGTCACCATCGCCTTGGCGATGTAGTCGGCGCGAATGCTGCTGACCTTCACCTTCTCACCGCCGCGGATTCCCATCTGGTCGGCCAGTTCCGCGGGAATCTCCACGAACGGCTCCGGCACCAGTTCCACATTCATGGGATTGTTCTTCGTCCAGTAGTGATAGTGCTCGGTCAGCCGGTAGGTTGTGCAGACGATGTTGTAGCCCTCGCCCGGCTTGGCGTACTTGTCCATATCCGTCTTGAAGGTCTTCGCCAGCGGATTAGTCGACTGTTGCGGATGCAGCAGATTCGCAACGGGGCTTTCAATAGGCTCGTAAAACTCGGGAATCGGACCATCGGCCATTGCGCCCAGTGGAACAAAAAGGCGTCCCACGCCCTCCGGATTCATGATGAACGGCCCCATGTGCTCTTCCGGCTTGGAATCGGGCTTGAAGTCGGGAACGTCGTTGCCCACCCATTTGTCGGTGGCCGCATTCCACCAAACCTGCCGGCGCGAGGGATCGTAAGGTTTGCCGGTAAGATCGCACGAGGCGCGGTTGTAAGCACACGCCGATTCGCCGGCCAAGACCAGCCCCAGTTCGGATAGATGCCCAGACCGGAAGGATCGTCGGTGCCCCGGCGCTGCATCATCGGGCCCGCTTCCGTCCACGAACCGCAATACAGCCAGTTGCCCGACGAGGTGGAACCGTCGTCGCGCAACGCGGCGAAACCCGGCAATTGCTGTCCGGCTTTCAGGGAAAGATTGGTCTTCTCGTCGCTGATATCGGCCAGCGCCTTGCCGTTAATCTCCTTCGCCACCTCGGCGAGCGACGGACTAGTTGGAATCGTGTAGCTCCATGTCGCATTCACGATGGGATCGGGGAACTTGCCTCCGTCTTTCTTGTAGAGCTCGCGAATCCGGAGGAAGATTTGCGCCAGGATGTCCTGATCCAGACGGCACGCGGCCGGAGTAGGCAGCGCTGCGTACTTCCATTGCAGCCAGCGCGCCGAATTCACAAACGTCCCATCCTTCTCCGCGAATCCCGCGCCGGGCAGCTGATACACCGTGGTGTTGATCTGCTTCATCTCCTCCGGTGTCGTGCCCGGCGCCTGCCAGAAGGCGCTGGTCTCGTCGGGATAGATTTCGCACACCACCAGGAAGTCGGCCTTCTTCAGCGCGTCAATGTTCTTCTTCGAATCCGGACCGATCATCACCCCGTTCATGCCGAAGGCGAAGACGCCTTTGACTTTGCCTTCGTACATGTCGTTCCAGTTTTGGACCCAGGAATAGTTACGGTCGATCTTCGGCAGCCAGGCAAAGGCGAAATCGTTGTCCTTCGTCGCCGCTGGACCATACATCGCCTTCAGGAACGAGACCATGAACTTGGGCGTGTTCGACCAGTAGTTGAACGACTCCCAGTCGCCTGGCTTCGAGGGCTTCGGCGTGGTGCGATCAAGGAACGTCTTCAGATCTTTGTCCGCGGGGTTGGGCATCTTCAGGTAGCCGGGCAGGATGTCGAAGATGCCGGCCATGTCCGTGGCGCCCTGGATATTGGAGTGTCCACGCAAGGCGTTCACACCGCCGCCGGCGCGTCCCACGTTGCCCATCAGCAGTTGCAGCAGCGCCGCCGCGCGAATCACCTGCGTGCCGTTGCTGTGCTGCGTCCAGCCCACCGCGTAGATCACGGTCGCAACCTTCTTCATGTCTCCGTTTTTGCGAACGGAGGTGAACATGTCCCACGCCTTCAGCAGCTGCTCTTGCGGGATGCCGGTGATCTTCGCTACCAGCTCCGGTGTGTAGCGGGAGTACTGTTGCTTCAATAGCTGATAGACGCAGCGCGGATGTTGCAGCGAGAGATCGTAGGCGACATTCGGCGGCAGCGACGGCGGAGGAGGTACAGCGCCCACGGCCTTCGCGCCCGCCGGCCCTCCGGCCTGGTGACCCTGCCCTTCAGCGGAACTGTGCGCCTTGCTGCCCTGCGGATGATCGCCAGCAGCAGCCCCAGGCTTACCGTGGCTTTCCGCGCCTGTCGTCGCTTCGGCGGACGAAGCTCCCGTGGGCACAACCTTGGGCGTCTCGTTGCCGCCCGCTTCATAATTCCATGTAGCTTTGTCGTAGCTCTTGGTCGCCGGATTGAAGCCGGAGAACAAGCCGTCTTCCGGCAGCTTGAATCCGTCATCGACGACGAACGCGGCGTTGGTGTAGTTGACCAGGTACTCGTGCGCAACGCGGTTGTTCTGGATGGCGTAATAGATAAGGCCGCCGAGAAACGCGAGGTCGCTGCCGGCGCGAATTTGGCAGAAAATATCGGCCTGCGACGCCGTGCGCGTGAAGCGCGGATCCACCACGATCATCTTGGCGTTGCGGTTGCGCTTGGCCTCCACCGGCCACTTGAATCCGCAAGGATGGTTCTCGGCTGGATTACCGCCCATGATCAACATCATGTCGGTATTCTTCATGTCGATCCAGCCATTGGTCATGGCCCCGCGCCCGAAAGTTGGTCCCAAACTTGAGACCGTGGGGCCGTGTCAAACCCGCGCCTGGTTTTCCAGGCGCACCACCCCCATAGCCCGCATCGCTTTGACGACCAGGTAATTGAACTCATTGGTATCGGTGCAGCCGCCGCTCCAGAATAGCGAGTCGCAGCGGTTGACGGTATTGCCCTTCGCGTCCGTCTCCACAAAGCCGGCGTCGCGGGTCTTCTTGGTCCAGACCGCGATCTCCTCGATGGCCTGGTCCCACGTGATGTTCTCCCAGTGGTCCGATCCCGGGCGTCGTACCCTTGGGTACAGGATGCGGCGGTCGTTCTGGATGTCCTGCTGCAACGACGAGCCCTTGGGGCAAAGCGTGCCGCGATTGATCGGATGATCGGGATCGCCCTCGACGTGCACGACCTGCGGCGTGACGTTCTTGGCCTTGTCGCCAATGGTGTGGATGATGACGCCGCAGCTCACCGCGCAATACGGGCAGGTGCTGCGCGTCTCTGTCGTACGCGAAATCTTCAATGCCTGGGCTTGGGCAAGCAGCGGCTGCGCATCGAAGCCAAATACCGAGATGCCAACCGCCCCCGCGATTCCGCTCTTGAAGAATGCTCGTCTAGATAGCTCCATTGCCGCCTTCCAGAACAAGAAATTCGAAATCGTGAATGTATACAGGAGACAAACGTAAGCGCTGGAGAAGCGCCGAATCTAAGCAACGAGAAGTATGCTCAGTGTGGTCCACATCTTCACCAGGCCGTCGCGAGTACGACGGAGAACCCAGGCAGTTCCAGACCCAAATAATGCGAACGAGCGTATACCGTGGAACCCTTGCTGGTCAAATGGATTCAAAACACCCTGATGAGGGCAGCAGAAATCGAAGCGGAAGACTAAAACCCCATCAAATTCCGCCTGATTTTGTGGAATCCGTTCTCCATCGCCCACAGGTCGAGCGACGCGGTTGCGACCTCGTCCACCAGGGGAACAGCATGGCCATCCACGGTCAGGTCAACGCTCTTCAGATAAGAGTGACACCTCTCGCAAGCCTCAACCCGCACAGCGGCGATACCTTCCGCCATGTAGCGGGGAAGCTTTGTGTGGTCTTCTACTCCGCAAACGGGACATAGAACCCGGCGAAACTCCCACTCCGTTATGCAGAACGAGCACATCAGAAAACGCTTTCCGCCGTCGCCTTCGGGTCGAAGCACCGCGACTTGAGGCTTCGCTCCACACACCGGACACACCATGCCCGCGAATCCTTCGAAACTCGCAGCCGGTATCGCTGCAAGCTGTTCAGCCTGCGGTTGGAATAGAACACGGGCAAAAAATGCATAAGGCCCAGCACCGTCCGCGTCCTGTGCCTCCAGGAAAGCGTTGAGCGCCTGACGGCATTGCTCCGGCGAGTCAAGGCTGCGGGCGGCGCCCTCCTGCGCCAGTTTGGAAGGGCCATTCGTCCGGACAAGCGAGAGCAGTTCCGGCAATTCTTGCATCGCGATGCCCACCTCGAGTCGTTCGCTAAACGGGCCGTCGGGCGCAGGCGTCGATCGCGCCGCAGCGCGTTCGTACAGACCTTTCTGAAATTCCAGAATTCGCCGATAGAAGTTCAGGACCTCGGCGGCGCCAGGATGCCGCACCGCGAGGTCGAAAGCGCGTTCGATGCGCTTATTCCAATCGGGCTTCTTGGCCGGTATCATCGACGACAATCACCATCTCCAGCGGCACAGGCGAAACAAAAATCCTCACATCACAAGCCGCCGAGTATAGCATCCGCCGAAATGGTATCCCTTATGCGAAGATAGAGTGCGCACGATAGACGCACCCGGAGCACATGCAGGCCTCGACCATTCGTAAGATCTTCAAGGCATTTCATTATCGTGATTTTCGTCTGATGTGGATCGGTGCCTGCACCTCCAGCATCGGCACCTGGATGCAGATCGTGGCCCAGGGCTGGCTCATCTACCGCCTCAGCCACTCCGCGTTTCTGCTCGCGCTGGACCAGTTCCTCGGCGGCATTCCCATCTTCCTCTTCACCCTGATCGGCGGTGTCGTGGCCGACCGCATGGAGCGACGCAAAGTTCTCCTGGCCTCACAGTACCTCCAGATGACGAGTGCGGCGATCCTCACAGTGCTGGTTGCGACCGGCCTGGTTCACGTCTGGCATATCCTCTGCCTGTCCTTCGTTTCCGGGTTCGCGCAGGCGTTTGGTGGACCCGCGTATTCGGCGCTGATTCCAACCCTGGTCGACCGCGAGGACATGCCCAACGCCATCGCGCTGAATTCCATCCAGTTCAACTTAGCGGTAACCATTGGACCGGCGCTCGCCGGCCAAGCATTGGCGAAGCTTGGCGAGAAATGGTGCTTCGGGCTGAACGCGCTTTCTTTCCTGGCGCCCGTCATCTCGCTTCTGATGATCAGGTCACGGTTTCTGCCGGCGAGCACGACTGAGTCGATACTCACCAGCCTGAAAGAGGGCATCAAGTTCGTTCGCAAGCAGCCCTCGATGGAGGCGCTGATCGTGCTGGCGTTCTGCATGACCGCGCTGGCCATGCCTATGCGCACCTACATACCCGTATTCGTCAAAGACATCTTTCATCGCGGTCCGGCAACCTACGGCAATCTGCTTTCGCTGATGGGGATCGGCTCCATCTGCGGATCGCTGATGGTCGCGAGTCTGGGCAACATTCGTCACAAGGGACGATTTGCCATCACCGGGCTGATTTGCCTCGGTGCGGCAATTGCCGTGTTCTCTCTTTCGAGAGCATTGCCGCTGAGCTATGCCATGCTGGTGATCGTTGGGGCTTCCATGATGGCCGTCTTCGCAACCGTGACGTCCCTGGTGCAGTTGATTACAACGAACGAAATGCGTGGGCGAGTGATGAGCGTATACAACTGCGCTTTCCGCGGCGGGATGCCCATGGGAAACCTGCTGTCGGGATGGCTGGTTCCAATGTTTACCGCGCCCGTGGTCCTGAGCGTGAATGGACTCCTGCTGATTCTGATGGCGCTGTATTTCCTGCTAGTGCAGAGGCGAGTGGCCGCGCTCTGACGACGAGAAGCTACGGCCAAGTGGCCGCACTAGAAGCCATCTTCATAAATGCTTTGTGTCAGGGCACGGCTTCAGCCGTGCCGTAAGCGGGTGCTGAATGATTTGGGCTTTAGCCCCTGAGAACTCCGAGTCTCAGGGGCTAAAGCCCCGATTCTTAATATGCTCGTGTCGGCACGCCTAAAGCTCGTGCCCTGTTACAGCCCCGAGTGATTCATGAGATGACCTCTAATCCGGTTTCGGCGAAGCAGAACTGAAGTGGGTCACGGTCTTTTGCAATGAAGATTCATCCTCTGCGTTGACGCAACTGCGCGAGCGATCAATCTGTTTCATCAGGCCGCAGAGCACTTTTCCCGGACCGACTTCGACGAACGTCTCGACCCCCAGCCCAATCAGCCCGCGCATTGCCTTGTCCCACTGCACCGCACCCGTCACCTGACGGACAAGCGCGTCCCTGGCCTGTTCGCCGGTCGTGATCAACGCCGCATCTACATTGCACATCACCGGAATTTCCGGTGCGTGGAATGTCAGTGCCGCCAGATCGGCTGCCAGCCGGTCCTGCGCGGACTGCATCAGGGGACAATGGAAGGGCGCGCTTACCGGCAGTAGGATGGCTCGCTTTGCCCCGCTTTTTTTGGCCAACTCGGCAGCGCGCTCCACCGCAGCCTTGTTGCCGGAGATCACGGTCTGGTCCGGCGAGTTCAGATTGGCTGCGCAACAAATCTCTCCCTGGGCGGCCGCTTCGCACACTTGCTGCACCTTGTCCGCCGCCAAAGCCAGGACTGCGGCCATCGCGCCCACGCCCACCGGTACCCCCTCCTGCATGTATTTTCCGCGATTGCGGACCGTACGAACTGCATCGGCAAATGCCAGCGTTCCCGCCGCCACATGTGCGGAATACTCGCCCAGGCTGTGTCCCGCAACGTAGGCCGGCGTGATGCCCTTGGACTGCAACACCCGCCACGCCGCAACCGACATGGTGAGAATCGCGGGCTGCGTGATCTCGGTCAGCTTCAGTTGATCTTCCGGCCCCTCGAAGCACAGCTGCGAAAGCTTGTAATCCAACGCGGCGTCAGCCTCGTCGAAAGTCTCGCGCGCCACCGGATACATGGCGGCGAGTTCCTTGCCCATGCCAACTGACTGTGAGCCTTGTCCGGGAAAGAGGAATGCAGCAGGAGAGGAATGTTGGGTCATCGTGTCGGTTCAGGTGCGAGCAACAGCCGAACGCCAAAAACATATTCTCACACATATGGTCTGGAATGCCGCCGCGCGCTGATTCACTCAGTTGGACGGCCGGAAGGACTGAAGGCGCTCGCGAAGAAAAGAGCCCAGGTGGCGCCAGCTTCCATCCCATTCGACAACCGCCTGCTATGGCGATGACAGAGGCGGGAGTTGACGTAGACGTTCCGCTTGCAGGTAACATTCCTTGGCGCGAGCCTCGTCTCCCAGAGAGCTATAGGCGTGGCCCATGTTCGCTAGCACCTGTGCATTGGTGCTGTCGACCTTCGAAAAAGCTAACACTTTCTTGTAGTAGCGGATCGCCTGCTGAAGATTGCCGCGCTTATGCTCGACCAGCGCGATGTTCAGGTTGATATCGACATTAGTCGGTTTGTCCTCCGCTGCCCGATACCAGCGTGCCAAAGCTTGTTCGTCATCTCCACGCTGCTGGGCGAACGCGGCCAGGTTTATTTCCGCGATCCAGTTGCGGTGAGTAACCTCCAACGTGTGGGTCCATACCGCATCGCTATCTCGCCAGTATCCGACTTGACGATAAGTCATGGTGCCGAGGGCCAGCAATGCCGCGATGCTGATTGAGGGCAGCAGAAGACGCGAGACTCGCGATTGTTCCAGGCACTCGCTCACGCCCCAGCAGACCATCAGAAATAGCCCTATGAAAGACAAATATGCGTAGCGGTCCGCCAGCGCTTGATTGTCCACCTGGACAATACCGATCATCGGGACCAGCGTTCCCAGAAACCAAAGCCAACCCACCAACAGGTAACGGTGACCTCTTTCGATGACCACAAACACGCTCACCCCAATCAGCAGTAGCGCCGCCTCCCACACCTTTGCCCAGGTGAGCGCATAGCCGGGGTGCAAATAAAACAGTGCCAGGTGAGGAGGCCAGAACGCCATGCCTATATAGCGAGCGTAAGACAGAACCGCGTTTCCTAGACGGATAGAAAGTGTAAAAGGCTGATCTCCAGCCGCATGCTGCGCCCTCATGGTCAACAACGCATCGACGCCGGCTATAACAAACAGCGGAATTTTCTCCGTCAACAGCGCCGAAAATCTTTTTGGCGGAAACACCTCACCGACATTCGTCGAACCGTTCGGCTTGGCAGGAGACAATCGTCCCAGCGGCCAGTAGTCCCATAGCAGTAAAACGAAAGGCAGGATAATTACTTGCGGTTTGGCCAGCACTCCCAGGCCAAACAAGAGCGCGACGACCGCCATGCGTCGCAATCTCGGCTGGCGCGCATACCAGTAGTAGGCACCCAGCGCCAGAACAAAGAACAGCGTGCTGAGCATGGTCTTGCGTTCCGAGACCCAGGCAACGTTTTCCACTTGCACCGGGTGCAACGCAAACAGTGCGGCGACCATGAGGCTTCGCCCGGTGAAACCTGTTGCCCGCTTCAGCAACAAGAAGAGCAGCACAGCATCCAACACATGCAAAAAGACGTTAACTTCATGATGCCGTCCAGCCTGCAATCCGAACATGCGGACGTCGAGATTGTGAGAGAGCAGCGTCAGAGGTGAATAGTTGAGGCCGATGGTATGGGTGAACGCCCACGCCACCGTTGACCAATCCAGTGGGCCCAGGACATGAGGGTTCTGGTAAACATAGATGCCGTCGTCAAGATTGATAAAAGCAAAGTGGCGTACGGGGAAGTAGACCGCCAGAGTGGCGACGACGAGAAAAAGACTTGGCAGCCAGCTTTTCCACCAAGGCTGGAGGGGCTCGGCCGGAGAATCCCATCCAGTCCTGTTGGCCTCGACCCGCGCTTCACCCATTTACCACCTCGCGCTTGCGCCGGCTGCACTGGGCGCGTGAGATGTAAATGCTACACCAACCCCGTGCCGACGGACTCAGCGTTGGCGGATTCGGTTGGGTGGTGATTCAGGTTTCGGCTGGCCGCGGCGATGCGCTCTTCGATCCTGTGATTCAGTTTGCTGTTGGCGTATTCCATCGCCACGCGGATCGCATTCTTGATGGCGTTGGAGTTCGACGAGCCGTGGCTCACGATGCAGACGCCTTTGATCCCCAGCAGCGGCGCGCCACCGTATTCGGAGTAGTCGAGGCGCTTCTTGAAATCCGCGAAAGCCTTGCGCGACAGCAGAAATCCTACCTGGCTGGTGATGGTCGCCTGTAAGGACTGCTTCAACAGGAACCGCACCGTCTCCACCATGCCCTCGGAAATCTTCAGCGCCACATTGCCTACGAAACCATCGCACACCAGCACGTCGGCCTTGCCGTTGTACAGATCGCGGCCCTCGACATTGCCGACGAAATTCATGGGCAGCTCTTTGATCAGCTTGTAGGCTTCGCGCGTAAGGTCGTTGCCTTTGCTCTCTTCTTCGCCGATGGAGAGCAAACCAACCCGGGGATGCTCAGCGCTGGGGAAGCGTCCGGAAAAAATCGAGCTAAAATAAATGTCGCCCATGATGGCGAACTGCTGGAGGTTTTGCGGTTTGGAGTCGACGTTGGCGCCCACGTCGATGAGAATTGTCGCCGTGCCTTGCGCGGTGGGAAAAACCGCAGCCAGGGCCGGACGATCGACGCCGGGAATCGCACCCAACACCATCTTGGCGGTGGCCATGGCAGCCCCGGTGTTGCCGGCGGTGACAAAGCCGTCAGCTTTGCCGTCGCGCACCAGCCGTAGACCAACCCGCAGCGAGGAGTCGCGCTTGCTGCGCACGGCGTGCGCGGCCTTCTCCTGCATACCAATCACTTCGCGCGCGCTGACGATGCTGATGGGCAGCCGCCGCCAGAAACGGTGGAGATCCAGCTCGGCGCGGATGACTTCCTCTTTGCCGACCAGCACCACTTCCACGTCATAGTGGCGCGTGGCAAGAATGGCGCCCTCTACTTCGGGTTTGGGCGCTCGATCGGCACCCATGGCGTCAACAGCAATGATGGTGGGCATGCTTGCCTGGTAGTTGCAACTTTCCGAGGCTACGGAAACCCGGGCTTACCGACGGTTCAGACTCCTGGCCGAGACGCGACCAAATCTCCACGGGAGACACGGGGCCGTTCCCCAATTTTTTCTCTGTGTCCTCAGTGCCTCTGTGGTGAAAATCCTAGCTGGTGGATTCCTCGACCTCGATCACCTCGCGGCCCTTATAGTAGCCGCACTTAGCACACGCCCGATGCGGCAATTTGCGTTCGTGGCAGTTGGGACACTCGGACAAACCCGGCGCCGTCAGATGATCGTGGGCCCGGCGCTTGGATGTGCGCGCCTGAGAATGGCGCCGTTTCGGATTAGGCATAATAACCTCTCTACCAGACCGCCGGCAGGCGGCGACCTAAAACTTTAGCTTTGCAGCTTCTTCTTGATCTCGCTGAGCGCATCCCAGCGGGGATCGCTCAGATGCTGTTCACAGTGACATGGCTCGACATTCAGGTTGCGGCCGCACTGCGGACACAACCCTTTACAATCTTCGCGGCACAAGGCCCTCACCGGCGTGGCCAGCAGCACCTGCTCCCGCAAAGCATCTTCCAACAGCAGGCCTTCGCCTTGATAATAGCCGATTTCGGTCTCCGCCTCGCTGATGGCAACCTCGTCAGCGCGACGATCCACCCCTAGGGGACGGTAGATCAGGTCGAAAGCCTTATTCACATCATCGACTACGGGCTCCAGACAGCGCGCGCAACTGAACTCCAGATGCGCCTCCACCTTGCCCACCAGTCGGATATCTTCGACATCCTGATGATGGCCGCGATGCTCCACGATCAACTCGGCTCGGCCATCGCTGTGCAACACCCCAACCTGGCGAAAGTCCGGCCCAAACTCGATGGCCCCAGGCTGATAGTTTTCGTCAAACTCCAGCTTACGGAGTTCCAACTCCCGAACCCGAATCAGCATAGCAGCACCCGCCTTAGCCCGCACACGAAACCGCCCGCAATGCACAGCGGCTGAAAATAGATCTCAGCCGTTTCGTCCCGCGCAGAACCGCCACGGGGCAAACCCCGTTTTGGCAGGCCAAGCTCCTGACGGGAAACGCTGGCAGGTACAGACGGGCGGGATCGCTTTAAGGCGAACTACAAGCATAAATTCCCTTCAGGTCAGTGTCAAGGCGAAGGCCATTGGCACTACATCGGAATTGCCGGACTGGGTTCGACCCGGCTCTCGCCTTCCGAGACACATGCAAGAATCTGCTAGACTCGGAAAAGTCGGCGGCGGCGCGCGCGAAACGAACACAGTTTAGGCTTAATTTGTCATGGCTGGCAGCTCCGGCACCGTAGGCCGACAAGCTTCTCGCCAACCATAGCTTTGCTTTTCCGCAATGTCGAGTTTCTTCACGATGTTATGACGAGTCAGCCAGTCGCCTCCTGCCAAGCCGCAACCTTGCTGGTCTACTCCGACTCAGAGGCCCTCCAGGTCGTCGCGACACCTGAATTCCAATCACAGTGGAGAACCTTAGCCCACCAATGTCCATGGGGCACGGCGCTCCAGACACCAGAGTTCGCCTGCACCTGGTATCAATGCTACCGGGACGTCTATCGGCCCCTGGTCGTGGTTCGCTACGCTCCCAGCGGAGAGATGGACGGACTGATGGCTCTGGCTACCGAACGCTCGAACGGCGAACTCACCTTCGCCGGAGCACACCAGGCCGAGTACAACGTTTGGCTGGCGTTACCGGGTGAGCAGACGTTCATCGTCGATGCCCTCAACCGTCTGCAGGAACTTGGATTTTCCTCTTTGACTTTCACCTACCTCCCGCCGGGTACACCCTTGGAATGGTTGCAGGCTGGCTGGAACCGCAGAAGCATGATTCGCGCCGTACAACGGCCGCTCCTTACCGTCGACAATATAGAAGCAGTCCGCGACTCCCTCAATAAAAAGAAGAACCGGCGCAGGCTGGAAAAACTTCAGGCCGACAGCCCGCTCAGGTTCCTGGAGCTGCATACGCCTGACGAACTTGATGCTTACTACGACCAACTTATAGACTTTTGTGACTTTCGGACTGGCGCTGTCCACGGTACCTGTCCCTTCCGTGAGGACCCCAGAAAGCGCGCCTTCTACAGCGCCCTGATGGCCCAGGACGGACTGCTCCATGTCACCATAATGACCATAGGACAGCGATTAGTTGCTGCTCATATTGGCCTCCGCAACAAGAGCGAAGTAATGTTGGGGATAGTGGCGCACTCTCCGTTTCTAGCCGCACATTCCCCAGGCAAGCTACACATTTTGCACTTGGGGCTATTGCTTCACGAGGAAGGATATTCCAACTTAGACCTCACTCCGGGAGGCGACGCATACAAAGAGGACCGGGCCACCCGCTATGACGAAGCTTATCTGTTGTCTATCTTTCTAAGTAGCAAAGCCTGGGCCCGGCATCGCTTTGCGTCAACTACCCGGTCTGCGGCAAAAAGAGCAGGCAACATCCTTCATCTGAATAAAGAAAAGCTCTCGCCTTTGCGGTCTTATGCACGCCATCCAATTTCCTCATTGGGTTCCCTATTCAGATCAATTAAGGACCGCATCTGGAGCTCGACCGAGCTTCGATTTTATCGCGCGGAGACGAACGCCGCTCCACACACCAGCGACACCATCCGGCGAGATAGTTTGCAAGACTTACTAGCTTACGAGCAGGTTGACAAGAGCAGCCTGTCCAAACGCGACTTCCTTGGTAACGCTATATCGAACATTGAGCGCGGAATGCACTCCTACTCCATCGTCCAAGGCGATGTGCTGGTCGTCTATGCCTGGCTTACAACTCGCACCGGCCAGTCACTAACTACTGAGGTACGACATACCTATGAATATCCCCCGAACTCGGCCTTGTTAGAGCAGATATGGACCCATCCCTCATATCGAGGGCAGGGTCTCTGTTCGCGTGCTCTTCAACATATCTTGAATGACGCGGCGTCGGCCGGAAATGTTGAGTTCGTCTATATCGCCGTTCCGGCCAGCAATCGGGCTTGCCGGCGTGCGCTGGAAACAACCGGCTTTAAGTATCAGAATAGTATTATTCGGAAGGTGCGATTCGGAACCACGACAGTCATAGTGGCGCAGAATCCAGCCTGAGTGGTTCGACAATCATAGCGCTTGTCGAGGCCTTTGCTTCTGGAGCAATCATCTACTTCCGGGAACCGTGCGTGTCTATGAACGGACTGCGGCGAATCAAACGGGCACTGCTGGCGACCAACGGCCTGGGACTGACACGGGTCATCGCACGCAGTAAGTGGCGCCGAGAGCGCCTGCTGATCCTTTGCTATCACGGCATCTCCATGGGCGAAGAACATGGGTCGCATCCTGAGATGTTCATGCCGCCTGCAATATTCGAGCGCCGCATGGACCTCCTGGCGCAATCGGGATGCAACGTGCTCGATCTGTCAACAGCTTTGCAGCTTTTGCAGACGGGGCAACTCCCTGCCAGTAGCGTGGCCATCACGTTCGACGACGGATGGGCTGACTTCCCTCTCTGCGCTTTCCCAATCCTGCAAAAGCATGGCTTCCCAGCAACCGTTTATCTCACAACCTATTACTCCCTCTTTAACCGCCCCTTGTTCCGTTTTGCCCTCTCACACATGATGTGGAAGATGCAATCGAGGGTCGTCGAGAACCGTGCCTTTCCCTGTTTGCCGCAGCAGCTTGACTTACGGGCTGAACCGAACCGAACTTCGTTCCTCTGGAAGCTCGACGAGTATGCCAAGCAACAAAATCTTTCCGGAAAACAGAAGGACGATCTGGCCGCGACGTTTGCCGAGACTATAGCCTTCGACTATTCCACCTTTTGCCGGGAGCGCCTCTTCCAACTTATGAACCCGGAGGAAGTGGCCGCGATGGCCCGAGCAGGAATCGACTTCCAGCTACACACCCACCGGCACCGCACCCCGCTGGATCGTCTTCGATTTATCGGCGAAATCGAGCAAAATCGCACCCTCATCGCAGAGATGACTGGATCGCCAACTGCGGCAGTGCATTTCTGCTATCCGAGTGGCGCGGTTCGTGACGACTTCATCCCCTGGCTGAAAGAGGCGGGAGTTCAATCGGCGACCACCTGCATCCACGGCTTGGCGACACATGGCGGCGACCCGTTTCGCCTGCCCCGCTTGCTTGATCAGTACGGACTCGGCGAGGAAGAGTTCGCAGCGTGGTTAACTGGGCTCGCAGCCTTGATACCCAGGAGAAAGAGTATTGTTTTGGACGTGGCGCCGGAATAACGGCTAGGCAAGCGAGCGAGCGGATATCTGCGTAGGATTCCCGAAGCAATCCGGTGCAAATAAATGGTTTGGTTTGAGGCTGGATGGATCCATGCTGCCTCGGCCATAGATCCATCCAATCCGACTAACTAGCCCGACTACTGTCCCAAAGTGGTGAACGTTTCGTCGCTGTATGCTGCCATATTATTTAGGGAATCAGTTGTCAAAGGGCGCAAGTGGTACGTAGTGTTCGGCGACAGCCCCGTAATCGTTAGGGTTTCGTCGTAGATATTTGGTATTCCCTGACTCAGTGCTATTGGGTCCGGCACTGCCGTCGTGATCGTGGATTGATAGGGGTAACTGGCATTTAGCATCTGGAGGAAACCGAAGTCGGGGAACGGTTGCATGCAGTAAGGCGGTGCCGGATCCTCGCTATTGCAGTTGGGAGGAGCTGCGGTCCCATACCAGACCTGCATCGTGGTATTTGGCTTAAAAACGTTCAGGGAAATTGTAGCCGTCGTAGCGGTGACAGTTACCGTGTTAGGAGAATCGGAGAGCTTTGGATCAATGGCTGCCACCTGGCCATTCTGGGCTGGTGTCCAGAAGAACTGTACTGGCGTGGTGTAGTCAGTCAATGGTCCACTATAAGGATTCTGAGATGCCAGCACGGTTTCCACGGGCGGCTGCGAACCATCCGGGTTTGCGCCTGATCTCCACCGCACATAGTCAAAGCTCCACTTATAGACCTGGTTGTATTCTTTGACCGACCAGGTCCAGCCGCCATTCCCTCCGAGGGTTTGACCGCCGGCGCTCTTCCATACATGGGAGAAAAGGTCATCGCCTTCGTTCAAGTAAGTAGTGTTATTGGTTTTGTACCAGTACCACGCATAGGCAGTAGCCACCAAGTCATTCAGCTCTGTCGCCGAGTACAGGGTGCCCGGGACCAGCTGTGGATCCCTCGGCGGAACATCATAGGCGCCGTAGGCCAAGGTATGTTGGCTGGAAACATATTGAGTAGCCTGCCACCAGTCTAGAACCTTCCTGATCTCCAGCGGGATCCTGGCATCTGGCGTATTCCCTTCAGCCAGATCAAGTTCGTAGTAGGTGATCAGAGCCTCCATCGCAAGACCGACCATAAATGGGTGGATATTGTATTCCTGCTGGTTCGGATTGCTGAGACTAAGGTTGTAGCTCTGGTCGAGATAACCCAGCATGACATCAACCGCGCGCAGCGTAAACGCTGTGTCCCGCTGCGCGCCAATAATTTCGTTGGCCAGACGGTCATCCATCATGTAGGCGCTCACCCGAACGCTTTCGGCGTAAACGCTGCCACTAAACCAATAGTAGTATGCGGGGTTGAAGGCCAAGAGATTGACGGCGTCCTGGTATGTAGGGTCCCCGGTACGCATATAGTTCATTGCCAGACCAAAGGCGAATTGATTGGGCTCCTGCACCATTCCACCATTAGTCCCGATTACGGTGTCTTTATACGGCTCCATCGCCAACTGGGAGCAGCGATGCCACTCTGTGTTGTGGCTCGGATCGTTGTAATATTCATTGTCATAGTCCATTGCCTGTTGGTATACCCTTCCGCCGTCATAGTTCCATGCTTCAAAATAAATGCCGGCCGGAACGTCCATCCATCCGGAGAAGTTGCCATTGTCGAGGCTCCACCATGGGTCCGTATCGGTAACATTGGTACACCAGAAATCCGCGTTGTCTGTGCCCGCCGGAGCGCTCCAGTTAATCATGTTGCTTTGCCAGGTAGTGATACCCGCAATAGTGGGAAAGGTAGTGGGTGGGGTTGGCGTAAAAGACGCGGTCGGCAGCACGGTGAAATTGTAGGTCATCTGCGTTGCACTGCCGGAGTTTTGCCCGTTCAGCTGTCCCTGGAAGCTGGCCATGAACTGATAATGTCCGGGCACGGCCTGGGAGTTCACTCTGAGTCGCACGGTCGTGTTGGTAGTGTAAACCGCTCCATTGGAACAGGCTTCGTTACTAGAGTTATAGTCTCCGTCCCATCCTGAAGGAGGAGGGTTAGAAGGAGCGTCGAGGTCGCAAAGAAACTGGGCCGTGATGCTGTTGTCGGTAACAATCTGGCCTGTATCCAAGTTTGTAATCTGAGGACTTTGCATGAGGACGATGGCCTGCGACGAGCCGCTCAGTAAATTCGTCTGCGTTGCAACGTAAAGATCATTGCACTCACGCGAACTCTTCGAAGTAGGACTGCAAGCCGGCGATTGCGTGGGGTCGCCCTGATAAACGTTCTGGCCTCCAACTGGCCACATGCTGAAGACAAGCGTGCCGGAGGGATTGGTCGGAGAAGTCGGGTAGGCTAAAGGCGGGGCAGGCAAGGGAAGATAACAATAAGGAGGGGAGGATTGATTGCAACCGGGAACCGGCGGTCCAGGATAGGTTGCCCACACGGGGCAGACGGCTTGCTTTGCGTTATTACAGCGTCCATAGTTCACTTGGCTTGCGACATAATAACCCCAAGTCGGGTTAATGCTGTACGCCGGGAAATGATCCACGACCACGACATGGTTGTACACGTAGTCGTTCTGAACGATTTGCCTGGACGAGGAATTATCGTTGCCCTGGTAATCGAGGTCGTTTTCTATGACTACAATCGAGTTTCCCGGGTGGACGGTCTGCCATTGGAAGGTAACCGAAACCCCATTCACAGGGTCGTAGGTGGTGCCAATAGTCGCCGAGACCGAGTTCTGAATGATCTCACCGGAGTTAACGGTGGCTGACAATGGCGTCGCAAGCAATATCCCAAGGACCGAGAGCGCCAAGCAGAGCTTCAGGCGCTGCCAGTTAGGTGCGGTTGCACATTTCCAGGGAAAAATGGCACATCCGGATGTCATCTTCGAATCTCCTCGCTCCTGACGCAGGCCTGCGGCGGGGCTCATTTGAAGGCAGCCCGCCGATTACTCCTAATAATTGGCGTGCAATGGGAGTTGGTGAGAGTATCCCCTGTCCACGCACCAAAGTGCACCGGAAAGTACCTGCTGAATGCACGAAAGTAACATCATGTAATGTTACTTTGGAATCTCATAGTAACCGCGCAGGCCGGCGAGCAGGCTTATCAAAAGTGTACAAAGTAGTGAAGGGTTTCGAATGCGCCTCAGTGAAGCTTCGGTGGCTCCATACCGGGCAGTGGTGATGGATCAAGCACCTGGCTCGCTGTCAGCACTTCGTCAGCTATCGCTGCCGCTTCCACCGCCGGTTTTGCGTCATGGACGCGGACGATGTGAGCCCCGCGCAGAATGCTGGCCACCATCGCGGCAAGTGACCCGTACAGCCGAGCTGAAGGCGGCGCGTCATGCCCAAATCGCCGACCTATGGTACGACCAATGAAGGACTTGCGCGAGGTCCCGGCCAACAACGGAAAACCCAGGGCCCGCAACTGGCCAAGATGGGCCAGCAGGAGGTAGTTTTCCTCGAAGTTCTTGCCGAAACCGAAGCCGGGATCAACTACAATGTGGTCGCGTTGGATGCCACGCTTCATGGCAACGTTCGCACGATTCGCCAACTCATGTTCCACCAGCGAAGCCAGGTTGGGTTCGCTGGGCAAGCTCCGCCACTGCCTGGGCTTGCCGCGAGTGTGCATCAGCACTACGCCGCATCCCAGTTCAGCACAGGTCGACGCCATCTGCGGATCCCACTGCAAGGCGCTGACATCGTTGACAATCCCCGCGCCTGCGGCGACGACCGCCCGGGCAACTGCTGCCTTGTAGGTGTCAATCGAGATGACCGCGTGCGGACGGACTCGTAGAACGCCTTCCAGCACCGGCATCACCCGTCGCATCTCTTCTTCCGCGCCCACGATGAGCTTGGCCGCGCCATCTGCAAGTGTCTCTTCGCCGCCGACATGAGCCCCCGGCCGGGTCGATTCTCCGCCAATGTCGAGAATGTCGGCGCCTTCATCCAGCAGGCGCAGGGCGTGCTCCACGGCTTTCTCCGGGGCTAGGCATCTCCCTCCGTCATAGAACGAGTCGGGAGTCACATTGACGATTCCCATGATAAGAGTCCGCTCGCCCAGTTCGATGGAGCGGGAGCGCAGTTGCCAGCGGTAGCGAGGTCGCATTCCGCGATTGTAACCGCAGCGAAAGCGCGACCATCGCCAGGCGGGCGGTGCGCGGAACGATGGCGTCAAACTCAACTTAATGGCTTGCCTGTCGATGCTATTATCGGGAGAGTAGTTTTATGTTCCGGGTTCGTTATTTCGTCACGCTGATCGTGGGAGCTGGGTTGCTCACTCCGGTGTTTGCCGGCAACAACCAGAAGGAGTCGGCTGCCGGAAAACTGGCTCATGACATTCGGGCAATCCTCGATGATCCTGATAGCGCGCGCGGTTTCTGGGGGATCTATGCCGTCTCGCTCGACAGCGGCAAGACAATCTTCGCGCTGAACCACGACAAGCTGTTTACCCCCGCATCGAACGCCAAGCTTTTCACCACCGCCGCAGTTTTCGGCCTGATCGGTCCTGACTACCGCTTCAAGACCACGGTGGAAACCCTGGGCTCGCTGGACAAGTACGGCCGCTTGAACTCCGATCTGGTGCTGGTGGGGCGCGGCGATCCCAATCTCTCCGGTCGCGCCTTGCCTTACAACATGCACACCGAACGCAAGGCTCCGCCCATTCAGGTGCTGCAGGACCTAGCTGACCAACTGGTGCAGCATGGCTTGAAGTACGTGGACGGCGATGTGGTGGCCGACGATTCCTATTTCGTCTGGGAGCGTTATGACGAGGGCTGGTCGCAGGATGACCTGGCGCGCGAGTGGGGCGCTCCGGTGTCGGCGCTCACCATCAATGACAACGTCATCTTCGTAAATATCATGCCGGCCGACCGGCCCGGCGAGCGCGCGTTCCTCAGCATCGCGCCGTTTCCGGAGTATTACAAGATCGACAACCGCGTGATGACGACGCCGCCGGGAAGCGGGCCGCGCACGGTTTCCATCAACCGCGAACCCGGTTCCAATCAGCTCACCTTCTGGGGCAACATCCCGCAGGACGATCCCGGTTTCGGCGAGGCGCTGGCCATCGACGATCCCGCCGATTTCAGCGCGCGGCTGTTTCGGCAGTTGCTGGAGGAGCGCGGCGTGACCATCTACGGGCGCGCGCGCACTCATCATACGGAGTTGGCATCGACCCAGACCTTCAGTGTGACATCCATGGCATCGGGAGGCGGCGATGCGACGCGTCCGCCGAATCTCTCTCCCTTGGTATTAGCCAGCTATCAGTCGCAACCCGTCACGCAGGACCTGCGAGTGATTAACAAGGTCAGTCAGAATCTCCACGCTGAATTGATGCTGCGACTGTTGGGCAAGGAAAAAGGCACGTCCGGATCGATCGAAGGCTGGACTGGAGGTGATGCGCGGCTTTCTGGTGAACGCCGGCGTCCAAGCCGACCAGTTTGTTTTTTACGATGGCTCGGGATTGTCGCGCGAGGATCTGGTGACGCCGCAAGCCGTTGTGACGTTGTTGCAATACTGCCGGCGCCAATCCTGGGGACAGGCGTATAACGACACACTCCCCATTGCCGCCATTGACGGCTCGCTTGCCGATCGTTTCCGCAATACCGCCGCCGCGGTAGCAGTCCATGCCAAGACCGGTTCGCTGACTCACGTGTATTCCCTGGCAGGTTATGGCACCACGCAGTCGGGCGACCACGTCGCGTTCTCGGTGATGACGAACAACAACAACATGCCCACCAAGAAAGCGCTCGATACGATTGACCGTATCGTCGTGCGGCTGATGGAAGACAAGAAGTAACCCTGAAGCGTTAGCGAAACCATCAGAACGAGAACAGCATCTGGAGGTCGATCCGCCGATTGGCGGAGCCGGACGAAAATGGCGCAGGAGCCAGGGCGTTCGACATACCGAAATACTGCGACCCCAAAACCCCGATGGGCGTAGCGTAATTCACGTTGTTCAGCAAGTTGCGCGCACTGACGCTGAAGGTCAAGTTGTATTTGTGATTGGTTTCGTTGCCGAAAGTGAAGGGACTGCCACCGCCGCCTGCCAAGCCGCGGCCTCCCAGTCCGCCACCGCCGCCGCCGCGACCACCGCCGCCGCCTGGGCCGCCCGACGGACCGCCTGAAGCGCCCTTTTCCAGCTTCGGTCCCAGTCCGAAGGTCTTGCTCAGCCGTAAATTGAGGGTGAAGAGGGCCGGCCCAGCGCCATAGTTAATGGGCGCGATGGTTTGGCCGGGAAGCGGCACTGTGTTGAATGTGCCGTAGGGCGTCACGTAGACTTTGCCGCCCGGCCCCGGCGTGGAGGCAAGTGCGGGGCGGTCGTTGAAAATCGAGTCCCCGTTGAGGTCCTGTCCTACGATGATGTTAAATGGCGTACCCGAGTCCGCAATAATGAACGGGCTCAAACGAAACGCATATGGCAGAGAAATTGTCCCGCCAACAAAGACGCGGTTGCGCACGTCGAATGCGGCGCGCCCCCAGTCCTGCATCGGATCGTAGGAGTTTGAAATGAATTGCGGGTTGGTGGTACCGCCTCCGAAAGCGCCGCCAAAACCGCCTCCACCGCCGCTTCCCGAGGAAATCGAGATTGGCCCGCCCGAGCCGAGGTCGCTGTTGGCAAAGCCCAGCGCGTAAAAACCAAAGAGCGAAACTTTGTTGCCAAGACTGTATCGCACGTTGGTGATGAGCTGGTTTTGCTCGAAGACTCCGCCGGAGTTGTACTGGTAGATGTTGTCGTTGTTGCCGAGTGGGGTGACGCCGCTGGCTGGGATACGTCCCCGGCAAAGGCGCGTTGGCATTGCGCAAGAACAGCTGGTGAATGCCGCGCGAGTTCAGATAGGTGACCGAGACCGTGGCGTTCTTGGTGACTTGCCGCTCCACGCTGAAAGCCGCTTCCATGGTGTAAGGCACGTGCAGGTTGTTCTGCACCTGATACGTTGTTGGCGAGTTGGTGGCCAGGGTCGCGAGCTGCGCCGGCGTGGGAATCAGCGGATAGAAGTTGGGATTGGCGACGACATATTGCTGCTGCGTGATGCCGTTGTAGCGTTCGGCCTGAAGGATGTAATCGTAGGAGAAGCGATCGTAGAAGATTCCGTAGCCGCCGCGCAGCACGGTCTTCGGCGCGGTCTTGCTGTGTCCCAGGCCCCACGCCAGGCTTACCCGCGGCGCCCAGTTGCCTTCATACGGGATGCCGGTCTGGGTCTCATAGCGCAGACCGTAGCTGAGAGTGACGTTGGGACGGATCTTCCACTCGTCCTGCGCATAAAGCCCCACGTCGACCATCGAGACGTCGGAAAGCGGTTGTCCCGCCACCAGCGTGAATTGACTGGCGCCGCCGCCCAGCGCGCGAATCTCTGCCGGGGTCAAGCCCTGCTCCAGTCCGTTAACCGTGATCTGGTAGGCATTCAGTGAGGAGAAGTTGTACGCCCCGTTGAAGCCCGAGTTCTCGTTGCTGGAGAACAGCGTCCCGCGCAGCCTTCCGCCAAACTTGATGAAGTGCTTACCGTGCGCAATGGAGGTGAAATTCTGTAATTCGTAGTGGTCCTGATTGCTGGCCGTGGTGCCGGATGAGCTTCCGCCGCCGGTAAAGGCTCCCTGCACCACTAGAGTAGGATCCAAACTCAGAGGAATCTGATTGTCGCTGTCGCGGATGTACTGGAAGCGCGTCTCATTCACGATAGTTGGGCTGATGATCTGGGTGTCGGTGATCTGCACCGTATTTTCCGTGCTATTGGAGTTGTAGCCCGTCGAAGCCAGCGAGAATGCCTCCGATCCCTCCGTTGTCCTGCGTATTTTGCGAGTACTGATAGCGGATCGTCAGCGTGTTTCTCGGGCTTAGTTGGAAATCAACTCGGGGGCTGATATTGAGCCGCTTCGATGGACTGGGCACTGCGGCGCTGTAAGGCGTGGCGATGTTGCCGGGTCCCAGCACCGTGCGCCGCGATAACGCTGACATTGTCGATATCGCGCTGCTGCACGGTGAAGAAGAATGACGCGTTCTTGTCGATGGGGCCGCTGACATTGCCGTTGAAGATTTCCGAGTAATAACCAGGCGTGGAAGTAATAAACGGATTCAGCGAATTGAACGCCGAGGAGTTGCCGTTCACCAAGAGTTGGCCATGAAACTTGTCGGTTCCCGGCTTAGTGAGGATCTCGATTCTTCCATAGCCGAGCTTGTCGTACTCGGCGGAGAAGGGATTCTGGTTGATGCGAATTTCGCGGATGGCCGACTTCGGCGGAAGCTGCCCGGCGGTAAAACCGTCAACGTAAATCTGGCCGCCGTTAGGGCCAGCAGAAGGGCCAGCCAGCGCTTCCAACTCCGATTGCAGCTCATCGGGATCGTCGGAGAGCGCGTCGAGATCCTTGCCCTTCAGCACGATCGTCCCCGCGCTGTTTTCCGGACTCACGGCCGACCGTCGGCGATTCTTCCTGCACCTCGACGTGTTGCTGCTCGACCGCGATCTGCAGCTGGATGTCGAAGGCCTGGATCTGTCCGGGATTAATTTGGACGTCCGCTTCCGTATCCAAAGCAAAACCTTTGGCGACGGCGGTTACCGTATAGGCGCCCGGTGCGAGTCCCCTGATTTCGTAGACTCCGTCGTGATTGCTCTGAACGCGTCACGGTCTTGCCATCTGCGCCGGTGGCTGTGACTGTCGCCTGCGGAACCACAGCGCCAGAAGGATCGGTGATCTTGCCGCGCAGCGTTCCGCTGCGGAAGTCTGCGCGGACGATCGAAGAGCGCAGACATGAAGATGAACAAGAGGACGATGGCACACAAACGCATTTGGAGTATTTAGACCTTTATGAAAACAGAACGGTATCGTTGCTGAATGTATTCCTCTACGGGGTGTCTCCCGTTCCCGCATTTGCGCTGGCGGAGAGATTCCAGGGCGACAGAATGGTGCTGGCCGCGGCGGGAGAGGCGGCAGTGAGAATCGGCTCGACCCCGCTGAGCAGAATAATCACTTGCGACGGCGAATCAGCCGCGCCTTCGGTAGCCACGATCATCAGCGCGTCGCCCTTTTGTAACTGGCTCAAAGTCACGGCGGGCATGCGATTTAGCATCTGCTGAAAGTCTGGCGGTCCACCCTGCCGCGTTCCACCGGGCGCAGCATCGCCACCAGGCCGCGCTTCCCCGCCTTGCGCTCGTGCCGGAGTTCCTCCGGCTGCTGATGTTCCTCCTGCGCCAGCGGGCGTTCCGCCCTTGAGGCGCATGGCGATGCGCTGCGCGAACATCGCGGGCAATTGGTGCATCTGCGAGTCAGGCGCAATCTTCAGCGTCACCGGCCGCTTGTTCGCCAGATCGGTTACGGTGATGGTGTTGTTCGCGGCGTCCGTGGAAATCACCGCGGCGGCGATGCTGCGGAACGTTCCGGAGACAATCTCCGCCGCAGCCATCTCTTTGCCGTCGTCGCTCTTGGCGCCACGCGCGCGAAGCTGATCGCCGGGCTTGATCTGGTCAAGCGTGCCCGGCTTGGCATCGTCAAACTTCACCGAATCGGGCAGCGTAGCGGCGGATGATCGTATCCTTTGAGACCTTCACCGCCAAGCGTGCTCGGTGCGCCCAGTGTGCCGGTTGAAAGTGTGATGGTTCCGCTGCCGGCATCGACCGCTTCACTACTCCGCCGGTACCGTGTTTCTGCCACTCCTCGCGGTCATGCTGCTGTTTCTCCGCAACGTCGGACTTCTTCATGATCACTGCGGATGTTCCGGTCACCGACTTACCGTCGTCGGAAGCCGTCCCGCCCGCCAACATACGGTCGCCAACCTGCACGTCGCTTAACTGGATCGCGGTCGCGGTCTTCAGGTCGGTCTGACCCGGAGCCATTCGCATCAATCGGGTTGTTGGCTGGATGGTGAGGTTGATCTCGGAGCCGGCATCGGTCGTCAACGTCACGGTATTGCCGCTGACCGACTTGACGACTCCGACTACCCGCGCTTTCTTCGGGGCACCCGCCTGCTGCGCGCTATCAGCTTGCTGCGCCAAGGAAACATGCGAGACCGCAATCAACAACACGGCAAGAACGAGCGCGAGGGCAGTCGCACCCAGGATCTTCGATGTACCAAGCTACGCATTTGCACCTATTACTAACTAAACATATGGGATACGGGCCTGTGTTAAGAAAACATAAGTTTTGTAAATGCTACCAGTACCGGCTAGCCACTTTCTTGAGTCAGCGGCATTTTCAACGCCGCGGCGCTTCCCTCACCACTTGTCCCATCGTGGACATCGCAAGTTGTAAAAGTTTTGTGTCGGCGCTCCTTGTCCTTTGTCTTCTCTTCTTCGGTCGTATAAAGTGCAGGCGGGACTGGGCACGCCATTCAGCCCCAATCCCAAGGTCCCACCTAATCTGCAATTGCGGTAAGGAGATCAGAATGGTTACTCGAGAGCAGTCGAGCAGCGAAGCGTCGCGTTTCGGCCGCGCCGTCATCGCAGCCCTTGCGGCCTTATTGTTGTTGACATTTGTTGCGCAGACGGCGGCAGCGCAGACCTACACCATCCTATATACCTTCCAAGGTGGAACCGACGGCGGCTTCCCGAACGCCGGCGTTTACCGTGATTCTTCCGGAAACCTCTACGGCATAACCAACACGGCGGGCAACCGTAACGATTGTAACGACTATGGCTGTGGAACGGTCTACAAGCTGACTCCCAGCGGCCAGCTCTCCGTTTTGCACACCTTTACCGGCGGCGCAGATGGGTGGCCCAACGCAACCTGGGGCTCCCTGATCCCGGATCCAGCCGGCAATCTGTACGGCGTGGCCTCGATAGGTGGTCTGCGTGATAACGGCACATGTGTTCCAGGTAACTCCGTCAGGAGGGTTTACGGTGCGGCACACCTTTCCTTCTTCCAATAACGACGGCCTGGGCCCGCAGTTTAGCCTCACCGAGATGCGACCACGGGATAATCTACGGCACGACTTTTAATGGTGGCGGCGACAACTTCGGCGCCGTTTTCGCACTTGTCTAACGCCGGAATTGGCGCCGACGTTGTGGTGCATAGTTTCGAGTTTGGCGATGGGGCGTTCCCGCAAGGGAACGTTGCCTCCGACGGCCGGGGAACCTCTATGGCACCGCCGGTCAAGGCGGCACAGACAATTGCGGCGTTGTCTTCAAGATGAGAACATCGGCACGGGTTACACCGTGCTCCACAACTTCGCCTGCGCGCCCGACGGCTACTTTCCAGGATCGGTGGTGCTGGACGCGCAGGGCAACATGTACGGCGGCACGCAGAGGGAGGCGACGCCTCAGCCTGCCCCGCTTTTGGCTGCGGCATACTCTTCAAAGTGACCCCCAGCGGGCAGGAGACCATACTGCACACCTTCCACGGCACCGAGGGCGCGGTCCCGAATGAGCTTATGTGGGGCGCCCACGGTATCCTGTGGGGCACCACGGCCGGCGGAGGTACCCACGATCAAGGCACGATTTTCAAAATTACTACCGGACGGGACCTTCACCGACGTGTACAACTTCGAAGGCGGGTTGAACGGAGGGGTGCCTTACGCTGGGTTGACCCAGGATCCCGAAGGGAACTTTTACAGCACGGTCGGGGGCGGCCCTATGGCTGCATTCAAAGGGCTGCGGCATGATTTTCAATTCACTCCGCAGTAGACGCCCTCTTCCCCGACGATTGCACGACACGTTGATTAACGATCGCGGGGCGGTTTTCCGAAAATCGCTCCGCTTCGTTTTTCCGTCGCCGAAGAACCAAGTATAGAAAACCGTCGACGTGAGCACGATCCGTGGTGTTACGGCCAATTCTGCTTTCGGATCGCCCCTTGCGATCCCGGCGAAGGCTCCCGGCCAGCTAATAACGCCGTAGAATGACGGGAACCTCTTTCTCGTAACTTTCGTATTAGTTATTGACAGGCAGGCTGATGCAACTACAAATCGAAAACCTCTCCAAGCGCTATCCCAACGGAACGCAGGCGTTGCAGGACGTCTCGCTGTCCATCCCTCAAGGCATGTTTGGACTACTCGGCCCCAACGGAGCCGGCAAGTCGACGCTGATGCGCACGCTGGCCACACTGCAGGAAGCCGACAGCGGCAGCGCGCGGCTGGACGGCATCGACGTGCTGCGCCAGAAGGACGAAGTCCGCAAGCTGCTCGGCTATCTGCCGCAGGAGTTCGGCCTGTATCCCAAGGTCACGGCGGAAGACGCTGCTCTCGCATTTCGCCGCGCTCAAGGGTATCGAGAATGCCGGGGAGCGGCGCGAGGTGGTGCAGGCGCTGCTGCGGCAGACCAACCTTTGGGAGCATCGCAACAAGCCGCTGGGCAGCTACTCCGGCGGCATGAAGCAGCGCTTCGGCATCGCGCAGGCGCTGCTGGGCAATCCCCGGCTCATCATCGTCGACGAGCCGACTGCCGGCCTCGACCCCGAGGAGCGCGTGCGCTTCCATAATCTGCTGAGCGCCATCGGCGAGAATGTCGTCGTCATTCTCTCGACCCACATCGTCTCCGACGTAAGCGACCTGTGCCGCAACATGGCGATCATCCATCAGGGACGTGTGCACGCCGCTGGCGATCCCACGACGCTGGTCGAAGAGCTAACGGCCGTGTGTGGAAGAAGGCGATCGCGCGCACGGAGGTGCCGGATTATCAACAGCGCTTCCGCGTCATCTCCATGAGGCTGTTCGCGGGCAGAACGATGCTGCACGTTTTGCAGGATGATCTTCCCGGAGCCGGGCTTCGAGCCGGTCGTTCCCGACCTCGAGGACCTTTACTTCGCGACCATCCGCGGCTTTACCCAGGGCACGGCCAACTGACGCCATGCTGATGAACATTTTTCTCTTCGAGCTTCAACAGCGCCTGCGGCGCATCTCGACCTACGTTTACTTTGTCGTATTCGCGGTCTGGGCTGCCTGTTCACCTTATTGTCGGGCGGCGCATTTCCCGGCGGCAGCGTCGAATTCGGCACCGGCGGCAAGGTCCTGGTCAATTCGCCGTACGCGCTGAACTCCATCATCACCTACATCAGCTTCTTCGGCATTGTCATCACCGCGGCGATTGCGGGACAAGCCACCTATCAGGACATCGACAGCAACTCCACCGCCTTTTTTTACACCGCGCCGATCACCAAGCTCGATTACCTCGGCGGACGGTTTCTCGGCAGCCTTCGTGCTGCAAGTCCTGATCTTCAGCAGCGTCGGTCTGGGCGCATGGATCGGCACGCTGATGCCGTGGATCGACAAGACGCGGCTCGGCCCGCAGATGGTCGCGGCGTATCTTCAGCCGTACATCATTAACGTTTGGCCGAACCTTTTGTTTCTGACGGCAATCTTCTTCGCGCTGGCGGCATTGTCGCGCAAGATGCTGCCCGTCTATGTTGCCAGCGTGCTGGTGCTGATCGGCTATTTTACGGTCGGCCAGTTCTCCGGTACGGCCTTGACGGTGAGCACACGCGCGGCTCTGGCCGATCCGCTGGGCGGCGCGGCCATCGACCACATCACCCGCTACTGGACTCCATTCCAACGCAACACGCAGCTCATCCCATTGCAGGGCATTCTGCTGGCAAACCGCGCCCTGTGGCTGGGCGTGGGGGCCATCTTCCTGGGATTTACTTACGCGAAATTCGCTTTCGCTTATCCGGCGGAGACCAGCAAGCGGCGCGAGGTGGTGGAGGAGAAGGAGCGCAATTCGACCTGCTGATGCGTTGCCTATCGCGCATCCCACGTTTTCCGCAGCGGCGTCGTTACGCCAGCTGCTTTCGCTGACTGCAATTCAATTCACGCGAGACCACGAAGAATGTTTTCTTCGTGGTGCTGATGCTGGCCGGCTTCCTGTTCTCCATGCTGTCAGCCGCGGGCGTCAACAATCCGCAAGCCAGCAGGACCTGGCCCGTCACCAATCAGATGCTGTTGATGGCGGCCGGCGGCTTTGCCATCTTTGCCTTTGCCATCATCATTTTCTATTCGGGCGAACTGGTGTGGCGCGAACGCGACGCGCAGCTAAACCAGGTTATCGACGCTTTGCCCATGCAGCGCTGGGTGCTGTTCTGCTCCAAGCTGTTCGCGCTGATGCTGGTGCAGGTCATCGTGGTGCTGCTGATCATGGCCTCCGGACTGGTGGTGCAAGTCGCGCAAGGCTATTACCACTTCGAGCTCGGCCTGTACTTCCGCGAACTTTTCTTCAACCGCCTGACCCAGCTCTGGATCTTCTGCGTGCTGGCGATGTTCGTGCAAACCCTGGTCAACCAAAAATATCTGGGGCACTTCGTGATGGTGCTGTACATCATCGCCACGCTGGCGCTGCCGCCGGCAGGATTCCAGAACTATCTCTATCGCTTCGGCCAAACGCCGCAGGTCATTTACTCCGACATGAACGGCTACGGGCCCTACCTGGCAGCCGCTTTCTGGTTCCGGGTGTACTGGGCAGTTGCTGCGGTGCTGCTGGCAATCCTCACCAACCTGCTGTGGGTGCGAGGCACGGAGAGCAGTTGGCGCGTGCGCATGAGCCTTGCTGCCGCAAGGTTCTCGCGAGCGACCATGGCCGGCGCCACGGTTTGTGTCGTGCTGATGCTAGGAGTCGGCGGTTACATCTTCTACAACACGCACGTCCTCAACCCCTATCGCACGGCGCTCAATATCGACGAAGGGCGCGCTCAATACGAAAAGAAGTACCGGCAATACTGGTCGCTGCCGCAACCGCGCGTTACCGATGTGACGACGAGATCGACATCTACCCGGAAAAGCGCTCGGTCTTCGCGTCAGCGGCACGATGTGGCTGGAGAACAGGACGAACGTACGATATCGACCGCATTGCCGTGACCGTCCAGCCCGTCAATCTTATCCCGCGGCCTGTGCCCGCACATCCAGATCGACCGCCTCAACTTCACGGGCGGGCAGACTGCGCTGATCGAAGACCCGTCGCTGGGCTTCTATCTTTACAAGCTTCCAACGCCATTGCCGCCGAAAGGCCGCATTCAACTTGATTTTGCATTGCAGTACGACAATCCGGGCTTCGAAAATTCGCAACCTAACACCGACATCGTGCGCAACGGGAGCTTCATCAACGATCGCTATCTTCCCTACGTCGGGTATGCGCCTGAGATCGAATTGACCGACGACAGCACGCGCCACAAGCATGGATTGGAGAAAGTGCGCCGGCTTAGCGAAGCCGGATGACCTGGCCGCGCGGCAATACAACAGCGTCAGCTTCGACGCCGACTGGATCAATCTGGACGTTACGCTCAGCACCAGTGAAGATCAGATCGCCATCGCTCCCGGATATCTGCAGAAGGAGTGGGTGGAAAACGGCCGGCGCTATTTCCATTACAAGATGGACGCGCCCATCCTGGACATCTACTCGATCCAATCGGCGCGCTATGCTGTGCGCCGCGATCACTGGAACGGTGTCAATCTGGAGATCTATTACCAGCCTGGACACGAGTTCAACCTGGACGACATGATGCAAAGCATGAAGGAGACTTTGGACTACTGCACCACGAATTTCAGCCCCTTCCAGTTCCATCAGCTTCGCATCATCGAATTTCCCGGCTACGGGACCTTTGCCGAGTCGTTCGCTAACACCATTCCGTTCTCCGAGTCGATCGGATTTATCACCAAGGTCAGCAAGAAGCCCGATGCGGTCGACTTGCCCTTCTACGTCACGGCGCATGAGACCGGACACCAGTGGTGGGCGCATCAGGTAATCTCCGGCTATGTCCAGGGCGCGACTTCGATCGACGAAACCATGGCGCAGTACACCGCGCTGATGGTGATGAAGCACCACTTCGGAGCGGAATCGATGCAGAAGTTCCTGCGCTTTGAACTGGACCAGTATCTGCGCGGTCGCGGGCAGGAGCGCAACGAAGAGTATCCGCTGTACCTGGTCGATCCCAACCAGGGATACATTCACTACAACAAGGGCGCGATGGTGATGTACGCGCTTCAGGACTACATCGGCGAAGACAAGGTCAATGAGGCAATTCGCGGGTTTCTGAAGGAATTTGCCTTCAAGGGTCCGCCATATCCCACTTCGCTCGATCTGGAAGGCTACTTCCGCAAAGTCACGCCGCCGGAGTATCAGTATCTGTTCGACGATATGTTCCTGAACATCACGCTGTATGACGATCGCGCGCTATCTGCCGATTACGTGCAGCGGCCCGATGGTAAGTATGACGTGCATTTGACGGTCGAGGCCAAGAAGTTCCGCGCCAACGGTCGCGGTGAGGAACATGCTGTTCCGATGAACGATATGATCGATATTGGCGTGCTGGATGCCGACGGAAAGTATCTCTATCTGCAAAAGCACAAGATCGATCAGGAGAAGACGGCCATCACGGTGACGGTCGATAAGGTTCCGGCGAACGCGGGCATCGATCCGGTGGACAAGCTGATCGACCGTAATCCGGACGACAACGTGATCGCGGTTAAGAAGCGGTAGCGGGTGCTACACCTTGCGCGCCGGAAAGCTGGCGGGTGGTAGAGGTGGCCTTTAGGCCAGCGCCCCGCCGTCTTAGATTCGTTTTGAGCCGGCTTCACAGGCTGCGGAAAAAGTCCGAACAGCAGATCCCTCTCGGCCTGAAGGCCGCTCGGGATGACAAAAATAAACGGCTTATCGGCACGACTGAAGTCGTGCCCTGCTACAAGGCGCCCCAAAGGCGAATTTTCCCCGTAGTCTGTTCAGGCGGCGGCACAGTGACAATCGATTACTTGCTCATCTGCTGCGCCAGATACGGGCCAATGCCCATCTCTTTGATGGAATGCAGCTGCGCTTCCAGAAAATCGGCGTGGCGCTCTTCATCGTGGAGCAAGCGGTCGAACAAGTCTTTGCTGCCGGCGTCTCCGGCTTCGCGGCAGATGGCAGAGGCCTGATTGTACTCGCGGATGGCGTTGGTCTCATCCGTGAGGCCGGCCTCGAGTTGTTGCGGCACGTCGCGGCCGATTGTGGGAGATAGCGACACTTTGACCTCCGGAACCGAGTCGAAGTAGACGATGCGCTCGATCAGCGCCTCGGCGTGCGTCATCTCCTGAATAGCCCGGGTCTTGGTAAGGCCCGCCAGCCGCCCGTAACCCCAGTTCTGGCAAATCTCCGCTTGCACCATGTACTGCACGATAGCTGTCAGCTCGCCACTGAGGGCGATGTTCAACTGTTCAATCACTTTCTGATCACCACGCATGAATGTCTCCTTGCTTCTACCATCGCGTGATTGTGCGCGGAACGCTGCGAGGTGGATCACAGGTGCTGGTGATGTAGGTCGCGCAAATCCGGCAGGTATTTGACATGCCGCTGGAATCTCGGGTCGCGGCGCCCTCATCCATCATTGAGTGCGGCTAACGCACTCCGTAAGAGAGGAAAAATTATGGCGTTGGCAAAGACATTCAAAATTGGCGGCGACCTGGAAGTAAATCGCCTGGGATTCGGAGCGATGCGGCTTACCGGCGAGGGCATCTGGGGCGAACCGAAGGACCGCGACGAGGCCAAACGCGTGCTGAAGCGCGCGGTGGAACTGGGCGTAAATTTCATCGACACCGCCGACTCCTACGGTCCGGCGGTCAGCGAGCGCTTGATTGGCGAGGCCCTGGCGCCATTTCCTAAAGGCCTGGTGGTCGCCACCAAGGGCGGCTACACCCGCCAGGGACCGAATCGATGGGCAATTGTCGGCCGGCCCGAATATCTTGAGCAGCAAGTGGAGATGAGCCTCCGTTGGCTGAAGACGAACATTATCGATCTGTGGCAACTGCATCGCATCGATCCCAAGGTTGCGGTGGAGGAATCGCTGGCTCCCATCGTGAAGCTACAAAAGCAGGGAAAGATCCGGCATGTGGGATTGAGCGAAGTGAAGCCCGCGGAGATTGACCGGGCGCGCAAGGTGGTCGAGATCGTCAGCGTACAGAACATCTATAACGTGTCTGATCGACAGCATGAGGATGTGCTGCAATATTGCGAGAAGAATAACCTGGCGTTCATTCCGTGGTTCCCAGTGGCGGCTGGCAAGCTGGCGCAGCCAGGAGGTAAGTTGGGTGATATCGCCAAGGGGCACGGCGCGACGGTCGCACAGCTCTCGGTGGCGTGGTTGCTGCATCATAGCCCGGTGATGCTGCCGATTCCCGGAACCTCTTCGGTCGCCCACCTGGAAGAAAACATGAAGGCCGCGGAGATCGCGCTGTCCGCCAAAGAAATACAGGAGATCGAGGCTGCGGCAAAATCGGAAGCAGCGTAAGAAAAGCAGGGCAGGACCGGGTAGAACCGGCCTTCAGAGACTGGGCCGCAAGCGGTGTCGCCGCTCTGCGGCTCAGGTTTTGTTGCACTTCGAGCGGGGGCTGACGCCCCCGCCTAACATCATTTCGCCGCGTTGCGGCTGGGCTCGTGATTTTTAAGCGGTTTGTTCCACCGCTAAACCCTGTTTGCCCGGCTGTACCCTTCGAGATCGGCGGCGGTCAGGGCGCCGTCGTTCCGGGGATGATCGGTGCCCTGCCGATGCGAAGGCAGCCGAGGTTGCGACACAGACACTTCAGGCCGGCGTTAAGGCTGCCTCCTAAAGAAGCTTGGGCTGTGGTGGTCATTTCACGATGACCACCGCAGCCCAAGTACTTATTTGTCCACGGCGAACGCGGCGCTGAAGCGCCGCTCTACCTGTTCTCGGCCTCCGCTTCGGAAAACCATCAGCTCGCTACCGCGGGCGCGTTCACCCGCCGGGGCAGCAGCTCGCCGATGCGGCGGATTTGCGCACCGACACCGCGCAGCTTTTCTTCGATGTGCTCGTAGCCGCGGTCGATGTGGTAGACGCGATCGATGATGGTCTCGCCGTCGGCTACGAGGGCGGCCAACACCAAAGACGCGGAAGCGCGGAGATCACTAGCTTGTACCGCTGCGCCACTGAGCGGAGTTCTGCCGCGGACCACGGCGCGGCTGCCTTCGATCTTGACGTTCGCACCCATGCGCACCAGCTCCTGCGCATGCATGAAGCGGTTCTCGAAGATGTTCTCCGTAACCACGCTGCTGCCATCGGCCTGCGTTGCCAGCGCCATGTACTGCGCCTGCATATCGGTGGGAAAGCCGGGATATTCTTCGGTGACCATGTCGGCGCTCCTCAGCGGCCCATTGCTCACCAAGCGCACCGATTCGCCGTTGATGGTGACGCTCACGCCGCATTCTTCCAGCTTCTGCAGCAAGGCATCGAGGTGAAGCGGCTCGCAGCCCGTGACCAGCAGATCGCCACCGGTAAGCGCGCCGGCGACGATGAACGTACCGGCCTCAATGCGGTCGGGGATGATGCGATGACGCGCACCGCGCAATTTCTCCACCCCGCGAATGCGGATAGAATGCGTACCCGCGCCCTCGATCTGCGCTCCCATCTTGCCCAGAAGCGCGGCCAGGTCGACCACCTCCGGCTCGCGCGCGCAGTTCTCCAGCACCGTCTCGCCTTCCGCCAGCGTGGCCGCCATCAGTAAATCTTCTGTGCCAGTGACCGTGATCTTCTCGAAGATGATGCGGGCGCCCTTCAGGCGCGTGGCGCGCGCCTGAATGTAACCGTGCTCCTGGGTAATCTTCGCGCCCAGCTTTTCCAATCCCTTAAATGAAGATTGATGGGACGCGCACCGATGGCGCAACCACCCGGCAAGAGACACGCGCGCCTCACCCATGCGAGCCAGCAGCGGGCCCAGGACCAGGGTGGAAGCGCGCATGGTCTTGACCAGCTCATAGGCACGCTTCCGGATTCGACCAGATCGCGGCAGCAGATGGTCGTGCGATGCTGCGCGCGGCCATAGCCGAGTTCGACTTCCGCGCCCATCGCTGCCAGCAGTTTGCGCTCGGTCTCGATGTCGCGAACTTGGGGAATGTTTTCCAGGATGACGGGCTCGTCGGTGAGCAGGGCCGCCGCCATGGCCGGCAGTGCGGCGTTCTTCGCACCGCTGATACGAACGGTGCCCAGCAGCGGATTTCCGCCGCGAACCACAAACTTGTCCATCGGAGAGTGTCCTAAACTAATGCTGCGAACGCCGAACTTTCGAATCACGGCGCTACCTCATTTTACGAGTAATCCGGCCAGAAGTCGCTGCGGGTACGGCTTAACCTTGGGATGCGCGGAGACGCGCGCGCGAAATGACCCGCGGAGTATACAGCATCGGCGGCTGTGGAAAATAACTCTTGCTTCCGCCCCAGCTGGAGGCGCGTTGAGCCCTTTGGGGCATTACGAACGAACGTTCGTTAACCAGCATCTAAGTGCAGCAGCCTGTTTGTTTTCAGTCGCTTAGCAGGTTACTTTGTGATATTTCGCAATTGTTCCACGTGGAACAATTTGTAAAGTTACCCGTCGACCGGAGAAGGAAAAGGCCGACTGCGCCGGGCAAGTCTTGCATCCGGGGCCAAGCCGTGACCCCGGCGGACAAGAGCGAGGCACGGGTTGTTTGGGGTATTGCGGTCTTTGGCTTACCCTTGTAAATGCGAGGCGTCTAGACAGCATCATGCAAAAACCAAAATCTCTTTTTATCGCATTGTTGATGGCGCTTGCCGGCTTGCTGGCGATCAGTGCAACGGCGACAGCGCAAGAACAATCCAGCAAGGTAATTCCGAATGCGGTTTGGGTTGGCGCCGACGGCAAGTTCGAATCCGCTCCTGACACTGCGCTGGTGCAATTCGGCGTCTCGGCCCAGGAAGAGAAGTTGCAGGATGCGACCCAGAAGGCTACGCAGGCAGCCGAGCAAATCCGCCAACTTCTGCGCAGCAACGGACTGGATCCCAAGGACGCCCAGATCAGCCGCTTCGCGACGCAGCCGGTTTACGACTACAAGAATCCCAAGCGCAAACTGGTCGGCTATCGCGTGGACGCCAACATCAGCATCAAGCTGAAGGATTTCTCCAAGATCGGGCCCATCGCGAAGGGCTGTCGACTCTGGACGTTACTGACACGTCCATCAGCTATTTGCTGGACGACATGGACGCAGCCAAGATCAAGGCGGTGGAAGACGCGCTGCGGCGCGCCCATAGCGAAGCCAATGCGGTCGCGCAATCCAGCGGACGCACGCTTGGCGATCTGTCCTACGCGTCAGTCGATACCTATGAGCAACAGCCCATCCGTCCCATGATGGCGAAGGCGACCGCGATGGCATGGAAGCCGCGCCACCGCCGACCGCCGAATTCAGCGCCGAGAAGATTACCGTGACCGCGCATGTGAACGCGTTGTATAACCTGAAGTAGGTCTCACGTCGGGGCCGCTAAGCTTGGCTTGATACCCAACCGGTGCGCGACTTTTTCGCTGCTCCGGCGTTCATGTGGAGAGAGAATCCAGCCCTGTTGGAGGAACGGATGAGAGCCATCATCGCTCTGCATGCATTGCCTTGACTGCCGGAGTCAGCGTTCTGCCAGCCGCAGCCCAGACCAGCCAGGATGCCCCGCACCTCACGTCACGCAGCACGCCCGTTCCAAGGCAACCCCCAATCTCAGCCCGATCCCGCCACGCCGGGCATCACGGTTCCCGCCGGCACCAAGATTCCTCTCACTCTCAAAGCAAGGCATCAGCAGCAAGAACGCGCGGCCGGGCGATCCGGTTTACGCTCAAACCGCCTTTCCGATCACTCAGAATGACCATATCGTTATTCCCGCAGGCACCTTCGTTCAAGGCGAGGTTCGCAGCGTGGTGCGCCCGGGACGCGTCAAAGGCCGCGCCCAACTGCAGATGAGCTTTACCTCCATGATCTTCCCCAACGGCTACACTATCATGTTGCCTGGCGCGGTGCAGAATACTCCCGGCTCCAAGGACAACACCGTCGCAGGAAAGGAAGGAACCATCCAGGGGCCTGGCGGCAAAGGTAAAGACGCTGGCACCATCGCAGCAACCACCATCCCCGGAGCCGGTATCGGCGCGATCGCTGGCGGCGCCGAAGGTGCGGGCATCGGCGCGGCTACTGGAGGAGTCATTGGATTGGCAACCGTTCTGCTCACCCGCGGGCCCGAGATCCATCTAGCCACCGGCGATTCGGTGGAGATGATCCTGGAAAGCAGCCTCGATCTGAATCCGGTGAAGATGCAAAAGCCTACCTCCACGCAATAGCTTGCGAGCGATGCGTCACCAGATACCTTGCATCTGATCTTTCGAATCCCATGAACGTCGTATTGACATCCGCCCAACGCGCGCCCTATTCTCATTGCACGATGACTTCGTTGACCCATCGCCATCATCACCATCACCACGTGGCGAACGTGTCAGCGGAGACTCATCTGATAACTTCCTAATACCAGATCTCCTTTCCCCGCTGACGCAAATCAGCGGGGTTTTTGTTTTTGCGCGAAAGGAAACGCTATGGCAGTTGAAATCGACTTCGACAAAATGGGTGGCCTCACTCCGGCCATCGTGCAGGATGATGCGACCGGCGAAGTCCTGATGCTGGGCTTCATGAACCAGGCCGCGTTTGAAGAAACCCTGAACAGCGGCTACGTAACTTTCTTCAGCCGCACCCGCAATCAGCTCTGGACCAAAGGCGAGACCTCGGGCAACCGTCTGAAAGTCATCACGGCGACAGCCGATTGCGACCTCGACTCTATCCTGTGCCGCGTCGTGGTGCAAGGTGAAGGCGTGGTTTGCCACACCGGTACGCGCACCTGTTTCACCACCAGGCTGCCTGTCGCGTCGCCTGAAGGTGCGCGATGAAACTGCGGCTTGGTATTCCCAAAGGAAGTCTGCAAGAGGCAACGCTGGCGCTGCTGGCGCGGGCCGGCTTGCAAGTCTATGTCAGCCCGCGATCCTATTTCGCCGGCACCAACGACCCTGAGATCGAGTGCATGTTGATTCGCGCGCAGGAGATGGCCCGCTACGTCGACCATGGCGCGCTCGACGTCGGACTCACTGGCCTGGATTGGGTGTTGGAGAACGGCCTTGATGTAGTCAGCGTGGCCGATCTTATTTACGCCAAGCAGAGTCGCGGCAAAGTGCGATGGGTGCTCGCGGTGCCGGAAGATTCTCCGGCGCAGCGTCCCGAAGACCTTCAAGGAGCGACCGTCGCCACGGAATTGGTGAGTGTCACCACGCGTTACTTTCAGCAGCGTGGCATCGACGTGAAAGTCGAATTTTCCTGGGGAGCGACCGAAGTGAAGCCACCCACATTGGCCGATGCCATTGTGGAAGTAACCGAGACCGGAAGTTCGCTGAAAGCTAATCGCCTGCGAATCATCGATACGGTGATGGAATCGAACACCTTGATCATCGCCAACCCGAAGGCCTGGGCCGAGCCAGCCAAGCGGCAGAAAATCGAGAACCTGTCGCTCATGCTGCGCGGCGCCATGGAAGCGCAAGGCCGCGTCGGTCTTATGCTGAACGTTAAGGTTGACGACCTTCCAGCCGTGCTAAGCGTCTTGCCGGCACTGAATAGCCCAACCATCTCGCAGCTGAGCGACAGCCAATGGGTCGCGGTCAATACCATCCTGGAAGAAGCGGCTTGCTGGGAGGTAATTCCGCGGCTCAAGGCGGCTAACGCTCAGGGCATCGTCGAGTATCCGCTCAACAAGGTGGTGATGTAATGCAGATTCTGCAAGGCAAAGCCGCAGACAACGCGGTCATGAAGCTGGCAAGCCGCAGTTCTCAGTTGCAGAAGGCGGAACCGCGAGTACGCCAGATCGTTCGTGCCGTGCAGCGAGGTGGAGATCGGACGCTGATTCGCTATGCCACATTGTGGGATGGCCTGCAACCGGGCCAGCCTATCAGGGTTTCACCTGAAGAAATAGCCGAGGCCTGGAATTCGATTCCTCACGATACTCAGAGCGCGCTGCGATCTGCCGCAGCCAATATCCGGCGTTTCTGCCAATGGCAGATGCCGCGCCAGTGGCGCAAAAAGGTGTCAGGTGGTGAACTTGGCCAGATCGTGAGGCCGCTGGACTCGGTTGGTTGCTACGTCCCCGGCGGCCGCTATCCCCTTCCCTCGACCCAGCTGATGACGGTAATTCCCGCGCAGGTTGCGGGTGTGCCGCGCATCTGTGTCGTCTCGCCGCGCCCGCAGCCGGCAACGCTGGCCGCGGCAGCTTTGCTTGGCGTTCGCGAAGTGTATCGCTGTGGAGGTGCACAGGCAGTCGCAGCGCTCGCGTACGGAACGGAAACGATTCCTCGTGTGGATAAAATCGTTGGCCCGGGAAATAGTTTTGTCACCGCCGCCAAGAAGCTGGCGAGCTCCGACTGCGCCATCGATATGCTTGCCGGTCCTACCGAAGCCGTCTTCTACAGCGACGAAGGCGATCCCAGATTTCTTGCCGCCGACATGGTGGCGCAAGCAGAGCACGATCCCGACGCAGTAGTGGTGTTGATTACAACGAAGCTGGCATTGGCTAAGAGCGTTCAAGCCGCAATCGCAGTCGCCAGCGAAGGAAATGTGATCGCACGGCAAGCGATCCGCCGCAATGCGCACCTGCTGATTGCTGACTCGCCACAGCAGGCTACTGAGTGGATCAACCGCATCGCTCCCGAACACCTCTCCGTTGACCAGGATGACCTTGTCGAAATTCGCAGTGCGGGCTCAATCTTCATTGGCGGCTACTCGCCGCAATCCGCCGGAGACTATGCTGCTGGGCCCAACCATGTGCTGCCTACCGCCGGCGCGGCGCGCTTTCGCGGAGGCCTGAGCGTGTGCGATTTCCTGAAAATCATTACCGTACAGCGTTTCGATGCGGCCGGTCTGGCTGGAATCGCGCCTGTCATTACGACGCTTGCCGAGGCCGAGGGGCTGCACGCTCACGCCGCGTCAGTACGCGTGAGGAGCGCCCATGCTTAGCGCCAGGAGAGCAGTCCAGAATCTGCAGGAATATCATCCGCCGCTGGCGCGCCGTGACGGATTGCGCCTCGACTTCAACGAGAACGTTGGGGGATGCTCGCCCCGTGTACTGGAGCGGCTAAGGAAAATCACAGCCGAAGACTTGGCCCGTTATCCCGAGCGTGAGCCGGTAGAGGCAGTGGTTGCAGCTCATCTTGGATTCGCGCCGGCGCAAGTCCTGCTTACCAATGGCGTCGATGAGGCCATCCACCTGCTATGTGAAACCTGCCTCGAGCCGACTGACGAAGTGCTGGTCGTGACGCCTACGTTCAGCATGTACGAAATCTATGCGGGAGCGACTGGTGCGCGTGTGATTCGCGTGCAATGCGAGGCGGACTTCCGGTTTCCGTTGGCGAAAGTATTGCGCAGCATCACGCCCGCGACCCGCCTGATCGCCATCGCGAGCCCGAACAATCCGACAGGCACGGCGGCGCGTCGCGAAGAATTGCTGGCAATCGCCAAGGCCGCGCCGGATGCGGCGGTTCTGGTGGATGAGGCTTATTTCGAGTTTCACGGCGAGACTGTCATCCGCGATGTCGACAAGATTCGAGAATCTATTCGTGGCACGGACCTTCTCTAAAGCCTACGGACTGGCAGGACTTCGTGTCGGCGTGCTGGCCGGCCCTGTTGAGCTGATGCCAAGCGTGCGCCGCGTATCGTCGCCCTATAGCGTCAATGCAGTGGCGCTGGCTGTGTTGCCTGCCGCGCTGGAAGACAGCGACCACATCAGTCGCTATGTTGCGCAAGTGAAGAATGGCCGCGAGCGAATGGCTGGCGAGTTGAACGCGATTGGAATTTACAGTTGGCCCAGCGAGGCTAACTTTCTCCTGGTACGGATTGGACCGAAACATCGCGAGTTCGTGATGGCCATGCAGGCAACGCGGCATCCTGGTTCGCGACCGCTCCGCTGATCCCGGTTGTGAAGGATGTGTGCGTATCACCATAGGAAGCGACGCACAGACCTTCCGGCTTCTGGCCGCCCTGCGACAGATCGCGCGCGAACTCGAACTGGTTCGCGAGGTGACAGCATGAGACGCGCGCGCATACGCCGCAAGACCAACGAGACCGACATCCGGATCGCGCTCACGCTGGAAGGCCATGGACGCGCCACGGTCAGCAGCGGCATCCGTTTTCTCGATCACATGCTGGAGTTGGTTGCACGGCATGGTGCGTTCGACTCGACCTGAAGGCATCGGGCGATCTCGACGTCGATCAACACCACACCGTCGAAGACGTAGGCATCGCTCTGGGCGAGGCATTCGCGCAGGCGCTAGGCAGCAAGCGCGGCATCTTGCGCGCGGGATATTTCGTGATGCCCATGGACGAGACGCTCGGAGTCGTCGCAGTCGACTTTGGCGGACGCAGTGCTGCGGTCGTCGAAACGAAGGTACGGACGCGACTGGTAGGAGATTTGCAAGCGGAGCTGGTCGCCGATTTCTTCGACGGATTCGCCCGCGGCGCGAAAGCCAACGTGCATGCAAAAGTACTTTACGGACGCTCAAACCACCACAAGATCGAAGCCCTGTTCAAGGCGTTCGCTCGTGCCCTGCGCGTGGCCTGCTCTAAAGATCGCCAGCTCGGACGCATGCTGCCCAGCACCAAAGGATTGCTGTGATTGCCATCGTCGATTACGGCGCCGGAAACCTGGCCTCAGTGGTGAAAGCCGTGAGGCACCTGGGGCGCGAGTGTGTCGTGACTCACGACGCGGATGTCTTACTTGCCGCAGAAAAGCTGATCATCCCGGGCGTGGGCAATTTCCGCGCGACCCTGCCTTTGGCGGACGGTCAACTCGGCAGCGCTCTGCGAGAAGCAATCGCACTCCAGAAGCCAGTGCTGGGGATTTGCCTGGGCCTGCAATGGATGTTCGAGGGCAGCGATGAAGCCAGCGAGCTGCGTGGCTTGGGAGTATTTCCCGGCAATTGCACGCGTTTCTCCGGCCGAGTGAAATCGCCGCACGTGGGCTGGAACCGCATCACGATTGAACCGCGCTCGCGGTTGCTGCGGGGAGTTCCATCCGGCTCTTACGTTTACTTTACGCATTCGTATTGGGCGCCGCTGTGTGCGGACACCGTCGCCACCTGCGTCTATGAAGCGCCCTTCACGGCTGCGGTGGAGCGCGGCAACCTGTTCGGAGTGCAGTTCCATCCAGAGAAATCCGGGGATGTCGGAATCAAGATACTGGAGAACTTCTGTGCCATGTGAATCGCTGGCCAAACGCATTATCGCGTGCCTCGACGTCAACGCGGGCAGGGTGGTGAAGGGCGTTCAGTTCGTACAACTGAGCGATGCGGGCGATCCCGCCGAATTGGCGGCGGCCCACAGCGCAGCTGGCGCAGACGAGATCGTCCTGCTCGACATCACGGCAACTGCCGAGTCGCGCAATACGCTGCTCGAAACCGTGCGCCGCACCGCGAGCCAGCTCTTTATACCGTTCGCCGTGGGCGGCGGCATTCGTTCCCTGGACGATGCTGCTGCGGTGCTGGATTGCGGTGCGGACAAGGTCACCATTAACTCCGCCGCAGTCGCCGACCCCGGGCTGATCACCAGGATTGCCCAACGTTATGGCTCACAGGCGGTGGTCGTGGCCATCGACGCGCGCCGCTGCGGCGAAGCATGGGAGGTCTATGTGTGGGGAGGGCGAAAGCCGGTCGGCATCGACGCGCAAACGTGGGCAGTCGAGGCCGAGCAACGGGGAGCGGGGGAAATCATGCTGACCTCGATGGACCGCGACGGCACCAAGTCGGGATTCGATTGCGCGCTGACCCGCACCATCGCCACCAGCGTGAACATTCCCGTGATCGCCTCGGGAGGAGCGGGCGAACCGCGGCACTTCCTGGAAGTTTTCCAGCACGGCGCTGCCGATGCCGCACTGGCCGCCTCCGTCTTCCACTTCGGATTGGAGTCGGTACACGCCATCAAGCAGGAGTTGCGGGCGGCGGGGATTTCCGTGAGGCTCACATGCTGATTCCCTCGATTGACCTGATGGGCGGCAAAATTGTGCAGCTCATTCAAGGCCAGAAAAAGGCCCTGGAGTTCGAGAACTTTTCCGAATGGGTGACGCGTTTCTCGCGCTATCCGCTGGTTCAGCTAGTTGATCTGGATGCAGCCATGGGCACTGGCTCGAATCGCGCCTTGGTCGCCGAACTTTGTCGCAAGCTGCCCTGCCAGGTCGGTGGAGGCATTCGTTCCCTGGACGACGCGCAGGCCGTGCTTGGTTGCGGCGCGAAAAGAGTAATCGTCGGTTCATCTCTGGTTCATCTCTCCACACAAACGGAAGAAGGTCGCGTCGGAAATCCTCGCGCAACGGTTGATACGCCATTCGCCAAAACCTTAAGCGAGCGATTCGGCATCGAACGGCTTGTCTTTGCCGTGGATGCACGCGGCGGGCGAGTTGCCATTCACGGCTGGAAGACCATCACCGACATCGAGCCGGCAGCAATGATGCAGCAACTCGAGCCGTTCTGTTCTGCGTTCCTCTACACGCACATCGATACCGAGGGATTGCTGAAGGGAATCCCGCTGGATGTGGTCCGCAACCTGCGAAAGAAAACGTCACGCCAGCTAATCGCGGCGGGAGGGATTTGCCGCAACGACGAGATCGCAGAGCTTAATGAAATCGGCGTCGACGCAGTCGTGGGAATGGCGATTTACTCGGGCTTGCTGGCAGTGTGACCCAATCTTAGGGTCGCCAGTATCCGCTATCGCGTATCAAATTTAGAAGAGCCGGCGAGGGTGGCTGCTCTGCTCGGTTATCTGAGAAGACCTGGTGACAACCCTCAGGCGCAACCAGGCAATCCATCGCACCAGGGTGTAGTACCAGTGCGACTCCAGCGCGCACGGAGGTCCTTCAGGATGATGGTTGAATCCGAAGTGGCTGCACATACTGCCCCTGGCCTGTCATGTTACATCAACATCGGGCCGTGAAGACCAAATATCGAAGAAAACGCCATCGGGCTTGATGCCCGAACCGAACCCTTCTCCTGGTTGATTACTTCCCTGTCCAACACGCAGGCCGTTTCTCCAGAAATGCCGAGATTCCCTCCTGCGCGTCGGCGGCGAGCGAATTCATGCTCATCACTTCTTTGGCATAAGCGTAGGCCTTCGGCTGGTCGAGATCGATCTGCGTGTAGAACGCCTGCTTGCCCAGCGCGACCGTAAAGGAACTGGCTTCGGCAATGCGCGCGGCCAGCTTGCGGCTCTGCTCCGCCAGTTCGGCGGCAGGAACGACCAGGTTGATCAGTCCCCATTCCGCCGCGGTCACCGCATCGATCATCTCCCCGGTCAGCAGCATCTGCAGCGCGCGCTTGCGCCCGATCGCCCGGCTGAGCGCCACCATCGGGGTGGTGCAGAACAACCCAATCTTCACGCCCGGGGTTGCAAACGCCGCCTGGTCGGAGGCCACGGCCAAATCGCAGGTCGCCACCAACTGGCATCCGGCCGCCGTCGCAATGCCTTGCACCTCGGCGATGACCGGCTGCGGAATCGATTGCACGCGCGTCATCAAGTTCGGTACAGACATCGAATACCTGGCGGTACTCGTTGATATCGCGCCCCACCATCTCGCTCAAATCGTGGCCGGAAGAAAACACTTTGCCAGCAGCCCGCAACACGACCACCCGCATGGCGCGATCGCGCCCAATTTCGTTGAGGCAGTCGATCAGCTCAGTCATCAACTCCAGCGACAGCGCATTGCGCCGCTGCGGCCGGTTCAGCGTCACGATGGCAATCGGCCCTTCGGTCTCGAACAGGATGTTCTGGTACTTGGCAACTGGTCGCTGCGGTTTGCAATTCAGACATTACGAAGCTCCTTCGCCTGCGGCGCGCGATTGTTGGCGCAGCATGTTCTTGCGGATCTTGCCCGTCGAGGTTTTGGGCAATGCCCCAAAGTGTACCGCCTTCGGGCATTTGAAGTGCGCCAGTCGCTCGCGGCAAAAGTCGATCAACTCCTGTTCGCTGACCACGGCATCTTCCTTCAGCAACACGTAGGCGTGCGGCACCTCGCCCCACTTCTCATCATGCCAGGCAACAATCGCCGCTTCCAGCACGGCGGGATGCTCGTACAACACGCGCTCCACTTCAAGCGAGGAGATATTTTCTCCGCCCGAGATGATGATGTCCTTGGCGCGGTCGCGCATCTCGATATAACCATCGGGATGCATCACCGCCAGATCTCCCGAGTGAAACCAGCCGCCGCGGAACGCAGTCGCGGTTGCCTCAGGATCGCGGTAATAACCCAGCATCACGTTGTTGCCGCGCATCACGACCTCTCCTACACGGGCTGCATCAGCGGGAACGTCCCGCATGTCTTCGTCCACCACCCGCATGTCCGTTCCGAAAACTACGTACGGAACGCCCTGCCGCGCCTTCAGCAGCGCACGCTTCTCCAGCGACTCATCGTCCCAGTCGGTGTGCCAGGCACAGACCGAGTGCGGCCCATAGGTCTCGGTGAGCCCATAAACATGGGTCATATGGATACCAACCTCTTCCGCGGCCCGAATCACGGCGGGCGGCGGAGGCGCTGCGGCGATCACCATCTTTAGTCCGCGGTGGAAACGAATCCCATGGCGCGAGCAGTATTCCGTTAGCGTCCGCACCACGATCGGCGCGCCGCAGAGATGTGTCACGCCTTCATCCTGGATCAGCTTGACGGCGCGTTCGGCGTTCACCTCCGGCAGACATATATGCCGTCCTCCGACCGCAGTGACCGCCCAAGGGAAGCACCAGCCGTTGCAGTGGAACATGGGGAGCGTCCAAAGGTAAACCGACTGGTACGACAGTCCGTGCTCAACTACTTCTCCGATAGCGTTGAGGTATGCGCCGCGATGGGTATACATCACGCCTTTCGGAACGCCGGTGGTGCCACTGGTGTAGTTGATGGAAATAACGTCCTCTTCGCCTGGAGCGTGCGGCACCACGGGCTTACTGCTCTCGCTGAGGAAGGCTTCGTAATCGGAAACCAATCGTTCGACTTGCGGAAGCTCGGCACGTATCGCCAGCAGAGGGGCGAGGAGGTCAGCATCGCCCAGCAGGATTCTGGCGCCGCTATGCTTCAAAATGGTGGCCAGCTCACCGCTTTGCAATCGGATGTTTAGCGTAACCAGCACCGCGCCGATGAGTGGGACCGCGAAATGCGCTTCCAGCGGCAGCACTCCATTGCGCGCCAGGACGGCCACTCGGTCGCCGGGAGCGATGCCGTCCTGTTGCAATGCCGCGCCGAGTGAGCGTACACGACGCTGCATCTCCGAATAGGTAAAGCGCCGGTCACCGTCCACCACGGCCGTGCAGTCGCCATAGGCGACACCGTTACGGGCGAGAAACTCCAACGGAGTAAGCGTCGATATCATAAACGCCACCTTGAATTGTGAAAGTTCGCGGGGATTATATCTCAGCGATTACGGGACGTCTGTAACGCCCAACCTCAAAAGCCGCGCGAAACGCTCATGACCCTTTACAATGGTGACAGGCAACGGACTGCAAACGCAGGGGATTAACCCATCGATTATTCTTGTGACGAGCTACCGACAGCTTGTGACATAAATCACCTTTCACCCGCGGCCGGTAATGCCACTATAAGGACAAGTATCGGACGCCGTTGCAGCAGAAACACTTGCGGCCAACGCCATCCTCGTGTTTCTTAACCAGATTTCTGTAGGCGTTGGGGTTTCGGACTTCAGTATCGTGGTCTGCCATTTACTCGACGACACCAACACCGTTGGCTTGCTTTCAACCGAGTTGCGAAGGACCTCACATGACAAACACCGTGGAAGTTACTGAATTGCTGCTGAGAGAAGCGCAGCAAAGCCTTCTGGAGACCAGCATCGCTCTCGATGACTTGGTCCCTGTCTGTGAAGATCTCGATAACGCAGGCTACTGGTCGCTGGAATGCTGGGGCGGAACGGCGTTTCATTCCAGTCTCCGATTTCTGAATGAAGATCCCTGGGAAAGACTACGGACCTACCGTAAGCTGCTCCCCAAGACCAGGCTGCAAATGCTGCTGCGTGGCCAGAACCTGGTTGCCCATCGGAACTTTGACGACTCCATCGTCGGCCGGTTCGTGGAGAAAGCAGCCCTGAACGGCATCGACGTCTTCCGCACCTACGATGCACTGAATGACGTACGGAACCTTAAAGCCGGAGTTGAGGCGGTGAAGAAAGCCGGCAAGCATGCCCAAGGCGCCATCTGCTACAACCCCAGCCCCACGGATACGATCGCGTCATTCGTAGACATCGCCCAGCAAATTAAGGAGTTGGGATGCGAGTCCATCTGCGTGCAGGACGTTGACGGTCTCCTCAAACCGCAGACGGCCTTCGACCTGGTCAAGGGGATCAAGCAAAAGTGCGGAAACGACACCGTGGTCAGCGTCCACACTCATTCGACCACGGGCGTCACCCTGGTTTCGTTGATGAAGGCAATCGAAGCCGGATGCGACATCGTCGACACGGCGATCAGCGCCCTGGCACTGGGCCGGGGACACAATCCGACCGAGAGCCTGGTCGCGATGCTGGAGGGTACCGGTTTCAAGTCACGCCTCGATGTGGAACGTCTGCACCGCGTGAAACGACATATCGCCGGCGTCCGTCCCCGATACCGCGAATTTTCTGACCAGCCGATCGCAGTTGAGCCAGAGACTTTTCGCCACCAGATACCTGCCGCGCTCATGTTGAACATGGAGTATCAACTGGACGGCCAAAGCACGCCGCACTTGCTTGATGAGGTCGCGGCAGAAATACAAAATGTTCGCCGCGACGCCGGTTATCCTGCCCTCGCCATCCCCGCCAGTGAAATTATCGGCACCCAGGCGATGTTCAATGTCCTGCACGGCAAGTACAGCGCGATCACCAGCGAGTTCGCTGATCTGATGCTTGGTTATTACGGCACAACAGCTGGGAAAAAAGACCAGGGAGTGGTGGCCAAAGCGGCGGACCGCCAGAACAAGACCGCGATCTCTTGCCGTCCGGCTGACTTGCTTGAGCCCTCGTGGGAAACACGGCGCACCGAGGCCTTGGCGCAGGGCAGTAACGGCAGCGATGAAGACGCGTTGACGCTTGCCATGTTTCCGAATGCGGCCACACGCTTTTTCCAGACGCGAACCGGCGGGTCGAGAGACACGGCGAAGCTGGCGCCGAAAGCTCGGGGCACAACCGAACCGTTGAAAGCGGCCCGCGGCGAGGCGGTGCCGGCAGAATCCCGGACCTATATCGTCAAAGTCAGTGGGGAGGAACACAGCGTCACGGTCAGACCGGCGCAATAAGTAGTCTAAGAAATCAGGGTTCCGATTTTCCAACTCGACCCAGGAGGTCCAACATGGCGACACCAACTCTCAGACCGGCAAGCGCAACCATGGCGGAGCGCACCGCTGAGCTTCGTGAAAAGCGCGCGAAGATTGAGGAGGGTGGCGGGAAAAAGCGTATCCAGAAGCAGCACGAGAGCGGCAAGCTCACCGCGCGCGAGCGCATCGGCAAACTGGTGGATGACGCAAGCTTTCAGGAGATCGGTCTATTCGCCAAGCACCGGGCCACCCTGTTTGGCATGGCCGACAAGGATATTCCCGCCGACGGAGTCGTCACCGGATGCGCGACCATTGACGGCCGTCTGATTCACCTCGCCTCGCAGGATTTCACCGTGGCTGGCGGAGCCGCCGGTGAGGTGCACTGCGCCAAGATTGTCGAAATGATGAAGCTTTCCCTGAAGACCGGGAGTCCGTTCATCTTCGTGAACGATTCCGGGGGCGCGCGCGTGCAGGAAGGCATCGACAGCCTGGCGGGCTATGCGAGTGTGTTCTACAACAACGTTATGCTTTCCGGCATTGTTCCGCAGATTTCCATCATTTGCGGCCCCTGCGCCGGCGGCGCCGCCTACAGTCCCGCACTCACCGATTTCATCATTCAAACCAGGCGAGCCCAGATTTTCATCACTGGCCCTCAGGTCATCAAACAGGTGACAGGCGAGACCGTCACCGCCGATGCGTTGGGCGGCCCCGCTGCTCAGATGAACCGCTCGGGCGTCATTCATCTCATTGCCGAAGACGATGAGGGAGCGCTGGCACTGGCGCGCCGTTTGCTGAGTTTTCTGCCCTCGAATAACCTGGAGGACCCGCCGCGGCTGGCCTACAGCCAGGACCTGGAAGACGATCCGAGCTTGAATGATTTGGTGCCGACCGAATCCAAACTTGCCTATGACATCAGAAGCGTGCTCAAGCCCTTGCTCGATCAGCAGGACTTCTTCGAAATCCAGCCGGGTTTTGCGGCCAATGCTGTAATCGGATTCGGGCGTATCCAGGGACGTACCGTAGGTATCATCTCTAATCAGCCTTCCGTATTGGCTGGTGCCCTTGACATTGACGCCTCCTGCAAGATTGCCCGCTTCATTCGATTCTGCAACGCCTTCAACATCCCCTTGCTCACCTTTGTCGATGTCCCCGGATTTCTGCCTGGGGTTGAACAGGAATACGGCGGCATTATCCGCCATGGAGCGAAGATCCTGTTCGCCTATTCAGCGGCGACCGTCCCAAAGATAACGGTCGTGATTCGGAAAGCGTATGGTGGAGCCTACATTGGAATGTGCTGCAAAGACCTGGGAGCAGACCGCGTAGTGGCCTGGCCGACAGCGGAAATCGCGGTTATGGGCGCCGAAGGCGCCGCAGAAATCGTGTTTCGCCACGAGATCGATGCTGCGGATGACAAAGTGCAAAAGCGCGAGGAGTTGATCGAACTCTATCGCCACACATTTGCGAATCCATATGTATCTGCCGGCCGGCGGCTGGTGGATGACGTGATTGAGCCGTCTCAGACCAGGCGATATCTTGCCCGAGCTCTGGAGGCGCTGCACACCAAGCGCGAGCTTCGCCCAGCCAAGAAGCACGGGCTCATACCCCTGTAGGAGCTTTGGAGCAGAAATGGAATCGAAATCAAACTCGTCTGAAGAGGTTATGCCCAAGACGGTGTCTATCATCGCCGCCGCCGTCACAGAATTCCTCGGCAAGAAGGTTCGAATTCGTTCGGCGAAGATGTTGGAAGAGCCGGACGCGGTCAGCCGCTGGGTACGCCAAGGACGGGTTACGATCCAGGGTTCGCACAACCTGGGCCCGAGGCGACCCTGAACAACGCCCAGGCGTATTGCGAGTCACGAAGCGAAATCTATGGTGTGGAAGATTCAATGAAACTGCAAGTCTCGATCGACGGAAAGACGTACGAAGTTGAAGTGGAAGTAGCTGAAGACGACTATCCCCCGCAGAGCCAGGACAATCATCCGGCGCCGGCTACAGCCACCATTCAATCGACCGTGTTGCGTTCGCCGCCAAGACCCGGTTCATCCTCGAATGCCGGTGCCAATGAGGCCAATTTGTGCCGCAGCCCACTAGCGGGAATCGTCGTCCGGGTGCCAGTTGTTGCCGGGCAACACTTGCAGGTCAACGATCTCATGGTCATGCTGGAAGCAATGAAGATGGAGACGGCAGTCACGGCCCCGGTGGCAGGAAAGTTGAAATCCGTCAAGGTGGCGCCGGGAGATTCAGTGAAGGCCAACCAAGTGCTGGTGGAATTTGATTGACCTGGTTGTGACACGGCTGTGATCTAATTGAGGGTATGCGGTTTGTCGGTGACGCATGTCACAGCGGAAAACGTCTGCGGTCACAGGCACGTGTTCGTAGCAGAACATAAACTTTTCCCTAGGTTGTAACTTCAGTAAGCGTCCAGTTCTGTCGTACAAGTGGCTTATTAACAGCGGTTGTTCCACTCAGGTTTGATGTTGGTAGGTCGCAGCACTTGGCCGGCTGCGATCAAAACTTCCATAGAAATGAAAATATAGTCCATGTCGCTGAAACCTTTCGTTATTAATTCTCACGGGCGCATTGTCTTCCCAGGCAATTTTTTTCCCGAGCTGGACTTTTCTGTTTTTAAGACCCTTAAGCAATTTGCCGCCGTCATCCGGCGCGATTTTGGCGAGAAAGCCTTCACCGATGTGGAGATTGCCGGTCGTCTGCAAGCGGGGGAGTACAAGAACCGCTATGAGCTTTGCCGCGACCTGGTGCTGAATCGGTTGTGGGTGAATCGTTACACGCTGACCATGTACGAGAAGCGCCCCACCCGCTGGGGAGATTTGCCGCGTCATAAGCACGATGTCTTCCTCCCGGTGTATAAGCCGCGCGATGACTCCGCCGTCATGACCGCCATCCAGGCTGGCTACTGGGAGCTGCCTTCAGCGTGGGACGAAGATCTGGAGGACCGCGCTTTCGGTATTGTGCTCGATGTTTTTCGCAACAAACTTAGCTCGGGTGGAGAACTCCGGCCTATTCGTTTTACGGTCGCCGAGGCACTTTCCAATCCTAAGAACCGCACCCGCGTGCTGACCGCCTACAATCCCGACTACCTGCGCTATACGTATAACGATGTCCTTGATTGCCTGCATCCTGTATCGGAACTTGAGGCTTTGATGCGGCAGTGCATGATTCTTCACAACCAGTATCCCTGGGACCCGTCTACGAGCACGCAAAGCGAAATCGGCAACCTGAAGGACGACGATTATGTAGTTGCCTTCCATCCCCGTAACCAGGAAGTGTTGCGCTTCATCCAGCGCGTTAAGCAGGACACCACCTGGGGTCCGCGAGTTCGCCAGGAGCGCAAAGCGCCCGACACGCTTGCCTTAAGCGAGCCGATTAAGCCCTATCCTGCGGTCGACGTCAGCAAGCGCTTCTCGATCCTGCCTCGTATCGAGGCCATTGCCGTGTACGAAGGCGAGATCCCATGCACGAACGAGGACCTGATCCGCAACCACGCTTACTGCTGGTCGCGCATGACGGCCGCGGAGATCAGCGAAAAGACCGGTATCGAGCAACGCTGCTATACCGAGCTGCCACTGGAGGAAATGGCCCTGCTGGCCGCCAAGAGTGCGCTGGCCAAATCTGGGCGGCGGCCCGCGGAAATTGGCGCCGTGCTGTTTTGCAGTTGCACCAGCACCCGGCTGATTCCGTCGGTGGCCACCTGGCTTTCGGGTGAGTTGGGATTATTGCAGACCCACAACTCGTGCGACATCGTTGCCGCCTGCGCCGGCATGGCTTACGGCATTGGCGAAGCCGTGCGTCTGTTACAGGAGATTGACCGGCCCGTGCTCCTGGTATGTGCCGAAAAGTTCTCCGACAAGATCGGTACGGTACGCACTTCGCGGATGATTTTTGGGGACGGCGCAGCCGCAGTCGTGATCGGCCCCGCACCTGAAGGCGCGCCCTCGGACATCGAATACTTCCAGACTTACGCCAGCGGTCCGTGGTCGGAGGTGAATTCGATCATCTGGCCAAATCCAGAGTTCGACAACAACATCACCGTGTACGGACCCGAAGTCAAAGCGCTGGTGACCCGGTATTTGAAAGTGATGATGAAGGAGTTGGGCCAGCTTCCCAACCCTGACGGCGGCGGCGGGTCGCTGATCGACGCGATCGATGTGGTCGTTCCGCACCAGGCCAATAAGAACATGGTTCTTACTCTGGCTGAGGCTGCCGGCATTCCCGGCGACCGGATTTTCTTCAACATCGAGCGGATGGGCAACACCTCATCCGCCAGCATTCTTCTGGCTGTCCATGACGCTGTACAAGAAGGTCGAATTGACCGGCCAATGCGTGTCTTTACACCTTGTTTCGGGGCCGGTGCGGTTGGCGGTTACGTGGTGATGCGTGTGGATCCCGCGGTTGTGAGTTGTAGTTCTGAAGACAGGAGTGTAGAAATGGCAAACGTTGCAGGCGCAAATGGAAATTACAATGCGACTTCGCTCGCAGGTAAGGTCGCACTGGTCACCGGGTCCTCGCGCGGCATCGGACGCGCAATCGCTTTGGAACTCGCACGCCGAGGGGCGAACGTCGCTTTAAACTTCCGCTCCGATGCCAAACAAGCCGAGGCCGCGGCTGATGAAGTCCGCGAAACCGGCGTCGAGTGCCTGCTGGTGCAAGGCGATGTCGCCGAGAAGGGCGTTGCCGCGCGCATTGTGAAGGAAGTGCTGGAGAAATGGCAGCGCCTCGACATCCTGGTGAACAACGCCGGCATTACGCGCGACCGCAGCATGCGCAAAATGACCGACGACGACTGGGTGGCCGTCATTAACACCAACCTGAACGGCACCTTTTATTGCACCAGCGCCGCTGTGCCGGCCATGGTCAATCAAAGGTTTGGGCGGATCATCAATATCAGCTCCGTCGTGGGACAGATGGGGGCCTTCGGCCAGGCCAACTACTCGGCCAGCAAGGGTGGCATCATCGCCTTTACCAAAACCCTCGCGCTGGAGATGGCTAAGTTCAACATCACCGCTAATGCCATTGCGCCAGGATTCACTTCCACTGAAATGGTGGATGCCATTCCGGAAGAGATTGCGGCCCAGATCAAGGCGAAGATTCCCCTCGGGCGTTTCGCAACCGTGGAGGAGATTGCCAAAGCGGCCGCTTTCCTTGCCGCCGATGGGGATTACATCACCGGGCAAGAGTTGAACGTGAACGGTGGATACCACATGTAAGGAATCGGAAGCTTACTTGGAACGAGGTGCCAGCCAGCCATCGATGTGCGGCCAGGTGAACTTGCTGGCGCCGCTGCCCGCCATGATGCCAATGTGACCGCCCCGAACCTTGAACAATTCCTTGTCCGCGCTGCTCACCTTCGACATGATGGGCTCAGACTGGCACGATGGCGTGATGTGATCGTCCTCTGCGATTACAGTCAGCAGATTGGCGTGGATGCGGCTCAGGTCGACGCGCTCGCCGCGAATCACCAGTTCCCCGCGCATCAACTTGTCCTTGCGGTAGAGATCGACGATCAGTTGGCGGAACGCGCCTCCCGCCAGAGGAACGTTGTCGGTCACCCAGGTATTCATGGCATGCCAGGACTCGACGACGCGCGGATCGTCGATGTTGTCCCATAACTTCATATAATTTCCAACGTAGTTCTCTACCGGCTTGAGCGCCTTCGCCCCGTAGTCGATCATTTCTCCCGGCATATTGCCGAACGCGGCCAGCACCTTGTCGATATCGAAGTATCGTTCGTCAGTCCAGCGGGCAAAGGTCAGTCCGTGCTTGTTGGAGAAATCCAGAGGCGCGGTCAGCAGGATCAGGTTACGCAGACCGTCTTGGTCGCCACGCAGAGCGGAGTAAATCGTGGTCAGGATGGCTCCGATACACCAACCAAGGAGACTGAACTGCTCCACGCCGAAAGTTGCCTTCAACTTACGAATGGCGCGAGGCATGTAATCCAGAGTGTAGTCGTCAAACTTGAGGTTCTTGTCTTCGAGACCCGGCGCTCCCCAGTCGAGCAGGTAGAGATCGTATCCTTTGTTGATCATGTACTCGACAAAGCTGTGACCGGGACGTAGGTCGAGAATGTAGGGCCGATTCATCAAAGCAAATACCAGCACCAACGGAATGGGATGGCGCTTCTCTTTGGGGAGGACGGGCGTATAGCGGTAGAGCTTGGCCTTGTTCAGCGTCCAGACCAACTCCTTCGGCGTCGGGGCAATGGCAGCCTTGGTAGTCATCACCTTGGTGAGAGTTTTCAGCCGCTCTGCGGCATCGGTATAAGGGTCGGGGATAACCGGGGCTTGTGCCATCCTACTTCTTTCCTCTCTTGGCTTTCTTCGCGGTAACGGCCTTCTTGGCGGGCTGCTGCTTGGCTGGTTGCTGCGCTTTTCGCGGCTGTGGAGGTCCGGCCACAGCTTGCGTGATCAAACGGTGAATGCTGTCGAGCTTAGCATCGAGATCGTCCAGGCGCATCTCAATGTTGGTCATACGCTCGGCGATGGAGACAACATCGGCCCGCGTCGGCATCGCCAATTGTTCGAGCGTCTTGACCATCGCCTTTTCAAGCGCCTCACGGAACGGAGTGGAGGCTGTCAGATAGGTATCGAGCATCGCTCCCGTAGCTTGCGCATAGGCTTCGGTGTTCACCATTTCGACCATGTTCTTGGACCAGGCATCCATGTAGATGTCGCGCACGCCTCGCCAAGCGTCCAGCGGGTCAACCCGCTTTCCATCCTGAGTTGGATCTTCACCCATGCGGAACTCCCTTCAGCTCGACAATACACCAGTCACCGTCACAAAGAAATTCCGCCCGTTTTTCGCGGGCGGCATTCCTTGCGACTGCGTTGCCGCTAATTCGACAATCGTTAGTTCTTGGAGTTGGCAAGGAACGGCTGGGAGGCGATGTTCAGGACCGACTTCTGCGCCTCGATCACCGCATCCGTGCCGCGCTGGAACGCGTCGAAGACCACGGTCGCCGGACCGGCGGCCGCGCCCAACTGCTTCTTGGTGCCCTCGAAAACGGCCTTGTTCTGCTCACTGGCAAACTCCAGGACCTTCTTCTGGGCTTCCACCGAGCGCTGCACCGACTTCTGGATGGTCGCGGAGACGCCGCTGGCGATCTTTCCGTAGGCCTCGGCGCGCACCGTGGTGATGTCGGCAGCCGACTTGGTCTGCTCGACCACCAGGTCGATGGCGTTCTTCTGGTTTTCAATCGCGGTCTGCACTGCCTGGCTGGCGACCTCGAAGACGAAGGCCGGCGGGGTCACCGGGAAAAAGCTGAATGCCTGCTTCCAGGCCCCGATCCACTCGGCGGTCTGCTCGGCCGCGATGTCCAGGGTCTGCTTTTGCAGGTTGGCAACTTGCTCAACAGTGTTGATGATTACGGGTGAAAAAACGTCCACGATCTGGGCATTCGCGGTGGCCGCGGTTACGCTCGTGGCGGGCTTGCTTGACTTAGAGGTCTTTGGCATGGTCTGCTCCTTTTGAAGACGGCGTGTATGATCATGTTGCACATTTTGCTGCAGTGCAACATAACTCAATCATACCCGACTTGAACGGCGTGTCAAGCACAAAATGAAAAAAAATAATCCTCAGCCCCTGATCATCAAGAAATACGAGAACCGGCGTCTTTACAATACTTTGACCAGCCAGTACATCAATCAGGAGCAGGTCGCGCAGCTGGTACGCGACGGCCACGAGCTGCGGGTGGTGGACGCCACCACCGGTGAAGACGTGACCCGGCTGGTGCTGGCGCAGATCGTAGTGGAAGATGCCAAGACCCCAGACTCGATTTTCCCCCTCGACGTCCTGCGCCACATGATCCTGGCGTCGGGCCGGGCGACGCAGGAAAACGCTTTGCGCTACATGAAAGGCATGATGGACATGTACCAGAATGCCTATCGCGCTTTGCCCCCGGCAGTGAATCCGTTCGAGTTTCTACAGGGACAGTGGGGCCAGCCCGGAGCTAATCGAAGCAGCGCAGAGCAACCGCCTCAGGCAAGTCCGCCAGTGGCCGCTGCCGATGTACCTGGCAGTGAAGTGGACGACCTTAAGCGCCGGATTGAAGAACTGGAATCGCTGCTGACGAGGCGTGGGCCAGAGAAAGGGAAAAAGAAAAAGCTTTCCCAAAACGGGAAACTTCGCCGCAAGTCTTGACGCACTGCGGCGAAAGGTCTACTCTTCTCTGCGGTGCTAGAGCCGATGAGGTCACGAAACTTGATATTGCTCCGACCAGGACGCTCTCCCCGGCAGTACGCGCGCAACAGGAGCATTGATGCCTCGCTCTAAGCAAGAATCCGCGGTAGAAGAAGTTTCACTTCCACGTGAAAACACAACAATTCCCGCTCCTCCTCAGCCAGCATTCGCGCCGGACGATACGCCCGACGCCCACCACTCCCTGCCGCGAAGCAGAGAGAGCGTGTCGCGGCCGAAGGTGGTCGTAATTACCGGAGCTGCCGCTGGAATCGGCCGTGCCACCGCGCTGCGCTTTGCCGAGGCCGGGGCACAGATTGCGGCGTGGGACGTTTCTGCTGATGCTGCGCCGCAACTGGAGTCGGCGGTCAAATGGGCCGGAGGCGAATGTCAATTTCGAGCGGTTGACGTCACCAACGCCAAAGCGGTGGAAGCCGCGGCCGAGGCGATTGTGGAGAGGTGGGGCCGCATCGACGTTCTCATCAATAACGCCGGCATCGTTCGCGACGCGCAGCTGGTGAAGTGGAACGGCGGCAGCCCCGAGTCCATCATGAGCGAAGACACTTGGGACTCGGTGATCGGGGTGAACCTGAAAGGCGTCTTCCTGGTGACTCGCGCGATTGTGCCTCACATGATCAAGGGCGGAGGCGGAGTAGTTCTTTCGGCAGCCTCGGTTGTGGGACTTCTGGGCAACTTCGGGCAGACGAATTACGTGGCCTCCAAGGCGGGCGTCATCGGTATGACGCGCACCTGGGCGCGGGAATTGGGTAAGCACAAAATCCGCGTCAACGCCGTAGCTCCGGGATTCATTGCGACGGACATGGTAAGGGCCATGCCGCCGAAGATACTGGAAGCTATGGTGGCACGGACCCCGCTGGGACGGGCAGGGACTCCAGAAGACGTGGCCAACACATACTTCTGGCTCGCGTCGGACCAGGCAAGCTTCATCCATGGCACTGTGATTTCGGTGGACGGCGGCGTGGTGATTGGAACCTAGAGCCGAAGAAGCGTCAGCCATCACTAAGAACCCACCCTTCGATTCAACCGAAGGGTGGGTTCGCACTGTGGCGAAGATCGCGGCTAACCGACGCCGAATTAGTAATGGTATTCAGCGTCCCGCGATTTTCCCTGTAGTCATTACTTGCACTTTCCGGCCGAGCCGGCATTAAACAGCGCCTGCACTTCGGTCGCGCTCAGCGCCCGGTTGAAGATTTCCAGCTCATCCAGACCGCCCTTGAAAAATTCCCCGCTTCCCAAGCTTGCGTCCTGCGCTCCGATCCGAAGTGGGATTCCGGGGGAATCCAAGGAAAGATTGTCGTAGCTGGAGGGATCGAAGGTCCCTACGGCTTTCCCATCCAAATACCAGGTTCCACAGGTGCTCCCGCAAGAGGACGAGTGTCTATCCGCCGTGACTGCTACCAGGTGCCATTTATTGTCGGCGGGGACGGCTTTCGTCGAAACGTAGTTGGTGTAGTTGTCGTTATTGCCCAACTGAAGTCCCAGCAGGTCGTTGTACAGGAAGAACTGATATCCCTGAATCGGGGTGTCCTGGCGCTTATCAACCAGCGAGACTACGCCATTGTTCTGGCTACTGATTTTCACCCAGACGTCGATGGACAAATCCTGATTTGCGCCGATATTCAGGTAAGTTTGGTCGGGGGCTTCCAGGTAGTCGTTGGTTCCATTGAAGGACAACGCACCCGATACTTCTCCGGCAATGCTCACAGCCCGCGGCGTCCCGTAGGATGTGGCAGGATTGTAGGACGCGGGAGGATTGTTGTGGATTAGATCCGGCTGGGTAATGTTGATGGCATTAGCGAGTACATCCAGGGGATACCATGCAACCATGTCGCTTGGTGGGGCGAGACACGCCGATAGAAAAGCGAAGCCGCCCGCGCCATAGGTGCTATTCCCATCAATGCCGTCGAAATCGATCTCAAAGGGTAACCCTCCAACTTCCGTCGCGTTGCCGGTGGTGAAATCAAATTTTGCGAAGCCAGCGTCATCGCTGCTGGATTGATGGTCATAGACAACATAAAGGGTACCCGATGGATCAAAACCGATTTCCTGGAAGTTGTTGACGCCGCCGGTGTGGTCATACGGGAAACTGATAGTTCCGTCTGTGGTGCTAAGGATCACGACATTATCGATACCGCGGTCGCTTCCATAAAGAACACCACTGGCAGAATAAGCCACGCCCAAAATCTGTTGTGAATACTTCTGCCCGTTGTACGTGTAAGTGGTGTAGCCTACCAGCGTCTGCGTCGGCGATGAAGGGGTGTCGACGTTGATGAGGATCAGCTCGTTATTCCCAAAAGCGTTTACGGCGTAGAAATTGTTCTGCCCATCGGCAGCCAGGCCGCTCCATTCGTTCTGGATGGAGCCCTGGGGCCAGTAGGGCAGCGTGAGCAGCGGAGTGAATACGCCATTACTCTCGTTCACGCTTCCGAAAATACCCTGCGCCGTGATCCCCCACAAGATATTGTTGTAGTTATCAAACGCCAGTCCGCGGATTTCTGAGTTAAATTCAGGTGCTCCTACCATTGACGCGGTGAATTGGCCGCTATTGTTGGCGGGGAACGAGAAGGACATCAGAGTGTTTGGGTCACATGCCGGGTCGGTTTGACAGGTATTGTCTTGCTGCATCATGTAAACCGTCTGCGCCCGCGCCGAGAGCGCCATTGTTATAACCATCGCTACCAATGCCAGCTTGAGTGCGGTGGAGCTCTGCCTTTTCATGCGGTCCTCTTTCCGGAACCTGGTTTGGGGGTGAACTGCGACTGCGTTGGTGTGCTGTTTGCTAGTCTGCGTTTTCATGTGACCTCCTTAGGGTCATGGTTGTGGCGGCGATATTGGTTGAAGAAGGAACAACTCCACCGCGCAGGTGCTCCTTACCTGAGGTTGTTTGGCTTCCTAAGTCCTTCTCACCGCTAGTTCCGGCGGGGCCTCAAGCTGGCTGCTTGCTGCCGTCAAGATCAGCATCAAGATCGGTCCCAGTCGCAGCGGCCGCCGAGCCAGCTCGGCCCCGCGGAATGCTTCTTCCTGCACCGCCAGGGGCGTGTAGTCCGGAGTGGAACCTTCGGCTGACGCCGGGCGGAGAATTTCGCTACCCGCTCTGTCCCGCCCCGGCGACGACAGCAGAATCAGGGTCAGGATTGGCCCTATCGCTTTTGCCCTGGTGAAAGTCGTTTGCGATTGCATAGTGGCTTCCTCTTTCGTTGTGACCTTGGCTACGGCTGTCGATTTCCCCGTCTTCCAAGACCGCTTTGCCCGGCATTGCTTCCCGGGAGCGGGATGGTTGCCCCGCCCTCGGGATCTCCCTTACGAAAGTGGCCGGCCTGTTGTGCCTTTTCCCGCTTTCGTGAGCGCAGAATGCGCCCGATCGCACCGGCGATCAATACTTGCAAGATCATTTGGAGGTCAGTTCCGGGTCAGTTTCAGGTCAACGGCTAAGTGTCTGATGGCAAATAGGTTAGCAAGAGATGTCAGTGAAAAAAATCATGCCCCAAACAGCAACACCGTTATATAATCCGGCTCAACCTACAAGGAGATGTTTGTTTGGGCGACACGCAGAAGCTTCTTCGCTTCGGAGCCTTCGGACTAAACCTCGATACGGAAGAGCTGCGCAAGGATGGGACCCTCATCCGACTTGCGCCCCAGCCGTTTCGGCTGCTGGCCTTGCTCGCCAGTCATGCCGGCCAAGTCGTAACCCGGGAGGAAATCCAAAAGCAGATCTGGGGCGATGACACGTTCGTGGACTTTGAACACGGGATGAACCAATGCATCAACCAGATAAGGAGTGTGCTGAACGACAGTGCAGAGCGGCCTGTTTACGTGGAGACTATACCTCGGCACGGCTATCGCTTTCTCGCACCTGTGGTCTCGAAAACGATCGCAGTAGCGGCAGCGGTGGTCGAATCCGCTACGAGTATCGAGGTGCAACCAGTTGTGCCCGCCAGCCAGTCCTTGCCCAGCGGCAGATCGGAAGCGCTGCTGCCAGCCGCTCCGCACCCGGTAGCAGTTCCACCCACGAGTGTTGCGGTGATGGGCGCCGCACCGGTGCTGGAGAGTGCTCCCATCCCCGGCGTTGGCCGCCGCATGTTGTTGCTCCGCGTGGCCTTAGTCGCAGTTGTTTGCGTCCCTATTATCGTTGTCGGCGTGTACTGGAGCACCCGCAGAGTTTCTGCGCTCAATGAGAAAGATACGATCGTACTGGCCGACTTCAGTAACCACACCGGCGATAAAAGATTCGACGACACCCTGAAGACTGCTCTCTCATTCCAGCTGGAGCAATCTACTTTCCTGAATGTGCTTTCCGATCAGCGCGCAGCCAGCGCTCTACGGTTGATGGCCCGTCCGGCGAACCAGCAGGTAACGGGGGAGATCGCACGCGAGCTTTGCCTGCGCACCAATAGTAAGGCGGTCGTGGAAGGCTCAATCGCAGCTCTGGGAGAGCACTACCTTATCGGGCTGAAGGCTACAAATTGCCAGACTGGCGACACGCTGGTGAGTGCCGAGGCAGAGGCCGAGAGCCTGAACAAGGTGCTGCCGGCATTGCAGCAGGCTGGCAATAAGTTGCGAACGAGTCTAGGGGAATCGCTGGCTTCGGTGAGGAAATTCGATCAGCCTCTGGAGGAAGCGACGACCTCGTCACTAGATGCGTTGCAATCGCTCACCCAGGGACGAACGATTCAACTCCAAGGGGGAGGACTGGCTGCTATTCCTTACTTTGAGCGTGCCATAGAACTTGATCCCGATTTTGCTATGGCATACCTCTATCTTGGGATCGCCTATTCCAACCTGAACGAAACCAAGCTGGCGTCTCAAAACCTCCAGAAGGCGTACGAACTACGGAGCCGTCCTACCCAGCGGGAACGGCTGGTCATCGAGGCACACTACTATTTGCTAACGACGGGTGATTTGGGAAAGGCGTTTCAGAGTGCCACCGAATGGGCACAAAGCTACCCCGGAGATTATCAGCCTTACACCCAGCTGGGCTATGTCAATGTACGGTTCGGTCAATACGAAAAGGCAGCGGCTGAAATGCGCGAATCCCTTCGTCTGGCACCCAGCGACGTTGATTTCTCCAATCTCATAGGTATTTACATCGCGCTAGATCAACTTGACACAGCCGAGGCCGTCCTCAAACAATTGCGGGCTCGCAAGAAAGACGGACCTTATCTGCCTTATGAAGACTGGTACACGCTCGCATTCTTGAAGCATGATGACACTACCATGGCGCAACAGTTGACCTGGGCAATCGGCAAGCCGGAGGCCGAGTCCAGGATGTTTTCCGACCAGTCCGACACCGAGGCGTATCGGGGGCGCTTCGTAGCGGCCCGCGACTTTTCCCGGCGTGCGGTGGAATCGGCGAAGCGTGCGGGCGCGGCGGAAATGGCCGCCGGATGGAGAGCGAACGAGGCGCTGCGCGAAGCCGAGATCGGTGATTTTGCTCGCGCACGACAGCAAGCCGCGGAAGCGTTGGCTTTGAGCGATGGACGGTCCGTCAGAGTTCTGGCTGCACTCGCCCTGGCGCGCGCTGGTGAATCTATGCAAGCACAGAAGCTATCCGAACAACTCGATCACGAGGCTCCAGAGGACACCATCGTCCAAGGCTATTGGTTACCGTCGATTCGAGCTGCAACCGAACTGAGCAAGAATAGCCCGGAGCAAGCGATCACTGCGCTTGAACCAGCCGCCACCTATGAACTCGGCACTCAGCCGCCGTTTAGACTCGGACCGATGTACCCCGTATATCTGCGCGGGCTGGCGTTCCTACAGGTGGGAAAGGCTCAGGCAGCTGCTGTGGAACTTCAGAAATTGATTGACCACCCAGGAATTGCCGGCAACTTCGTACTGGCTCCGCTGGCTCATTTGCAATTGGGACGGGCTCTGGCGATGACGGGCGACAAGGTCGCCGCACGCCAGGCATATCAGGATTTCTTTAACTTGTGGAAAGACGCTAATGCCGACGTTCCCATTTTCGCTCAAGCCAAAGCTGAGTTCGCCAAGCTGCAGTAGCTGCAGCAGGGATGGGTGGTATTCCGTCAGGTTAATGGATGCACCGTAAGTTCGCGGTTCCGAAGACATTGTCCGACCATCTGTTCTGGCAGGTTCTGTTGCCCTCGAACAAATCGTAGGTGACGTTGTTCAATGCCGTATTGGAAATAATGTCTTTGTCGCTGGAGTTCGGTGCGGCCGCGATGCCGTATCGTCCGTTGAACACCGCGGTATTGTGCAAGAATTGGGCGCGTTGCTGAGTGGTCGTGGAAATGCCGTCTTGACTGTTCCCACTTGCCAGATTGTCACTAAGCTCGCCGCTAGCCGACGTGTAGAACCCATCGACATTATTGTTGGCAATGTTACCGTGTACCATGGCTCGCCCATTGCTAAGAAAGAACCCCACGTCGTTCCCGGTGCACGTGACCCCAGTCACTTCCACACTCCCCGACGCGAGCAGGACACCGAAACCGGCTGTGTAGTTAGCGATGATTCCCGGTCCGGCGATGCGGGCGCTCGCCCCCGACTGTATCTTGATGCCAGCCGTCCGCGGAGTAGTCGAACCGGTAATTTGGTGACCGGCAAGGCTTAATACGACGTTCTTGGCATTACCCCCAATAATGATCCCATCCCCTGGGCAATTGGTTAGATCGTTCGCCAGCACGTAGTCGCCGCGTTGCAAGATAAAGGTTCCACAGCTGGTGATCTGGGTTTGTCCTTGCACAGAAATCACAGCCAATTGCAGTAAGAAAAGCAGCGCCAGAATTGCGAACCAATGTTTTTTCATTCGAGTGGCGGATAGAGTCATAGGTCTCAGTACCTCGGTGCTTCAAGATTCGCGATGCGGCAGTTTGGTTCTGCCGCTAATTTGGCGCGCCGAACAATATACACCCAGTGGCGACAGTCTACCAGCTACAAGTGCTACCTCGCTCACCAAGCATCGAACCGTGCGGCCTGACAGACTCCCGACGCTAGCACCATTGAACATGCGTCACCTCATCTGGAAGAACTACATTAGCGAGCGTCCTTGGCTCTAAGGCAGCAAGCCCGAGCTACAGCGTGATCTGGAACACCGTACCGCGGCGGTTCGCTCCTCCGGACCTGGTCGTGCCGTAGAGATTGCCCGAAGCACGCTGCCATCGAGCGACAACTGGAAGACCGTTCCCTCACCCAATGTGCACCATATTTGGTGGTGCCGTAAAGAACTCTTGCGCCGTCAAAGATCAGGCTAGCTGCGGGAAAGGCACCGTCAGGGCAATCCCTAAAGCTATACAAAAGGGTTACTGGCCAGCTCGACAAGGCGAATGCTGCTCAGGGCATTATGCCCACTTCAGTTAGGTTACGACATGGCCTGTAGGTTACGACATGGCCTTCTCGCTCGCAACGAACTAGGTCCGGCAAAGAAGGGCACGGATGAAGAATCCGTGCCCCTGCAAAAAGCCGTCGCTCGAAGGCGGCATTGAATCCCGTTTCAGATCCTTACGGACCTGAGGTGTAGTTGTATTCGTTGTAGTACCACTGACCGCTGACCAGGGTATTCGCCAGATCCTAATGCAGCACATGTCCTCGAAGCGAGTTCTGGCCAATCTCGTAAGTAATCTTGCGGTGCCAACCATGGAACATGCGGACTTTCTGGGAAGTACGCCCTGTCTGGAAGGTCAACAAATGAATTGACCGTCTATTTCGGAGGCTTCGGCGGGCAATGCACATCGTAGGTCGCCTGCATTTGCCTCAGTTTGAGCACGCCGTAGAATACGGTAATCGCCATGGCAACTACCAGAAGCCCGGTGAACCTCCTTTCAATGCCGTAAGCGCCCTGTCGGTTGGCGACATAGCTGGCGATGATCAAACAGAGAATACCGATGTTGATGGCCCAGTTCACGGGCCTTCGCACGACGAAGTGCAGGGTGCCGAAGCCAGCGAGCTGGTAGAGCATGAAGGGCAGAATCGCCACGGCTGGCAGCAACTCGGACGCACCTAGCGTGACGTCAACAGCGCCGGGCGCCATGGCGTGCAGCAACCTACTGTGCGCCAGCTCATTGAACAGCGAGGGCATCGCACACAACAAAGGCACCACGGCGAGCAACTCGAGCACCAACGCCCCGCTCCAAGTGCCGATCTTGGAGGAATGATCGGCACCCTCACCCGATGATTGCGTGCCGATGTACAGTCCGCCGACGATGGCCGCCGCGCTGGACAGCATCAGCAACTCAACCGTGATTCCAAAACTGGCCGGTTCGCCTGCCTTGATCAACAGCAGGGCGAGAAAACCGGGAGTGTAGAACATCACGCGCACGAGTCGCGCCCAAACGCGCGCGTCACGCTCTGGCGGGAGGACCGGGAGCGCAAGTCCATCAGTTCCAACGCTTGCTCTAACTTTCGACATTTCGGCGTTCCCCAGGTGCAAGAGATTTGCGATTCGATGCATACCCTACCACAGGGTTACAGTTATGAAAACAATGTTGAAGGTCCGGTAGTCGTGCAGTTTGATCCCCACCGGGGATGACGAGAGATTGCGGTATGCGGCAGGATAACGTCATGCAATCTGACCGCAAGTTGGTTCCGTCGCGTGTCGCCAAGAGACATACCTGTGGCGGGACTCTGCTCGCGGGCAATCGCCCCTTTCGGGTTCCGCTCGCATTCGAGTCTCAGACTGCTGTTAACCGAGCACATCGCAAGCTCATGACTAAATTCAACGAGCATATCTGCAATGAGGATGCTGACCGAGCGGCTAAGGCTGTCGCAAGTACAGGGAAACGCCACGCTTCCTCAAGCCGTTGGAAAGTTAGGTGACCCAAGGATGGCAAATTCTCCAACTGCCCCACAAGTCCTCTTGGTAGGAAGTCACACCGATGATTTGGGCAAACCCGTGGAATCGCGACAGACCTGCATTCCGCCAGCCCGGCCCGTAAGTTATTGAAAATGGAGGCCCTGGGCAGAGTCGAACTGCCGACCAACGGTTTAGGAAACCGCTGCTCTATCCATCTGAGCTACAGGGCCATCTAACGGTAAGCCGCCAGAAATGAAAGGTTTGTTAGCTTGCGACACCTGCGCGGACAATTGCTCAACCTCACAGAACCCCGCACGTCCCTTCAAGATCATTCTAACAAGTTTGCCGATTGATTCGCGTTGGGCTTGCGTCTGTGCATTGCCGTGGCGCTCCTTCGTTCTGAGTCTCCCAATCGCGACTTAACTTTCTAGAGCTGATTGACACATGGTCGTCGTGGGGCCACAATCCAGCCGTCAGGCCCAGACCAATCTTGATCCCAACTCAGCCACGAGAGGAGACTCTATGTTCCGAATCAGCTTCGCTGTTGCCCTGATAGTTCTGTTGCTGGTTTCTGGCGTCAGCGCCCAGCAGACCACCCCCAACGCACCGGCCAACTCACAACCAAGCGGCTCTCCAACACCTCCGCCCGGTCCCATCCTCGGTGGCGACGGAACGCCGAACTACCTAGCTATCTGGGCGAGGACAAATTACCTGCTCAGTTCCGTCGTCTACCAGAACGGCTCGAAGATCGGTATTGGTACCACGACTCCTGTCGCGACGTTGGATGTCTTCGGAAGCATCAACGCGACGAGCTACGCATGGGAAGGCGGCACAATCTTAAGTGAGCCCAACAGCAATCTCCTCGTTGGGCTGGGCGCTGGAGCTGCCGGTGGCGGAAGCAATGGGGGAAGCACATTTGTCGGGATCGATGCGGGCGCCAACAGTATCGGTTACGACAACACCTTTATCGGTTTTGAAGCCGGCGGCAATACAACGGGTGGTGACTTTAACACCATGCTTGGCTGGCGCGCCGGCTGGTTCAACGTAAGCGGTAGTGCGAATGCATTCTTTGGCTACATGGCTGGCTACGACAACACCGGTTCTGAAAATAGCTTTTTTGGTACGAACACAGGTGAGTCAACCACGGTCGGCACAGACAATGCTTTTTTCGGCTATAACGCCGGCTACCAGAACATACAAGGCTCAAGCAATGCATTCTTCGGGGAAAATGCGGGCGCGCAGAACGCCGCCGGAAGCGCCAATACCTTTCTGGGAGCGTCGGCGGGCAGTGTGAACACAAACGGCAGTAACGATATCTACATCAACAACTCTGGTCCGACAGGGGGAAACGAATCCTTTGCCATCCGAATCGGTGCTGAGGGAATTCAATCATCCGCATTCATTGCGGGCATTTACGGCACGATTAATAATGGCGTCCCTGTCTACGTCAATTCCAGTGGGCAGCTGGGAACATCGCCTTCCTCGCTGCGCTTCAAGGAGCAGATCGCCGACATGGGCGACGGCACCAGCGCCCTGATGAAACTGCGGCCGGTTACGTTCCTCTACAAGCCGGAGTACGACAAAGGCGAACGAACGTTGCAGTACGGCCTGATTGCGGAGGAAGTCGCCAAGGTTTACCCGGAACTGGTCGCCTACGACAATGCGGGCCAACCCTACTCAGTGCGCTACCAGTATCTGAGCACCATGCTGCTGAACGAAATGCAGAAACAGTACCGCCGGGCAGAAGGTGAGGCGAAGGTCATTACAACTCAGCAGGGCCAGATTCAGGCCTTGCAGGAACAGAACAGGGAATTTCAAGAGCGCCTGTTGCGGCTGGAGAGGCTCGTTCCGCAGACCGCAGCTCAGAGGTAGCGGGATGGTGTCTTTAGCTCGCTTGCTGCGAGTAAACCCTGAGTGTCCCTGGCATTGGTGCTCATCGATTAGGGGATTTCTGCTGCTCTGTCTATTTTATGCCGATGCCGCGACCACGATCGGGGCGCGGAGCTGTCTGGCTCCGGATCGCTCTATCAGCATCTGATGTATAGCTCGACGAACTTGGTCGTAGGCAGGCCGGCGGTACTTCCATCGCTCATCTGGTTCCGGCGGATTCACTACCATGGTCGCGTTGGCTTCGAACAGCAGGACCTCTCCTTGTGCGCTGACGCCGAAATCAACGCCAGCATAGTCCAGAGCGAGAGTCGACTGAATTTGTTGTAGCGCGCTCATCGCCATCGGGCCGAGCACTCCAGCCATGTCTTCCAGAAACGCAGCGTCTTCGGCACGGTGCTGCGGATTGTCGGCCATCTCGGCGGTAAAGTAGTGGATTTTCCAGTGGCTGGAAATCGCAACATGCAGGGGATAGATCTGGCCGTCGACGAACATGGCACGGTACTTACGCGTCTTGCCATCGGGTCCGCGCGAGTCAAGATACTGCATGACGATGAGTTCCTGGCCAGGAACCTCGGCCAGCGCCACCGGCAGACCCTCGAAGTTGTCAACCCGCAGAAAATGCAGCCCGGTATGAAAGCCGGGCGCTCGCAGAAGAAGAGGAAAGACGAAGCCGTGGGCCGCTAATGTGGACGCGGCGTCCGCGTCGCAGAGGCGTCCGCGAGGGAGAGTGACGGTGGTGGGCGTGACCACTCCCGGCAGACGGGAGAGCCGCTCTGCGTTGTTACTCCGGGTGGTAGCCAACACGGAAGCGGGCGGATTCACGACCGGCGCCGTGGTCAGAGCGAGCAGAGACTGTGCAGCGGTTAGCGCGCCCGCCGACATTTCAGCATCTCCGATGCCGTTCACCACCATTTGGTGAGGCGGCAAGGGAGTGTTGACATTGTAGAATTCCGGAAGCACTACGAAGGTTTGGAAGACCTGATCGTTCAGGAATTTTTGCAAGTGCACATTGCCGCCCGTGGTTGAACTCAGCATCAGCACCGGAACCGGCGGGCGGGCTCCGCGATACGGCAGGGGGATGATGTAGCGATTCTGGAATGCCTGGCGACGGTGCCATGCAGCCTTTTCACCTTCGCCCAAATGTCCCAGCACGTAAGACAGCCCTTCGTGCGCCTTTTCGTAGTCTGCTTGCAAACCCAGGGCGTGTTCGAAATGGCCGCGGGCTTCGCGGATGAGTTGCTGCGCTTCCGTGGTCTTCTCCTGGGCCTCCAGCATTTCGCTTTCTTCAAACAGGCTCATGCCCAGGTTGATGCGGCTGGGAAGATCGCTGGGATGCCGGGCGACAGCCTCTTTGTAGGCGAGGCGCGCCGCGCTGCGATGTCCGGTGGCAACCAGCGTCCTGCCCAGATTGTTCAGTGCCGCGACGTGATAGGGCTGGCGCTCCAGTGCCTGAAGCACTTGGATGTAATCGTTTCGGGCAGCGACCGGGCGGCCCAACTCCAATAGCAGAAACGCTCGCCTAAAGTGCAAATCAACGGAATCAGGATCGGATTCCAGTTGGCTCTCCAGCTGGTGCAACTCCGTTTCCCACCTCACGCGCGGCGTGGTAACGGCGGCGATGGGCTGAGCCGGACGGACCGCAACGTTAGAGTTGGTCAAGTTGCGGCCGAGAGCCAGCGCCATGTCCACCAGTTGATCGATTTCGCGCTGACTGGTGCGATGATTCACGATGGCTGCCCGGATCGCCAAGTGGCCGTCGATGATGGTCGTCGAGGGTGCGACCTTTCCCGATTCTTGCAGCTCGACTACAATCCGGCCATTCACACGATCGGCGTCGTCTGCGCGATAGCGAAAGCAAACGATGTTCAGCTCAACTGGGGCCAGCAGTTCCAGTTCCGGCGTGCTGATGATGCGGTGTTCCAGATAGCGAGCCAGAGCGCACGTCCGCGAGATCACCGCACCAATCGCATCCGTGCCGTAAACCTTCAGCGTGAACCACGTCTTCAAGGCACGGAAGCCACGCGAGAGATCGGGACCGTAATCGCAAGGCCAGGGCGATCCGGCGGCCAGACCACGGGTTTCGCGTCTTAAGTAGGATGCCGAGGCGGCAAATGCATTCCGCTGCAGAGCACCGTCGCGAACCAGCAGAAAACCCGCATCGTATGGGACCTGGCCCCACTTGTGAAAATCGAAGGCCAGCGAATCGGCGCGCTCGATGCCGCGCAGCCTGGGCGCAAGGTCGGAAGCCAGCATGGCCAGTGCGCCAAAAGCGCCGTCAACGTGAAACCACAAGTTTTCGCGATGCGCAAGATCGGCGAGAGCGGCAAGATCGTCGATCGCGCCCGTGTCCACGGTCCCGGCGGTCCCGACAATCAGAAAAGGATGGAAGCCGGCTTCGCGGTCTTTGCTGATTTCATTTTGCAGCGCGATCAGGTTGATGCGGCGACGGCTGTCGGTGGGAACCAGACGGAGTGCATCGTTGCCGAGACCGCAAAGATCCATGGCCTTGGCGATGCAGCTATGTACCGCCGCTGAGGCGTAAGCTGTCAGCCGCTTGGCTTTTGCGTTTGCAGCGACGCCTTCACGGCGTGCGTCGCAGCCAAGCTCGGCATCGCGAGCCACAACCACGGCGATGAAATTCGCCATCGACGTTCCGGTAACAAACAGTCCGGCCGCAGTTTCCGGAAAGCCGAAGATCGATTGCATCCAGCGCGCGATCTGGCGTTCGACCTCGATGGGGATTTGATCGCGGCCGCCGAGATTGGAGTTCAGTCCCGCCGCCAGCATTTCCGCCAACATGCCAACGGGAGTGCCGCCGCCGTGGACCCAGCCCATGAAGCCAGGATGAGCGTTGCCCGCCGCGAACGGCAGGATGTACTGCATGAACTCCTGATGGACATCGGCAAGCGGAGAAGCCTGGAGCGGAATCGCGGCGTGAAATCGCTGGCGAACTTCGTCTGCAATCGGCTGCCATACAGGACGCTGGCGAATGTTCTTCGTGTAATCGAGAATGTCGTCGAGCATCCGGTGAGCCTGGATCCGAAAATCTTTCCAATCGGCGGGGTCGAGCGTCGGAGCTTCCTGCCCGAAGAAGCCCAGCGGCGACCTTTCGTTGTTGCCCCTTAGAATTTCAGGCATCGGGTTTGCTTGACCGCCCATTTTCGGCTTGCCCTTCTTTATGCAATTTGGTGGCCACGCAAACCTGCGGGAAATTGGGCTGCATTAGGATTTCTAAAGGAATCCTGATCAGGTTACGGCGAAGTCCCTCAGCGGCTGAAGCTGCCTCAAGATCGCTGCATTAACGGCCGGCCTGAAGTGTCTGCGCGAGAACCGTGTCGCCGCGACGCGGCTCGGCTCAATTTCCCACTCCCCCGGCGCTTACGCGCTGGGCTAACTTCATGCCGCCACTCCTCCACCCCAACAAGTCCAAAAACGGGACTCGTCGGGGACCCCGGCTGCGCGACTGGATTGCAGCCAGTTTCGATACCTCACGTTACGCCGCAATCTGACACGTCGAGCTCTCACGCAGACACTGAAGTCCGTCCCCTTCGAGGAAGCCGGACTTAGTCACAGATTTCCTTAACCATTGCGGAGTGAGAGTGGGGTGCCAGCCCGTTTCCGCGGAAAGGGTTAAGATGAGTTTTCTCTAGGAGCCTGCCAATGGGCCGTCAACCTTTTTCGTCTCTCTCCCGCAGATCGTTCCTGCAAGCCTCTGCCGCAGCGTCGGCGGCACTGGCCTTGCGCATGGTGACCGAACCCATGCTCGCCTATGCCGCGCTGCCCGATCACCCTCCGAGTCATCCCAAGGATGCGGTGCTGATCAACGCCAACGAGAACCCGCTGGGCCCATGTGCTGCGGCCCGCGAGGCGATAGCCGCAGTCACTCCGCAAAGCGGTCGCTATCTGATGGAAGCGGCCGGCGAATTGTCGACTCTGTTTGCCCGGAGTGTTGGCGTCGCCGGCGAGCAAGTCTCAATTTTCGCGGGATCAACCGAGCCGTTGACCTTCACGGTGCGGGCCTTCTGCTCGCCACACGCCAGCTACGTAACTGCCGATCCCGGCTTCGAAGGCGGGCTGTTTGCCGCCGACCGGGCGGGCGCGCGGGTGGTCAAGGTGCCGCTCACCAAGACCTATGCCCACGACGTGAAGGCCATGCTGGCCGCGGCTCCCGATGCCGGCGTGTTCTACATCTGCCAGCCCAATAATCCAACCGGGACGCTGACCAGCCGCGCCGATATCGAGTACCTGGTGGAGAACAAGCCGAAGGGATCCATCGTGCTGGTGGACGAGGCATACATCCACTTCAGCGATGCGCCGTCGGCCATCGAGTTGGTGAAGTCCGGCAAAGACGTGATCGTGCTGCGCACCTTCTCCAAGATCTACGGGATGGCCGGCCTGCGCTGCGGGTTTGCCATAGCCAGTCCGGAGCTGCTGGACAAGCTCCATAATTATGGCGGCTACAACTTCATGCCCGTGACTGCAGTGGCAGCGGCCTCAGCCAGCCTGAACGACGCGCAGCTGGTTGCGGAACGTAAGCGGACCAACGAACAGGTTCGCGCCGCGACTTTCCAGTGGCTCGATCGCAACGGATATTCGTACATTCCCTCCGTCTCGAACTTCTTTCTGCTGGACACCAAACATCCGGCAAAGGAAGTCATCGCCGCCATGGCGCAGCAGAACGTTATCATCGGGCGGGTGTGGCCGGCGATGCCGAGCTATTCGCGTATCACGGTGGGGACCAGCGCCGAGATGGAGCAATTCCAGGCGGCATGGCAGAAGGTGATGAAGGGCTGAAGGTGAGTGGCGGCCCACTCATTCGAAAATCGCGAATGGGTGCGGGCACCCGGCTTTGTCACCAGAAAACGCCAGTCGTTGTTGCGGCACAGTTTCTTTGGCCCCTGTGCCAAGAGGAGCAATCCGTCCGGGCGAGCAATTGTGCTCAGATTAAGTGGCAGCGGGAGCCGTACCATGGTCTCTGATCAACGCAATGAAGGAGAATCAATGAACTTTAAGAGACTACTTGCTGTCGTTCTCGGGTCGCTCGTCGTGCTCGCCCTGTCCCTGCCGGTAATGGCACAGAGCACCACCCAATCCAGCACTACGACGACACAGAACCAACCTGCCGCCCAGACGCAGAGCACCACCACGACTTCGCAGGACGAGGCGGCTTCGCCGGCGACCCAGACTACCAACACCAAGACCAAGTACAAGCACAACAAGGTGAAGCAGACCGACACGACCACCACAACCACGCCGCCAGGTGACTCGATGAACCGGACCGACACGACCACCACTACCACCAACCCGCCGCCGCAGCAGGTGCAGAGCAACACCACTACGACGACTACTACACCGCGGTAATGACTGGCGGTATCCGTCTTGATGTTTCAAGACGGTAGATTCAGCATTTCCATTCACGAAGAAGACCCAACGAAGGTAGGGATCCAGTCCCTCCCACCCTGTCGCCAGAACCCGGGCGACAAGGGTGGAGCACCCTCGAGGAGTCGCCCAGGGCTCGAACAGCGCGACACCTGGGGCACCAAGCACCCGGCCTGCCACAATAAAAGCTTGGTCGACGATCCCCCGCAAAAGATCCACATAAGCCAAACCGGCCTATGCAGGTCACCCGCATGGTACGAATGGCGACGTCCCGTGCGAGGCTTCTTGCAATGACATCCAGGCTTAACTCCTGGTTTTTGAGCGGCTTAGCCGCTGACCTGGAACTTACCACCAAATGACCTCCTCAGTATTGATCGCGCCGGCGAACGGGCGCATTGTGCGGTCATGAAAGCGAGGTTATCTCAATGAAAACTGACTTACGGAAAACTTACAAAACCGCGCCGAACGCGGTCCAAATGGCGGGCACGATTCTCTGGGCCTGTTTCGGCATCGGACTGCTTAACACCCTCTTTGTGGTACCCCACCCCAGCCCCGTACTCCCGGGCACTTATGTGATGGGATTCTTAGTCTTCGGATTGGAGGCCCTGGTGATCGCGGCGATTGGCCGAGGCCGAAATTGGGCGCGAATCATGCTCCTTATGTTTTGTATAAGGGGCTTCGTTTCGGTGATCCTGATGATGCACGTATTGATCCGACTTAATGGGGAGCTTCCAGTCCTGATCGTGTTGGCTGAGGATATTCTCCAGGCGGTTGCTCTGCTTCTCCTGTTCCAGCGGGAAGCGTCGGAATGGTTTCGAGGCGGTCGGCCCTCGGAACTCACTCCCCGGGAACGCATGCGAGCGCGGACGCCCTACTCATACCCGAGGTACCAATGAGTGGCCGGGTCAAGTCAAAATCCGCTGGTTCATCCCATCACAGAAGGACCAGCTTAAAATCGCCAACCTCGATTCGCGACCGGGCTTATGCTTGCATGGAAGAGATGGAAGAGTATGGCGTACCAGTGAACTGCCAGGAATGGCCGCTGACTATCGGTTATTCCCCGGCGCACGCCCACTCATTCGGACCTCGCGAATGAGTGGGGGCCCCAGCGACCAATGCCGGTTTTCTTCATCCAACTGTTTACTAATGCTTGTTTGCCAAACTTGGAGAGAAATCATGAAAGCAATTGTTGTCCACCAGTATGGCGGTCCTGAAGTTCTCAAGTTCGAGGAATACCCTGATCCGGTGGCGGGTCCTGGTGAGGTGCTGGTGCGGGTCGCTGCCGCGAGCGTGAATCCAATCGACTACAAACGACGTGCCGGGTTGACAAAGGATTTTTATCCCATGCACTTCCCGAGCCTCATCGGAGTCGATATGGCGGGGACTGTGGCCAAGGTTGGGCCTGGGGTGGAAGACTTTTCGGTCGGCGACCAGGTGTTCGCTATGGCGGACAATACTTACGCCGAACTTTGTGTGGTGAAAGCCGCAGTCCTGGCGAAGGTTCCTAAGGGGCTCGATTTGATCGAGGCGGCGGCGCTGCCGCTGGTGACGACGACCGGCAACCAGCTCCTTTCAGCTACGGGACTCCAAGCGGGCCAGACGGTCATGGTCGTAGGTGCGGTAGGAAATGTCGGGCGTTCGGCGGTATTCACTGCGAAGGAACGCGGGGCGACTGTGATCGCGGGGGTCTTGAAGACGCAGATGGATGAAGCAAAGACTGTGGGCGCGGACCAGGTGGTCGCAACCGACGACGACACCGCGATTGCGGATATTGCTCCGCTGGATGCGGTTGCGGATACGGTCAATGGCAAGACTGCTGAAAAATTGATCGCCAAGGTCAAGCCGGGAGGAGTGTACGCATCAGTTGTCGGGGCACCGCAGAACGCCGCGAAGTACCCATCGGTAAAGGTGGCGCCAGTATTCTCGAAATTCGACAGGAAAACGCTCGTATTCATGGCCGAAGCGGTGCGAGATGGCAAGCTGGTAATCCCGATTAGCCAGAGACTGCCACTCAGTGAAGCGGCCCAGGCTCAAGCGGCGGCAGAAAAGGGTGGTGGGAAGATATTGCTGTTGGCTTGAAGATGGAGAAGCTTGCGGGCTGGAAGAGTATGGCGGACGAGCGACCTGTCAGGAATGGCCGCTGGCGATCAGTTATTCCGCTGCGCGCACCCACTCATTCGAAAACCGCGGATGAGTAGGGTGCCCCGGCAAACGTCTGTAAAAGTCATCGCCTGCGATAGGCGGGATCCACAAGCGCCTTGTGAATCAGGGGTGCGTAGGCTTCCTTAAGCTTATCGATGTGTTGTGAGTAGGCATCCAACTCGTCGATTCCCGGGGGAATGTCCAAAGTCTTTGTCTCGCGCTTCACGCGTGCGATCTCACGGCAGGCCTGTTCAGTAACCAACTCGGCGACTAGTAGCTGGTTAGCTGGGCGTTCCTGGCCCTCTCCTGTAGGTCCGAAGTACAAATCCACTGATGGTCCGAGCGTATTGATCCAAATCAAGCCCTCAGCTTTTTCGAAACGCGAACGCACAGGCATGTCTGATCGCTCCTCATGACGAATGTCTTTAAACAAGCCGCCACGAGGGTGGTGCTCTTGCTGCTTCTTCGTCGAGACAACTTCGACCGCTGCGATCGCGGTCTTAGAGCCATATTTCGCGGTGACGAAGCCTTGCGCATTCGCCTGGAGACCCTCGACCAGGACTCTTATGACAGAAATTGGTGGCTCCTCGCACAATAGTTCCGGAACTAGAGGCCTGGCATTCAGAATCTTGATGTATGGGTTGTCACAGGAAATCTCAATACTATCGCCGACGCCGATTCCAGTTGACCCGTCAACCCGAACACGGAGCTTTAATGTGTCCCGCTCGGCGACGACGATTCGATATGTGTCCGGCACGAACTCGAATCCGTCCAGAGGCACCCGCACTTCTCGGTTTTCCGCCGGCCCGTCCCCGGCCCCGGCTCCGCCTATCTGAAGTTCTTTGCTGGCTATCTGATTCAGATTCCGAACTGCCTCTTTGAACCTTCGGAGTGTTTCCTCCTTCTCTAACGTACGCTGCTTCTGTTTCTCCTTTTCCTTCTCAGCGTTGACAATCCTCGCGACCTCGCTGCGCGCCGCGTCGAAGAGTTCTCGCGTCAGCGGATGATCTTTCTTGAGACCATTCCGGTTCTTGTCGACGATCGGTTCGCCCGTAGCTTGCAGATCGTAGATGTCGTCGCAACGCAGCTCGCCGAACAGGCGGACAGCATATGGATCGTCGTCGAATCCAAACAGAGTGGCCTCGTGGTAGGTTCGCTTGCTAGTGACTAGAATTCCACCAGTTCTGTCTGACCCACATTGCAATAGACCCTCGGGACCCGTTGCTTTACGCACGGTCAGTGTCGCTGTCACGTTTGGGAAGTTGGGAAGATCGAGTTTCGAGCCATCCAGCAGTACCTCGCCCTCCGGGAACTTGTAACATAACTCCGCGGCGCTTCCGCTCTTGAGGTCGCGCAGCAGGATTTTGCGCGACGGATCGCTCATGATTCCCCGGAGGCAAACATGCATTTGCAATTGCCGCCTTAAAGAATCGACGAGAGGAATCCTGACTCTTGGATTCTGAACAAGAATTTCGACGATGGTTCCTCCAGAAGCATTGCGAAATTCCTTCTTCTCAGAGCCGCTGACCACGCGGGGAGATTTGATCTCCAGATCTTCAATGTTTGTCAGAACGCAGGCATGCTTCATGCCATCTTTAAAGGCGATGATCGTGCCTTCACCGAAGGCATTTATCGTGTCTTTTAGACCCATGCCGAATATTCCGCGGCCCACTTGCCCACTCGTATCCTCGCCGTAGCTGCCAACGCATTTTTCCAACTGAATTTCGTCCATTCCCTCTGCCCAGTCGGTGACTCGAATTGTGGTTTGGTTCTTGCGGGGACGACGGTTTACCTCAATCTCAATCCTGCCGTCAGCTCGCGCGGCCCTCGCCTCAAGCCGCGCATAGCTCTCGTCAGAATTTGTAATGAGCTCCAAGAACCCTTTCATCAAATCGTTGCCGATAGCCTGATCGGCGAGCATCTTTAAGGCCCGACGGCTGGCCTTTACTTTTATGCGACGTGGAGCGGCGACGGGTACCATATGGATCAGTCCTCCCTCTTTCTAGGCATCAGACCGCCTCGGGCGCGCTTCCCGGCGAACTTTCCTGCAAATTTTTCTCTCAACTTGCCAAGAAATTCGGTGAGATCACTGCGCCCATACGTTTCTACTTCCTGCCTCACAACAACGAAATTTTTTTCGAAGGTTTCAGGGGTACTCTCGAGAGTGCAATAAAGGAGATCGCAAATTTCATACTCCGAAACCTTTTCAATCCCTTCTTGCTTGAAAGTCCTATACGCAGGGCTGTTTTCCACGCGAAGGACGACCCGCGACGAGATCGACTGTCGACTTCCTTTCCTCTCGTGTTGGGGCCTCCGCCAGCGACATTTCCCAGTTGTGATAAGACCTGGTGCGCGATCTGCTCGCCCAAGGGGGTCAGCTTGAATCCTTCCGACGCCGACCCGCTCATCCATTTCTTATCTGTCCTACAGCGGACCCAAGCCTTTCCGATAACGTGGGAATTAGGCCATTGCGGATATCCTTCCAGCTGAAACCTTTCCGGAAAGGACGTGAATGCTTCCGCGACTAAGTTCTCGAAGGAGGGCTGCCGCTTTTCCCGCAGCAGAAGGGACAAAGCCGTCACCACCAAATGGTCTTGGCTCAGGCCCAAATATCTCGCCGGATCGAATTGTCGTTTTGACGCCATTCCTTATGACGGGTAGCCCACCCTTTTGTCACGATCTTACACTTGGGGTGCCCCATCCTTCTCGCCGTCTTTTGGTGAGAGGATGGGAGCACGAAAGGAAGAGTGTCGCCGGCTGAAGCCGGCTCGGGATTCTTAT
>CAWKIR010000020.1:0-14202 GCA_963849815.1 uncultured Acidobacteriaceae bacterium | reverse complement strand
GAACACCGTTTCCGCCGGCAGCGGCGCGGTTGTGCAATCCACTGGAAAGCGCTGGATCAGCGCCTCGGTCTGCGGCGTGCGGCGAACGAAGACGGCGGACACCTCATCCAGATAAACCGGCCGCCACGTGCTGCTGGCACAAAAAGCCTTCAGTTGGCCATGGTCGATACCATCGCTGCGCGAAAAAAGAATTGTGTTGATCTTGTAATGGTTGGTCTCCTCACTCCAGATGGCCGAATCCGGCGGGCTCTCTAGCAACAGCCGGTGGCGCTCCACTCGTGGCAGGCCAAAGAGCGTATCCCGGCCGTCTATGTAATCCATGCGCTGTGGACCGAGGCGCCAGCTGATGTAGCCGCCTTCATCGTAGGTGTTGAAGATCTCTCCGGGAAGATTTTCGCGTTCGATAAACTCCGCTGCGCGCTGCGGAAACCACCAGCTCAACCCTGTGCCGAAGGCCGCCAGGTCCGTAGAAGCGCCGAAGTAATGACGGTCGGTAACCAGATCGGCGGAGCGCGCATAGGCAAACATCGCAAGCAGCGCAACAGCAACCCCGGCCAGCGCCGTGCGCAATCGCGGCAGTCGTATCCAGGAGCCCGCTCGAACTATCCCGGCCCGCAGATTTTTCTCCCCCGATCACCACTACCACGCAGGCAAACACCGCTCCCATGCGGATGTGGCGCACCGGAGCATAAGCGGCTGCAAACAGCAGGATGGCCGCTCCCAGCTGGCCTCGCAGAAGAGCAATTACGCCGGCCACCGCCGCTATAGCCAATAGCGAAAACAGGGCGCTTCTTAAGCCTCCCGTCTGAAGAGCAGCGCTGGCCGTCTGCCAGTTCAGGCGGACCCCTCGCCATTCCGCAATCCACGTCTGCTGTTCTGAGCTGGCACGTTGCTGCAACAGCAGTGCGCGATAAATTCCCCAGCCCCAGGGATTCACCAACGTCGCCACCGCCGTTCCCATCAACCAGGGAGACGCGCGCCACAGTCTTTCGATGGCGGCTCGCCGCCGCTCAGTACCGAAGACAAACTCCAGCGCTTCCGTGCCGACGTAGGCGACGATCAATCCAAGCCCTGCGGCAAATCCGAAATGAACGTTGACCCACAGCACCATCAAGAGCGGCAGCAGCCAGAGGCGCGCGCGGCCCGTCTGGTAGTTCTCCCAAAGGATGGAGAGAAACGCCGCGAACAGCACCACGGTAAACATGTCGGCGCGCGGCGGTGTACGCTCGGCGATGAGAGGGACTGCAAGTATTGCAATGGCTGCACTGACGGGCGAGCCTCGCCGCAGCAACAAGGCGACCGTCCCGGCACAGGCCACAGCGCTCATCCACGACAACAACGCATATCCGCCTAGCAGAAACGCGAGGTAGAAGACCACCCCCGCTCCCATCGGATAAAGCCAGTGTTCGCCTTGCGCAGTGAACGACAAGACGTCGGCGGAAGGAACTTGATGATGCTGGACGACCCAACGCCCGGTCGCCATCTGCCAGCCTGTGTCAAAATCGGCGACGGTTCGCAGTCCGGCGAGAAAGGCGTAGATCAGGGCCACGCAAGCGAGAATCAGGAAAACACGCCGCTCGATAGAGGCATTTTCTCCTGTTGCTGGGCCTTGGGTGGTCGGAATCACAGCTCTAGAGTATAGCGAGTGGAGCGTTTATCGGCGAACCCCGACGTTAGGCGTCCGGATAGCGTGAGGCGTGAATTCGCAGTGCGGTTTCTTAGCTGAACCGGCATGACCGCCAGTGTCCTTGTGGTAGATTAAATTTACGTGGGCCCGTAGCTCAGTTGGTAGAGCAACGCACTTTTAATGCGTGGGTCGCAGGTTCGATTCCTGCCGGGCTCACCAAAGAAGTAATTGGCAAAAAGCTTCTGGCATCCAGCAGTGGCGCTTCACACCAGGCAATTCCCAGTCAACAGCCGCCAGAGCCGGCAGCTGCAATCCCTCTGCAAGAGCTAATTGCTTCTTTCCACATACACCGCCGTACCGTACGCCAGCACCTCGGTAACTCCTTGCATCACCTCGGTCGCGTCATAGCGCATGCCGATCACCGCGTTCGCGCCCAACTCCGCTGCGTGCTGCAACATCAGCTCGAAAGCATGCTCGCGAGTCTTCTCGCACAAGTTCGTCAGCAATGTAATGTTGCCCCCGACGAGCGTCTGCAAACTTGCGCCAATCGTGCCCACGATAGAGCGTGAGCGCACGATAATGCCTCGCACCAATCCCAGATTGCGTGTGATCCGATAGCCGTCGAGAGTGAACGCGGTGGTCACCATATTGTGAGGAACGGTAGGAGAATAAGAGGTACTTGCTGGCGCACTGCTGGTGCTCATAATGCCCTCCCCATTGACTCCGACGGAAGAATATCACGGAGCTATGCGCCGGGTAAGTGCGCCCTTGAGGCTGGCACACTACACTGGAAGAGGAGAACCTACAAGCTTGGCGCAGCGGCTCGGCTCAAAAGAACAGCACTTGTTGACCACCCTTTCCATCAGCTTTGTCCTGGGGATGGGCGTCGCCTTTGCGGTATACCTTGCGTGGAGATCCGGCGCTATCGCCCCTGGACTTCACGATGTGCTGAGTGCCGTCGCATTGCTGGTTTGCCCGCCATTCATCTTGTCCCTCGCAGCCGGCGCCGTACCCGACTCCGATCTCGCTCTGACGCTGCTTGTCGGCACCATCGTCCTCGCCAACGGATTTCTCTACGCGGGTGTGGCGGCGGTTGGATACTTCATTTTCACTGTTATGGCCGGGAGAAAGCTGCCGCGGTGAATCTTATCCCGCCGGCTGCTGTTGGGTCATGCAGTGCAGCGCGCCAAGGCCCCAGATGAAATCGCGGCAGTAGATGCCGACCACCTCGCGTTCAGGAAACAACTCTGCGAGAGTATCCAGCGCGGTGCGATCGTTGGCATCGCCGAACACAGGCACCAGTACTAGCTTGTTGGCAATATAGAAATTTGCATAGCTGGCAGGCAGTCGCTGCCCTTCAAAGTACACTGGCTTGGGCATGGGCAGCTTGACCACTCTCAGCGATTTGCCCGATTGCTCCGTGCTCTTCTTCAGCCAGCGAAAATTCTCGCTCAGCGGCTCGTGGTTGGGATCGTCAGGGTCAGCCTCGTACGCGGTGACCACGGTACGTGGGCCAACAAAGCGCGCGATGTCGTCAACGTGCCCATGGGTATCGTCGCCCGCGATGCCACGCTCCAGCCAGATAACTTTCTCGATGCCAAGATAGTCGGCAAAGATCTCTTCCAGGTGCTCGCGCGAAACGCCAGGATTCCGCTCTTGTATCTCGCTCAGCAAACACTCTTCCGTGGTGATCAGGGTCCCGCGGCCGTTGACGTCGATGCTGCCGCCTTCCAGCACGATGCGGTGCACTTCGCCGTTCACTCTCATCTCCGGCTGCCACACCGGAATCCGCAGCCGGGTTGCGACCTCTGAGCCGGCCTGGCTGTCGAGCTTCCAATCGCTGTACTTGGCCCAGGCGTTGAAGCGCCAAACGGTCGCGGCAACCGAAAGCAAGCTGCCCTTGCGCGAGTCCCGACAGAGGAAGATTGGACCGTAGTCGCGGGTCCAGCCGCGATTGGTGGGAATGCGGAAGAAGCGAATGTTGCCGGCGGGTTTCCCCGTCGCGGGTAGCACATGCGAGCGCACTAATATTTCTCGAGCCTTCGCCTCCGCCGCCTCGTCATTCACCAGGACGCTTACGCGCTCGACGCGCGCCAGATGACGGACGACCTCCGCACAGATCCAGGGAACCGTTTCGAACTTTCCCGGCCAGTCAGAGTGGTTGTGCGGCCACGCAATCCAGGTCGCTTCGTGCGGCTCCCATTCCGCGGGCATGCGATAGCCAAGCGCGGCCGGAGTTTGCGACGGTTTTTTGGGGGTCTTCGTCACCGTCAGACCATGAACCGCTGGGTGATGGGCGCGTAAGCATCAACGCGACGGTCGCGCCAGAACGGCCAGTTACGCCGCACGTCTTCCAGGCGGCGAAGATCGACGTCGGCCACCAGCACTTCTTCCTTGTCGTGCGAGGCTTCGGCGATAACCTGTCCAAACGGATCGGCGATAAACGAGCCGCCCCAGAACTCCAGGCCCTTGCCTGGCGCCTGGTTGCCGCGAATATTGCCGGTCTCAAAGCCTACGCGATTGGGTACGGCAACATACACTCCATTGGCGATGGCATGGGCGCGCTGTATGGTTCGCCAGGCGTCGTGCTGCGCTTCACCGTATTGCGCCTTCTCGTCGGGGTGCCAGCCGATTGCGGTCGGATAGAACAAGACATTCGCGCCCTGCAACGCGGTCAGCCGCGCGCCCTCGGGATACCACTGGTCCCAACAAACCAGCGTGCCAAACTTTCCGAAATCAGTCTCGAAACTCTTGAACCCAAGATCGCCCGGCGTGAAGTAAAACTTCTCGTAATAAAGCGGGTCGTCGGGAATATGCATCTTGCGATAGATGCCCGCGACCTTGCCGCCCGTATCCAGAATGGCAGCGGTATTGTGATAAAGGCCGGGAGCGCGACGCTCGAACAATGAAGCAATTATCGTGATCTTCAACTCACGAGCCAGGTCACCGAGGCGTTTGGTTGCCGGACCGGGAATCGACTCCGCCAGATCGAACAGCGCCACCTCTTCGCGCTGGCAGAAGTATTGCGTTTGAAACAGTTCGGGCAGGCAGACGATCTCCGCGCCTTTTCCAGCAGCAGCGCGAACGTGCTCGACAGCGCGCTCCAGGTTCTGCTCTGGCTCGGGCGTGCACGACATTTGCACCACGCCGATGTGGAAGTTGCGTTCTATCAAAACCGCGCTCCGGTGAAATTCATTGCTAGCATAGCATCCCGCGCGCCGTGGACTTTGCTGTCCGGACGATTGTTACTGCACGATTAAAGCTGCCATACGATGCCATAGGGTCTACGTTGACGGGAGCCGTGACGAACCTGTAGCTTCAATTCTTCAACAACCGACCTACTTTTGCGCGAGAACGATTTCCGCGCATGTTTCACGATTTATCGAGGTGAACGTTGAACGACGAGCATAACAAAAGTCACGGCGAGGGCATTGACCGCGTATTACACGATCCCATCTCCGACAAGCTGGTGCCACTGGAACCACTGGATCTCTCGCAGATCCACAGCGTCGACGACCTGGTGCGTGGGATGGGCCGCACCGCCTTCACTGGGCGGCAAGTGGGCGAAGGCGCCGACGTTTTGGAAGCAATGGCCCGCGACCAAGAGTGCTTCATCGTGATGACGCTCGCGGGCGCCATGACTGTGGCCAAGCAGGGACTCATCATCACCGAGCTCATCGACCGGGGCGTCGTCAAGGCTGTTATCTCGACTGGCGCGCTCATGGCGCACGGGCTGGTGGAAGCCGCCGGCCGATCGCACTTCAAGTATGACCCGAAGATGGACGATCTCGAACTCTACGAGGCTGGCTACAACCGCGTGTACGATACCTTGGAACCGGAGACCAATCTCGACTTCGTAGAGACGATTGTCGCGCGCATTCTCAATGGCTGGGACCACAGCGAGGTGTTGTGCTCTTACAAACTCAATCGTGAGATCGGCCGCTACCTGAGCGAGCACGTCAAAGAGCGCGGCATTCTGAAATCGGCGTTTGAGAAGAATGTGCCGGTATTCGTGCCTGCATTTAGCGACTCAGAGATCGGGCTCGATGTAGCACTGCACAATCGCGCGCGGCGCAAGAACAACCTTCCGCCGCTGCATTACGATCCTTTCGAGGATCTGGAATATTATGCCGAGACACTGCTGAAGCAGGAGCGGCTGGGAATCTTCACCATCGGGGGCGGCGTGCCGCGGAATTGGGCGCAGCAGTTTGGGCCGTACATCGAACTGCGCCACCGGCGCGGGGGGGAAGATCTGCCGCTCAAGCGCTTTCACTACGGAGTACGCATCTGTCCTGAGCCCGTGAACTGGGGCGGGCTGTCGGGCTGCACTTACAGCGAAGCTGTGTCGTGGGGCAAGTTCGTTCCTCCCGAAGAAGGCGGCCGTTTTGCCGAAGTGCTGCTGGATGCGACCGTCGGCTTGCCGCTGATCGCGGGTGCGGTGTTGGAGAGGCTTAAGAGCAGCGGCTAGTGGTCAGTGGCTAGTGGTGAATAACCGGCGACCTGCGCCGACAGCTTCACTAACTCTTCCCAGTGACGCTCTGCACAATCGCGCGAAATTCATCATCGCCGACGAGGCCGCCGTTGGCGATGGCATTGCGCTTCACTTTTTCCAACACTGCCGCTCTTTGCGACTCAGGCACCGTGATGCCGAGCTCCTCCGCCTTCAGGCGTATGCTGTCGAGGCCGCTTTTCTTGCCGAGAACAATGCCGCGCTTTGCCCCGACCAGATCCGCGGCGTAAGGCTCGATGGCTTCCGGAATATGAAACTGGCTGGCGACTGCGCCGCTCTCACGCAGGAAGAGATTCTCGCCGATCAGCGGCTTCCATCCTTCCAGCTCGTACCTCCCTGCCCTGCGCACGAGTTCTGATACCTCTCTGATATGCTCCAGCTTCATCTCGACCGGCACGTCGTACAGACATTGCAATGCAAGCGCCACCTCGGCGATGTCGGCGTTGCCGGCTCGCTCGCCCATGCCGTTGATAGTGCCTTGAATCCAAGTCGCGCCGCCGCGCACCGCGGCAATCGCAATTGCCGTACCTAAGCCGAAGTCGTTGTGGCCGTGCCAGTGGATCGGAATATCGTTGCCGGCCCACTCTTTCACCCAGCGCACCAGAAATTCCGCCGCCTCCGGGGTGCAGACTCCGATGGTATCGACCAGTACGATCTCCTTCGCCCCGGCGTCAATGGCTGCGGAGTATATATGCCGCAGAAAGTCGAGATCGGCGCGCGTGCCGTCTACACCGAAAAACGCAACGCGAATTCCGCTCTGAGCCGCGAAACGAATCGCCTCTGTGGCGCGGCGCACCGCTTCCTCGCGCGAAATACCATAAGCCTTCAGCTTGATGTCGCTGATGGGCGTCTCAATCACCGACGCCGGCAGGCCCAGGCGGACCAGTTCCTCCACATCGCCGCGCGTGGCCCGCGCAAAGCCCCATACTTCGGAGTACTTCAGGCCAGCGCGCAGGATCAGCGAAATGGCTTCGCCGTCTTCGGCGGAAACTTTGGGAAAGCCGGCTTCAATCCGTCCCACACCAAGCTGGTCAAGCTTCTTCGCGATTTCAAGTTTCTGCTGAGGACTGAAAACGACACCGACAGTCTGCTCGCCGTCACGTAGAGTAGTGTCGTAAAAGCGAATGGTCCGCGAGCGATCAAATTCCGGCCGAACGCCCGGCCGTGAATTCAGCTCGCTGATCCAGACTTTGCCGGCAAGATCGCTCATCGCCCGGCTCCCTGCCCTTCGGCGGGCAGCGTGGGCGGCTTCTCGCCATAAGCTTGCTCCCACGAGATCACTGGATTGCGAAGAACGCCGATCTGTTCGATCTCGCACTCCATGACATCACCTGGCTTGAGATACCACGCTTTAGGATCGGCGCTGAAAGCCGCGACACCGGAAACTGTGCCGGTGGATACCACGTCGCCCGCGCTATAGCCCATCGGAGAGTAATGCGCGAGAATTTCGGGAATCGTCACCGACATCTTGCCGCTGTGCGAACGCTGGCGCACTTCGCCGTTCACGCGCAGCTCCATCGCAAGATTGTGCGGATTCTTGATCTCGTCAGTGGTGACGATGTGCGGACCAAGCGGGCAGAACGAATCGATGGCTTTACAGAAGCTGAAGACGCCGGACTTCATCTCCTCGCGCTGAATGTCGCGAGCGGTGATGTCGTTGAAGATGACGTAACCGCCGACGTAATGCTCCGCTTCTTTCGCCGTAAAGTGTTTGCCCGGCTGCTTGAGCACGATGGCCAGCTCCAACTCGTAATCCAATTCTTGGGTCAGGTGCGGCGGGAAGACGACTGGCTCGTCCGGACCGATGATGGCATCGACGTTCTGAAAGAAAACAATCCACGGCAACACCGGATGCGAAAAGCCGGCCCTCTCAGCCTCGTGATGGTGCTCGCGAAAATTGCCGGCGGTATGAAAGAACTTCTTGGGAATGATCGGGGCCTTGATGCGAATGTCCGCGCGCCGGTAAAAAACCGGCTCTCCGCCCACGCCGACGTCGGCCTTCTGGGCAGTCGCGTAGTCAATGGCCGCCCGGGCGGCATCAAGACTGCGATCTCCGCCCTCGAACAGCAGGCGCATGTCGGGCGGAACGCGGGTGCCGGCATTGCGCTGGTACGCGGCATCGCTCTCTTTGTCGCGAAGGAGCAGCGTATACGCGGCGTTCAAGTCGACAATGCGGCCATCGGGCGCAAGCGCGCCAATGCGTTGGTCCGCGGACCTGGCGAGGAATGTGACAAGTCTCATAAGGTTTCTGGCTGATTCAAAACGGACAATTCCACTGCGAGTCGAGTTTATTGGCGATACCGCGGTTTCGCAAACTTACTGCGGTTGATTCTGTTCAGGTGGGAAGTTGTTCCCAGGCTGCTGCGGCTGGAGCTGTTGCGGCGTGCTCTGCTGTCCGAACCCGCTCTGTTGCTGGCCGAAGCCGCTTTGCTGTTGCCCAAGGCCGCCCGGTTGTTGGCCGTTCAACTGGCCGGCAGGAGTCCCAATCTGCGCTCCGCCTATGGTTGTTGGCTGGTAAGGTCCGCGTAACAGTACATTCTGCTGGTCCATCATTGGGTTGTAGATGAACTGCCACTCGTTGTAGGTTTTCTTCTTGTTATAGATGCGAATCGTCTTTTCTTTGTTCAAGCTGGCGACACCAACAATGGCCCCTCCGCCAAACTGTGTATTGCCGCCTGTGGTGTTCTGTCCGAAAGGCGAATTACCCTGCTGATTGCTGCTCCCCGGCTGGTTGCCAATACCGCTTTGTTGGGTAGTGCCAAGACTGAAGCCCACATTGCTTCCCGATTGCCCATTGGATCCGGAATCGCTGCTGGATACTCCCTCGGAGTTATTCCCCTGATCGCTGTTCGTGGGAAAGCCGACTATGTTGCCCGGCGCATTTTGCGGGTTGTAGCCCTGACCGGAGTTCGCGGGAAATCCAGTGATGGACCCCGGCTGCTGGGACGGTTGTTGGAAGGCGGAAGCGGACCCCTGCCCGGGAGACGGCACGCCTTGAACGAGCGCTCCCCCAGGTGTCAGCGTGCCTCCCTGCGCCGCCAGCGCGGCAGCGGGTGTACCCGGCCCGCCGGAATTCAACAAGGTGGCAATGTCGGCATAGTTCAGCAGCTTCCATTTGCCGTCTTTGGTGAGCGGGTCCTTGAAGCGTTTGCGGAGATAGCGAATCTGGCCTTTGTCGAGGTCGTCCAGGCTGGCGGGATAGCGCCCGTTTTTCTTGTAGAACTTCTTGATGGCGCGTGCGTACTCGGTGCCACGGTGAATCATCTCCTCTTCACGGTCGCGCTTGATCTGCTGCACCACTTTGGGCGCCACATAGTAGGTCGCGGTAATGACCATGAAGGCCATCATCAGCATGATGGCAAGCAGCAAGTATCCGCCGTCGCGCTGGCGGCGCACGTCCGAGATTTGAGACGGGTTGTGGCGATTCTGCTGCATCGTGATGTTACGGCTGACCGAAGTCACCCGGCCTTAAGTTTCCACTGTGGCATCAGCCCGCGCTTAGCGGGAGGGTTTGGGTGTTGTTAGTCAACACGTCCTGCACTTCCACCGAATTCGGGCTAATATGCATAATCTTGTAGCGCCGGTCGACTATGTCACCCTCTTTAGCCAAGAAGATGTCTTCGCCCTTTAACAGAAAGATGCGCTTGCTGCCACCCTTGGGTCCGGCAAATCCGTAAAACTTCAGATCGATGGGCGGCGGAGGCGGAGGGGTATAAACCGGCTTCGGCTGCTGATCCGGCGGCAGGGGCGTGGGAATCTCAGGAGGTGGCGCCTCCGAACGGAAGATGTTGCGGCCCGTACCCTTGTATGTGATGTCTTCACTCGACTTCAGCAGATCGAAGCGCAAACTGGGATCGAGCGAGTGCGCCAGCAGCGGGTGCGGCGTCTTGTGGACCGCCTGCGAAGCGCCGTGCGGGGCGGGGGTAACGGTCGATTGCCCGGGCGCGGCGCTGTCCTCGCTTCCACCCGTGAAGGTGCGCACTAAGAGAACCGCGGCGACAACCACCAGCACGCCGGCGATGATGGTCTTCCTCTTGTTCTCGGTTCCCAGCTTCACGACTTCGGCGCTCCCGCGCGCAGATAGGTTTCCAGCTTCAATTGCAGACGAACATTGCCCTGCTGCTCGCCCAGGGCAATCCCGTCGATCAGGAAGAACATTTTGTCGCGCTCCAGTCCGTTGATGAACTTAACTTCCTGGAGGTAGTCGCCGGAGAGTGCAATCTCGATGTACAGCTTGCGAAGGTCTTCGACCGGGGCAGGCTTCTCTTCATACTTAATGCCGGAAAGATGTACGTTCGTATCGGCCGCAACCTTGCCCAACTCCTCCGAGACATCGGAGTATTCTGCCGGGAAACGATGGCTGTAAAACACGGTGATGTCGTCAGACGCCCGCTTCAGCTTGTTGTCCATGCCGCGGGTGGGAAGCACTTCCTGCTGCTTCTCCACCAACTGAGCGTGCAGTTTGTAGTAGTCGCGCTGCCGCGCCTGGCGAGAACGCCCGGCCGGCGACACGAGATATCCGACACAAGCCAGATCCAGCACTGCCAGCACAATCACCACGGGCATCAGCTTGGTGCGGGTTTCGCGGATGCTGGCCATCAGTGCCCCCTCATGTTTGGAGGAACGGGCTGGTTCTGTGCGGCGTTAATGTGGGGCGCCATATTAGGTGATGGAAGCAAACTTCCCTGCGGCGATCCATTCCCGCCTGGCGCCATGGCTGCTCGCTTCACCGGAGCGGCGGGCACTGGCGACGGAGCAGTCTTCTCGCCGGGTGCAGCCCCAGCATCCGGCTTGTCATCCACATCGGCCGCAGAAGGAACATAAATCGCAGCAATGTCGAACTGAATAGCCCCCGAGCTGGCGGTCTGTTCGCTGGTGTTGGCCACTACATTCTCCGCTACTACCTGCGGCTGCCGGAAGTGGCTGGATTTCTCCATGTTGCGCACCAACTCCACGGCGCGATCGCGGGAGTCGGTGGCCACCACGACGTGCAGCACTAGATCGTTGGTCTTGCTGTACTCCGGCTTCATGGACACGACATGAAGCTGAGGCGGCACAATTTTCTCCATCACGGTAAAGATATGCGTCCAGGACATTGCCTTGCGGGCAAACAACTCGTTCAGGAACTCCGACTGGTCGGCGATAACCTTGTTGGCAGGCTTGTTCAAGATGGAGCGCGCTTGCGACTCCTCATGATTGAGAGAATCGATCTGCGCCTGCACGTCGGCCAACTGGCGATTGATACCGCGGGAATGCGCACGCTGGTAAACAATGTAGCCGACCAAAACGATGGCAACTAACGACAGAGCGGCAATCAGCAGCGTCATCCGGCTCTTGTACTCCCGGGCGACTTCGTAGGGCTGGCTGGCGAGATTGATGTTAAGCCGCATCAGCTGACCAACGCCCCCACGACTCCGGCCAGGAACGAGCGCGCCACACTACCGGCCGCACCGCCCGCCACGGTATTTGATACCAGCTCTTCGACGCGAATATTGGAAGTCCCGCTGAGCGCATCCTGTAAGGCCTGGGTCGATTCCACGCCGGTGACCAGCACACGATCGACGCCGACGCCGTAGCGGTCCTCGAAATACACCAGCGAAGTGTTTACGTCGTCTACCAGCGACTCCCCGGTGACAGTGGTGCCGCCATTCTCCAGCGCTCGGTACAGCAGCAACTGGTCCTGATCGACGATGGCGAACGTTGTCGTTCCATGCTCCACCTTGATAATCATGGTGGGACGCGAGGCATCCGCCAATCCCAAAGCCGCAACCATGGAGGGCAATACCGACCCCGCGTTGTAGCCAGCCTCACGGACCAGTGACTCGTACTCATCCAAAACGCTGCGTGGTGTAACCGCAGCTACCACGCGCACGGGAGTGGCTGTTCCCTGCCGGTCGAACGATACGGCCGCGTGTTCTACTTCGAAGGGCAGCGATTTCTTCAAACGAAAACGGACCACGGCGTCAGCATCCTGCTGCTTTTCGGGAAGGGTCTCGAAGTCGAGCAACATGACGCGCGTAGTCGCATCGGGAATGATAAGACATATGTCGCGCGAGCGTGCCGCTACCGAAGCCAGCGAGTCGCGCAAAATCGGCATTGCCGTGGCACGGTCAGGGATATTGGCTTGCAACAATCCTGGCGTGAGCAGGCCTTGCGGCAACACCGCAGTCACTGCGGCTTCCAGATTGCTTCCGTTCTCGGCTGCGCGCGCAGCCACAACGCGATCGGCGCTGATCTCGCAGGCAATGCGGGGACGGGAGATGTGGGGTTCAGGCATGATGTATCAGTCAGCAACTCGCAATTAGCAACCAGCTAGAACCAAGGTACCAGAAGAGATTAGGACAGCAGCACGACGCACTTGGCTCCTGTTGCATTGGCTAGTTGCTAGTTGTTAATTGCTTATCTTGTCGTCTCGATAAACGTGACCTTGTTGATCTCCTTCAGCGTAGTCAGGCCACGTTTCACTCTATCAATTGCCGACTCGCGGAGGAAATGCATTCCCTCTTCTTTGGCGGTGCGGCGGATTTCGCTGCTTGGCTTCTTGCTCAGAATCATTTCACGAACGTTGTCGGTGAGCTCCAGCAGCTCGTGGATCGCAGTCCGGCCGCGGAAACCAGTGCCGGCACACTCGATGCAACCCTCACCTTCGTAGAACGGGATGTTCGCCCACTCTTTCGGGTCGAGGCCGCTGGCTTCCAGTTCTTCCACCGAGTAATGCACTTCCTTCTTGCAGAACTCGCAAATCAACCGCACCAGCCGTTGCGCCAAAATGCAGTTCAAAGCCGAAACGAAGTTGTACGCCTCGACCCCCATGTTGAGGAAGCGTCCCAGCACGTCGACCACGTTATTGGCGTGGACGGTGGTGAACACCAAGTGGCCGGTGAGCGCGGAGTTGATGGCGATCTGCGCGGTTTCAGTGTCGCGGATTTCGCCCACCATGATCTTGTCCGGATCGTGACGCAGAATGGAACGCAGTCCGCGGGCGAAGGTCAGGCCCTTCTTTTCGTTGACGGGAATCTGGGTGATGCCGCGAATCTGGTACTCGACCGGGTCCTCGATGGTGATCAGCTTGTCTTCATCGGTCTTGATCTCGTTGAGCGCGGCGTAGAGCGTAGTCGTTTTGCCCGAGCCGGTTGGGCCGGTCACCAGCACCATGCCATATGGCTCCTTGATGTAGCGGCGGAACTTGCGCAGGTCTTCGTCGCTGAAGCCGACAACATCGAGCGTGAGCTTGTGGAACTTTTCGCTCATCGACTCTTTGTCCAGCACGCGGAGCACGGCGTCCTCACCGTGGATGGACGGCATGATGGAGACGCGGAAGTCGATGGAGCGACCGTTGTAGCGCACGCGGAAGCGGCCATCCTGGGGCACGCGGCGCTCGGAGATGTCGAGCTCGCTCATGACCTTGATGCGGGAAATGATGGTGGAATGGTGTTCCTTGGCGATGGGCTGCATGGCCTGCTGGAGCACGCCGTCGATGCGGTACTTGATGACCACCGAGTCGTCGCGCGTTTCGATGTGAATATCGCTGGCGCGCCGCTGCAACGCGGTGAAGATCGTGGTGTCGACCAGACGGATGATGGGGCTGATGTCGGTTTCGGCCGTCAGCTTCTCGATAGAGATGGTTTCGTCGGAGTTCTCGTCTTCGGCGATAACGTCGAGCGCGAAACCTTCGCTGGCTTCCTCCAGCACGCGCTGCGACTGCTCGGTCTTCTTCAGGATGTCGTTAATCTGCGAGAGCGAGGCGACCTTGATGGAGATGCGACGCCCCAGCAGCAGGCCGATCTCGTCGATCATCATCAACTGGCTGGGATCGGCGATGGCGATCAGCAGCCGGCCATCCTCTTTATCTTCGAGGGGAACGAAGTTGTAGCGGAACATCAGGTCAACGGGAATCTTGCGAAACAATTCGTGCTGGATATGGAAGTTCTTCAGATCCAGAAATTCGCAACGATAGCGCCGCGCCAGGTCCTTGCCACGTTCGATTTCGTCGCCCGTGGCCAGGCCGCCGTTGCCGCCTACGAAGATTACTTTTGGTGGTTCTGGCATGTTAAAAGCCTCAGTT
>CAWKIR010000019.1:0-140588 GCA_963849815.1 uncultured Acidobacteriaceae bacterium | reverse complement strand
TCCTTCACAATTTTCCTAGACTCTAGGATCAGGCGGATTACTAACTATGTCGAACAACGGCAGCGGGAACCCAGCCAAAGTACGCATCGAACTTGTTCCTTTAGGCGCTGTCCTGGAAGTAGATCGAGGAACGGTCCTGGAAAATGTCTTGATGACTCGCGGCATGGAATTTCCCTGTGGCGGATTGGGGACCTGCGGCGGATGCCGGGTGCAAATCATCGAGGGCCAGATCGAAGCCACGCCGGACGACATCGCTGCCCTGTCTCAGCAGGAATTGGCAGACGGCTGGCGGCTGGCTTGTCGGGCTCGCGCCCTATCGCCCTTGAAGCTGAAGGTTGAGCAGTGGACCATGCCGGTGCTGACCGACGATACCCAACTGGCTCGAACCCGCCGCACCGGACTTGTCGTTGCCATCGATCTCGGCACCACGACCGTTGTCGCTCAACTGCTGGACCTGGCGACCGGTAAGCTACTGGGCCTCCGCACCGGACTGAATCCGCAGACGCTGCACGGAGCTGACGTGATGAGCCGGGTTCGCTTCTCCTTCGACAGCAACGATCTCACATCGATGATTCGCGATTTCCTCGGAACCATGCTTCACGATCTCGCATCGGGCCGCGAAGAAGAAATCGTCGAAGTGGTCCTGGTCGGCAACACCGTAATGCATCACCTGTTTTCCGGGCTCGATACCGAGCCGCTTTCGCATGTGCCTTTCGCCTCGCCCAACCTCGGCGAACAGCGCTTCTCCGCCGCGGAACTAGGTTGGCAGCTTCCTGCCTCAGCGATCCTTCGTTTTCTCCCCTGCATCGGGGGTTTCGTCGGCTCGGACATTCTGGCTGGCATCGTCGCCGTCGGTCTGCATACCGGCAACGAATTGCGCGCCCTGATCGATCTCGGCACCAACGGAGAGATCTCGCTGGGCAATCAGGACAAGATTTTGTGCGCCTCAACCGCGGCAGGAAGCGCTTTTGAAGCGGGCTCCATCAAGATGGGCATGCGTGCTGCCACCGGTGCCATTTCGCGTGTTTTTCTGAATCATGGCGGAATGGTATGTACCGTGATTGGCGATGTGGAGCCTCGTGGCGTCTGTGGCAGCGGACTGGTAGACGCCGTTGCCGCCGGACTCGACGGCGGCATCATCGGAACCAGTGGGCGTTTCACTACCGGCTCCAAGGAATTCACCCTGGGCGGCGCCATCAAGATCTGGCAGGCTGATGTGCGCGAACTGCAATTGGCCAAAGGCGCCATCGCCTCGGGCATGCGCATCCTGCTCGATCACTGGGGCGCCAGCATCGACGACGTCAAAGAAATCTATCTGTCCGGTGCGTTTGGAAACTATGTTCGTGCGGAGAGTGCTGTCCGCATCGGTCTTCTGGAAACTTCCCAGGACCGCCTCGTTCCCTCCGGCAACACCGCCCTGCGCGGGGCCAAGCTTCTCATCGGGGTCGAAGATTTTCCCCTGCTCAACATGATCGAACATGTTGGCCTGGCTTCCGATCCCCACTTTCAGGACCGCTTCGTGGAATGCATGGCTTTCCCCGACGCTGACGCTATCGCCAACCGCCAGGCGCTTTCAGAAGCGTCTGTGGCCACTGTGTAAAGATGCGCCTATTGCTCATCGGTTGCGGTTTGTTGTTGCGCGAGTTGAGCGACGCCATCGTCCGCTCTCCTCATCTCGTCGATGCCAAATTCCTTCCTGCCGGTCTGCACGACACCGGCGCAAAATCCATGCGCCAGCAGCTCCAGCAGGAAATCGATGCCACGAATACTTCCGACTACGACGCTATCGTGCTGGGGTACGCTCTGTGCGGCATGGGGACAGCAGGGCTCAAGGCGGCTGCCATTCCGCTGGTCGTTCCTCGCGCCCACGATTGCATCACTCTGCTGATGGGAAGCCGCGAACGATACAGCGAATACTTCAAGGCCAATACCGGTGTGTATTTTCGTTCGGTCGCCTGGGTAGAGCGTGGCCGTGAGATGCACGATCAACTGGGTGCCAACGGTCTCAGCCAGGATCGTGATGCCTTGATTGCCCGCTACGGCGAGGATGCCGGCCAATTCCTCTATGAAGAAGCAACCCGCTACCGCCGCTCCTACAGCAAGCTGACCTACATTCGCACCGGCTCGGAATTCGACGACAACTGCGCTGAGCAGGCGCGTGCGGAAGCGCACGAGAGGAACTGGACCTTCGAAGAAATGGCGGGCAGCCTTACCCTCTTCCGCCGCTTGCTTGCGGGCAACTGGGCCGGCGACTTTCTCGTCGTTCCTCCCGGCCACATCATCGGCGCGACCTACAACGACGAAATTGTGCGAGCCGTGACGAGCGACATTCCTCTCACTTAAGAGCTGACGACTTTACCCTTCAAGTCCACGGGAGCATTAATGTTGGTGTATCTGTCTTTGAAGGGGCACGGCTTCACAGCCTGCGGAAAAAGTCGCTGTTGTCGCGTTTTGAAGGGGCGCAGCTTTAGCTGCGCCGTTGCAAGTCCTTATATTGTTGTGATTCCGAGCGGGCTTCAGCCCGCGAGGAATCCGCTTTTCGGACTTTTCCGCAGCCGGTTCAGCCGTGCCGTCAGGACGCGCGAAAGGGCTTGCCCATTAGGCCCCGCGGGCCCATGCGGGCCGACGCCCTAAAAAAATAAAATACTTCCCGCGGCGATCGAACCCGAGGTAGCAACGTAACCGCCATACGCCACCGCGCGCGTGTGCGTGTATTCGCCCACAAGGTTCACCCAGTTCGTCAGCTTGTAGCGGACCCCACCAATATCTGAGCTGTTGTTCTTTACCAGGTTCGGATCAACCTCAAAGGAGGCGAGGTCTAGATGGCTCAGCCCGTAACTTCCGCCGACGGTGAACTTGTGAACAAAGATATACGTCCCCTGAAAATAATAGCCGTAAGAATCGCGCTTCAACCCTGAGGGCGCTACCGCATCGAAGAACAGGCCTGTTGTCCCAAGACCCCAGCCGTTGTAACCATAGCCGACAAATTCCGCCCCGCCAGCGTTCAACTTTCCCCCGTAATCAAAACCGGTCCCCTGCGTGCCCTTGCCCACGGGCAGAGACTGGGTCGCGGCATTACTTTGCAGGCTCTGCGTGACCACGTTGCTCCACAGCTTCACCCTTACAGGATGCGTGTCGGGTGAGGTGTAAGTTAGTTTCCCCTGGAATTGAGGTTGGCCGTGACCCGTGAGAGTGCCCGATTGCCCGGAGAAGTTGACGGCATCCAGCGGCGTAAAGACGCCAAAGGCCCCCTGGAACCCGTGCGATGAGGGTGACGTATAGGTGATCTGCGGAATGAAGTCGGTGTAGACATAGCCCAGACCAATGCGGCCGAGCGAAGTATTGGATGGTGCAATGTTGCCGCCGGTGCTGCCCACACCCAACAGCGAAAAGTCGTTGAGGATGGCTTCCTGACCGAACAGGCCAATATCGCGACCGATCTTGAATGTGCCCATGCTGGACTTGCCTATGGTGGCGAACTGCTGGCGAAAATCGATTCCGGTTGTCCCCAAGCCGCCGCATTTCCCGCCGAGTTGGCGCCACCAACTCCGCTGACGCTATTGAGGCCGGGATAAAAACCAAAGGTGACCCCCACATCATAGCCCATCTGATGGGTCGCAATCGCGATGGAGAAGTTCCCCGGCAGCAAACCGTTGCGTACCGCAGAAGCGTCGGTATTCCCCGTACTGGCCAGGCCGCCGTCAACCATTGCGGCGGAAGCCGATTTATCCACCCGATCGTGGTCGTAGAAACCGTTGACCTCGCCAGAGACAGTTATGTCGACGGCTCCAACATGGATCCCAATCCCTTTGTCCATCATGGTAATGATCTTTGGATTTACCGATGGCGCGGGCTTCTGGTCAGTTTGTGGGTCCGAGGTCTGTTCCATGGTTTCATGCGTGGGGGCTGCGACTCCCATGCGCGCCTTCAGACCATCGTATTGTTGCTGACTGACGGCGCCGTTCTGGTGGAGGACCTCGAGCAACTCCAGCAAGGCATCGGGCGAGGGGAGCGTCGTATTCTGGGCCTGCACCAAGCCGACCGAGAGCAACAGAAATGCGGTTATGCACACAGCCCAACGAGGACTTAGCCGGCGCCGCTCGGATAGCGCGGCGTTTGATTCGTGACTTCGATTCATCAAGATTTCCTTTCTTCAATGCTTCCCCTGAACCGCACCTTAACCAAGGTCGACTTCGTTGGGCCGTTACCTGTCTGCCTTACGGAAGCTTGCGATTGCCTTGGAAAGCGCACACCTCGGGACTGTCAGAGAGGACCTACCGCCTCAGCACACGTTGACAACTGAGCTGGGAACTCTTTCGTGTGTTCGGCCTGCTCCGGCAACATCATGGTTCATTCGTTTCGACTTCGCAGTGACCGAGGTCAAGGATCCATGTGATAAGGACTTTATTGGCACTCGCGGGGCTGGCGCTTATGAGAGAGTCGGGGAAGACCAGCTGCGAAGAGTGAGGTCACAGTAGTAGGGTTGTCAGGTCACAGACATGGGGTGGACGTTCCCTTATTGTCCAGATAGTTCTGGATTCATCCAGCCTGTCGCAGGTAAGGCGCTGCCTCGCACCGCAATTGCGTTAGTGGTGAACATGAAAAACTTTGAGCATGGCGGAAATATCAGACAACTGGCGCAGGCCGGCGGACGACCGCCCGGCGAGATACTGGATTTCTCCGCGAATATCAATCCACTGGGCCCACCAGAATGGCTGCGCCCCATGATCAACTCGCAGATTCAGGCGCTACAGCACTATCCTGACCCCCATTGCACGGAGCTAGTGGAATCTGTCGCGGAACGATACGGAGTGGAACCGGAGGAAGTCATCGCCGGCAACGGCTCGACGGAGATTCTTTACCTCCTGACTCGTGCGGCGGGGAAATCAAGCGCTTTAGTTCCGGTTCCGTCCTACGCTGACTACGTCAAGGCCGCCAGGCAAGCTGGGATGCGTATTCAGACCGTCCCGGCAGACCAGGACTTGCCCGGCAATCGATTGACCGCCGACACAGCTGTCTTTCTCGGACGGCCTAACAACCCTACGGGAGCTGTCTTTTCAGCCGGCATGTTGCGGGCCTTGGCGGCTGAACATCCTGCCACGCTTTTCGTGGTGGATGAGGCCTTCGGCGACTTCGTGGACGACTTCGACAGCCTGACCCGGCTGCGCCCCGCCAACGTGATTGTCTTACTTTCGCTCACTAAGATTTTTGCCATTCCCGGATTACGTACCGGCTGCGCCGTGGGCGACGCGCGTTTGATCCAAAGGCTGCTCGAGCTTCAACCGCCGTGGAGCGTCAATACGTTCGCACAAGTGGTCAGCACTGCCGCCCTCCGCGACCGCGAGTTCGTACAGCGGACGCGCGCGTACGTTACCCGGGAGCGCCAGAGCCTATTCGCCGCACTAAGCTCGATAGCAGGCCTGGAAGTTGAACCCGGCCAGGCGAACTTCCTGCTGGCGAGGATCAACCGCTCCGGCATGGATGCTCCGTCGCTGGCCAGGCAATTACTGTCTCATGGCATCGCGATCCGCGTGTGTACGAGCTTTGCCGGACTGGACGCACGTCACTTCCGGGTTGCAGTTCGCACCAGCGCGGAGAACGCGCGCCTGATCGCGACGTTATGCAGCGTCCTCGAAGTTCAACCTGCGCTCGCATCCAGCCGAGCAGCCGGCGCCTTCGTCGCTCGCTCCAGTATCCGGCAGGAGACTATCCATGGCACATCTAGCGCTTTGCTACAAAGTTGACGAATGATGGTGAATGGAAGCATCGCCGGCCAGGCCAGCGTGTCAGCGGAGCGCGCAGGATCGGAAGACTGCGCCGTAGCAGTCATCGAGTCGCCAGAGTTGCTGGCGTTAGAACCCTACATACGCCCTCCCGAACAGACCGCTGGCGCGTTGCCCTGCCTTCGTTCAACTCCCCTGGTCGTCGCCCTGGATTTGGAAAGTGTACTGGTCCCGGAAATCTGGGAGACGGTGTCTCGAACCACTGGGGTTAGCCGCCTCGCATTCACCACCCGCGATATCGCCGACTACGGCGCTCTGATGCTGGAAAGGATGAGCCTTTGCCGCGAACATGGGCTGACATTGGCGCGCCTGCGAGAGATTGTTGGCGCCATGCAGCCGTTGCCCGGCGCAATCGAGTTCCTGGCCTGGGTGCAGCAACGAATGCTCGCTGTGATCGTCTCCGATACCTTTCACGAACTGGCTGGTCCGGTGGTCGAGAAACTCGGCTGTCCGCTGATGATATGCAACAGCCTGGTCCTGGATGAGCACGATTACATCACCAGTCATAGGGCGCATCATGGATTGGGCAAGGCCGGAGCCGTGGCCCACTTTCAGCACCTGGGATTTCAGGTTATAGCGGTGGGCGACTCGTACAACGATGTGAGCATGCTGAAGACCGCCAACGCAGGGATTTTGTTCCGTCCTTGCCCAGGGCTGGTGGAGCGTGCTGACGGATTACCGAGTGTTTGGAGCTTGCAGCAGTTGCAGTCAGAGCTCTCGGTCACGGCTCTGTAACCGTAAGCGCCTCCTCAGGGCAATCATTCAGTTCGTGAACCCAGCTGCGCGTTGTTGGGCCTGTCCAGTTGGTGTTATCGTGGATTTGCCCGATTTCTTCCGCACATGCCACGCTTCATGTCGTCCCGGCGTCAGGTTCTTTGCTTGCTTGCCACTCTGCTCGTCTGCATGGTGCAGGGCACAGCCGTGGCGCAGCAGGCGATTGGCGAACTCTATGCCACCGATGCCAGCGTGAAGGGATCGGTCATCCTCGCGGGCACGGGAACCAGCGTGCTGAGCGGCTCATCCATCCAGGCGGGAGCCCAGGCCGCGACCCTCAAGCTGGAGCGCGGCGGTAACCTGCTGGTATGCGAGGGAACCAGGCTGTCCATTACGGCCTCGCAAAGCGGACGCGAGATGCTGTTCAGCCTGAACAGCGGCAATGTGGAGATGAACTATCCCTTGGGCGCGGAGGCGGACACGCTGCTCACGCCCGACTTGCGGCTGCTGATGCCCGGGCCGGGTACGGTGCACGTTGCGGTGCGGGTCTCGGCGCAGGGTGACACCTGCGTGCAGTCGCTGCCGGGAAACATGGCGGCGATCGTAGTCTCCGAAACCATGGGCGACGCGACCTATCAGGTGAAGCCAGACCAGGCAGTTGTCTTCCAGAGCGGACACCTGAGCCAGGCAAGCCAGTCGAAACAGAATTGCGGATGTCCCGCCTCGCAGCTAGTACCGACGCAAGTGGCCAAAGCCGCGCCGCCGCCGGCTCCGGTTGCGTCACCTAAGCCCTCAGCACCGCTACCCGCGACATCGCCGCCGCCGTCGCCAGAGCAGCACATGGCAGTCGAGGCGCCATTCATCTTTCGCGGAAGCGATCCAGCGCCCGACCTTAGCGCTAATGTTGCCTTCCTCAGGCTGGAGAACACTAAGGTTGTGCAATTCGAGCCGACCGTGGCCCCGCCTCCTAATAGCAGGAAGAAATCCCCGCCCAGCGATCAGGCTCAGACCGCCAGGAAGGAGTCGCACGGCTTCTTCAGCAAAATTGGGGCGTTCTTCGCTACGATCTTTCATTAAGGAGCCGTCAGCTCTCAGCCGTCAGCCGTCAGCTTTTCTCGCGCGGTTCCATCCTCGCTCTAGGCTTTTAGCTTTTAACCATCAGGATGGCCGACAGGACACATACGGTCGTGTGGCTAAAAGCAAAGAGCTAACGGCCAAGCGAGGAAGGTAGCTGATAGCTGATAGCCGATAGCCGACGGCTTTCTTCTGCTAGACTTAACTCTTCCCTTATGACCGAACAGCCGCGTTCGCGAGTCTTTCTCTGGGTGCTGCTTGGCGGAGGAGCTTTCTTCCTCTTCCTGGTTGCAATCTTCGCGTTGGTATATTTCTCCGTCCGCTCCCAGCAGAAAGACAACTTTGGAGGCTTCGGCGACAAGATCGCAGTGGTCGATCTGGAAGGCGTGATTCTCAACCCCAAGGATGTGGTTGAGCAGCTACGCAAGTTTTCCGACGACAGCTCGGTGAAGGCGATCGTCCTGCACGTTAATTCGCCAGGCGGCGGAGCAGCGGCTTCCGAGGAAATTTATCGCGAAGTGCTCCGCATTCGCGACCAGAAGAAGAAGCTCATCGTCGCCTCCATCGAGACTGTGGGCGCCAGCGGAGCCTATTACGTCTCGTCGGCGGCCAACAAGATTTTTGCCGACAACGCCAGCATCGTCGGCTCCATCGGTGTCATAGCCGAATGGTACAACTACGAAGAGTTGATGAAGTGGGCCAAGCTGCAACAAATCACGCTGAAGGCGGGTGAGTTCAAGGACACGGGCTCGCCGACGCGCCCCATGACTCCGGAAGAGCGCGCCTACATGCAAGGCCTCATCGATAACATGCATGGGCAGTTCATCCACAGCGTTGCGGTGGGCCGCAAGATGAAAGACGACCAGGTGCGCGCGCTGGCGAATGGCAAGGTCTGGACCGGCGAAGAGGCCGTGCCGCTCAAATTGATGGACCAGATCGGCGACTTTCGCGCCGCCATCGAGGACACCGCCAAGTCCGTCGGCATCAAAGGTGAGCCCACCCTGGTGCATCCCGAGAAGGACCGCAAGAGCGTACTCGACCTGCTCTTTGGCGACGTTTCCGACTACCTGCCCAATCCGGCCAAGCTGATGCAAACCAACGTGGGGTTCTACTACCTGTGGAAGTAAGTTGCTTGCCGGCGGCATGCCCGTATCCGGGAAAAATCAATCGAAACTTGTACTTGCCAACGCTTGGAGGTATTTGAGAGTATCCCATGTGCTGGTAAACTTGAGCCGTATCGCGACAAGGGGCGTGCGAGATGACCAAGGCTGACTTGATCGATGAAGTTTCCCGGCTGACGGAGATCACGCGGAAGGACAGCGAGGTCATCGTGGAGACCATCTTCGAGAGCGTAGTACGCTCGCTGCGCGCCGGCGACAAAATCGAGATCCGCGGCTTCGGCAGCTTCCGTACCCGCCAGCGCAAGCCTCGCGTAGGTCGCAATCCCAAGACCGGAGAGCGCGTGGACGTGCCGGCCAAGAAGATCCCTTTCTTCAAACCCAGCAAAGAGCTCAAGGACATGGTCAACACCGGCACCGGACCACATCCTCAAAGCCCCGCCGCGCCCGCGGCCGAGGCTGGCAACGGATAACTTCTCGGAGAAGTTGGAACTGCTTCTGGCGGAGTTGTCGCGAGTGAAACGCTCGGAGTTCTATCTCAGCCCCAAGAAACAGGAAAGCCCGGGCCGTTTTGCCCGGGCTGTTCACTTTTCGCTTCGGACTACGCGATCGTCCAGGTTCTGGCGATGGCCACGTCCGTTCCATTTTCAGGTCAAGCGAATCTTTGTCACCTCGTGAGTCGTCACCTTCTGCTGTCCTGCCGATTTACATCACCAAAGCTATGTTTTCCAACTCTCGTTGAAAAGTTTCCAGCGTGCCACCCAGCAGTCCCGCTCTGCTTACGGCATTGCGGGCTTCTTCGGCGGAAACACCGTAGCCGTGTCCGGCAAGAAACATCTGCAACAACTCGCCTGCGTCCCGGGAGTCAAATCCGTGCAGCAGCTCGCTGCGCAGCGCGGCCAACTCTGGAACGGAAAATTTTTCTGCCATCATCGACCTCACCTCCGACCTTACTGCGTTTTGCTAGTTAGACTCCGCTGCCTGCTATTTAGTTGCAGGCAATTCGATTGCCGAAACCAGATTCTCACTACCAATCGCCCCCCCGACCTTTAGACACTTCCAACCCCTGGGTCTCGAAATAGTTGCTGCTGCTGGGTTTGTATACGTAGCCCGGTGAGGTTTGTTCCCACCGAAGTGTGACGAACCACATGACGAAGCCGAATCAGGGGGCGAGCCAGAGGAACGGAACTACCACTTTCACGTCAAGGGTTATATGTTGTTGCGGAGCCTCTTGGGCGATTTTTCCCATTTCGGGAAGCGGCCTGAGAAATACCACCCACCGCCCTTGCCTGAATGTTCGTTCAGCGCTTTGCCCGGTTCAACTTAAAGCAGCTCGACCGTGGCCTCTGGCTCCAGGAGGATGGGGATGCCGTTGCGGATGGGGTACACCCGTTTGCACTCATTGCACTTCAGGCCATCTTCGCCGCGCAGCACCAGCGGCTTCAGGCAAACCGGACAGGCAAGGATGTCCAGCATTTCCAGCACAGCGGGAAGAATCATAAGCCCCAATTCTAACAGCGCAGGGCGACTGGCAGTCGGCGGAAGTCACATGCCGATTCGCCTTGCAAAAGCGACCTCTTACGGTCTCGCAGTTGCGAAAGCAGGAACAATCCAATCGCTCATGGCATGCAGCGTCCCGCAATCCAGGCACCGCGTTGCCGAGAATCGGGTTGCGCAGTATGGACACACGGCTTGGGCTTCGAAGGCGTCAAACATCGTCTTGCACTGTCCGCAAGTCCAAAGGTTTCCCACTGGCGGAGCTGCTTTGCACCAGGGACAAGCAAACCCCTCGCGACTCGGCAGCCTTGCCAGAACGGCTATGACAATCGGGGAAATCTTCTGAATAAGACCGTCACTCAGGGAAGCGGTGAATCCTGGTCGAATGCAGTGAACGCCAACAATCAACTTTCCGGAACCCAGGGCTATGACGATGCGGGCAACTTCACCAGCCTGGACGGCGTTCAGTACAACTACTTCAACGCGGAAAATCAATGGACGTCCCAGTCCACCTTACATGTGTCCTATCTGTACGACGGAGACGGCCGCAGGGTAATGGCATCGGGTGGCGCGTCGGGAACAAGGGTCTATTGGTATGATGTGACGGGTAATGTGATCGAAGAGGATGCCCAGAACGGCACGGTGCAGAACGAGTACCTGTACCTCCGCGGACAACGCATTGCTCGCGTCTATCAACTCTTTAGTGGAGTCTACTACTATTATGGCGACAACTTGGGAACGTCGCGCGTACTCGCCGACGAGAACGGAAACAAGTGTTACGACGCTGATTACTTTCCATGGGGAGGTGAGCAGTATGTGTTCACCAATACCTGCTCGCAGAACTACAAGTTCACCAGCAAAGAACGCGACCCGGACATGGGCATCGACGACTTCGGGGCGCGCTTCTACAAAAACACCATGGCGCGGTTCTATTCGCCGGATTGGTCGGCAACGGTAGAACCGGTTCCCTACGCCAAGCTCAACAACCCGCAGAGCTTGAACCTTTACACCTACGTGCTGGATAATCCCCTTTCTTTCAGAGATGCGGATGGGCACGAGGTTGGGGCGGATACGCTACAAGAATTGCAGAAAATAACCTCTGACAGCGGGAATGCGGCGCAAAATACTCCTCCGCCACCGCCGGCTCCGAAACCTCCACCAATGGCTTTCGTAGCCCACCATTCAAAACTTGCTCAATACCTAGCTAAACACATACCAGGCTTTAGCGTAAGCAAGTTTAACGGCGCAGTTGGCAATATGCGCGTGCTTGAAATGCCAACGCGCACTGGCACGGTTGCCAATATGACGCAAGGCCAAATAGGGCAAACTGGCTCTCAGGCAGGAACGAAGCTGGGAAGCACTAATACGATTAGCGAGTCTGACACTGCGGTGACGTTCACGAACATTTCAAGCAGCCCGATACTGTTGGGGCCGAACTTCTTTACGCAGGGCGCGGCGGACCAGCAGGCTGATATGGTTCATGAAGAGATACACGCGTTTACGGGGGCAAGCGACGCTGGCGTGGCGAACATGTTGCAATTACCAGCCGGAGCTTTGAATTACGGTACGGGAGCTATAAGTGATGCCATAAAGGAACAGGAGTAGCGCAACAGTTATGAATTACTTGAAGTTGATAGTGACTGTTATACGAGCCTTGGGTCTCTTGGCTTTGTGTTCCGGGGCGGGCTGTTCGCCAAGGACCCCGCTCGCCCCTCCCGCGCAGGATCACGTCATGCTTCAACCCGTTCAGGACCCGTCTTCAGAATTGTGTAGAGACGATACGCACAATCGAACAGACTACATCAACGTCCCACTCGTTCGGTTTGTGGGTTCGACGATAGAGTTAAACGGTGCTCCGTCGTCTGAAGGGGAACTACTTGACTGGGCACAGAAGAGATACAGGAATATGGCAGAGCAGGTACTTTGGGTTCAGGTGTCACCGGAAGACAAGGCGAGGGCGGAGCGGGCTTTGTTGCCACTCGTCAAATCCTTGCCGCGCCTTGGACTACGATTAGTCGACCCAGTGTTTACTTGCGGCAAGCAAGGAAAGGACAAGTGATGGTTGTGCAATCCCATTATGCACCGGAATAGTCGGCGCAAAATACGTCCAACCAGCCTGGTGCCTGGTGCCCCAGGTTCACGTCCGTTCTTTGGACGTTAACCTGGGTCGGGAAGGTCGTAGCGCACTGACCCCAGGTTAGCCCAAAAGAAGGGCGAACCTGGGGCACCAGGCTACGTTGGCTGACCAGCAGTCATTGAACGGCGCGTCATTGGCGGGGGTAGTAGTCGATACGGGAATCCAAGCGGCGATGGCGGACCTGGCCCAACAACAGAGCAGTTCAACAACGACATCGACTACTCAAGATCAGCGCGAACAGCATCAGTATGACTTGGTTGTGGAGAGGACCAATAAGCTGCTCGGCACTGACGATGCCGCTGACCACATTGATCCAGACGGAACGCTACACGGCGGCAATTACAGCTTCACAATCAATGACTATGACAAGTCTGACACGGCATTTCAACGTTCGCTAAATACCGCATTCGGCGAACAACCTGGCGATAAAGGTGCTCACGGGGGCCTGACTCCACCAACTCATCGAGTTGGATTTCATATCTCTTTGCATCACGATCAAGGCCTTCACATCGATCATTACAACGGGGCGGCATTTCCTGTTGGGACCCTGCTTCATGCGATTGTCGATGTAGGCGTGGGTTCACTTTTTTATAGTCATGAAGGCTTCGCCTACGCAGGTGTCCAATGAAGATGAGGAGCTTGATCGTCGGTATGCTATGTCTTGGAGCGGTGTGTGGATTTGGGCAATCGTCGGCACCAGTTTTTCAGATGGACCTACAGAACCACGGTTGGCATGTAGATCGTGGCGTGCTGAACGGCTCGTGGCTTCCGCAGACAATGGACTTTTCCGACGATGGTTCCCTATGGGTCGCTTTTCCAACCCAAGGATCACAGGCCCTCCAATCTCGAAATACGTCATCTGAATACGACGGCAAGGTTGTGCATTTCGCACAAAGCGGCGACATCCTCACCGAGTGCAGTACCGGTCCGATGCAGTGGGAATACCTAAGGCTTTTTGCGCGACAGACAGACGGGTTCACTTTAGACGCTGCGGAGGAGATAGCGTCCTACGACTCTCACTGCAGAGAAGTTGCGCATTATCCGACAGGGATGCGAGTTGGTGCGGCGTTCTCGCCAGATCACTCATTGGTTTACACCCGTTCACGAGACAACAACATACATGTGCTCAGTAGTGGGACTTTGAAAGTTCTTAAAGAGTTGAATCTGCCGGACGGGGTGAATCGGAAGCCAGTCCTTTTCGGCGATCAGTCGGTCGTTTTTCCCATCACAGTGCAAACGAAAGGCTGCTTCCAGACTCAGCTCATGCGGATGGACGTGAAGACAGGAAAAAGCGAACCGTGGATGACGCTAGACTGCGCGCTCTACAACCTGTTAGGTGACGAGCACATCATTTACACGAGCCTCAAGGGTGATAGTCCTCTGGAAATAACGTCCGGAGGCGGCGCGTCCTCAGCAGAATATAAACCTCCCAAAGACGCATACATCGATAGGAGCATCTTGAACGGTAGCAGTCCTGTCGAGTCTCCGCAAACCCTGCGTGTAGCTGTAGAGCTGATCGAGGCGAAGGGCAGGCACCCGTCCCTCGATATGTCTGGCAAGTTCGTTGGCCGGGATATCGTGCTTCTGGACATGCACACGGGAACTGCGTTGCTGACCGTGAAAGTTCCGATGGACTCGCTGGCCTATGCCTATGCTCTGTCGAGGGATGGCAAGAAGTTCGCCGTTCTGCTGAACTCCAAACTGACCGTCTATCAGGTGCCATGACCACCGCAGACTGTTCGCCTACACTTATGACGTGGCGGCTCGCAGAGTTGGCCCAACAACAGAGCGGGACAAGCTCGACATCCACAGAGGCACAGAACGAACAACATCAATACGATCTCGTAGTCGAACAAACCAACAAACTCCTCGGTGGCGCAACGGCGGGTGGCCCAGGTCTCGCGGTGTTCGAGACCTGGGTCTTGCATGATCGATCACTTCGCCAGTGTGGCGGGTGGCCCACCCTTTCGGTGAGGGTTTACAAACTTGGGGTGCCCCATCCTTCTCGCCGTCTTTCGGCGAGAGGGTGGGCACCGGTTGGTGACAGCTAGTAAGTGTCGTGATGCTTAGCGCGCGTTCGTTGCCGCAACCGGAGTAGCTGCTGGAGCCGCGCTCTGCGCCACAGCGGGCGCTGGGGCATCGGTGTCATCCGCATCGGGTGCCGCAGCAGCCGACGGTGCTGGCGCCGCAGCCGAGTCGGCAACCTGCGTTCCCACAGGGCTCGAAGCTGGAACTGGAGTCGTGGTGGTCGTCGCTGTCGTTGGAGGCGGGGTCACTGCCTGGTGCCCCAGGTTCACGTCCGTTCTTTGGACGTTAACCTGGGTCGGGAAGGTCGTAGCGACCCCAGGTTAGCCCAAAAGAAGGGCGAACCTGGGGCACCAGGCGTTCCACGGGACGAAATTGTAGGTGGAACTTGACAAATCCTGGTCTCTCGAAGTCGATTACAGCGATTTGGGTTGGGATAGGGCGAAGTGTGGCAAAAAGTCAGGCAGAGCCGGAGTTATCGCGCTGCTTTGGCGCGGATCGCAATCCGTGGGGAGACTTCCCGGATGAAAAGACTTTTCATACATTGCTTGCAGCCGAAATAGAGTTACACTGGCTGCCGTTCTTGCGGTTAAGAAGGATATTCCGGACAACTGGCTTCCACGCCTTTCGCGGCCTAGATCATTTACTTACTCTTGCATCGACAAGCACTCGGAGGCAAATCTTGACGCGATTTGACAAGCTGTTTTTCTCTCTCCTCCTGGTTGCCGGCCTGCTCGCTCCGGCGGCCTTTGCCGGCACGGAACAGGACCCCCACAAGCTGCTTTCCAAGTCGTTTCAACAGGCCGATCTCTGGAACCAGGGCCCGGTCAAGCTGGTGGCCAGAGTCCGCATGTACACCGTCAACGGCCGGGTACGGAATCTGCAATACACCGTCTCCTGGGCCGGACCCGGGAAGTGGCGCGCGGAGTGGAGCGCTCGCGGCCAGCAGCGGATCACCATCCTTAACAATGGTAGGTTGTCGTACGTCAGCAATCAGCCTACGCTACTGTGGTCCAGCATCGAGTTCGAGGCGACCCTCGCCGCCCTCGACGGCGGCAAGCCTGCCGGACCGTATCCCTTCGCGCCGCTCGACTATGAGAACGCCAAGCTCCACGTCTCTAAGAGGAAGATTAACGGGATCGAGGCCAGCTGCCTGGCCTTCGGCGAGCCGCCGACTAGCCTTTTTACCAAAGGCTACCGGGAAGACTTGGAAGGCTTCCCACGCGGAACAACTACCTTCTGCATCGACCCCGCCAGCGGCCATCTCCTTACTGCCGACGGCGACCTGGGCAGCTTCGAGTACAGCAGCTACACCAGCATCGGCAGCAACTCCTATCCGCAAACTGTGAAGCTCAGCTACGTAAAGACCCCGATGGGAGACGCCCAGGTGACTGTTTCCCGCCGTGAGAAGTTCCCGGACTCCCTCTTCACCGCGCCCGAAAACACCACCACTGTAGCCTGGTGCCCCAGGTTCACGTCCGTTCTTTGGACGTTAACCTGGGTCGGGAAGGTCGTAGCGCACTGACCCCAGGTTAGCCCAAAAGAAGGGCGAACCTGGGGCACCAGGCTATGACGATGCGGGCAACTTCACCAGCCTGGACGGCGTTCAGTACAACTACTTCAACGCGGAAAATCAATGGACGTCCCAGTCCACCTTACATGTGTCCTATCTGTACGACGGAGACGGCCGCAGGGTAATGGCATCGGGTGGCGCGTCGGGAACAAGGGTCTATTGGTATGATGTGACGGGTAATGTGATCGAAGAGGATGCCCAGAACGGCACGGTGCAGAACGAGTACCTGTACCTCCGCGGACAACGCATTGCTCGCGTCTATCAACTCTTTAGTGGAGTCTACTACTATTATGGCGACAACTTGGGAACGTCGCGCGTACTCGCCGACGAGAACGGAAACAAGTGTTACGACGCTGATTACTTTCCATGGGGAGGTGAGCAGTATGTGTTCACCAATACCTGCTCGCAGAACTACAAGTTCACCAGCAAAGAACGCGACCCGGACATGGGCATCGACGACTTCGGGGCGCGCTTCTACAAGAACAGCATGGCGCGCTTCTACTCGGCGGACTGGAGCGGCCATCCGGTGGATATTCCATATGCTGATTTAGAAAATCCGCAGAGCCTGAACTTGTACTCATACGTCAACAACAACCCGCTAAGCAGGGTAGATAAGGACGGGCATGAGGTCGACTTCATCGGCACCGATCAGGACAAGAAGACGGAGCTTGAACGCCTCGTTGCTAACGCCTCCAAAACGGACAAAAATGGGCTGAGCGAGTCTTCTCTTTTCAAGGAGACAACTGACAAGAATGGCAAGACGACATTGACTCTAGACAAAAACGCAGCAGCTAACTTTAAGGGAGACCACTCGGCGGGCTATAACCTGCTGACAGGGGCTATCGACGCGAAGCCCATAATCAGCATCCAGATGTCGGACAAAGATTCCTATACGAGCGCTGCTGACTCACACGGCAATGTGACGGTCAACTTGAACAGGAATGTGTCGCCGATCGACGCTATCTCCCCCTTGCGTGGCTTTAATGGGCAGGCGATCCCAAATCCGTTCAGTATCATCGCTGGCCACGAGACTCTCGGTCACGCATACCCAAGAATCATGGGATGGCCGAGTGATGAGCAGAGCGCCCGTCAAGTTGAAAACCAGTTGAGGAGGGAGCAAGGCCTTCCTCTTCGCGATCCCAACTCAAACTGAAGTGAAAGGAGCAGAGAGATGAAAAGTATTGTCTGCATCTGTGCCGTCCTTTTACTCATGGCGTCCCGGGGGCCTGCCACACGACGCCCCCCGGAGGTCGTCAAAGTGCGATTCGAGATCACACGGTTGTCGAAGGATGAGGGCCTTTTGCACTGGAAGATCAGAAACAGCTCCGATGACGGAATATATGTTTACAACTTTTTCCTGCTGGGTCCGGCGTACAACGTTGAACGCAGCGCCGGGAAGCTCATCTTCGACACAAGCCCTATCGTTCGGGTCGCGAGCTGTCCACCGAACAGGTTGGCACCGCTGCTCCTTCTCTTCGTGCGAAGCGGGGGGGTAATCGAGGGTGATTTCGTGGATGAAGAGATTAAGCGGTCGGCTGCTGGGGACGAGGTCTCGCTCAAGATCGCAGTTGGATCGGAGCCGGACAGCCTAGTTGAAGCGGCGAAGCGTTTTTACAATAGCGACTGTAAGCACAGCCCCTATGACGCGATCATCGACTGGGCGACCTTCCTGGAGAGTACCCCAGCTAAAGTTCCTTAGGGCGGGTTCGGCGCCGCTGATAGGATTGAGTCATCGCAATGGATAGCCGCCACACACGTACGGCGGGTGGCCCACCCTTTCGGTGAGGGTTTACAAACTTGGGGTGCCCCATCCTTCTCGCCGTCTTTCGGCGAGAGGGTGGGCACCGGTTGGTGACAGCTAGTAAGTGTCGTGATGCTTAGCGCGCGTTCGTTGCCGCAACCGGAGTAGCTGCTGGAGCCTGGTGCCCCAGGTTCACGTCCGTTCTTTGGACGTTAACCTGGGTCGGGAAGGTCGTAGCGCACTGACCCCAGGTTAGCCCAAAAGAAGGGCGAACCTGGGGCACCAGGCGAACCGCCGGATCAAGAGCCTTGAGGATGTTGAAAACCAGTGAAGAAGTTACCGGACATGTTGGAGGAGTTGAGCCGCACAGACGACGCAGACGAGTTCCGCCGACTGCGTGAGGTTCTTGAGCCCGAGATCGCTAAGGGCCATGATCCGGTGTTGCTCTGGCGACTCGGCCAGATTTATCGCCAACGGAAAATCTGGCAAGACGCTGAAAGGCTTCTGCATGAAGCAATCAAATGGGGGCCTTCAATGCCCGAGCCGTATCGCGATCTGGGACTCCTCTACATACACCGAGATGACGTTCCCTGGGACGCTAGCCTTGGACGCGCGAAGGATATCCTAGAGAAAGCGGTGAGGGTAGAGAAGATCACCAATGACCGATCTGCCGTTACGCATACCCTGCTGGGCAGAGTCCTTGAATCTCTAGATGAGCCCGACAGTGCCGAAGCTGAACTGCGAAGGGCACTGGAGATCGATCCCCACTACGAAGAGGCACAGTACAACCTTGCAATGCTTCTGGACGACTCGCGCAAAGAGGAGAAGCTTAGGCTCCTACGCCAGAGCATAGCTGAAGATCCTGACTACTTCATCGCACTGCGGGATCTGGGATTTGAACTGGTAAAAAGCAAGCAGCTTACCGAAGCGGAAGAGTGTTTAAATAAGGCGCTGGGACTAGACCCATCGGATGTGTCCCTACGCTGGTACTTGGGGCAACTCAAGTGGATGCAGGGAGATCTTTCCTCGACAGAGTCGCATTTTAGGAAAGCTGTTGAACTCGATCCAGGTGTCGGCAAGTCCCATGAACTCCTCGGTAGACTGTACCAACACACTGATCGCGTCGAAGAAGCAAACCACGAGTTTTTCTCCGCGATAGAGCTGGACCCAGGCGATGAGGATTCAATCTCGGCCTATCTCAAGTTCTTGGGTGAGTTTGAGGACCGAAACTTCGCTGCGAGTCTGTACTCAGCAGCAAAGCAAAATACGTTGTTGCCGCCGCAGCGCCTTGTGGAACTGGAAAGTAGGGTGCTCTCTCAATAGCGAAAAACCAAAGCCTGGTGCCCCAGGTTCACGTCCGTTCTTTGGACGTTAACCTGGGTCGGGAAGGTCGTAGCGCACTGACCCCAGGTTAGCCCAAAAGAAGGGCGAACCTGGGGCACCAGGCCCTTCAGGTGAGATCATATTCTCTAATATTTACAGGAAATAATAGACATGAAGAGTCCACAGAGAGTACCAATCGAGCCACGCAAGCTGTCAGTGCAAGAGCGCGCATGGATTGAAGAAATATTGCAACATAATATATGTTGGTCGGACGTAGATTTCGGCCAAACAATAGCCGTTGGCAAGTGTGACTGTGGCGAGTGCAAGACTATATACCTCGATAGTCCTTCGCCCCAAAACCCCTCACTTCGCGGGACGAGGGGATACATAGGCAGGATTGAGATTAGTACCGATGATGATTTCCTCATAACGGTCACCCTTGATCAGCGCGATGGTAAACTGAGCGAGCTCTATGTTGATCCACTTGATCTTCGTGAGGCCGGCGGTCGGACGCTCCCGCCCGTTTGGCAGGAGAAGGGCCGCAAAGTGATTCCGATGTAGGGCCACGGCGGGTGCCCTTACCGCTGCCGGCGGCCGTGGCCGCCAACCAGGTGTGGTCGGTAGACTTCATGAGTGACACGCTCAGCTCGGGACGGAGGTTTCGCACCTTGAACATCGTGGATGACTACACGCGGGAGTGCCTGGCGATCGAGGTCGATACCTCACTGGATGGAAGGCGGCCAGCACCTTTCCAGCGCCCAAGTTTGCTGCGAGCGTGATGGCGTCATCTGGGATGTGGCTGCACTCTATCCGAGCGGCGCGCATTGGGGTGTTTCCTCCCCCGAGTTCTTTGGCGGCGCGGTGCTCGATGTGGCCCATGACGTTCGTGAGCACCTCTTCCTCGGAAAGTAGTCGTGTCGTCGGGATGCTATCCCGTATGGTCAAGAAATTCGAACGGGTTGGAAAGGCGAGGCTTACAGCTTGTCCGTCAGAGAATTTACTAGCTTGATGCTGCCCTTAGAAGTTAACGCACGTCATGGGGCCTGTCGGAGATACTAAACAATTAGCAGACCGCTGCAAGGGTAAACAGGTGTTAGTTCCTCTTTCCTTGTATTAGGAACTCTTCGAAGCAAGTCTGCCGGAGCCTGTAGTCGCACTCAAAGACCGTCTCTCATTTCGGCAAGGTGGCCGATCATCCGGGCAGCGTTCAGGTTATCGCCCTCGATCCAACCCCGATCGAATTCATGTAGCCTGGTGCCCCAGGTTCACGTCCGTTCTTTGGACGTTAACCTGGGTCGGGAAGGTCGTAGCGCACTGACCCCAGGTTAGCCCAAAAGAAGGGCGAACCTGGGGCACCAGGCGGGAACCGACGGGCGATGTTGCGGGCCTTGTTGGAAAGCCAGAGGGAGCCGTGGGTGTGGTGGACAAGATTTCTACGGTGGTCGGCCTTGCGACAGGAGGGATCCAAGATACCTACACTACGATCCGCAACTTTATTAGTCCTCCTCTTCCGCCGCCACCGCCTACACCCGGACTTCCTCCGAACTAGCACGGAGCCGCGCGGATGCTGAGCGTGAACACTTTTGATCTAGGAGCTTAAGAATGGCGACTCGCAAAGTGAGTTCCAAGTTGATTTTGGTTTTCATCGACGTGGGCGTGGTGCTGGGGATGATTCTGGGCTATCGGAACTACAACGTTGACAGATTGTCACTTTTTACCATCGGCTTTCTGTCCTTGCTTGTGCTCAACGGGATGTTCTTTTTGGTTCGAAAGAGCGAGCCTGACCTTTCGCCAACACGGTTGAAGCAAATGAACAAATGGGTAGTCTGGCCGATCGTGTTGCTTGCAGCATTGGTTGTTCTTGTCGAACTGTTTAGCAGAGGCCGGTGAATCAGCCCTTAGCAGAACGGCAACGGACAAGGGCTGGCGCAAAATACGGCGGCAGCAGCAGTAGCCGCAAGCCCAACCACAATGGAGGCCATCGACGCGGTTGTTAAGCCTCTGGTCGACAGCGCCGTAGGTGGCGGGTGGCCCACCCTTTCGGGACGAGTCCTAAACCTGGGGTGCCCCACCCTTCTCGCCGTCTGTTGGCGAGAGGGTGGAGCTGATTAGATAACCGCGTCGGCTCCTCAGGACCTCGGCACGCTTCCGGGAGATGCCATCAGCGAAGGGCTGGACCGTCATCAGCATGAAAATGACTGGAAGCAGATCTTCTCCTGGGAAAAATAACCTGCGCCTGATGTTGAGACGACTTCCCTACTGCTGGTCCCAGCCGCCACCGAGCGATTGATACAGCTGCACGTAGTATTGCATTTCCTGAAACCAGGCCTGGGACAGGCTCAGTTCAGCGGTGAAGTAGTCTTGCTCGGTCACCAGAACTTCCAGGAAGCTGGTTACGCCTCCCTGATAGCGTACGGTGGCCAGGCGGGCGGTTTCTTTGTAGGTATTGGCCTCCTCTTCCAGCTTCATACGATACTTGCGGGAGTCGTGGTAACCCACCAGGCTGTTAGAGACATCGCCAAAAGCGTTCAGCACCGTCTGTTTGTACACTAACTCCGCCTGGTCGCGCTGTGCCCAGGCCAGACGATAGCCGCTTCTAATCCTGCCGCCTTCAAAGATCGGCTGGGCGATCTGTCCGCCCACGGCCCAGAAGGTTGCCGGGCCTGCCAGGAAACTGCTGATAGCGGTGCTCGTTGCTCCAAACTGGCCGGTGAGTGAAATCTGCGGAAAGAAGGCCGCCTTGGCGACGCCCACGTTGGCATTGGCCGCAACCAAGCTTTCCTCGTCACGGCGGACGTCCGGCCGTCGTTCCAGCAGCGTGGAGGGCAGTCCTGCCGGCACCTCAGGCATGTGGGGCTGTTCAACCAGACTCAGGCCACGGGGAACCGAAGCTGGGTTCTTGCCGAGCAGAATGCTGATATTGTTCTCCGTCTGCTCGATCGCCTGTTGCAGGCTGATGGCCTGAGCCTCGGCCTGTTGCACCAGCACTTGCGCCTGATAGACGTCGGTAATAGCGGCATCGCCGCCTTTGTACTTTATGGTGTTGAGTCTCAGAATGTCTTTGTCTGCTTCAACCGTCTCTTTGGAGTATTGGAGTTGTGCGTCATACTGAAGCAGCAGGTAGTAGTTGGTTGCCACCAGCGAAATCAGTGTGGTTTGAACCAGATCTTTTCCGTAGACCGTGGATAGCAGAACTGCGCGTGCCGCCTCGGTTGCACGGCGATACTGTCCCCAGAAGTCGACAATATAGTTGAGCTGGAGTCCAGCCGTATCGATAGTGGGAGAGCCGGTGGCCAGTGGCGTTGCCTGTTGATTGAAGACGGAGAAACTTCCGCCCACCGTCGGAAACTGGTTGGCGCGCGTGATACCCAGGTTGGCGCTGGCTTGCAGAATGCGAGTGGCGGCAATCCGCATGTCGTAGTTGTTGGCCAGCGCGTCCTTGATCAGGCCTCGCAGGATGTCATCCTGGAAGACTGTCTGCCACTTCAGCAGCGCAAAGTCTTCCGTGCCCGTCTGCTGGGTAGTAGCGTCAGGAGCCAGCCCACGATACTGATCGGGAACGGTGAGCGGCGGACGCTGGTAATTCGGGCCCAGCTTGCAGGCCGACAGCGCAAGCAGCAACACGATAACGGTGGATGTTTTAACGTTAGTCATGTCCCGCTCCTTTCGGAGTGGTACCGGTTGGGTCTTTCGGCGGCGGTGGCTCATCTTTCTTCTTACCGCCAATCCACATGCCAAATCGCTCAACGACATCGAACGACACCGGAATAAAGAAAATCGCCAGAATCGTAGCGGCCAGCATGCCGCCGATCACCACCGATCCCAGCACTTGTCGCGAGATGCCGCCGGCGCCGGTCGCAACCCACAGCGGAACGCAGCCCAGGATGAAGGCGAACGCGGTCATCAGGATCGGGCGTAGGCGCAGCCGTGCCCCGGTCAGCGAAGCGTCGAGGAGTGTGGCTCCTTTGTCGTACTCCATCTTGGCGAACTCGACAATCAGAATGGCGTTCTTGGCCGACAGTCCGATCAGCATGACCAAACCGATCTGGGCGTACACATCGTTGTCGAGTTTGCGGAAGTACAGCGCCACAAACGCCCCGAAGACCGCGATCGGAACGCCCAGCAGCACGGAGAACGGGAGCGTCCAGCTCTCGTATTGCGCCGCCATGATGAGAAATACCACCAGGAAAGACAGGCTGAAGATGGTCGTGGGACTGACGCCCTGCGCAGCTTTCTGCTGCTGGTAGCTCATGCCACTCCAGTCATAGCCCATCTGGCCCGGCATGGTTTTCTTGAAGACGTCTTCCAACGCTGCCATCGCCTGGCCGGAGCTGTAGCCCGGGGCGGCCGAGCCGTTGATCTGCACGCACTGGTAGAGGTTCTGCCGCATGACGAACTCTGTACCGCTCCGCGAAAACGTGCTGGTCAAAGTGCTCAGTGGAACCATGTCTCCCGCAGCATTCCTCACGTAGAACTTACCCAGATTGTCCACGTTGGTTCGGAATTTGCCGTCGGCTTGCACCCACACCTGCCATTGCAGGCCGAACTGGTTGTAGTAGTTCACCAGCGCTCCGCCCATGAAGGCCTGGAGCGTCTGGTAGACATTGCTCAGGTTCACCTGCTGGGTCAGTACTTTGGCCTTGTCCACGTCGACGCCGACCTGGGGTACGCCGAAGAGCGCAGTGGTCATCACGCCGGTCAACTCGGGGCGCTTGCGAGCTTCCTCCATGAATGCCTGAGTGTTCTTGGCAAGGAAGTCGGTGCCGCTTCCCGATCTGTCCTCCAGAATGAAGGTGAATCCACCAGAAGTGCCTACGCCAAGAATCGCCGGCGGCGGGAAGGCAAACGCCAGCCCCGAATTGACCTGCGAAAGTGCCCGCTGCAGATGCAGCTTGATTCCGTCATAACTGGTTTCCGGCGTCTTGCGCTCATCCCACGGCTTAAACGAGATAAAGAAAAACGAGCTGTAGGTGGTCTGGACTCCGCTAAGCAGGCTGTATCCCAGCACCGAGCTGACGTTCTGGACGCCCGGCGTATCCATGATGATTTTCTCAACTTGCTTGGCCGCCTCGGAAGAACGTTGCAGCGAAGAAGCGTCGGGCAACTGCAGCGCACCGAAGACATATCCCTGGTCTTCGTCGGGCAGGAAGCTGCCGGGCACTTTGGATCCGAAGAAATACGCACCGACACAGAGAATGCCCAGAAGAATGAAAGCGAAACCGGCTTTGTGGATGAGGTGTTTGCAAATGCCCACATAGCCGTCAGTCACTCGACCAAAAACTCGATTGAACCAGCGGAAGAATGCGCCCAGCGGCCCGCGCGATTCCTTCTTCGGACGCAACAGCATCGCGGAGAGGGCGGGACTAAGAGATAGCGCGTTGAAAGCCGAGAACAGCACGGATACCGCGATGGTCACGGCGAACTGCTGGTAAAGCTGTCCGGTAATACCGGGAACGAAGGCGGTAGGAATGAAAACCGCGGCCAGAATGAGCGCGATGGCGACGACCGGGCCCGACACCTCCTCCATTGCTTTCTGGGCAGCGTCGTGCGGCGTCATACCCTGCTCGATATGGTGCTCCACAGCCTCAACCACGACAATCGCGTCGTCCACCACCAATCCGATGGCTAGCACCAGTCCAAACAGCGATAGAGTATTGATGGAAAATCCGAGAATCGGAAAAACGATGAAGGCGCCGACCAGCGAGACGGGAACCGCCAGCAACGGGATCAGCGTGGCTCGCCATCCCTGAAGGAAGATGTAGACGACGAGAATAACCAACGCCAACGCCTCGAACAGCGTCTTCTTGATCTCGTGGATACCGGCGGTGATGGCCAGCGTGGTATCCAGCGGTACGCTGTACTCAAGATCCTGCGGGAAGCGGCCCTTGGCTTCCTCCATGAACTTGCGGACTTCGGCTGAGGTTTGCAACGCATTGGCGCCTGGCGTCAGATAGATGCCGAGCAGAGCCGCCGGTTTCCCGTTGAAGCGCCCTTCAAGGTTGTAGTTCTGGGCCCCCAATTCCACCCGCGCTACATCCTTCAGGCGCAGCACGCCGCCTTCAGGCGTGGCGCGAATAATGATCTGGCCGAACTCCTCAGGCGTGGTCAGGCGGCCCGGCGCGCGCACGTTGTATGTGAACGTTTGTCCTGGCGGGACTGGTGCTCCGCCGATCTGGCCGGCCGGGTTTACTGCGTTCTGCGCTTGCACGGCGCTGATGATCTCAGGAACAGTAACACTGAGGTTCGCCAGCGTATCCGGGTTCACCCAGACGCGCATGGAGTATTGACCGGCGCCGAACACCGATACCGAAGCTATGCCCGGCAAACGGGTCAGGGCGTAATTGAGATTGATGTAGGCGTAATTTGCCAGAAAGATGTTGTCGTAGGTCCCGTTGGGAGACGACAGCGCCAGAAGCATTAATGGCGAGGAGGTCGACTGCTGTACGGTTACACCGGAGTTAATGACTGCACTGGGCAGTTGCGAGTTGGCCTGTCCCTGCCGCATCTGTGCCAGAATCTGGTCGGTGTTGGCATTCGTTCCCAGGGCGAAGTCAACGGTGAGCGTCATCAGGCCGTTGCTGGCGCTGGTGGAGTACATATAGTTCATGCCGCTGACACCCGACATCTGCTGCTCAATCGGCGTTGCGACCGACTCGGCCACGGTCTGCGCGTCCGCACCGGGATAGGTGGCCAGAACCTGAATCTGCGGGTCGGCGATGTTGGGAAATTGTGCCGTGGGCAGGCTCAGCATCGCCACCACCCCGACCAGCACCATCAGGATGGAAACGCACATCGCCACGATGGGGCGATTGATGAAAAATTTCGGCATGGTCAGTTGCCCCCTGCCGGCGCCGCGGGAGGCAGATAAGGCTTGGCGACCACCGGAATACCTGTCTTCGCCAGCTCAGGCATCTGTGCCGCAGCCATCTGAATCTTCAACAGACCATCCACCACAACCTTCTCGCCAGGTTTCAGCCCATCGGTGATGATCCAGTTCGTACCCACCCGTTCACCCACTTTCACCGGGCGGAACAAGGCCTTGTTGTCAGGAGTGACGATGGCCAGCATGTACATCGATTGCACTTGCGTGACCGCGGCCTGCGGAACCAGCAGCGCTCCCTTGTTCACACCGGACTGGATACGAATTCGCCCGAAACCACCGGGACGAAGCACTGCGCCAGGGTTGGAGAATTGCGCCGCCACCTGAATGGTGCCGGTCTGGGTACCAACCTGACGGTTGACGTAAACGAACTCGCCCCTACCCGGAAATGTTTGGTTGTTGGCCTGAATGTATTCAATGTCCTCCGAGTGCGTTGACGCTACGCTCACCTTGCCGGTAATGATCTGCGTAACTTCGGGCGCGATGGTGAGGAAGTGGCTCTCACTGATATTGAAGTAGGCCCAGATGGGATTAACTTGCGACACGGTCGCCATCTTGGTCGTGGTGCCTACCAAGTCGCCGATCTGGGAGTTTGATACCCCGGCGATGCCATCGATGGGCGAGTAAACCTTGGTCCAGCCGAGATTCAACTCCGCATTCGCCTGGGCCGCTTTCTTGGCCTTCAACTGCGCCTCCCAGGAGGCTTGTTCACTGACATCATTATCAAGCTGCTTCTGCGGGATAGCGCTTTGCGCGGCCAGCGGCGTGTCGCGCGCAACATCTGCCTGCACCCTGGTCAAGTTCGCCTCGGCTACTGCAACGTCTGCCTTTGCCTGATCGAGCGAAGCCTGGTATTGCCGCGGATCAAGCTCGAACAGAAGCTGGCCCTCCTTTACGAAAAAACCGTTCTGGTAATTCTGCTTGAGCAGATAACCCTGGACTTTGGGGGTGATGTCGGCATTCACCGGCCCGTTCAGTTGCGCCACGTACTCGTCAACGATGGGAACGTCCTGCTGGAGCGGCTCCATGACGCCGACTTCGGGCGGCCCGGGCTTTGGCGCTTCCTCTTTCTTCTCGCAGCCCGCCAGCAACAACGAGCCCAGAAGCACGCTGACGACAGCTGCGACCCGCCAATCATGGCGTCGCATCGGGTCTCGATGCTGGGGTATTCTGCCGCCTGCCGGCGATATTTGGGTGCAGACAAACTCTGGTCCATTTCGCATTGATCAACTCCTGCCGCTTGCTGAGGGAGAATAAGGCGTTAGGTGCAATTACATCCGTTTATTTGGTTATTTGCCTTTCTAGCTTAATCTTCTGCGGATTGCTACTAGTATTTTCCCTAGTCCCCTCGCTCGGAGCTCCAGCCACAGCGGCGACCCCGGACGCAGCGCGTAGCCCTGCGGGTCGCTACAATATAGGTGGCGGACAGGGATGAAATATCGCATCACAACCGAGGGAGTTCTAGAGACCGGGCTCTCCGGCTTCGACCTGATTAACTTTCCCATGCTAAACAAGGGGACAGCGTTCACCGAGAGCGAGCGCACCGACTTCGCTCTGCACGGACTCCTGCCGCCGCACATCGGCAATCTCGAAGATCAGGCGGCCCGCCGTCTGAAGGCGCTGCGCGCCCGGCAAACCGATTTCGGGCGCTATACCTATCTGCGCGACCTTCAGGACACAAACGAAACCCTCTTCTACGCAGTACTCGTGCGCAACATCGAGGAGATGATGCCGCTAGTGTACACGCCCACCGTCGGCGAAGGCTGCCAGCGCTTCAGCGAGATCTGGCGTAAGCCGCGCGGCCTGTTTCTCAGCTATCCCAGCCAGCACAGAATTCGCGAGATCCTCCGCCACCACCGCTATGACGCCATCCGCGCCATTGTGGTCAGCGACGGCGAGCGCATTCTGGGGCTCGGCGACCAGGGTGCGGGAGGCATGGGAATTCCCATCGGCAAGCTCGCACTCTACACCGCCTGCGCCGGCATTCATCCCCAGCAGTGTTTGCCGGTACTGCTCGATGTCGGCACCGACAACGTCGAGCTCCTCGAAGATCCTCTCTACGTCGGCTGGCGCCACCAGCGAATTCGCGGCGCCGAATACGATGCCTTTGTCGAAGCCTTTGTCGGCGCGGTGATTGAGCGCTGTCCCAAGCTGCTGTTGCAGTGGGAGGATTTTGCCGGCTCGAACGCGGGCCGCTTGCTCGAGCGCTATCGCGACCGTCTCTGTACCTTCAATGACGATATTCAGGGCACGGCCGCCGTGGCCGCGGGAACTCTGCTTGCCGCCATCAACGTTACCGGTACGCCCTTGACCGAGCAGCGCATCGCGCTCTTCGGAGCGGGATCGACCGGCATCGGCATCGCCTCGCTTCTGCTGACCGCGATGAAGAATGCCGGACTGAGCGAAGCGGAAGCGCGCGACCACTTCTATGCGGTCGATAAAGATGGTTTGCTGGTGGAAGGCATGGCGGATATTCGTCCGGCACAGCAACCATTTGTGCAGTCCCGTTTTGCGATCGCCCATTGGAATCTGGAGCATAACGATCGCGTCAGTTTGCTCGACGTGGTGAGGAACGCCAAGCCGACGACGCTGATTGGGGTCTCAGGACAGGCTGGGGCCTTCACCGAGGAAGTGGTCCGTGCGATGGCTGCCTCGGTCGAGAGGCCGGTAATTTTCCCATCTCGAATCCCACGTCACGCTCGGAGGCTACGCCGGCGGACCTGCTGAAGTGGACGGACGGACGTGCGCTCATCGGCACCGGCAGCCCGTTCGCTGCGGTCGAACTGGAATGGCCGCGAAGTGCCGATTGATCAGACGAACAACTCGTACATCTTCCCTGGATTGGGTTTGGGTATCCTATCGGTCAACGCGCGACGGGTCACGGACACGATGTTCATGGCTGCGGCCAAGGGTCTTGCCGAACTTTCTCCCGCGCGGCTCCGTAAGTCGGGACGATTGTTGCCACCGGTTTCAGAGTTTCGCTCGGTATCATTCGCCGTGGCCAAGGCAGTTGCGCGTCAGGCCATCAACGATGGCGTTGCGGACCCGCTTGACGAGCCAGCCGTGGAATCCCGCATCCGCGCCAATATCTGGGAGCCAGCCTATCTTCCCTACCGGTTCGACCCCTCTGCATGACTAGTCGCACCCGTGCAGCGGATTGCAACTCCCGCGCCAACTGGTGTTCTTATATGTCAGTGCAGTCAATCGAGACAAACGAATGAACTGGCGAGGGCCAGGTTCGCGATTCGAGGCGTCATCCTGGCAATGATCTGCACTGTCCCGGCAGTGCCATCGAAGGCTACCACTGAAATCGTCGTGCGGAGCCGTTATCGGATTGTTTTGGCCGCGGACAGTCGCGCCATATACGGCCTGAATGGAAATGCCTCCGAGTGCAAACTTTTCGAAGCGCAGGACGTTTATGCAACCGTGTCGGGCCTGGCTCATTACGGCCGAAGCTATCGCGTCACGGACACTATCCGAGAGGGCTTTACCGGCCCCGGAACGTTCGAATCTCACGTATTGTCCACTGCTGCCATTCTCAGACGCAGAGTGGATAATCTGCTGGCAAATCTGCAGGCCAGCGATCCAACCCAGTATCGAACTTTGATGCAGCCGTCGAATTACACATCCGACGTCGTGCAGTTGGCCGTGGCTCAGACGGTAAGATCCCAGCCGATGCTCGGGATCATCGAACTGCGGCGAAGCGGGACGGAAAATAATCTGACGACCAGGACGACGATTTGTCCGGGCAGTTGCCGGGAAAGCACTGAACTGTTCTATCTGGGATATTGGGAGCGCATCCAGCCGTACGTCGCCACCCCAAGCGGTCCTCGAAACGTCGGCTCGGCGGCGTCTATCGACCGGCTGATTCGATTGGAAATCGCAGCTCACCCAAACGAAGTCAGCGCGCCCATCAATATTCTGGAGCTTACTGGGTCCGGTGCACGCTGGTTGCAGAATGGCGGCAATTGCTCGCTGCCGGGAGTGGGTTGGTAGCTGCTATCGGGGCAGTGTCGAAGGTTGAACCCGCCGCAGATTTGACCGCCGAGGCGATCTGATCTATCACGCAATGCCAGTCACCGCCGGCGTTGCGTTGCGGCAGAACCAGATGACCGCGGCGCGGCACCGTCAAATCACCCACTATCCTTTTTTTTTTTTTTTTTTTTTTTTTTTTTTTTTCACCCCGGCGTTGCGCGGCAGATTACTACCAGATTCGAGCGTCGCGTCTCCGGCAGTCAACCAATTCGACACCGCGGCGACGGCAACCGTCACAAATCACCCACTAATCAATCCACCGCTGCAAAAATGCGTCCGGTTGACCGAATGCCGTTCCGAATAGGTAAAATGGCAAGGCAGTTGCGTTATGGGTCCAAAATCCTGAATCTGGATAAACATGGGGACCATCCAACCAAAAGTAGCAGAACCGGCTGGCGATGAGCTGGCCCTGGTTCATGCGGCCAAAGCGGGTGACATCAGCGCGTTTGAGCAGCTGGTGCATCGCTACGACCGCAATGTTTTCCGGATTGCGCAGCACATCACACAGAACCGCGAAGACGCGGAAGACGTGGTGCAGGACGCATTCCTGAAGGCGTACCAGAACTTGAAGAACTTCCAGGAGCAGTCGAAGTTCTACACCTGGCTGGTGCGCATCGCGGTGAACGAAGCGCTGATGCGCTTGCGGCGCCGGCGCCCGGAACGGATGGTGTCCCTTGATGAGGACATCAAGACCGAAGAAGATTCCATGCCCCGGGAAGTGGCGGACTGGTCGCCGAATCCGGAACAGCTTTATTCGCAGGGCGAATTGAAAGAGATTCTGGGGAAGACAATCCAGGGATTGCCGCCCAGCTTCCGGACGGTATTTGTCCTGCGCGATGTTGAGGGCCTCTCCACCGAAGAGACGGCGGATGCCTTGGATTTGAGTATTCCGGCGGTGAAGTCTCGATTACTTCGCGCCCGCTTACAATTGCGTGAACGCTTGACTAAGTACTTCAAAAATCGTACTGGTGGAGATGGCAAAAAGTGACCTGCTCTGATTTTCTGAAAGAGCTCACCGATTACCTTGATGAGTCTATGGACGCCCAGACCCGGGCGGAATTGGAAGACCACCTCCAGTGGTGCCACAACTGCTACGTCGTCTGCAACACGACGAAGATGACCATCGAGATTTATCGCGACTCCCACCTGTACGAACTTCCCGACGATCTGCGCGGCCGTTTGCGCTCGGCTATCATGACAAATGCAAGGGCCACGACGGCCCGCGCACATAGGAATGACCCTGCCGGTCAAGCCAGCTACTTTCCGATTGATTGCTTCCGCCTTGCCTGGCAGGCTCTTCGATTTTATTCGCCTCGCACTCCCCCCGCTGCCAAAGACCTGATTTGGCCCACTTCCGGCGGTTGCACACTAGCAATATTTGGATATAATGCCGTCGTCCGAAGTCTGAGAAGGACTAATGGAGGCTGGCAATGAGAAAAGTTTATTTGGTAGTGCTGTTTGGGCTCTTGCTGATGCCTGTATTGGCGGCGGCGCAGAACGCATTTGACGGCACTTGGAAGGTCAACATGAACAAGGTTGATTTTCCCAAGAAGCCCCAGGTCTACCTGCTGCAAAACGGAATGTACCAATGCAAAACGTGCGTACCGCCTGTGGATGTTAAGGCCAATGGCGAGGACCAGAAGGTCACCGGCCATCCTTACTACGACAGCGTTGCCATCAAGGCCGTGAATGACCATCAGGTACAGGAAACCGACAAAAAGGCCGGCAAAACCGTTGCGACGTCCACCATGACGGTTTCTCCCGACGGAAACACCCTGACCTTTGAATTCAGCGACAGCAGCAACACCAGCAGTGCGCCCGTCACCGGAAAAGGCGAAGCCACGCGAGTGGGGGCAAAAGCTCCGGCAGGGGCCAACGCGATCTCAGGTTCCTGGCGAACCACAAAGATGGAAAACATTTCCGACAATGGGATTACATGGACCTACAAGGTGACCGGTGACGAGCTGACCATGACCTCGCCGACGGGCCAATCCTACACTGCGAAGATGGACGGCAGTGAAGCGCCCATGAAAGGCGATCCCGGCATTACATCGGTTTCCGTAAAAAGCATGGGAAAGAGCACCCTTGAGGAAACCGACAAACGTGACGGTAAAATAATTGGCGTGGCAAAGACGACCATCAGCGCTGACGGAAAGACATTGAACATCGTCTACGACGACAAGCTCCAGGGATCGACGATGAAGTACACGGCCACGAAGCAATAGCTGCAACCCTCGCCAGTCCACGTCTGAATGTTAAGCGGGAGCGGCCGCCTTGGCCGCTCTTTTTCATTCGTGCAGAACACTACTGTTCCGCAATCAAGTACTGCTCAATCTTACCATCTGGCATTTCGTAGACGATGATGACCAGGTTCTTCTTGGGATATTTCACTTCATAGATACGCGCGGTCATTCCGCCGCGGAGCGATGATCGCGACTGGGTAAACGCTTGCGGCACTCCCAGTGGCCCCAGACTGCTCGCATAATCCTTCAGTGCCTGGTCGGTGAAGTAGGAGTTCGCATTATCTGTGAACAGCGGGCGATCAATCTTGCCCTGCTGTAGACCGTCGTATACCTTGCGCATCAACTCATCCTGCTTCGGATCCTGCGGATTGGCTGCTTTCACCAGCAGCGCCCTCACCTGGTTGCCGATCTCCGAAGCTGCTTCGGCCGCATCTTGATTGGTAAGCACCACCACTGCGATCTTATCGTCTGGCATCACGATGTTCTCGGCAGTGAAGCCTGAGACCTCGCCGCCATGCTCCAGAACGCGGTGCCCGTTCACGCTGGTTACAAAGACGCCGAGGCCATAGCGCGTTCCCACTCCATTCTTCAGCACCGTTTCGGTTTCCATCTCGCGATAGGAAGCCGGCTTAAGCACGCTCTGGTCAATGATGGAGATGTCCCACTTTGCCAGGTCTTCTGCGGTCATCGCCAACTCGCCGGCAGCGAACATCCAGCCGCGGCCCTCTTTGGGAGCAGTATGCAGCGGTCCCAGCGCGTAGCGAAAATAGGCTGTAGGATCGGTCGGCGGCAGTTTGTTGGCATTGGTATCAGCCACGCTCTTCATTCCCAGCGGCATGAAGGCGCGCTGGCTGAGCAACTGAAGCAACGGCTGGCCAGAGACCTTCTCGACAATCGCTCCGGCGATCACATAATTCGTGTTGCTGTATTGCCACTTGGTTCCCGGCGGGAAGTCAAGCGGGATCTTCGCCCAGCGATCCATGATGCCTTCGGCGCTGATCGGTTCCAGCATGAGCGGCGGAACATAATCCTGCGGCCAATAATCCTGATAGCCAGAGGTGTGTGATAGCAGCTCCCGAATTGTGATCTCGTTGCCGCTGGTCAGTCCGGGAATGTATTTCGACACAGGATCGTCGAGCGACAGCTTGCCTTCCTCCGCCAGCATCAGGATGGCCGCAGCCGTGAACTGCTTACTGATGGAACCAATGCTGTAACGCATTGGCGGCGTGGCCGGAGTTTGGGGATCGAGCCGGGCGGCCCCGTATGCCTGCATATACGCGACTTTTCCGTCTTGCACGACGGCGACAGAAGCTGAAGGAACGCCCGTGGACTTCAACACCTGTTGTGCAATTTCGTCGACGCCCGTGCGCAACTGCGGCGCCAGCGATGACTCCGTCTGCGCCTGGAGCGACGACAGCAAACCCAGCAAGAGAAAAGCACAAGCCAGCCCTGGCTTGCGGATGATGCCATTCATGCTACGCATTGACTGCCTCGGAGAAGGAGATTCGAACGCACTACACTATCGCATAGAGAGTCGACGGAACAACCCGCGAGTTTTAGGCTGGTCGCGCTGGCCCTGGAACGAGCGCCGGAGCAGCGGCAGGTGGCGCCTCTTCAGGAATGGAATCGGACGCCCCGGGTGAACTCTCGAGTGGCGGGAAGGAATAACCATCCAGCAGGCGATGGTGCATACTATAGAGCGCCAACTCCAGCCGATCGGCAACATGCAACTTATCGTAGATCTTGCGCAGATAATTCTTCACCACCTGCTCCGTCGTCCCCACCTCCACCGCGATTTCTTTGTTCTTCATCCCCTGCGTGACCCCGCTGATGATCATCATTTCTTTGTCGCTTAGACGAAGCTGTTGCTGGGGAGCAGTTCCCTGAAGCGCCTGCGTCCGATAGGCCTCGATCACCCAATTGACTCCCTGTTTGTCGAGCCAGGTTTCACCGGCCGCGACCTTGCGGACACAACGGACCAACAGTTCAGGGGAAACCGCGCGCGCCAGAATTCCGCGCACGCCACGGCGAAGGTAATCCACGGTCTCTTGCTCGCCCGCACGTTGCGTAACCACCACCAGGTTCGCTCCGGGCAAAGCGCGCGTGGCTATCTCGCTCACGGCATCCGCTGGACTTGGGGCAAGTCCCACCTCGAAGAGAATTACATCGGCGGGAGTGGAAGCTACCGCATGCAAGGTTTGGGGTAAGGTCTCGGTCTGGGCCACGACTTCGAGATCTTCCCATTGGGCAAATATTCTGCTCATCCCCACGCGAAAGATGGCCTCCGAGTCGGCCAGAATAATTCGCACCGGAGGTAGATTGGTTTTCGCGGGCGCCTCCGTGGGCGCGCCCTGCGTTGCACCTGTGCCCTTCGCTTTGGTCCGGCTGTGCCGGTTTGAGCCTTTAGAGCCGTTTGAAGTGGTAACCATCGATAACTACCGCAATCGTTCGTCCTGAGGCTTCTTCCGTGCAGCGCACCACACGCCCGACACACATCACGCTCACCACATGACGGCCACCGGAGACCTCCGACGGCATCTCAATTGCAAACTCGACGTGGGATCCCACCTCGATGAGCGAGTCGATCGCGAAGGAAATGCCGCCGGCAGAAATATCTGTCGTCTCAGCGCGATACTCCCCATTCGCGGTCTTCAGCGTAACCCGAAGGTGAAGCGGGAAACGTATCGAATTGCGCAACTCAGACTGGCGGCTGGCAAACGTCATAGCGACGAAAACAGCATACTCCGGGTAGGCTTTCAGGCGCTTGTTACCAAAGTAACCACCTTGCTTTGGTTACCTAAACAGTCTTGCGCACCGAGGCCCTGAACCTTTGAAAACTGAGCCAACTGAGGGTTTTGATGCCGATAGGCACCGCTTCGTTTTCCCAGCGAAGCGGCTGGGCGGAGAATTAAACTGCCACCCGGACAGGAATTGCGCTGTTAGAACTTCGTGGTCTCCGTGAAATTGAAGGCCCGGATCTTCATCGCCGGAACCACCATATCCATAGATTCCTCGCCGGTGGATCGCACTGGCAGGCCCATGGCTTCCACATTCTGCAACATGTGAATCAGGCTCTCGTTGAAGCGGAAGTTGCGGATGCCGCACTGGACCTTTCCATCTTCCACCAGAAATGTGCCATCCCGCGTCATGCCGGTAAGAATTTTCTCGTAGGGATCGACTTCCCGGATGTACCACAAGCGAGTTACCAGGATTCCTCGCTCCGTAGAGGCGATCATTTGATCGACGGTTTGAGTTTGAGCGGGCCGAGGACCGCCGAACACGACATTCATGGGTATTTCCCCGATTTCGTTGGGCAGGGCAAAACCGTGCCCCGTCGGAGTAACCCGTCCGACGTGACCGGCCATCTCGGATTGTTGCATTCGCAGCGCGTTAGAGCGCGCGTAAGTAACTTCGTTCACAATGCCACTCTCGATCAACTTGAGCCGGTGCCGCTTCATCCCCTCGCCGTCGAACGGGGCACCGGTCTGCAACGGATGATACACATCGTCCCAAACGCTAATGTTCTCGCCGAAGAGCTGTTTTCCGATACGGTCGTTCAAGAACGAGCGCTGTTCCAGCAAGGCTGCGCCGCCGAAGTCCCAAAACATGAAGCCGACGGCGTCGAGCACCGCAGCAGGCTCCAGGATTACCGTGTATTTGCCCGGCGGAAGATCACGGGGATTTTTTGCCGCGACGGCTTTCTGGGCGGCGATCTCTGCCATTCGAGTGGGCTCCAGCTGCGCCGCGTCCGGCGAGTTCGCCTTCTGCCATCCTGACGAGGTGTCGCCCAACATGGTGACCGAGACTTCAGCCAGACTCTGCTGGTACCAGTCGGTTACGCCGCGGGAATTGAAGATGCCTTCAACCAGTTCCGCAGTAGAAAAAATGCCGGCCGTCGTCAGCCTGTTTCTGGTGGCAACGTTGACCATCTTGGCGACGGCAGTGGCGCGGTCTTCCGGCGTGATGCGTGCGGTGCTGTCAAAGTAGCGCTGCACGGCAGTCGCGCCTGAGTCGGCCGCGTTGTGCGTCACTTCCTCCGGCGACGGCATGGGCAGCAAGTCAGGATCGGGCTGCTGCACTCTGGCCAGCGCCTCGGCCGATTGCACCACACGGCGCAGGCTGTCGCCATCGGTCTTGTTGGTGGTAGCCCGGGCCGTTCGGCCACCAAAGGACACCCGCACCGAGATCTGATTACCCTCTTCGGCAACGTTCTGGTGAATCGTGTTGTTGGCAAAGCGAGTGAGCGCGCTGCGGCTGCCGGAGATGAGCAATTCAACCTCGTCAGCGGTCGCGTGCTTGCGGAGCTTGTCGAAGATATCGGTGGCCTGGTCGCGTGTGATCATGTTCGCACTGCTAGTGTACAGGCGACGGATTAAGGGACTCCGTGCCGTGGCTCTGCGGCTCCGTTTTTTCCTGCTTTCTGCGTGGGCTAACACCATCCCGCCGCGTTGAAGGCTGGTTTGCCGCCCATCGCCCCTTCAGAACTTCCAGCCTTACAACTCCCTCCGCTTCTGATATCTTTGCTGATTCAGTTCAATCGAGGCCGTTGAATGTCTGTTGCCGAAACCGCGCGCGAAAGCCGTCCCGAGCCCACTAAGTTCTTTCGCTGGCTGGTGCTGATCTTTCTCAGCCTGGCGATGTTCGGCAACTACTATTTCTACGACGCACTGGAGCCGCTGGCCAAGCTACTGCAGGACCAGCTTCACTTTTCCGCTCAGAACATTGGGATGCTACAGGCGGCCTACAGCTTCCCCAACATCTTCACCGTAGTGCTGGGCGGCATTCTGATCGACCGCATCGGCACCCGCAAGGCCCTGCTGATCTTTGGCGTGGTCTGTCTGATCGGGGCCTTCATCACGGCCTTCGGCGCACAGTTCCCCATGATGGTGGCGGGCCGCTTCGTCTTCGGTATGGGCGCTGAGTCACTGATCGTCGCCATCACCACCGGAGTCGCGAAATGGTTCAAAGGCAAAGAGCTCAGCTTCGCCCTGGGTATCAACTTGATGATTGCGCGCGGCGGCACCTGGCTGGCGCAGAATTCTCCCACTTGGGCGAGGGGTGCCTACAATTACTGGCAAAATCCGTGGCTCATCGGCGTGGGCTTCGTCACGCTGTGCGTCATCGGGCCAATCGGCTATTACATTCTCGAAGTGCGTGCGGAGAAGACGTCGTCGCTGGCGCCGGAAGGTGAGCAGGACAAGATTGTGCTAGGCGACGTCAAGGCCTTCAACCTGTCGTACTGGTACCTGGTCGGACTGTGTGTCGTGTTCTACTCCGCCATTTTCCCCTTCGAGACCTTCGCGGTGACGTACTTTGTCGATGCGAAGCACACCTCGCTACAGCTCGGCGGATTCATGCTGAGCGTGCTCACCATGTTCACCATGATCGGAACACCCATCGTCGGACTCTTCTCCGACAAAATGGGACGCCGCGCCACCATCATGTTGCTCGGCACACTGTTGCTGATCCCGGTCTTCCTCTTGATGGCCTACACCAATGTCACGCTGTATGTCCCGATGGCCATGCTGGGCTTTGCGTTTACCTTTGTGCCCGCGATTATCTGGCCATCGGTCGCCTACCTGGTGCCGCAGCGCACGCTAGGCACCGCACTCGGGGTCATGACCATGATTCAAAACCTCGGCATGACTGGCATGAACTGGGTGCTGGGCAAGGCGAACGACAGTGCGGGCGCCAGCGCAAGCAATCCCGGCGGCTATCTTGCGATGATGAAGATCCTGACTGTCCTGGGCTTCATCGGATTTGGTCTGGCCTTCCTGCTGCGCCAGCGCGAAACCGGTCCGCATGGCCATGGGCTGGAGACGATCACCGGTTCGCACGCGTAATTCAGGTAGAGCGGGGCTTTCAGACCCGCGTATCTATCGCTAATCCATGCAAGGTTCGGGCGATGAGGTCAACAACCTCATCGCCTGAACCTTTTTCCTCCTGCCGCTGGACGCGAGCCTGAAGGCTCGCTCTACCATGTCCACGTTGGGCGGCCGCCTTTCCACTCTTGTGGGATTCATTACTCCCACCCTCGCGAGAGTACAATCGATACATAAGGAAATGGCGGAAATCATGCAGTACAAATGCGACCGCGTCCGGCGCTGGCGGGGGCATGAAGCTGCCCATCTACATGGACAATCACGCCACCACGCGCACCGATCCGCGGGTGTTGCAGGAGATGCTGCCGTACTTCACTGAAAACTTCGGCAACGCGGCCAGCCGCAATCACGAATTCGGCTGGGTAGCCGAACAGGCGGTCGAGCAAGCGCGCGAGCGCATCGCCAAGCTGATCGGCGCGACCGCGAAGGAAATCATCTTCACCTCCGGCGCCACCGAGAGCGACAACCTTGCCATCAAGGGCGTCGCCGAGATGTACCGCGAGAAGGGCAACCACATCATCACCCAGACGACCGAGCACAAGGCCGTGCTCGACAGTTGCAAGCGCCTGGAGAAGCACGGATTCCGCGTCACCTATCTGCCGGTGCAGAAGGACGGCCGCATTGATCTCGACGACCTGAAGCGCGCCATGGACGACAAGACCATCCTGGTGACGATCATGGCGGCCAACAACGAGATTGGCGTGCTGCAGCCCATCCGCGAGATTGGCGCGCTGTGCCATGAGCGCGGCGTGCTCTTCCACACCGACGCGGTGCAGGCCATCGGCAAGGTGCCGTTCAATGTGATTCAGGACAATGTCGATCTCGCGTCGATTTCGGCGCATAAGTTTTATGGCCCGAAAGGCGTGGGCGCGCTGTATGTGCGGCGGAAGAATCCGCGCGTGCAACTGGTGGCGCAGATCGATGGCGGCGGACACGAGCGCGGTATGCGCTCCGGCACACTGAATGTCACCGGCATCGTCGGTCTGGGCAAGGCGTGCGCGCTGGCTGGCGAAGAGATGGCGGAAGAGGCGACGAGACTTGCTGGCGCTGCGCGACCGCCTGAAGGACGCGATCATGGGCCAGCTCGACGAGTGCTACATCAACGGCTCGATGGAGCATCGCCTGCCCGGCAATCTGAATATCAGCTTCGCCTATGTGGAAGGCGAGTCGCTGCTGATGGGCATCAACGACGTTGCGGTGTCCAGCGGGTCGGCGTGCACGTCGGCGACGCTGGAGCCTTCGTACGTCTTGAAGGCCCTGGGCGCGGGCGACGATTTGGCGCACAGCTCCATCCGCTTCGGCATCGGCCGCTTCAATACCGAAGCAGAGGTGGATTATGTGGCCAAGCGCGTGGTGGAGACGGTGCATCGGCTGCGCGAGTTGTCGCCGTTGTACGAGATGGCCAAAGAAGGCATCGACCTGAAGAAGGTGCAGTGGGCCGCCGAGCCGACGCATTGATTTTCGAGTAGCAGGAGAACAGCATGGCTTACAGCGACAAGGTCCTTGACCACTACACCAACCCTCGCAACGTCGGCTCGCTCGACAAGAGCAGCTCCGAAGTGGGCACCGGCCTGGTCGGCGCGCCCGAGTGCGGCGACGTGATGAAGCTGCAGATCAAGGTGAACCCCGACGACCAACATCATCGAGGACGCGAAGTTCAAGACCTTCGGCTGCGGCTCGGCGATCGCATCGTCATCGCTGGCGACGGAGTGGGTCAAGGGCAAGAGCGTTGACGAAGCGCTGACCATCAGGAACACCGACATCGTGAAGGAGCTGGCGCTGCCACCGGTGAAGATCCACTGCTCGGTGCTGGCGGAAGACGCCATCCGCGCCGCTATCGGCGACTGGAAGAAGAAAAACGCGGCGACGGCGAAGCAGCCGCAACACAGTGGCGGTCGAACAGCAGACGTAAGCGGCGCACGTACGTGTGCCAGAAAAGAGACTATGAGCACGGTCAACATCGAAGATTCTTCCCAGAACGCCGCGCCTGCGGCCACAGGGCATTCGAGGTAACCGAAAAAGCGCTGGCGCCAATTCGCCGCGCCATGGCGAAAGAAAACATCTCGCCGGCGGAAGGCGGCCTGCGCCTGGGCGTGCAGGGTGGCGGCTGTTCGGGACTGAGTTACGTCATTCGCTTCGAAACCAAATCGGCCGAGCGCGATCACATCTTTCAATTCGGCGATGTCCGCGTCTTCATCGATCCCAAGTCGTTCATCTACCTGAACGGCATGGTGCTGGACTACGAAGAGACGCTGATGCGCCAGGGCTTCGTCTTCAATAATCCGAACGCGACAAAGTCGTGCGGCTGCGGCACTTCGTTTTCGTAATGAGTGCGAGCACGCCCTACCGCTGAGCGGTATTCCACCCAAAGGTTTGAAAGCCGGACCATGCCTCCGATCGACCAAAAGCAATACCGAGCACGATACCGGGAATCCTGGTCGCCAGTCCCGAGCAAGCCTACCAAGGCCAACTGCTGGTCCTGCGGCGACATGCGGGCTGCGCACTTCTGCCAGCAGTGCGGCAAGGTGCAGCCGCCGGCGCCGGTCGATTACTTCACATTTTTCGGATTGCCTTACAAGCTCAACCTGGACACGGCCGCGCTGGAGCGCGAATTTTATGCGCTGAGCCGGCATCTGCATCCCGACATCAACGCCATCGGCAGCTCGCAAGAGCAGCAGTGGAGCCTGGAGCAGAGTTCGCAACTCAACGATGCCTATCGCACGTTGAAAGACCCGATCTCGCGCACCGAATACTTGCTGCGCTTGCAGGGCGTGCATCTGGAAGAGCAGTCAACCGCCGCCACCGAAGAGGCGCGCCGCACCGGCAAGACAAAGAAGCAGGTTGTCCCACCCGATCTGCTGGAGCAGGTGTTCGAGCTGAACATGCAGCTGGAAGAAGCTCGCATGAACAAGAAGATGGGCGAGCCGGACCGCAGTCTTCAGCTTGAATTGCAGGATACAAAGAAACAGTTGCAGGCGAAGTACGACGGCATGATGGAAGAGCTGCACAGCGCCTGGAACGATTGGGACGTGCTGGTGGAGCAGGCCGAGCAAGGTGGCAATGTTCTGGAAGAAGATCGTGTCGCCGTGCGTGACAAGATGCTGGACTGCTGAACCGCCGGAATTACCTGCGGAATTTGCTGCGGGATATTGAGGAAGTGCTGGAGGAAGGGGCTCGGACTAGGGGCTAGAGAGTAGGGATGAGAGACAGAAGAATTAGGCTTCTGGAACTGGCTTCGTAACGATTCCAAGCGCGGCATTGACGAATGTTAAGCACTGATCCGGAGAACCTAAGCCCCTTGCGATCAACGACTCAGCGAATAAGCATGGCCACCGAACGCATCGTCGGCATCGATCTCGGCACCACCAACTCGCTGGTGGCGTACATGGCGGGCGATCGTCCGGTTGTCATCCCGGGCGAGGATGGTTCCAATCTTGTGCCCTCCATCGTGGCCGTGGACGAGAACGGCCAAATCGTTGTTGGCAATCCCGCGCACAAGTATCTGATGGAAACCCCCGACCACGCGGTCTACAGCGTGAAGCGACTGATGGGCGCGCGGGGTGGAAGACATCAAGGACGAGCTGAAGCTCTTCCCTTTCCGTCTTGCCGAAGACCTTGCGCCGGGCGAAGTTCTGCGCATCAAGCTGGGCGACAAGACCTTCACGCCGCCGGAGATTTCCGCGTTCATTCTGCGCCAGCTGAAGCGCAATGCGGAGCGCTATTTTTCTGCGGCGGTCACGAAAGCGGTGATCACAGTCCCAGCGTACTTCAATGACGCGCAGCGGCAGGCAACAAAAGATGCGGGTCGCATCGCGGGCCTCGAAGTTCTGCGCCTGGTGAACGAGCCTACGGCAGCAGCGCTGGCCTATGGTCTCGACAAGAAAGAGACTGCGACAGTTGCGGTTTACGATCTGGGCGGCGGCACCTTCGACATCTCGATTCTCAAGCTGCACGAAGGCATCTTCGAGGTCGTCGCTACGAACGGCGACACGCACCTTGGCGGCGACGACATCGACAACCTGCTGATCACCATTGCTCTCGCATGACATCCAGGGCGATCTTGGCATCGAAGTGACGGCGCAACGCCGAGATCGTGCAAGCGATTCGCCAAGCTGTTATCGAGGCCAAGATCGCGTTGTCCGCAAACGAAAAGACAACGCTTGAGGTCGCGCTTCCCGGTGGCAAACATTATCAGCGCGAGATCACGCGGGCGCAGTTCGAACAACTGATTCAGCCGATCATTGATCGCACCGTCGGCCCCGTCCGGCAGGCGATGAAGGACGCCGGGCTGGCCCCGAGCCAGATCGACGAAGCCGTGCTGGTCGGCGGCTCGACCCGCATTCCGCGCGTCCGGCAGCTGGTGGAAGAGCTCTTCCAGCGCAAGCCGCATTGCGAGCTGAATCCCGATGAAGTTGTCGCGCTGGGCGCGGCGGTGCAGGCGAATATCCTCGCCGGACGCTCGGAAGCGACGAAAGAGATGTTGCTGCTCGACGTAACGCCGCTGTCGCTGGGCATCGAGGCGCTGGGCGGGGTGGTGGCGAAAATCATTCATCGCAACTCGACCATCCCGGCGTCGGCGACCGAGCACTTCACCACCGGCGTCGAAGGCCAGACGAACGTTGCCATTCATGTGTTGCAGGGCGAGCGCGAGTTGGCCAAGGATTGCCGCTCGCTGGCGCGCTTCGATCTGAAAGGCATTCCGCCAATGCCCGCGGGCCTGCCGCGCATCGAGGTGAAGTTCCTGATCGACGCCAACGGGATCCTGCATGTCTCGGCGCGCGAGCTGCGCAGCGGCAAAGAAGCCGAGATCGAGGTGCAGCCCAGCTACGGCCTGACCGACGAGCAGGTTGAGAACATGATCCTCGACTCGTTCGATAATGCCGAAGATGACTTCCGGCAGCGGCAGGTGATTGAGGCGCGCAATGAGGCCGAGACCATGTTGGCCGCGCTGGAAAAAGGCCGCGACAATCCCGCGTGGGAACGGTTGTCGTCGCTTGAGCAAACGAACATCGACAAGCTGGAAGTGGCGTTGCGAACCATGATGAAGGAAGACGATTACCGCGCGATTCGCACCGCGATCGATGCATTGAATCAGGGCACGATGCGTCTGGCCGAGCTGATGATGGATTCGGCAGTCGGCGCGGCGCTGAAGGGCAAAAGCATGGACACGGCCGACGTGGGCGAAGGGCCGGCCGCGCCGCATCCTATTGCGACAGGCGGAGATTGATTGAATCAGTGGTTAGTGGTCAGTGGCACGTGGTCAGTTGGGATTAGGGATTAGGGACTGGGCGACGTAGATAGCACCTCGCGGCATCAGCTTTTGCGGTTATGTCAGACAAGACTCTACAGAACGAAGGCCGCATCACTGTCGGCGGCAGACTCTCGCCCTCAACTGCAGTCCGCGTGACGTTTCTGCCGGATAACCAGCACGTTCGAGTTCGAGCAGGGCAAGCTTGCGTATCAGGAGCACGGCAAGCCGCGGATCGCTTCTGGACGTCGCGCTGAACTTTGGTCTGCATCTGGAGCACGCCTGCGGCGGTAATTGCGCCTGTACCACGTGTCATATTGTCGTGAAGAAAGGCATCGAACTGCTTAGCGAGATGGACGACGAAGAAGCGGACCGCCTCGACATGGCGGCTGATCTGCAACTCAACTCGCGCCTGGGCTGTCAAGCCGTGATTGAGAAGCCGGGCGAGGTGGTAGTGGAAATTCCCGCGTGGAACAGGAATTATGTGTCTGAGGGCAGCCATTAGCGGCGTGCCGCTCTTTATTGCGACCATTTGATTTTGACGCTAGGAATCCTGCTTCTATGGATCAGCAAGCCCCTAACGGATTAAAGTTCCGCTCGTGATGACAATTTCAGATGTCATGAGATACCATTTTGCTGCAACGGTGAGGAACCTCTATGGCTTCTGAATTGAGATGGGATGACGCCACCGATATTGGGATTGCTCTAACGGACAAATTTCCCCAGCAGAATCCGCTGGAGGTTCGCTTCACCGACCTTCATCGTTACGTGAGCGAACTGTCTAGGTTCGTCGACGATCCGAAAGCGTCGACCGAAGCCAAACTGGAAGCTATCCAAATGGCCTGGCATGAAGAGTGGCAGGATCGAACGGTGGGGCCGTCGAGTTAGGGCGGGTCTGCAATCGGCGCGAGATTGAAGGGGCCTCAGGCGTTTGTGTGAGAACCGTGTCGTCCCTACGGGACTCCGGGAATTCTTTCAGTCCACCCAGCACTCCGCTTCGCTCCGTGCTGGGCTAGATTATTTCGCTCCTACGGCGCTCGATCTTCGGACTTTCCTGCTCCACTGCCGAAACGCAATTCCAGTTCGCACGCAAACACTGCAGGCCGTGCCCCTCCAAGGCTGGATATAGCCAACATTGACGTTCAGTTAGTGCCGGTTTCTGGTTAGCGGCACCGGCGAAGGTTCCCAGCCTCCACAAAGACAAACGGGAGGACATGTCTGCCCTCCCGCTTATTCCGTAATTGTCACTTGCCTAGCGTCGTGGTCCGCCGCGACCGCCGCCGGGACGACCGCCGCGGCCGCCACCCGGACGTCCGCCGCGTCCACCTTCGCGACCCGCCAGAGCGGCTGCCGGAGTGTTCGCGCCGCTCGCCATCGCGATTGAAGTTTGGCTCGGAGCTGGGTTCGTCGGCGCGCTCGTGTCCGCCTTCGAAAGTCACTCCGCCAGCGCCGCGGGCGCCTTCAGCGCGCGCCTTCAGGCAGCGGCTTCTCCGCCGCCCATTTTGGCGCGCTGTTCCTTCAGGATGGCCTTGCGCGACAGCTTAATGCGATTGCCTTCGACGGCCAGCACCTTCACCAGCACCTGGTCGCCTTCCTTCAGTTCGTCGCGAACATCGTTGATGCGATGCTCGGCGACTTCGCTGATGTGCAGCAGACCGTCGGTGCCCGGGAGAATCTCGACGAATGCGCCGAAATCCGCCAGCCGCGTAACTTTGCCGAGATAGGTCTTGCCTACTTCAGCGGTCGCGGTGATGTCGCCAATCATTTGCAGCGCCTTGGCAGCCGCCGCCTGATCGCTGGACGAGACATTGACCTTGCCGCTGTCCTCGACATCGATCTTGACGCCGGTGGCTTCGACGATGCCGCGAATCACCTTGCCACCCGGCCCGATGAGATCGCGGATCTTGTCCGTCGGAATCTGCAGCGTGTAGAAGCGCGGGGCGAATTCGCTGATGGTGGTGCGCGACTCGCCAATCACTTCGTTCATCTTGTCGAGGATGTGCAGCCGCCCGGCGCGCGCCTGTTCCAGCGCTTCGCGCATGATCTGCGGAGTGATGCCCATCACCTTGATGTCCATTTGCAAGGCGGTAATGCCGTTGCGCGTGCCGGCGACCTTGAAGTCCATGTCGCCATAGTGATCTTCCGCTCCGGCGATGTCGGTGAGGATGGCGTATTCGTCGCCTTCCTTCACCAGGCCCATGGCCACGCCGGCAACCGAGGCCTTCAGCGGAACGCCGGCATCCATCATGCTGAGCGAAGCGCCGCAAACGGTCGCCATCGAGGACGATCCATTGGATTCCAGAATGTCGGAGACCACGCGCATGGCGTACGGCCAATCGGTGTCGCTGGGCAACACGGCGAAAAGAGCGCGCTCCGCGAGTGCGCCGTGACCGATCTCGCGACGGCCTGCTCCACGAAGGAACGCAACTTCGCCCACCGAGAACGGCGGGAAATTGTAGTGCAGCATGAAGCGCTTCTTGGCTTCGCCTTCGAAGGCCTCCAGCCGCTGCATGTCCTCGCCGGTGCCCAGCGTGGTGGTCACCAGCGCCTGGGTTTCGCCGCGGGTGAAGATTGCCGAGCCGTGCGTGCGCGGCAGGACGCCGACTTCGATCCAGATATCGCGGACCTGATCAAACTTGCGGCCGTCGGGACGGCGCTTTTCCTTAATCACGTGCTCGCGGAAAATCCGCTCGCGCAGGAGTTCGAAATACTTGCCGGCCTTCTTGCGGCCGGCTTCATCTTCTTCCGGAACAGCTTCCTTGACTTCGGTCTTGAGCTGCTTGATGAGCGAGTAGCTCTCGTTCTTGGGATGCTTCTCGGTGTTGGCGGCATCGGCCAGGCGCTCGCCAATCTTCGCGCGCAGTTGGCCGAGGTAGGCCTCATCGGTCACTACCGGCTCGACCGCACGCTTGGGCTTGCCAACCTTCTTCGCCAGCTCGCTGATGGCGGCGCAAATCTTCTTGACCTGCTCGTGGCCGTACTCGATGCCCTCGACCACGACTTCTTCGGACACTTCGCGAGCACCGGACTCGATCATCACGATGCCTTCGGAGGTGCCGACCACCATCAGGTTCAGATCGCCGGAGCGCTGCTCGTCATAGGTGGGATTGACGATGAAATTGCCATTCACGCGGCCCGACGCGCACCGCGCCGATAGGGCCGTGAAACGGAATATCGGAGACGGTGAGCGCGACCGACGCGCCGTTGATTCCGGAGACGTCGGGATCGTTTTCCGTGTCGGCGGAGAGCACCATGGCGATGACCTGGGTCTCGCAACGGAAGCCTTCAGGGAACAATGGCCGGATGGGCCGGTCGATCTGCCGGCTGGTCAGGATCTCGCGCTCGCTGGGACGGCCTTCGCGCTTGATAAAGCCGCCGGGAATGCGTCCCGCGGCGTAGGTGTATTCGCGGTAATCAACGGTGAGGGGGAAAAAATCGATGCCTTCCCGCGGGTCGGCATTCGCACAAGCAGTGGCGAGAACCACGTTTTCGCCTATGCGCACAATGCAGGAGCCGTGCGCCTGCTTGGCCAGTTTTCCGGTTTCAAAGCGAATGGTCTTGCCGCCGGGCAAGTCCACGCTGATTTCATGTTTGTTGACGCCGTGTAGTGTGGCTGTCGTGTCTTCGTTCATTTGCTAATTTTCCTTCCGTTACGAACGCAACCGATTGATCTTTCGTCTGCCGATTTGAAGTCCTGCCGGCTAAAAGCGCGCCGCTGTTTAAGAACGTCGCCGACTAGGTCAAGTCAAGCGGACTATTGCCCGCCAGCTGGTTCAGCCGTGCCCCTTCAAAGGCGCACATGCAATCACGATATGGGAGATGGAGTGTAAAACACGTCAGCCGAGAGAAGCTGGACGAATGTTATGGGCGTGCTTCGCGCCGCAAAACCTTAATACTCGAATCCCCGCAATAGCTGCATCCGAGGTCTCCCAACAAGCGCACAGTGTGCGCGTGCTGGGAAAGCGATACGCTGCAAGTCTGGTTGTTCAGCGCCTGGCAAGGTTACTTGCGGATGCCCAGCTTCTGAATGACGGCTTTGTAGCGTTCGGTATCAGACTTTCTGAGGTAGTCGAGCAAACTGCGACGTTTGCTGACCATCATGAGAAGCCCGCGCCGGGAGGCATGGTCCTTCTTGTGGGTCTTGAAATGCTCGGTCAATTCGCCAATCCGCGTGCTCAGGATGGCGATCTGAACTTCCGGGGAACCGGTATCGTTGTCCGCTCTCCGGTTGTCGGCAATCAAGGCGGCTTTTTTCTCTCGGGCTAGCACTGAATCGGTTGCGCTCCTACTCTTTTATCGTTTGTTGTTACGAGAGTAAGGATAACATGCAACGCGGGGAACGGCAAAAGAGGCGCGTTCTGTCTCGTCATAGGCCTCCTGACAATTGACCACGGGCAAGTTTTACGGCGTGATCTCCCACACCACGCCGTGGTCATATGCTCCGCCGCCGGACGCGGTGCCGTAGAGATCGCCATTGGGGCCGATGAGCACCGCGCCGTAAGGAAAATACTCCGTCCGGAAGGAGAAATCGTGGAGATCGGTGAGTGTCCAGGCGCCATTGGACTGGCTCAGTTTGAAAACCATTCCTCCGCCATTTGCGCCGTCACCATAGGCTGTGCCGTAAAGATTGCCGGAGGCATCGATGGTAAGGTTCTCATAGGGACCGCCGCCGCAACTCGGCAGGTCGTAGATAGGCGCAAAGGTCCATCCGCCATTCGAGGGCGACAATTCGTAAATCACGCCGCAATCGCCTCTACCGCCCGCGACCGTCCCGCCGTAGAGATTGCCCGCCTGATCCATCACCAGCCCGCCGTAGGAGAGTCCCCCGTCAGCTTCAAAATCGAAATCGTGCAGAATCGTTTCAACCCAACCATTCTGCGTAGGACTTATTTCGTAGACCACACCATCGCCCCGGGCTCCTCCAATGCTCGTAGTGCCATACAGATTGCCGGCGCTGTCCATCACGACCCCGGAATACGGTTGTGCACCGGCTGGGCTATCTCCTTCAAATCCGTCATAGAGAACGGTCTCGGTCCAGCCGCCGCCAGAAGGAGTCAACTCAAAAACATTTCCGCCAACGTTGCTTCCACCAAACTGGGTGGTGCCGTAGATGTTTCCGGCTTGATCGAACAGTAACTGCGGGTAGACAGGCTCATTTCCGTCCTCGGCATTAAATGCGTAGAGTACGGTTTCGTTCCAGGGTGTAAACGCGGAAGGAGGAGCGGTAGGAGGAGGCCGGAGCCGGAAAACCACACCACAGCCGCCATCCTCGCAATACTCCCCCTGAAAGTATCCTCCGCCCAGGGTGGTTCCGTACAAGGCGCCATCGGGGCCGATGGTAAGTGGTCCAGTTGGAGCGCTGCCGCCATAGCCACCGGGAAGACTGTAGAGGGGATAAAAGATCCAATGGGAGCCGGAGGGGACTAGCCTGAAGACGGCGCCGTTGCCGCTGACACCGCCAGTGCTGGCGGTGCCGTACAACTTGCCGGCTCGATCCATGGCGAGTCCGGCCTGAGGGAATCCGCCGTCACTTCCGCCGGTGAAGTTATGAATGACGGAATAAGTCTGCGCCTGGGCAGGAAGCACGATGAAGACGATGCATACGAACACCGCAGCGAGGAGGCGATTCACTAAATACACGTGATCCGGAGGGAAACACGGTTGCTCTGGGCGTGCCATAAACTCTCTCCTTGGTTGAAGCGCTGACGTGGCACGAGTGTCACGCAGATGGAAAGCCGGGTCAACTTAATTTCATATTACGGTTTAAGAGACTGATAAAAATTGACTTAGCCTGCGCCTAGGAGTGCTTGTCGAATGGCCAGATCCTGCGTTTTCAGGGCCAGGGAAGTCCGTCATTGACAAGGTCTGAGTGCTTCGTGGGCCCTGGTCCGTAATCACCAAGGTCTCGAAGTGCGCGAGACTTGGGACGCCCAGCGGGGGCTTCCCATTGTGGGAATTGTGGTTACCTTCGTTCGGGAAAATGGGCTTGACATCTAGGGTGCGTTGGGACTCTGCCTATAGGCTGGTATCAGGGCGCCAGCGCCCGAACCGCCTCGTTATGACCGCTGATGGACAGCGGATGCGAGGCGGAAGATGTTCTTTGAAAACGGGGACAATGGAAGACGGGAGCTACAACATAATAGTCTGGCTCTCTGCCAGTTGCAGTGTGGAAAAAGCAGAAACCAAGGAGGGACCGGGACCTCCGTTTCGGCGCCGATCTAAGAGATCAGCACTGTGCTCAGTGGGAGCGTCACCGCGAAGCAGCCCAACGCTTCGTGATAGGTTGAAACTATGATTCACGAGATTTTTCCTGTCGGGCCGCTACAGTGCAACTGCTCGGTGGTGGGCGACGAACAGACGACGGAAGCTATCGTCATCGATCCCGGAGACGACATCGAGGATGTCATGGCCATCGTGCAGCGCCATGGATTGACGGTGAAACAAATTGTCGTGACCCACGCGCACATCGATCACGTGGGCGGAGCAATGAAGCTGAAGCGGCTGACCGGTGCGCCGGTCCTGCTGAACGAGAATGACTACGCCCTGCTGAAGATGCTGGATGTGCAGGCTGCGTGGATTGGGATGCGGGCGCCGGAGAGTGTCGTGATCGATGGCAGCCTGAACACCGGCGATAAGGTTCGTGCCGGGGGCCTGGTGGCCGATGTGATGCACACTCCTGGCCACACCGAAGGCAGCGTCTGCCTGTACTTTGCGCCGGAGAAGAAGTTGATCGCGGGCGATACCCTGTTCGCGGGCTCGATTGGCCGCACCGATCTGCCCGGCGGCTCGTATGAAAAGATCATGCGCTCGCTGCATGGGCCGGTCCTGGCTCTGCCGGATGAGACCATCGTCGTTCCGGGCCATGGACCGCTGACTACCATCGGGAAAGAGCGTGAGAGTAACCCGTTTCTGGTGGGATGAGGGAGCCGTCAGCCGTCAGCCGTCAGCTATTAGTAACTAGCGGCTGGCGAAAGGCGAAGAGCGAAGAGCGAAAAGCGGTGGGCCTGCCGCGAGTTCCTTTCGCCACACGTTGCGCACGATGAGCGTTTGCGGAATTACCAGCACGAGGAGGTAGGACAGAATCGTTCCGCCTATGACGCCCAGGGCTCCGATGTGGCGGACCAGCGCGAGCGACAGAGCAATGTTCATGGCAGCCGCAAGGATCGACAGAACGGCCTGTTCGCGAGTGCAGTTCAGCGCCGCCAGCAGGCAGGACTCGACGCTCATGAAGCCATTGACGATAGCCCAGGTGCCCATCGCGAACAGCAGATGCATGCTGGGTACCGCGGCTGGGCCGGCCCAAATCCGTATCAGGCTGCGGCCGAAGAGCATCAGCACTATGACACATGCGACGTTCAGCGCCACGGTGCCCTTCATGGTTATGAGGAAGGTCCGCCGAATCCAAGCGTAATCGAGCTTGGCATAGGCTTCGGCATACGCGGGCCATAGCGCGGGAAAGATGAGCGATTGCAGCACCGCCGCCAACCCCACAACTCGCCAGGTCACGCTGTAAGGCGTTACCTCCGACGGGCCGAGGTAATGGCTGACAACAAGATTGTCGGAGCTGAAGACGACGACGGCCGCGACCTGGATCAGGAAGAAAGGCCAACCGGAATCCAGCAGTTCGCGGAGCGGCGAGCGATCGACCAACGACACTCGCGGCAGCAGCCACGGCTTTTGCCACCCGACAACCAGAACCATAGTGGCGAGGCTGGCCAAGGTGAGGCATCCAGCGGACATGACAAACAGCACGGGCATGGAAACATGCAGCCCGATGCCTAGCGCGAGTCCGCACACGCTGGCGACAGCACCGGCACAGCTGGCGTAATTGTTACGATGCAGCTCCTGATAGCCTGCGAGCAGCTTGCTAACCAAGCCACACGGCAGCGATAGCAACACCAGGCCCACGGCGATGGCGACTGTATGTTCCACTTCGGCCGCGCTTACACTCGGGCCGACATTGAACAATCCCACCCAGTTGATGCGGGGAAAGGCGAATGACAGCACTAACCCGACGACGACGGCAATCCCGCCGGTCAGCGCCAGCGCGTTGGTGAAGTAGCGTGCGGCGGCCGTCTTGTCGGCGAGCGCATAAGCCCGCGAGATGTTGTTGGTCAGCGTGTTGGCGATGCCGAGATCGAGCAGGTTGATCCACACCGCCGTGGTGGTGATCGTAGCCCAGACGCCATAGCGCTCCGCACCCAGGTAACGCACGGCCAGCGGCAACGAGACAAATGTGAGCCCGGCCGTCAGCAGTCGTGCGCCGGTACCAGAGCTTACCGCCTGGATGATGCGGCCATAGCGCGATGATGACAGGTTAAGCTTCACGGGCATGGACCAGGATCAAAGCGGCGGCAATGGCCGCTGGGCACCTTCGCGAAGGGTTTCGACGGCGCGGCGAATGGCTTCCGCCGAGTGAGAGTGCAACAGATGCTGGGCAGCCTTGTCCGGTAACGACCGCGACAGCGGCGGAACAACCGAAGCTCTCGTTTCATTCAGCATCTGCCGTGCCGCGGCGACAACCTCCTCCCCGGAAACGCTAACGATGCAATGCGGCTGGCCGGAGCGACACGCCCGCTGGCACCCGTCAAGCGCAGCCGCTGGCTGAAGGACACGCCGATGAGCACAATGCGGAGCGAAGCGCAACGGACTGTTGAAATGGTTCGGGTCGCCATCGCGCGGATGGCGTGAGATCACGATGACCTTGCACTCCATCGCGGCGGCGAGATGTGCGCAGCCGCTGTCGTTCCCGATGAAGAGATCGCAGCGTTCCAGCACCGCACATACTTCGCGGAGGCGGGTTCCGCTAAGGACAATCGGAGCCCCTTGCAGCATGGCGGCAAGCTTTAGCGCCTGACCAGACTCCGCTGCCGAACACACGATCGCGAACTGCGCGTCGTATTCCCTGCTCAGATGGTTCACGACGGCGGCATAGCGATCCAACGGCCATCGCCGCCCCGGACTGCCCGCGCCGATCCCGATTGCCACCAACTTGGTGGAACCCGGCACCTTCGTCAGGAGCCGCGCCGCGTTCCGGCGGTCGCGTTCGGTCAGCTCGATTTCGAGCCTCACGTCCCCAGCCATCGCGCCCAGCGCACCCGCTATCGAAAGGTTGCGCAGAACTTCATGCCGCACCGGACCCGCCGGCAGACAGACGTTGTAAGCGCCATCAAATCCGCGATTGATCCGCTGCTTCTCTGGCGATGTTCTTTCGCTGTAGCCCACACGGCTTGCAGCGTGAGTCAAGACGCAGAGAAAGGTTGCCAGGTGCTCGTCCACATCCCAACGCGGCGAAACCGCGAAGTCGAAATGCCTTTTGCGCAAGTGCGTCCAATAGAGCGCGCTGGCCGACAGGAGTCTCGTGGCACGCTGCGGCAGCCAATGCGGCCGGACTCTCGGCAATGTCAGGATCTCGTCGATGTGCGAATTGGTCACGAGGAGCGGCTTATAGCACTCCTGTACGACCACGGTGCAGCGCGATCTAGGATGGGCCTTCTTCAGGGCGCGAAAGAACGGGGTCGTCATCACCACATCGCCCAGCGAATCGAGCCGGAAGACGATGAACGACAACGGCCCTTTACGCGACGCCCCGCTTCTGGGGCCACGGACAACGTGCGTCCGCCAAAACATTGCCAGCAACGTGGGCAGACGGACTGAGAAAAACAGTGGCGGCAATATCGAGGCTTTCATGCTGAGAAAGCCTTCCACCGCGAATCACGCGGCGAACTTGCCACCGACCTTGCGATCAGCCGCGTCGTGCTTACCTCGCCGACCAGCGGAATCAATTCGACTCGGCCTCCCCAGGCACGCACCTCGCGAGCCCCGATAACTGTGTCTTCGGTGTAGTCTCCGCCTTTGGCCAGAACATCGGGACGAATGGCCTCGATCAACCGCAGAGGGCTGTCCTCGGTGAACATTACAACCGCATCAACCGCACTCAGCGCGGCAAGAACCTGCGCCCGCTCGTTTTCTTCCACCACTGGCCGCAAGGGCCCCTTGAGCCGCCGCACGGAGTCATCGCCATTAAGCCCCACAATCAGACGATCACCCTTGCATCGTGCCTCCTCAAGCAAACGGATGTGGCCGATATGCAAGATGTCGAAACAGCCATTGGTAAACACGACGCGTTGGCCGGTGGATCTCCAGGCAGTGATCCGCGCTAGAAGCTGCCCCTGGTTCAAAATCTTCTCGTCCATGTGGAGCGCGATCTCCAGCGATAACGCACCAAGCAACTCCTGCCGCTGAATCGGCACCGTGCCAACCTTACTGACGACAATTCCGGCGGCGACATTAGCGAGTTCGACCGCAGTCTCGATTGGCAGGTCGCAGGCAATGGAGAGCGCCAGGACTGCGATCACCGTGTCTCCTGCGCCGGAAACGTCGTACACCTGGAGCACTATGGCGGGCGAATGAAATCGTGAATTCCGTCGCAATACGGCGATTCCCTTCTCTCCCAGCGTCACCGTGATGAACTCGACTTCAAGTGACGGCACCAGAGCTTGCCCCGCGACCAGGAGATGATCCAGATTGGCCGGCGCTTCTCCCGTCGCCGCTGCCAGCTCTTTAAGATTGGGGCAGATTGCAGTTGCGCCCCGATATCGCGCAAGACTCTGGCTCTTGGGATCCACCAGAACTGGGATGTTGCGCTTTCGAGCTTCCTGAATCACTGCCTGGCAAACGGCTTCGGGGAGCGCACCCTTTGCATAATCTGACAGCACCACAACCGCGGCGTCGGCCATTGCGGCGAACGCCCGCTCCAACAGTCTCCGGTAATCGTCCTCGGAAAAATCCGGCCCCGCTTCCGAATCAAGTCTCATCATCTGCTGATGGCCCGAGAGAATTCGCAGCTTAGTAGTTGTAGGCGTGTCCGGGACAGCCGTCAGCAACGGCTCGATTCCCTGGTCCGCCAGGAGCGACTCCAGAGCTCCCTGTTCGCGGTCACCGCCGCCGAAGCCCACCAGCGTCACCCGCGCTCCAAGCCCGGCCAGGTTCATCGCGACGTTAGCTGCGCCGCCGGGCTTCTGGTCGCGCAGCGTGGCCCGCAGCACTGGGACTGGCGCCTCGGGCGAGATGCGCTCCACTTCTCCCCAAACGTACTGGTCGAGCATCACATCGCCGACTACGAGAACCGCAACATGGCGCCAGCCCGACTCGACCAGCGCCATGATGTCACGCAGCTCCGGGGTCATAGGCTCCTCCTTCGCCCGCAACCACTTCGCGGATGCAGGTGGCCAGCTCAATCCACTCGCACAGCATGTGTCCGTAAAGGATATGGGCCTCCTGGATTCGTGCCGGATCGGTTGAGGGCACGCGAATGCAAACATCCGCCAACGAGGCCATCCGGCCGCCGTTCCGCCCCGTCATCACCACCGTCAGCCCCTTGAGTTGGCGGGCCTTCTGTAGAGCGGCGCAAACGTTCTTGCTGTTCCCGGAGGTAGAGATACCGACCACGACATCACCGGGCTGGCACAGTGCGTCGACTTGCCGGCTGAAGACCTCGTCGTATCCAAAGTCGTTGGCGACGGCAGTCAGGATCGACGTGTCGGTGGTCAGAGCTATAGAGGCCAGTCCGGAGCGGCGGCGCCTGAAGCGTCCCACCAGTTCAGCGGCAAGGTGTTGGGAATCCGCGGCGCTTCCGCCGTTGCCGCACCAGAGGACTTTGTTGCCCCGGACTAAAGCATCGGTGATGAGAGTGGCCGCACGCTCGAAAGCGTCCTGTTGAGCTTCCAGTCGGCGGATAATGGTGATGTGTTCGGAAAGCGCGTCACTGAAGACGCCAGCCAGATTCAGAGAAGATGGCATTCGCCCCTCGTGCTACGAGGAATGTGAGGATCTTCCCAAGAACCTGTGGAGAGCTTGTTGCAAAATTATAAATGCTATGGGCAACCGTCGAGACATTGAATTTTCGGATATCGAGTACGTTTTCCTGGATCGGGACGGCGTCTTGAACCGCCAGCCTTCAGGGGAACGCTTCGTTACCCGCCCGGAAGAGCTCGAATTGCTGCCGGGCGTCGAGGACGCGGTCGCGGCGCTGAACCGTTCGGGGCGCAAAGTGATCGTCATCACCAACCAGCGGGGAATCGCGCTGGGCCTGTATTCCCACGACGATCTGGCGCGGATCCATTCTCAGTTACGGGACTGTTTGGCCGCGCGCGGCGCCCATCTGGATGGCATCTACGTTTGCCCCCATGACGAAGGTCAATGTAATTGCCGCAAGCCGCTGACCGGGCTGTTCGAGCAGGCTTTCCTGGACTTCCCTGCTGCCCGTCCAGAAAACAGCCTCATGGCAGGAGATTCGCTGAGCGATATTGAAGCCGGGCTGCGCCTCGGCATGAGAACGGTGTTCATTGCTGACGATGTGGAGACTGGCTCCGCCGAAGCGGATAGGGCAAAGACGCTGGCTCTGCTTTCAGTGGCGTCGCTGCCAGAGCTGGTGCATCGCTATCTGCGTCCTAGGAACGGTTTGCTCTGTTGATTTTCTCGCCGTGCTAACAACCGGTCGGCGGATAAGTGCCAGCAACCGAGTCCCGCGTTGCAGGACCGTTTCTTAGTGGACCAACTGCTCCAGAGCCTGATGAACCACCGACAAACTACCGGGCCAGAGAGTCATCACTGCGATCGCCAGCGCTGTCAGTGCGCCCGCACCGGTGAGGAGGGGCACAAGTTCCCTGACCGGCTTGCCCGGTTGCGGTTGCGGACGCAGTAGCCTCTCCACGCGCTCCGAGAGTTGCTGGTCGCTGCCCAGTAGCGAGCAGGAGAGATACCCCAGTCGGGGCTTCGATCCCATTTTGGCGACTCGAACCAATGCCGATGCCAGCGACAACGCCCGCTGCGGATCTCCTTCCGTCGCCTGATCGTCGGCGGCCCATTCCGTGAATTTCGCCCAGGCCTGGTCCATGCCGCGGAACGTCCGCACAAAGGGCACCGCATCCGGCGCCAGCAGAATCATGAACCGCTTGAAGTTGTCGCCCGCGGCCAAATGTGCATGTTCATGGCGCAACGCAGCCTCTCGTTGTTCGGCGGAAAGACCATGCATCACTCGCCGGGAAATCAACAGTTGCGGCCGGAACACGCCTGCGACCGCCAGCACTGGAGCTCTATCTGCCAGCAGGAGGGCCGGCGAATTTTCGCCTGGTACCGTGATTTTCCGCCCCTGGCGCTCGCAGCGATGCAGGTATCGGGCCGTGCCCCGAATTGCGGCGGCAACCCGCACCAGCGCAGGAACCCATACTGCGACCCCCATGAACGCGATCAGCATGCATACCAAGCCGACGCGTTCGCCGTTCATTTCAGGCTCAAGCCACAGATAGCTGGGAACGCAGAAGGCCAGCACGGCGAATAAACTCAACACCAGCGGCGAGATCCGGAGCGCGAACAGCAAACGAGCGGCAGACCTCGGCTTCATATGCTCGGCCACCCGCACTGCCGTACCTCCGCCCAGACGCGCAACCATCGCCAGTGCCATGTGGACCATAAAAAACGTAGCCCCGCAAAGACAAACCAGTCGCATGGTGTAGGGAAGGTTCATGGCTTGGGCGTCCTCGAAAGCTCGCGACGTTTCCTGCGGATCTTTTCTTCCAGCTCGTCCAGCAGCATGGCATCGTGTTGGCCGACCGCATCCACCAAAGAGGAGAGTAGAAGATCGCGCGAAGGTTCCGGGCCGGCAAGAAACCCAGCCACCAGATCTCCCGCGCGCCTCCGCTCCCAATCCTGGCTGGACAACGCCGGAGAATAAAGAAACGCGCGTTCGGATTTCTCTCGCTCCAACAGGCCCTTCTTGAACAACCGGTCGAGCGTAGTCATTACTGTCGTGTAGGCGAGCCGGCTGTTCAATTTCTCCACCACGTCACGCACACTACAACGTCCCACGGACCACGCGACATTCATTACTTGCATCTCGAGCGGGCCGAGCAAGAGTTGTTGGCTCTGCCTTCTCATCGAAGTCATAAGCAAAGATATTTCCTCGTGCCGTTAGGCTAAGGTTCTTCCAGTGGGTTTGTCAATTAGAATCAAGCTGGAACCCCACTCCCGGCGCCGGGATCAGACCCGCAATCAGTTGCCGCCAAGGCGCGGTCTCGAACCCAAGGCCGCCGCCTGCTTCGAGGTCGCAGGAGAGATTTCGCTTGGACGCGGCTCTCGATTGTTTTATACTTATTCTTATTCAATAACTATGCGCCTCACCCCTGAACAGTTCCGTGAACTGGCCGCCAAGCACGGGTTGGCAGTCACCCATCAGCGGCAGGTGGTTTATGAGGCCGTCATCGCTTCCCACGGACACCACTCCCCAGAAAACATTTACGCCGCAGTTCGGCGTCGCATTCCGTCCATTTCTCTGGCCACCATTTACAACAACCTGCGGCTTTTCATCGAGTGTGGGTTGCTGCGAGAAGTCAGTCCTCATACCTCTACGCTGCGCGTGGACGGCAATCTCAAACCTCATCACCACCTGGTCTGCTCCCGCTGTAAATCGGTGCAGGACATTGAAGGAGAGTTCATCGATTTCAAACGGCTGTCCCGGCAACTGCCGGAGGGCTTTGATCTGACGCAGCCCTTGATCGAGGTCTTTGGCCTCTGTCGCCGCTGCCACGCAAAAACCTAACGGAAACATTCTGTACCCAATGGGCATCTCTTCCCGCATTCCAAGGGCAAAAACCTTGATAAAAGCAGCGATTGCGCGAATGGGAAAGCCAGGATAGGTTCGAAGGTCGTCACCGTTTTCTTAAGAGAAGGAGCAATCATGTCAACCGAAACAAAGTGCCCGTTCACACATACTGCAGCTGGGGCCCCGACCAATGCGGACTGGTGGCCGAATCAGCTAAACCTGAAGATCCTGCACCAGCACTCCCCCAAGTCCGATCCCATGGGCAAGGAGTTCAAGTACGCCGAAGAGTTCAAGAGCGTCGACCTGAATGCCGTGATCACGGACCTGCATGCCTTGATGACGGACTCGCAGGATTGGTGGCCGGCCGACTTCGGCCACTATGGGCCGCTTTTCATTCGTATGGCGTGGCACAGCGCCGGCACATACCGTATTGGCGACGGCCGTGGCGGGGCCGGGGCTGGTCAACAGCGCTTCGCGCCGCTTAATAGCTGGCCCGACAACGTGAACCTCGACAAGGCGCGCCGGCTGCTGTGGCCGATCAAGCAGAAGTATGGGCGGAAAATCTCCTGGGCCGACCTTATGATTCTCGCGGGCAACGTCGCCCTTGACTCGATGGGCTTTAAGACCTTCGGTTTTGGCGGTGGGCGCGCGGACGTCTGGGAGCCCGAAGAGGACATCTTCTGGGGGCCTGAGGGCAAGTGGCTGGCCGATGAGCGCTACAGCGGTGATCGCGATCTCGCGAATCCACTAGCCGCAGTTCAGATGGGCCTCATTTACGTTAACCCGGAAGGGCCCAATGGCAATCCCGACCCGATTGCCGCAGCGCGGGATATCCGCGAGACATTTGCCCGCATGGCGATGAATGACGAGGAGACGGTTGCCCTGATTGCCGGCGGCCACTCGTTCGGCAAAACCCACGGCGCCGGCGATGCGAAGCTGGTCGGCCCGGAGCCGGAAGCCTGCAGTATCGAGGAACAGGGCCTCGGGTGGAAAAGCACATTTAGAACCGGCAAAGGCGGTGACGCGATCGGCAGTGGCCTCGAAGTCATCTGGACGACAACCCCGACCCAGTGGAGCAATAACTTCTTCGCCAACCTGTTCAACTTCGAATGGGAACTGACCAAGAGCCCAGCCGGTGCCCATCAATGGAGACCGAAGAATGGCGCAGGAGCTGGGATGATCCCGGATGCTCACGACCCTTCAAAGCGTCATGTGCCCACCATGCTAACCACGGATCTCTCCCTGCGATTCGACCCTGCTTACGAAAAGATCTCACGGCGGTTCTACGAGAATCCGCAGGAGTTCGCAGACGCGTTCGCCAAGGCGTGGTACAAGCTGACGCACCGCGACATGGGGCCGCTCTCGCGCTATCTTGGCCCACTGGTTCCTAAAGAAGCTCTGCTGTGGCAGGACCCTATTCCCTCGGTCGATCATGAATTAATCGGGGATAAGGACATTGCGGCCCTGAAGGCCAAGATCCTCGCATCAGGACTGTCGATCTCCCAGCTGGTCACGACTGCTTGGGCGTCGGCGTCGTCATTCCGCGGCTCCGACAAACGCGGTGGGGCGAACGGGGCGCGTATTCGCCTCGCGCCACAAAAGGACTGGGAAGTAAACCAGCCGGCCGAACTGGTGAATGCCCTCAAGGCGCTGGAGAAGATCCAGAAGGAGTTCAATAGCTCACAATCTGGCGGGAAAAAGGTCTCCCTGGCTGACCTGATCGTTCTAGGGGGCTGCGGAGCCGTCGAGGAAGCTGCGAAAAAGGCGGGGCACGACGTAAAGATTCCCTTCTCGCCGGGACGCACGGATGCTTCGCAGGAGCAGACCGATGTGCACTCGTTCGCCGTAATGGAGCCGAAGGCAGACGGGTTCCGCAACTATCTCCGGACGCAAAACGGAACCTCGCCGGAGGAGCTGCTGGTGGATCGGGCGCAGTTGCTCAATCTGACTGCCCCGGAGATGACGGTGCTCGTCGGCGGCCTGCGCGCCCTGAACGCCAACTTCGGGCAGTCTAAGCACGGCGTCTTCACCCAGCGACCCGGGACGTTGACGAATGATTTCTTCGTCAATCTGCTCGACATGAACACGCAGTGGCAGCCCTCTTCATCCGAAGGTGTGTACGAGGGGCGGGACCGCAAGACCGGCGAAGTCAAGTGGACTGGCACTCGGGTCGACCTGATCTTCGGTTCGCACTCCCAACTCCGGGCACTCGCGGAAGTCTATGCCTGTGACGACTCGAAGGAGGCGTTTGTGAAGGACTTTGCGGCGGCGTGGAACAAGGTGATGAACCTTGATCGCTACGACCTTGCCTGAAGTCAGCGAAAACGAAAACCTTCGACTTCGTGCTGTTGCCGTCGTTTTGGCTTGCTAGACTCTAGACTGAAGTCGCTCTTTTCTGCCTCGCGGGGCCTATCGCGCGCCCCCGCCTTTACCAACAGGCGCAGCCGGTTTCACACGGATCGACTTTGTCGCCGGCGAGAGCCTCGCCGGCGTGTCAGAGCCAAAGTTCAACCGATCAAATTGGCGACGAGGTCCACGGTTACGGGCAAAGCCGAAGTTAGAGGCTGGCACGTGGACCGGCAGTGACTGGTGCGAAACGGGGACTCTTCCCCACGGTCTTACCCCAGGTCCTTCATCGGCGAGAGAAAACTCTCCCCGCCGCGCTCTTCGGCCTACCGCTCTTGCCGCTGTATGGCTTCCTGGCGGTTCGGTGTTAAGGCAGAGTGAGGACGACGGGAGTATTGCTCTCATATGTCGTGACCGTCCCGTCCCCGTTCTTGGGCAGAGCTATAACTGTGAGCGGGAATCCAACATAGTGTGGGTCGTATTTCGTTTCGATCGCGAGCATCGCTGTGGCGACGTTGGAGAGATGTTCCGCGGTAAGACAGCGCCCCGACTTAGTCAGATCAAGCTCAGCTCTGATTCTGTCATTAAATTCCCGTTGCGGCTCGGTATTTGCGTTATTGATAAGGCTTAGTCCCGTTCCACGGCCACGCCATCCAAAATCGAAAGCGGTGTTCTTAGGCCCTCCTTTCTTGAGGACCACCTCAAACGGGCCGTTGACAGTTTTAGCATCCCAGTCTGGCATCAGGGTGAGGGAGTAAACCAGTGGGACTCCATTCTCATATCCAGCGACTACATACTGGACGAGGTATCCGGTTACCCCCACTTCCCGGGCCCGCTCTTTGGTCAGCTTTCCGTTCTTGATCCACTCACTGGCGAAGCTGAATGTCGAGCCCATCTGCTTTTTTATGACGTCGACCAATCCAGAGAGCGAGATATCGGCATCCGTGCTGTCGTCAATCTGTTTGACCCAAGTTGGAAAATCATAGACAACAGCGCCGCTGCCAGGCGCCGTCGCCGACTCATAGTAAAGATCAGCCACCACTAGGCGGTTCTTCAAAAGAGCTATCTTGACCGCGGTATCGCCTGGGACTACCTTCCCGTCAGCACCAACCGCCACACCACAAGAACTGGTGACGTATACGACAGTGGTAGCCCGACCACCGTTGGTCGCCATAACGACAACAGCGATAAGGATTGCAAGATATCGTTTACGCATTAGCTGATCACCTTCGCAGCCCGACCTGACGTGATCGGTCGATCCTGCTGCCATAGCGGGAGTTTACTTCACAGTTTATGTATCCGGTAGAAGTTATAGAAAGCCACAAACAGCATAGCAATATCTTTCAGGCTTTCGAGCTTTTCCTGGAACGCGTTAGGCAAGCGAGTTAGCGCACATGCAAACTCAACTTCGCACGTTCCACATAGCTTTATATAACCTACGGTTAGGTTTTGTATCCGAGGATGAAACCGAGTTGTTGGCGCGAAGGCAGTCTTGCGACAACACTGTGTTTGGCAACTCACCACAGGCAATTGCCTTTCGAAGTTTGCCCACCGGGTGCGGCCTCTGAACAGCCAACAACCTCATCCCCTCAATTCGTCGATACCGCGCCGAGCAGGTAAACGGCAGGTGCGCAGGGCCGTTTGCGAGTTAAGAGGCGGCTGTACCCGAAACCGACGCCGGTCAGTCGTAACTGACATTGATTCATGGTTTTCACCACCTTTCTGCTTGACTTTGTCTGGAAGCAGACGTACTGTTGCTCGTCTTTTTTTCTTGCCCAAACGATGTCGAGTTCGCCGGGCCTCTATCTAGGAATGCTCTTGGGAGCGGCCGCTTCGTCATACTGTCCCTCTCTCGCCATTTCTTACTTTCAAGAAGCACTCAATCTTTCTTCAGGGTGAACCGTCGGATGCGTTTTTTGGATCGCCGTTGTGAACTGTGTGTGGTCTCAGTTGATTCAGAACGATAGGCGCCAAGAATGACCGAGAAATACACCGATGACCGTCTGGTGAAGTACGAACATACGATTCGACTACATTTTGACAACACGGGCGACCTGGCGTTCTTGACGCTGAGGAATTATCGCGGACTGTTCGGACAAAGCAATCCCTTTTTGCCTGTCGACATTGTTATCGGCACACCGAAAGAAATTGGAAGCACAATCAGCATCGCCGAGATGCTCGACTGTGATCAAGTCATCCAGTTTCAAATGGAGGTCTTGAAGCTCAGTCGCAATCTCGGGCAGAATTTCATTTCTCGCAAGAACATGACAGCGTTAATTGCAACGACCCTTACAAATATGGGCTGCAAGAACCTGCAACCGATACAAGGTGCTTTCGCCGCAAACGACAGATACTTTTATCTCACTACACTCTCGGCCTTGCAGGAATCACTGAAAGAGTTTCCCGGTGCTCCGAGCATTTTGGAAGACCTCCGCGATCTGAATGTGGTCAATTCTCGGGAACGTGCACGCAGTCAATTTGAGGTGGTGGAGCTTGGTGGGAAGAAGGTCGTCCTTCCAAATACCTCGAAGCGAAATGTAACCGCGTCGACATACTCCGCATACTTTCCCAGGTACGACCTTGCTTTCCAGGAAGAGCGAACCGCTTTTATTCCCGGCCTGGCAGGTAAAACCGACAATGAGGACATTCGCCGGCTGGACGCAATTTTTGGCAAGATGGGCAAGAAGAACGCCCCGGATACAAAGTTTGAGTTCCATGAGTTCCTTCAAAAGCTGGATAAAAAGCTAGAAGAGGGCAAACCTCAAGCAGGAGCGACGGAAAAGACCTTTCTTCATAAGCATCTGGCCAGAATTTGCTGCTATGCCCTTCGTGGTGATGGCCGTAGTCTCCGACAGCTTTATGAGGCAGAGGGATTCCTGCCGGGCGTCACTCGGGAAGGCATAGATGACTCTGACGTGCAAGACTTTGAAGGCAAGACTACAAAAGTTTCCGATGTTGCCAATCAACTTCGCGTGGCAGACCGCAAAAGATTTAGAGAGATAATGCGTGACTTGATGCATTTAGGCAAGTACACAGCGGAACAGACCTACAGAGGATATTCGTCTGCGACAAAGTCCATGGCGATAGCCAAAAGTTTCGCTAACCTGTGGAAACATCAAGTCGACGTGAGGACCTATTGCTACGCGGTTTTCTGCAAAGGTGGATATTCGTTGCCGTCGGAGGTTTATGATGTTCAACTTGAGAAGAGCAATCTCACAGATAAGGAGAAAAACCAAGTCAAAGCATACGTGGTCAGCAAGCTGAAGGAGGAACACGAATTCTCCAGTTTTGCTGAACAAGAAGTTGCGGTACCGGGTGCGATCCGTTGGAACAACGATGTAGTGGGCATGCGCGCCATTCAATGCAATGAAGAAGACGGCCAGTTGCTCAGTGGGCCGATTTTTCTGCAAGATCGACTCAAGACACTTGATAATGATGCGTTCAGCGAGCTCTTTGAGCTATTTAGCGGGAAGAGTCAGGGCAAGGGATATGGAATTGACGAGCAGTTTTGGCCCCCAACATCGGGGCGCCATTACCCCCGTGTCCGTCGATCGCAACCGCGCCCAGCTTCCAAACCACTCCCCGCCATTCCCGTCGGTCCACCGAATGATCTGCCCCCCCATCCTCCTGATCTTAATGGTCCACCGAATGATCTGCCTCCCCATCCTCCTGATCTGAATGGGCCGCCGAATGATCTGCCTCCCCATCCTCCTGATCTGGATGGGCCACCGAATGATCTGCCTCCCCATCCTCCTGATCTTAATGGTCCACCGAATGATCTGCCTCCCCATCCTCCTGATCTGGATGGGCCGCCTAATTATCTGCCTCCTTCTCTTCCCAGCCATTTAGGTGGGCCACCTCAGGATCTGCCTTCCTTTCTTCCCAGCCATCTAGTTGGGCCGAAACATAAGCCTAAGGATCGTCCCAGTGATCAGGGTGGGCCGAAACATAAGCCTAAGGATCCTCCCAGTGATCAGGGTGCGCCGAAACATAAGCCCAAGGATCCTCCCAGTGATCAGGGTGCGCCGAAACATAAGCCCAAGGATCCTCCCGGTGATCAGGGGGCTGGGCGAAGAGACTCGACTCCCGTTCCTCCCGAACCTGAGGGTGCTGGGCGAAGAGACTCGACTCCCGTTCCCCCCGAACCTGAGGGTGCTGGGCGCAGAGACGCGACTCCCGTTCCTCCCGAACCTGAGGGTGCTGGGCGAAGAGACTCGACTCCCATTCCTCCCGGACCTGAGGGTGCTGGGCGAAGAGACTCGACTCCCATTCCTCCCGGACCTGAGGGTGCTGGGCGAAGAGACTCGACTCCCGTTCCCCCCGAATCTGAGGGTGCTGGGCGTAGAGACTCGACTCCCGTTCCCCCCGAACCTGAGGGTGCTGGGCGCAGAGACGCGACTCCCGTTCCTCCCGAACCTGAGGGTGCTGGGCGAAGAGACTCGACTCCCATTCCTCCCGGACCTGAGGGTGCTGGGCGCAGAGACGCGACTCCCGTTCCTCCCGAACCTGCGGGTGCTGGGCGAAGAGACTCGACTCCTGTTCCCCCCGGACCTGAGGGGGCTGGGCGTAGAGACTCGACTCCCATTCCTCCCAGTCCACAGGGTGGGCCAGCTGAGGATCTGTCTACGAATCCACCTTCTGATATGCCCGCACGAGGAAAAGAGTGATCGATCAAGCACGAGATAGGGAATCCAAATCCATTGAACCGGCTTCGCGAGGATCCCAGAACATGGTCAAAGGATGACACTTCAAGAACTACAAGACGCTCTGGCAAAAGGCACTAACCTGACGATCAAGAGTGGACAGGTGCGCGTCGGGGACAAGACTTTTCCGGTTCGAAGTCTAACTCCGTTCGATGTGGGCGAAGGCATCGAGATTGCTTATGGACGTCCTGTAGGTGGTGATGATGGCAGCACAGTCGTCGGCAAAACGTCCTTCCTCTTCCTGGAAGAAGGCCTCAATATCCTCAAGAGTCCAGCAGAAGTACGGGCAACTTTTAAACTCGCTACGAATCAAAAGATGCTTGACGTCACGCTCTGCTACGAGGTCAAGAATTGGCGATTCCTGGACGTCTTCCCATTTCTTCCCCTACCGTTCGACTCTGAAAAGCGGCGCTATGACTATGGCAGCGGGAAATCGATCGTCGATGCTACCTTTGCGCTGCGCGATTGCTATTTCTATTTGACGACGTACGATCACTCGCTGACTAAGGACGAGAAATTCGCCAACGGCTTCTTAAAAGAAGGTCTTACGTTTGTGGGTCAAGGTGCCCCTCAGGGAGTACTTGGCCTGCTTGCAGAGCTCGGGGATGGTAAGAACCGCTTGCATGGACGGCTGGTTACACAGTTCAAGGGTAGTCGTCGAAGACTAGAACTAGACCAGCTTCCGTGGGATGTGGAACCTCCTATTCCCGGAATCTACCTGAAGTTTCCGTTGGTCTCCGAATTTTCCGTGCCCTCGGGCGACAAGGCCTGGGTAAAGTTCACTGACTTTCGCTTTGAAATGTACTGCCCTCTGAACCGCTATTGGGGCTTCGACGCGTCCTACCAGCCAGTGATGGCCTATTTGGGCAACCTTGAAATTGGAACGCTCAAGTTCTTGACGGCGTCGGCGAGTGTGGTTTCGGGGCGCGATGACGAACTGGTTTTTGCCTGCACATTTGATAAGGGAATTACGCTCGACGCCCTGCTGAACGCTTTAACCGCCAAGCCTGGGACGGACGAGAGCTACTCTTTTCTACCGGAGCCCTTGCAGAAGGTGATCGGCTCGATTGGGCCGCGAAGCGCCTCCATCACACTGGCTCGATCTGGCAAGAGCTATGAAGTTGCTGCCGCCAAATTCACAATCGGCCTTTCCGACACGACCTGGAAGCCGTTTGACCCTCCATTTGAAAATGTGATCGGGCTTGGCTTTACTTCGGTGAAGATTACTGTTGTTAAGCCGTTCGACGGTCAGCAACGCGCGTTCTATGCCACGATCGGGGGAAAAGCAACGTTTCTTGGGATCGAGTTGGACCTGAAGCTTGAGGCCCCCAGCTTCTACATTTCGGCCGAGCAGATAGGGACCAAGACAGTCGATTTGGAGGACTGCTTCAAACAACATAAGGTGCGTTGGCCTTTGACGTCCTTCAAGCCCAAATTCGAAATCGCGAACATTACGCTAGTAGCGGAGCCGGGATCTTACTATTCATTTGGGATGGATATATCCCCCAGCCGGAAATTGAGGATCGGCAACAACGAATACGCATTGCCCAACCTTCATCTTGCGGTTTCGTGTACTACGGAGAAGAACAAAAGCCACCTGAACTGGGAGTTCGAGGCTAGAACGGCGCCGGGCGAAGAGGCAGTTCCCGTCGTCAAACTGATTGAGTATTTAGCCGGCGAAGTGGCAGACTTTAAGATACCGATAAAGGATCTGCCGGCCGCGATTCAAGGCTTGGCCGTCACCAGGCTGGCCCTTTCTTATTCCTCGAAAAGCCAAGACTTCGCATTCGTATGCTGGGGCACATTACCGCTCAACGGGGTTGACCTAGAGTGCCGTTTCACGATTGATAAGAAGCATGAGCCATCGAAGACAGTCTTTGGTGGACAGATACTCCTCCGCCCAGAGGGGCAGGCACCTTTGTCCTTCAGCTTGATGTTCGGTAAAGAGGACAATTCCAAGTATTGCCTGGCAGCTTACAACGACCAGTATGGGTATGAACTGAACATCCAAGGGTTGGCGAACTCGGTTTCCCCGGACCTGGGCAAACTAATACCCGCCAGCCTCGGGATGACACTCAACAGTGCTCTACTTGCTTACTATGGCAAATCCGCCACAGAGTCCGCGACGGATAATAGCGGAGGGGAGTCCGTAGTCCTGTTTGGGGTCGATCTTGCCGCGAAGGTCAAACTATCCGACTTGCCGATTGTCGGTAGCGCGATGCCGGCGGATCAGGCGGTCGGATTTGAGAGCCTGCGAATCCTCGTTGCTTCCGACAAGATGAGCCAGGGGGCTGTCGAGAGTCTTAACGGTCTTTTGCCGTACGGCGTAAAACCGCTGCCTGACCGGTCGCAGAGCTCTGGCGAAAAGAAAGCGTCCAGTCAGGAAGCGCTCCAGAAAGGCTTCAATGTTTTGGCCGCGCTGCTGTTGGGAACGGCCCCCTATACCCTGGATTTGCCAGTACCGGAAAAAAGATTGCAGGCTAGTAACACCGGAGTAGCTGCTGGGAATCTGGCGCCTGGTGCCGATGACGGAACGAAGTGGTTCGAGATAGGCAAATCGCTGGGGCCAATCTCGTTTCAGCGGATCGGGTTAGGCTACGCAGAAGGGCGAGTCGGCATCAAGTTCGACGCCAGCTTGCAGTTGAGCGCTCTGACGTTCAGCCTCGATGGCCTGGGGATGACCTATCCCCTGGACAAGTTTACCGAGCCCTCGCAGTTCCTCAAACACGTCAAATTCACACTAGATGGCATGGGCCTGGCGCTAGGCAGTGGGCCAATTGAGATTGGTGGCAGTCTGGTGCGCATCCCCCCCACGAGCTCTCTCCGGCAACTGGAACTCGAGGGCACCCTGCTGATTCGAAGTACAGCGTTCACCTTCTCGGCATTTGGGTCCTATATCGACGAAAACGGCACGATCTCGGTGATGGCATTTGCGGTTCTGCTCGCCGAGTTGGGAGATCCTACAGCTACTGGCGCTTTCCTTGTCACAGGTTTGGCGTTTGGGTTTGGAGTGAACCGGAAACTCAGGCTTCCTTCGATTGAGCAAGTACAGAACTTCCCGCTGATTAAGGCCGCCATGGGGGAGGACAGTTTCGCAGCCCGAAAGCAATTACCAGCACAGTTGCGCGAGTACGTGTCGCCCGCAGCCGGGAATTTCTGGATCGCCGCCGGCATCAAGTTCAACTCTTTTGCGATGATCGACTCGTTCCTGCTGGTGTCGGTCTCGTGGGGGGCGGAAGTCGAGATCGGTCTGCTGGGCCTGTCCAGAATGACCACGCCGCCGCGGGTTACGCCAGACAAGACTATCGCCTGCGCGGAACTGGCTCTGCGCGGCGTGATCCGGATTGCCGAGGGTCTGGTTCAGTTTGAGGCCCGCCTCACCGAGAACTCGTTCATCTTTTCGAGTGCCTGCCGGCTCACCGGTGGCTTTGCCTTCTGCCTGTGGTTCGCAGGACCTCATGCGGGCGATTTCGTAGTTTCGCTGGGAGGCTATCACCCTGCGTTCGTGCGTCCTGCCCACTATCCGCTCGTGCCCCGGCTGGGAATGCAGTTGCAGATAGGTAACGAACTCAGCATAACGGGCGAAGCCTACTTCGCGCTCACCCCCTCCTGCATTATGGCCGGAGGAAAGCTGTGCGCGGTTTTCAAGTCGGGTGGAATCGAGGCCTGGTTCATTGCCTATGCCGACTTCCTGATGAGCTGGCAGCCCTTCTACTACCAGGCCGCAATGGGCATAACCCTCGGCGTCGCCTTGCGGTTGGGCGCGATCGCGATCCGGCTGGAATTGAGCGTGGATCTGAAGCTCCAGGGACCACCTTTCGGCGGCGAAGCTCTTGTCAGACTCTGGGTGATCTCGTTTACGATCCCGTTTGGCGCTCACACCCCGGCACCGCTGGCCCTGAAGCCGCGCGAGTTCGTCACGAATTGCCTGCCGGCTCCCAGAGACCCCAAGAAAGATAAGAGTCCCGAAGTTTTTTCCGTGCGCATCACGCGAGGACTCCTGCGCGAGCAGGAAGTCGAGGTGATGGATCCCATCACCAAGATCAAAGCGATGGACCCAAAGACCGGGGAAGCCGTTAAACGCACATATCGAATCGTAAATGCGCACCAGCTTTCCCTGACTGCCCAGTCTGTGATTCCCTGCACGGAATTGGAGGGGTTGGCCACGGGAGTTGGAGCCAAGTGCGGAATCCGGCCCATGGGGAAGAGAAATCTTCACTCACCTTTCAAGGTCACGGCAGACAGGATCGAACCCGGCAAGCACGTCAAGGTGTCCGCGGTCACGGGCAACGTTCCGGATGCTGTTTGGGGAATATGCGCCGAGGAGGATAAAGTTCCACTTCCGAAGACGCCGGACACAAAAACCATCGAGGCTACCCTAGGCATCCGTATTGACGGCATTCCTCAGCATCCCGTCGGTTCGCTGCTCGATATACGAATCGAGAAGTTTAGATTCGCCCCCATTCTAAAGAGCGTTGACTGGGCACTTGTGGAGCTGCCGACGTACGCTAAACCCGAAGAGAAATGGACAGACTACAGCACCGTCTGGTCGGATCCCGCCGTTGTTGAAAGTCGTGTTGAGCAAAGTCGTAACGCCGTCTTGGCATACCTGCGTAAGCAATTGCCTCGCGATTTGGTATTGAACAAGCCGGATCTGAAAGAACTCAGCAAGAATTCGGATTACTTTCAGGAACACCCTGAGATGAATGCGGTGGGGTACTGATTTATGGGCGACCTTGTTTCCGGTGGAATCCGTTTCTCCAGGTACTGTCGGCTGCCGCTCACTGCCGGCAACTACAAGGTTGTGGTGCATCAAGAAGTGACAGAACTGCACGCGGCGGATCCCGTGACGAAGGCGGACCCGGCAGACGCGTTCACCCCCGTCAACTTCGAGTTTGTCGTTGACGGTCCGAGATTTGCGTTGAATCCCGCGGACATCTACAGCGTTTACCCACCCGAAGGTTCCACGGGCGATTACGAATGTTCTCTGCCGCACGTTGTATTAACACGCCGGACAATTCCCTGGGAAAGAAAACTCTCCTCTGGCTCACCCGATCATCAACCCTGGATGGCCCTGCTCCTGTTTAGCGCGGGAGACGGAAGCGAGGGAACGGGTATCCCGAAGATCGAACCTCGCAAAGTGAGCGATCTGTTCGATAAAGATAAACTGCCCCCGGGCGTGGTTGGCCCGCAAGGATTCACGCCCGCAGAATATGAGTTAAATGATCCCTGCAACGCCATTGATCTGGATGCCGAGTTGTTTCGCCGAGTGGCGCCTAGCATCGCCGACTTGGACTTTCTCGCTCACGTGCGCGAAGTCAAAACGGATCATAAGGAAACTGTGTCATTTCTGACGGATGGAAGTTTTTCCGTCGTAATCGGGAACCGCTTTCCAAAGGCGGCGCAGGGCGCGGGCCCAGTCGAGAACAAGGCGATCCTAGTCTCGCTCGAAGGCATGCAGAACTGCCTGCCAGGGAAGGATCCGCCAAACCCTGCGAAAACGCTGCGGTTGGCAGTGCTGGCGAGTTGGGCTTTCCACTGTAAGAAGGCACGCGATTTCAAAAAGTCGATGGAAGATCTCGGGAAACGATTGCGACCACTCCGGCTAAAGCTCGCAGAAGACGACGCCCCTGAAGGGGTGAAGTATGTGCTCCCGGCAGAAGAGACCACCGAAGCGGCGAAATACGTGCGTGCTGCTTTCAGTAGAGGATATACGGCGTTGAATCACCATACGCGCCGCGGCGAGAAAACGGTCTCCTGGTACCGCGGACCGCTAACGCCGGTAAGAGACGCCATATCACAGGTTAAGGCTCGTTACGAGTTCAAGGCCGTTCCCGACGGCTTGGTGCGATATGACCACGAGAAGGGCCTGATGGACCTTACTTACGCGGGAGCCTCGCAACTCGGACGGCTTCTGGGTCTTCAGGACCGGTCTTTTGCCCAGGCGCTATCCGAATGGCGCACGGAAGTCCAGAAGCAGCACAAAGCGCGTCTGGAAAAAGAAGAGCTAAGGCGAATTCTGAGGAGCCAGGCCGCTGACGAGCGTTTACTCCAGTCGCCTGACAGCAAGTTTCTGGAAGCGGCTCTGTCTGACGCGTTAACGCCGAAGAAAGCCGCGCCAGATACCGATGAGGCTAACGACGCCGACAAGCATTCGGCCAGCGGCGACCAGGCATGAGCTGCCAGCAACTGTGCGCGACTGGCTGGCCAAGCGCGTCCTGCTATACGGTGTGCCGTTTTTGTATCTGGTTCCGGACGAGCGCATGTTGCCCTTGCCCTCTATGCGGTTTTTCCGCATCGATCCCCTATGGATCAAGCGCCTGCTCGAAGGGGCTTGTAGCGTGGGCCGCAACAGCACCGAAGCAGAACTGGTTGACTCGATTCTCGGCGACGAGTTCTTCAGGATCGCGGTAAACGGTTCCACTAAGGTTCGTCGGCGCCGACCTTCGGATGAAGACAGCAACGCAAATGGTGTGATTTCCGGTTTCACGCTTTCCACGTCCACTTCTCTGGTTCCAGGCTTGGCCACCGGCAAGCTGCGGGCGCAAGGCAAGGTATTCTCTCCCAGCGAGATCCCGGTCTTGGCAGCGGCTCCGGCCAACTCGACCAGCTACCTCTTCTACAACTCGAGCACCGGGTATTACTACCAGGCCTCAGAGGTTGGCGCGACTGCCGGTGACGCTTTCATCGGCCAGGTGGAGGCTAGTTCGAGCGCGATCACGTCCGTAACACAGGCCGACGGCGCACTCTCCCCCACCGAGAGGATTTTTCCGTTCGAAGGATTTCTCCTGCGTTCCCCGATTGTGCGGGGCTGGCAAGGGTTGGAAATGGAAGCGTGGTGCTGGAAAAAAGGAGAAACGGACCCCGTGCCCGCGCCACCCCTCCGCATCGACCGCCTCGCTCCGGACATCATGCTGTGTATTTTCAATGGTCCGCTGGCAAAGATCGAAATCCGTCAGCCGCCCGAGGGCATGCACTTCGGCGCCGACGGGTTCGTGAAAAAACACCTGCGGAAGCTGACAGAAGAAGGTTTGGGCGATCAGGTCGAGCTCCAGCCGGCGGAGAAGGTCCTTTTTCGGGGAACGAAGGATCTGCGGGTTGTCGACGTGACGGCACTGGCGGAACTTCTCCATTCGCCCACCTCGGTCGAGTTCGCCGTGCAGATGACGGAGAGTCCCGGGCGAGTCGAGATTAAGGTTGGGGACAAACCATGAACGGAGATCGAACGCACTTATTGATTCCGATTCATGTCGACGCGCTCGTGGTGAGCGCGAATGACCGTAAGAGCAAGAGCTCCCCGCTGAAGAACCTTACGGTGAGCGCTGCACCGAATTACTCCCTGCTGGAGAAGGGTTACAAGGTGGGGCCTGATCTCAGGCAACCGCTTGATGAAAGGAAGCTCGAACCGGGCATCCACCTTCACTTTCGGCTCCCGGCGGCGGCAGCGCATGGCGACCTCAAAAAAGAAACGGCATTCCCAAGGATACCGAACCGATGGCTGGTTCAGCGCTACTACAAACCCAAACAGGGAGGCGGTCTTAGAACCAAAGCATGGATGGTCTACAGCGACAAGAAGGCCACTGAGGCGAAGGACGTTAAGTCCGCAGTTGTGTTGCTGGTTTCTCCATCCGCCGGAGTATCAGCGGCGACTCGTTATGACACCCGTTTCTCGTATCGTCCGAGCGGTGTAGCCAGGGTCATCTGCGACGGGGATCAGCCCGTTTACGACGATAAGGGTAAGCCCGTGTACCTCTACGGCAGCGACAACGAAGTGGCCGACGTGGGGCTGACCGCTATCACTGGTGGAGACGCAGGATTCAGCGCCCACTATCCCGCCTGCCGGAGCGTTCTTGGCTTTCACGATGACCTGGACAAAGTTCCGCTTGACGCGAAGATCTCTTACCTGGTCACTGGGTGGTACTCCGGAACAGGGGATGACCCCTGGAGCGCGCTTGTTTCCGGTCTGACCGGGAAAAATTGGGCCCAACTCAGCGACAAGTCAAAGGCGAAGATAAACGAATGGATGGAGGAACGCGGCTGTGTGAAGGACTTCGGGAACGAGGACTTCAAGAACAAAGTTCTGCCGGCTGGAATGCTCTGCCACGGCACGGTCAGGGATGTGAGTCGGTCCGCCGACGGTTCCGCGCCGACAACCGACTCCGATCCTTTCATCGATTTTGAAGATCCCAAGCAATACTGGGTCGACCTCGGAAATACGTCCGCGGAGGCCTTCGCGGCCCGGGTCGCAAAGGAACGCACCAGTGGGAACAACAGCGGGAATCCAGCCGATCTCAACCTCCTCGAAGACCTGGTCACCGCCCTTCAGATCGGACTATTCTCCCAAGGATCGAACGCTGCTGAGATGGATGCCGAACTTCACCGGCAGGGTTTTGCGGCGGTTGGCGGCGGCACGAACTGGGTGATTCAGCAGGCGTCGGCTTTTCTACCGGAGAACGTCCCGCCGTCCCCGCCCACAGCTTCGCCTCCTTTACCTGCGAACTTTCAGATACTACTGGATGTACTCAATGGGCTGGAACGGGAGTGCGACCGGCACGAGCGCCTGTTCAGAGACTATCGATGGGAATTGTATGGATTGTGGCATCGGTGGACTGATGCTGTGAAACGAGGGTCTGAAGCATCGCAAAACCAGCTGAAGCCCAACCTGGACGCGTTGAAGAGATTCGTGGAAGCCTACCAGGCTAAAGTGGAGAAGGCGGGACAAGACCGAGATGAAGCGAAAAACGCGATCCTGGCGCTCGCTGGACTTTCGGTCGCACAGGCCGCCCCCGTACAGTACAGTCTGGTCGCGCAGCCCGCCGCCCCCTTCTATGCTCCCAAAGACCCTGTGCTTTTGCTCACTGGCCCTGCAGCGCAGGTGACTGGAACCCGGTCGCGGCCGGACTCGGTCACCGTGCGCGTCACAAAGGAGGAACTTCAGAGCTTTGGTTACGATCGCGATCAGGAACGCGACGTACTGTTTGAGGCAACCGACAAGTGGCTTGGGGATCTGGGAATTTCGCCAGAATACCTCGGAGCCATTCCACCCTGGTCCAAGAGGCTTCTCAAAGAGACTCTGCTCCTGGACGAAATGGAAAAATACTATCCGCCGGAACCAACCTATCCGCCTGAAGAGAGATCGAGGAAGAACCGCGAGACGAAAGCCAAAGTCGGCGTTCTACCGGATGATTTCAGCCGTTTCCTCTGGGAACATAACCCATGGATTCCCCTTTACCTTGATTGGGCGGTTTCCTGGCAGGCCGATGAGAGCGTCGAGATCAAGAAGTATTGGACGTTGACGCACGGGGAAAAGAACGGGGACAAACAGCCGCCACAGTTTCGCAGGAACACCGAGCTCACCCCAGCTCTTCCCGGTAAGCAATCGTGCTACCGCAAGCTGAAAACTAGGTTGGATGACTCGAAGCTGATGAACGCCGGTTCCGGCGAGGAGTGGCTTAGGATTCTGTTGAACAGCGGCATGAAGCAAACCGAGTTGGCGGCCACCGGGGTAGACGACTTCCTGGCTGGCAAGAAGCAGGTAACGAAGCAGGAGTTGCAGGAGTTTATCAAGGCTAAGCAAGTGGAGGTGAGGGAGTACAAGGGACTTTCCTTTGTTGGACGTCCACTATTCAATCTCCAATATGCGCGGGCTGAAGCCGGATCGAAGCTCCTGGAACTCATGCAACAGATCGACAAGAGCCTGGGATCCCGGCCGAGCGCCATGATCTCGCAACCATTGGGAGGATTGCATGACGCGCTAATTATGCGCCGCGCCGGCGACCAATTGCCGCCGCTGGATTACCTCCGCTACAAAGGAAAGAAGCTTTTGTATCTTGATCGCATTGACGAGGTGCTAGGCAAAGACTTTCACCCCGACAGTTCCCCCGTTCTAAACCCCCCAACCGGTATGCCGTTCTGCCCTCTGCGGACGGGCCTTCTTGAGCTGAAAGATCTCTGGATCATTGATGTTTTTGGCCAGAGGATCAGAGTCCAGCCGGGAAAGTTGCCAAGCGAGCGGGGAAAGTCGCCAGGCTTGTGCCAGTCGGGAAGATTTTCTTCTGAGAATCCGCCTGCAGTCCAACTTTACCCCCGGTTCTGCCGGCCCATGAGGCTGGAATTCACAGCCGAAGCTCCCGCCACCAGCTCCGACTCGGTCTGCGGCTGGGTGGTCCTGAATCGTTTCGATCAAAACCTGGTTTTGTACGCGGCTGATGGCCGGCCAGTCGGAATTCTGCAGAAGCGGTTTGCCAACGAGGGCGACACGTTCTTTTACTGGGTTGCCGTGCCCGGCACGAAGGGCGCCGAGGCGGAAGTCAGTGGCATTCAGGATCCCTATCTGCGGGACTTTGCCAACTTCGTGCGTTCTCTCAGCTCCGCTGCGGGAAGCGCCTTCGCCGATCTCATTAATGACGCCGTCGAGGCGACCGAGCAGCGAGTGCCGGAAGACAACCCCCTGATATCCGTCCTCATTGGCCGCCCTCTGGCGCTGGTGCGCGCGGAGTTGCGCCTCGAAATGGAAGGCTTACCCGCGCTTGACGAGAAACGAAGCTGGACCGGTGACCCAAAGTCAGGAGAGCCGTCCCTCGACAAGATTCTGCAGACCAGTCTTACAACCGCAACCCGGCCCTCGCCGAACAGATTCATGAAGACCAACGACGTGGAGAAAGTCCGCTGGCCCGTGCGCCTGGGAGACCGCCGGAGCACCGACGATGGCCTGGTGGGTTTCTTCAGGGGGAAGCCTCCATCTGAGCGCGACGCTTCTAACCTTGCTCGCACCCGTTTTATGCGCTTTGGGGATTCGACTTCGGAAACCAGGCAAAGACGTACGTTGGTCTACAGCCTGATCAGGATCTCGAATTGGACTGCGAGACGACATTACAGGTCACCTTGCTGATGGATCCGCAGGCGCGCGTTCACGTCACTTCGGGCTTCCTACCCAAAATGAGCCTGGAACTCTCTGCGGCGCGACTGAAAGGGTCCAAACAGGTCCGCGAGGTATTTTTCCAGACCGCGCCGGTGCTGGGTACTCCGACTACGCCTCACGTGCCCAAGCCCTCCGATGATTACGGCCAATGGTCCTGGGCCTACCGCCCCAACGTGACTGGCTGGGCCGAGGATCCGAACATGGTCTCCGCTGCTGAGCTGGCTGGCCCAGCGGTCGGCTGGCCCACCCTTACGGAGGGGTGGCTGAAGCTGAAAATCGAACCGGTACTGATTCGCAGTCTGTGGATGAAATCCCCCGCGCAGAAACCTCGAAAGAACACCACCACCAATGTCGTCCTTGCCTGGTCGCTTCACGGCGCCGACTCGGTCGAAGTATTCCGATTGGAGCCTGATGGCACGGAAAAATCGGAAAAGAAGTGGAGCCAACTGCCTGAGCTGCCTGAATGGACGAGCGCGGTGACGGCGGACACCACATTCAGACTCAGAGTGTCGAATAAGGCTGGTTATGAAGACTATAAGGATATCGAAATTCAAACAGTGGAATGAGCCCTCATGCCAAAGCTGACGGTGAAAACAGCAAGCGATCTTAAGGTCGGCTCGCAGGACAAGAATTTCGTTTCCGTCGAGATCGAGTCCACGGAGACCATAGAACTCGGCGCGAGCATCGACATCCCACGTGAACTCTGCGGCGATCCTAAAGTGGCAGAGCTTAATTTCGAGTACGTCCCCCCTAATACGATCGCCACACCTACCCTTACAAAGATGGACGACAAACTGGCATGGGAAACCGACGAGCGGTTTTCACTCGACGCCGGAGTCCCAGTAACCATCAGGATCACCGGATTCAACCCTGAAAGCAGCTGCGACAAGGCCGGCCTCCAGCTCAAAATCTGGGACGACCCGGACGTCACGCCAATGCTCTACAACGAGCTTATTCCTGTGCCTGTTTTAGCGGCTGCGGGAGTTGCCATTATTTCCTTCGACGTTGGCCCGACCAACATCCTCAGGGGAGAGGACGTCACAATTTCCAGCTACACCACCGGGGCGGATACAGTCACTCTGTTTGCTAATGACAAGCCCGAACCCGATCCAAAGAGCCAGCCGGAGCCCGGCGGTCGTCGCGATACGTGGCTTCGCAACCCGGAAGTGGAAACGACATACCGCTTGGAAGCCTGGCGGGACAAGTCCGGAGGCTCCAAGAAAGACGGTCAGTTCGCCGACCGTGAGGTCACGGTCACAGCGGAGCCTCGCCCAAAGTGGTACACGCAGGACCTTATTACGAACAGCCTGCGCGGAGCCAGGGTGGGACAACACTTCTATCCAACTCTGCTGCTGGCCGCGAAGGACCTCAGGAGCAATGTGGGCTACAAGCTTTACGGGATCTTCGTTTGCAAAGAGACGAAGTACGCCGGGCTGTGGTCTTCGAGTTCAGGTTTTGACGGTTGGCGTTGGGAGGCGGATGTTCCTGAGGGCATGGGCGAAAGCCCTGGAGTGATCCACAATCAAGCGCTGTGGCTGATCGGGGGTAGTTCAGCGGACCCGTTGGGTCCTATCTCGAACCGCGTGTACTGGTGGTACTACAGCGAAAAAGACACAAAGATGGTCTGGAGGGAATGGGACAAAGAAGGCTCCGAGAGGAAAGCTCTGGCAAAGGCCGGAAAGGCGACGCCCGCCCCCGTGAGGTGTCACGCCTGCGCGACGTTCGGTACCCCAGAAAAAGTCTGGGTAATGGGAGGTCTCTCGGAGCATGACACAACACTGGACGAGGTGTGGACTTGCTCCGCAGACCCGAGGAATGGAAATTTCACTCCATCCTGGGAAAAGCGCCAACCGCTACCATCGGCACGATGCATGTCCGCCGCGGTAGCCACACTGAAATCTCCGAATATACAGGGCGTGGCTAAGAGCACGCTCTGGCTCTACGGCGGAACGACACATCCCTATAACCGTTATGAAACATTTGACGAGTTGCTGTATACCGAAGACGGAAAAACCTGGAGAGGAGAAGACCTGGACGTGCCGATGAAGCTCGCTCAGGCCGCAACCCTCTTATACGATTCCGGCGACAAACTTCTGCATCTTGTGGGTGTATTTGAAACGGGGACATTCGACCATGCACTAAGGGATGTGATTGTGGAACCAACCGGCTGGGATAAGGGGTCTTTGACAAAATTTGGATGGGACTACAAGACCGAGTTGTTTCTGATGCGGTCCGTATGCTTCCGGGAGCGGTGGATCTTATGGCCGGTTTACCAAAACTGGGATGGCAAGGAAAAATACGATGCCAGGATTTACAACACCCCGTGACAACGAGAACTATGGGACGAAATTGGAAGCCAGTAATTTGCCGCACTGAAAGAAGGAACATGCTATGGCTATTTTGCGAGCTTACATGACCCGGAAGTTCCGCTGCGCCGGCAACCTCTTGCGTCCATATCTTGTGGTCGGCATATTCGCGTGTCTGGCGGCCATTTCCGCGTTGGCCCAGAGCGAAGCCGTGACCGTGACCTTGCTGCCCTCTTACACGAATACTACTGACACAGACCCCAAAGCTAAGGAATATCTGAGCGTAGCAGCTTCCAATATTAAGAATGTGAAGGAATCGCAATCCTGGCTCTATTTTGACGCTGGCGCGCTGCCCGATGACGTGGACTTCACAAATGTGCAACTGCGATTAGTGCCAAACGCGCAACTGCAAGACCAGCTAACGGCGGGCGCTGCGACGGCGACGACCGGGATGGCGATCACAGTAGCGCCCGCGAAGGCCTCTTCGGATTTCAAGCAGCCGCTATCCTATTCCGTTCCTAACACACAACCGCGATATAGGCTTGTATCCCCGCCTCTACCAACAGACCCAGACCCGCGGGAGTTGCGATCCGATTCCGTCACCTTGCCGCCAAAGAGCCTCCTCCAATCGGAGGGCGGACGGCGTTACATAGGCCTCGTTCTGCTGCCGCAACCCAACGCCAGCCGTCGCGTTTATTACGGTCTGAACGCAGACGATATAACCAACCATCCCGGTCGCCTGCCCCGCCTGATCATCACATATAACCGCAAGTCCCCGAGGATGACCGCCTGCGCCAGTGAACCCTCGCCTCTGGCCCTTATCCAGTCTGATGGGCGCCTGGCAGACAGCAGTTCGTGTCCCTTCATGCCCAATCCGACAACGAGCGCTTACGTCCTTTTCCCAGTCGTGGCCAACTCCCTGACCAAGGCCCCGGTAGTTTATAGAGACGGGCTTTACGTGGTTCGAAAGGAGGGGTCCGAGACTCGTCTGGAAGAGTTAAGTCCGCTTGGCGGCCTGATAGCGTCAGTCCCGTTGACCAGCGAAGTTCTCGAGGGCTCCCCCATGGTGGTGGATCGCTTCGGCCGTCTCCGAATTATCACCAACACGGCGATTCTTACTGCCCAGTTGGGGCCCACACCCGGCCTATTACCAGCCGGGCGGAAGTTGCCGGCGTCGGTCGACGTGAAGTCCTTCCCCTTTGGCGAGGTGTCGAAAATCGTAGTTCCCGGTCCGGACGGGACCCTCTACATCGCGAAGCAAGGCAAAGTCGCACAAGGCATTTTCGCGCTGAATCCCGACGTGGGACTGCTGGACGCCAGCGGCAAGGTGGTTCATCCCGAGAAGCTTTGGGAGGTGGCTACCAAGGACGAAAATACCACGAAAATCACGCTGAGCCCGGACGGCCATTTTCTCTATGCTCTGGCACTCTTTACGGGGGGGAAATCCCGGTTTATCGCCATCAACGCGCAGACGGGTGAGGATTACCAACTGCTGCCGGGAAAGGCGAACGCATCGGATTTTCCCGACAATCTGAAGACATTTCGCAATCCCGTGGTTGCCGAGGGATTGAACGGGGTGGATTTCATTTACATCACCGGGAATTCGGGCTCGGGAGCGACACTCTGGGGCGTGAGAAACGATCCCGTAACGCAGAACAAGGACTTGCCAGTGCGGCTCTCGCCAGTGTGGAAATACCCACTGGAGGCGAAGAGCGGGGTTGGCCAGCCGATTCTCGATCCCACAACGCCACCCGAGAACAAGGGCCTGTCCCTGAAGCAGCTCGACTTTCTTAACAAGGGCCCCGTTGGAACAGCGAAGCTGATTGCAGTCGGCGCATTAAAGGGTAACAAGGTGAACGAGACCCCCGAGTCGCCAGCTCTGCCCGGGCTAGTTAGTACTGAAGGAAACCCGGTGGTGGACTCCGCCGGGAATGTAATTCTTTGGGCTAACAACACCCTTTACGGCTTTACCGCGGACGCCAAGAGCTTGTTCGCCGCCCCGGTCGCGTCCTCTCCGCTGCAGTTATTGTTTGGCCCCGGCGGGACGCTCTACGCGATATCCGGGACCACCGTCAGCGCCCTAGTCCCATCGTTCACGCTGAACGCCGGCAGCCCGACTGATATCTGCAGCCCGACCCACCTGCAGGTGATGGGAACGGCGACGAAGGGATCTCAACCGCGGACTCTGCGGGCCCGTGGGAGCGTGATCCTTGGCAACGGGTTCCAGGTGCAGAACGGCGCGGAACTTAAGGTGACGGTAGGCGTGAGCAAATGCACAGGCGGGTAGCCACAATCGCAAGCCGGCAATCTGTGCTCTGAAGAACGGCCGCTCATGCGCGCATGGTGTGGCCGTGTGTCAGGCCCAACGCAATCAGAAGATCGAAAGGACATAGACAATGAAGACGTTGATCATCGAAACAGTGCGGGTTCCGTTGCCGGCGCGGAAGCCGGGCACGCGCTCCGATCGGGCGTACAACCGAACGGTGTTGGCGTTCCGGTGCGCTCTTCTCATTCTCCTGGCGCTGGGACTCTTTGGCGGAATCGGCCAGGCGCAGGAACCCCTGGTGATCGGGCCTGCGGGTGACGTCAGCATCGCAAAAACACTCTCTGTGGGTGGCAAAGTGGCCGCGCCGGAGTTGGACCTTGGTGATGGAGTTGTGCTCAACGGCAAAGCTGGCCGCAACGTGTTCAAAGATATTGAAAAGTCCGACGGAGATGGATTGAGAGTTGGCGCCGCATGGGGAATGTACGGGATATGGGCCAACACCGGGCAGGTTGTGGTCGGTGGTACCGATGGCGTTAATTTGCAAAATGGCAAGGTTGAGGTAAACACAGACGGCAACGTCGGCATCGGGACCGAGCCGACGGCAAATAAACTCTCGGTGGGCGGCAACGGTTATTTCTCGGGCAATGTCGGCATCGGGACCGAGCCGACGGCGAATAAACTCTCGGTGGGCGGCAACGTCAATTTTTCCGGCAACGTCGGCATCGGGAAGCCAGGCCCTGGCAAAGAGTTAGACGTCGTTGGCGATGTGGCCGTCAGCGGTGAAGTTGCTATCGCGAAGAAACTCTCGGTAACCCTTGGTAACGACAACCAGGAAGGCTTGGGCTCCGATAAGCCCGGCGTGGAGTTCCGGGCAGTCAATGGAACCCAGGGGATTGGTTTTGGATTTAACACGATCTATGCCGCAGGAACCTGGGGTGGACAAGATCTGAATCTGAAGCCTCAAACGCAAGGCCGCGTCAATGTCAAAGGCGATCTGGTGGTTGACAAAAACCTGTTCGTGAAAGGTAAGCTAAATTTCTTCTGGACTGACGGAAAATGGAGGAGGGTTGGGGATTATTCGGAAGTAAGTGGTACCTATGCCAGTTCGAAAATAGACAGCGGACCTTCAGGGCCTTCAGATCTACGCTTGAAGCGTGACTTGCAACCGGTTCCATCAGCGTTGGACAAAATTCGCCAACTGCGCGGCGTGACCTTCCGTTGGAATGAACAGGGGTTGCAATATCTAACCAAAGATATTGAAACCAACCTGTCGGCTGGCCCGGGAGCCTCCGACGAAGAGAATCGAAGGCTGTGGCAAGCAGAACGAAACAAACAATACAAAGAACTTTCAAACATTCAGGTTGGCGTGATCGCTCAGGACGTAGAGGCCGTGCTGCCTCAAGCGGTGACGACGGATGCGAGCGGATATAAGTTGGTCAACTATACCGAACTCATCCCTCTAGTCATTGAAGCGCTCAAAGACGAAGACAAAATCACCCAGGAGCAAGCGCGGACCATAGCGAGCCAACAGACGGAGATCCAGCGGTTAACCGTTGCTAATCTGGCCGCGCAGCAGCAGTTGATTGAGCTGCAAGAGGTGAAGCAGAAACTGGGGCGTCTCGAAGCCAGTGTGAATAAATTCCTGGCCTCTGGCATATCTGCGGACGCGGATAAGACTGGTACAAGTGAGCTTCTCGCAGGAGTCCACTCTTCAGAGCCCCAATAGCTCTTAGTTCTTACCATAGCGAGCGGGACTTGCGCTGCCAATTACCGTTCCAGACTTTGTAAGATGAGATCGTTCCGCACTCCGACCTTAGCAAATTGGCCAAAGTGCAGTGCCTGGAGTCTGAACCGGGGAAAGGAAGATCCGATGAACGAACTATCGAATGACCTCAATTACACCGAAATGAAGGCTGAACTGCAAGCGCTCCGGAAGAAGGTTGAAGACCTTGAATCCAAACAGGCTGCCTTCAAGAGCGGTGTCCATCCCGGTGCACTCTGGAGATTTCCCAAGAGGCTGGTCATCGCTTCCTCGTTGGCGGCACTGTTGGTGGCGGGCGGTCTGCTCTGGGGACAAGGCGCTATCCAAGCTTTGTTCATCGACGCGAAGGGCAATGTCGGCATCGGCACAACATCGCCTGCTGTCAGGCTTGACGTTGCCGGGGGCCCTCGGGACGCATTTTTTCCTGGAACAAAGACCCCCATTTCCCTGACTGCAAGGGCGTTATATGTCACCGGGGACTTCGGTCAACTCAATGGCGTGGAGTTCCGTCACAGTAATGGAACCCAGGGAATTGGCCTCGGATATGACTCTGTCTATGCCACGGGAGACAACAAAGACCAAAACCTGAACCTGATGCCCAGAGGAACAGGCAAAGTCGGCATTGGAAAGCTGGATCCAGGGGCAATGCTCGACGTGAAAGGCGATGCGCTGATCAGGAGGGTTCTGGGCCCTGACGGGAAAACACTCACGGCGGGTAACTTGGGCCTTGACGGGCAACTGACCGCAGGGAGCGCCAACGTCACTGGGAACCTGACAGCAACGAGTGCCAACGTCATAGGGCCCTTGACAGCAAAAGGAGCGCTGACCGCACAGAGCGGCGCCACCATCACAGGACATCTGAGATCAGATACCTCTAACATTACTTCCATGTCAGCGATAGATGTTCATGCTAGAGAGATCACTGGAGGGATCAATGGCGAAAAGGAGCCTATGAGGTTCGATCTTCCCAGTGGAGGCTATTTTGCCACTGTTCGAGATATAAAAGAGTCTTGCGTGGGCGAGAACGGCTGCCGCATCAGGGTGGTGTCGCGCAAGTCCAACGATTTTGTGCCCTCTGAGTATGAGATTCTATTCGCCCAGCAAAATGGCACCAAAGGCGCCACCTGGCAGATTTTCCCGGGCAATGGTAGGACTAATTGGGAATTGGATACTCAAGACAAGCGCGAGCTCTTCACCGACAGCAACGGGTGCAAGGCAGCTAATTATGCAACAGTTAATCAGTCTAACGTCCCCGGAGCGAGCTCGAACGTGAATACTCCCTTTCGCGGTAACGATAAATACAAGATCGTATTTTCGTGTCCTCCCGGTGTAACCGCAAATTTCGCTGTTTATGGTCATTGATTCATTACGTGTATCGGGTCGAACACGGCGCTGCGGGACGCGTCCAGGGTCTCCGACGGATACTACAGCCAGGCGGCTGCAAGGCAGAGACCGCCGCACAGCCGAATCCTAGCGGCGGTGCTCCAGCCGTCTAGAAACTTCCGCGCATTTTGGGTATTGACGGCGCCTTAAGAACGGGGAGCATATTTTATGCCAGAAGGTCCGGTAAAGCTACACGAAGTGCTGCGCGACGAATACCAGACCTTGCGGCCGGGCGGTGATTTCTCCGGTGAAAATACGAGTGAGGTGCTGGAGAAGCTTCGCCGGCAGGAGAAGCCGCTCAGCGCTCTCTGCATCTCCGGCGGCGGCATCCGCAGCGCTACTTTCGCTCTGGGCGCACTTCAGGCGCTCGCCGAGCACCGCCTTCTCGACCAGTTTGACTACCTATCGACGGTCTCCGGCGGCGGATACATTGGAAGCTGGCTGACGGCCTGGATCAAGCGCGCAGGCGGGATCGAGAACGTCATTCCGCAACTCCGAAGCAAGGCAGAACAAGTCCCCGGCAGTGGAGTCGATCCCATCCAGCACTTGCGCGAGTACAACAACTATCTCTCGCCTCAGATGGGCTTCTTCTCAGCCGATACTTGGACGCTGGCGGCCACCGTGGGGCGCAACATTCTGCTCAACTGGCTAGTTCTGGTTCCCCTGCTGATGCTGATCCTCATGCTTCCGCGGCTGGTGCTGGCGGTCTTTATGCTGGGAATTACTTACGAGCAAATTGGTTCCGGGCACACCATCGCTTCGTCCTGGGTCGTAAAAGACGCTTTACCGTGTTGTTTCGTCTTGCTGCTTGCCTTCGCGGTATTCAATATCGGCCGCTACCTGCCAAGTGCGGGAGGCCGGAACCACTCTCAAAGCGATTTTCTCTGGAAGATTCTGGCTCCGCTGACGGGCGCAATTTTGTGTTTCATGGTTTATGATGCCCTCCTTTTTTTTGTGACGACGAACCGCCCGCCCAAGGCGGAGGCAATCACCTGGGTGTTGGTTCCTGCTGCGGCCGGATGGCTGGCCTTCCTGGTGTTCGGCGTGAGGCCGTGGAAACGGAGTTTGAAGCTGCTGTTCGGCCCGCTGTCGCTTGCCCTCGTTTTGGTTGCGTTGGGAATGGAAGTGATGGCATGGGTGATAACCCTTGTTCCCTTGCCGGGCTGGGCGTTCTACGTGACGATTGTTCCGCCTCTCATGCTTTTAGCGTTCGACTTGGGAGGCACGATCTTTATAGGTTTGTCGAGCACCGTTCTTGAGGACGACGATCGTGAATGGCTGGCACGCGCCTCAGCGTGGGTCCAGATACTTGCCTTTTCCTGGCTGATGGCCTGTGCGCTGGTGCTGTTGGTGCCAGGATGGGTTTTGCACTGGAGGGCGTGGGGCAAGGAGCTACTCGGCGCTATTGCGGTAGCCAGCGCCTGGCTAAGCCGGCTAAGCGGCTCCCGGGACCCCAGCAGAAAGATCTTCGCGTACCTGGTGAAGCTGGCGCCCGCCATATTCCTCGTCACCTTTGCTGTTGGCCTGTCTATTTTCACCAACCTTTTGCTGTACTTCTCGGGCATGCTCCGGCCGCCAGCACCGGGCGAGGTTGTGAGCTGGACGAACCACCGGTTTATTCTGGAACACACGCCTGTTTTTCTCGCCCTCATAGTGATTACGATTCTTCTGGTCCTGAGCCACGTGATGGCCCGCTACATCAACATCAACCGGTTTTCGCTGCATGCGATGTACCGCAATCGCTTGATCAGGGCGTACCTGGGCGCCTCCAATCCAAAACGAAATGCCGCGCGATTCACAGGATTTGCCCCTGAAGACAACCTGCTGATGCGTGACCTGCAAACGGGGTTCAAGCCCTTTCACGTGGTGAATGTCGCACTGAATCTTGTATCCGGTGAACGGCTGGCGTGGCAGCAGAGGAAGGCGCAATCCTTCACAGTGTCGCCTTTGCACAGCGGCAACTATGAACTTGGTTACCGCGATTCGGCCGAATACGGCGGCCGGGACGGCATTACTTTGGGGACGGCAGTTACCATTTCAGGAGCCGCAGCCAGTCCAAGCATGGGTTATCACTCGTCGCCGGTGAAGGGTTTTGTCATGACCCTGCTCAATGCCAGACTGGGGGCATGGCTGGGAAATCCCGGTGACGCCGGAGAACGAACGTGGAGGCAGGATGGCCCGCGCTCTGCCGTAGGTTCGCTGGTGAGAGAGGCCTTGGGACTCACCGACAACACCAGCGCCTACGTGTATCTCTCCGATGGCGGGCACTTCGAAAACCTGGCCCTCTATGAAATGATCCTGCGGCGCTGTCGGCAAATTGTGGTGCTCGACTCCGGCTGCGACCCAGCTTTCACTTATGAAGATCTGGGAAATGCCTTGCGTAAGGTAAGAATCGATCTCAAAGTACCCGTCGACTTCGAAGATCAATATATCCATCCTATGCGAGAAAAGAAGCGGCGCTGCGCCATAGCGACGATCCGCTATTCTGCTGTGGATGCGACTTGGCCGGACGGTCAATTGATCTATATCAAACCGATGCTACTCGGCACCGAGCCGCCTGATGTGGAAGCGTACGCTGCCGCTAACCCGTCTTTTCCACATCAAAGCACGGGCAACCAGTGGTTCAACGAGTCGCAAACGGAGAGCTACCGCATGCTGGGCCTGAATACGCTGAATGAGATTTGCCGAGGCTGGAACGGTGACTCCCTGGAAGATTTCGGCCGGCATGTTCGGGAGATGTATTTGGCAGTCCCGCCGGATGCCCCGCAGATGCTGCGGCCCGCAGCGGCAACCGTAGTGACTGGAAGGTAACCTGCTGGATCAGGTGATTCCCGGAGCCGGGATCGCTGGAAACCCAAAGGCTCTTTTGCTACGGTGGAGTAGCTCTGTGGTCTTCACGGCAGGCGGCCCGGCCCAACCCTCTAAGGGCGGCCGGCGTCCTAAAACCCTGGCCGAACAACACCCGTCCCTGTCAGGCGATGCCGTGCAAGTTATTTGGTGCGAAAGGGGGGACTCGAACCCCCACGGTTTTACCCGCCAGATCCTAAGTCTGGTGCGTCTGCCAATTCCGCCACTTTCGCGTTTACAACCTTGGCCGGTAGTTCGCATCTATTGTAAATGCATCGACTCCGGCTAGCTGCAGCGCGGTGGCTACCTCGTCTGCCGGACTCTCTACATCTTGCTGATCTTGATATAACGCCCGACGTCTGGAAGTGACGACACCAGCACATATCCCGCCAGAATCAGGCCTGCTACCCCAATAATGTTTCTTGCCACAATGAACGTTCTTTTCACAGAGTCCTCCAATCCATTCTCAGGCACTCAGATGTCAACCGCTGGTAAAGGGATGCCGTCAGTCTGGCCAATAAATCAATCGGGCGGCAGGAATTGATTTCCCCACCCCAGTCCTCCTGGTGCGGTTTTCCGGGGAGAACGAAGATAGAAGGGAGTACAATACGCGGCAACTTGGTGTGGGGTAGTGGCGCTCAGCCGAATGCAAGTCAGAGGCCTGGCAATCGCATGATGCCGGCTGCGAAGTGTGTTTGTAGCTCCACCATCCCTATAGGTGCGTTCGCATGGAAGAACCCGTTTTTAATAGCGGCGAACGAAGCTGCATTCAGCAGATTGATGTTCTCTGGATCACCGCCGGTCTGGGCTGCGACGGCGAGACGATTGCCATGACCGCCGCTATGCAACCCAGCATCGAGGACGTGGTGTTGGGCGGAATTCCCTGGATTCCAAAGGTTAACTTCCATAATCCATTCCTTGCACAGGCCAATGGTAACGAGTTTCTGAAGCCTTTCCACGAGGCTGCGGCGGGTAAGCTTGGACCGTTCATCGTGGTGATAGAAGGTTCCATTCCTGACGAAGGCAACAAGCAAGAGGGCTATTGGGCCTCGCTCGGTACGGATAAGGCCACCGGACAGCCAATTAAGACATGCACATGGATCGATCAGCTGGCGCCACATGCGTGGGCGGTGGTCGCGGTTGGCACGTGTGCAACCTACGGCGGCATTCACGCCATGGAAGGGAATCCGACGGGCGCCATGGGGCTGCCTGATTATCTCGGTTGGCAATGGAAGTCGAAAGCGGGCATTCCCATCGTTTGTATACCCGGCTGTCCCGCTCAGCCCGACAACATGATGGAGACGCTGTTGTACTTGTTCTATATGGCCGCGGGCCGCGCGCCAATGATCTCCCTAGATGAGCAATTACGTCCGACATGGCTCTTTGGACAAACTGTGCATGAAGGCTGCGACCGCGGCGGCTACTACGAGCAGGCCGATTTTGCGGAAGAATACGGATCGCCCCTGTGTATCGTGAAACTGGGATGCTGGGGACCGGTGGTGCTGTGCAATGTGGGCAAGCGCGGCTGGATGAGCGGTATTGGCGGATGTCCCAACGTCGGCGGCATCTGTATTGGCTGCACCATGCCGGGCTTTCCAGACAAGTTCATGCCCTTCATGAACCAGCCGCCGGGATCGCTGCTGTCGGCCAGCGCGGTCCAGACCTACGGGAAGGCGATTCATGCGCTGCGAACCTTCACCCAGGCTTCGCTGAATAAGGAGCCAAGCTGGCGCCGTCGGCGCGAGGTCTCTAAGAAGTGATACAGTGAGTCGCCGTAAACCCCATGCCGCGGATTGGCGACGGTCTCCGCAGTAAGGCAAGAAAAACATGGCAACGTGGCCCAACACTAATTCGGTCTTAAGTGGCGGTAGCCCAGCCAGCGTGCTCGAGCAATCTGCGACTTACGCCGAAGCAGAAGCGGTCCTCGAGGACCTGGCAAGAGTTTTCTTCGAGAACACCAATGTTCTTGCCGCTCAGGGTCATGGCCCACCTGCCGTTTCGCCGACGAAGATCAGCACGCAGGTTCCGAATCTGGAAGCGAAGTATCGCGCCCTGGTCGAACAGATTCCGGCAGTCGTGTTTATGGCTTATCTCGACGAAGGCGTCGGAGAGGCTTACGTCAGTCCGCAAATCGAAAAGGTGCTGGGATTCACGCAAGAGGAGTGGTTGCAGGATCCAGTCCGCTGGTACTCGCAAGTTCACCCCGACGACAAGCAACGCTGGAGCCTGGAAGCCGCCGAGTTGTTTCTGACGGGCAAGCCGCTGCGTTCTCCGTACCGCATTCTCTCGCGGGATAACCGGGTCATCTGGCTGCATTGCGAAGCCAAAATGATCCGGCGTGAAGATGGGCATCCGTGGTTCATTCACGGAGTCGGATTTGACATCACCGATCTTAAGCGCACGGAAGAGGCGCTGAAAGAAGAACGCAACGTTGTTACCGCCATCCTCGACACTGTGGGCGCGCTGGTAATCGTTCTCGACGCGGGCGGCCACATCGTCCGCTTCAATCGCGCCTGCGAGCGCAGCACCGGACAAACGCTGGCCGACGTGGCCGGGCAATGCGTATGGGAGCTGTTCATGCCGGAGGAAGAAGCGGGCGCATTCCGCATGCACTTCGAGAAGATGAGGGCGGGGCGATTGCAGAACGACTACGAATGCCAATGGTTGGCGCACGACGGCACCCGCCGGCTGATTGCGTGGTCGGGAACGTCGTTGCCCGGAGGCGATGGGACGCCCGCCTATGTGATCGCCACCGGCATCGACATAACCGAGCGCAAACAATTGGAGAAAGCGATTCTTGAGATCAGCTCGCGCGAACAACGCCGCATCGGGCAGGACCTGCACGACGGCTTAGGTCAGCATCTGACCGGCATTGCCTTCATGACCAAGGTGCAGGAGCAGAAGCTGAAGGAACAGGGGTTGCCTTACGCCGCCGAGGCCACCAAGATCGTCAAGCTGGTCAATGAAGCCATCCATAAAACGCGGGAACTGGCGAGGGGTCTCAGTCCCGTCGTTTCTGAGGCCCATGGACTCATGTCGGCCTTGCAGCAGCTGAGCGCGGAAGTGGAAGACGTGTTCGGGGTGTCCTGTCGTCTGCAATGCGAGAATCCGGTCCTGATTCATGACGTCAACGTGGCAACCCACCTGTACCACATCTCACAGGAGGCGGTGAGCAATGCCATCAAGCACGGCAAAGCGCGAAAGATCGAGATTGGTCTTGCCGCGAGCGACAACCGGGGCGTCCTGACGATTCGAGACGACGGATCTGGCTGCAAGAAGACTCTGGCGAGCAGTAATGGGATGGGGCATCACATTATGAGTCACCGGGCAAGCATGATTGGGGGGACGTTGGAGATCCAATCGAGTGCTCCGCAAGGCGCCGTGGTGACCTGCATGTTTCCGGTGCGCGGCAAGGAACCAAGTGAAGTTCCCACAAAACAACGTAAGAGTGGTTAAGAGGCGATGTCGACAAGATCGGAAGCAGAAGCGCCCGTAAAACGCAGAATTTTCATCGTCGACGATCATCCCATCGTGCGCGAAGGACTGTCGCTGATGATGAACCGCGAGCCCGATCTGATGGTTTGCGGCGAAGCCGAAGAGGCCGCCACGGCGCTACAGGCTATAACTTCGACCCGGCCCGATTTCCTGATCGTAGACATCTCTTTGAACGGGCCCGACGGTCTGGACCTGCTCAAGAGCATTCGCGTGCGGTTTCCCAACCTGCCAGTGCTGATTCTGTCGATGCACGACGAGTCGATCTATGCCGAGCGTGCCTTACGTGCCGGCGCCAATGGCTACATCATGAAACAGGAAGCGACCGAAAAGGTGCTGATTGCGGTGCGGCAAATCCTCAACCAGAAGGTATACGTCAGCGATCGCATTGCGAATCGGATGCTGCAGCAGTACATCAGCGGCTCGGCCAACGAGACGCATTCGCCGATTGCGGAACTCTCAGACCGCGAGCTGGAAGTCTTCCGCCTTATTGGCGAGGGTCATAGCACCCGCATGATTGCCGACGAACTGCATCTGAGCGTGAAGACCGTGGAATCCTACCAGGCCCACATCAAAGACAAGCTGTCGCTGAAGACTGGGCGGGAGTTGGTGCAGCGCGCGATTCAATGGAATGTCGGAGAGGGCGTGGCCTGACAGGTCTATGCCGTCCTCCCCAGTCCTCCAATTCTTCCATACTTCCTGATCGGTCGGAACTAGCGGATAACAACCCCGTTTTTCCAACAAGGCATCGGGGAATCCCCTACCCCGGAAGTCGCACTTTCCCTTAGGCGCAAATCAGGTTGTGAAACTTCTTCCCGCGGTTGATGCTAGCGCCAAGGTGCGTGGGGCACCGTTTCCTGGTTCCCGCTAAGTATTTCATCCTTGAACGAATAGGTATTTGATTTCGCGAGCTGGCGCATCGTCTGTTGACAAGCTAGCAAGCGTTCTTTGGCGTCGATGGCGAAACACTCATTAACGCGATGTCGAAAGGAGAATTTCGCATGACAGCGCAAGCGGTTCCGTACGGTCGGAGTACTCAAAAAAAATCTCCTGTCGCCGAGGTGCACATCCTCTGGATTACCGCCGGCTTGGGCTGTGATGGCGATTCCGTCTCCATTACGGCAGCGACACAGCCCAGCATCGAGGATGTTCTGCTGGGCGCAATTCCGGGCCTCCCCAAAGTACATCTGCATAATCCTGTTCTCGCCTACGAAGTGGGTGATGATTTCATGAAGCCGTTCTACCAGGCGACGGAGGGCAAGCTCGAGCCCTTTGTTCTGGTGGTGGAAGGATCCATACCGAACGAGAAGATTCACGGCAAAGATGGCTACTGGGCAGCGGTGGGTACGGACGCAGTGACGAACCAGCCCATCAAGACGACCGAGTGGATCGACAAGCTTGCTCCCAAAGCGCTGGCCGTGGTGGCCATCGGCACCTGTGCGACCTATGGCGGCATCCATGCCATGCAAGGCAATCCCACAGGGTGTATGGGGCTCGCCGATTATCTGGGGTGGGGTTGGCGATCGAAAGCCGGACTTCCTATCGTCAATGTCCCCGGATGTCCAGTCCAGCCCGATAACTTCATGGAAACCGTGCTTTACCTCCTCTATCAGGTCGCAGGCCTCGCCCCAATGATTCCGCTCGACGATCAGCTTCGCCCCACGTGGCTATTTGGAGCGACGGTGCACGAAGGCTGCGATCGCGCCGGCTATTACGAGCAGGGAGATTTTGCTGAGGAGTACGGCTCTCCCAAGTGCATCGTGAAGTTGGGATGCTGGGGCCCTGTCGTGAACTGCAATGTTCCCAAGCGCGGCTGGATGGCCGGTATTGGTGGCTGCCCCAATGTTGGGGGCATCTGCATTGGCTGCACCATGCCAGGCTTCCCGGACAAGTTCATGCCCTTCATGGATGAGCCGCCAGGAGCGCACGTTTCCACGGGAAGTTCCGCCCTGTACGGCCGAGCCATTCGGGCCCTGCGTTCCATCACCCAAAACACGGTCAACAAGGAGCCGAGGTGGCGGCACAATCGGCCGGAACTCACGACTGGTTATCACGCCAGGTCCTAATTTCACGCTGAAGGAGAACGATCGCGATGGGCACAATTACAGCAACTGACCAGCAAGCCCTTAATAAGCAAAAGCAGATCGTGGAGATGAATTGGGATCCGATCACCAGAATCGTCGGAAGCCTCGGCATCTTCACCAAGATCGATTTCGCCAACCGCCATGTCGTGGAATGTCACAGCACCTCGTCGATCTTCCGCGGCTACAGCATTTTCATGAAGGGTAAGGACCCGCGCGATGCGCACTTCATCACCAGCCGCATCTGCGGCATTTGTGGAGACAATCACGCCACCTGCGCCAACTACGCGCAGAACATGGCTTTCGGCGTGCGGCCTCCGGACATGGCCGAGTGGATCGTCAATCTTGGCGAAGCCGCCGAGTACATGTTCGACCACAACATCTTCCAGGACAACCTGGTGGGCGTGGACTTCTGCGAGCAGATGGTGAAAGAGACGAATCCTGGCGTCTGGACGAAGGCGCAGAAGACGAACTCACCGAACTCAAATCTGCATGGCTATCGCACCATTGCAGACATTATGACCGCGCTGAATCCTTTCACCGGCGCGTTCTATCGCGAAGCATTGCAGATGAGCCGCATGACGCGCGAGATGTTCTGCCTGATGGAAGGGCGGCACGTCCATCCCTCGACGCTTTATCCGGGCGGCGTGGGCACCGTTCCCACGGTCCAGCTCTTTACCGACTACCTGGTACGGCTGATGAAGTATGTCGAGTTCATGAAGAAGGTCGTGCCTCTGCATGACGATCTCTTCGACTTCTTCTACGAGGCATTGCCGGGTTACGAAGAGGTTGGACGGCGGCGCATTCTTTTGGGCTGCTGGGGATCGTTCCAGGACCCGAAGTATTGCGACTATACCTACAAGAACATGACCGAGTGGGGACGCAAGATGTTCGTCACTCCGGGCGTGGTGGTCGATGGAGAACTGGTGACGACGGACCTGGTCGACATCAATCTGAACATCCGCATTCTGCTGGGAAGCTCCTTCTACGACGACTGGGAGGAAGGCGAAACCTTCGTTACCAAAGATCCGCTGGGTAACCCCGTTGACCAGCGTCATCCGTGGAACCAGACGACGATTCCCAAACCGCAGAAGCGCGACTTCGCCGGCAAGTACACGTGGGTGATGTCGCCGCGCTGGTATTACGAAAAGACCAAAGAGTATTTGGCGCTGGACACCGGCGGCGGACCCATCGCGCGCTTCTGGGCGACGGCCAAAGCCGGCCTGGTGGACACCGGGTATCTGAAGGCGACTGGTAACAGCGTCAAAATTTACCTGCCCAAGACGACGTCATTGCCCGAAGTCGAGCTCGAATGGAAAATTCCCAAGTGGAGCAATGCCATCGAGCGCGATCGAGCCCGGACATATTTCCAGGCCTACGCTGCCGCTGCTGCGCTGCACTTCGTGGAGAAGGCGCTAGGCGAACTGCACGCTGGGCGGACAAAAACCTGGTCCGACTTCAAAGTGCCGGAGGAAGCGATTGGGTGTGGCTTCCACGAAGCAGTGCGCGGGGTGTTGTCGCATCACGTAGTGATTCGGGAGGGCAAGATCGCGAACTACCATCCCTATCCGCCGACACCGTGGAATGCAAATCCGCGCGACATTTACGGGACTCCGGGGCCATACGAGGATGCGATTCAGAACACACCCATCTTCGAGGAGAACGGGCCGGACAAGTTCAAGGGCATCGACATCATGCGGGCGGTTCGCAGCTTCGATCCGTGCTTGCCGTGTGGTGTTCACATGTACCTCGGCAATGGGAAGGTGCTGGAGACGAAGCATTCGCCCATGTTCGGCATCGTGAAATAAACGGAAGCCCGTTGCCGCAGGAGGGGTGGGTAGCGCAGTTGTAGGACGCGAGTGGCGTTCGTCTCTTGCAATTGCCGCCCACTCCTCTATGCTGTCCAGGGGATAGGAAAACATGTCGCAGGAAAAAGACTTTCAGGAGCGCGTCCGCAGGATCGGAGCCCTGGTTGAGGAAGTCGAGAGCATCGCCGATCCGGAGGTGCGAACCTCGACCCGGCAACTGGTGCAGTTGGTGATGGAGTTCCACGGCACTGCAATCGATCGAGCGCTTGAAATTCTAGCCAACGGTGGCGAGCCGGGAATGGCATTCATCGAGCAGTTAGGCCGCGATCCGATGGTCGGCAGCTTACTTGTTCTGTATGGACTGCATCCTGAAAGCCTGGAGACTCGCGTCGGTAAGGCTGTGGAGCGGCTTGAGCCGAAACTGCGGCGCGATGGCGCGTCGATAGAGTTGCTCGGTATGGAAGAAGGCGCCGTTCGCATACGAGTCACGCCCGGCGCTCACGCCTGCGGCTCCACAACCAAGGCCCTGCAGGCGACAGTGGAAGATGCCTTGTATGAAGCTGCGCCGGATATCGCGTCGTTGACGGTGGAGGGTTTGGACGGACAGCCAGCCAATGGGTTCGTCGCACTCGACAAGTTAACCGGTCAGGTTCCTGTTGCTTCGAATATAAGCACGCCGGCAGCGCCGCCCGTGGTGGCCAACTATGGCGACTAAGGAATCTCCCAGCCTCGGCACGGCGTTTGATGTCCTGCGGCAGTTCGCACGCCGTCCGCGAGTGGCTGAGCGCTGCGAGCTATGCAGCACGGAGATTGCCTCCCAACATCCGCACCTTCTGGATCCAGCGGTACGGAAGCTGATTTGCTCGTGCGATGCCTGCGCGCTGCTGTTCAGCGGACAAGATCGCGCGCGGTTTAAACACGTGCCCAGGCTGGTCCGCTTGTTGGCCAATTTCCAGATGACTGACGCGCAGTGGGACAGCCTGATGGTTCCCATCAACATGGCATTCTTCTTTCGCAGCAGCCCTGAGGAGAGAGTGGTGGCCATGTATCCCAGCCCGGCAGGTGCGACCGAGTCGCTGCTCTCGCTGGAGTCATGGAACGAAATCGCCGCTGCAAACCCTGAACTACAGCAAATGGAGCCGGACGTGGAGGCGCTGCTGGTGAATCGCATTGGGCACGCTCGGGGCTTCACCAGCGCCGAGTATTACTTGTTGCCTATCGACCAATGTTTCAAGCTCGTGGGCCTTATCCGCAGCCAATGGCGCGGATTTTCCGGCGGCACGGAAGTTTGGCAGCAGATCGGAGAGTACTTCGCGGAGCTTAGGCGTACTGCGTCCGTTTTTGGAGGACAGGGTAATGCCTGAGCTTCGATTTCAGATCGAGGGAGCAGAGGTCGAACCATTCGCGGTGGCGCCGCAACTGGCGTTCAAGCTGCGAGTGACGAATGCCAATCCAGATGAAGTGATCCACAGCGTCGCTCTGCGGGCGCAAGTGCAGATTGAAGCCATGCGCCGACCCTACAGCGCTGACGAGCAGGGCGGTCTGCGCGATCTGTTTGGAGAACCCGAACGCTGGGGCCAGACGTTACGCACTTTCCTGTGGACTCACACCAGCACCATCGTCCCCGCTTTTAAGGGCAGCACCGACGTCAAACTTTTCGTGCCTTGCACGTTTGATTTCAATGTTGCGGCGACAAAGTATTTTGCCGGACTCGCCGATGGCGAGGTTCCCGTCTGCGTGCAATTCAGCGGAAGCGTTTTCTATGCCGATGCAGACGGGCCGTTGCAAGTGATGCCGATACCGTGGGACAAGGAAGTGCACTTCCGTCTGCCGGTAAAACTCTGGCGCGAGCTGATGGACACGTATTATCCCGGGGTCGCGTGGCTCTGTCTTGAGCGGGACGCATTCGAACGTTTGCACCGCTACAAGATGGAGCGCGGCATACCCACCTGGGAGCAGGCGCTGGAAGGCCTGCTGCGCGACGTCGAAGAGGAAGTGAAGCGATGAACACCGTAGCTGCCGATCGCGTCGCCAAAGCTGTGCTCTATGAGGGATACATGCTGTATCCCTACCGGCCGTCGGCGGTGAAAAACCAGCAGCGCTTCAACTTTGGCGTCCTGTATCCGCGGGCTTTCAGTGAAGCGCAGAAGGGGACTGATCCGTGGACCATGCAAGTGGAGTGTCTGGTGCAGGGAGCAGCCTTCAGCCGGCTGGAAGTGCGCGTCCGATTTCTTCAACTGGTGGAACGTTCGGTGGAAGAGATTGTCGGACAAAATCCGAGTGGCGAGCATCGGACGGCAGAGTTTCGTCCGGTTCGGACTCTGACGGTCGATGGGCGGAGTTTCTATTCCTGGCAGGAGGCGGTCGAACGCGAGCTGACGCTTGCAACTACGGACCTGGCGTCGTTCAGCCCACATCCGTTGCAGCACTCGTTCGAGTTGAAGGCGAGCACGACGGAAGAAACGCTCTGCGCCGCGCGAGGGACGCTGGCGGGCCGGATCGTTCGGAATCAACGCCCCATCGATGGCGTGATTCGGGTGTCAGCCCGCCCGGTTGCGGAAAATACCTTCAAGGTCGTCGTGCGCGTGCAGAATGTCACCGCAATAGACAACATAGCGCAGCTCGGCCGCGAGTCTGCCCTGTTGCAGTCGCTGGTTTCCGCACATGCGGTTTTAGGTATTGAGGATGGTGAGTTTGTATCGCTGCTCGATCCTCCCGAAGTGCTGCGACCCGCGATCGACGACTGCCACAACCAGGGAGTGTTTCCCGTGCTGGTGGGCGAAGCCGGACAGCGGGACACCATGCTGGCTTCTCCCATCATTCTGTACGACTATCCGCAAATTGCGCCGGAGAGTGCTGGTGACCTTTTCGACGGCACCGAGATCGACGAGATACTCTCCCTGCGCATCATGACCATGACCGAAGAGGAAAAGCGCGAAATGTGCGAGTCCGACGAGCGCGCCCGTCAAATGCTGGAGCGGACGGAAAGCCTACCCGCCGAACAGTTCATGAAGATGCATGGCGCGCTGCGCAGCCTGCGGCCAGTCAGTGAGGAGACGCGGTGAACGAGTGGGAGTGGCAACTGCTGGAAGATAAGTCGCCCGTGGAGCACGTTGAGATCGCCGGTGCGGCGGTGCGGGTCGGCGATCGTGTTCGCCTGCGGCCTCGTAAGGGTGGCGACGTCTTTGACATCGCGCTGGCTGGACAGATTGCGACCATTGAAGCTCTCGAGCAGGACTATGAGAGCAAGGTACACGTGTGCGTCGTGCTGGATGACGACCCTGGACGCGACCTCGGACTTCTGCGTCAACCGGGCCATCGGTTCTTCTTCGATGTGGATGAGGTCGAGCTCCTGCCTCCGGAAGAGCAGACGCAGAAGAAAGTGTTTGCGAAGCCGCGTGTCCTGGTTGCGGGCATCGGCAACATCTTCATGGGTGACGACGCTTTCGGAGTGGAAGTGGCCCGGCGGCTTGCCGAGCGAGCGCTGCCGGCCGGCGTGCGCGTTGGCGATTTCGGCATTCGCGGATTCGATCTAGCCTACGCGCTCCAGGACGGCTACGAGACAACGATCCTCATCGACGCCTACCCCCGCGGCGACGAGCCCGGAACGTTGTATGTGGTCGAACCGGACTTGACTGCACTCGGGCCTGATCAAGCCGAAGGCGGTGACGTCGACGCTCACGGTATGGATGCGGTGAAGATCCTTCGCCTGGCCGCTTCGATGGGCGGGCCGCTGAAGAGAGTTCTACTGGTTGGTTGCGAGCCTGCGACGCTCGGTCCGGAAGAAGGCTTGATGGGTCTGAGCGAACCGGTCGCGCTGGCCGTAACCGAGGCGGTGAATTTGCTGGAATCTGTAATCAATCGGGTTCTGGCTGGAGAGTGGCCAGGTCCTGAGCAGCGCACCACGGATTAATTGAGAGAACGAGGAGGTACGACAATGGCAACCGCAGTGATGGCACGCGAATCGCACGCAACCGAACGTGACAGCGACCGCGATACTTTGTTCATGCTGAGCGGCATCGCTCTAATGGTTTTTGGCGCGGGACTGATTCTGTCGAATCCGGTCGCGCAGAAATATTTAGGGCGCCTGGGAGTGCCGAATCTGGCCAAGGATGCGCTTCCGGACATTGAACGGTATTTGCGCCTGCGAGCAATGTAAAAACCATTCTGGCTTTGCCACTTATCATCCCCATAGAAAGGGGACAACCACGCTTTGCCTGAAAATATGAACCCGGGTAGGGATGCGGATTCCGCGAAAGCCGCATCTGCCGTAGCGCCGACGATCGGCGATCCATATGTAATCAACGCAATGGTCAGTCGCTTTACGGTGAAGGCATTTGCCGGCGGACTACTCTCGGCTTTCGGGCACAACCCGACGATAGCAATTCGCGACATGCAGGGGGAAGTGCACTTCAGCCCGGATGCGGTGGAGCAGTCATCCTTGCACTTCGTCGTGCGGGCCGATTCGCTGTCGGTGACGGACAATGTCTCCGACAAAGATCGGCGCGAGATGGAAACGGAGATGCGCGACAACGTGTTGGAGATCAACAAGTATCCGGAGATTGTTTACGACGCTCCGAGCGTCATAGTGAAGAACACGACAGATGGCCAAAGTGACGTCGTGCTGCTTGGCAAGTTGACTTTGCATGGCGTTACTCGATCACAACAGGTCCCTGCCAGAATTGCCGTGACGGGTGATATGTTGCGCGCTTTCGGCGAGTTCTCCCTGCGGCAGTCAGACTACAACATCAAGCCGGTTTCGGCTGTGGGTGGGGGATTGAAGGTGAAGGACGAGGTAAAATTCTCTTTTGATATCGTCACTCGCAAAGAGGGCTGAACCGAGTCGGCGGTGGAGAAACATTTGCATGGGAAGAGGTAGATAATGTGCTTAGCCATACCCGGAAAGGTCATTGAGCTCTTTCCTGGAATGCCGTACCTGGCTACCGTTGAGGTCGCGGGGGTGCGGAGGAAGGTCGATCTCGGCTTGCTGGAGAACGATATGCCGCAGTCGGGCGACTGGGTCCTGATTCACGTCGGCTTCGCCATGAGCAAGATCAGCGAGCAGGACGCCTTCGAGCAGATGCAGACCTTGATTATGCTGGGCGAGAGTGAGCAGGCCATGCAGGAGGTTCGAGGTTACGGACTGGGGGAGGCTGACGAAGCGAAACCTTCCTGATTGATCCGGCTATCGTCGCCCACCCCTTGAGGTCATCATGAAATTTGTCGATGAATTCCGCGATCCCGTAGTAATCAACCAGACGGCGGAAGAGATTCGTCGTCTGGCCGACACTGGCCGGCATTACCGTATGATGGAAGTCTGCGGCGGTCATACTCATGCCATCTACCGCTTTGGGCTGAAGGACATTCTTCCTGACAATCTCGAACTGATTCATGGTCCCGGATGCCCGGTATGCGTTCTGCCGATGGGCAGGATCGACGACGGTCTCGCACTGGCAAAGGATCCAAACGTCATCTTCGCTGCCTTTGGCGACATGATGCGCGTGCCCGGTGAGCAGGGCAGTCCGCTGGAGCACAAGGCCCGGGGAATGGACGTGCGCATTGTCTATTCGCCTTCGGATGCGCTGAAGATCGCCAAAGCGAACCCCGATAAGCACGTCATGTTCTTTGCGATCGGGTTCGAAACCACAGCGCCATCGACGGCGCTGACCATCATGCGCGCCCAGGCTGAAGGCATCCATAACTTCTCCGTCTTCTGTAATCACGTGACGATCATCCCTGCGATTCGCGCAATCCTCGATTCGCCCGACATGCGGCTGGATGCTTTCATCGGGCCGGGCCATGTTTCTACCGTGATCGGCTGCCGTCCTTATGAATGGATCGCCGCCGATGAACATAAGCCGATTGTGGTCTCCGGCTTTGAGCCGTTGGACATGTTGCAGTCGATCGTGATGCTGCTGCGGCAACTGGAAGCCGGCGAGGCCAGGGTGGAAAACCAGTACAAGCGGGTTGTGCCCTGGGAAGGCAATCGCGCGGCTCTTAAGGCGATGAATCAGGTCTTTGAACTGCGGCCCTACTTTGAATGGCGAGGGCTGGGTTTCATCTCGCAGTCGGCGCTTCGCGTTCGCGACTGCTATGCGGAATTCGACACCGAACAGCGTTTCAGTGTGCCCGGCGTGCGAGTTACCGATCCTAAGGCCGCGCAATGCGGCGAAGTGCTAAAGGGCGTGCTGAAGCCGGCGCAGTGCAAGTTGTTTGGCAAAGAATGCACTCCCGAACACCCCGTGGGAGCGCTGATGGTTTCGTCGGAGGGATCGTGCGCAGCGTACTACAGTTACGAACACCGGAAGGCAATGGCGAGCAGCCTGGCTTGGCCGGCGTAAAAATGGCAGTCGCCAGCGACAGCACACCTCCCAAGGTACGATTCCGCGAGCCGCAAATCGAGATGGCCCACGGCGCCGGCGGCATTGCCAGCCGCCGCCTGGTGGAAGGCCTGTTCGCTCCGCTCTTATTTCGCTCCGCCAATCCCAGTTTGAACGACGCCGCCGCGCTCGAAATTGGCGGCGTTCGCATGGCCATGACCACCGACAGCTTCGTGGTGAAGCCACTGCGTTTTCCCGGCGGCTCGATTGGCGAGCTTGCCATCAATGGCACCGTCAATGATCTCGCCGTATCAGGCGCGAAGCCGGAGGCCATTGTCGTCAGCTTTATTCTCGAAGCAGGTTTGCCTACGGAGACACTGGAAGCTGAAGTTCGTGCTATGAGTAACGCTGCGCTGCAAGCGGGCGTTGCGGTTGTCGGCGGCGACACCAAGGTTGTGGAGCACGGCAAAGCCGATTCCATGTACATCTCGACCACGGGTGTCGGTTCGTACCTGCTGGGAGTTCGCACCGACGCCCGCTCGGTGCGCCCGGGCGACAAAGTGCTGCTTTCCGGGCCAATCGGTGACCATGGCATCACCATTCTGCTGGCGCGAGGCGAGTTGGACATCGAAGCCGATCTTCGCTCCGATACTCGTTCGGTATTTCCCATGGTGGAGGCGATGGCGCGCGAAGCCGCTCCCGGCATTCGGTGGATGCGCGATCCCACGCGCGGAGGCGTCGCGACATCGCTGAACGAGCTGGCCCGTGACTGCGGTCTGGGTATCCACGTTCTTGAGGACGAGATACCGGTTCGCGATACGGTTCGCGGCGCCTGTGAGCTGCTTGGCCTCGATCCCCTGCACATCGCAAACGAAGGTCAATTCCTCGCGGTCCTCGCCCCGGAGTATGCCGATGCCGCCTACAACGCGCTCTGCCAGGCGCCGGGCGGTGAAGAAGCTGTAATTCTCGGCGAAGTGCATGACCAACCAGCCGGCTCTGTACTGGTGACCACGCGCTACGGCGGCAGTAGAATTGTCGACATGCTGGTGGGCGATCCTTTGCCCAGGATCTGCTGATAGGAAGCTGTTAGCCTTTAGCTCTTAGCTGTTAGCAAGCCCAAAGTTACACGTCCTTGTTGCTAAGAGCTAAGAGCTCATAGCCAGGAGCTACTTACCATGCCAGCCGGCCTTGAACTCGCGACGCTCGTTGAAGAGCGGCTGCTCGAACGCAACCGCTTGTGCGAGAGCTTCTTCGGGCGGGAGGCGGTGCGGCTGGCCGAGGCCTGCCGCGAGATGTCAGAGCGCTTTCTGCGCGGCGGACGCCTGCTGGCCTTCGGCCGCGGCCCTTACGCCACCGATGCGCAGCACGTTTCGGTCGAGTTTGTGCATCCTGTCATCGTCGGCAAGCGCGCCTTGCCCGCCCTCGATCTTTCCCTCATCTATCGTCCGTGGCTGCGCAGCATCCTCCGGGCTGACGATATGGTTATGGGTTTCGGACCTCCCGAAGGCGATGGCGACGTCGCGGAGACGCTGCGGGAGGCGCGGTCGCATGGCGCGATGACCTTCGCGCTGCCCGGTGGCGACGGGTCCTACAGCGTGGGATCTGCGACCGATGATCCCTTCATTCACCAGGAGATCATCGAAATTCTCTATCACACATTGTGGGAGACGGTGCACGTTTTCTTCGAGCATCGTGAGCTGGGACACGAGGTTGGCGACGCCGGATTTCTCTATCCTTTCCTGGGACAGGCGAAGCAGGAGACGGGCGGCATGACACAAGAGGCGGCAGCCTCAATCGTCATGAAGGTGCAAGACGACAGCCGTCTCCGCGCGCAGGTTGCCGGCGAAGAAGCCGAACAGATCATTGCAACCGTACGCGCGATTCACGAGCGCGTACTGCGCGGCGGCAAGCTGATTCTGTTTGGCAATGGCGGATCGGCTACCGACGCCAACGACTGGGCGATCGATTGCGTTCTGCCGCCCGCTGGTTACCAGCCGGTACCCGCCGTCTCGCTATCGATGGAGCCGGCCAACATTACTGCTGTCGCCAACGACATCGGAACGGAAGCGATCTTCCTGCGGCAACTGATCGCGCAGGCGCAACCGGAGGACGTGGCGATTGGCATCTCGACCAGCGGAGGCTCGCGCAACATCGTTATGGCGCTGGAAGAGGCACGCAAGCGTGGCATGCTGACGGTAGCGCTGCTGGGTTACGACGGCGGCGACATCAAGCGGCATGGACTGGCTGACCTGCCGATCGTGGTTCGCTGCGATTACATTCCGCGTATTCAAGAGGTGCAGGCTTCCATCTATCACATCATCCGCGAGATGCAGGAGGTGTTGCGTCGTGGCGAAGTTTGAACTCTTCGGGACGGCAAGCTGCCCTTACACGCAGGAGATGCGTGAATGGCTGGAGTGGAAACGCTGCGACTTTGTGGAGCACGACGTGGAGGCCGACGGCGCCGCCCGGGAGCGGTTGCTGTTGCTTGCCGGAGGCCAGCGTACCGTCCCTGTTTTGGTGGAGGACGGCAAGGTGGTGCAGATCGGTTGGCAGGGAAGGGGCTGCGCTATCGGCTCCTGAGAGGCGGGCGTTTCATTATCGGCTTATCTCGATTTGCAGGACCCGGCGCAATGGTTGTTCGTCCATGCCACACCCAGCGCGTGCAAGATCAGCTTGTCGCCTTCCGTCAAGATGTCAGGGTTCAGGACCGCCTCATACGCGTATAAGACAGTTTCACTGCCCGTGATGCACCAGGGTTCATGACGAACGATTCCCTGGCAATGTTCGCAAGCTGCCTCTGCACTGTATTTATTGCTGTGATGCCAAGTCGTTGCTTCCTGGGTCACCATCACTTGTTCTCCAATGTCTTTTGCCATGCTGGAGAGTAGCGCCGGACAACGATCCGCTACATCCCCCAGAGGATGTAAGGCCGATACGTCTTTAGCCGAATAGAATTGCGAGAGTCGGTGAACAGGGCGTGGCGGGCTTTAGAACGGGGACATGGCGGTCCGACTCAAGACGAGCAACAACTCTCTGACGCTGGACAAGGCATGCGCTTCGGTTGTGAAGTGCTTGCTAACCTTATCAGACCGAATTTGCAAATAGATACCGAAAAACGCCTTAGCATTCATCGACCGCTGGCATCTCACCTGCAAAAGATTGTTCTCAGCGCGCTAACGAACTCAAGATTGATCCCGCCGAATGTGGCGGCTAAGGCCCAGATCGTTCGGCAGGATTCGCTCCAGGCACGGCCATCAACCGCTCGGCGAGAATGAAACCTACCGCGCCAACAAGAATCCCGGCGAACACGTCGGCGATGTAGTGGTAGCGACCATAAATTGTAGACACGCACATCGCGACGAAGAGCGGGAGGAACACCCAGAACAAGTGGCGGCGGTAGCGCCAGGCACCGAGCAGCGCGACGAACGCCCCCGTAACATGACCGGAAGGAAACGCGCCGCCACGTACGCGTCCGCAGCTTTCAATGAAATTGATCAAGCTAGTAGCGGGGCCGCCCACAAGCGGGGGCAAATGGAATGAGCGCATGGCAAAGAACGGTGCTTCAACAGGAAAGAAAATCGAAATCACATAGCCAATCGAGTAGGCGATCATCGAAGCGGTCATCACCGTCCAGAAAGCGCGTAACGCTTCAGCTCCGTACGGATCGCCTGCGGGTGAGACAGCCGAGAGGTCCAGACGGCGGCGATAAATCGAGGTTCCGAGAATCGTGAGGAATAGATAGTATGTCATGTAGGCGATTTGCATCGCCTCGTTGATCCAAAGGTTGGAGAACCGAGAGAGCCACACGCTCGGATAAACGCCCGTGAGCCGGTGGTCGAATGCAATCAGTAGGGAATCCCGCCACTCCTGGTCAGTCAGGTGAACGAGAATTTGCAGTTCCTCGAAGCAGAAAAGAAAGACAGCCTGAGGGTACCAATCGCGCACCCAGCCAAGCGTCCGAGCAATTCGAGAGCGTGAAAGTTCGCCGCGCCCGACGCGATCGGCAACATTCACGATGACCAGGATTGCGGCAAAGACTCCGAAGTGCACGGTGATATGCAACGCAGCGTGCGCGAGATTCTCGTGGAAAATGAGCATCAGGGCGCCGCTGAGTCCCAGATAGCAAAGCGCGACCCACTCAAATGCACCGCACGGTTCGAGGATGGCGCGTGCCTGCGACCATGCACGAATGAACGAGCGCAGGGCGATTTGGCGGTTGCGTGCCGCGGCACCTTCCCCGCCGCACATCGCGATGTAGGCCTTCTCTCCACAGCCATACCGAGTCATGCCCATGGCAACCTCCTTCTTCTTACCGTGTATCTCTGAGCCGGTATTTCCTTTTCTGATTCCCAACACAGCCCCCCTCGCCCGTTCGCGACATCCCGAAACGATTTGTCGTCGGAGCACTCCCGACGGTGGGCATCATCCACCAGCGCATCCCGGCCTTCAATGAGGAGTTGACGGTGAGGGGAAGGGCTGGTTTTTGCTGTTCACTCACTGGGTGCAGCTCTCCGCAGTATACTTTGCGCGGTCAAAACCGCATGAATACTAGCGTTCATGACCTGATCATCACGGCGGCTTTGGCTAGCTTGAAAAAGGAAATGCGGGCTTGAATCATCGGAAGAAATCGGCGCCGTGACAGCGTTTGAGCGACACCAGCTACCAAGATCCGGAGAGGCGGCTATTCTAGGAGGAGAAGGACGAAATACAAAAGGCTGTGACTTTGGTTATGCTCTAGCCGCCAACTCCTGCGAGGGAGATACCGGCGTGGATGCATGTACCGTCACAGCCTTTGAAGCAATCACCGCTTTCGCGGTCCCAAACCCCGGCTGACACCTCGCAGTGCAGTCGGTTTTTTCGGGTCTGGCGGTTCCCTCGGGTCACCCCGCGGAACCGATCACTCAGCATACTTCGGGTTGGCTACGATTAGTTGCCCACCCTTTTCTGCCGTCGACGAGAGTGATCCTATCCTATGATTGAAAATTGTCAACGCCCAAGGTTGGTGCAAACGCGACTTATTTTCGTGTTTGAATCTTTTCAGCTAAGTCACAGAAACCAAAAAGGCCTAACGAGTGGAGTCAAGAAATATCCAAAGCCAATTCACATTTTTTTCACCGAAACGTAAGCAGTGGAATCCGTGCGTGGGAATCAGCAACGATGTTGGAATCGACGTCAGACTGCACCGGGCCGGCGGTTTTTCCCGTGTCGCCCGCACTGTGCCGCTCGCTTTGGTAGACGACCACGCCTTGGCTTTTGCGGCTGAAGTCTTAGCAACCGATGCCAGCGGGGCAGACAGCAGACTGTGGTAAACGGGGCATTGATGTAGAGCCGCGGTCTACCGATCAGTGCTGGGCGCTTGCAATCCCTTTAGCAGCGCCGTGTGGAAACGGTCCGGCGCCTGGATCTGCGGGGCGTGACCGAGATCGGGAAACTCGACTAGCTTCGCATGTGGAATCTTTGCGGCGGCCGCCTTACCTAGCACGGGATAATTGCCGAGCGTAGCGCGCACTTCAGGTGGCGCCAGGTCCTTGCCGATCGCCGTATTGTCCTTGTCGCCGATGATCAACAACACCGGCACACGCAGCAACCCAAGCTCATAGACCACCGGCTGCGTATAGATCATGTCATAGAGCAGGGCGGAGTCCCAGGCGACTTGGGCGCGTCCGGGCCCGCGATACATGCCAGCCAGCATTTGCACCCAACGCTCGTAGGCTGCTTCCCAGGTTCCCGGATAATACGTGGACCGCTCGTAAGCGCGGATGCTTTCTGCCGTGGTTTTCAGCTCCTTCTGATACCAGGCATCCACACTTTGCCAGGGCACGCCCCGCGCCTTCCAGTCTTCTAGTCCGATCGGATCCACCAGAACCAACTGCTCGACCTGCGCTGGGTACATCAGCGCATATCGTATGCCGAGCATCCCGCCGGTAGAGTGACCGATGATGGTTGCACGGCCTATGCCAAGCGATTCGAGCAATGCGTGGGTGTTACCAGCGAGTTGCTGAAAACTAAATTGGTACTGCATCGGCTTGCTCGATTTGCAGAAGCCGATCTGGTCGGGCGCGATGACGCGGTAGCCCGCCTGAACCAGCGTAGTGATGGTGGCCTGCCAGGTGGCGGCGCAGAAGTTCTTACCGTGGAGCAGTAGCGCAACCCGCCCATTAGGACGCGCCGGCTTCACGTCCATATATGCCATCTCCAGTGTCTGGCCCTGCGACTGGAAGCCGTACAGCAAGACAGGCCAGGGATAGTCGAACCCTTCCAGCCGCGCACCATAAATCTGGCCTGGGTCAGGCGACGCTGCATTGTCAGCCGATCGTGACTGTGCCGCGACTGGTGCAGCGAAGGCGGCGAGGAGGGTAAGGACGACCGCGAAGGATCGTTCAAGAAGCTTCACACGAAGAACTAGATAGGTCATTCCGAATCACGGTAAGACTGGTCTGGATTTAAGCCGCGCCGAATTTGCAGGTGCATGACGACGCTCGATCGCGGATGGAGCATCGAGGCTTGCATGTGTAGTCCTCAATTAAAGGGCGCCGCGCCGGGTACACGATGTTGGGGAGACACGGTTCAACGCTTCTCATAAGGGTGGAAGATGTAGTCCTTCGCCTTCACTGGCGTATGGCAGACGTATCCGCAGTCTGAGAGGCTTTTGGGATCGGCCGTGAAGACCTCCGATGCGGCTTCGTAGTTGAACACCGCATATCCCCACCCGCCGCTTTTCGGAAACCTCTTGCTGTCCTTTTCCATGACGAAGGCCTGGGTGAAGACGTCTGGCACCTCCACGACGAAAGGCGCCTCCGTGCTCTTCTTCAGCTTCCACTGAAGCTTCACGATCATGGAACCCTCCGGGAAGGGCTGGCCATTGACCGGAACGCCAGCCTTGAACGACTTGATCATCTTCGGATTGGCGACGATGACCTTAAGTATTTCGTCGGTCCGCGCGGAGGAGACCACCGCCCAGTCCTCGTATCCCCGGAAGTCGGAGAACGCGATTCCACTCGGCGATTTCAACAAGTACTTGTCCTGCGCGTAAACGGCCGTGGCCACGAGGACGGCGAGCACTGCCACGGCTCCTGCAACGATGGTAAAGCCGGTAATACGCTCCCCGGTGGTACGAGTCTCTATCTTTCGTTCTTGTTGTTTTTGCGCCACGGATTTCGCCATAAGTTCAGACATGGAGTTTTCTCCCCACACGAAAGTTTTCAAAGGCCAATCAAGGTGCGTCTCGAACGATCGCGATTAAACCAGACGTGAGCAGGGTATAACAATTAGACGTTGGTATCGACGATACCTTCGTATCAAGTTTGGAGGCTTCCTTCGCTTTGATCGATTTTCAGGACTGGAAGTAGGTTGACTTCGCCACTACAGTCGATACGAAAGTATCGGCAATACTAACGTCCAATTGCGTGGCCCACTTTGTTCTGGCCTAATGCTTCCTTGAACAGTCACTCGGTCTGACATCGAAAGGGCTACCAATGGACGGCACAAATGGAGTGAAAGAGACCACGGGCGTAACCGCGCCTGTCGCGTCGAACACGCTTAGCGTGAACATTTTTACCGCCCCGGGAAAGGCTATGGTCGGCGAGCGGCCAAAGCCCTTCGGCGAGCCGCTCGGCTTTGACCCGATCACGTCGACGTTGATCTTCGGCGAGCACGACGCGGTGCTGGTGGACGCAATGGGGACGGTGGCTGAAGCGGAGGCTCTCGCGGATTGGGTTGCTCTGCACAATCGCAACCTGCAGACCATCTATATAACGCACGCCCATTTCGACCACTTCTACGGTCTGAGCGTTCTCCTCGACCGTTTCCCAGCGCGCTCGGGCGATAGCAACGCCCCAGACGGTGAAGGCCATGCAGTCGTCGTTTGTTCCTCCGCTGAGCCAATTCGCCCGCCAATTGTTTCCTGGGCAAGTGCCAACGAAATTGGTCTCGCCTGAGCCCTATGAGGGCAACACGTTCACTCTCGAGGGCCACGAATTGCACATCATCGAGCAGGGCCGCACCGATAGTCCCGATTCGACGTCTCTGCACGTTCCATCGATCAGCCTGGTCGTCGCTGGCGATGTGGTCTACAACCAGTGCCGCATCTACGTCGGCGACACCACCCCCGAGAGCCGGCAGAATTGGATTGTGGCGCTGGACCGGTTAGCGGCGCTGAATCCGGCGATGGTTGTCGCCGGTCACAAAAAGACGGGCGCGCCCGACTCTCCCTCGACCATCCAAGACACCAAGCGTTATCTTCAGGACTTCGATCGGTTGCAGAAAACCGCGACGTCCGACCAGGAGCTGTTCGATCAGATGACGGAGCTGTACCCGCATTGGGTAGCTAATCAGTCGTGGTTGATGTTCGGATTCCCGCAGTCGTAAGCTACATCAACCGCGACGGCACAAGGAAACAACGACAGAGGAGGACGCATATGAGCAAGACGACGAGCTTCGCAGCGGACATTCGCCCGCTTTTTACCGACCGAGACATTCAGGGGATGAAAAAAGGGTTCAACCTGGCGAGTTATGACGAAGTAAAGGCGCACGCATCGGCCATCTACGACCGCATTCGGGGAATCGGTGGTGCGGTTATGCCGCCCCCGCCTCCACTAGGAGAAGGTCCTTGGCCTCAATCGCACATTGATCTATTTGCTGAATGGCTGGCGGGTGGCTGCCAACCCTAACGCCTAATCCAAACGAGCCGGGTGCTGCTTGCGGTCGCGAAGGGCGTCTCCCAATTTCAATGAATGGGAGGTCGCGTCTGTCCCCAGTCTTAGTCCCGATTTCAGAGAGGAGAACAAAATGACAACAAAAGGAAAAATATTGGTGCTGGTCTCGAGCGGTCGCGGCTTGCGCTTGAAAGATGGCGGGCTTTATAAGGGCGCAGGCTACTACCTCAACGAGTTGACGGTCCCGGTTCGCGGCCTGATGAAGGAGGGCTACGAAATCACCTTCGCCAACCCCGAAGGCAACGCGCCCCAAGTGGATGTGCATTCAGAGGTCGCCGATTTCTTCGGCGGGGACGCGGCCAAGCTTCAGGACTATATGCTATTCCGCGACGGCCTGACTGGGCTCAGAGATCCAACCCGCATAGCGGATGTCATCGCGTCAGGCCTGGATCAATATGACGCTGTTTTCGTCCCCGGCGGCCATGGCCCGATGATCGATCTTCTCGATGACCCCAATGCCGGCATAGTGATGAGACACTTTCACGAAACATCCAAGCCTACGGCTGTGCTCTGCCATGGCCCGATTTCACTACTCTCGGCTCTCCCGAATTCGACCGAGTTCGTCGCCGCGCTGACGGCGGGCGATGTCGCTGGAGCGCGGGCCAAGGCTCAAGGTTGGATCTATGCCGGATACAAGATGACTATCTTTTCGACAGCCGAAGAGCAGCAGCGGGAGCCGCTTGAGATTGGTGGCAAGGTTCTCTTCTACCCGGACTTCGCCTTGAAGACGGCGGGTGGCGACGTGAGTGTGCTCGCTCCATGGTCGAGCTACGTCCTGCAAGATCGCGAGCTGATCTCAGGTCAGAACCCGTTCTCTGATGAAGCGCTTCTGAAACTTCTTATACCGGCACTGAATGGGAGATCTCAATGAGCAGCGTACAAATTGATCAGAAGAGCTATGAGATGCCCCCGAAAGAGGGGATCAGCATCGCGCATTTTCTCACCGTCGCCGACGTTGAGCGATCAGCTCGCTACTACGAAAAGGTCTTCGGCGCTCGAATTCTGACCATGGGTGACGGCAACGCGCCTCCGTACCTTCAGCTTGCGAATATCTGGATGATTCTGAACGTTGGAGGCGGGCCGACCCCGGATAAGCCGACAGTAACGCTCAGCGTCCCCGACCCGAATCACTCAACAGCTTTATGAATTTCCGCGTTGCGGATATTCAAGCGTGCTATGAATTATGGAAAAGTCGAGGAGCGGAGTTCATCACGCAGCCGATCCCCAAGTACGGCGAGATACGCTGCTACATCCGCGATCCTGACGGCTATATCATCGAAGTCGGACAGAGCACCGACCCTCACGTACGGTTAACCCTCGGCCGGGACGGGATGCAGATTTAAACGCCTGCGGAACTCCGCTTAGAGCGGCCTGGCGGCGCGAACGATAAACCACCGTTGGGCCGCGGTTAGCGGAGAAGCCGAATTTGCACGATACGGGGCATGGTTGGAGCGAATCCTCGGTCGGAGGGGCAGGAGAGATGGATTGGAAACGGTTGGTCCAGTTTGCATTGCTGGGTAGCAACGATTTGGAACAGTGGGCCATCCTGCTGGTACGCGTTTCCATCGGGCTGTTCTTCGCTATCTCCGGGGCAAACAAATTGTTTGTGGCCGGCGGCACTAAACCTGTTTACGATACGCTGGTGAAGGCCAATGCCCCGTTTCCCCGGCAACTGGCTTATTTCGTGTCGGGGGTCGAGTTCGTTTGCGGATCCTTGCTGGCCGTGGGGCTTCTTTCGAGCCTGGCCTGCGTGGCTTTATTGATCGATATGACTGTCGCCGTCCTGACCAGCGCGCTTGCCACCCTTCCTAAGGGACTTTCGCCTCTTAACTGGCTCGACGATTTCCTCTACCTCCCGGAAGTCCTGTACATGCTCTTCTTTATCTGGCTGATCTGCTCTGGTCCGGGAAAGTTCAGTGTCGATTACTGGCTCGCCGGCAATTTAGTGAGGTGAGCGATTCGCTACGCAGGGCCCTTACTTCGACCCGCAGTCGCGATCATTTTAGCGTGCGTGGGACGCGGTTTGTTCAAGCAGCGCTGGTTGTGGCCGGAGACGGTTCCAGCTCGCAGACTTGAAGACGAGGCAACGCTCGAGAAGGTTGCAGCGAGTTTCATATCAGTTATCGCTTCTCCTCTTCCGCTCAGCATGTGATGTTAAGCGAAATAAGAGATCTGGCGGAGAGGGAGGGATTCGAACCCCCGATACCCGTCAAGGTATGGCCGCTTTCGAGGCGGCTCGTTTCAACCACTCACGCACCTCTCCGCGCGCGGTTGCCACTGGCCGGAGTTGCCAGACTAATCCAGTTTAACAAATGCTCCCACAATGCGCGCGAAGCTATTGGTTGGCCCATGCCGGGGCATTTCTTTGATCGTGGCTTAGTCGTCCCCGGGTGAGTCCCGATGCACGACCTTCACGTTGTATCCGGCTTTGCGCAGCCGCTTCTGCACATCCTCAGCAATCATCACCGAGCGATGTTTGCCGCCTGTGCATCCAAACGCGATGGTCAGATAGCTTTTGCCCTCGCGGATGTAGTGTGGGATCAGGTAAATCAGCAGGTCCGAGATGCGCCGGATGAACTCCTTCGTCTGTGGAAATGAGCGGATGTATTTCGCTACTGCCGGATGGCGGCCAGTGAACGGGCGAAATTTGGGAATGAAGTGCGGATTGGGGAGGAAACGTACATCGAAGACCAGGTCGGCGTCTTCCGGCACACCTTCGCGATAGCCGAAGCTCACGCACGAGATCAGAATGTTCTTCTCGCTCTTGCCGCCGGTGAAGCGTTCCGTCAGCATCGCGCGCAGTTCGTGTACGTTAAACTTCGTGGTGTCGACCACCAGGTCGGCCAGCGCCTTCACCGGCTGTAGCCTGCGGCGTTCCGACGCCAGCGAGGCCCGTACCGATGTATTGCGTCCCAGCGGATGTGGCCGTCGCGTCTCGCTGTAGCGGCGCAATAGCGCTTCCTGGTCGGCCTCCAGAAACAGCACCGTGGTCTTCAGCATTCTCCGCAGAGAGCCCAGAATATGCGGCAGCTTGTCCAGCCGGGCACCCTCGCGAATGTCTACCACCAGCGCAGCGCGCTGGATCTCCAGAGAGTCGAGCACGAGTTCGGCAAAGTTGGAAATCAGGCCGACGGGAAGGTTATCCACGCAGTAATAGCCCAGGTCTTCAAAGGCATTCAGCGCCGAAGCCTTGCCGGCTCCGCTCATCCCAGAGATGATGACCAGTTCGTGCTGAACATGCCCGCGCGGAAGCGCAACAGGCTTGGCCGTCGAGACCAGAGCTGGCTTACGAGTCGGTCGTGGGCCGCTTGGGGCGGGCGTTGTCATGGCGAAGTCTTCCTGTGGGCGAGAGTACCAGACTTGATTGCCTGGCGTCAGCCTCGTCCCCAAGTAAAGGATGCCGCCGTAGGGTCACAGGACTCGCTCCGCTCTCCGAACTCTGGACACCGACCACCTTGATGGCGTACAAGCGGGCTATGGGTCTTTCGCACAAGATCACCTGCATTTCGCTTCTCGCGGTCGCTGTTTGTGCCATCGCCGTAGCGGCAGATTTTGAATGGAGCTGGCGCAGCCAGGAGGTCATCGGACGCAACGATCCCAGCGTGGGCAACACCTCGAAGCTGACGGAGCCCGACCGCACCGCGCTGATTGCCGCCATCGTCTTGCGCTTGCAGAAGCCGATGAGCGAACAGGGGTACAGCGACGATCGCATTCGCGAGGTCGCCTCCACTACTCGCGCTCGGTTCGTTGACCTTGGAGGAGACGGCAAACCCCTCGTGTTCGCCACCTCGCTAGGTCTGGAGGGCGGCTGCGATGCACTGGTGAACTGTCCATTCTGGATATTCCGTCGCAGCGAAGACGGCTACGTCTCGCTGCTTGACACGGTGGCCACCAGCTACACGATTCAGCCGACCAGCACAAACGGATTCGCCGACCTTGTGATTGTCCGCCACACCTCCGCCACCGAGGGTCGCCTGACTCTATACAACTACACGGATGGCAAGTATGTTGCTGCCGGCTGCTACACGGCAATCTGGCCAGCGTCCAAAGACAGCGAAACCCCGGATCCCGAGATTTCCCCTTGCAAGGAAGAGGAGAAGAAATAGGCTCGATTGCGCCTGCATCCCGCTATCTGGCGCCGGCACGACCCGGTTTCTCAACGGGATACCTTCTCCATCCATAACCGCGTCCCCGGGTACCGGCAACAGAACGTCGCGGCCCTCGCAGCCGCGCCTAGCGCGTCGCGAAAGCTATAGCCCGGCTGACCCGCGTAATAACAAAACGCTCCGTGAAAGATGTCGCCAGCCCCGAGGGTATCGACGGCGCGGATTTTCTCGACTGCGATGGTGCCCCTCTCGCGATGATCGACAAAGCGGATGGGTCCAGCGCCGCGCGTGATGGCAATGCGGCGGAGTCTCCGCGCCCCTAGAAATTCCATGACATCGTTAATGTCGCAGCAGCCCGGAGGCCGGTAGTCGTCTGAGCAGATGGCAACGTCGATGTAGCGCAAGAGCTCGGCCATTCCTTCTTTCCAGCTGCCGCTATCGAGAATTACGGGAATGCCGCGCTGACGCCCGAGTCGCGCGGCCGCGATGCAGAGCGGCATGTAATGGCCGTCCACCTGCAAAATCCGAGCCCCACTCAGCCAGCGCGGATTGAACTTCGCAGAAATAGATGAAAACACCGCGGCATTGGCCGAGACCACGGTGCGCTCGCCCGTACCGTTCAAAACCATGATTGACGAGACTGGCGGCGATTCGTTGCGGCGGCGTGCGAGATCGTGCAGCGCAACATCGAATTTCTCCAAGTCGCTTCGAATTATCGTTCCCAGCGGATGCGAGCCCACCGCGGTGACTAGCGCTGCACGTCCCCCGAGAAAAGCAAACGTCACGGCAGCGTTCGTGGACGGTCCTCCGGCTGCGATATGCTGCCCGGGAACCGAAATCTTCTGATTGCGCCGTGGAATCTCATCGACCCTATATGTGAGGTCCACCGTCGCCAGGCCAACAAACAGTCCCTTCGGTCGGGCAAGCCTTGAGCCACTAGCCATGCAACGAAGCTTAACAAACGGAAGACGTTCTCTCGGATTACCGCCTGCGCCTGTAGCTGGAATGGCCCGGTTTATGTTGTAATAGATAGATAACTATGCCAAAGCTGAAGACACATAGCGGAGCGGCCAAGCGCTTCAAGAAGACAGGTACGGGCAAGATCAAGCGCGGTCACGCGTATAAGCGCCATATCCTGACTTCTAAAGGTACAAAGCGCAAACGCCAGCTCGATAAAGACGTGATGCTTGATAAGGCCGACGTGCCCAAGATCAAGCGCATGATTCCATACTAGCCGCATGGGGCGGCAGCCGGCGTCGGCCACCAGGCGACGACGGCCAACAGCGTGTGAAGAGGTATATCGGCCCCTCGAACGAACCCAGGAAATCGGGATTGAGAGAGCGTGGTCACCTTCTTACCTCCAGCCGCTTAACGATATGCAAAAGGAGAAGCAATGCCTCGCGTAAAACGTGGTACCAAGCGCCGCGCGCGCCGCAAAAAGATACTGGAGCGTGCAAGCGGCTATTACCTGACAAAATCAAAGCTCTACCGGTCGGCGAAAGAGTCGGTGGAGCGTGGACTGAAGTTCGCCTACAGCGGCCGCAAGCAGAAGAAGCGGCAGTACCGCTCCATCTGGATTGTGCGCATCGGCGCAGCCGCCAAGCTGAACGGCCTCAGCTACAGCGTGTTCATCAACGGCCTGAAGAAGGCCGGCATCGACCTGGATCGCAAGATTCTTGCCGATCTGGCGGTGAACGATGCCGCTGGGTTTACGGCGCTGTGCAAGCAGGCGCAAGCCGCCAAGGCATAGCCGCACGTCCCCGGAATTTGCGGTAAGGAATGGGCGGCCCGAATGGCCGCCCATTGTGTTTTGGGACGATGGTTCACCACGGAAGCACAGAGGGCACAGAAAAGGGCGAAGAAATTCAGCCCGGACTTTTGGGCGCTGTGATGCGAACCGGCGAAACAGTGCGCAGCTGCAATAAGAGGCCCCGATGCTCGAGATTTCTGATTTTGCCGCAAGGGTCGTTGAAGAATGCGCCGGCCGATGAATGAAGTTTCGCGTGAGCGATCAATGAAGTTGCGTGGCGACGAACGAGTCTCGCTCTGCGAGACGGAAGATGATAGCCCAGCGCTTCAGCGCTGGGTACGCGTAGTTTAGAAACCCGAGCCCCTTCAGGGGCGAAACAGACTTTCGGCATTGGAACCGCAGGGCCCTCCGCTCCGGCTGAAGCCGTCGGTCGGGATGACAGTTCGGCAAGATATCTCATGTACACCGTTCCCAAACTCGACGATTACTCACCCGAATCGCTGAACCGCGCCGTCGGCGATTTGTTCGGGGCCCTTAATACAGAAATCGCCGAACTCCATTCCGACGCTGACTGGAAAGCCTTTCGCGATCGCTGGCTCGCGCGCAAGAACGGTATTCTTACTCAGATCAATGATGTCTGGCTGAAAGCCGCGCCCGGCCCGGCAAAGCGCGAAGTCGGGCAGCGCGTCAACGAACTGAAGACCCGCGTTGAAGCCGCGATTGAAGATGCGCACGACAAAATCCATGCTTCGTCGGCTAAAGCTGAGCTTGCCGCCGAGCGTCTCGACATCTCGCTTCCCGGCATCCAGCGCCCTATTGGCGTGAAGCACCCCGTGCTGCGCGTGATGGACGAGATTGTCGCTGTTTTCAAAGCGATGGGCTACTCCGTCGGCGAAGGTCCCGAGGTCGAGACCGACTATTACAACTTCGAGTCGCTCAACTTTCCGCCGAACCATCCTGCGCGCGACACCCAGGACACGCTGCTCATCGCTGGGCAGGAGCACAAGCCCTCGCGCGACCGCCTGCTGCTGCGAACCCACACTTCGCCAGTGCAGATTCGCACCATGGAGAAGCAGTCGCCGCCGCTGCGCATTGTCATTCCGGGTAAGGTGCACCGCAACGATCCTCTGGACGCAACACATTCGCCCATCTTCCACCAGGTCGAGGGCCTGGCGGTAGACACGAACATCACCTTCTGCGATCTGAAGGGCACGCTCGACCACGCCATGAAGGCGCTGTTCGGCTCGGCAGTAAAGACGCGCTTCTATCCCTCGTTCTTCCCTTTCACCGAGCCCAGCGCCGACATGCAGGTGAGCTGCATTTTCTGCGGCGGCAAGGGCTGTCGGAAGTGTAAGAACAGCGGCTGGATCGAGTTGCTGGGCTGCGGCATGGTCGATCCCAACGTCTTCGACTTCGTGAAAGGCAATGGCTACGACTCGTCGAAGATTTCTGGCTTCGCTTTCGGCATGGGCGTGGAACGCATCGCAATGCTGAAGTATGAGGTCGAAGGAATTCAGTTGTTCTACGAGGGCGACGTACGGTTTCTGGAGCAGTTCGCATGAGGATCATTCCCGCGTGGCTGCGTGAGTTCGTTGACGTTACGGCTGACGACCGCCAACTCGCCGAAGACCTGACCTCGGCTGGCATCGCGGTGGAGTCTGTCCCGGAAGAGAACGGCGCGGCCGTCTACGAGATGGACCTGACTACGAACCGTGTGGACGCGATGAACCATTACGGCGTGGCGCGCGAGGCGTCGGCGATCTATGACATCGAACTGAAGAAGGTTGAGCCGAAGCTGCCCGCCGACAATAGGGGTCCTTCGACTCCGGCGCGCGGCGCGCCTGCGCTCAGGATGACAGATCAAGGGTTCAGGATCGTCATCGAAGACGCGCAGGGCTGTGCGCGATATACGGCACGCGTTGTTCGCGACGTCAAGATCGGCCCTTCGCCCGAGCACATCGTCAAGCGCCTTGAACTTCTAGGTTCGCGCTCCATCAACAACGTCGCCGACGCCACCAACTATGCGCTGAACGAGCTTGGCCATCCCACACACGCCTTCGATCTCGACTTGTTGGACGGGGGCGCCATCATCGTCCGCCGCGCCCGCGACGGTGAAGTCCTCAAGACACTGGACGGTATCGACCGCAAGCTGACAACCGAAGATCTGGTGATTGCCGACGCCAGGAAGCCGGTCGCGCTGGCCGGCGTGATGGGCGGCTTCGACACCATGATCACCGAGCGCACGAAGAACGTGCTGATCGAGTCGGCGTGGTTCGACCCGGCGACGGTGCGCAGCATGGCCAAGCGGCACGGGATGCACACCGACGCCTCGCATCGTTTTGAGCGCGGCGCCGACTACGGCATCACTCCGCTTGCCTGCGATCGCGTGGCCGAGCTGATTTTGGCGAGCGCGGGCGGCGAGTTGCATGGCGAACGCATCGATGCCGTCGCCCGTGAGTTGCCGCGCCTCACAATTCCACTCCGCCGCTCGGAGATCAAACGCAATCTCGGCATCGATATCTCCGATCGTGATGTCCAACGAATTCTGACGAGGCTTGGTTTCGGGATAACCGCAGATCCCTCCGCTCCGGCTGAAGCCGTCGGTCGGGATGACAACGCTGAGATGGTCGAGGGCTTCAGCATTCACGTCCCAAGCTGGCGTCTCGACGTCGAGCGCGAGATCGACATCCTGGAAGAGCTGGCGCGCATTTATGGCTACAACAACTTTCCCAACAGGCTGCCAGGCTTCTCGGGAGCGGTGGTCGAGTTGCCGGATGAGCCGAAGAATGCGAGGATTCGCGCCACCATGCTCGGGCTCGGCTACAACGAAGCCATCTCGATTACCTTCATCTCGGAAGCAGAAGCGAGAGCTTTCCAATCTAAAGAAAACTCCCACCCTTCGACAAGCTCAGGGCAGGCTCCAAGCAAAGGAAGCTTGAGTGGGGCACCCGCCGAGAGTGCAGCACCCGTATCCGAGCCGCTGGCGGTCGCGAATCCCCTAAACGACGAATCGGCCTACATGCGGACGTCGCTGCTGCCCGGCCTCATCAATATGGTCGGCTACAACCTGAACCGCGGAACAACGAACGTACGCCTGTTCGAAGCAGGAGAAGTCTTTCAGAAGCTGGGCGACGGCCATGACGAACGCCGCCATCTGGGATTCGCCGCTACCGGCGATCTCATCCCCAAGAGCGTACACGCCGCCGCGCAACCGTATACCTTCTTTCACATGAAGGGCGGCCTCGAAGAGTTGTTGTTCGCGTTTCACCATCAGTCGCTGTCCTTCGACGCGAACGCACCCAAATATTTTCATCCCGGCCGCTCTGCGCGTGCGGTGATGGATGGAGAGACAGTCGCGTACTTCGGCCAACTGCATCCCGAGCAGGCCGCCGCCCGCAAGCTCCGTCAGGAGGTCTACATCGCCGAGGTGATGCTCGAGCGCCTCTACCGGCATCCGCTGCGCGCGCCGCGGTATCAGCGCATCTCGAAATTCCCGGCGGTCGAGCGCGATTTCTCCTTCGTCTTCGATGATGGAGTGACGTTCGAGCGGTTCCAATCAGCTGTCGCGGAGTTAAGGCTGGCTGAGTTGCAGAGCTTCATCCCGGCTGAGATCTATCGCGGCGAGAAGGTTGGGGCAGGGAAATATTCTGTTCTGCTCCATGCCGAGTTCCAATCGCAGGAGCGCACACTACGCGACGATGAAGTGGCGCGGTGGTCGGCGCAGATCATCGCCAGGCTGGAAGCGTTGGGCGGCGTACTGCGCGCCTAGCCGGAAATCTTGCGGCGCGGGCCTTCTTGAATCTTGTGGAAGGCAGTTCTCAGTTGTGTTTTCCGCAGGCCGAGCGTCCGTCAACGAACAATCGACTTCAACGGGCATACCGCGTCTTACCGGACGCTAGTTCCCGCCTGCCATCGGTTCGGAGGAGGCCTTCGCCATTAAACGCAGGCGCAGAACAATATTCAGACGGTTTCCGACGACGGCATCGAAATCTGAGGGAACGCCAGAATAGTCCTCGGCGGTGACCAGAGAGCCAGGTGGTGGAGGAAGGCCAGGAGCTTCCATAAACGTGCCCGTGCACTTGAAGCCGCGATAAGCCTCACTGGCGCCGGGAGGGTTTTGACAATCCTCATCCTGGACCACGGGCGGCCAGGTGGCACCGACGACAGCCTTCACTAACTGGGGAAAATTTTCGCGGCCGATAATCGTAGAGGTGGTGGCCTCCATCACACCGTTGCCATCCGCGGGCGAGAGGTTGAAAACGAACGTGGCTTCGCGGGAAACACGATGGGCCATCGGAGGGCCATAGGTCGGCCCCGAGTATGCTTCCGTTGGATCCAACTCGACGTTTCGGTCCACGCGAGTTATGGTCAGGTCGCCGGTGGCTTGCAGCTTGCCGTCAGTTGTTCGCTGGACCGTCCTGGAATGAAAAGACACCAGCGTGTGGTTGGCCACGTTCATCAGCCACTGGCTCAGGAATTTTCCATTTTCAGCAATGGCTGGTCCCATACCAGTCGCCGGATAAAACCTGAAAACGACGTTGGATTTCGTGGGATCGGCGTCGTCGATCATCATGCTGCCGTTCACCCTGCCGAAACCGACTGTGAAGTCCACTTTGGCTTTCCCATAATCGGTGGTTCCGTCTGTTATGAGTTGCACAGCGGAATGGCGGGTATCAATCTGCCAGGATCCTGCCGTGGAGGCGGGCTTCGCGGACACACCTTTGAGGCCGAGAACGCCCAGCGCGACAATTACTGCCATTGCCAATACTGCTATGTGCTTTAGCATCTCTTCTCCCTCCTCTTGGGGATTCTCGCCCTTTGATGCACGGCGCTTCAAAAAAGGTTGGTATCGATTGCTGAAAATTGCGCGGCGGACGAAGAGATGGTTTGCCATTGAGACCCGAGGTCGTAAAACGTATCCCAGCAGGGCGATGAGGAGCACCGCGTGCACGTCACCCGGATCGCCGCCTGTGTCTTGGCTTGATCTATTACGGAAATCAGGGTGCGGCGTGCAGGAAACCCTCGATCACCGCGAGGACTTTCGCTGGAGATTCGACCATCGGAGAATGTCCGGCACCCTCGATCATAGTAACTTTAGCGCCTGGAACGCGCTCAAAGAATTTCGCGTCGTCGGGAGAGATGATCGCGTCGCGCGTGCCAAAGATGGCGAGCAGCGGGGGCTGCGGCTTGAGGGCGGCGATCCGCTCATAGGGCGCTTTGGCCATGCGATAGGCAACGCTCTCATCGTGCGCCTGGCGAAAGGCGGCGTAGGTAAGCTGCTTGACGTCGCCGACGAAATCGTCCGGGACAGCAAAGCCCGGAGCAAACCCTTGCGCCAGCCCGCGACGAATCGCTTCATCGCTCGCGAAGTACGAAAGCAGTTGCCCCACCGGCGAGTGGAAATAGGCGTCGATCATGATCGTAAAGCTCCCTTTTTCGCCGGTCGCCGGGCTATCGATGAGGACCATTCGCTCAATGCGCTGCGGGTTGATCTCGGCGAGCGCGGTAGCCACCTCGCCACCCATGGAATGACCGATAACCGTAAACCGGTCGACTCCCAGCCGGTCGAGAATGGCCGACACCAGCATGGCCTGCCGCTCGATCGAGTAGCCGGAGCGTGGCGCCGTGGTGCCGCCATGGCCGATCAGGTCGATGCGGATGACACGATGGTCGGCGGCGAGCCCGGGAGTGATGTTGTCCCACCAGTCGATCGCCGCGCCAAAGCCGTGGATCAGGACCACCGTCGGACCCACCCCTTCGATGGTGACGTTGGCCGGCACAACCTGCGTGTCAATTACCTGGCCGCCGTCACGCGACGCCGCTTTTCGTGTCCGCGAGTCGACCCAGAGTGCGTTTGCTACTAACGCAATGACGCACACCGCAAAAACAATAACAGGGACCAGCAGCCTTCGCATTGACTTCCCTCCTGACAGCAAAACGCCAGTTCCGTCCAAGGGCGGCGACAGCAATCCCGGATGATCGCCTACCATCCTGTTCGAGTTCTGACTTCGCGGTTGACTACTGTCCTGACAAATTCGCCGGGCCGGTTCGGTCAGGAATGCAGCCCACTCAATTCACATCAAATTCACATCTAATAAGGCATGTAAAATATCAAATGCTTTGTTCGAGAGGTCTGGGTCGCGAGTCCGCAGTACTAGATATGTCATCACTACCAAGAGAGTAACCGAACCCTGCGTCGCTTTGCTAATTATGTCACTCTCCCTCGCCCCCTGGTTGTGGCCAGGAGATCCGGGCAAGAGTTCACCATCGCATTGGATGAGGTGTCATGAAAGTAAGTCCTTTTGCAGGCAAGCCGGCCGAGGCATCAATGCTGGTCAACGTTCCTCGACTGGTGACGGCCTACTATACCGAGATACCGGATCCTTCCGTACCGGAACAACGGGTTGCCTTCGGGACCTCAGGACATCGCGGTTCCTCATTTCAAAAGGCCTTCAATGAATGGCACATCCTCGCCATCAGTCAGGCCATTTGCCTGTACCGCGGGCAGAACAAGATCGACGGTCCGTTGTTTCTCGGCATGGACACACATGCGCTTTCTGTGCCAGCCCTGGCCAGCGCGCTTGAGGTGCTGGCCGCCAACGGTGTGGAGGTCATGTTGGCGGAGGGCGATGAGTATACTCCGACTCCTGCCGTTTCCCACGCGATTCTCACCTACAACCGCGGGCGCAAGGCAGGAGTGGCCGACGGCATCGTGATTACGCCGTCGCACAATCCGCCGCATGACGGCGGCTTCAAATACAATCCCCCAAATGGCGGGCCGGCCGACACCAACATCACTGACTGGATCCAGGCGAAGGCGAACGAGTTTCTGGAGAGTTGCCTTGCCGGTGTGCAACGGATTGCTTACGAGAAAGCTCTGTGTGCCCCCACAACGCACCGGCACGACTATCTGAATGCTTACGTTGCCGATCTCGCCAATGTGATCGACATGGATGCGATTCGGGGCGCAGAGATCAGCCTGGGAGTCGACCCGCTCGGTGGCGCCGGCGTCCACTACTGGGGGCCGATTGCCGAGCGCTACGGGCTGAACCTGACGGTAACGAATAAGGAAGTCGATCCGACTTTCCGTTTTATGACCGTGGATTGGGATGGCCAGATCCGCATGGACCCGTCCTCACCCTATGCGATGCAGCGGCTGATCGGCCTAAAAGATCGTTTCGCCATCGCTTTCGCCTGCGATACCGATCACGATCGCCACGGAATTGTCACCCGGAGCACGGGACTACTTCCACCCAATCACTATCTCTCCGTCGCCATCTTCTACCTCTTCCAGCACCGGCCAAAATGGGGCGAGGGGGCGGCAGTGGGCAAGACAGTGGTAAGCAGCCAGATGATCGATCGCGTCACTGCGAAGCTCGGACGGAAGCTCTACGAGGTCCCGGTTGGGTTCAAGTGGTTCGTGGATGGCCTGCTCGATGGATCACTCGGCTTTGGCGGCGAAGAGAGTGCAGGTGCATCGTTCCTTCGTCTGGATGGCAGTGTTTGGACGACCGACAAAGACGGGATCGTGCCGGCTTTGCTGTCGGCTGAGATCACGGCGCGGATGGATCGCGATCCCGGCGAGATCTACCGCGAACTCACGCGCGAATTCGGCGAGCCTGTCTACGACCGGGTTGAGGCGCCTGCTACCCCTCAGCAAAAAGAAATTCTGGGAAAGCTCTCGCCACAGCAGGTCCGGTCTACAGATCTGGCAGGGGAAAAGGTCCAGGCCATTCTCACCACTGCGCCGGGCAACGGCGCTCCCATCGGCGGATTGAAGGTGGCTGCGGAGAGCGGATGGTTCGCGGCGCGCCCGTCAGGAACCGAGGACATCTATAAGATTTACGCGGAGAGCTTCCGGGGAGCGGACCACCTGCGCCTGATCCTGGAGGAAGCACAGACCATCGTCAGCGACGCATTGGCCGCGTCGGACGCGAAGGAGAAATCATGAGCGACCGAACCCGGGTAAGCCCCATCTACAGCCTTCTACCCACCGACATCGAGGGATTTGATTCCCTGGCAGAGCTTGCCCTGGATATGCACTGGTCGTGGAACCACGCGACCGATGGAGTATGGCGCACGCTCGATCCCACCCTGTGGGCGCTTACGCAAAATCCCTGGGTCGTTCTACAGACGGTTTCGCGCGACAAAATCGTACACGCGCTTGCCGATCCCGCCTTCTGCAAGAACATGAATGAACTGCTGCGAGCCAAGCGTCAGGAGGCGGAAACGCCCGCATGGTTTCAGCGTGAGCATCCTGAAGCGCCTTTGTCCTGCGTTGCGTATTTCAGCATGGAGTTCATGTTGAGCGAAGCTCTGCCGATTTACTCGGGCGGACTCGGCAATGTGGCCGGGGATCAACTGAAAGCCGCCAGCGATCTGGGCGTGCCGGTTGTCGGCGTGGGACTGCTCTACCAGCAGGGATACTTTCGCCAGGTGATCGATAAGAACGGAGAGCAACAGGCCCTCTACCCATACAACGATCCCGGACAGTTGCCGATCACACCGTTGCGGCAAGAAAACGGGGAATGGCTACGCCTAGAGGTCGCCTTGCCTGGATACTCGCTCTGGCTGCGCGCGTGGCAGGTCCAGGTCGGCAGGGTAAAGCTGTACCTGCTGGATAGCAATGATGCGGCGAACTTCCCTGCTCATCGCGGAATCACCAGTGAGCTTTATGGGGGTGGGCCAGAGTTGCGTCTGAAGCAGGAACTGGCACTCGGGATTGGCGGATGGCGACTGCTCCGTAGTCTCGGCATCCAGCCCGAGGTTTGTCACTTGAATGAAGGGCACGCCGCATTTGCCGTTCTGGAACGTGCCCGCAATTTCATGGAAGACACCGGACAGCCGTTCGAAGTGGCGCTGGCCGCGACCCGCGCCGGTAATCTCTTTACCACCCATACGGCAGTGGCGGCCGGGTTTGACCGTTTCGAGCCCGCGCTGATCGAGCAATACCTCGGCTGGTATGCGGACAAGAGGCTCCACATTCCCCTTCGCGATTTGCTGGCTCTTGGACGCCAGAATCCGGACGACTCATCGGAAAGTTTCAACATGGCGTATCTGGCAATCCGCGGGAGCGGGGCGGTCAACGGAGTGAGTCGCTTACACGGGAAGGTCAGCCGGCAACTCTTTCAGTCTCTGTTTCCGCGCTGGCCTGAGGATGAAGTCCCGGTACGACACGTGACCAACGGAGTTCACATGCCGACCTGGGACTCTGGTCCCGCGGACGATCTGTGGACGGGGGCCTGCGGCAAAGGCCGCTGGCTGGGAACGGCAGCAACACCCGCGCAGGACATTCGGCAAATTCCGGATGCGAAACTCTGGCAATTTCGCACCGCTGCCAGCAGGTCTCTGGTTGAATACGCTCGCGAACGAGAGTCGCGACAGCTGGCCGCTTCGGGCATGCCGGCCAGCGACGTGGAGGCGGCGAAGCATGTATTTGATACCAACGCACTGACGCTAGGATTTGCGCGGCGCTTCGCCACCTACAAGCGACCCAACCTGCTGCTGCACGATCCCGAGCGGCTGCTTCGCATCTTGACCAATGCTCAGCATCCGGTACAGCTCATCCTCGCGGGAAAGGCGCATCCGGCGGACCGTCCGGGGCAGGCCCTGATCCACGAATGGATAACTTTCATTCGGCGCCCGGAGGCACGGCCTCATGTGATCTTCCTCAGCGACTACGACATGCTGCTGACTGATCACCTGGTGGAGGGAGTGGATGTCTGGATCAACACGCCGCGGCGGCCGTGGGAAGCGTGTGGAACGAGCGGGATGAAGGTGCTGGTCAATGGAGGCATCAATCTGTCAGAGCTGGACGGCTGGTGGGCGGAAGCTTACACGCCTGAGGTGGGATGGGCATTGGGAGACGGGAAGGAACATGGCGACGATCCCGCCTGGGACGCGGCCGAAGCCGATGAGATCTACAACCTGCTGGAGCGGGAGGTGGTCCCCGAGTTTTATACCCGAGACGAGAGCGGTATTCCCGCCGCCTGGGTCAAGCGGATGCGGGAAAGCATGGCGCGACTGACACCAGAGTTCTCCGCGGGCCGCGCCGTGGGGGAATACACCGAGCAACATTACCTTCCGGCGGCGGCCGCCTACCGTGAGCGCGCCGCCAACAAAGGCGCAGCAGGCCGGCAAGAGGTCGACTGGCGAAACGCAATCGATCAGAAGTGGGATTCGTTGCGCTTTGGAGACTTTCAGGTGACCAGCGACGCGAACCACCACGCGGTTGAAGTCGACCTCTTTCTGAACGGTCTCGAACCGAGCGCAGTGCGAGTTGAGCTGTTTGCGGAGGGAATCGACGGCGCTGGCCCAGTGCGGGTGGAAATGAAGTGCACGCGACTGCTGGCTGGCGGTTGCCACTATAGCGGAAGCGTGCCCGCCGCACGTCCTGCAACCGATTACACGGTGCGAGTGATACCGCAGCTCTCCGGGGTTTCGGTTCCGTTGGAGTGTAATCGGATTTTTTGGCACCGATGATGAAGGTGCTTAAATAACGGTCCTCTCGCTCAGTAACGTCGGCTTGTGATGAAAGGTTCTGCCAGCGGGAGAACGAGAGAAATGGGTGCGCCCGCGGGTTTACCGGGTGCAGGCTGCGTGGCTACTTGACCACGAGCACCAGAAAGTAATCCATGTCGTCGTCTACCACCAGGTTGTCATGCTCTTTCAGCAATCGATAGCCCGCCTGGTCGGCCTCGCGGAGGACGATCTCCTTGTGAATTCCATGGTCGGTTCCATTGCCGTCGCGATCGATGATGCCAACCCGCGCGCCCGGCTTCAGTGAGCTTCTCAGATTGCTGAGTAACACCACGGGATTGGCCACCTCATGGTACGTCTTCAGCATCAGCACAGAATCAATGCTGTCCGGTGGCAACTCGGGATCGTCGGGCTTGTTCAGTATGATTTTGACATTGTGCAGCTTCGCTTTCTGGACGCGCTTGTCGATGTACTCGATGGCCTGGGGATTGATGTCGACGGCGTAAACCGTTCCCGCGGCGGTGACGCGTTGCGCAGCCCGTACCGTAAACCATCCCGAGCCGGCGCCGATATCGGCCACGGTCTTGCCGCGAGTTATGGCAAGAGCGTCCATCACGCCGTTTATGTGAAGTCGATCGTCGCGGCCGGGCGTCTCAAAAATGGAGAGGTCGCCGCTGTAAGGCGTGCTGGTGGCGCGATGTTGTGCCGGCGGCGAGGCCGGGCTTTGCGCCGACAAGCGGGGCGCGGATGCGAACAGCAGCGTGACCCAGAGCAAGGCGTGGATGGATGTTACCCGGCTGATTCGCATCAGGACTTCCTGCTCTCCATCATCGCATTACCGGGTCGAGTTGGGATGGCTGCCGAGCACGATTTCCTGCGGTTCGTCTTTAGATGGGTGCGACTTGTGTCCGTGTAAGGCGAGGCACTAATTTCCGGCGGCCGGAAGCAGTCCATACACGCTCAGTTGGTTGGCGGTCCCGACAAACACTTTCCCATCCGCGACGGTGGGAACGGTGAACTTCGACGCCTGCCCGGGGTTGTCGCGCGCGAAGTGCTGGTTTGAGTTGTACAACTCACGCGCCAGGTTCTTGGCGTCGTAGGCGTGCAGGACGGCAGGCCCCTGATGCGCGTCGTAGTACGCGTCACTGTCCACGGCCCAGACGATGCCGTTGCCGCTGCCGTTGGCGGAGATGCTGACGGTGCTACGGGTCAGATGATAGATAGCAGCGGTCTGCGATACGGCCGTAGTTGAGAGGGTTCCGCTGCGCAGCGCGAAGGCCTTGATCGAATCCTTGTGCGGACTGATTCCCGCACCAAAATACAGTCGTCCATTCCAGTAGGCTGGCGTTCCCATCTGCTGCCTCAACTGGCCTGACACTTCCTGCACTACTTGCGGATTGCCTCTGAGCCCGGTGCTATATCCGCCAAGAATGTCGCGATTCAACAGGTAGATGTGGCCGTTCTTTCCGCTGGTGAGCGCCAGGTGGGGAGTCGGACCAGGTTGATCAGGCAGCACGACGACGCCGGAGGAGCCGAGGTCCAGGTCGTCCTTCGCCATGTTTGCCTGGTTGAAGGGAGTGAAGAAGTCGGCCAGCGCGATCCCGTGAGCGCCGGGCTTCAGCTTCACTACACTGTCGCTCAGATTCGAACCGGGTTCTTCGCCAAAGGCATCGAAGGGCCCATTCGCCACCGACAGGTAGAGGCTGCCGTCGTTGTCCGTGGCAATACCACAGCCGCTCATCCAGATGCCGCCCTGGTAGCCGTTGGGCGTGGAGACCCAGGCTCCAACTTGCCGCATGGTGGTCGAGTCGAAAGCAATCACCCAACCGTGATAGAGCCCTGAGTCCCCGTACGACGCGAAGGCCACATACACTTTGCCCTTTGAAAGCAACAAGGCCGCTCGCTGCAATTGAAAGCGGGAGGAGAACGTGAGCACGCCGTCGTTGGCGTCTTGCGCGTTACCCGGATAGGACGCCTGAATGATGCGCGGGCCGCCAAATTTTTCCGCGCCCGAGGTCATGTCGAGGGCGTGCAGCCGGTGATAGAACACTCCACTCTCTTTGGTGGCGGCCACTACATAGACTGTGTTGCTGGCCACGTCGATCACCGGAGTGCTGGTGATGCCAATTTCCGGAAGAATGTCGCTGGTGTTGACATCGCCGGGCGATAAGGTGGTTATTCCGGCGCCGGGATCCAGAAAATTGACGCGCCACAGCGGCGCCGGAGTTGGAGAATCGGCGTCGAAGGCGTAAACGCTGTCGTGTTGCGTGGCCACGATCACGACGTTGTGAATTCCATTTCCCGGGACCGCGACTTGCGGAATGTACAGCGGCTGGGCGTAAACGTATCCGTCTACAGGAAAGGAATAGAGCCGGCCGAAATGCGCTGGGTTCACGTTGTCGGGCGTCAGAACCGTTTCGAGCGCGTTCTGTCCAGTTCGGGCATTGTCATTGTGATAGGTCGCAACCACCGCCAGGCCGGCCGCAGTGAGCGCCTCGGCGGTCATGCCCCGCCCCTGCGCGGAGGGGTTGGCGACAGCAAAGAAATCATCGCTCGCGGTACTCCCGCTGTGTCCCCTACCTGACGGAGAAAGCTGCAAAACGAGCAGGACCGCTGCCAGCACCACCCCGACTGAGAGCAATTGCGAACGGTTGCGCGAAAGCGCCCCGACCTTCTGCCAGTTATGCAGGGTGAAATAGACCAGCATGCCCAGGCAGAGACATAGCGCAGCCGGGAGGGTGACGGATTCTGAAAGTAAAAAAAGAAGGTGCTGAAACATGAGTCGGGTCAGTCGATAAGTTCAACGCCTACCGTCATAACCCGCACGCCACTGGAAAGTGACGCATGCCCACAAAAGGGGCGCGTTCGAGGACAGAGGGTCACGTCGCGTCGGTTAAATCTCATCATCTCCATTATGACAACTCAAATAGATGTTCACCACTCTATGAATGATGCAGTTCAGCCGTGGTGCAGGCCAGTCTGAAACCGCAAAATATTGTTAAGAATTGTAGCGGCGGTCGCGTGAACTTCTGGTTCCAGGTCGTCTTACTCCTTCTTGCATCATGAATGATTCTTCAATGATTCTTCATACCCGTGAAACTGTTATCGCATGTAGAATCGACGCATGGTCTTTCGTGGCAGCAACGACGGCAATCACCACCAGGGCAGAACTCCTCCTCCCGATGATACTCGCCAGGAAGCGGCCTATCTCAAGATGCTGGGCGAGAAGCAACGTCCGGTGCGAATCAAGCTGATGGACGGAGAAGTGGTACGCGGCTGGATTGAGTATTACGACCGGCGTATGGTGCGGCTAACGCGCGAAGGAGCACCCAATCTTTTCATCTTCAAACACGAAATCGCATACATCGCAGAAGAAGCCGAGCGCAAGCCGCGCGCCCAGGCTGCACCTCACAATGGCAATTCCGTGAACCCCGATCAATGAGCTCTTACCTGCCAGATTTGGAAGCGATTGCACGCGGGGCCGGCACGCTTCTGATGGGCTACCTCGCCCGCCATGTGAAAATCGAGTACAAAGGCGAAGTCGATCTGGTGACCGAGGCGGATCGCGCTTCGGAGAAGCTGATTGTCGAGCGCCTGCGGACGCGCTGGCCGGAACACGGCATCGTGGCCGAGGAAGGCACGCGCAGTGAAGTCGATGCGGAATATCGCTGGTATGTCGATCCCTTGGATGGAACCACGAATTTCGCTCACGGCTATCCGGTGTTTTGCGTCTCGATTGCGCTGGCCCGGCAGGACGGACAGCTTGCCGTGGGCGTGCTCTACGATCCCACTCGCGATGAAATGTTTGCCGCGGAGCGCGGGCTGGGCGCGACGCTGAACGGCCAACCGATTCACGTTTCCCAAACTAAAGCGCTGGCGGAGTCGATCCTGGGAACGGGCTTTCCCAGCTTTAAGCGGCACAAGAACCCCAACATTCACTTCTATCACCAGATCACGCTGCGTTCGCATGGAGTGCGGCGCGCGGGCTCGGCTGCACTCGATCTGGCCAACGTCGCCTCCGGCCGTTACGACGGCTTCTGGGAGTTCAACCTGAATCCCTGGGACACGGCTGCGGGAGTCCTGCTGGTGCAAGAGGCGGGCGGCACGGTAACGCGCTTCGATGGCTCGGCATTCCGGCTCGACAGCCGCGAGGTACTCGCCAGTAACGGCCTCATCCATCAGGAGCTGATCACGAACTTCGAAGAGATCTTCGCCGGGCGCGGACTGGAGAAGCTGCCATCAGTGGCGGAGTACGTGAGGACTCGAATCTAAGCGCGGTGCCCGCCGCGAGCCGATCAATTCTTCTTCGATGCCAACGACCGCAGGACTTCTTCCAGGTCAATCTTTCCTGTCCTCGGCTCAGCTTTGCCACCCTCGAAGTCGATCCAACCCTGGTTGAGGCCCTCCAGCATTTGCATACGAAAAATAGGGTTCTTCATACCTTGGCTTCGGAAGATTGCCTCCCAGCTTTCCCCAGAAACAGCTTCCGCGCGCACATCGTGCTCGAGCACATGCGCCATGGTGGTCGCAACTTGTAGCGGCGTGATGCGCTCGGGCCCTTCGAGTTCGATGATTCGCTGTCCCTGCCAGGACTCCAGCAGTAATTCCGCCGCGGTGCGTCCCACGTCTCTCGTAGCGACCATGGGAAACGCTCTGTCCAAAGGTTGCAGGAAGCTGTGGAGGATGCCCGTTTGGCGCGCCGGAGTCACGTCCCATGCGAAGTTTTCCATGAACCAGGCGGCTCTGAGGAACGCGATCACCGGCAACCCGCGCAATTCTTGCTCGAGAATCTGCAGCTGGGTTAGAAGGCTTGTCTGGGTCGCCTGCGCGCCGATAGTGGACAGGCAGACAATCCTGGGAGGTTGCGCAGTCTCCAGCGCGTTTCGCAAGGTGGTAACCAGTTGACGACACTCCGGAAAGCCCGGCGACGGATCGAAGATCGGCGGCAGCATCACAAAAACCCCTTCGGTCGCCGCGAAAGCCTCTCCCAACGCGCTGGCATCGTGCAAATCCGCAACGAAAAGTTCGCAACCTCTCGTCTGTCCAGCGTCGGGCTTCTGCGCGCCGCGAACGATGCCGCGCACACTCTTTCCAGCCGCAAGCAGTGTCTGCGCCACCGCGCTCCCGACCTGCCCGGTGATCCCTGTAACCGTAAACATTGTCATCTCCCTCCTGAGCGCCGTCGATGACCTCCTGAAGCGTCGTCTTAGCCATTGTGGGCGCTTCAGCATTTGATGCTCTTGCGTGGCTCAGGCTTCAACCCGTACCGTGGCATGGTCCGCAATACGAACCTCGAACGCCCGTTCGGCTTCGTCACAGGCCCTTGTGACTGCGGTAAAATTGTCAGGTGAACAATTCGTTGTTGAACCGCACCGTTGAGAAGCGCCCTGACAGGGTCCGCCTGCAGGGGCGAATCCTTTTCCTCACTGAAGATCCCGAACTGATCAAGCGGCAGCTTGCGGGCGAAGACCTGCCCTGGGACACGCAGCATCCCGAGCGCAATCCCAAGCTGCGCGACGATATCTCCACCGACGAGATCACGCCGGCGCACATCTGTTTCTTCTTCGACGAGACGCTGGGCGAGTTCCCTTACCTCGGCCTGAAGTGCGGCAACGAAATGCCCATCAAGCGCAACGACGTGAAGAATGGCGGCTTCGTCTGCGCAGTCAGCGGTAAGCGGCGCGGCAAAGGCTCCAGCCGCGAGGCCTCGCCCTACGCCGAGATGTGTGCGGGCATCAAGCTGGTGATCGCGGAAAACATCGAGCGCATTTACAAGCAGAATTGCCAGAACCTCGGGGTACTGACTTCCACGGACTTCGGGCTGATCGACCAGATCCGCCGCGGTGAAGAGATTCCGCTGGCCGACTTCACCGCCGGTGAAGACGAGATCACGCGCCAGGTCATCGAATACGGCGGCTTGTTCCCCTTCAATGTCGCGCGCATGCAGGGCAAAGCCTTTTTGCCGCCGATCACTACCAAGCCACGTCCCATGACGATCGCGGAGAAGATCTTCGCCCGGCACATGCTGCACGACACCAGCAAAGTCGGCGTGGAGGCGGTCAAGCCGGGCGACAGCGGCTTCGCCCGCACCGATTTGCGCTTCAGCCACGAGTACGTCACGCCGATGGCTTCGATCTTCTTCGAACACTTCCTGGGCAAAGATGCGAAGGTGACCGATCCCAGCACCATCATGTTTTTCCGCGATCACCTTACCTTCCTGGACGAGGTGATCTCGGAAGAGAAGCGCAAGATGGGCCTGCTCGATCTCGCCGGCCAGTTGAAGCTGAAACAGGAAGCCTTCGCCAAGGCGCAGGGCATCAAGCTGCACGGCGAGCTGCGCGATCGCAAAGGCTCGGAAGGCATTTGCCACTCTATCGTCACCGAGAGCTATGCTCTGCCCGGCCAGCTCAATGTGGGCAGCGATTCGCACACTCCGCACGTCGGTTCCATGGGCTGTGTCGCCTTTGGCATCGGCACTACCGACGTCTTCAACGCGTGGTTCACCAAAGATGTACGCGTGAAAGTCCCCGAGTCGGTGAAGGTCATCATTCGCGGCAAGCGGCGCGAGAACGTCGCTGCCAAGGACTTCATCCTCAAGCTGCTATCGATGGAATACATTCGCTCGGGCAAGGCGCTGGCCAAGGTGATCGAGTACTCCGGCGAAGCCATTGAGGCGCTAGGCGTCGACGAGCGCGCCACTATGACCAACATGGCGGCCGAGATTGGCGGCTTCACCGGCATCGTTGCGCCCGATCAGAAGACGGTGGAGTTCCTGATGGAGCGGCGCGGCATGAGCGAGAACGAGGCGCAGACGCTGGTGGAAGGACTGTATAGCGATCCCGATGCGCACTACGCCCATGTGATCGAACTGGACGCGTCCGAGATTTATCCCATGGTGGCGACGCCGGGTGATCCGGGTAACGGCAAGTTCATCCGCGAGCTGAACACGCCGGTGCCGGTGGAGATTGCCTACGGCGGAACATGCACCGCGGGTAAGAACGAAGACATGGACATGTACGCGCTGGTGCTGAGCAACGCCCTGAAACAGGGACGGCGGGTGGCGGAGAGTTGCAAGTTCTATCTCCAGTTCGGATCGCAAGAGACGCGCGAATATTGTGTACGTAAAGGCTATCTGGACATATTCGAGCGGTCCGGAGCGCAGGTGATTGAGCCGAGTTGCGGCGCTTGTATCAACGCCGGGCCGGGAGTTTCCACACGTCCGGACCAGGTGGTGATCAGCGCGCAGAACCGCAACTTCCCTGGCCGCAGTGGTCCAGGGCAGATGTATCTGGCCAGCCCGCTGACGGTGGCGGCCAGCGCTATCGCGGGCTACATTGTGGAATATGAGCCGGCGAGCGAGCGCGAACCTGCGAGCGTCGCCTGAGTTAAGTTCGTTTTCTTCTGCCAGGGGCCCCGTTTCGGCCGTCTGTTGGATGAGACGAGCAGTTCACGTGATGGATTGGCCGCTGTGGCCCGCCCTAGCCAAAAGAAGGCTAGAACGGGGCACCCGGCACTCATCCCGTATAGGAGCCATGCCATAACGGCGCGGTTTTTGATAGTATCGATATCACGGCTTCGAGCGAAATTCTCCAACAGAGAGAGACTTCAGGAGACACTTTTCTATGGCTTATGTGATCGCGGAACCTTGCATAGGCACCAAAGACACGGCTTGTGTCGATGCCTGTCCGGTGGATTGCATCCACCCTAAGAAGGACAGCGAGAAGTTCGCGGCAGAAGAAATGATTTACATCGATCCGGTAGAGTGCATCGATTGCGGAGCGTGCGTACCGGTGTGTCCGGTGTCAGCGATTTTCGCGCTCGACGATCTGCCGGAGAAGTGGAAAGAGTACACCGAACGCAACGCCAAGTATTTCGGCCGTTAAGCAGCGTCCAGAAATGAAAAGGCACACCTGTGCGGGTGTGCCTTTTTGCGTGCGAGCGGAATGCGGCCACGGAGCCTGGCTATTCGTGGACTCGCTGGTAGTGGCGGCGGGCTTTCTGGCGATTGCCGCAACTGGTCATGTCGCACCAGCGGCGGCTGCGGTTGCGGCTGTGGTCGAGGAAGAGCCATTCGCAGTCCGGAGCCTCACAAAATCGCACGAGCTGCAGCTCCGGAGAAGTGAGCAGATCGGCGGCCGCCTGCGCTGTCTCCCATAGAATGCGGTCGAGTGGCTGCTTGGCATCCGACTTCCATTCCCACCTGTAGCCTCCGTTGGCGTACGCGAGGCGGCGACGCCGCAGCGCCTCGATGGCGAAATCATTCATGAGATCTAGATCACCGACGCTGGCCGCTTTGCCTTGCGCGAGTGCCGAGAAGGCGCGGTACATCACCTCCCGCATAGCAATAGCCTTGCGGAAGGTGCGAACGGCTTCGGTGGCGTGGCGCTCGACGCAGTCGTAGAGTTCTTTCGCATCTTTAGCGGAGATGATTCCCGACTGTACGCCGAAGGAGACGATGTCGGCGTAGCTCTCGAGGTGTTCCTTGCGGCGGCCGGGATCGTGGCGCCGGCTGACGGTATTGGCGAAATTCAAGGCGAGTTGTCCGCCGGTCAAGTCGAATGCGAACTCAGGTTGATGCTTGGTCACTGCCTCGATTGTAACTGCTCTCGTTTAGTTCGGAGGTTAGCCAGGGTGAGGACAGATCGGCGAAATAGCTGCGTCGACTCCATGAAGGGCGCTAGAGCCGCCGGGTTTCGACGATCTTACGGCGCGCCTAAATAGGCTGCCAAGAAACCCAAAAGCAGATCCCTCGTCGGCCTAAAGGCCTCCTCGTGATGACAAATTCAAGGGGCTTGTGATGGCGCACCCTTCGGCAAGCTCAGGGCGCGCTCTAAAGGTGTGCCCCTTCAAACTCGCAGAAATCGACTTTTCCAGCAACCCTAAGGCGCCCCTTCAAGCTGGATGTCAACAGAGCTAGGTGAGCTCTGCCTCTTTACATTTCCCACAGGCATTGCCCGCCGCGATACATCGAAATCAAGCCGTCTTCGCTGATCTTGAGCACGGTGCCGTAACGTGACGCGGCGATGGCGGCGGTGGTGCGTCCGCCTTCGACGGTGCGATTCAAGGCCTCTTCGGTGGAATCATGGTGAAGGATGGCGCCGAAGGACAGCAGATTGGCATCGGGACAAAGCACCACCGCGCCGTCAATGCGAGCGATGTTCTCCAGCACGGTGGAAGGGACGTCGAGGATGCTCTTGTCACGCAACAGATAATGCAGCTGGTCTTTGCTGGTGACACCGTCGTCGGCACTATCGCGATTGAGATTGTCGAGCAGATCAGGCTGCGACACCAGCACGCGCGCCGACTCGCGATCGTCGAGCACAACAAAGAGCGCACCGCGGCGGCTCTCGATCAGGTTCAGTGCGACGGTGAACAGCCGTTCCGCCAGTTCAGCGTTGCCGATCGCTTTCTTCCACAAGCCGTAACGATGACGCGCGTCCACCAGGCGCCACGTGCCGTCGATGAAACGGAAGACGGGGACACCGTCGGAGTAAATCTTGATCTCGCCGTTGGGCGAAAGGATGAGGCAGATGTGGCCGCCGCATAAGCGTGGCGCGGCAGTGGTCCGCGTACGCGGCCGCCGGTGGAACGGCCAGCGGCATATCGCGATAAGGCTCGGCCCACTCATGAACGTCGACCAATTCCGCCAGCATGCCGTTCTGGTCGACGAGCGCGATGGTTCGCAGGCCGTCGCACAAGCGATGGAAGCTGCGAATGCTGGTGAGCAGGTGGGAATAGCGCAGGGCGCGCTTCGGTGTACGCGGCGGCTCGTGGCAAGGCTCGGGCATGGAGCCGAAGAGCAGCACGCCGGTAGCGATGCGGCGGTTCTCGTAGGTGCTCATGCTGCTGGTGCGCAGGACTTCGATCGCGTCAGCCACGCGATCCGGAAGCTCGGCGATCGCCTCGGCGCTGCTATGGGGTGTGGGGTCGAGGAAGGCAGAGATGAAGCGGTCCTCCGGCAGCCCGCGAAAGAGCTGGAAGCTTTGCGCGGCCAGTTCCTCGTTGGTGAGAAGTTGATAGCGCGCCGACAGCACCATACCGATGCTGCGCAGAAGACGGCGTTCGTGGTCCGACAATTTATTCGACGAAGATTTGAGAGAGTAGCCGCCGCCCATCCATTCGAATTCCACCTGGCCGCCGCTGGGGACTGCGCCCAGCAGGCCCGGCATCTGCTCAGTGCCGGTCGAGATGCGTTCCAGGGTTGCGCCGGGGAAGAAGTAGCGGATACCGTTCTCCAGGAGGTCGCTGTAGAGGCCGCTGAGGAATCGCGTGCGCTTTTCCAGCGAGCGGGATCCGATGGCGGAGGGGTTGGTCATGGTCAACGTCGAAGAGTGGCGCGAACGATTTCAGACGATCGCCGGGATGAGTCGCCGGTGAGCCGTTCGATTCAAGCTTATACCAAATCAGGCGGGTTGGTGAGGCTGTCGGAGAGAAGGTCGTTCGTTCCGCCGGAGCGAACAATTTGTTGAAAGGCCCGGAAAAGCGATCCCTCGTCGAGCTAAAGCCCTCCTCGGGATGACAAAAGTATAGGGGTGGCTTTGACGCTGGCCGAAAGCCAGCTCTAACAGTTCTTGGCCTGAAGGCCAGCTCTACGGCCTACGAAACAGCGACGGGTTGCGCGAGCTCGATCTTGGCCTCGCGCAGATATCTTGCCGCCTCTTCCGGCGGGGTCGGGTTCTGATAGAAACCAGTTCCCCACTCGAAGCCCGCGATCTTGGTCAGACGCGGCATGAACTCGATGTGCCAGTGGTAATAATCCATCGCGGCTTCCTGCACGGGCGCGGTGTGCACGACGAGGTTATAGGCGGGATTGTCCAGCACCTTGTCGGCGCGCATGAGCAGATTCTTCAGGGCCTTCGCCAGGCTTTCATACACCTGCGACGACGAATTCTCGAATGCCGATTCGTGGCGCTTGGGCAGTATCCAGGTCTCGAAAGGAAAGCGCGGCGCATAGGGAGCCACGGTGAGAAAGCTGTCGTTCTCCGCGACCACGCGAACCCCGGCTTCGGTCTCCTGCCGAATGATGTCGCAGAAGACGCAACGCTCTTTGTAGACGAAATATTGCTTGGAGCCTTCCAGTTCCTCGACCACATGTTTGGGGACGATAGGCAGAGCGATCAGCTGGCCGTGCGAATGGTCCAGAGTTGCGCCCGCCAGCTGGCCGTGATTCTTGAAGATGAGGATGTACTTGAAGCGGCGATCTTTCTTGAGATCGACGATGCGGTCGCGAAAGGCCCAGAAAACATCTTCGATGCGCTTCTCCGACAGATCGCCCAGGGTCAAGTCGTGGTCGGGGGTTTCGACGATGACCTCGTGCGCGCCAATGCCGTTCATCTTGTCGAACATGCCCTCGGCCTGGCGGTTCAGGCTGCCCTCGATCCCCAGCGCGGGAAACTTGTTCGGCACCACGCGCACCGTCCATCCATCGGTATTAGGCGAAGCGCCATTGGGGCGATAGGCCAGCACTTCCGGAGGAGTCTTGCTTTCGTTGCCCACACAGAATGGGCAAAAGCCATTCTTCATCTTGACCGGCTCGCGGGCGAAATCGGAGGGGCGTTTGGCGCGGTCGGTAGAGATGATGACCCATCGTCCAATGATGGGATCTTTACGTAATTCAGGCACGGTGGACCTTTCCCGGACTCTTAAGGGACTCGTTGATCAAGTTAAAGCGAAGTCCCTCAGCGGCTAAAGCCGCATTCATTTGCGCGCATTTGCGGACCGCCTGAAGGCGGTCCCCTTCAAAGCCAGACTTTAATCACAGCTTGCTCGTAACGCTTCTATGGTACCGCTTCCTGACATCGGCGGATGCGGCGATTCACTTTATCGGCTCGGCGCGGGCAAGGTTCCCACCAGCTTCTCCACGTCGCCGATTTCCTTGGGAACGCTCGACGACAGGACCTCCGGACCGTTGGGCGTGATGAGGATGGTGTCCTCGACGCGGAAGTGCCAGTGCTTGTCGGGAAATTCGACGATCGGCTCAACCGTGACGACCTGCCCGGCGAGGATGGGGCCCTTGGCCATCATGACGTCGTGCGTGGCGAGCCCGACGAAGTGTCCCGGCCAACCGTACCATTGACGCCCACGCCCTCGCGGTCGAAAACTTTCTTGCCCTCGGCCTGGGCCTGCTCGTAAGTGTTGCCGGGTTGCAGCATGGCGATGATGGCCTTCTGGCATTCCAGATCGACGTTGTACCACTTGGCCTGCTCGGGGGTGAATTTGCCGTCGATGTTGAAGGTGCGGGTGATGTCCATGGTCATGTGGTCGAGGTCGGCGGCGAAGTCGAAGACCACGATGCTGCCGGGCTCGATTTTGTCTGCGATTGAAGAAGTAGTGCCAGGTGTTGGCATGCAGGCCCGCGCCGACGATGGCCGGATACGCCAGTCCTTGCGCGCCGGAGTTGCGAAAGACGAACGCCGCCTCGGCTTCGATCTGATACTCGTACATGCCGGGATGGGCCATGCGGATGGCCTGCTCGTCGCCTTGCGCGCTGATGCGGCCATTGCGGCGCAGGACTTCGATCTCCCCCGGACGCTTGATGTTGCGCATGGCGTCCATGGCGGCGGTGATGTCGCGGAAGTTAGCGGCGGGATAGCGCTCGCGCAACTTAACGAGCGCATCGCGATCTCCGGGCAAGTTCCTGTCCGTAGGGATTGTTGTATTCGGCAGCGTAATCGCGGCCGGTTTCAAAGCGAGCGCCATCGGGTTTGTCGGCAAAACCGAGGCGCACCCAGAGGTCGTTATCGACGCCGCTGCCGAACAGAAAGCTCAAGTGTCGAATCCAGGGTCGATAAAGGCACGCACGTTGGTATAGCCCAAGGTCCTTCTGCTCGTCCTTGGACATGGAGAGCAGGTTGGCGCCATAGACCTGCACTCTCGCGCGGGCTCTGCTGCGGCTCAACGATGGTCGTTGCCGGAAGCGACATTCATGAACATGATGGCGCCGGGATCGGAGAGCCCGGTGTAGTAGTAAAAGTCGTTGTCCTCGCGATAGTGAGTCGGCCGGAGGTTCCTGCGTCTTGGCGAAGAGCAGGACGTAGCCGGTCTTGAGCTTGGCGGCGAGTTCGGTGCGACGGGCGGCAAATTCCTTCGGACCGCCGAGATCGTTCATGGCGGCGCGGTCGGTGTATTGGGCGTTTGCCAGCAGAGCGGTGGACGCAACGAACAGAGCGAGGGTAGTTCGGATATATCGGATCATAGCGTTAGGCAGTGTAGTCCTCAGTCAAGACGTTTCGCAATTCAGCGCGGATGATCTGCGGAGAAGCGTGATGGATGGACGGAAGCGCGATAGAGGTCCTTCGACTCCGCTCAGGATGACACTTAAAGAAAAGTTCGGGTGCCCCGTTCTAGCCTTCTTTTGGCCAGGGCGGGGCATTCCCGTCAATACAACACGCGCAGGCTTGCGCACTGCGACCGCCCTCTACGCGCCGGCTTGCTTGCCGGTAGTTGCTTTCATAATGTGCGGCTTGCCGGCGGTGATGTCGATGCACTCTTCGAGGATATCCATCGCGATGTCTGCCTGCTCTTTGGTGACGATGAGCGGCGGGCAAATGCGAACCGTGTTAGGGCCGCAGCCCAGCAGCAGCAGGCCACGTTCGAAGGCCTGCTCGACAATGCGATCGCGTTCCGCGCCGCCCGGCGTTTTGGCATTCTTATCGGTGACGATTTCGACACCGATCATCAGGCCGCGCCCGCGAACGTCGCCGACCAGATCAACACTCTGCGGCCACTCGGCCATGCGATCCATCATGTGACGGCCGACGACTTCGGCGTTGTGAATGGCTTCGCGCTCAAGAACGTCCATGGTCGCCATGGCAGCCGCAATGCAAACCGGATTGCCACCGAAGGTGGAGGCGTGCGAACCGGGGACCCAATCCATGATCTCGGCCTTCGACATCATGATGCCCAGCGGCATGCCGCTGGCGATGCCTTTGGCGCTGCAAACGATGTCGGGCTCAACGCCGGTGTGCTCGATGGCCCACCATTTGCCAGTGCGGCCCGCGCCGGACTGGACTTCGTCGGCCACCAGCAGAATGCCGTGACGATCGCAGATGCGCCGCAACTCCTGCATGAAGACCGTGGGCGCAACCACGTAGCCGCCCTCGCCCTGAATGGGCTCGACGAAGATCGCGGCCACTTCCTCGGGAGGTAGAGTGGTCTTGAAGAGCTTCTCTTCGATGAAGCGGGCGCAGCCGAGTGCGTAGGCGTCGGCCATGGCCTGGTCCGGACTTCCGCCGACGCATCCGCGATAGATGTCGGGATAGCGCACGTGGGTTACGCCGGGAACCAGCGGCGCGAAACGGCGGCGCTGCTGCGGCTTGGACGCGGTCAGCGACAACGCGCCCATGGTGCGGCCATGGAACGCTCCGTAGAACGCGATGACGTTCTGGCGCTTGGTGTGATAGCGCGCCAGCTTCAGCGCAGCTTCAATCGGCCTCAGCGCCCGAGTTGCCGTAGTAGATCTTGTGCGGCCCCTTCATGGGAGCGATACGCGACAGGCGCTCGCCGAGCGTGACCATACTCTCGTAGTAGAAGTCGGTGCCGGACATGTGAATGAGTTCGGCAGCCTGCTTCTGAATGGCGGCGACTACCTCGGGATGGCAGTGTCCGGTGGAAGTGACGGCGATGCCGGCGGAGAAGTCGAGGAACTCGTTGCCATCGACATCCTCCACGATGACACCGCGGCCACGCTTGGCGACCATTGGATAAGAGCGAGTGTAAGACGGCGAAATGTAGCGCTCGTCGCCTTCGAGAACGCGGCGGGCGTTGGGCCCGGGCAGAGCGGTCTTGATGTGAGGACCGGCAACAGGAACAAGAGTATTAGCGGACATGATGTTTTCCTCCGAAAGGCTTGCGGCACGGTTATGTACCGGAGCTTTGGTCAGCCCGCGAGTGCAATCTGGTTGGACTTGAACACAACGCGGGAGATACGGGAAAACAGGAGGCTAGTCGCCGGAAAAGAGATTGGGCGAACCATGCAGGGTGCCAGGCGGGACTCCGCGCGGGTCGAAAGGCGGGAGTTGCCAGCCCGTGACCAGGCGGCACGCGTAGCGACGCTGGGCTTCAGATCGAAGCTTTCCGCGGAGGCGTTATTGGCGGGATGGGTCAAGGCAAAACTCCAATGGCCATTATAGTCCGCTTGGAGGCCCGGCGTAACCCCTTCGGCGACTAACGCTGATCTTGTTCAGACGACATCACGGCGTGCCTAAACCGGCCCCTGAAAAAGTCGGAACAGCAGATCGCTCGCGGCCTGAAGGCCGCTCGGGATGACAAAAATAAGCGGCCTATCGGCACGACTGAAGTCGTGCCCTGTTACAAAACACTTCCAAGAGCGACTTCTTCGGCAGCCTGGAACGGCGGCGCCCCCTCACGTCCGGATGTCAACAGAGCCACACGAACTCAACCCCTGGCCGACCTCTATTCTTTGACCGT
>CAWKIR010000018.1:0-247323 GCA_963849815.1 uncultured Acidobacteriaceae bacterium | reverse complement strand
CCCCTTGACTCAAACGGGGGAACGGCGCACAATCAAGCCAAGACAGGATTGTATCCCGCCGGGCAGGAGTGTGCGTGGGTAGCGAGATTCCAAAACATTACGCGGATATACCGGTTCCCCAACCCCATTTTTTACGGAGGGTATGGATGTGGATTGGGCGGTGGTTCGCGGCGATGGCTGATGTTGGCAAGCACCCATCTAAGTTGTGGCATCTGTCTGCGAGATGGCCTGTATTTGGTGTCATCCTCGCGCTGGGGATTGGCGTGACCAGTATCGGCGAATATGGTCTCGGCTGTGGCCTCATTTTACTGTCCGCGTTTTCTCTGCTTTCAAAACTCTGGCATACAGAGGACGGATGGTTCCTAAGGATCATAGGAGCATTCTTTATCGCGTTTGTATTAATGCTGGCTACTATTGTGGTATGGGACGCGAAGGGAAATCAAGACTGGTCGCGCCTGCCGCACGCCAGTCATCGGCTGATGGTTGCACTTGGCATATCTAAAGAACAAGTACTGCCTGTATATCCACGGCCACAATTCGCGCACGATATTCGTATATCTCACGACCACCCGTACAAGAATGGGATTGTCGTAGACGGAATAAAATGGAGAGCTGATCTTCGAGAATATTTCTTTACGATCCAGAATATAAGTCAAAACGTGGAAGTATCTAACTTTAGAGAACATTTGTTCCTTCCGGTCGCTGCCCTACAAATGGAAATTGTTTCCTGTCTCGGTTGTGAGGGCGTGAGCATTTCCATGGGCGACGGTTCTTCAAAAACCGTCATTATCCAAGATGGGAAAATAGTCAGAGCGGATGACAATAGCGGAATGAATGACGTTTCGGTTGCCGTCTCTAGGATGCTGCCAGAGGCAACGCTGACAATGAAAATGATCGCTAGTGCAATTGTCAACAACCCTAACAAGGTTCCTGGTGTCATGATGTATGGCAGTAATTTCGTCACCCCTTCCGGTCTGGAGCACTTTGGAAGGATGATTAGATTTATGACCGTAGCAGAAGACGGCAAGATAAATATTGGCCCAGAGTTACATAAGAGAGGGCAGACATTCCAAGTTCCCATTATATGGTCGATTGGGGGCCCGCTGCCGGAACGGAGCCAAGCTATAACACCGGGAGTCCGCGTCTCTCAGGATGTCTCTGACAGGCCGGATGACGAATGATATTTATGCGGCGGCGGTTAGTTTCTTGTATTCAAGATGTTCCGCTTCCAGCATCTTTAGAAGCGCGTCGCGGAACAGAAAGCGGTTTTTGCGGTTGTCGAACCGGAAGCACATTTCGTCAAGGTAGGCTTGCAGATGCTTCGCGCTGATCTTATGCCATGTTCCAACAATCCCGCGCTTGAGCAAACTAAATGCGGACTCAACGGTGTTCGTGTACACGTCGCCAACGGCGTAAATACCATCCTTGTGCTTGATGGTCTTGTGTTCGCAGAGCACGCCAGCATCGTGCAAAGCCTTCGGATAGCCCGCAAATTCATCCGTCATAATCACGTCAACGCTCTGCGAAACATTCTCGCGGATGTACTTCGCCAGCGTCCCGCTCTTAACATCGCTGGCGTGGAAGAAGCGAAGTTCCCCGCCGCGCTGACGGATACCGATAACAACCTGCTTCTCGCAGGCTGGATTGCCCGGCTTAAACTGGTGGCCGCGATTGCGGCCGCCCACAAAGGTCTCGTCAACTTCTATCGTGCCGCCCAGCTTGGGGCGATCTTGGGCAGCGGCCATCGCAGCACGAATCCGATGGCACAAGTACCACGCAGTTTTATAGCTCTTCTTGCCAAGCATCCGGTAAACCTGAGAGGCCGAAATGCCCTTCTTGGATTCGGTCATCAGGTAGGTAACAAAGAACCACTTAGTGAGCGGCAAGTGGGAGTCATGGAACATTGTCCCCACGGTCACAGAGAATTGGTAGTGACATGAATTGCAGTCATACACCTTGCGGTCGTTTACTGGCGTCACCTTATCGTGACCGCAGCGAAGGCATGTTACGCCCTTCGGCCAGCGCAGGTGCGTCAATGCTTCGCGGCACTTGTCATCAGTTCCAAACTGCTCAACCAGCGTCATCAGATCAACGGGAGTGGAGGTCATAGCGTCACCATGCCAAAGAGTAAGAAGCGCCCAATCGAGATGACCAGCGACGAACTGGCGGCGCATGTATTCCACCCGAAACTGTTGCGTGCCGCAAAGAAGCACATCGAGCAGTCGAATGCTGCGAAATCGCCAGTAAAATCAACCCGAAAGCGTGCCAAATGATTCATCTAGCACAATGTAGCATGGAGGGGAGTTTGAGTCAAGTAGATAATCCTGACTGAAGTCGTGCCCTGTTACAAACCACCTCGAGAGCGACGCTTTCAGCGGCCTGTAAAGCCATGCCCTTTCAAAACTGGGAGCTAAGCAGAGTTTGCTTGGGCTTTTCGTCCTTCCGACCGATTCCTGCATCCCTGCCTGGGGAGAATCATCCAAACCTTTTGTTTGCCTGTTAGTCTGATAACCGTGGTGCGAATGCACAAAGCGTTGATCCAGGTTGCCGCGAGGGACTGCTCGTCCTGGTTTGCTTGCAACGGCGCTCGGCGCTGTTGTTGCCGGGAGACGATCGCGTGATTCCCGACTGCATCTCCTTCAACGCCATTCCGCATACCACCCGCATCTTCAGCGACTTCCTTTCTTATTCTCCCGCGATCCACAGGTTTTATCCTACGCAGCCCGATGCCGAGCACATCGCCGCTTTCGCCAAGTCAGTGCCGCGCGATGGGCAGCGGCAGGCCGCGGTAGCCGACGCGCTGGAGAAACAGAACCGCGCCTGGGGAGCTTCGGAGGCGACGCTGAAGAACATTCAGCGCCTGCGTGACGGAGCGTTTGCGGTGGTCACCGGGCAGCAGGTGGGATTGTTTGGAGGCCCGCTGCTGGCGCTGTTCAAGGTGGCGTCGGCCCTTGCCCTGGCGAAGCAGGTTGAGGCGCTGGGAGTGGAGTGCGTGCCAGTGTTCTGGCTGGCCAGCGAAGATCACGATCTGGCAGAAGTGAACCAGTCGCTGCTGCTGACGCACGATTTCCAGCTGGCTCCCTTCAAGGTTGCGACCAGCGGCGTCCAGGGCGCTCCGGTTGCGAGCATTCGCTTTGCAGAAGGAACGAATGAGGCAGTCCGGCAAGCTGCGGAATTGCTGGGCGAATCGCTGGCGGCGGATTATCTGCGTGAAAGTTACGCCGAGGGCGAGTCGTTTTCGAATGCCTATGCCAAGCTCTACACCCGCATTTTTGGCGAGCATGGACTGATCCTGCTGGATCCAGCGGACCCGGAACTCCACCGCATCGCAACGCCGCTGTTTGTAGACGCGATACGGCGCACCGCTGAAATTGATGATGCGCTGCTGGCCCGTAATCGCGAATTGCAGGCGGAAAAATATCACGAGCAGGTAAAGGTCACGGCGGAGTCGACGCCGCTGTTCGCGCTGGTCGAAGGTGCACGCATTCCCATCCATCGCGCCAACGGCCAGTTCAAGATCGGGCGGGAAGTTGTGTCTGGCGAGGAGTTGCAACGCCGTGTCCAGGCGACGCCGGAAAGCTTCAACGCCAATGTGCTGCTGCGTCCCGTGCTTCAGGATTACTGGCTGCCTACGCTGGCCTACATCGGCGGCCCGGCCGAGGTGGCATATTTTGCTCAGGCCGCCGTGGTCTATCAGAAGCTGCTGGAGCGCGTTACGCCTATGGTGTCGCGCATGAGCGCAACCTTGGTTGAGCCGCGCATCGAGCGCCTGCTGACCCAGTACCAGGTCGATCTGCCGGAACTTTTTCACGGGGAATGCCAGCTTCGCGACTGCATGGCGGCGCGCTCGTTGCCGGCTGAGCTGAAGCAGGATTTCGAGCAGGCGCGCCGTGCGGTGGAAGAAGCTATGCAGCGCGCCAGCGGCTCGTTGCAGAAGCTGGATCCTACGCTGGTGGAAGCCGCCAGGCGCGCGACCAGCAAAATGCGTTATCAGATCGACCGGCTGGAGAAGCGCGCCGCCCAGGCTGAGCTGCGCCGGAGCGAGATCATCACCCGTCATGCGGCGCAGATCGAAAACGCCGTTTATCCCCACAAGACGCTTCAGGAGCGCGAGATCGCTGGGCTGTACTTCTACGCGAAGTACGGGCCGGAGTTGATCAGCCGTCTGGTGGAGCTGGCGCAGACCCGCTGCCCGGAGCATAAAGTGCTGGTTTTGGGCGTTTGACGCGCAAGAAACATTGCCATTGGCTGTCTTTCAGAGGTACAATCCCGCCAAATGCTTCGTTGGGGTAAACCAACGTAAAACCAGGGTCCGGCATCTCACGTTCTGAAGTTTGGAGTGCCAGCCATGCATAGCGAAGAGCTCTTTAAGCAAGTGGAGCGGCTCTTACAGCGGAAGCTATCGCCGGAAGAGTACAAGTTTCTGGTGGTTGCCAGCCAGGTGAGCAACCCAAAAAAGAAGGCCGTCGCCAAGCCGGCGACCGCGCGTTCCAGAGTTGCGTAGCCAGCCCTCGTAGTAACCAGCCTCGCTCGACCACCACCGCCGGTTGTCCGACGGCAGCGGCCTATCTGTTATATTTGGCCTTCATCCCACCCGCAGCAAGACTGTAGACAGGAGCGGCATCATGGCGAAGAGCGTCAACAAAGTCATTCTCATCGGTAATCTTGGCAAGGACCCGGAGGTGAAGTACACCCCGAGCGGTATGGCGGTAGCACGGTTTTCCGTGGCCACCACGGACCGCGTCAAAGACAAAGAAGGCAACTGGCAGGACCGCACCGAGTGGCACAATCTGGTTGCGTTCCAGCGCACTGCCGAAATCGCCTCCGAGTACCTGAAGAAGGGCAACAAGGTTTACATTGAAGGCCGCCTGCACAGCGACTCCTGGGACGACAAGGAGACGGGCCAGAAGAAGTACAAGACGGAAATCATCATCAATGACCTGGTGTTGCTGGGCGGCGCACGCGAGGGCGGCGGCGACGAAGGTGGAGGCGGTGGTTATAGCGGACGCCGCTCGGGAGCAGGCAAATCCGGCGGCGGCTTCGACCAGCGCACGGCCGAGTCCGAAGCTCCGCAGTCGGCAGGTTCCGGCGGACCGGAGATCACGGACGAAGATATACCGTTCTAGGGAAGCTGTCAGCTATTGGCCGGCAGCTCGATTTTGCGGTACCTCTTCAGATAAATGATCACAGCATCTGCGTGCCCCACAGATCATGCAGATGCAGCACGCCTTGCAGCCGCCCGGCTTCGTCGACCACGGGAAGGGAAGTGATCTTCTTCTGCTCCATGATGTCGAGGGCGGCGATGGCGAAGATCTCCGGGCCGACGAACTTGGGTGAGCGCGTCATGCACTCGGCGGCGGTGAGGTCGAGCACCTCTTTGCCGCGATGTTCCAGCAGCCGGCGCAAATCGCCGTCGCTGATGAGGCCGACCAGTTTGTCACCTTCCAGCACCGTCGTCATACCCAAGCCTTTGCGCGACATCTCATAGATCACCTGCGCCATGAGAGTTGCGGGCCCGACGCGAGGGACGGCGTCGCCAGTGTGCATCAGCGACGAGACGCGCGCGAAGCGCTTGCCCAGCTTGCCGCCGGGATGCAGGTTGGCGAAGTCCTCTTCCTTGAAGCCACGGCGCTCGGAGAGTGCGACTGCCAGCGCGTCGCCCAAGGCGAGCATGGTGGTGGTGGATGCTGTGGGCGCGAGGCCTAGCGAGCAGGCTTCACCGGCGACCGAGCAGTCGAGAGCAACATCGGCGGCCTGGGCCAGGGTGGAAAGACCCACGCTCTCCTGTGGAGAAGGATGGAGCACTCGCGCACCCGGCAATTCGTCGCAGGTCATGGTGATCAGCGGCACGCCGAGGCGCTTCACGGTGGCCAGCATTTGCAGGATCTCGCCAGTCTCGCCGCTGGCCGAGAGCGCCAGTACGACATCGCCGCGCACTACCATGCCCAGGTCGCCGTGCATGGCTTCCGCAGGATGCAGGAACAGAGCAGGGCTTCCCGTGGAAGTAAGTGTGGCAGCAACTTTGCGCGCGATGATTCCGCTCTTGCCCATGCCGGTGACAATGACGCGTCCGGCACAGCCGTACAGCAACTCAACCGCGCGGTCGAAGCTGGCGGACATCGGCCCGGCCAGGCGATCGGCCAGGGCGCGCAAGGCCTCCGCTTCAATGCGAACTACATTCTCGCCGACGTTTTTCATTTGTGTTTGCGCGGCTGCATCGCGACTGGGATCCCTCATGGCGCAGGCGGCTTCGAGCGCGCAGCCGGAACCACACCGCGCGAGTCAAAGACCAGCACCTGCTCCGCGTTGGGGCCGCCCGTCAGAGCAACGTTCTTGCCGTTGAACGAGACTTCCACCGCGCCCGCATTACCAGTGTAGAAGACGACCTGGCTGCTGGCATGAATGGTTTTCACATCTGGAGGCCTGATGATGCCGCGCACCACATAGCTGCCGTCGGCCTTGACTGACACCCAAGCGCTGTCTTTGGGGCGAACGATCACCTCAAACGGAGTTCCGGCAGGTGGGTTGGCGGAAGAGCTTTCCCGTTCCGTGGATACTTTCTCCGCCGCCGCAGTTGCTGGAGGCGGCACAACGGCCGCGCCGGCAGCCGATGCGGGCTGCGTCGCAGCAGGGCTCATCGGCGAAGTCTGGAGTGGCTGCGCTGAGGAAGCTTGGTTCGGTGCAGATCCGGCGCCGCTGACGACCGGCGCGGGCGTATTCGCCGGCTGTTGCGACACTTCTGGGTTCGCCGGTATTGCGGCTCGCTTCTCGCGATCGGTCTGGTGGTCCTGATAAACCTTCCAGCCGCCGATTCCTCCGGCGATCACGACCACCAGGATCAGGACCGGCAGAACCGGGAAACCCGAGCGCTCCATCGGCCGGTTGGAATGAATGGAAGCGTGTTGTTGCGCGATGACGCGAGTATCAGGCGGAGCTTCATTCGCCGCCTGCATATACTCGGCAACCGCTTCGTCCTCGTTAATGCCAACGCACTTGGCATAGGCGCGGACGTAAGACTTGTTGAAGATTCCGCCGGGAAGCAGATCGAAGTGCTCCTCCTCCAGCGCCAGCAGCAGACGGCGTCCGATTTTCGTGATCGCGACAATCTCTTCCAGAGAGACGCCGCGCATCTCCCGCTCCCGACGCAGACGCTCGCCAAATGAGCCCACGTTGTCCTCGTCCCCCCGCACCTAGTCTACCCGGATTGTCTACGGAATCAACGGCTGCCCGTCATTTCGCCGGAACTGGCTGCCAGGTATTCGGATTAACTGGCGCGCTAGGGTTGACGCCGAAATCCCAGACGTACAAGTTTATCTCGGTTGGGGTCAGCATCTCGACGACGGCATACTCGCCGGCAGCCAGGTCCTGGCTGGGTGTCAGCTTTATCCACTGTCCGGTTCCTAGCTTGGAGACGCTGACCGGAAGGGAGCTGAGTTGCTCGCTGACTTTGCCTCCGACGGTGATCTTCACGTTGCCGATCGCGCGCGCGTCCTTCTTCACCGCGGTTCGTACTACGCGGAAGCGGTCAGCCAGCGCGGCGTCATTCTGCGCGCCCTCGTCAATGTCGATGTAGAGGGTGGGACGCAGCAGGTGCGACTGGACCTGCGCGTGCTCGCCCTTGATCTCGAACGCCCGTTTATTGCTGGATAAGGGGATGGCAGCCCGAAGCACGCTTTTCTTGGCGCTCTTATTCACCTCGCTGCCGTTTTGCACGATTTCCGCCAGCTCAGCTTTGCCTTGAAACACATCCAGCAGAAACACCCCACCGCTTCCTGGAAGTTTCAATCCGGGCGCAATTTCAGGCGAGTTGGCAGCCTCTTTTTCGCGCTCTTCCTTTTCCTCCGGCGTCTCTATGATCTTGGTACGAAGCTTACCGCTGGTGAGCGCGTCGTTGTATTTCTTCGTGGCGTCCCAATCGACGAGTGACGCTGGAATGTCTTCCCACTCGTAGCGTTCGGCGCTGAGATAGTGCACCCGATCGCCTTGCATTTCATACTTCTGCACTGCCTGATAGGAACCATCCTTCAGGATGAGCCGTTGCGTAAGCTGCTGCGCCTGTGCCTGGTGCCGCACCGACAGGCTCGCTGGGGCCGCAACCAGAAACAAGCACAACGCGAAACCAAGCAACCGGCGAGGCATTTAGTGCTCCCGCGTGAGTACCAGCGGCTTTTCGCCTGGTTTGGATAAAGTCATGATCGCGCCATTTGGGGAAAGCACGTAATGCAAGGTTCCGGCGGCCAGGGTCGCCTTGCAGGTGAACAATCCATCCCGTTCCTCGTGGGCAGCGGTATCCAGAATTGTGATTTGGTCATTGCCGACGGTGATCGCCGAATCCACCTGGGCAAGCAGCGAGTTGTCACCTTTGGAGCAGCTGATTACTTGCCGCACACTGCTGGTATTACTGTCTGCGTTGTTATAGAACACAAGCCTTATCTGGACCCGGGTATCTTTGTCGTCGAACGACGGTAATAACCAGCTTCCGTAGAAGTTGGTGGGCAGCACGTCGCCATTCGTCCCATCCTGGCGCACCAGATCCAGAATGTCGGGATTGCCGCCCGGATTAGTGATGGTCACCCGAGTGCCATTGTCTGACATGGTGTAGCTCATCACGTCCGCCCCAACGCTGACCCTGCACATGGCATCGGCTTCGCCCGGCTGAGCGTCAGAGCCGCCTTTGAGCACGTGAATGTTATTTTCTGAAATCTCGACGGGAGAGACTACTTTAGCGGTGGTGGTCCGATATTCGCCCGGACAAGTGCGTGTCAGCGTCATTTCGTCCTTGCCGGTGGCGGCGTTGTGACGAAACTCGTAACGAATTGAACCAGTGTTGGAACTACCGAGCGGGTAGGGACGCCACATTCCGTAAAACTGAGTTGCAAAGGAGGTGGTTTGCCCGCTGGCCGAAGCCGAAACCAGCCACCCGGGAGCGAGGGCCCAGACAACCAGGAAAACCCATTTCTTCACGTCTTCCTCCGGCAAAATCTAACGTACCACATCTAAGACATCGGCCGGAGGCTGCAAATCAAAAGCCGGAGCTTTCGCTCCGGCTCTGGGTCCTTGTAAGTGAGAAGACTCGACTACAGGTTAAACTTGCGACGGGCAAATCCAGCAATCGCGACGATTCCGGCTCCCATCATGCCCAACGTCCCGGGCTCTGGGACCGTGGAGGAGCCTTCGGAGAACTGGTCGGTAATTACTGAAACTTCAGCGCTTCCATTCGTGCCGGCGGTGATCAGGAGGTCTTTCTCGACGGAGACTTCATTCACTCCCGCGAAGTTGACCTGGTCGAACAGCTGGCTTCCGCTCGAGTTATCGAAAACACTGAGGGTAACGATGGTGCCGCCGCTGCAAGCAGGCAGTACGGCCCCCAGGCAGGCGGTTTCGTCAAGATTAATCGAGCCAGTTCCTGAAAAACCTACGCCGGCGATGGAAAGGCTAAGGTCGGTGATCGGCGAAATGCTGGTGGCATTCCACTCGAATGTCGAATCCATCGACAACACACCAGAAGTAGTGGAGGCGTACCAGCCCGCGGTAAACTGCAATCCCGGATTTTCAGGCGTGGTGATGGGAGTTACCGTGACGGCGCTCGCAGGAGGCGCAAACCCGTTGGGATCCGACTCAGATGTGTAATTGAAGGTCGAATACGTCTGGTCAGTGACCGTACACGAAAAGCCGGAGCCAAGGTAGTTGTTGAGAGTTGTCTGTGTGCAGGTCTGGGCATAGCCCGCTAGAGCGCCCACCAGAACCACAACAAGCACGGCCGCAATCTTCCTCATAGTCGCCTCACCTAGGGTACTTGGAAATGGCTCAGCCAGCTGTCCACGCAAGGGCCAAATCAGGACAGCAGACGAAGTAACCTTGACAGTGCACTTTGGATTCCAATGTGGGACGCCACAAGTGCTTACTTTTCAGCACGTTTTCGAAAGCGTCCCGAGGGAAAGTGGCAAGTTGTTGCACATCTCGAAGGAAGTCATTTACTACTACCACCTAGGTGCACGGCATAGGGATTGCTCCGACCCTTCGTCTTGCCCCTTAGCCCATGGGTGAAAATATGCACCATTTATGAGGCAGTCCTAGCACGAAGCCTGAGGCAGCGCACCCACCGCCTCCGAGGGGCGGGAGGCTCTTTTCGCCGCATACATAGCGCGATCGGCAGCCGCGCGAAGTTGGTCTGGGCCGCTGCCATCATCGGGATAAAGCGCCAGCCCGATGCTCAGTCCGGTTCGCACTTGTCTGCCTTCGACGACAATCGGATCGGAAAGCGCAGACTCCAGGGCCGAATGCAGTACCCGGGCTCCCTCCGCATTTTCCACTTGGCTGATGATGGTGAATTCGTCGCCCCCCGAACGTGCTAGTGTGTCGCTCGCTCGTATGCGACTCCCGAGCCGGGCGACGACCTCCCGCAAAGCGAAGTCGCCGACCCTGTGGCCGAAGGTATCGTTCACTTCCTTGAAATGATCCAGGTCCAGCACAAACACACCAACCTTGCTTCTGGTGCGGCTGGCCTGAGCCAGGGCCTGATCGAGGCGGTCTTCCAGCAGCCGCCGGTTCGGCAAGTCCGTAAGCTCATCATGATAGGCGAGATAGGTGCTTCGCTCGATTTGATCTTCCAACAGAGTGAGAATCATACCCACCGCGACCAGGTACTTGGGAATGTTCCAGACCTCGGATTCAACCCGTACCGAGGACGCAAAGACCTGGAGTAAAACCGCGGCGGGAAACACCGCTCCCCATAACACGAATCCACAGACCGCCGTCAGAACTCCCGCAGTGCCGCGCTTGTGATGGTTCCAATACAGCATCGCGGTGGCAAAGTTGAGGGCGGCAAGTATGACCGTGATGCCCAGTTCCGGCATACCGCGAGCTATACCCCACACCGCTGTCCCGCTTGCCGCGGCGGCCGCCACTGTAGCGCCCAACGCGTAAAGACTGCCCTGCTGGTTGTAGCTCCATAACAACACCAAGGGAGCCAGAAGCCCAATCGCTGCGCAGACGTAGTAATAGCTCAGGTGGACATTTCCGAGGATTGCTCCGTTGGTATAAGCCAGGGCAGGTATGGCAATAGCGACCGCGAGATACACTTTGCGCTGGCGATTCGAGGCGATTGCCGAGACGGAAATCAGAAACGCAACGCTCGCCAGAATTAACGAGTCCAGGCTGATCGACGTTGCTACCACGCCCCATGGCCCGCTAGCTGTAGCCGTAAATTGGGCGGCGAAATGCACCAGTACGAGCGCCCAGCCAATCAGCCACAGGTGTACCTCTTCGCCGACGGCTTTACGGGAGATTGCCCAAAACACCACCACCAGAATGGCCAGAGCAATCAGGTTCGGTAGGGTAGAGAAATTCATAAACTCATCATGGCGCAGTGCTGAGAGTATGACAGGAATTGCCGAAATTGTTGACTGAAATTGTGTATTGGGGTAGGCCCTGGTTCTAATACCGCGATAATAATTCCCGATTTGAAACTATCGAGGCTGTAGCAATTACCGGGTTGTCCAGGATTTGGACGGTAGGAATTACCCGGCGTCCAAGCTCTGGACAGTGCCTCCCCGGAGCATCAAGAAAGCAGGAATCCCTCGCGCCTACGAAAAGGCGCGAGGCTCATGCGCTTCCTAGCGCAATGGAGATTTCTCGCTGGTTGTCGAACATCATCCACTTGAAACACTGCGAAACTTTTCGCGAAGAAGCTGTTTGCACTCCAGACTCCGACTTTGTACTCCGGCCGCTAGTTAGCGTGAATGTACCGGTTGTCGCGGTGTCAAAATGTTATAAGCACCAAAGCCAGCGCCTGACCGAATGGCGTTTTCACTCTCATTCGCCCTGCGCACAAATCATCTGGCGAACGCTTCCCTGGCAGTTGTAGAATCCCACCGGGTATCTCGCGAGAGGACTCTCGGCGTTTTCTTCTGCCCCTGACGATTCACAGCCAGCCGGCCAGCCAGAGCAGACGTCTCTCCCTCTCCCCGGTGCCCGATCGCAAACATTCCTTCTGGGTCCCCGAACGTTTGCAGCCCATCGCGAGGAGCACAAGCCGATGCAAAGCCAAGCGCAACGTCTCATCTCTCTCTTTCGCACAATCGTTCTGGCAGGTGTCGCCGCGTTCTTGATAACGTCGGCTGTGCTTCCCATGCCCGCACAAAATTCCGCTCCCCCAACTGCGGTTCAGGCAGCAAGAATTCCGCAGTTCGCGAAGCGACTCGCCCATCCGGCCAATCGACCGGCATCGCGGCCAGAGCCAGCGCTGGCGCGCCAAGGCGCTGGTAGTGGCCCGCCACAGGGCCTTATCTACGACAATGGTCCCATCAACGGCAATGTGGATGCATGGACGATTAACTTCGGATTTGTTACCAGCGATACGATCACCCTGGGCGGCGGCGGGAGCGTCAACGGTATGACTTTCGGGGCCTGGTTATTACCAGGCGATACGTTGACCTCGGCCGAGGTTTCCATCACCTCCAGCCCGAACGGCGGCACCAGCTACTTTGATCAGTTCGTGAATTTCACTCAGAATGGCTGCACAGCCAACCAGCTTGGCTACAATGTCTGCGCGGTCAGCACCAGCTTCAATGGTCCGAATCTGAATCCTGGTACGTACTGGGTGAACCTGCAAAACGCCAGCGTTCCCAGCGGCGATCCAGTCTACTGGGACGAGAACAGCGGAGTCGGTTGCGAATCTCCAGGCTGTCCGTCGCAGGCCTACGCCAACAGCGTGGGCACAATTCCCTCGGAATCGTTCACCATGGATGGGAGCGGCGGTTCGCCCATTTGCTTTGAGCCTGGAGGAAAGCTACAGGTCCTCTATAACTTCACCCAGCAAGAAGCGGGGTCATCCCCGGACCCATCCGGCGTGACCATCGACAGCGCGGGGAATTTGTACGGAACAACGCTTAACGGCGGCAACAACAGCGCCGGTTTTGCCTACAAGCTCTCTCACCATCTCGGGTGGCTGCTGGATCCGCTGTTCAACTTCTTCGGAGGTAACAACGGGGGACAGCCGGACGGCGTGATCTTAGGCCGAAACGGAACTCTTTACGGCGGCGGGCAGGGAGGCATCCAGAACTGCGGTAGCGATGGCAGCCTGTACTGCGGAGTCGTCTTCAATCTGACGCCTCAACCGACGGTCTGCAAAACCTCCCTGTGTTATTGGAACGAAAACGTGCCCTATCGTTTCACCAGTGACGCTGACGGCTCGGGCGTTATCAATGTCTCAGCATATGACCAGGAAGGCAACCTATACGGCACGACAACGACTGGCGGAACTGACGGTACAGGTACCGTATTCGAACTCTCGCCATCAGGCGGAAGCTGGACGAAAACCACGCTGTACAGCTTCACCGGAGGTAACGACGGCGGCACTCCAACCCAGGTGCTGGCAGGCAACGACGGCAATCTCTACGGAGTTGCGGATAGCGGCGGTGTCCTCGGAGATGGAGTTGTTTTCCAGCTGACGTCTTCGGGTGGCCAATGGACGGAGAGCATCGTCCATGCTTTTAGTGGCGACTACCGGGGAGACGGGTACGACCCAAGTGCTCTGGTCCAGGATGGCGCGGGTAATCTCTATGGGATCGTAGCCTTTTTTGGGGGCGGCGCAATCTTCGCCCTGGAAAAGTCAGGTTCCAACTGGGCTTTCAATGAGTATTTTCCCAACCATAGCTGTTTGCCCGAGGACCTTCCGTACGGCAGTCTGACCAATCTTGCGATCGATGCTGCCGGCAACCTATATGGCACGGGAGGCGGCGGTGAGGAGTTCTCCCGCAGCCTCGGTAGAAAGAATCCGGGCGGGGGAACATGCTTCTACAATTACGTTTTCAAGGCCTCGTATGGCAGTGGGGGCTGGCTCTACGAAGACCTCTACTTCAGTACCAATACGTATTTCGGAACGACTGGTAGTTTGGCTCTCGACCCCAGTGGCAACTTGTACGGGACCACTTCGGACTGCGGAACCAATAACTCTGGAACCGTCTGGCAGCTTTCGCCTTAGCCGGCGGGCGGATAACGCCGGAGCCGGGCGCCGTTCGGAGCCAAGTGCAACTGTCGGGTGATTGCCCGATGAATCGAGGGGGGGAGTTTTATCCGTAAGGGCGCTGCGGCGTAATCCAGTTTTCGGCTCGCCTTTCTTGTCCCTTAACTTGCGCCTCAAGGTTTCTTGGATGGACAGCTTCTGAGCAGCATACGGCTCTCAGGAGGTCCACTCTTGGAAAAATCATCCACCGGTTAAGGTCGTCGTTAAACAGTAGCTGGCGAGAACGGGCTCCATAGCACCCCTTGCACGGGTTGCGAGTGCAAAGCGCAAGAACCCGGAGGGCAAGAAGCCTGTCTCCAGCCTCAACGAACCTTGACGTCCGGCTCAACCGACATTCCTGGTCGCAGCAATCCATCTTTGTTGAAGTCCGGCTTGTCATTGCCATCGAAGTCGATGCGCACCGGGAGGCGCTGCACCACTTTCACGTAGTTGCCGGTGGCATTTTCCGGCGGCAGCAGGCTGAATATTGCCCCCGTCGCCCCGCCGATATTGGAGATGTGGCCATCCCATTTCCTGCCGCCATAAGTGTCGACTTTGATCTTCACCGGCTGCCCTGGATGCATGCGGGTAAGTTGCGTCTCTTTGAAGTTGGCTGTGACCCACACATCGTTCAGCGGAACCACGGCTAACAAGTCCTGGCCCACGGCGACATTGGAGCCCACTTGCACGGATCGCTTTCCCACCACGCCGTCGACGGGCGCGACGATGGTTGTGTAGGAAAGATTCAGTTGCGCCTGGTCCAGAGCCGCCTTGTAGCGCAAGACTTGAGCGTCCGCGGCCTGCGATCTGGCCTGGGTCGCAGCTACCGTGTTGGGAGTGGCCTGGGCGTTCTTGATCTCGGCGTTGGCCTGCTCAATCCGAGACTGCGCCTGTTTCACCTGAGCGTCAGCCGCCAACAGGTCGGCCTTTCGCGCATCGACGGTAGCGTTGGCAGCGGTTGCGGCCGCGATAGCCGCATCGAACTGCTGTTGCGAGATCTCGCGTTTGCCCAGCAGTTGCCGGTAGCGCTCGACATCCTTGTTCAGCTTCACCGCGTTCGCTTCGGCTTCGGTAATCTGCGACTGCGCGGCCTCGGCCTGCTTCTGCGCCGCTGCTACTCCGGCCTGCGCAGACGCCATGTCGGCGCTGGCGGAGCGAATCTGGCTGAACGATCCTACGCTCGATACCGGCACTCCATAATGCGCGGCCACGGCCTGGGCTTGCGAATCCTGATAATCGGCCCGGGCGCGCTCCAGCGCCACCGTGTAGTCCGTGGGATCGATGACCACCAGCACGTCGCCCTGCCGTACCACCTGGCCGTCATCGTAGTTCACCTTGATGACCTGCCCGTTCACGCGCGCACTGATGGGATAGATGTGACCGTCAATCTGCGCGTCATCCGTGTCTTCCCACTGCCGGCTCTCCCACCAGAACCAGCCCACCAGCACGATAGCCACGATGGCTATCAGGAAAACAATGGGCTTCGCGGCAGGGTGCTTCTGAAACGTGCCGCGACGGTCTTCGGGCCGCTGCCGCAGCTCCGCAGCATGGCTTTCGTCGTGGGTTTCGCCCTGCGGCTCGGGATGTTTTATTTCATCTGGCTCGGTTGTGGTCGGACTCATTTGTTCTCCGCATGGTTCATGTTGCTGATGACCGGCAGCTATCGCAGCGCTGCCGTTTGTTCTCCGCAGCTTTGTAACCGCGCACGACCTCACACGGCGCTGAAAAACTCTGCTATGAACGCCTTGTATCAGGGCACGGCTTCAGCCGTGCCGATAGGCCGCCTTTCTTCCTGAGCCGGCTTCAGCCGGCGGCACCACGCTTTGTAACCGCGCACGACTTCACACGGCGCTGAAAAACCCTGCTATGAAAGCCTTGTGTCAGGGCACGACTTCAGTCGTGCCGACACGCCGTCTATTTTTCACCCCGAGCCGGCTTTAGCCGGCGGCCCGTAACCAACAAATCGACTTCACCGGCCACTGAAAAACTCGGCTTCCGAAAGCCTTGTGTCAGGGCACGACTTCAGTCGTGCCGACACGCCGTCTATTTTTCACCCCGAGCCGGCTTTAGCCGGCGGCACGTAACCAACAAATCGACTTCACCGGCCACTGAGCCATTCACTTAACCAGGGCCTCCCTGTCCGCCGGCTGCCCCACCTGTCCGCGAACTTCTCCCATCGCTCCGGAAGCACTCGGCGAAGGGGTCGGAACTGTTCCCGGTGTCGGCGTCGCCGGATTCGCCGGCAACACGCTGCCCGGCTCCGACAAATATTGCTTTACTGCCTCCTCGGCAGTTCCGATCGCGCGCGCCAGCAGCACCTTGGCGATGTTGTAGGCGTACAAGCTGTCGATGAACTGTTCGTTGGCCGACGCCAGTTGCTGCTGCGCCTGGATCACTTCCACGTTGTTGGTCACGCCCGCGGCAAAGCGGTCCTGCGACTGCTCCAGCGTCTGCTGAGCGTAATCCAATCCTGTCCTCGCGACCTCAACCTGCTGCGCGGCAGCCTTGATATCGAGCAGCGCGTCCTCAATGTCCTGCTCGATGCCCGCCCGCAGATTATCCACTTGTGCCTGCCGTGCTTTCAGGATCGCGTCTGCCTGCCCAACATCGGCTTCCACTTTGCCGCCCTGAAAAATAGGAATGGCCAGCGTCGCCGCGAACGTATAGTTGGGTGCCAGGGCGCTGGGAGTGTAGCCCAGAATTCCGTAATCCCCGCTTATGCCGAGCGACGGCAGCCTTTGCTGCCATGCCGCCTGGCGGCTGTATTGCGCCGCCCGCAACGAGGCTAAAGCCGCCTGGTAATCCGGACGCGTTTTCAGCGCCCGCTCATACGCGTCCGCCACCTCCGTCTCCGGCAGCGCATGATAGGGCACGCGGTTGACCAGCCTGAACTTCTGCTGCACCGGCAGTCCAATCACTCGCGCCAGCGCAATGCGCTGTTTCTCCAGATCGTTCTGCGCCTGGATGAGGATTGACTGCTGCGTTTGCAACTGTACTCGCGCTCGCAGCGTATCGATCTGGGGCGCAAGCCCCGCAGTCTCCTGGTCAACCGCCAACTGATAGAGTGCCTGCGCCGCTTTCAGCTCAGCTTCCGCCGCGCCTACTCGCGACTCGTTGGCAATCGTCAGCAGATAGTTCGCTCCCACCGCCAGCACCACCGTGTCGCGCGCGTCGCGATAACTGAACTGCGCCGCCTTGACGTTTTGCGACGCAGCGTGAAGGTTGTTGATGGAGTGCAGATCAAGGGGATTCCAGGTCCCGTTTGCCTGTAGCTCGGTCAGGCCGAAAGGGCCGACCGACGTCGGGAAGCCCGGGAAGTTGAATCCAAAAGCTTTCAGATTAAGCCGGTCTACGGCTTCGCTGAACGAGCCGTTCACCACCGGCATCAGCTCACTGAGAGAGCGTAGGCGGGCGGCTCGGCTCTGCTCGGTGGCGCGGTCGCTCAAGTACAGACCGAGGTTGTACTTCAGCCCCCGATCCAGCGCATCTTCCACCGTCAGGTCGATGACCTCGGAAGTCGCTTTGCCTTGTGGTATCGACCCGCTGTAGGAATCCTGGTTCCGCTCGATGATCTGCTCGGCCGAAGGCAGCGACGTCAGCCCAGGACTCTGGACCTGCGCCTGCGCCAGGGAACTGGACAGGAGGGCGCTTGCGCACAGCCCAATCCAGCCAGGATGAATCTTCCTCCACCACCGCTTACTTTTCGTTCGTTCCATGTTGCTTCTAAGACGTACATGTAGGAACTGCCACAACGCGTTGAAAATCTTTAGATGTTGAAGAGGAGCGCAAAGCCGCATGTTCTTTGAAAGGGCACGACTTCAGTCGTGCCGATAAGCCCTTTATCCTTCTTCCCGAGCCGGCTTCAGCCGGCGACACCATGCTTCTACCCGCTCACCAACCCAATCTCGCTGGTCGATGGCCGTCCCATCAAATCGCGGATTGCATCGTCCACATTCTTGCCTTGCTGAAGAATGGCATGCATCTGCTCCGTGATCGGCATCTCGACACCGGCTTTATGGGCCAACCCTACTGCGGCGTTCGTGGTCAGCACGCCCTCAGCCACCATGCCGTGCATTCCTTCGATAATGTCAGCCAACTTGCGTCCGCGTCCCAGCTCGACACCCACGCTGCGGTTACGCGACAGCCCTCCGGTACACGTAAGCACCAGGTCGCCGAGTCCAGCCAGACCGGCCATGGTCGCAGCTCTTCCACCACAGGCCACCACCAGCCGCGTCATCTCCGCCAGCCCGCGCGTGATCAGCGCTGCCCCGGTGTTGTGTCCCAGATCAAGCCCATACAAAATCCCCGCCGCGATGGCGATCGTATTCTTCAACGCGCCCCCCAGTTCCACGCCCACAACATCGTCGTTGGTGTAAACCCGGAAACGCGGGTCGCTGAACTCCCTCTGTACCACGGCGGCAAGGTCTCTGTCGGTTGAGGCGATGGTAATCGCCGTGGGATCGCCTTTGGCGACCTCCTTGGCAAAGCTCGGCCCGCTGAGCGCGCCAATGTGCGGACGAAATCCGTCGGCGCCGCTGTCCAGAAGTTCGGTGATCACCTCGGTCATGCGCAGCAGGGTGTCGTTCTCGATGCCTTTGGTCGCGCTGACGAACAGCATGTCCGGCCGCAGATGGGGCCGCATAGCGTGAAACACCCGGCGCGTGTGGTGCGAAGGCATTACGCTGACCACGATCTCCGCGCCCGGCAGCGCTTCTTTAAAGTTATTCGTGCAGAGAACGGTTTCCGGGATCGGGTGGCCGGGCAGAAACATCTGGTTGACGCGGGCCGCGGCAACGCTCTCGCAGACCTCAACCTCGTGCGCCCACAGTCGCACGTTGTGCGTCTTCTTGCGGCCCAGCACAATAGAAATTGCCGTGCCCCACGCCCCCGCGCCGATGACCGCAATCTCACTCACAGCGAGTTCTTCCTCGAATGCATGTCGAACATCGTTCCTTGATACCTTCCGAACACGGTTCTTTGAAAGGGCACGACTTCAGCCGCGCCGTCCCGGACCAACACGATTCTTTGAAAGGGCACGGCTTTAGCCGTGCCGCAAGCAACCGCGTTGTAGCAGGTGCTTTGTAACAGGGCACGACTTCAGTCGTGCCGCAAGCGCAAGCTTAACGATTCCGAGCCGGCTTTAGCCGGCGGCACCAGGCCCTGTTTCGCCTTTTTCAGCCTTCAGGCGTGCCGTCCAGAGCCACATAAAACCTCGGCTTTAGCCCCTGAGAAAACGATCCTCTCACTGCCATACGATTTTGAAATACCTTTCAACGAAAACGGTTCTCCGTCCCCGCCGCCAGCCTCCGGATATTGTCCTTGTGCCGCACAATGATCAGCACCGACGACGCCGCAATTAGCAATAGGATCGGCGCCGTCGTCCGTTCCCCTGGCCCCAGCCACCACACGCACAACGGAAATGCCGCACCGGCCACCATGCTGCCCAGCGAAACATAACGCGTCACCGCCACCACCAGCACAAACAACACCAGCGCCACCAGCATGGCCCGCGGCGCCAAAGCTACAAATGAGCCCGCTGCGGTTGCCACTCCCTTGCCGCCTTTGAAGCCCAGCCACACCGGAAACATATGGCCAAGAATTGCCACGAATGCAGCCAGCGCCGCCAATAGGAAAATTGTCTCGCTGGTCATGGATCCCGTCGTGTGATCGTAAATGCTGGTGGGCATCGGTCCTTCCAGCCGCTGCCGGCTGGCAATCCAGAACGCGAACGCCACCGCCGCATAGCCCTTCAGCGCATCCAGCAACAGCGTAGCAATCGCCAGCCCCTTCGATCCGGTGCGCGCGACATTCGTCGCCCCGATATTGCCGCTGCCGGTCAACCGCACGTCTTCTTCGCGAAAGATACGCACCAGCAAATAGCCAAACGGAATCGATCCCAGCAGGTAGGAGACCGCGACGATGATGAGGACGATTTTAATCAAGACTCTGGATCCGCTGGGCGAGCTACCCCAGCGAATATCCCGCCAGCTTCGTGTACTGCGCGCCCGTCGCCGAGAGCTTGCTCTCGTAGAGACAGAACTCGCGCGCTGTCATTCTACCGAACTCGAGCGGCGCTAGGCCCTCCAGCTTTACCCGCACCGCAATCAATCCAGGCGCAGAATGTTCTCCGCGAACAGGCTTGGGCCGGCCACTCACGGCACGCGCCAGCGTCAAATGAGGCTTGTACGGGCCGGCCTCGCGCTCGAATCCCAGCGGCTTCAGCGCCGCGCCGACCGACTCTGCCAGCTCCTGCAAATGCTCGTCCGACTCGATTCCCACCCAAAACACCCGCGGCGCTTTCGGGTTCGGAAAAAATCCGGTACCGCGAAACGCCATCGAGACCGCTGTGCCTTCGACCTCCTGCAACGCGCCGCGAATCTGGTCCAGCTTTTCCGTCTCACCCAGAAACTGAAGGGTCACGTGAAACGTTTCCGGCCCCACCCAGCGCACATCCGGAGCAAGTGTCCGCATCTGGTTGCGAAATTCACCAATCCGCCTGCGAATCTCCGAATCGATATCCAGTGCCACGAACAGTCGCATAATGCGTTCTGCAAGGGTGGAGCACCGCTTCAGCGGTGCAGTAAGAAATTTAACTTAAGAGATCGGCTTTAGCCGCTGAGGTAAAAAGCATGACCCTCAGGCGCTAAAGCGCGAGTACAAAACGGGCAGCTCCAACGCACCGCTAAAGCGGGTGCTCCACCCGCAATTTGCTAATTGCTACCTGCTAATTGCTAGTTGCTAATTGCTAGTTGCTTCTTCTCACATCAACATTCGCCGCACTAGATCCAGCGCCAACTGGCTGGTCCATCGCCGCACCCGCTCGCGGTCGCCGAAAAACCGCCGCTGCACCACCTCGTGTTTGTGACCATTTGTGACCGCGACATAAACCAGGCCAACCGGCTTCTCCTCCGTCCCGCCGCCGGGACCGGCGATTCCAGTCACCCCGACGCCGATATCGGCCCCGCACAGCTCACGAATATTTTCCGCCAGCGCCACCGCGACTTCTTTGCTCACCGCGCCGTGGGCCTCAATCATCAGCGGCGGAACATCCGCGAACAGCGTCTTCAGATCGTTGGAATAAACCACCGCTCCGCCCAAAAACCAGCGCGAGCTGCCGGGAACCGAGGTGATGCGCTCGGCAATCATTCCTCCGGTACACGACTCGGCGACGGCCAGCTTCGCGTTTCGCATCTGCATGTAGTAGCTGACAATCTCCTCCAGCGACTCACCTTGCGCGGAGAACACAGTGTCGTCGAATTCGTCTTCCAGTTCGCCGGCCAGCCGGTCGACTTCAGCCTGCGCCTCGTCTTGGGTCGCGGCCGTCGCACGCAGATGAAACTCAACCTGCCCCTGTCCCGCCAGCACTGTAGTCTCGACATTCGGATATTTCTTGTAGATGGGAGCGGCGCGCAGGTCGACCGCCGACTCGCCCATCATCGCAACCTTCAGCACCCGGCTCGCGATTGCCGCGGGAGGAACTTTGTCGCGCATTCGCGGCTCGCATTCGCTGTCCCACATCGCCTGTAACTCGTGCGGAGGGCCGGGAAGCAGCGCGACCATTCGGAGCTTGTCGTCATACTTCGTCTCCAGCCATTGTCCCGGCGCAGTGCCTTTAGGATTCGGCAACATCACCGCGCCCTGCAAAACGTCTGCCTGCTGTGCGTTGTTCTCCGGCATCTTGAGGCGACGCTCGGCAAAGCGTGTGTACATTTCGGTAACGAGGGTGTGATCGCGCTTTAGTTCAATGCCCAGCGCGGCGGCCACGGCCTCGCGCGTAAGATCGTCCTGCGTAGGCCCCAGTCCGCCCATGAAGATGGCAATGTCTGCGCGGGCAATCGCGGTCCGCGCCGCCGAGATGAGGTGATCGAGATTGTCCCCGACGACCGTCTTGAACGCGACGCTGATTCCCAGCCCGTTGAGGCGCTCGGTCAGGAAGAGGGAATTGGTGTCCTGGCGGTACGGAGTCAGCATCTCCGAACCAACCGCAATGATTTCCGCAATCACAATTTCAGTCTAGCACCGGGGATTGCTCACCACGGAAGCACGGAGAGCACGGAGAAAAACCAGAAGTTTTGCAAAAGCGAAGAGAAGAGCTAAACCAAAAACCGGTACAAAGTATCTATTCCACCGCTGCGGATATCAGCGGGGAAGGCTGCGATTTTTCTTGGGTCCTCTGTTATGAATTGGCTTCGTTTTTTTCGTGTCCTCCGTGTTTCCGTGGTGAAAACGTCTCTAGCTTGCCGGCAGCAGCGAGCGTCCTTCGATGTCGCATGAGAGGAAATGCACGCCGCTGGTGGTGGCCAGCACCGCGGAGCGTCCCGGCGCGAATGCCAGTCCCACCAGATTGTGTCCGGAGACGACGAGCGAGGCTTTGCGATCGGGAGTGATCCTCACGATGCCTCGCCGCCCGTTGTGCGACGCCGCCACATAAATATTGTCGTCAACGTCCACGGCAATCCCCTGCGGACGTCCCAGTCCGCGATAGAACTCGCTGACTTCGCCATACGGATCGACTTGATGGACCGCGTCGAAGCTGGAAGTGGTAGGGCCGGTGATATACAGATTGCCATTGTTGCCGAAGGCAAGATGATACGCCGCAATGCTGGGCTCAATGGTGGCGAAGACGAAGATCTGCCGGTCGCGCCCGATCTTAAAGATGGTTCCGCTGCGATCGCCGACGTAGAGATTGCCGGCGCGATCGAAAGCGATGCCCGTCGCCACTCCCATGCCCTCGGCGTACGAAGTCATAGTGCCGTTTTGCGCGACCCGGTAAACGGTACCGTCATAGCGCGACGAAACGTACAGACTTCCCGAGCTATCCAACGCCAGACCAGTTGGGTTCATCATCTCGTGCAGGAACGGCTTGATGTTGTGATCGGTGTCGATGCGATAGATGGCGACCGGAACCTTCTGCCCGCGCGAGCCCGAAAACGTCACGTAAATGTTGCCCTGCGCATCGACGGCCGGGTTGGCAACAGGATGCAGGTTCTCCGCGATAGGCACCGCGATGCGGACTTCCTCGGGGTTGCTTCGGGATCCGTTGGACGAGACCACAACCTCGCCCGACGCAGCGCCCTCAGGAACGCGCGCCACGATGAATTGCTCGGAGCTGATAACGACCGGCCCATCCACTTCGCCAAAGCTCACCTTCGGACGACGCAGCTCGTGCGGCCCCAGTCCGCTACCCACGATGCGCACTTCCCCGCCAGGCAAAGCGCAGACGGGATCGATGGCATCGATGTGGGGCTTGCCATTCACGTTTTTTGTTCCCGCCTTGCGATCCATGTTGTGACTTGGTAGAGCTGGCCTTCAGGCCAGCGTCTAAGCCCGTTGTTTCTGTCCTGAGCCGGCTTCAGCCGACGGCACAACGTTCTGTTTCCAGCTTTGTGTCAGGGCACGACTTCAGTCGTGCCGATGCGGCGTCTATTTCTCTTCCTGAGCCGGCTTCAGCCGGCGGCACAAGCCTTTCTCCAACCGCAGGCCCACTTTTAGCGGACCACCCCGAAATGCAACAGCACCTGCAAAACAATCAGCGCATAAATCCCTGCGCCCAGATCGTCAACCATGATGCCGGTGCCTTCCGGCAGTTTTTCCAGACTCCTCACCGGTGGAGGCTTCACGATATCGAACGCTCGAAAAAGTATAAAGCCGGCAAGCAGCGCTTGCCACCCAATGGGACACGCGATGTACGTCACCAACTGCCCGGCGACCTCGTCGATGACGACGTGCGACGGATCGTGCCCGCCGCAACCGCGCTCCTCCAGCGTCGCCGCGGGAATGCCGATTGCGACCGTGAGCACGATGAGCACAAGAATTACGGGCAGGCACGCAGCGGGCGGAAGATGCGAAGCCAGCAGCCACCACAGCAACGCCGCTGCCAACGATCCCCACGTGCCCGGGGCCGGGCGCAATCTTCCTGCGCCAAAGAAGGTGGCAACCATCGTCGCCCACGTAGGGGCTGACGAACGAACCTTCGAGGACTCAGTTGGCCTTTTTATTTTGAGCATTGGGATAACTGGAATCGTCGGTCTCGGGATCGTTGAGCGGCGCGGAGATAACATAACCGCCGCTAGCCCACTTGCCCAGATCGATCACGCGGCAACGCTCACTACAGAAAGGAAACTCCGCGTCAGAGGCCAGCACGATCTTTCGGCACGTGGGACAACGGAGGCCGGCAATGTGTTTCTTCATAAAGCAGTTGTCGGTTGTCAGCTGCCAGTCGCTCGCCGACATTCGATGATTAGAACTTAATCCACGCGCTCGTTTTGTGTCAGGGCACGACTTCAGTCGTGCCGATAAGCCGTTTTATTTTTCTTCGTGAGCCGGCTTTAGCCGGCGGCACCGGGCCCTGCTTCGACCTTTTCCACAATCTCCTCAGCCGGCACCTGACAACCGTTCAAACAATTCTCGCCACCAGATCGTACTCGTGCGCCTCAACGACCTCACAACGGTAAAACTCGCCTTCACGAACATCGTGATCGCCGAAGTCATTGACGTAGACGGTGCCATCGATTTCCGGCGCATGCATCACGGTGCGGCCTTCCCACAACAGATCGGTCTCTGCCGATGGGCCTTCCAGCAACAGATCAAATTGGCGGCCGACCAGCGCTCGCTTCTTCCTGCGGCTGATCTGCTTCTGCATCGACATCAGCTTCTTGCGCCGCCGCTCGATCTCCCTCGCAGCGACTTTATCCGCCAAGTCAAACGCCTTGGCGCCCTCTTCATCCGAATATCCGAAGACGCCCAGCCAATCGAACTGCGCCTCGCGCACGAACTGGCAGAGCAACTCGAAGTCCTGCTGGGTTTCGCCCGGGAAGCCGACGATGAACGACGTGCGCAACGTGAGATCAGGAATTTCGCGCCGCATCTTTTCGATGGAGCGCAGGAAAATATCCGCTCCCGCGCCCCGCTTCATTCGCTTCAGCACATCCGGCGAGGCATGCTGCAACGGCACATCGATGTAGGAACAGATTTTCTCGTGCGTCGCGATCGTCTCCAGCAGCTTGCCGGTGATCTTGTTGGGATAGGCATACAGAAACCTGATCCAGCGCAGCTCGTCGATTTGCGCCAGCCGCTCCAGCAACAACGCCAGGCCGTCTTTCAGGCCAAAGTCTTCGCCGTAACAAGTTGTGTCCTGCCCGATCAGCGTAACTTCGCGAACGCCCTGCTGCGCCAGTCGCTGCGCCTCGGCGATTATCGACTCGAAGCGGCGCGAGCGGAACTTTCCGCGCAGCTGTGGAATGATGCAAAACGAGCAGGGATGATCGCAGCCTTCGGCAATCTTGATGTATGCCGAATATTTCGGTGTCGCCAGCACACGCGGCGTATTCTCGTCGTAAAGATAATTCGGCAGATCGGCGATGGCGCCGTCCCATCCGTCTTTAGAGAACCTGCCCGCAGCTTCGCGGGCGTCGCCTTCGGAACGGCTGCTCAGAATTACAAACGGCGAATCGCTCGAAGTTCCGGGCTGTTTCATTCCGGCGGCTTTCAGTATCTGTTCCAACTCGCCAGTCCCGACCACGGCATCAACTTCCGGAATGTTCTTCTGGATTTCGTTGCGGTAGCGCTCCACCAGGCATCCGGCAACGATCAGCTTCTGCGCCCGGCCATTCACTTTGTGCTGCGCCATCTCCAGAATCGTGTCCACCGACTCCTGTTTGGCGGTGTCGATGAACGAGCAGGTATTCACCACGATGATGTCGGCGTCTTCGGCGCGCGGCGTAATCACGGCTCCGCCCTGCGCCAACAGGCCCATCATCACCTCGCTGTCCACCAGGTTCTTGGGACAGCCCAGGCTGACAAATCCAATTTTCTTGGGAGCGGCCGTTACGGAACGTGCTTCAGGCGCGTCCAGCAGGACCACAGAATCGCTTTTCGGCTGCATGCAATCCCTCTATTTTAGCATCGTTTCGCGCAGCAGCTTCACCGGCGCCATTTGCCATCCATCGTGCAAGCCGCGCGGTCCGCACGCCCCCGCGCGGGGATGCTATATTGGAATTCGTCGGGCGCTGGTCCCGCGCAACGCAATCTTGTGAAACCCGCCAGGTCCGGAAGGAAGCAACGGTAGCAGGCCAGTGCGTGTGCAGCGGTCAACTGGCGCCTGGCTTGTTTTAGCTACCAGCTCTTAGCCATTAGCTCTTAGCAATCAAAATCTGCCGACATTCAGCCAAACGCTAGTCTCGCATCGTCCATTTGCTAAGCGCTGATAGCTAATAGTCGGAATCGTAGACTTTCCGCGCCGTATCCTTCAAAATGAACCGTCATTCATAACCGGAGAACTCAATTGCCCAGTCGTCGCGCCAAAATCACCGCTCTCGGCACCTACGTTCCGCCTCGCATCCTTAGCAATCAAGATCTCGAGAAGATGGTTGATACCACCGATCAGTGGATCCTGGAGCGCACCGGAATCCGCGAGCGTCACCTGGTGGACAAAGGCGTCGCCGCCAGCGATCTCGCCGTTGCGGCAGTAAGAAAACTGCAAGAGTCTCACCCCATCGACCTCCAGCAAATCGAGCTTATCGTCGTCGGAACCGTTACTCCCGACATGATGTACCCGTCGACTGCATGTCTGGTGCAACACAAACTGGGTATCCAGCGCACCTGGGGCTTCGACGTTTCCGCCGGCTGCTCCGGGTTTCTCTATGCCCTGAATTCCGGGGCCGAGTTCATTGCCTCGGGCCGCTACAAGAAAGTGCTGGTGATCGGCTCCGACGTGAACTCCTCCATGACCGACTTCACCGATCGCGCCGTCTGCATCATCTTCGGCGATGGCGCCGGTGCCGTCCTGCTGGAGCCCGCCGAAGCAGGCGAAGACCTCGGAATCATCGATTCCGAGGCCCAGATCGAGGGCGTGGGCGGGCAGTCCCTGTACATGCCGGGAGGCGGAAGCCTGCATCCCGCGTCGCACGAGACCGTCGATCAGAAAATGCACTACATTCACCAGGATGGCCAGCAGGTCTTCAAGTACGCGGTGAAGAAAATGGCGGAGATGACCGAGCGCGTGCTCCAGAAGAATGGCCTCACCGGCGCGGACGTGGATTGCTTTATCGCCCATCAGGCCAACAAACGAATCATCCTGGCGACTGCCGAGCGCCTGAAGATGCCGCTGGAGAAGGTCGTCATCAACATCGAGCGCTATGGCAATACAACCGCGGGTACGATCCCGCTCGCCATGCAGACCGCGGTGAATGAAGGCAAGCTGAAGAAGGGCAATCTGGTGTTGCTGGCCGCCGTCGGCGCGGGCTTCACATCCGGCGCGACGCTGCTGCGCTGGGCATTTTAGGCTGAACCTCCGTAACCCTGGCGCACGAATCGCCTTGTTTCAGGCCACGGCTTTCAGGCTGCGGAAAATCTGCTTGGATGCTTTGTATCTTTGTATCAGGGCGCGACTTCAGTCGTGCCGATAAGCGATTCGTTCTTCTTCCCGAGCCGGCTTTAGCCGGTGGCACAATGCTCCGTTTCCGACTTTCCGAACAAAATGCAATCAATCGACGTATCCTCCATTCATGCAACTCCGAAGTCGTAACTCCTGCTTTTTTCTGTGGCCCACTTATCTCTTCCTTCTGTTCTTAATCGCCGTCGGTGTCGCATCAGGCCAGCAATCGAAAGCCAATCTATCTGACTTCGCTCTGGTTGGGGGCAAGATCTATACTTCGCCGACCGCCGCTCCCATCGACGACGCAGCCGTGCTGGTGCATGACGGGAAGATACTCGCCATCGGCAAGCGTCGCGAAATTGCCATTCCCGGCTCCGATCAGATCCTCGACTGCAAGGGCAAGGTCATCACCGCCGGCTTCTGGAACAGTCACGTGCATTTCACCGAAGACGCATGGAACGGCGCCGCGACTTCACCAGCCGACAAACTCGAGCAGCACATGCAGGAGGTGCTGACCCGCTGGGGCTTTACCACAGTGTGGGACATTGGATCTTTTCCCGACGACACCTTGGCGCTGCGCAAACGCGTGGACAGCGGCGAGCTGCCCGGGCCGAAGATCTATACCACGGCAGGAGCGATCTATCCGGAGAACGGAATCCCGGTGTACATTCCGTCCGCAATGGCCAACCTGATAAAACCCTTTGAGGCCGCAACCCCAGCCGACGCAGCCCGGCTCGCGAAGCAATCCCTGGCAATCGGCGGCGACGGCATCAAGCTGTTCACCGGCGCGGTTATGGGGCATGGCAAGGTCACGCCCATGCCCACCGCTGTGGCGCGGGGGGCCGTCGAGGTGGCTCATGCGGCTGGAAAGCCGGTCTTCGCCCATCCCTCCAATCACGTCGGGACGGACAACGCTCTGGCCGCCGGAGTCGATATTCTGGCGCATACCATCCCCGAAGAGGAATCCGGCTGGACGCCGCAGGAATTGCAGCGTATGAAGGCGCAGCACACGGCCCTGATTCCGACTCTGACATTGTGGGAGGTCGAACTCGAAAAGCAGCATGCCTCGGCAGAGGACGAGCGGCAGTTTGTGCAGTCCGGAGTCAATGAGTTGAAGACGTTCTTTGATCAGGGTGGGACGATCCTGTTTGGCACGGACGTCGGCTATACGCAGCATTACGACACCGCCGAAGAATACGTTCTGATGGCGAAGAGTGGGATGACCTGGCGCGATCTCCTGGCGTCACTCACCACGACTCCAGCGACCTTCTTCAAAGCCGGCACGGGCCAGTTGGCGAATGGCGGTGCTGCCGATCTGGTCGTTCTCGGCGGCGATCCCGCCAGCGACGTTCGCAACTTCGCCAACGTGGAATACACCATCCGGGCCGGGAAAGTGATTTACAAGAAGTAGCAGTCAGCGAAGCTCCGATTAAGTATTGCTTTGAAAGGGACCGCCTTCAGGCGGTCCGGAAAATCGTGCAAAGGAACCCGGCTTTAGCCGCTGAGGGCCCCGGGCATTGACTTAATCGGAGTCTCTTCAGCTATCAGCCGTCAGCATTCAACCCCGCGACGGTTAGTCTCGGTTCCGATTAGACCGTTCGCCACGAGTTGTTTTCTTTCGCCCGGAATCCTTTCCCGCCATCGGCCGCTCTTCCATGTTAGAGGCAGGAAATGATTTCAAGCATCAGCCCGGAGTCGCTGCGCGACGGCTTCGCTTCCCACGGCAAACTAATCGACGTTCGTTCTGCGGCGGAGTTCGCCGTGGGGCATATACCCGGTGCGATCAATGTTCCGATGGAGCAGGTCGAGGCCAGAACTGCCGATCTCGGCAATAGGCCGTTGGTCGTGATTTGCGAGGCAGGCACGCGCGCTGCGATCGTCGCCGGCTGGTTGGAGGGAAGACAGCCTGTGTCCTTGCTCGCCGGCGGCACCGCAGCCTGGAGGAAGGCAGGGCTACCGCTGCTCTCGTGCGCGCCGTGCCGCTGGACCCTGGAGCGGCAAGTCAGGCTGGCCGCAGGATTGATCGTGCTGGCAGCCTCGTTGCTGGCCGTCATCACCAACCCAAGATGGATTTGCCTGGCGATGTTCATTGGCGCCGGCCTCACCTTTGCGGGAGCCACCAACATTTGCGGCATGGCCGTGGTCCTGGCACGCATGCCCTGGAATCGCGATGGCAAATCCAAAGCGGCAGCCGTCACAGGTGTCGGTGAGGGCTGCCGTTCGTAAGCCATCAGTCGAGTGCCAGAATGGAAGCATGGATTTCGAGGCGCTGGCCAACCAGCACAAAGATGCGGTCTACCGCCAACTCATCCGCGCCTGCGGAAACCGCGAGGACGCTGAGGATGTGCTGGTCGAGGCCTTGCTGAAGGCGTATCGCAACCTCGGGCAACTGCGCGATTCGGCGGCGTTCCGGGCGTGGTTGGCCCAGATTGGCCGGCGTGTTTGCTGGCAACTGAAACGGCGCGAGGCCCTGCTCCCCATCATGCAACTGTCGGCGATGGAGGCCGATGGCGTTGAGTTGCAGTCCGATAGGGAAGCGCCGGATGTGCTGGCGGCCCGACGGGAAATGAAGCAGCTCCTGCGGCAAGCCGTCGAGTCTCTGCCCGAAGCCGAGCGCACGGTCTACGAGCAGCGCGATCTGGGGGAAATGAGCGGCGAAGAAGTAGCCGCGCTTCTGGGTATATCGCTGGCCGCCATGAAGTCTCGGTTGCATCGCGCGAGGGAAGCGGTTCGGCAACATCTGGACGCCGCACTTACGCCAGGCCCGGAGGCCGCAACCCAACGGCGCGAATGAAAAGACCTGGGAGGGGACCATGGAAGTCACAGTCGAACATCTGGGAGCGGTGCAGTTCGAAATCAAAACCCGGCAGCACACGATTGTTTCTGATCAGCCGATCAACAGCGGTGGAGATGACGAAGGCATGACGCCACCGGAACTGCTGTTAGCGTCTCTAGGATCATGTGCGGCTTTTTATGCGGTCGATTATCTAAAGCGGAGCCAAATCCTGCGCGACGGCGTGAAAGTCCGCATCACCGCCGACAAGGTAAAAGCTCCGTTCCGTCTGGACAATTTCAGAATCGAAGTGGAAGTGCCCGGCGGGATCGAGGAAAAGCACCTGCAGGGCCTGGACGACGCAGTGCATCGCTGCCTGATTCACAATACCTTGCTGCACCCGCCAAAGACTACTTTGACAATCAACGCTCCGGTGGCTGCTTAAGCGGCACGTAGCCCGCGCTGAATGACGCCGCTGCGCGAGGCGAACGCAGATTCCTCGGCTACGCTCGGGAGGACAGCATTACGGAAGTGATGACACCTCCGCCATGCACGACCCACCATCCACGACCCACGATTTACTAACGACTGGCCCCTAGCCCCCAGCCCCTAGCCCCTGTCTTTAACCTTCTCCCGTTCCCTGGCCGCATCCAGCGGCATCACCGGTCCGGTCATGCGCCCCGGATCGAGGATCTCCTTGATCTGCTCTTCCGTCAAATCGCCCCGCTGTCGGGCGATCTCGATAATCGATTTGCCCGTCTTCACCGATTCCTTCGCAATCTCGGCCGCCTTGGCATAGCCAATATACGGATTCAACGCGGTCGCCAGCGAAACCGTACTCTGCACGTAATAGTCAGTGCGTTGCTGATTGACAGTGATTCCTTTAACGCAGAAGTCGGTCAACTGACGCAGCATGTTGGTCATGATGGTGATTGACGTCAATACGCTGTAGGCCATGGTCGGCATCATAACGTTGAGTTCGAGTTGCCCTGCCTGCACGGCCAAAGCCACGGCTGCGTCGTAGCCCACAACTTGGAACGAAACCATCGCGGCCAACTCGGGCAGTACGGGGTTGATCTTGCCCGGCATGATCGACGAGCCGGGTTGCAGCGCGGGAAGATTAATTTCTCCCAGCCCGGTATTCGGTCCGGACGCCAGCAGGCGCAGGTCGTTGGAGATGCGAATGACTTCCAGCGCCAGATTGCGAAGCGCCGAACTCACGCTCGACATCGCCAGATTCGACTGCATGGCATAGCGCATGTCATCGACGACGTGCAGCTTCTGGCTCGAGATGCGCGCCAGCTCGGCGATGGCCTTGTGCCGGTAGTCAGGATGAGTGTTGATGCCGGTGCCGACCGCCGATCCGCCGAGTCCGATCTCCCGCAGAAGCCCCGACTGCTCGTGGATGGACTTCTTTGCGCGGTTGATTGCCCCCGCGTACGCGGTGAACTCCTGTCCCAGCCGCATCGGTACCGCGTCCTGCATGTGCGTACGCCCCGATTTCAAGATGTGGTGGAACTCTTTGCCCTTTTCATCGAGCGCGGCCACCAAGTTGTCGAGCGAGGCGTACAGCTTCTCCAACTCCAGCAGCGTCGCCAAACGCATGGCCGTGGGGAAGACATCGTTCGTCGATTGGCCGTAGTTGACGTGGTCGTTGGGATGGACGTGCTTGTACTCGCCGCGCGCGCCGCCCAGCAACTCCGCCGCGCGATTGGCGATGACCTCGTTGCTATTCATGTGGAAGCTGACGCCTGCCCCCGCCTGAAAAACGTCGACCACAAAGTGGTCGTCCCACTTACCCTGCTGAACTTCCTTCGCGGCTTCGACGATGGCGTTGGCAGTCTTGGCATCGACTAGACCAAGCTCGCGGTTCGCCAGCGCGGCCGCCTCCTTCACCATGGCGATGGCGCGGATGAGCGTGGGATGTGCCCGCAAGCCGCTGATGGGAAAGTTCTCCACCGCCCGCGCCGTCTGAATGCCGTAGTAAGCGTGGCCGGGAACATCCTTGTGGCCGAGAGAGTCTTTCTCAACTCGGATGGGATCTACGGATTGCGACATCGTGACACCCTCTAACTAAACAGATGACTCCAGCATAGAACTTGTTTCGCTCGATTTTGCGCCTGTTCTGCATCCCGCAGATAAATCAAGCATCGGGAGCCTGTGCACGGGACTGCTCCAGCTCTTCTCCGCCAAACGTGGGAACGATGAAGCGCCGAGGAGAGCGAAATGCAGCGATGGTGAGAGACCGTAGGATCGCCCATTGCTCACGTGGACCCACGTTGTAAGCGCGAAGGGCCACGTAGGCCGCAATCGTGAAGCTTACGAAGAGATTGAGGACGAAGATGACGACGATGCCGAGCGTGGCGTGATAAAACCAGCGATCCCCTAAGCTGGCCGTCCCAAAGCGCGCCGCCGCCAGAGCCAGAGTGCCGCTGGACAGGGTTACATGACGGATTTCGATGGGCAGTCCGAAGAACGCTCCTACTTCCGGCGCGAAGCCCAGAAGGTATCCCAGAACGATGCTGGTGGACCAGCCGCCGACGTTGTGTCTCACCAGGCGCGCCGCTTTTTTCGAAAAAGCTTTGCTTACTCGCAGGCCGAGGGGATGCTGCGCCACGGCGTCCGCCAGCCGATAGTAAACCGCAGCGTTTTCCATCCAACTGCCGGCCAGCGCCGCAAGCCACAAGATGACGCCGGTTTCCATGGCATAGAGTGCGGTACCGGAAGCGAACGGATTGAGGGTTTCGTAAACGTGGTTCGCACTCAGTTCCGGAAGATAGGACTCGCGAAAAATGATTCTCCACAGCGCCTCGAATGCCACCCCTCCCAAGCACACCGCAACGACATTGCCGATGGCCGCCGCCAGTTGCGTGCTGGTGATGCGGGCCACAAACTCGGTGAGAACGGTGGAGCGTTGCGCCCCACCGTGGTCGCGAATAATGCGGGCGAAGGCCGCCGCGGTCGTGGCCGGTTGTTTGGTTGCCAGCACAAGCCCGAAAACCTGCAACAAAACAAAGCTGACGGCGTAGTTCGTTCCACTGGCGAAGCCCTCGACGAACGGGGGCAAGTGCGCTTCAATGATGCGCAGCTTGATGGCGGCGGTAAACACGGTAAGCAGGCCACCGCCAATCGCCGCCCTCCACATGTGCCAGTACTCGGCTTTGCTGCTGGCGATGTAATGCTCGCCGGTATCGCCGGAGCGGTCCACCACCTTGCGCGCCAGAAGGTTGAGGTTCTCACGCAGCAAAGAGGAAAGCTGCTTGTCTGAGATATTGCCTTCAATGAGCTGCACCAGCAGGGCTCGAACCGCCGCGGTTCGCTCCTCTGGATTGGCCGTCGCGAGCACTTTCGCAATAGCCTCCATCCTGATCAGGCATGCCTGGATGGTTTTCAAGTCGAAGACTAACTCGACGCTGATGCCGGCCGACTCCATGTGGTCATAGACAACCTCCATTTCCCCACGGCAGCGCGCGACCACCTGTCTCCAGGCGTCCGGTTCGGCCGCGATTTCGGAGTCCCCTGCGGCAAGCAGTTCTTCGGTCTTCGAGACCAATTCGTAAAAGGGAGAGTGTGCGACCCGCGAAGCGGTCGAACGATCGCGCACCTCAGGCTGCAGCCCTAATGCGCTGACCCGCGACGCCAGAAGGCGCATGGCTTCTTGCAGATCGTGTTCCTGGCGTTCCCAGAATGCCGGATCGTTCTCAGGCGTCAGGACATTAACAATGCGGTCGAATAACTCCGGCGTAAGCGCGACAAACTGCTTTGCGTAAAACTCCGACGAGTAAAGGTCGGTCAGCAGTTTACGGGCATCGGCATCGTCTCGCGCTGAAGGCATGAATTTGGCCACCAGGCGCTGCACGATTTCTGTCGCAAAAGAATGTACGGAAGGAAGTCCAGCCTCGGTGAAAAGAGAAAGAGAGTCGACTTCGCGAAGCAGCTCGCCAAGAGAGAGTTGGACTTGCCCGCGCAGTTCGGTGTCGTTTTCAAGCAGCTGCACCAAGCTCAGGAGACGTGGGGCGCCGCCTCGGCTGCGCTGACCGGCACGGGTCCAGCGCACGATGTTTACAAAAGCTGTCTCACGGGCGGACAACGTCTCCGCGTTGCGGAACGCGGCGACTACCTTAACTAGCTCTTCAGACGGGGCGGAAGAGTCTCGCTCGACAGGAATGAGATTGGGTGCGGGGCTGCCGCTCAAATGCGATCACCGGGAGTAGAGATGCGAAACGTTCGCTGAGCTTAGCACAGCCGCGAGCCCGGCGGCGTTGGGAACTCTCGCTAGGGTTCCACATTGACATGACGCGACGAAGGTCATCGAACTGATGGTAAACTTTGACCTAGGAGCGCCCGCGATGGCAACCACCCAGGTATCGCTGGATGAATATCTCAGGACGGATTACGAGCCGGACTGCGATTACGTGGATGGCGAGCTGGAGGAGCGCAATTTGGGTGAGCAAGAGCATTCCCTAACGCAGGCCTTCTTCATCAAGTGGCTGGCGAAGCATGAAGACGACTGGAAATTAGAAGCCTGTCCTGAGATCAGAATGCGGGTTTCGCGCGGGCGGGTTCGCGTTGCCGATATCGCTGTTCTTCCTCTCAACCTGTCGTTTGAGGCCGTCCTCACCACGCCGCCCGTCGCAATCATCGAAGTGCTCTCCCCCGAAGACCGAGTTTCACGGTATCAGCAGCGGCTGGACGATTACCGCGCGATGGGGGTTGCCAACGTCTGGGTCATTGACCCCATGCGCCGCAAGGCCTACGATTGCAGTCAAGGCGGCTGGCAACCGGTCGACAAGCTTCTGATCGCAAATTCCCTGGTCGACGTTCCTCTCGATCCTCTGTGGAAGAAGCTGGACGAGCTGCATTCCTAGTAGCTATGCAATCTCCACCAACTCCGCGATCTTGGCTTGCCACTCTTTCGGGCCGCTCTCGTGCACGGAGTTGCCGTTCACATCCACGCCGACCATCACCGGCATGTCTTCCACTTCGAACTCATAGATCGCTTCCATACCGAGATCGTGGAAGGCCATGACGCGCGATTTCTTGATCGCCTTTGATACTAGATAGGCCGCGCCGCCGACCGCCATCAGGTAAACCGCTTTATGGTCGCGGATAGCTGCGATGCCTTCCGGCCCGCGCTCCGACTTGCCGATCATGCCCAGCAGATTGGTCTCCTTCAGCATCTGGCGGGTGAATTTGTCCATGCGGGTTGCGGTTGTCGGTCCAGCCGGGCCAACCGCTTCATCTCTCACAGGATCAACCGGCCCCACGTAATAGATAAAGCGATTGTTGAAGTCCACCGGCAGCGCCTCTTTGCGCGTCAGCATCTCCGTCATGCGCTTGTGCGCGGCATCGCGCCCCGTCAACAACTTGCCGCTGAGCAACAGAGCTTCGCCCGGCTTCCAGCTTGCAACATCCTCGCGGGTGACGGTGTCGAGGTTCACCCGACGCGCGTTCACCGGATTGTAGGTGAGCTTCGGCCAGTCTTCCAGCGACGGCGGCTCCAGCGCGACCGGTCCGCTGCCATCGAGCACAAAATGCGCATGGCGCGTGGCGGCGCAATTGGGAATCATCGCAATCGGAAGGTTGGCAGCGTGGGTGGGGTAGTCCTTTACCTTGACGTCGAGGACCGTGGTCAGCCCGCCCAGCCCCTGCGCGCCAATGCCCAGCGCATTGATCTTCTTGTAGAGCTCGACCCGCAATTTTTCTGCGGTGGTCTTGGGGCCGCGCGCGATGAGATCCCCAATGTCGATGGGCTCCATCAGAGATTCCTTGGCCAGCAGCATGGCTTTTTCCGCGGTGCCGCCGATGCCGATGCCGATGATTCCCGGCGGGCACCAACCCGCGCCCATGGTGGGAACGGTCTTCAGCACCCAGTCGACGATCGAGTCGGAGGGGTTCAGCATGGCGAACTTCGACTTCGCCTCCGAGCCGCCGCCCTTGGCCGCGACAACCACCTCCAGTTTGTCGCCGGGCACGATTGTCATGTTGATAACGGCGGGAGTGTTGTCCTGGGTGTTCTTGCGCGTGCCAGCGGGATCGGCCAGAATGCTGGCCCGCAACTTGTTGTGCTCGTGCTGATAGGCGCGGCGCACCCCCTCGTTCACCATGTCTTCAACGCTCATGGTCGCGTCCCACTGCACCTGCATCCCGACTTTAAGGAAGACCGTGACGATGCCGGTGTCCTGGCAGATGGGACGATGGCCCTCGGCGCACATGCGCGAGTTGATCAGCAACTGCGCAATGGCATCGCGCGCGGCCGGCGATTGCTCCTTCTCATAGGCGCGCGCCAGGCTCTGGATGAAGTCGACGGGATGGTAATAGGAGATGAACTGGAGAGCGTCAGCTACGCTCTGGATAAGGTCGTCCTGCTTAATGATTGTCATGATGGCCTGCCATAGGAACAGTTTTTCGAGACGAGACTGTTCGCAACCAAAATTATACGGTCTCGGTGAACACGGCTATGTGATCCATGACCCACCCCGATGTTTATTTGGTCCAGGTGTCTTTGACGGTATTCCGCACTGGGGAGCCTGCCTGCCGCGCGGAAATCGTTTACAGTAATGAGCGACGATGGGGTGAACGATGACCATTACGCCGAGGCATTTCGACCCGAAGAACCTGCCGGAGTTGCCATACGATTCGTGGAAGGACACCCTGGCAACTCTGCACATGTGGATGCAGGTGGTCGGCAAGGTCCGTCTAGAGCTGACGCCGCTCGTTAATCACTGGTGGAACGTCCCCTTGTACGTCACTGCTCGCGGCCTGACGACTTCCCCTATGCCGTATGACAACGGAGACGTCGAGATCATCTTCGATTTCGTCAATCACCAGCTGCGGATCGAGACCTCCGATGGCAATGCAGTAGACCTGGCTCTGAAGCCCCAGAGCGTAGCCGAATTTTATCGCTCGGTGATGACGACCCTGGCCGACCTGGGCGTACACGTGAAGATCTGGACGACGCCATGCGAACTTCCGCCTGAGAAGACGATTCCCTTCGAAAAAGATACCGAGCACAAGTCGTACGATGCCGAGGCGGCGCAAAAGTTCTGGCACATTCTGGTCTGGGCGGACGACGTCCTTAAGGAGTTTCGCGCGCCGTTTCTTGGCAAAGTCAGTCCTGTTCATTTTTTCTGGGGAAGCTTTGATCTGGCGGTCACTCGTTTTTCCGGCAGGCGCGCGCCGGCGCAACCCGGGGCCGATCCGGTCACCCGCGAGGCCTACTCGCACGAAGTCAGCAGCGCCGGCTTTTGGCCCGGCGATTACCGCATGAGCAAACCGGCATTCTATTCTTATGCCGCGCCGGAGCCGGCCGGCTTTGCCGATCAGGTGGTGCTTCCTAAGGCTGCTTACTACAATCCGGATTTGAAAAACTTCCTGCTGCTGTACGATGACGTGCGCACGGCAGCTTCTCCCCGAGCAACGTTAATGGAGTTTCTACAGAGCACTTACGACGCGGCTGCTAATCTGGGCCAATGGGACCGCAGCGCCCTGGAGCGCTGACCAAAAGGAGGATACAAGTGGCGGAAACCTGCACTCACCTCAATACGATTAAAGTTACCCATACCAGTGTTCACGTTTGCCCGGAGTGCGTGAAGCTAGGCGACACCTGGGTCCATCTGCGCCTTTGCCTGGAGTGCGGACACGTGGGCTGCTGCGACTCGTCCAAGAACAAGCACGCCACAAAACACTTCCACACCACTAAGCATCCCCTGATTCGCTCCATCGAGCCGGGTGAAGCCTGGATGTGGTGTTACGTCGACCAGTTCTCGCCGGGCGAAATACCGGAATAGCCGAGAAAGCTATCCGAATACCTAGTCTCTAGCCTTTTGGATAGCATAGTCGGCTTGGTCTGGCGACCTTAGAACCTATAAACAACATTCAGTGATTAACTGGATTGCGCCAGCAGCTTTTCTGGTGTACGTTGCGGCTATGTTCCGCGCCAACGTCTGCCACTGCTGTCTTGTTCTCTGTCTCTTGATTGGTCCCACCCTGGTCGCCGATCAGACAGCGAACTCCGACGCCACCTATCAACAGTTGCGAAACATTACCCTGGGCACGGAAGCTATCTCGGTCGTTAACGCTACTCTTAAGCGCGATGCGGCGACCTTCCAGCTGAACTCCGGCACTTTGTGTTTCTTGTCGGCAGTACAGGGAAAGGTAACGGGAGCGGTTTTTGTGGGCGAGGGAAGACTGTTGCTGACGCCTCCGATTCTGTCCGAGGAGCGCAGCTTGTCATTGCTGACCAAAGCGCCGGAATACAGCGAAAGCTTCAATCGCATGCTGCTGCGCTTTACCGATGACAGCTACGACCTCCTCAAGAAGTCAGGAAAACCTGGTTCCTCTACCACCTGCGAAGCCGCCCTCATTTCCGAGAGCCAGCACACCATGCGCAAGAAGCTCCACTACAACCTGGATGCGCGTATTTTGCAGGATGTTTTAAGTCCCGAGCCAGGGGGCTTTTTCATCGCACTACTTCACGGTAAGAACTACAGTGACAAAACCTTGTTCGTGATTGACCCTCACGGCATACCCAACGTCTACCCCGAGGAAATCGAGTTGCACACCTACGAGGACCACAAGGATGGTGTGTGGGCCGCATTTCATTACAGCTCAGAGTATGCCAACGGCAAAGCTACAAGCGCACAGCAAAATAATGTGGTCCATATTGAGCATCAGCAACTGGACACGGAGATCGAGAAGAGTGGTCATCTGAATGGCAAAGCGGCGACAACGTTTACAGCCCGGCAACCTGGCGTCCGTGTCGTCCCTTTTTCCCTGTTTCCTACCTTGCGAGCCAAGAGTGTTACCGGTGAAGGTGGGCAGCCGCTGAATTTCATTCAGGAAGACAAGCTCGACGATGCCCAGTTCTGGGTAGTGCTGTCGAAGCCGCTGTCTCAAGGCGAGCAATACACCATCACCACAACCTACGACGGCAAGGACGCCGTGACTAACGAGGGCGGCGGCAATTATTTTCCGGTGGCGCGTGAAGACTGGTACCCCAACGCAGTCGCCGGCCTGCTCGGCGAATACACCAACTATGACCTGACCTTCCGCATTCCCAAGAATATGAAGATGGCCGCAACCGGCAACCTGGTGAGTGAAAGCAAAGATGGCGACCACGACCTGACGGTGTGGAAGAGCCAGGCTCCGCTGGCGGTTGCTGGCTTTAATTTTGGGCGGTTTAAGGTGGAGGCAGCGAACTTGGACAAGCCGCCGATGCAAGTGCTCTCCTACGCGAACGAAGACCCTCCCGAATGGGTGCAGAGCCTGCAATCGACGGTCAACACGGAAACCGTTGGAATGATGCCAGGCACGACCACCAGAGGAGCCCAGAGGGAGGTGGGTGGCGCGCTGGGAAACATGAGCACGGTGGAACTCAGTAAGAATGCCCTGGGCGAAGCCGAGAACTCGGTCCGGATCTACACCGACTTTTTCGGCCCCATCGACTGCAAGCGCTTGCAGATTACGCAACAGACGGCGACTAACTTCGGACAGTCCTGGCCGGGGCTGGTCTACCTGCCCATGTCATATCTGTTCGACACCACCACGCGGCACGCGCTGGGCAATATCATGCGCCGCCTTTACCCCACCTATTCCGACGACCCCGACGGATACTTCACCGTAGTGGCGCCGCACGAAGTGGCGCACCAGTGGTGGGGACACGCGGTGGGTTTCAACTCCTATCGCGATCAGTGGATGAGCGAGGGCTTCGCTGACATGTCGGCCTCCATCTATCTGCAGATGGTCTATGCCAAGCAGCCGCAGAAATACATCAAGTTTTGGAACGATGAGCGGCGCGTGCTTACCGAGAGGAATGCCCAGGGATTCCGCGCCATCGACGCCGGTCCGCTGGTGATGGGAGACCGCGTGGCCAATAGTCGGGAGGGCTTCGACAGCTATCGCCGGCTGGTTTACCCGAAAGGCGCGTACGTCCTGCACATGGTGCGGCAGATGATGTGGGACCGCCAAAGTTTGGACCAGCGCTTCAAGGACACCATGCACGATTTTGTGACGACTTATACCGGCAAAGTCGCCACTACGGAAGATTTCAAGGCCATGGTGGAAAAACACATGAGCGCGGAGATGGATCTGCAGGGCAATCACAAGATGGACTGGTTCTTCCGTGAGTATGTGTACGGAACGGCCTTACCCAGCTACTCGTTCGACTCGTCCTTTGACAAAGCGCCTGGCGGCGACGTGATGCTGAAATACAAGCTGACTCAGTCGGGAGTCGACAAGAACTTCGGCATGCTGGTGCCAATTTATCTGGAAATGCCCAATGGTACGATCGTGCGCGTGGGCTCGCCGCGGCTGGTCGGCAATTCCAGCACCGAGCAAAGCATTACCTTCGCCGGTTTGAAAGTCGCACCCAAGCGAGCCATGATCAACTATTACGATGACGTGCTGGCCGCGAATTAAAGCCGGCGCCGGGTTGTCGCTTCGAGCAGGCGGGCTTCGCGATTGCCAGACAGTTTTTTCTGCCGACCACTTGTGACCATCCAGAGGCACTTCGGCCACCTCTTGCTTTATCCTGTTCCTTATGCCCGCACTCGTCGAATGTGTACCGAACTTCTCTGAGGGGCGCGACAAGGCCCGCGTCGATGCCATCATCGCAGCCATGAAAGTGGATGGCGTCTACCTGCTGGACCGCGAGATGGACGCGGACCATAACCGTTGCGTGATCACGCTGGTTGGCGACCCGGTGAACGTGGCCGAAGCTGCCATCCGCGGCGTTGGCAAAGCTGCCGAGCTGATCGATCTCACCAAGCACACTGGTGCGCATCCGCGCATGGGCGCGGCCGATGTGATTCCGTTTATCCCCATCGAAGGCGTGACCCTGGAGGACTGCGTTGCCATCGCGCGGCGGGTGGGTGAGGAGATCTGGAAGCGCTACAAGGTCCCGGTGTACTTGTACGAGGCGGCCGCGCAAACGCCGGAGCGGCAGAACCTGGAGAACATCCGCCGCGGACAGTTTGAGGGGATTCGCGAGGAAGTGAAGACTAACCCGGCGCGCAAGCCCGATTTTGGCGAGGCGGCGCTGCATCCGACGGCCGGCGCGACGGTGGTTGGAGCGCGCAAATTTCTGGTCGCCTACAACGTGTATCTCAACACGCCAGATGTGGAAATTGCGAAGAAGATTGGCAAGGCGGTGCGCTTCTCCAATGGCGGGCTGCGCTACGTGAAGGGCATGGGTGTGAGCGTGCGGGGGTTGGCGCAGGTTTCCATGAACCTGACCGACACCGACCAGACGCCGATTGCGCGCGTGTTTGAATATGTGAAGCGCGAGGCGGCGCGCTATGGCGTGATGCCGCTGTCCAGCGAGATAGTCGGGCTGATCCCGAAGAAGGCGCTGGAAGATGCGGCGGAGTGGTTTCTGCAAGTGGAGAATTTCGACTCGTCGCTGATTCTGGAAAACCGGCTGGCAGCGGTGATGAGCGGCAAGATGGCAGTTGGCGGGATTCGTGCCGGAGTCGAACCGTTTATTGAGCAGCTTGCGGCGCCGACGGCGGCGCCCGGCGGCGGTAGTGCGGCGGCGGCAACCGCTGCGATGGCGGCGGCACTGGGTAGCATGGTGGCTGGAATGTCGCGCGGCAAGAAAGCCTATGTGCAGTACGAACGTCAGTTGAGCGACGCGCTGGCTCGCCTGGCTGCGTTGCGCGAACACTTCAAGGCAGCAATCGACGCGGATGCGGAGTCGTTCAACGAAGTGATGGCGGCATTCAAGAAGGCGAAGGATCATCCCGAAGCGCGGGCCGAAGTGGAAGCGGCAACCAAGAAAGCGACGCTGGTTCCGCTGGTTGTGGCCGAGCGGGCAAGGGAAGCGCGTCAGATTATCGAATCGTTGCGCCCGATTACCAATCCGAGGATGGCATCGGACCTGAGCGTAGGAGTATCACTGGCGCGAGCTGCGATGGAAGGCGCGCTGGCGAATGTGGAGATCAATCTCGGCGATATCAAGGATGAAGGGTTTCTGGCGGATGTGAAGCAGAGGGTGGCGGCGGCGAGAGGCTAGGGACTGGGCCTGGTTGATGTTGGCAAGGCTCGTTCGTCTAACTCCTGCCCGTCCAATTGCGGTCTGAGCAATGTCCGGGCAACAATAGCGAGTACTTCGGCATCTGTGTCCGAGGACAGTCGAGTAAAATAAAAGAAGATGCATATGAAGCAGATTTTCACCAGTCTTTTCCTGAGTGCCGTGATGTGCCTGCCGGCCTCCGCCGCACCTTTAAGCAGCAACGCCCAGACAGTTGTTCCCGCTGCCGTGCAGCAGATCATCTCGGTGGATTACAGCGCGCTGCGCGATTCGCAGACGGCGCGCGCGCTGCGCGACCGCGTGATGCCGGACAACGTGAAGCAGTTCGAAAGCGCGCTCCGGGGCGTGGGGATCGACCCCGAAAAGGATGTAGAGCAGCTGACCTTCGTCAGCTACCGCGCGCCCAAGGGAGGGCTGCGCAGCATCGGGATAGCGCAGGGTCCGCTCAAGCAGAAAGATTTTCTGCTCAAGATGAAGACCAGAAAGATCAAGCCGGAGAAATATCTTTTGTCGTACATCTATCCCATGGGCTCAGGGATGGAGATGGTGTTCCTTGACCCCACCACAATCCTGTTTGGCGAGAACGCCGCCATCAAGGGCGCCATCGATGTGCGCGATAACGGCGCCGAATCGGTGCAGACCAATACAGTCATTGACGACCTGATCACCAGCATCGACGGCGCGACGATATGGAGTGTACTGGACCAGGCGGGCACGCAGAACATGATGAAGTCGGCGTTGGGTCAGGCGGGCTCGCTTACCGATTTCGATGTGATCAAGAAGCGGCTGCTGGCCTCCGATTACGTGATGAACTTCAACAACGGAGTCACCTTCGATCTGAGTGTGAAGACCTCCGATACCGTGACCGCGGCCACTCTCTCGGGCCTGGTGAAGGCCGGAGTGCTGTTCCGCAAGATGAGCGCCAGCCCCTCCGAAAAGAGTGCGCTGGAAGATACTACGGTGAACAGCTCAAACGATCTGCTCCAGATGCACTTCAAAAGCGACGATCAGCGGTTCCAGGCGTTACTGAAGTCGGACCTGTTCGCGGCTGTATCGAAGTAGAGTGATCTTGCGGGCTATCTTTTGCAATGTAGGGCAGAGCGACTTAATTGACTGTGGCGAACGCGGCGCTGAAGCGCCGCTCTACCTGCACTACGCTAGGTTTGAAACTGTTCCGACTTTGAGATCTCTCACCCGCCAATGTGCACCATCGTCCGCGAGGCTGGGATGAAGCCCGGTTCGCCAATGTGGTGGCGCGCTTCTTTCTGATCGACCACGCCGCAGATGAAGTTAGCTAGCTCGTCATCGCTGGCGCCGGCCTGCATCAGAGCCGCCAGATCGTGCTCCCGCACCGAGAACAGGCAAGTGCGAATCTTGCCGTCGGACGTGAGTCGCACGCGGCTGCAATGGCCGCAAAACGGGTGCGACACCGGCGCAATGATGCCGATCTCCCCAATGCCATCTTCGAAGACATAGCGGCGGGCGGTCTCGCTTCCCGTGTGGCCGATCTCGCGCAGGGCCATGAACTCAGCCATGCGACGCAGAATTTCGTCGAGGGTGACAACGATCTCCGGCGACCACACTCGATCTTCTTCCAGCGGCATGAACTCAATGAAGCGGACAACGACGCCTTCCTCGCGCGCGAAGCGGCCAAAGGCCGCGATCTGGTCGTCATTGAAGCCGCGCAGCAGCACGCAGTTAATTTTCACTGGATCCAGACCAGCACGCTGCGCCGCGCGAACTCCGGCCAGCACCTTCTCGTAGCCGTTGGCCACGCGCGTGATGCGCGCGAAGCGTTCGGGGTCAACCGCGTCCATAGAGACGGTGACGCGCGACAGGCCAGCATCGGCCAGCGGCTGCGCCATGTCGGCCAGCAGATGTCCGTTCGTGGTGATAGCAATGTCGAGCGGCGCGCCTTCGACGGTACGCATCAGTGCGAGTTCGCGAACCATCTCGACCAAGCCCTTGCGCAGAAGCGGCTCGCCGCCGGTGAGGCGGACCTTCGTGATCCCCAAGCCGACGAAGACGCTCGCCATGCGCAGGTAGTCGGCGATCGGCATTTCCGGGAACTGCGGCCCGTCGCTGCCGGAGCGGCAGTAGACGCACCTGTAGTTGCAACGGTCGGTGATGGAGATTCGCAGATCGCTGATTCGGCGGCCGTGTTTGTCGGTAAGAAACATGCTTTCAGTTGTCAGCTATCAGCCGTCAGCTTGGGCTCTCAGCGGTTGGCCTTTAGCTCTTAGCAATCTGGCCGGGTGCCCCGTTCTAGCCTTCTCTTGGCTAGGGCGGAAGTTTCGAATGTGCTGGGGAAAGGGAGAGGCGCAGAGATGCGGAGGCAGCGCTGCGATCGTTTCCTTTCCAAGCACGGGAGGCATGGACGTTTCCCTCCATACCCTCGGCCCCGCAAGAATCACGGGGCACCGCCGCCGCAGCCATCGGTATGCCATTAGGCCGCGGAGGTCGGAAACAGTTCAGCCATTATAGATGCATGGGCGTGAAGAAAGCAGCGGGAAGACGGAGGGGACGGGGGCTAGGGCTCAGGAACTAGTGGCTGGTTCCCGATGAACGAGGTTTCCAAACACTGGTCTCATACGGCGCGATCGAACCGCAGATCCCTCCGCTCGGGCTGAAGCCGTCGGTCGGGACGACAAATCGTCTGGCGAACCGCCAAGAGCGAAGAGCGATCCGGGTTGCTAAGGGCAAAAAGCTAACAGCCGAGAGCGCGGGCTGACGGCTGATAGCAGCCTCTCACATCCCCTCGTAATTCGGGCCGCCGCCGCCCTCGGGTGGAACCCAGGTGATGATCTCGTAGGGGTCCATGATGTCGCAGGTCTTGCAGTGCACGCAGTTCGACGGGTTGAGATGGATCTCCAGACCACTCGGCGTGTCTTTCGCCTCGATCATCTCGTACACGTTCGCCGGGCAGAAATTCTTGCAGGGATTGCCGAACTCCGTCACACAACGCTCATTGCAGATATTGGTGTCGTGTATCACGAGATGCGCCGGCTGGTCTTCTTCGTGTTTCGTGCCCGAATGGTACAGGTCTGTAAGCTTATCGAAGGTAAGCTTGCCATCGCCTTTGGCTGCGCCAATGAGGTTGCTTCGAGTTCCGCCGTCGGCCGCCAGACGGACGAGATGCCGCATGCGCTGGTGTCCGGGTTCGTTGGTGTAACGGGCGCGCAGGCCGCGTCCGCCGGTGAACTGCTGAACCCCGGCGTGGAACATCCCTGACAGGAATCCACCCTCGAATCCCTGATGGAAATTGCGTACCTGCCATAACTCGGACTTGATCCAGCTTTGCTCCACTCGCGTCTGAAAGGTCTCCAGCATGGGCAGCGAAAAATCCTGCTTCACCATGGCATCGAAGGCAGTTTCGGCAGCCAGCATTCCGCTCTTGATCGCCAGATGAATTCCCTTCAGCCGCTGCGAATTGACCAAGCCGGCCGAGTCGCCGGCGATCATCCAGCCATCGCCAGCCAGCGGCGGGACACACCACCAGCCTCCGTAGGGCATCGACTTGGCGCCGTAGCGTACCATCTTTCCGCCCTCTAGCAGTTTGGCAACGAAAGGGTGCGTCTTGAATTGTTGCAGAATGCGCTGCGGATCAACGCGCGGATCGGCATAATCCAGGCCGGTCACAAAGCCGAGCGAGACGGTGTTGTCTTTCGATCCATAGATCCAGGCGCCGCCGTACTCGTTGAAGGTAAGCGGATAGCCCATGGTGTAGATGATTTCGCCGGGGGCCATGCGGCCGGCAGGCAGCTCCCACAGTTCTTTGATGCCGACGCCATAGGTTTGCGGATTGCGCTCGCGATCGAGCTGAAAGCGGCCGATGAGTTGCTTAGTCAGAGAGCCGCGCGACCCTTCGGCAAGAATCACGACCTTGGACCTCAGATCGTAGCCGGGCTCGAAATTCGATTTCCGCTGGCCTGTCTTGTCGACACCTTTGTCGTCGGTGCGGACGCCGACAACGCGGCCGGAGTCGAACAATAGCTCAGAACCAGCAAAGCCGGTGAAGACCGTAATTCCGGCCTCTTCGACCTTGCCGCCCAACCACTTCACAAAGCGGTTGATCGAGATGACGTAGTTCCCATGGTCGCGCATAGGCGGAGGCGTGATGGGAAACTTGAACTTGCCGGTTGGAGTGAGGAAGTAAACTGCCTCGCCCGCGACGGCGGCGTCGAGGGGCGCTTCCTTTTCGAAGCCGGGAAGGAGTTCGCGCATGGAGCGAGGATCGAGCAGCGCTCCGGAAAGACAATGGGCCCCCACATCACGCGCCTTTTCCAGCAGGTAAACGTTCTCTTTGCTGAGCTGTGTTTCGGGATGTTTGGCGTTGTGTTCGTCTATCAGCTGCGAGAGCCGCAGAGCACAAGCCATGCCTGCTGGGCCTCCGCCGACAATGACGACATCGGCCTCCATTGCAGGACGATCAACATCAGGGAGCGGGGTGCGAAACACGATCATTTGGGCTTATTCCGAAGATGCAGTTCCGACGTTTATTTACACACTACGCGATACCCAGCCACGTGTCAGACGCCTGACAGCAAACCAGGGGAAACGTGTTATACGCAGCGAGGAAGGCGCAAGTTCTTGGGCTCGATCGATACCCGAAAACGTTTTCACCGCGAGTGCGATTCAGGACACTGCTGAAGCAGGATAGCAGGTTTCGGGTCGACCGCCAGTCCACCCGCGACAAGCAAGTAAGATAGTAACGCCTAATGAATGACTCTTTTCAGCAGATGCTCAAGCACTCTTCGCTTTCTTGACCTCCTCCACCAGCGGCGGGACGATTTCAAACAAGTTTCCCACCACGGCAATGTCAGCAATCTCAAAAATCGGCGCTTCCGAATCCTTGTTGATGGCAATGATGGTGCGCGCGCCTTTCATCCCGACCACGTGCTGGATCGCGCCGCTGATGCCCAACGCCAGATAGAGCTTGGGTGCGACGGTCTGCCCCGACGAACCCACCTGGCGGTCCATAGGCAGCCAGCCGGAGTCGCAAATCGGCCGCGAGGCCGCGATCTCGCCGCCCAGCGCATCCGCCAACTGCCTGGCCAGGTCGATATTCTTCTGCTCCTTGATTCCGCGCCCGACGGCGACAATAATCGCTGCCTGCGTGAGGTCGACGGCCTGCTTGGCCTCTTTGAACGGCGCTTCCGGCTTGTTGCGCACAACGTTGTCGACAATCTCGACGCTGACGGTTTCCACCGGTGCGGCCGCATCGCCCTGCTGGACCTGATCGCCGCGGAATGCCCCGTTCTGAAACGTCGCGAAGTAGGGAGCTTCACCGACGAATGAGACGTCAGCGGCGAATTTGCCTTGGAACATCTGCCGGGTGAACAGCAGCTTGCCGTTCTCGTACTTGTAGCCGACGGCGTCGCTGATGAGCCCGCGGTTCAGAGCGGCGGCAAGTTTTGGGGCAAAATCGCGCACCTGGTAGGTGTGCGGCATCAGCACCAGCCTAGGCTGCTTCTGTACGATGAAACTCTTGAGTGCGGCGACAAAGCCGTCGGGAGTATAAGGCTCCAGCTTCGGAGATTCGATGTCATAGAGCTTGGCCACTTTTTTTGTCGCGATCTCATTGGCGATGTCGCCGACGCCATTGCCCACCACGGCTGCTTCCAGCGTCCAGCCGGTTTCGGAAGCCAAAGCCTGCGCGCCAGTCAGGGTCTCCAGGGAAACCCGATTTAGCTTGCCTTCACGTTGTTCCACTACGACCAGGATGGTATCTGCCATTGCGATCCGTTCGTCCCTTCTAACATGACACAGCGTCGTACCGCGCTGCGACGGGCCACGCTCACTGCTACTCCCAAACTTTAACGCCGCGGAGCGTTCAAGCTACCCGATGGTCTTCCGCGTCGTCCTGCCGCTGCTGCGCTAAGGTTCGGTCCAGGTCACGCTGACCCAAACGGGTCGGGCCAATTGCCCGCCGGTAGCGCGTTCCCATAATCACCAGCGCTAGTCCGAGCACGCCTTCAATGGCCAGCCATATCGGCCAAAACCACGATCCGTTGCGCAGGCTGATGAAGAAGAAAACTCCGAGAATCGCATCCATCCACAGCAGTATCCAGCCCACAGTGAGCAAGACCGAGCCGAGGCGGCGATTCTCAACGGTGTTGTCAATGGCGGACTGATCGCGATCGAATCCTGGCATACGAGGAGAGCTCCTTTTTACGGATTTGGCCCACCCGATTAGATGCCAATTACCCGCCACGCTTAGTGGTCGGCGAAGCGTGGCATAGATTCCCGTTATGAAGTTATGAATGCATCATCCCAATAGCCTTCGACTCGTCTAAATAATCCTAAGTTCGTTGCGCAGTTTTTCCACCAACTTCTTCGCAATTTCGCCCGGCGGCCCTTCCAGGACTTCCGTCTTCTTCGTCTTCTGCGGAATGTACAGCTTCTCGATCCTTTGCAGGTTGTCGCCCAGCGATGCTTTCATCTCGTCGAAGCTCAGCTTCTTCATGGGCTTGTTCTTGGCCTGCTTGATGCCAATCAGCGTGGCATAGCGCAGCTTGTTGATGCCGGATTGAATAGTAAGCACCGCCGGACGCGGCATGTCAACAAACTGGAAGAATCCTGCCTCCAATTCACGCTTCACGCGGATGCCGCTGTCGCCCTTCTCGATTTGCATGATGATGGTGGCGTGCGGCCAGCCCAGCAACTCCGCCAGAATAACGCCGGTCTGGGCGAAGCCGTAATCGTCGGATTGCAGCCCGGTGAAAATCAGATCAAAATTCTCGTCCTTGATGGCTGCGGCAAACGCCTTGGCGGTGTTGAAAGCGTCCAGCGTGACGAATCCATCGCCTTCCAGATGAATGGCGCGGTCTGCGCCTTTGGCCAGCGCCTCGCGCAACACCTGCTGGGCGCGCGCCGGGCCACTGGTGATGACCACCACTTCGCCACCATGCTTTTCTTTCTGGCGCAAAGCCTCTTCGAGGGCATAAGCATCGGGCTCGTTCACTTCGTAGGAAACATCGTCGCGAATCCACGTGCCGCTCTCGTTCAGCTTGAGCGGCGCGTCTTTCTGCGGGACCTGCTTCATGCAGACCAGGATCTTCACCGGCACTCCTTGGGCTCTACATCTGCTGTTCTTAGCATACGCGAAACGGGCAAGTATAAATGAGTCGGGAAGGGATGGGAAAGGCGGGCGGACGCCTCGTTCCGAATTGGGAATGCGAAGCCACAATTCTTCCCAAAAGTGTCCTCCATCACCGACAAATGCCTTCTGCGCATTCCACCATGCGCTCATGCTTGGAGTTGGAGGTTCATCATGTCCGCGCTTCTGCACGCCCTCCTCCTTTCTGCTGTTGCGATAGTGATGGCACCCACTTCCTGGGGGCAAACCATCGTCAATTTCGACTTCGGGGCGGTCCGCATTGCGTGTTCCAACGGCTACGCGTATGAGGGACCTGTGCTGTCATGCCCGTACGCAGGACCCTCGCAAAACTTCAACGGCAGCCCTGGCTTCGGCTGGATCTTTGGAACGGTATTGGCTGGTTGCTGCCGCCCCCAAATGACTCTGGATGGTGGCCCCGGACTTACTGGGCCGGATACTATTTTCTTTCCGCCGCCCTTCGACGGGCTGCCCTTTAATCAAGCGGTCATCTTGCAGGACGCATACCCATTTGTCTGGCAGGCAGTTAGCGGCTTCACCACCGGAAATTACACCCTCAGCTTCTACCTTGGCTCACGATACAGCACGTTATATGACGGCAATCAGACGGTCCAGGCGTTGATCGATGACCAAGTGATCGGTACCTGGGCGCTCTCCAGCTACACACCCTTCACGTTGCAAACCGCGCCCTTCGCCATAACTACAGACGGCACACACTCCGTGGAGTTTCGAGGAATAAATCACGGAGACCACACAGCGTTTGTGTCGTATGCCGTCATTACTCCTACGGAACGCTAAATCCCGCTCGGAAACATTTGGAGGTTAATCATGTCGACTTTTGTAAGGGCCCTCCTTCTCTCCGCAATGCTGATCCTCGCGGCGAGCGCGTTTGGACAGGTCAACATCATCAATTTCGATTTTGGCGCTGTACTCGTCCAGTGCGGTAACGGCTACGCCTACCAGGGCGCCGTGACCAGCTGCCCATACGGCTACAACACGCAGGACTTTGACCAAAGCCCCGGCTTCGGTTGGATCCTGGGAGAGGTCGCGGCTCGCCAGCTGGCCCCAACCTCCTTGGAAGGTGGCTCCGGGATCACCGGCCCCAATACCATTTTCTATCCGCCGTCGTTCACGGGACTGCCTTTCAACCTAGCCGTGTTCTTGCAGGACCGCGGCGGGTTTGTCTGGCAGGCAGTCAATTTTGCAGCGGGGAGTTATACGCTCAACTTTTACTTAGGATCACGGTGCTACTACGACGGTAATCAGACCGTAGAGGCCTTGATCGACGGTCAGGTGGTCGGCACGTGGGCGCTTTCCAGCTGTACGCCGTTCGCCCTACAGACGGCTGTCTTCACCGTCGGCAACGGCGGCTATCACACTGTGGAGTTCATGGGAATGAATGCCGGCGACCACACCGCTTTCCTGTCCTATGTGACCATTACTCCGAACACACGCTGATGCAGTGCTCTTGGCATATGGAGTGAGTTAGCCTGCCGGCAGCCGCGGCTTTCTCACTCCATTTGCTTCTTTAATTCGTAGAGCAGGTTCAGCGCCTCTAGCGGGCTGAGTTGATTGAGGTCGGTCTGCTTCAGGCGGTCCACGATCTTCTGTGACAGCGGAGTAAAGATGGTGAGCTGCATTGGCGCTGGTTCCTGCACTTCGTCGTGCGCCAGATGTTTGACCGCGCTGCGCTCCGCGCTTTCATGCTCAGCCAGAACTTCTCGCGCGCGGTGGATGACATCGATGGGCAGCCCCGCCAGCTTCGCGACCTCAATGCCGTAGCTTTTGTCGGCTGCGCCCTCCTCTACTTTGCGCAGAAAAACAATTCCGCCGCCGCTCTCCTTTACCGACACGTGATAGTTCTTGACGCCGCTCAGCCGGTCGGCCAGCTCCGTCAGTTCGTGGTAGTGCGTGGCGAATAGCGTCTTGGCGCGCGTGTTGGTGTGAATGTATTCGATGGCCGCCCAGGCGATGGCCAGCCCGTCATAGGTCGCAGTGCCGCGGCCCACTTCGTCGAGCAGAATCAGCGAGCGTGGTGTTGCGGTGTTGAGAATCGCTGCCGTTTCCGTCATCTCGACCATGAAGGTGGAGCGGCCGCGCGCCAGATTGTCGGCGGCGCCGATGCGGGTGAAGATGCGGTCCACCAGTCCGAGCCTTGCGGAGCGAGCCGGCACATACGATCCCATCTGCGCCATCAGCACGATCAGCGCGGCCTGCCGCAGGTAGGTAGACTTGCCACCCATGTTTGGCCCGGTAATCAGCAGGATGGCGTGAGTGGCACTATTCAGATAAAGGTCGTTAGGCACGAAGCGATCGGAGACGCCTGCGATTTCCATCTGCTCGATGACGGGATGACGGCCCTCGACAATCTCGATGTCAGCACTATCGTCCAGCCTCGGCCGGCAATAGTTGCGATTGGCTGCCAAGGAAGCGAAGGCAGCCAGCAAGTCGATTTCGGCCAGGGCCAGTGCGGTTTGCCGGATGCGGCGCGCCTCGGCTGCGATGGCGGAGCGCAGCTCGGCAAAAAGCCGGCGCTCGATCTCGACCATCTTTTCCTGTGCGTCCAGTACTTTGGCTTCGTATTCCTTCAGCTCGGGCGTGGTGAAACGCTCGGCGTTCACCAGCGTCTGCTTGCGTTCGTAATCAGCCGGAGCGAGATGCAGGTTCGCCTTCGAAATCTCGAGGTAATAGCCGAAGACGCTGTTGAACTTTACCTTCAGCGAGCCGATGCCGGTGCGCTGGCGCTCGCGCTGCTCGATCTGTGCGATGTATTGTTTGCTGTTACGGCTAAGGTCGCGCAACTCGTCGAGCGTCGCATCGACGCCGGAGCGGATCACGCCGCCATCGGCGAGAGTCAGCGGCGGATCATCCTCCAATGAAGAGAGAATGCGCACGCGCAGATCAGCTAGCTCGTCGCATTGGGCGTGCAGCAGTTGCAATCGTTCAGCAGGGAAGTGGGACAGGGTGGTTCGTACCGCCGGAAGTTTTGCCAGCGAGGTTGCCAGCGCCAGCAGGTCACGCGGGTTGGCGGTCTCCAGCGTAACGCGGCTCAGCAGTCGCTCGAGATCCAGGATACCTTCCATGCAGCGGCGCAACTCTTCGCGGCCAACCAGGTCGCTGACCATCGATTCGACCGCGTCCAATCGCTGGCCGATCTCCATCAGGTCAATTGACGGGCGCAGCACCCAGGCGCGCAGCAGGCGCTTGCCCATGGGCGTTACCGTGCAATCCAGGGAGCGAAAGAGCGTGGCCTGTTCGCCCGAGCCGGCGAAGAGCGGTTCGATCAGCTCCAGATTGCGGACGGTGACCGCGTCGAGCACCAGGCAGTTCTGGCGCTCATAGAAGCCGATGCGGTCAACATGATCGAGCGATCCGCGCTGCGTGGTGCGAACGTAATGCAGGATCGCTCCCGCCGCCGTCGCGGCAGCTGCGCGGCTGGCCAGGCCAAAACCTTCCAACGACAGCACCCCGAAGTGATTTTCCACCTGCGGAATGGCGTAATCGGGCGCGAAGACCCAGTCGTCGAGAGGCGTCTCTGCCCAACTGGCGTTCTCGATTGACGCGATGCGCGGGGCTGCGGCAGCTTGCATGGCCGATGTTCTGGGCTGATCGAAAAGCGGCAGCGACGAGGCGAAGAGCATCTCTCGCGGACGCAGGACCTGCAACTCTTCCCGGATGCGGCGCTCGGCGTCGTCACCAATGAACTCGGTGGCGCGAAACTCGCCGGTCGAGAGATCGAGCGCGGCAAAACCGACCGCATTTCCGGCGCGCGCCACGCAGGCGAGAAAGTTGTTCTCTTCCGAGTCGAGATGCGTGTCCACGGCCGTTCCCGGCGTGAGGACGCGTGTGACCTCGCGCTTCACCAAGGTTTTGGCGAGCCGCGAATTCTCCATCTGCTCGCAGATGGCGACCTTGAAGCCCTTGCGAATCAGCTTGGCGATATAGTTGTCGGCGGAGTGATAAGGCACGCCGCACATCGGAATGGCAATGCCCTTTTCTTTGTTGCGCGAGGTCAGCGTGATTTGCAACTCGCGCGCGGCCACCACCGCATCTTCGAAGAAGAGCTCGTAAAAATCACCCAGGCGGAAGAACAGAAGCGCACTGGGATGCTCTTTCTTGATCGCGGCATATTGCCGCATCAGCGGTGTGGAGGGCTCGGTCATAGGAGGGAACTGCGCGGATTATAGCAGCCAAAAAAACGCCGCTGTGCATCTTGCCAATTCAGGTCCCTGCCTTCTAGAGTCAATGCTTCATGGCAACCATCACGCTTTTCGAATGCAGCAAGTGCGGGGAGAAATATCCTCCGCAATCGGCGCCCACGATTTGTCCCAAAGACGGCGGTCCGCTTTATGTGCGTTACGATTTGGAGACGATCCGCGACGCCACAACCCGCGATTCGATCGCCACCGGACCAGCCAATATGTGGCGCTACGCTGCGGTCCTTCCTGGCGCGGAACCGGTAACTCTTGGCGAAGGATTTACGCCGCTTCTGCCTAGCCGCAAGTTCCCAAACCTGTTCATCAAAGATGAAGGGCTGAATCCCACAGGCTCATTCAAAGCGCGGGGGATGAGTGCGGCGATCACCATGGCTCGACACTATGGGCTGAAGACGCTGGCTGCGCCTTCCGCGGGGAATGCCGGAGGAGCGCTTGCGGCCTATGCGGCTGCGGGTGGTCTGGAAGCGTACGTCTTCATGCCGAAGGATGTGCCCATCGCGAACCGGTTGGAAGTGGAGGCCGCAGGGGCGCACCTGACGCTGGTCGATGGACTCATCAGCGACTGTGGCCGCATGGTTGCCGAGCGGAAGGAGCAGGAGGGCTGGTTTGACGTCTCAACGTTGAAGGAACCGTTTCGCGTCGAGGGCAAGAAAACCATGGGATACGAAGTGGCCGAACAGATGGGATGGACCCTGCCCGACGCGATTCTTTATCCCACGGGCGGCGGGGTTGGTTTGATTGGAATGTGGAAGGCGTTCGCAGAGATGGAAGAGTTGGGATGGATTGAAAGCGGCAAGCGGCCCAAGATGATCTGTATTCAGGCCGATGGCTGTGCGCCGATTCCGAAAGCCCTACAGGAAGGCGAGGCGGTGTCGAAAATCTGGCCGGACGCGCACACGCTGGCTGCCGGACTGCGCGTCCCTAAAGCCTACGGCGACTTCATCATCCTCGACATCGTGCGCAAGAGCTGCGGCACCGGAATCGCGGTGAGCGATGACGCGATTATGGACGGCGTGAAGGAGATGGCGTCGACGGAAGGCATCTTTGCCGCGCCTGAAGGGGGAGCTGCGCTGGCCGCATACAAGCAATTACTTGAAAGTGGGTTTCTCACTGCTGCCGACAAGGTTGTACTGTTCAATACCGGCTCAGGCTATAAATATCTGGATGTGTTTGCGAAATATTGGGGCCTGGAAGCGTTCGCCCCGCCGGCAAAGTTGCCGGCTTCGCGGAACATGGGCGGAATCATTGCACCGTACTAGTGGACTAATCATCGAGAACTCGTAATAGGGGCCGTGTGTTGAAGCGGCTGAGGCTACTTCAACAAGGCACGAGAGTCTGCCGGGCGCTTCCACCGCCCTCAGACACAGACTCGGAAACTGCTGTACCATCGCAGCGAGGTGAAAATTATGTCATTTCGCAATGGAGACAAGTCTCGGGAGCATCGGCTGCGCAAAGCGAAAGAGAAGAAGCGCGAGAGCGTTCGCAAGCTGGTAACCAAGAGTGACGCCAAGCAAAAGCCGGTCGCGGCGAGTGCGGCCAAGAAGTAGGGTCAGGAATTGCGCATGGTTTCTTCCTCGGTCGCGTCTTGTTCTTCTCGCCCGGGCGGATAAGAATACATCTTGCTCGCGACGTTGGGTGCTGCATGCCGGCGCTCGGCAATCATCTCCGCGACAATGGCGACGGCGATTTCTTCGGGGGTAACCGCGCCGATCTCCAGCCCGATGGGCGCGTGGACGTTAGCGAATCTCTCCGCCGAAACGCCTTCCTTCTCCAGCTCTTTGTAGATCGAGATCGTCTTGCGCTTGGAGCCAATCATCCCCAGATAGCGCGCGCGCGCATTGATGGCCCAGCGCAGCACGCGCATGTCATCGCGATGTCCGCGAGTTACGATGACGATGTACGAACCTTCAGGCGGACAAAGGCGTGTCGTCACCTCTTCAAAATCGCCGGCAATGACCTCGCGGGCATCTGGAAAGCGCTCGCGATTGGCATACGATTCGCGATCGTCGGTCACGATGACCTCGAACCCGGCCGTGGCCGCGATCTTGTACAAGTTGTACGCGACGTGCCCGGCGCCAAAGATGTAGAGAACCGCGGGCGGAAGCACGGGCTCAATGAAGACCTCGAGCGTGCCGCCGCAAACCAGGCCGGTGTCGTACTTGGGATTGTTGTTGAGGTTGAAGGTGAGCGAGCGCGGCTTTTCTTCTTCCATCACTTCGCGCGCCGCCTGCCAGACCTCGGCTTCAACACAGCCGCCGCCGATGGTGCCCGCAATGGAGCCGTCATCGCGCACCAGCATCTTCGCGGTCTGGAAGGATGGAATGGAACCGCGAGCGTTGGTTATGGTGGCGACCGCTCCGCGACGTCCTTCGCGGCGAAGCTGAACGATTTGTTCGTAGATGTCCATGAAAGCAGTAATCAGCAATTAGCCGTTAGCAATTAGCCAAAATACGGATGGCCTCACCACAGTTTAGATGTGTTTCTAAGCATCTGGAATCGGCTTATCGAATTTTATCGAGTTTACTTCAGCACTCCGTGCTTGCGCAGTACCTCCTGGAGTTGGTCGTGTGGCAGAGCCGGCACGACCCAGTAATCTGCGCCGATCATGGTCTTGGCCGCGATCAGGGCGTTGATGACCGACTCGTCGGTCGCTTCGATCACGGCAGCAAAAATCGGGTTCAGCTTCCAGCTCTGCATGCGCTCCAGCTTCGCATTCGGCTGGGTAAAGTCCGCGGTGCTGTTGCCCTCGTCCGCGCCGAGGTTCGCGGTGGAGAATGCCAGGAAGATATCGCCGGAGCTGTCGCCCTCGATCGCTCCCAGACGGCCCAATCCAACCGAAACGCGACGCGCCAGGCGTTTCAACTGGTCCGGGGTGAGGGGCGCGTCCGTGGCGACAATCACGATGATGGAACCCATTTCCGGCGGCCGAATACCATCAGCTGTACTGGTGACGTTGGGCTCGCAAACTGCTGCCGAGGTGCCATCCCAATTGGTAATCGGTGGATCCAGTTTTTTCTCGACGCATCGCTTCTGCAACTTCATCTCGCGCGCAACGGGAATGCCCGCGACCAGGAGGCCGCTCGAGTATCCGTAATTGCACTGCACCAGTACGCCGACGGTGTAGCCGCCGGCCTCGGCTGCGAGCTTGCGCGACGAGGTGCCTGTTCCGCCCTTGAAGCCGTTGCAGACCATCCCAGTGCCGCCGCCGACATTGCCTTCCAGGATCGCACCGCCGCTGGCCGAATCGAGCGCGTCCCATGCGTCCTGCGCGGTAACGTGCTGGCCCCGGATGTCGTTGAGCGGCCAATCGGCAGTCTCCGCCGTCACTGGGTACCAGAACGCGCCGGATTGTCCGCGTTTCACCATCCACGCCACCGCCGCATCTCGGACCACGCCCACGCTGCCGGTATTGGTAATCAGAATGGGCGTCTCCAAAACGCCGCTTTCCTCGATCCAGTGTGTTCCGGTCATGTCGCCATTGCCGTTTCCGGCGAAGTAACCAGCGAAGACGCTCTTCCTGCTCTGTCTGCCGCGCGGCAGAATCGCCGTCACGCCGGTTCGCACCGGACCTTTACCGATGACGAGACGTCCCTCGCCCGAGATCAACGTCTTGTAGCCGACCTCGACACCGGGAACATCGGTGATCGCGTTCAGTGGCCCGGGCGTGCCGTCGAAGGGAATGCCAAGATCGCGGGCGCGCGGCTGAGATGACTTGGAGGCGGCGGTGTTCTGGGCTGCGAGAAAGGTCGGACCGAATAGCGTCAAAGCTAGAGCAAGGACGAAGGCAGTCGTTCGATGCATCAGATGCTCTCCGATTTTGCGAGACAGAGCCGGTGCAACTACACACCTAATGGTACAGCGTTGCTGAGACCCGGAGTAATATTCCTATTGCGGCCCTGGTTTACGAATGGGGTTGCGGCATTGGCGGAAGAGCGAGGAAAGCGGTCCGCATTCATGAGTCCGATGAGTAAAGATTCATGCTAGACTAATCTAGAAAATCCCTATGGCAACCCTATACGTGGAAAACGTTCCTGATGACTTGTATGAGGCCTTGCGCAAACAGGCCCGCAAGAACCGCAAGTCCATCGCCGCTGAAGTGCTGGGTTTACTGGAGCAATTCGTTCCGACCGAGCGGGAGCTGAAGGCGCGGCGTGCCTCTTTCCGCCGGTTGGAGGAAATCGCATCACGGCCTTCCCCTTCCCTGGGACCGTTTCCATCCGCTGAGGAGATGATGGGCGAGGACCGCTCGCGGTGACGCTGTTCGTGGCCGACGCGAACGTAGCGGTCAAGTGGATTTTACGAGGTCCGGATGAGCCATTGGTCGCGCAGGCGCGGGATATATTGCTAAGGCAGAGCGAAGGCAAAATCCAAGTAGCGGTTCCCGACCTCTTTTGGGTTGAGCTGGGAAACGTAGTTTGGAAAGCTGTTCGCCGTGGCCGATGCACGCGGCTTACCGCAGAAGCTGGTCTTAGTGAGGTTAGACAACACGGATTGCTTACGGTTGCCTCGGGTGCGCTGGTCGACGCTGCCCTGGAAATTGCGTTTAGATATGACCGCACGGTTTACGACAGTATCTACGTTGCCCTGGCGGTTGAATCCCGCGCGCAACTGATTACTGCCGACGAGAAGCTGGCGAACGCAACCGCCGCGTATTTGCCTGTGAAATGGCTGGGCGCCTGGTAGCTCCGGGACCCGCGCCGATTTTAGTTGAACAATGCAAGCAGGAGAATACCCGTGAAAGCAGTTCGCATTCATGAATTCGGCGGTCCTGAAGTCCTCAAGTACGAAGATGCACCTGATCCGGTTCTGCGCAAGGATCAGGTGCTGGTGCGGATTCGGGCCTGCGCGCTGAATCACCTTGATCTGTGGGTCCGCAAGGGTCTTCCCGGCGTGAAGCTCCCGCACATTCTCGGTAGCGATATCGCCGGCGAGGTGGTCGAGAGCGGCGAGTACATCACTGATGTGAAGCCTGGTACGCGAGTACTGCTGGCGCCAATGGTTTTCTGCAATCACTGCGAGCAATGCGTGGAGGGGCGCCACAATTTCTGCCCAAAGTTCGCGGTGCTGGGCAACGCGGTGGATGGCGGCAATTGTGAACTAATCGCTGTCCCGCGAGTGAACGTCATCCCGATTCCCGACACGCTGGATTTTGTGCAGGCCGCGAGCGTTCCTCTGGTGTTTCTTACTGCGTGGCACATGCTGCTGGGGCGCGCGCATCTCCGGGCCGGGCAGACGGTGCTGGTGCTGGGCGCAGGCTCGGGCGTTGGCTCGGCTGCCATCCAGATTTCCAAGATGCTGGGCGCTGAAGTCATCACTACGGCGGGCGACGAACCCAAGCTGGCCAAGGCGCGCGAACTTGGCGCCGACCATACCATCGACCACTACAAGCAGAAGATTGCGGACGAGGTACGGCGAATCACCAACAAGCGCGGCGTGGATGTTGTCTTCGAGCATGTGGGACAGGCGACGTGGCCGGATAGCGTGCGATCGTTGAAGCCGGGCGGAACTCTGGTGACATGCGGCGCGACCACCGGCTACGAAGCCCAACTAGACCTGCGCGTGCTGTTCGCCAAGCAGATCTCGCTGCTGGGCTCTTACATGGGCGAAATGGGCGAGTTGTACGAAGTTCTGAAACATGTGTTCGCCGGCAAATTGAAGCCGGTTGTCGATCGCACCTTCCCGCTGAGCGAGACGCGGGCTGCGCACGAGTACCTGGCTAAGAGCGAGATGTTCGGCAAAGTGGTGCTAACGGTGTAGGGCAGTCGGCGCCTTGACTGCCTCATGGACCCGAGTCATTCTTTTTGGCAACTTTCTCTCAGGGGTGAGGGATGTCTTCTTCAGCACCTTCCATGCAAAACATCAAGCAGTCGATGCGGGCCACGTGGATGGCTGGCAATTTCGGCGAAATTGCCAAGAACACTGTCCGCATCGCCGAGGAGTTTGTCAGCCGGCTTGCAATCCGTCCCGGCGTTCACGCGTTGGACATAGCCTGTGGCAGCGGCAATGTCGCGATTCCCATGGCACGCGCCGGAGCCATCGTCACCGGAGTTGACATCGCTCCGAACCTGCTTGCGCAGGGACGCGAGCGCGCCGCGGCCGAGAGCCTCATCGTCAACTTTGACGAAGGCGATGCCGAGCAATTGCCATACAATGACGCGTCTTTCGACGTGGTAGCAACCATGTTCGGAGCAATGTTCGCGCCGCGTCCGGAACGTGTCGTTTCAGAGATCGCTCGCGTGCTCAAGCCGGGCGGTCTACTCGCGATGGCCAACTGGAATCCCGCCAGCTTTACCGGCGACATGTTTCGCACGACCGCAAAACACGTGCCGCCTCCGCCGGGAGTTCCGTCCCCGCTTCTCTGGGGCGATCAGAAGGCAGTTCGTGAGTACCTGAGATCGCACTTCACGATGATTCGCACTGAGCTGATACCGATTGAATTCGATTTGCCGTACTCTCCAGCCGGAGTAGTCGAGTACTTTCGAGCCTACTTTGGACCGACGCAGGTCGCGTTTAGCCGGCTGGATGAAGCCGGTCAGGCTGCGCTGGCCAGCGATCTGACAGCGCTCTGGTCGAAGGCCAACGTCGCGCCTGACCCGGAGCAGCACACAGTCACGCGTAACGAATACCTGCAGGTGACGGCCACTCGCTCCTGATCGCGTAGCGGGCCAGAGTTGCGTCTGTCCGATGTCGCGGAGCATCCAAAACAGCAGGTATAATGGTGGACGATATGGCTGAGCAGCGTCTTCCGCACTTCGAGAATCCCGAGTCAGGGCACGAGCGTTTTGAGAATCTGGTGGGCCCGGAACACAGCCGGCGCGCCATTTTGCGCGCGACGTTCGGCGAGCAGCAGCACGAAGGCGTGGTGTTGGCCTCGATGGACGCCGTAGTGAACTGGGTGCGGCGTAATTCCATCTGGCCGATGACTTTTGGTCTGGCGTGTTGCGCCATCGAAATGATGTCCATGGGCGCGTCGCGCTTCGACATCGCGCGCTTTGGCGCGGAGGTGTTTCGTCCTTCGCCGCGGCAGTCAGACCTGATGATTATTGCGGGACGCGTTTCTCAGAAGATGGCGCCGGTGATTCGCGAGCTCTACGAGCAAATGCCCGAGCCGAAATGGGTGATCTCGATGGGGGCGTGCGCGACCTCGGGCGGTGTGTTCAACAATTATGCGCTGGTGCAGGGCGTGAATCAGTGGATCCCGGTGGACGTGTATGTGCCCGGTTGCCCGCCGCGTCCGGAGCAATTGATTTACGCCATCATGCTGCTGCAAGAGAAGATCAAGAACGATCGCGGATCGTTCAAACGGGCGTTGAATCTGGAAAAGGCATAATCAGTAAACTTAGATTTTGAGTCGTGCCCGCCCTTGAAGGGCGGGCATTCGAGTTTGCGGTTAGGCAACTCACGGGCAGCTAATAGAGTGTGCTGGCGGGCAAGACGTCCTGGATGGGTGTGCTATAGATCACGCTCCCCTGGTTCGCAAGGCCTTGTTGAAGGGAGTACGCCGGCCCGGTTGCCGGGTTCAGAAACGGCGCGAGGGCGTCTTCAGCTGAATTCGGCCCGTTCGCCAGGCTGGTCAGGCCGTCTGTTTGTTCGTAGGCTTTCTGGTTCGCAGGATTCATATTTCCGATGACCCGTCCCAGCACGCGATGCTCGGCTTCCACACAGCCGATGGAAGCCGCCACCTTGGCGAAATACTGCAACTGGTCCGATGTATAACCTGCTGCGCCATTCACCGCCAGGACCGCGAACTCCTGCACCGCAGTGAGGTACGCGCCAATGAATGCGTTCTCTAGCGCGTCCAGCAACGCCAGGAATGGCCCAAGGGTGTCGAAGGTGCCTGAAGGAAAGTAGAAGGTCTGGTAAGGGTCCTGCTGCGAGGAGCCAAGCCCAAGCAAGGAGCGCAGAAGATCGGCATGATCGATCTCCTCGGTAAAGGCAGCCTGCAAGTACGCGACATTTCCCGGGTTAGAGTCCGTGGGATTGAGATTGTGGGGAGAACCGCCCGGCCCAGCGAGGTTGGGGTCCATAATAACCGGGCCGACGAGGCCATTGTAGTAGAAGGTTGTAGCCAGATCTTCAGCAACCAGTGCCGCGGTGAAAATGTCGGTGGGCGTATCGTGAATGGTGGTGGGACTTCTGTGACCGCCATTCAAAGCAATTTTGTTTGGCGCGATGGAGTTCTGTGCGATCAGCAAATTTAAGCTGCCGCCGACCAATGTGGCAGATGCAATTCCCAGTCCCGCCATTCCCGTGCCTTTGAGGAATTTACGCCGGTTGAGGGCCCTGCTCGCGAGGGCAGTGATTTCGGAAGAATCCATGGGACATCTCCTCCACTACAGGAATAGGAAGACGACTGACGTCCTGGCGTAGCCGTCACGCCGAAGGCGGCAGTTTTCTTCCACCTTGTTTACGGTGTGGGGTAGATTCTGGATTGTCGGAAAAAAGAAATATCTGGATCCGCGACCGCGGATCAGTTCTTGGAGCTTCAGCCGGCGCGGAAGTCGCGCACGTCTTCATGCGCGCGCCAAAGAACGGCGGGCGGTTGATGGCGTAGTGCGGCCAGCTTTTCATTCACAGCTTCCACGTCCGCCTTCGACCAGCTAACCGAAGAGATCTCGATGCTGCCGCTGGGATCGATGTAGAAGAGGGTGGGAACGTTGGTAAGTCCGTAGGCGTTGGATACGGCGTAATTCTTGGGATCGTCGAGCGCGACGGGAAAGGTGACGCCGTACTTATTCGTAAACGACGCCGTGTCGCCTGCGTTGTCCTGCGAAACGCCCAATACGCTGACGCTGGCATCGCGGTTCGCCTGGTACATGCGCTCGAAGAACGGAAAGGCGTACTGGCAGACCGGGCAGCTGACCTTGAAGAATGCCAGCACGACCGAGCCCTTGTTTAGCGCCTCTTGTAAGGACACATGTTTGCCGTCGAGTGTAGGAAGTGAAAATTCTGGCGCGCGAACCCCTGCGGTCAAGGTAACCACTCGCTGAAACCTCCAAAAGAATCTGGCTAATGACATATAGATTCAACCGTACTGTCATTGGACGCAAGCGCCAATCGGCGCAGGATCTTTCGCGTGAGGCCGGTAAGTGGCAAGCGCTGGCACTGCCGGCAAGTGAACCATTGCGCGTTGGTTGCTGCATCGTGCAATTGATCGGGCAGAATGGCGAAGACGGCGACGTGGTAATCCGTGTCGGTGATGGAGTGGCGAAGTTGCAGAAGCGGTACGGCTCCATTCGTTAGGCCCGGAGGCAGCGATGGCAGTTCCCACATGCCGGCCATGAGCGAGGCGTCGGCTGGGCGGCGGACGAGGAGCAGGGAAGAGCTTCTCCGCGCGAGAGCATAACTGATGGCCTGCCGTTTCCTGGCGGCGTGCAGGCGTGGGCGTTCGGCGCCGCGAGATTCGCAGAAGAGGTTCAGTGGACACAGAGGGCACTGCGGCGTCCGAGGGGTGCAGATGGTCGCGCCCAGTTCCATCATTGCCTGATTGAAATCGCCTGGGCGTTTGCGGTCTAGCAAGATACCGGCTTGCTGCCAGGCAGCTTCCTTACCTTGCGCCTCTCCGTGCAGCCGTTGGAGAACGCGTTCCACGTTGCCGTCCACAACGGCGACGGCCTCACCAAACGAGATGCTGGCGATTGCGGCCGCGGTATAACGGCCGATGCCGGGAAGTGATGCCCAATCTTCGGCAGTCCGCGGAAACCTCCCACGTCGCTCGGTTGCAATTAATTTGACGGCCTGGTGCATTCGCCTGGCTCGGTGGTAGTAGCCGAGGCCGCTCCACATGGCGAGTACGGAAGACTCGCGAGCGGCTGCCAACGATTTGATTGTCGGAAACCGGCGCAGGAAGCGGGCGTAGTGGTCCAGTACCGCCGCGACGCGGGTCTGCTGCAACATGACTTCGGAAATCCAGATGCGATAGGGATCGCGATTACGGCGCCATGGCAGGTCACGGCGATTGGTGTCATACCAGCGCAGCAAAGTGCGTCGAAGGGATCGAAGTTGAGATGATGTGAGGGATGCTGCGCGCCCGCTCATGCAGTGGCGATTGTACAGCGCAGAAGCACAGCTTTTCTAAAACCTCGACCGGCAGACCGCGGCAGGTACGCTAAAACACTGCTCAAATCTGTCCTGCAACGCATTTGCATCGATGCCGTCGGGTGCGCCGATAGCCACAATCTGGGTCAGCGGAGGGCGCTCACCCCACTCATCCTGCAACGAAATATCAACCCGTTTGCCGACCACTTGCAAGACGGCGCGACGGTCGGGAGCATCGGAAGAATGCACCACACCCTTGGCTCGATAAATGCTCGCTGGAAGTTTCGAGGCAGCGGAGCGCAACGCATCGAGCGAAAGGGGACGGTCTGTCTCGAAACTCCAGGTACTGAAGGTTGAGGGATGATGCTGGTGGTTTTCGTGAGCGCAGTTTCCGCTAGCGCATGTGTCGGCGGGCGCATGGTCAGCCTCCATCTGGGAGGGATCGAAGCGTCCGCTGGAGAGCAGGATTTCCATCGGCACTTCGCCGTGGGGCGCTTCCACCAGACGGTAACGGCCAAAGCGGTCGTCGAGCCACGCCCTGATGCGGCCAATTTCCTCGCGGCTGACGAGATCCGTCTTACTCAGGATCAGCATGTCCGAGTAGGCGATCTGACGAGTCTTCAACTCCATCTGCTCGGGCACAGCGAAGACCTGCGACGCGTCCACAAGACACATGATGCTGTCCAGGCGGACACGTCCACGAAGGCTCGCGTTGATGAAGGTGAAGGCAATTCTTGACGGATCGGCCACGCCACTGGCTTCAACGATGATGTACTGAGGCTGTTCGGGACGTTCCGTGATTTGCTCTACCGCGGTAAGCATGTCATCACGCATGCTGCAACAAATGCAACCGTTGGCCATGCTGATAAGGTCTCCGCATGCTTCCACGCCAGCTACGAGGTCGGAGTCGATGTTGATGGAGCCGAAGTCGTTCACCATGACAGCGATGCGAAGTCCGTGATCGCCGTTGAGGATACGATTGAGCAGGGTGGTCTTGCCGGCGCCGAGAAACCCGGTGAGCACGGTTATAGGAATGATCGTGGGATCGGTTTTTGTGTCGTGGTCAATCATGTTCGCGCGTTGCCCGAAGTGGACGGTGGCTTGGGAACCATCCTGCGCTGGACAACTTAGGGCGCCTGCGGTGGTTCGGGCTGCTGGCTCTGCTCGGGAGCTTCTTCGGGAGCGCCGTGCCGGCGCAGCAATTGCGCCAGATTCTGTGAAAACGCGGAGCGCGGCAGAACCATGTCGCATCCCGCTTCCTGCGCCTTCATCTTCAACTCGCCCTGCACATGAGAGACAAACCCGATGATGTTGGTGGCTTTCTTCAGCTTCGACTTCAGCTTGGGAATCATGGTGAGCGGTTTTGCCGCGACGTTATTCAGGTCGAAGATGATAAGTGAGGGCTTGTCGTCGCCGTTCTGGCCGATTCTTTCCTGGAGATCTTTCTCGGTCTTGACGAACTCGACCTTCACGTTCATCTTGCGCGCCGTCTCCTGAATTTTTGCCAGAAAGAAAAGGTCGTCAACGAAGGCAAAGATGCGGGTAGGCGAGGCCTCAGATGTCACAGGCAGAGGTTCCGGATCAGGCGGAACAAATTGCTTGCCCAGGGGCTGGCCCATGCGGCCGCGGTTGGGTTTGCGAGCATTACCGTTGTTGTTGCCCTGGAGCGCACGATAGCTATGGTCCATGGGAGCACTGTAGATGCCGCCAGTGAGCGCGTTCTGCCCGGCCGGGCGCGGCCCCGACTTACGACCGGGAGGCCGGTTCTTGCCGGCTCCATGACGATGCTGTCCCGGCTGTTGTGGTGGTTGTGCCGCCCCGTGCGCGACGGGTCCACGGCGGCCGCGCCGCCGTCTGCGTCCCTTCCCTCCGGGATTGCCGGAAGGAGGATTCGATCCTTGATTCATGCTTCTCTCTTGTTTGGCCCGCAGGTAGCGGGCTCCCACATTTATGAACCGCTGTTCCGCGCTGAACGTACTGGTCACTCGCTGGCGTGGCTGCGGTTGGATACTTCGCTGAAATCGATTCAGTTACGTCCATCTGGCGCTCGGAAATTGGGCGCGAGGAACGCCTGCACGGGAAGTGAGGCGATTTGGAGGACGCTCCTATCGTACCCAGCTTTGCGGCTGGAACGCAAGTATAAAAGCTGGCTTCTAGTTAGGATGCACCCAGTTGGCAAAGGGGTGTTGTTAATTTTGGGTCGATGTCCAATATCAGGTTCTCCGGCTCGCGATTTCGACACTCGTTGACGGGCTTCGCTGTCTGAGTCTGCGTACGAGGAACGTTGAGCGTCCTTCAACTTGCGATTCTGAGAACAGCCCGCAGCGCGTCGACCGCCAACTGCGCCGCGTGCCCCGAAGCAGGTGGCAGACTGCCGACGGTGCGAATGACGTCATCTTTGTCGATGGTGCGGGCGTCAGCAACTGATTTCCCCTTCGCCATTTCGGTTATGGCCGACGCGCAGGCCATGGCCGGGACGCACCCCTTGGCGCGGAAGCGAATTTCGGCAATGCAACCGGCGGCAATCTTCACTGCCAGCTCGAGTATGTCGCCACAGGCGGGATTCTCAACCCGCACCCGCGCGGCCGCGTCGGGCAATTCGCCTGAATTGCGGGGATGCTCGAAGTGATCAAGAAGCTCGGCAGAGTACATAAGGGCGAGAAGATACTATCCCGGCGGCGGACTTGTTTACCACCCTTCGGCTTCGCTCCGGTACAGAGACGCAGACTACAGAAAAATCTCTTCACCCCCGTTCGGCTGCGCTGAGGGCAGGCTCGGAGACAGAGGGCACGGAGCAATGGAATTCACTCAGTGTGCTCCGTCGTCTCTGTGGTGAACGTGAATTCAGAGGTGCTTCTGTGGTGAACGCGGTGCGCTTCGTATAATCAGACTGACGTGAACGCCACGAACCATGCGCCGCGACGGATCGTTTCGCTGCAACCGAGCGCCACCGTCACTTTACGCGACTTGGGCCTGCTAGATCGGATTGTCGCCTGCACCAAGTACTGCGTTGACGTGTGCCCCGAAGTCGCCGATGGCTCGCGGCTGATTGTCTCGGATTCCTGGTCGGCACAGTGCGGGCAGATTCTGGCTGCGCGACCTGACCTGGTGCTGGCCTCAGTCCCATATCAGGCCGAAGCCATTTCCGAGATACTGAAGGCGGGAGTGCGGTTTCTCGGCCTCGCTCCGCGAGCGCTGACCGATATCTACACCGACATTGCGGCCATCGCGGGAATTATGGGAGCGGCAGAGCGAGGCGAAGCGGTCATCGCCGGAATGCAAGGCTGCATCGAAGAAGTGCGAGAGCGTGCGGCAGGATCGGCAACAGTGCAGGTTTTCTGCGAGGAATGGGGTAACCCGATCATAGCTTCAGAGCCGTGGGTCGCCGAACTGGTGAAGATCGCAGGCGGCGAGTTCATTGGCGCTCCGGGCAAGAGCACGACGGCGGAGGAAATCGCTACTGCGCAACCCGACGTGGTCCTGGCGGCGTGGTGCGGCGCAGGAGATCGTGTTCCGCTGGAGAAGATGGTTGAGCAGCGCCAGTGGCAGAATCTGCCGGCGGTGCAAAGCCATCGTGTCTTCTGCATCCGGGACGAGTTGCTGAATACGCCATCAACCACTCTGCTCGCCGGATTGAATGCCATTGCGTGGGCGCTTCATCCCGAGCGCTTCGAGCGGCCAACGGGAATCCGGAAGATTGCAACCAGCCCTTAGCATTTAGTGGTAGAAAAGGAAGCGCATGCCTACGAGTCAACAGAAGCTTGCGGAAGAGCTGACCACGCTAGCTGAGGCCGCGCCCAGTGTCGAGGACCTGATGAGTGTCATCGTCGGCCGCCTGCAAGAGCGGCTTGGCCATTTCGACTGGGTTGGTTTCTACATGATCGAGAAGGGCGGTCTCGGCGAAGAGCCGATCCTGGTGCTTGGGCCTTACGTCGGCGCGGTGACACAGCACACGCGCATCCCGCTGAATCAGGGCATCTGCGGAGCGGCAGCCTCGTCCGGGCAGACGGTGATAGTGGATGACGTGAAGTCCGACCCGCGCTATCTGGCGTGCTCGCTGGAAACCCGGTCGGAGATTGTCGCGCCGGTGTTGGTAAAAGGCAAAGTGGTGGGCGAGCTGGACATCGACAGTCATACGCCAGCGGCCTTCAACGACGACGATCGCGAACTGGTGGAGCACTGCGCCAGCCTGGTTGGCGTTTACTTGGAGACGACGAGATGACCGGCTGCTGCTGCCGTCCAGCGGGGCAAATGAGATGATCAAGCAAGTGGTGGCGGCGCTGATGGTACGCGGTGACGAGATTCTCTGCTGTCAGCGGACGGAATATCAGGCGCTGCCGCTGAAATGGGAGTTTCCGGGCGGCAAGATCGAAGCTGGAGAAGCGCCGCCGCAGGCGCTGCAACGCGAGCTGGAAGAAGAGTTGGGAGTGCGCGCGGAGATCGGCGCAAAGGTTGCGCAACTGCAACATCATTATCAGAATGGCAACGCGGTGGAGCTACATTTCTTCGTGGTGGAGAAGTACGAAGGCGAGATGCAAAACCGCATCTTCCGCGAGATCCGCTGGGTGAATCGCCGTGAGTTGCCCGCGCTGGACTTTCTGGATGCGGACCGTACGCTGGTGAAGCAGATAGCTGCGGGAGAAGTGCTTTAGCGGTTTCTCGAAGCAAAGCAGATCCCTCCTCAGCCTAAAGGCTTCGTCGTGATGACAAGGATATTGAAATGCGTTGGCACGCCAGACCGCGGTCGACTCTTCCGTAATCTCAGTGCGAGAATCGATCGATCAGCAGGCCGTGGCGGAGGCCGCGATCGCTGACGGACAGCGCGTCCTGATTGAGCTTGCCCATGACCGTCTTGACGATGCATGCGCCGGCGAGGATCACGTCGGCGCGCTTCGGCTGTAGCCCGATAATGGTACGGCGGTCGTCCAGCGACTTCGTGCGATAGAGCTCGATCTGACGCTCGATTTCGGCGCGCTCGAGTACGGAGCCCTGAATGATATTGGGATCGTATTTCGCGAGCTGGTGTTTCACGGCAGCGATATTCGTGATCGCGCCTCCCATTCCGACTAGCACATCCGGCGAGTGCTCTTCGTCCAGACGAGCCAGATCCGCGGCGATGGCAGCGAGCGCGGCGCGGAGCTGTTCTGGAGGGACAACCCCGCTGAGACTGAACTGTTCGGTATAGCGGACGGCGCCGACGTTCAGGCTGAAGCGCTCGGCGACGACGGCGCCGCGGCCAAAGGTGAACTGTGTGCTTCCACCGCCAGTGTCGAAGACAGCCAGCGATCCCTCCCCCAAACCGAGACCAGACTTTACCGCGAGATAGGCCAGCCGTCCTTCTTCTTCACCGGGAATGATCTCGATACGGATGCCGCAGCACCGCTCGACCGCGGCGATAAACTGCTGGCTGTTGCGAGCGGTCCGCATTCCCATGGTGCCGACGGCTGCGATAGCTGTTACTCCTTTTGTTTTGGCTTCGGCGGCCATGGCGGCAATCGCAGTGACGGTCCGCTCCATGCCTTGGCTGCTGATCTCGCCGGACTTTTCCAAGCCTTCGCCCAGGCGCGTGATCTCGGCGCGATCGACCAGGGTGCGCCAAGTCCCATCATCGAGCCTCTCGCTGATATTGAACTTTACCGAGTTCGTCCCGACATCAATCACCGCGTAGCGTGGCATGACAAAACTCCTTAGCTCTTCAGCCCGATCAGCTGCTTCAGGCCTCGCGGATAGCTGATGTTTTCGAAACGGTCCAGCCCGAGCTTGCGCACAGTTGCGATTACGTGAGCGGGATCTTCCAATTCGAGGGCGACCGTCCTTGTGCCCCTGCCTTCAGCGATTACGCCCGTCATCTCCGACATGCAGCCGTCGACGGTATAACGGGCGCGTTTCTTATGCACGTTCACGACGCGCAGGCGGTCGCCAGGCTTTGCCAGTTCGTCAATGAATTGCTCAAGCATGTACGTGTCGCGGGTCAACGGCAGAGGGGCGATGCCAAGCGCGCCAAGGACTTTTGCTACTTCCGCGGCGGGTAGAGGGAATGCGCCTTTCATCACAGGCTTCCATTGCTCGAGGCCGTCGGCATTGACCTGCTGGAGCGTCTTGATGTCCATCAGCTTGTCGCGGACCTTGACGTTTTCATTATTAGCCGACGAGAGAAAGTAAATCTCGTCACTTTCCTGGACATCGATCGGCTTGAGCTCGGCGAAGGCAGTATCCCCTTTGCCAAAGCTATCGCCGAAGGTCCGCCACTCCCAGCGAGGAATGATCTTTTCCATAGGTGTATCTACTCTAAGGCCCAAAAGACAGCCACAAGATAAATCTATAGTACCGGGAAGAGGCAGCGCGCGAAATCCAGAGTCTCCGGTACCATTACAGCCATGCAATCCAGACGTTTTGCGGCGCTCCTGGCGGGAGGTGATCGCAGGTCGATAGGAGGCTCGAACAAAGTGGCAGCTGCAGTGCTCCAACTGGCAGCAACCGGCCGCAAACGGGCCATGGCGACGCTGCGCCGCTATCTCGATGACCGCAGCTCGAGCGTGAGAACCTGTGCAATCCAGGGACTGACCGAATTGTCTCGCGGCAACACAGCCATGGAGGCAGAGATGGTCGAACTGTTGGGACAGTTCTGCGTTACCGGCACGGCAGCAATGAAGGCTCGCAGCCGGAAGCTACTGAAGGAGCTGCGGCGAGTGAAGGGTTCCCTGGGATAGGTTGAGCCTTCGTGTTTTACTGCGCGAAGGTTTTTTCGCGCTGCACGTAGTGCTTCTGGAAGTAGTCGCGATATTGGCCGCTGCGCACGTCGTCCAGCCACTGCTGATTGTCGCGATACCACGAGATGGTGTCCGCCAGACCCTGGTCGAACTGCACCTGCGGCCGCCATCCCAACTCGCTGCCAGCTTTTCGCAATTGATGGCGTAGCGCAGATCGTGGCCCGGCCGATCGGTGACGAACTGAATCAAATCCTCGGAGCGCCCCAGCGCCTTGAGGATCAGCTTCGCCACCTCGAGGTTCTGCATCTCGCAGCCGCCGCCGATGTTGTAGACCTCGCCCTCGCGGCCGTGCTGCAAGCACCGTATCCAGCGCGCTGCAATGATCGCTGACGTGAATCCAGTCGCGAACATTGGCGCCCTTGCCGTAGACCGGCAGCCGCTGGCCCGCCATCGCCTGGGCGATCATCAGCGGAATGAACTTCTCCGGAAACTGATACGGCCCGTAATTGTTGGAGCAGCGCGTGACCAACCCGGGAAACTTGTGGGTGTGGACGTAGGCCAGCACCAGCAAGTCGGACGCCGCCTTGGTCGCTGAGTAAGGACTGTTGGGCCTGAGCGGCGTGTCTTCGAAGAACTGGCCTTCCTCGCCGAGGCTGCCATAGACCTCGTCGGTGCTGACGTGCACAAAGCGCGGCACGCCTGCTGCGCGGCACGCTTGCAGCATGTTGTACGTGCCCTCGACATTGGTGCGCACGAAGGCCGACGCGTCCTCGATGCTGCGGTCCACGTGGCTCTCGGCGGCGAAGTGAATCGACGGCATCGCAGCCGCGCACGTGCTCGAGCACGCCGCGATCGCAGATGTCCATCTGCACGAACTCGCAGCGGCCCTCGCTCAGCGCCGGCTCCAGGTTCTTGAGATTGCCCGCGTAGGTCAGCTTGTCGAGCACCACCAGCTTCCAGTCGGGGTGCTTGGCCAGCATCTGATGAACAAAATTCGAGCCGATGAATCCTGCGCCGCCCGTGACCAGTAATTTCATGCGCCACGCACCTCGAACTGCGTTCTTCCGCGCTCGCGTTGCGCAGGACTTTTTCGCGGACCATGTTGCTGGCATGCCAAAGCGATTCGAAGGTGCCGGCATCGGTCCACCAGCCGTTCAGCATGCCGTGGTGCAGCGAGCCTTCTTCGATGTAGCTGTTGTTCACGTCGGTGATCTCGTACTCGCCGCGTCCCGAAGGCTTCAGCCGGCGAATGCGATCGAAGACCGACTCATCGTAGAAATAAACGCCGATCACGGCATACGACGAGAGCGGCTCGGTTGGCTTCTCTTCGATGCGAATGATGCGGCCGTTCTCGAAGACAGGCACGCCGAAGCGCTCGGGATCGGTGACTTCCTTCAGCATCACCATCGCGCCCTTTTCCAGCCGCTCGAACCGGGTTGCAGTCTCGCGAATGTCGCCTTCAATGATGTTGTCGCCCAGCACGACGCAGATCTTGTCGCCCTTGGCCCACGGCTCGGCCAGCCGCAGCGCGTCGGCGATGCCGCCTTCGCCCTCCTGATAGGCGAAGCTGAGCTGCTGAAGCCCGAACTCCTTGCCGTTTTGCAGCAGGCGCAGAAAATCGCCGGCGTTGTGGCCGCCGGTGACGATCAGGATGTCGCGAATGCCGGCGTCCACCAGGATCTGCAGCGGGTAGAAGATCATGGGTTTGTCGTACACCGGGAGCAGGTGCTTGTTGGTGACGCGGGTGAGCGGATAAAGGCGCGAGCCAATACCGCCTGCCAGGACTATGCCCTTCATAGGTCTCCGTTCATGAGGTAGCGAACAGTGCGAGCTACAGGTTCCGCCCGGGAGCTCGGCGTGGAGTGCGCTGCCGCAGCGCAAGGGGGATGACTGTCCATCAACTGATAACCCAAGATTATCAGCGAATCGCATCCTGCATGGCAAGCCGCAACTGTGCGCGCCAGTCCGGCAGCGCGATCCCGAATGCCGCCCGAATCTTGCGCATTGGAGAGCACGGAATTACGCGGCCGGCGAGCCGGCGTTGGATATTCGCTCGGTGGTAATTTCGACCACGCGCTTGGCCTTGAGCGGGCCGCCGAATTCGCCGGTTTCGGCCGGCCAGGCGAGCAGGTCTTCGTAGTCTTCCAGGATGGCCTGCGCGAACCCCGCCCACGAAGTTGTGTCCCGACGCCGTGCAGATGAAACAAGCCGCTCTGCCACGACCTTGTGCCGCGCTTTACGCTCCAGCAAGCGGGCGAGAATGATGGTCGTCGATTCGGCCAGCCGCGCGCCCAGGTCGGCGCGCCGTATTGATCGCCGACCATGCGCAGCTCTTCCTTTTCGCGGGCCAGGCGAAGCACGGTGCGCAGAAAGTTCTTGCCGCGGATGTCGTAAACCCATGTGGTGCGCAGAATGATGTGGGCGCAGCCGCTGGCGATGATCGCCTGATCGCCCGCGAGCTTGGTTTGGCCGTAGACGCTCAGGGGGCCGGTGGCGTCGTTCTCTTCGTACGGGGCAGGCTTGCTGCCGTCGTAAACGTAATCGGTGGAGTAATGGACCATCAGCGCGCCGGTGCGCGCGCACTCTTCGGCAATCTGTCCGGGAGCGGCTACGTTGATGGCGCGCGCCAGTTCGGGCTCGCTCTCGGCCTTGTCAACGGCAGTGTAAGCCGCGGCGTTGACCACGATGTCAGGCGCGAAGTCGCGAACGGTGCGTGCCGACGGCATTCAGGTCGGTCAAGTCGACTTGCTCGATGTCGATGGCCATCACTTCGCCCATGGGAGCGAGTGTGCGCTGGAGATGCCATCCAACCTGGCCGTTGCGCCGGTGACGAGCAGTCTCAGAAGATAGTTCTCATGGCTGGTACCTCGGCAACTGATCGTGCAGCGATCTGCGCCAGCGGAAGGTAGCGCATGTCTTTTTCGGAGAGGATCGGCGACGCCGTGTCCCAGTCGATGCCGATGCCGGGTCGTTCCACAGCACGCCGCGATCGTCGGCGGCCGTCGAAGTAGTCGCTGCACTTGTAGAGGAAGTCGGCGGTTTCGGAGCGCACGACGAAGCCGTGGGCGAAGCCCTTGGGGACGTAAAGCTGCGCGTGGTTTTCGCCCGACAGCACCACGCTCACCCACTTGCCGAAGTGCGGCGAGCCCAGGCGGACATCGACGGCGATATCGAGCACCTCGCCGCTGCGCGACGCGGCACAGCTTGGCCTGCGGATTGCGAAGCTGATAATGCAGCCCGCGCAGCACGCCGCGCGAGGAACGGGAATGATTGTCCTGCACGAATGTCTCGCGAATGCCGGCCTCGGCGAGCACGTTCTGCCGGTAGGTCTCCATGAAGAAGCCGCGCGGATCGTCAAAGACACGTGGCTTGATCAGGAGTACTCCGGGAAGTGAAGTTTCGATGATCTGCAAATTTGCGCTCGTGGATACTGGAGTGGCTGCGATGGCATGCATTTGGGGGTAAGGGATTAGGGACTTGGGGTCAGGGACTGGAGATCAGCGAGACTATTCCGCTGTGTGGGTCGGCTAGACTCCCAGCCCTGAATCCCTGGCCCCAGTCCCTAATCCCTGATTCCCAAACCCGCAACTACCCGACGGACGATTATAATGCGTGCTTCCTCGAAAGCTATGAGCTGCTCGGCTATTGTCGTGACGCACAACTCCGGCGCGACCGTCAGGCCATGCCTGGAGGCGCTGGTTGGCGAGGAGTGCGAGATCGTGGTCGTCGATAATGCCTCGGCTGACGACACGGTGCAGCGCATTGAAGAGTTCGTCGCGTGGCATCCGGTTCGCCTGATAGCGAACGAGGAAAACCTCGGATTCGGGGCGGCTGTGAACCAGGGCGCGCGCGAGGCGACGGGCGAGGTGCTGCTGATCCTGAATCCCGACGCAATTGCGGAGCCGGGCGCGGTAGCCGCGATGCTCCGCTGCCTGCAATCGACTGGAGCGGACGCGGTGGGTGGCGCGCTGCTGGGAGCCGACGGCCAGCCGGCGCGCGGCTTCGTCTTTCGCAGATTACCGACGCTGGCGCCGCTGGCTTACGAGGTGCTGCTGGTCAACCATCTCTGGCCGGGAAATTCCGTCAACCGGCGGTATCGGTGTCTTGACGCCGATTACTCGCAGCAACAGGAAGTCGAGCAGCCCGCGGGAGCGTGTCTGGCGATTACTCGTACAGCGTGGGACGGCATAGGAGGCTTTGATGAGCAGTTCTTTCCCGTCTGGTTTGAGGATGTCGATCTGTGCAAGCGGCTGCTCGATGGCGGTTTGAAGGTTTTTTACTGCCCGGGAGCTCGTTTCCGGCACAGCGGCGCCCACAGTGTGGGACAGTTGTCGTTTCGTGACAAGCAAGTCTTCTGGTACACGAACATGCTGCGGTACGCGAGGAAACACTTCTCGAAAGGGCAAGTCTTTTTTTTGCGCACGGCAATTATCAAGGGAATGTTACTGCGTTCGGTGGCGGCGTTGTTTGGCGCGGGGAATGTGCGGATGGGAGAAGCATTGTCGGCATATTGGGGGGTGGTGCGGGCGGTGTGGTAGGGCGTGCCTTAGCCACTTCCCCCATCGTGCTAAGATTGCCGGAGCGCAAGGGGCGCATCCGGTCCGCGGAAAGGACAGAAGTCCACCCGATCACAACAATTCTTGTTTTGCGAACTAACTTTCTGCCCACCGATGCGGACCTTGGGCCTACGAAAGGAAGTTCGTCATGCCGGTAAGACCGCTCCCCTCAAATCCCAACCTCGACCACCTCAAATATCAAGCCAAAGACCTGCTCAAGGGCCATGCCAGCCGCGATCCAGGAGTGGCCCAGCGGATCAGGGAGTTTCATCCGCGTTTCAGGAATGCCACGGACGTCGAGATCTTTGGCGCTAAGCTCAGTGTCAGCGACGCGCAACTCGCCATCGCTCGTGAGTCTGGTTTTCCGAGCTGGCCTCGATTGAAAGCGCATATCGAAAAGCCAACTCTTTCAGGTCGACTAAACTTGCCTCACCATGAGCGCATCGAAGACGCCATTTTCCGCCGCGCTGTCGACCTTCTGGATGCAGGTGACGTGGCGGGTTTGCGGGCTCATCTGCGGCAACATCCGAAAGTAGCGCAGCAGCGCGTGGTTTTCGAAGGCGGAAACTACTTTCGGAATCCGACACTGCTGGAGTTCGTCGCAGAAAATCCCACTCGCCGCGGAACTCTGCCGGAGAACATTGTTCAAGTAGCCAAGGTCATTCTTGACGCCGGTACCACACAATCCGCGCTGGACGAGACGCTTGAGCTGGCGGCCAGCAGCAACGTGGCGCGTGAATGTGGCGTGCAACTTCCGTTGATCGATCTGCTATGCGATTACGGCGCCGATCCCAACCGCGCCATACGAACTGCGACCGCGTTCGCCGAGTTCGAGGCGGTGAACGCCTTGATCCGGCGCGGCGCCCGAATCGACTTGTCCATCGCCGCCGCTCTGGGACGCATCGAGGAAGCCCGTCGCCTGCTTCCCGATGCCGACGCTGAGGATCGCCACTGGGCACTCGCGCTGGCATCGCAGTTCGGTCATGTTGAAATCGTGCGGATGTTGCTTGACGCGGGCGAGGATCCTAACCGGTACAACCCGCTCGGCGGACATTCTCACTCCACACCATTGCACCGGGCCGCAGTGGGCGGCCACCTGGACATGGTCCGGCTTCTGGTGGAACGCGGAGCAAGACTGGATTGGAGGGACACTCTGTGGCAAACCACGCCGGCCGAGTGGGCAAGGCACGAAGGCCGCACCCAGGTTGAGGCATACCTTCGTGCGCAACAAGCTGACAAGGAGAAGCAAGAGTAGAGCCAAGCCGCTAACGATGAGGCTGGACGCGGATTTCGAACAGCTTGGGCCAAAGCTTTCCGGTGACGAAGAGCCGGTCCGACTTCGAGTCATAGGCGATGCCGTTCAGGACAGCATCCGAGCTTTCCAAGGAGCGCTTATCGATAATTCCGCTTAGGTCGAGCCATCCCAGGACCTTGCCGGTGCGCGGCGAGATGCGGACGATGATGTCACTCTGCCAAATGTTGGCGTAGATTTCGCCGTGAACGTACTCGAGTTCGTTGAGGTTCTCGATCGCATGGCCAGCGCTGTCAGTGACATGGATGCGCCGGGTCTCGCGGAAGGACTTAGGATCGAGAAAGCGGAGGTAGGCACTGCCATCGCTCATGATCAGTTGCTTGTCATCGTGCGTGATGCCCCACCCCTCGCCGGAATATGGGAACGTCCGCAGCAAGGAGAAGCTGAAGCGATCGTAGACGAATCCTTTTTGCGCTTTCCAGGTCAACTGAACCAAAGTGCTGTCCCAATCGGTGAGGCCTTCGCCAAAGTACTCGGAGGGCAAATCATATTTCTGAAGGACCCGTCCGGTGAGCAGGTCCACCATTCGGATCGACGATCTGCCATTAAGGCCGGTGCTCTCATACAGGTGACCATCAACGAAAAGCAGTCCTTGAGTGAAGGCTTTGGGATCGTGCGGATACGCGTGGACGAGCTGATAGCTATCGGCGGGAGCGGAGATGGGTGGGTTCGCGCTTGCGGAGATGGCAAGTGCGCAGAGGAACAAAACGAGAAGAAATCGGCGCTGAAACATGAAGCGCCAGCTTAAGGGAATGGAATGGCGGACGCAAACGGCTGCCGCTACTGCCCGGCGGCGTCGCGATCAGCCAGTAACAGGGCTTGCGATTGGCTGATGCGTCCGGCGGGAATCGACGGATCGGCAGCGCGCAGCTTGGGAAACGCTGAGACCTTATCCTTGCCACTCACCAGCCAGAGGATGCGCCGGGAGCGATTGATGACAGGATAGGTCAATGTCATGCGGCGGCGGTCCTGATAGACGCCGGTGATGGCGACGTCAGCATTGGTGACGTTGAGCACGGGATCGCCGGGGATGAGGGACGCGGTGTGGCCGTCGGGACCGAGGCCGAGATGGGCGAGATCGAGCACCGGCGGTTTGCCGGCGATTCCTTCCAGCGTGTGCGCGTACTCTTTCGCCGCGGCCTCGACGTCGGGCAACTCCACCGGCATCGCGTAGATCTGTTCTGGCGGGATGGGAGCGTGCTGGAGCAAGCTGTCGCGGAGGTGAACGTAGTTGCGATCCGGATCGCCGGCGGGGGCGATACGCTCGTCGATTTGAAAGACGTGGACGTTGGCCCAGGGCACGTCTTCGTTGGCGAGGTCAGCCAGCATCAGCCACGGGCTTTTGCCTCCGCTGACCGCCATAACGAAGCGGCCGCGCGCGGCGACTGCGGCGCGCGCATCGGCAGCAATGACCGCGGCCGCGCGGCGGGCCAGCGAATCGACATCAGGAAGGATTTCGACGTTCATGGTGTCTCCCAAAGTTGGGTTTAGAGGTGTCATCCTGAGCCCAGCAGCGCTCCTTTTTGCCATGTCGTGAGGAAGGATCTCTGCGTCGGGATACGGTCTGCCGCTATAGGGGCCTTCGACTATGCGTCCACCCGCCCCGCAAAACAGCGGGGCGGAAAACCGCGGCGGACGCTGCGCTCAGGATGACGAAAAAGCATCGAGCTCTATTTCCCCGCCGTTTTCTCCAGGTGTCCGCCGAATTCGTAGCGCATGGCCGAGAGCAGCTTGTCGGCAAAGTCGGCTTGGCCGCGCGAGCTGAAGCGCTCGTACAGAGCAGTGGTCAACACCGATGTGGGCACGCCTTCGTCAATGCTTGCCTTGATGGTCCAGCGGCCTTCACCGGAGTCGGAGACGCGTCCCGCGAACTTGGCCAACTGGGGATCTTCGAGCAGCGCCGACGCCGTCAGGTCCAGCAGCCAGGAGGCAATGACGCTGCCGCGTCGCCAAACTTCGGCCACGTCGGGCAGATTGAAGTCGTACATATAGTGCTCAGGATCGCGCAGGGGAGTGGTTTCGGCATCCACCTCGGCCTTGTGCTTGCCGACGTTGGCCGACTTGATGACATTCAGTCCTTCCGCGTAGGCGGCCATAATGCCGTATTCGATGCCGTTGTGCACCATCTTCACGAAGTGACCACCGCCGTTCGGGCCGCAGTGCAGGTAGCCTTGTTCGGAGGTGCCGCCGGCTTTCTCACGTCCCGGGGTGCGGTCAATGTTGCCGATGCCCGGGGCGAGGGTTTTGAAGATGGGGTCGAGATATTGCACGGCCTTGTCAGGGCCGCCGATCATCATGCAGTAGCCGCGCTCAAGGCCCCAGACGCCGCCACTGGTGCCGACGTCGACGTAGTTGATGCCCTTGGGCGCGAGTTCTTTGGCGCGGCGGATGTCGTCAATGTAATAGGAGTTGCCGCCGTCGATGAGGATGTCGCCGGACTCCAGGAAGGGAACTATGCCGGCGATGGTCTCATCCACGGCAGCGGCAGGAACCATCAGCCAGACCGCGCGCGGCTTGTTCAGCTTTTTGGCGAAGTCCTGCAAGGAAGAGGAGCCGACGGCCTTTTCCTTCACCAGTTCTTCTACTGATTTGGGGAACACATCGTAGACCACGCAGTCGTGTCCCGCCTTCATGAGGCGGCGCACCATGTTGGCGCCCATTCGTCCCAGACCTACCATTCCTAGTTGCATCGTTCGCTCCTGTTGCAAGAAATTGTATCCAACGCCCTTACAGCTTACGAGGAAAGCCCGAAAGGCAAATCCCTCACGGACTAAAGTCGGTTCGTGATGACAAGAATAAAGGGTCTCTTACGGCACGCCTAAAGGCATGCCCTTTCAAACCAGGACGGCAGCCCCCTTCAAACCGTCAGCGGTCAAGTCTTCAGTCCTGCTATGCGCCCTGGGTCAGCACCATGCTCTTAGACTCGATCACCTTCATCAACTCGTTCCACGAATCGGAGAACGCCTTGGCTCCCTCGGCCTGCAACTGGGCGGCGAGGGCATCCACGTCGACACCAGTCTTGGCGAACTCAGCGATTACGTCCTCGCAGTCGCCGCCGTCGCGCGGCATCACCTGTCCCAATTCACCGTGATCGGCAAAGGCCTTCAGAGTTGGCTCCGGCATGGTGTTCACGGTGTTGGGCGCGGCCAGCGCCTTGATGTAGAGAATGTCGGAGGCGCGCGGATCCTTGGTCCCGGTGCTGGCCCACAGTAGTCGCTGAGGATTGTATCCGGCCTTCACGATGGCCTGCCAGCGCGGGCTTGCGAGCAGGTCGACATAGGCCTTGTAAGCGCGTCCGGCGATGGCAATGCCGAGCTTGTCGCGCAGATTGTCGGGAACCTTGCCGGCGACAGCAACGTCCCAGCGGCTGATGAAGATGGAAGCGACAGAACCAATCTTGGTATCGAGTCCGGCGGCAATGCGGCGTTCGATTCCGCGCAGATAGGCCTCGGCCGCGGCGAGATAGTGCTCGCGCGAGAACAGCAAGGTCACATTGACGGAAACGCCAGCGAAGATGGCTTCCTCGATGGCCGGCAGACCTTGCGGAGTGCCAGGAATCTTGATGAAGAGGTTGGGACGCGCGGCGCGCGCGTGCAGCTGTTTCGCCGCTGTCAGCGTGCTCGCGGTGTCGTAGGCCAGCAGAGGCGAGACCTCGAGCGAGACCCAGCCATCCACGCCCTTGGTCTGGTCGTGGACCGGGCGGAACAAGTCGGCGGCGCGAGTTAAGTCTTCCAGCGCCAGCTCGAAGAACAGCGCCTCGCCGGATTTTCCCTCGCCCAGTTTCTGCTGGATGGCGGTATCGTAGGACGCACTCTTCTTGATGGCCTGATCGAAGATAGTGGGGTTCGATGTGAGCCCGGTGACCGAGAAATCATCGATATAGTGCTTGAGCGTACCGGCGTCGAGCAGGTCGCGCGTGATGTTGTCCAGCCAGAGACTCTGGCCGAGATCGTGCAAAGCTTGCGTTGCCTTCATTTCCTCACCTCGAAGATCGTCTTGTTGAAGCTATCAGCCAACCCGCCCGGCTTCAACTGGGGGACGGGAAATTAATATGGTTTGGACAATTTATCTCGAAGCCCAGCGAAAAACCCCTGAGCGCGACCCCGAAAGCTCTGGGTGAAACCTGTGCCGTCCCCACGGGACTCAGCGAATTATCCCACTTCACCCAGCACTGCGCCTCCGGCTCCGTGATGGGCTAGACTTCGCGCCTACCGGCGCTCGATTCCCGGACTTCCCGTTCCACGGCGGAAAACGCACCGTTAGTTCTCACGCCTTCGCACGCTCGGAAGTGGGGGAACAGAGATGCAATTGATGGTGATTATAAGCTCCGGGGCGGACCTTGATTCGAGCGGCGTTCTGGGTCGCCTGGTTCGTGGGTCACACCAATGTGTGACGCATGAACAGTGGTTTTCATTGAACCTCACAACCGCTGGTGATAACGTTAATGAGTTCGGGATATGGCGGTTGGCGCTCTTGATCCGGTCGCGGCAGATGTTTGCTGAAGCATAATCACCCGTCGCTGTCATGCTAGAAGATCTGGCCTTCCGGCGAATCAGCCGGGTCTGCGCGTACTCCCGGTTCCCGACGCGAGGCTCAGTAGAGCCTGGGTCCTTTTCTACTCATATTTTTCGAGGTGAGGCGTGGCGTCTTCTTACAATGGAATTCCTTTACCGTCCAGCGGGGCGAAAATCACTTTTGACGGCAAGTTCGTCATTCCCGACAACCCCATCATTCCCTTCATCGAAGGCGACGGCACCGGGCGCGACATCTGGAAAGCGTCAGTGCGGGTGTTCGATGCCGCGGTGGATATCGCGTACAACGGCAAGCGCCGCGTGTCCTGGTATGAAGTTTTTGCCGGCGAGAAGGCGATGGACCGCTTCAAGAGCTGGCTGCCTGACGAAACGGTCGCGGCCTTCCGCGACTTGCGCATCGGCATCAAGGGCCCGCTGACCACGCCGGTCGGCGGCGGCATTCGTTCCCTGAATGTGGCTTTGCGGCAGATCCTGGATCTCTACGCCTGCGTGCGACCGGTGAAGTATTACAAGGGTATTCCGTCGCCGGTGAAGAACCCGCACCACATGAATATGGTGATCTTTCGCGAGAACACGGAAGACGTTTACGCCGGCATTGAGTGGAAAGAAGGCACGGCGCAGGCGAAGGAACTGATCGACTTTATCAACAACAAGATGCTGGTGGGGACGAACAAGCGCATCCGCGAGGATTCAGGGGTTGGCATCAAGCCCATCTCGATCACGGGAACGAAGCGGCTGGTGCGCATGGCCATCAAGTATGCGCTGGAGAACCATCGCAAGTCAGTAACGATCGTACACAAGGGCAACATCCAGAAGTTCACCGAAGGCGCTTTCCGCGAGTGGGGCTATGAGCTGGCGACGCAGGAATTTCGCGGGCAGGTCATTACCGAGCGCGAGAGCTGGATCATCGACAACCTCGACAAGCATCCTGGTCTGTCCATTGAAGACAACGCCAAGATGGTGGAACCGGGCATGGAGTTCGCGCCGCAGGACTTCCGCGACACGCTGTACAAGGAAGTCAAGGGCGTGATCGACAGCATCTACGCTACGCATGGACATGGCGCATGGAAGTCGAAGCTGATGATCAATGACCGCATCGCCGACAGCATCTTTCAGCAGATTGTGACGCGCCCGGACGAGTATGCAGTGCTGGCCACACCGAACCTGAACGGCGATTACATTTCCGATGCGGCAGCGGCGCAGGTGGGTGGACTGGGCATCGCGCCGGGCGCCAACATCGGCGATCAGCACGCCATCTTCGAGGCTACCCACGGCACGGCGCCGAAGTATGCCGACAAGGACGTGATCAATCCCGGGTCGGTGATGTTGTCGGGCGTGATGATGTTCGACTTCATGGGCTGGCGCGAGGCGGCACGGCTGATCGAAGACTCGCTGGAGCACACCATCCTGCAGAAGACGGTGACCTACGACTTCGAGCGGATGCTGGAAGGGGCGACCAAGCTGAAGACGAGCGAGTTCGCGTCGCACATGATCCAGAATATGGCGCCGGTGGTGGCGTAAGGGGCGTTCACGGGTTGAATTCGCTTAACGGGTTCTGCTCTTTAGCTATCAGCTTTCAGCCGTCAGCTAAACATCAATCTGGCTCTTCCGGGATGCGCGGGTCGTGATTCGATGCGACCCGCTGCGCCGAACAATTTTTATCTGAAAGCTGACGGCTTATAGCCGACAGCTAATACTGTGAGGACTCATGCGTAAGAAAGTAACGGTTGTTGGTTCGGGTAATGTGGGCGCGACAGCGGCCCACTGGCTGGCGTCGAAAGAGCACGCCGACGTGGTATTGATCGACATTATTGAAGGTGTCCCACAAGGTAAGGCCCTCGATCTGCTGCAAGCCATGCCGATTGAGAAGCGCGACTCGTACGTTCTTGGTACCAACGATTACGCCGATACGGCGAACTCTGACATTGTGGTAATCACGGCGGGCATTCCGCGCAAGCCGGGGATGAGCCGTGATGACCTGCTCAACACCAACTACAAGATCATGAGCGATGTGGTGGGCAAGGCGGTGCAGTATTCGCCCGATTGCATCCTGATCATCGTTTCCAATCCGCTGGACGCCATGGCCCAGGCGGCTTACAAGCAGAGCGGCTTCTCGCGGAACCGGGTGATCGGCATGGCCGGCATTCTGGATTCGGCGCGCTTCCGGGCGTTCATCGCGCGCGAGCTGGATGTGTCGGTGGAGAACGTTACTGCCTTTGTGCTGGGCGGACACGGCGACACCATGGTCCCGCTACCACGCTACTCGACGGTCGCGGGTATTCCCATCACCGAGTTGATGGACAAGGCCACCATCGACCGGCTGGTGCAGCGCACGCGCGACGGCGGCGCCGAGATTGTCAAACACCTGAAGACGGGCAGCGCGTACTACGCGCCGTCGGCTGCGGTTGCCGAGATGGTGGAGGCGATCCTGAAAGACAAGAAAAAGATTGTTCCCTGCGCGGCGTACCTGGAAGGCGAGTACGGCATCAACGGGCTGTTCATCGGTGTGCCGTGCAAGCTGGGCTCGAATGGCATTGAGAAGATCATCGAGATCAAGCTGACGCCGGAAGAGCAGGCCGCGTTGCAGAAGAGCGCTGACTCGGTGAAGGAACTGGTGGGCGTCATCGGGGTGTAGCTGCGATTCTGATGAAAGCCCCACGCAAGCGACGGCTGCTTGGGTGGGGTGCCTGTGAGACCAGCTAAAATCCTGACTAAGGGCCGTTAACAGCCGTCAACGCTGGCGGCGCGCACCCAGGGCGAGCGATCCTGCACCCGTGATCAGCAGAAACAGCAAACCCAGCAACATGCTGAAGTCGGCGCGGGCCTCGTGCAGCACGCTCCAGACACCGGTTTTGGCGAGCATTGGAATCTTGGTAGTTGCGATGGCGACCAGGATGACTGCGAGCAACGGAATCGCCGCCAGGCGGGTAAACAATCCGATCAGCAGTAGAGCCCCGCAGACGATCTCAATGGTTCCGACAAACGGCGCCATGAGGTGTGGAGAAGGGATGCCGATTTTCTCGAACCGTCCAACCCCGAGTTGCGCGGGGAAAAGGAATTTCTGAACCCCTTCGGAGACAAAGACCCAGCCCACCAGGATACGGATCAAGAAAAGGGCCTTCGAGACGCGCGCCGTCCAGAGCGGGTTGTCGGAAGATCTCATGATTAACAGTAGATCACGGCGAACCTAGCCGAAGGCCAGACCCATTCTTTGCGAGTTGAACGAAAACCCCATCCAACCGACGGTGGCTTCGGTGGTGCCGTACCTGCCTTCACGTGTCAGATGAAGCGGCGCCTTACCGGTTTATCTTCCAAACTCTACTGTCGAGGAATTGCCGCGGAGTAACGATCTGGATCTTCCCGTAGGGGTGCAGCGCCAGCAGATGCTGGTCGCCAGTTAGGATCCAGGCCGCACGGGATTCCACCGCACATGCAAGGACGTGGTTGTCGTCGGGATCCACGCAATCGTGCAGGATGGTTTGCGGCTCAATGCTGTCAGCCAGCGTCCAGAGATAGTTTGCAGCGTTCAGAACTCTTCCGGTGGGCCAATGAAATTTGACTTCGAGCACGCGCTCGACTTCTTTCTGGATTTGCTTCGAGGTATAAAGCTGTACAAAGCCGTTTTCAACCAGGGCAATCAGTTGCCTGGGAACGCCGCCAAATAACAGGGCGGAGATATAGACATTACTGTCCAGAACAACGCGGATCACGCGGACTGCTTTTTGCGGCTGCGGCGCCGCTCTCCGCGATATTCATGGACAGCACGCACCACATCATCCTCATTCTTTATACCCGTCGCAGCAGCACTGGAGCGGCCGAAGACGGTCGTCTCTTCCCACCAACGTTGCCGCTCGTAATAGCGCAGGGCTTCGCGAATAAGTTCACTCATGGTTCGGTCTTCTCTTTTCGCCAGCGCTTCGGCGCGGGAGAGCATCTCCGGCGGGAGGGTGATCGATAGAGTCTTTGTATTCCGCATAGGAGCACGATTTTACAGTGCTTAGCATGATGAAGCAAGATCGCTAAAATACCCAATTCCCGGGCCGTTAGCTGCGGCTACTTGAAACCCCACGGAATTCTTCGCCCTACTTGGTCGCAATCATCAGGTTCGCGGGGCCTGGCAGGCGCACGCGTTCGGTTTCGCCAAAGCCGGCTTCGGTCAGCCAGGCATCGTATTCCGGCTCGCTGTAGCTGGAGCCGGCGCGCGTATTCACCAGCATGTTCAATGCGAACAGAGCTCCGAAACGCGGCGCGGTCTTGTCGGCTTCCAGAATGAAGTCGGAGATCACGAGGCGTCCATGAGGCGCAAGAGCCTGGAAGGCGCGGGCCAGCAACTGCCGGTTCTCTTCGGGTGAGAACATGTGGCAGATGGCCGAGAGCAGGACCAGATCGTACTTGCCGACATCGAGCGCAAGGGTGAGCATGTCGCCGGCGCGAGTGGTGATGCGGCCGGCCATTCCAGCTTGGCGGATGTGCTCCTGGGCGATGGGCAGGACATCGGCGAGGTCGACAACCTCGGCTTGCAGGCCAGGCACGGCTTGGGCGAAGGCGATGGAGTAAGCACCCGAGCCACCACCGAGATCGAGCAGACGCTGGGAGCCGTTGACTTCCACAGCCTGCACCAGGGCGCGTGCGCGGCCACGGGCGTTGTGGTCCATGGCGGCGATGAAGGGCTTTACCGAGCCGTTGTCGGCGCGGGGAGCAACGCTGGTGCCTGCCTTAACGGCCTCGGTCAGAGTTGACCAGCGCTTCCAGAGGTTGGCGATGTGCAGCTGGGCCGTACGCGCGCTGTCGGGTGCGCCCTCGACGAAGAAGCGCGCAGCCAGCGGGGTGTTGGTGTAGGTGTCGCCGGACTTCTGGAGTAGCTTCAGGCCGACCAGAGCGTTCAACAGCATCTCGGTGGCGCGGACCGCGCACTGAATCTTGCCGGCAATCTTAGTGGCCGTACCGCCTTGGTCAACCGCGGTGAACAGGTCGAGCTCAAGCGCGGTGAGAATCACGCGGCTGGGCATGAAGCCGCGAATCATGTCGCTGACGTCGTCGGGCAGAACGCCAGCCGCATCCTTGGCCTTCAGCATGGCGAGATACTTGTTGCGATGGTCGATCATCTCGGCCTTCATGGCCTCGCTGTCGGTGCGTTCGAGGCGCGCGACCTTCTTGCCGCACTGGAAGTGCGAGGAGACGATCTCCGGCACGTCGGCGGGAGTCAGCCTGGTGTACCAGATGCCTTCGGGATAGACGATCATCACCGGGCCGCTGTCGCAGATGCCGAGACAGCCACAACTGGAAACCTGGACTTCGTCGGAGAGACCCTGCGCGCCGAGCGCGCCGTGCAGCGCGTCGAGAACGCGGAATGAGCCGGCCGTGGAACAGCAGGGAACGCCCTCAGGTTTTTCCTGAGTGCAAACGAATGCGTGATAACGAAATGGTTCCAAAGAGAGCCTCCAAAGACAGTGGCTAGTGGTCAGTGGCCAGTATCCAGTTGTCAGTTGTCGATTACATTTCATCATGCTGCTTGGGATGACCCGGCGAGAAGTACGAAGCTCACAGGGTGACGTGATGTGAGCCGTAATTGCCGTAACCAGTCACTAGCCCCTGACCACTGGCCACTGTTACTAGATATTCACAGGCGCAGGTGCTGGTTTAGTCAACAATTGATGTTGACACAGTACGGAAGTGCACTATGATGTTTGAAACATTTCGTATGGGATTTGTTTTGGGTGGTAGGCGATGCAGCAAACATTCACAACGCGGGAAGTGGTGGCGCTGACCAGCATCAGCCCGCGGCAGCTACAGTGGTGGGATGAACAAGGCATCGTGGTTCCGGCGCGCGCGGGACACCAGCGCATGTACTCGCTGGAAGACCTGGCGGAAGTGGCCGTGCTGCGCGAGCTGCGGCAGCGCGGCTTCTCGCTGCAAAAGATCCGGCGGGTGATCCGCTTCCTGCAAAAGGAGCTGGGCAAGCGGCTGGTGGAGACGGTGAGGGCAGCGTCGGAATACCATTTGCTGACCGATGGCCGGCATATCTACCTGGAAGATACCGCCCGGGGGGTGGTCAATCTGCTGAAAAATGCGCGCCAGCCGATGTTATCGGTGTGCCTGAGCGACGCGATTCAGCGGGTCCTCGACCCGATCGCCGGGGAGGGTGGAAGGCGGTCGCGATTGGCAAGAGCGAAGTCCATGGCGCGCAAGGACGGTTCGCAGCGGAAGGGGCCGAATCGCGCGGAAATCCGGGCGGCAGAAAAGCAGAACGGTTCAGTTCGTCATCTTATTGATCGACGCGGCAAGGCTTCTTGAATGGTCCTGAAGGAGGGCACATGATCGGAGAACTCAGCATTTTGAACGAGTGGATCCCCGAACAGATGGAGCCAGGAACCATCTTCGTGCTGGAAAATGCCGGCGACGTGGGCGAGAAGGACGACCCGTACTGGGCGGTGCTGGCATGCCCGTCGTGCGGCCAGCTGGGACTGGTCACGCGCAAGCAGGTGGGCGGATTGCTGCCGGTGATCTGCGGCTCGGAGCGCTGCTCGGCGCAGTTCTTTATGCGGGATGAGCAGATTATGCCGCGCAAGCCGAACTAGTGGCTAGTGGCTCGTTGCTTGCGGCCGATATCCGCGGCGCGCAGGAGGAATTGCGTTGAGAGTTGAAAAAGGGCGCGGCTGAGGCTGCGCCCTTTTTGCTGTAGTGGCGACGTATTCGAAGACGAGGCGAATGGGCGGGTTGCTAGCCGACCCTTGCGAGCAGCCTAACGAATCCGAGATTTCCTCACCGAGGAGTCGGTAATTCGTTGCGACCGTCGTCCATGCTGCGCATCTCAGGTGGAGTTGTCATTTCGCCTGGCATATTGGGGCAGAGGATGGTGAACTCCGACGATGAACCACGTTCTGCTGTTAGCTGTTGGCATTGGATTGGTTGCGGGACTGCGATCGCTGACCGCACCTGCGTTTGTCTCCTGGGCGGCCTATCTGCACTGGATCACGCTGGCGGGAACGCCGCTGGCGTTCATGGGATCGCCCATTACGGTGGGGATTTTTACCCTGCTGGCAATTGTTGAGCTGGTTGCCGATGTGATGCCCAAGACGCCGCCTAGAACCGCGCCAGTTGGGCTGATCGCGCGCATCATTACGGGAGGGCTGAGCGGCGGCTGCATTTATGCCGCGGCTGCCGCGACGCCGATTACGGGAGCGATTCTGGGTATTGTCGGGGCGTTAATTGGAACGTATGGGGGTTATCATATTCGGCGCGCGCTGGATAACAGCCTGAACGTGAAGGACATTTTCATCGCGATTCCCGAGGACATCGTGGCGTTTGTATTGGCGTACTGCATTGTGCGATAGGGGGGTGGGGCACGCGGCGATAGGGGTCCTTCGACTCCGGTTCGCGGCGAACCTCCGCTCAGGATGACACAACAAAAAGGCGGGTCGCTCCTCGCTCAGGATGACACAGCTTAAGCCGCCCGGTCGGGACGGCACGTCTGTTCGAAGATCGCCCGCTAGAGTCCGCGGCGGCTTTGCGGATGCGGCTCTGCATGTAACAATGCCAGTATGCTCAAATTATTGACCCCAGGAGTAACTGTACTGGCGGCTGGCCTCGTTCTACTTGGAAGCGCGACGGCCCAGCAGTCAGCGACCCCACAATCGGCCCCGGCGGCAAAGACCGCTGCGCCAGCCAAAACCCAGGCACCGGCCGCTAGTTCAGGCGCCACGGCGCTGACGACCCAGAAAGACAAGCTGAGCTACGCGCTCGGCATGAACATCGGCAAGGGCCTGCACAAGGATTCCGTGGACATTAATCCCACGCTTTTGATGCGCGGGTTGAAGGACGCCATGGCGGGCGGCACGACCCTGATGACCGACGAACAAGCGCAGGCGACGATTATGGAACTGCAGGGCCAACTGCGCGCGAAGTTGGAAGCGCAACGGAAAGCGGCGGAAGCGACCAACAAGAAAGACGGCGAAGCCTTTCTGGCGGCCAATAAGACGAAGCCAGGCGTGATCACCCTGCCCAGCGGGCTGCAATACAAAATTTTGAAAGAAGGCACGGGAGCGAAACCCACGCCAACGGACTCCGTGGAGTGCAACTATAAGGGCACGCTGATCAACGGAACGGAATTCGATAGCTCGTACAAGCGCGGCCAGCCGGCGACCTTCCCGGTGACTGGCGTGATCAAGGGCTGGACCGAGGCCTTGCAGTTGATGCCGGTGGGATCGAAGTGGCAGCTGTTCCTGCCTCCGGATTTGGCTTACGGCGCGCGCGGCGCGGGCGATGCCATTGGGCCGGATGAGACCCTGGTATTTGAAGTGGAGTTGCTGTCGATCGTGAAGAAGGACCAGGGAGCGGCACCGAGTTCGAAATAGCGTCATCGGTGCGCTGGCCCTCACTAGCGAAGAAACAACATGGGGCAGCCGGTGATAGGGTTCTTTCAACTCGTCGCTGCGCTCCTCGCTCAGGATGACAGAGCTTGAGAAGAGGGATCCTGGTTGCGATAGAGGGCCTTCGACTGCGTTCGTCCGCTTCGCAGACTCACTCCGCTCAGGATGACACAATCAATAACTAACTTGTGATGGCGCAGCGAAAGCTGCGCCGTTTCAATTAGCGCAGGGCGCCTTCCACTTCGCTGAGCCAGTCGGGACGCTTCAGCAGTTCGCGGGGCTTGGGGCCATCGGCTGCGCCGACGATGCCGTCGCGCTCCATCAGGTCGATGAGGTGGGCGGCGCGGCCGTAGCCAACGCGCAGACGGCGCTGCAATAGCGATGTCGAAGCTTTGCCGTACTCCAGCACAATGCGCACAGCGTCCTGATAAAGTTCGTCATTCTCGTCGCCGCCCCCGCCACTCCCGTCTGCACCACCGCTTCCGGAGTTGCCATCCTCGCGCGGAGCTTCCAGAAATTGCTCTTGATATTGCGCCGTGCCTTGTGAGCGCCAGAACTCGACCACCGAGGCAATCTCCTTTTCGGTGACGAGGGGCGCGTGTACGCGATGCACGCGAGCCGAGCCGTTAGGCAGATAGAGCATGTCGCCGCGACCCAACAGCGCTTCGGCGCCATTGGAATCGAGAATGGTGCGCGAGTCGACCTTGGTGGCGACGCGGAACGAGATGCGGGCCGGAAAGTTCGCCTTGATGAGTCCGGTGATGACGTCGACCGAGGGCCGCTGCGTAGCCAGGACAAGATGAATGCCGACGGCGCGCGCCATCTGCGCCAGACGGGTGATGGAAGCCTCGACGTTCTGGCCGTCGAGCATCATCAGGTCGGCCAACTCGTCGATGATGATGACGATGTAGGGGAGCGGGCGAGCATCGTCGCCGCCTTCGTCGAAGAGGCTGCCGCTGTTGTCGAAGAGCTTGTTGTACTGATCGATGTTGCGGACGCCCTTTTCCGCGAGAACTTTCAGACGGCGTTCCATCTCCAATACCGCGTTGCGCAAGGCGTTGGAAGCCAGTTTGGGCTCGGTGATGATGGGCGTGTGCAGATGCGGGACGCCTTCATAATTGCCCAGCTCCAGGCGCTTGGGATCGACCAGGATGAGGCGGACCTCCTGTGGCGTCGCCTTATAGAGGATCGACATGATGAAGGCGTTGATGGCAACGCTCTTGCCGGAGCCGGTTGAGCCGGCGATGAGCAGGTGAGGCATGGCGTTGAGATCGGCACAGACGATGCGGCCGTTGATGTCTTTGCCGAGCGCCAGTGTGAGCTTGGATTTGGAGCCGAGGAATTCCTGCGCCTCGACCACCTCGCGCAGCCAGATGGTTTCGCGCTCGTGGTTGGGCACCTGGATGCCGACGGTGGATTTGCCGGACATGCGCTCGATGAGGATGCTTTCGGCGCGCAGAGCGAGGCAGAGATCGTCACACAGGTTGGTGATGCGGCTGTACTTGATGCCCGCTTCCGGCTTGAATTCGAAAGTAGTGACCACGGGGCCGGGATTAATTTGTACGACTTGGCCGCGAACGTCGAACTCGCCGCATTTTTCGGCCAGCACCTGCGCCAGAACTTTGAGTTCAGCTTCGTTGATGGCGCTGGGGTCGTCAGGACGATGAAGCAGCGTGGTGGACGGCAGCTTAAAGCTGCCGACGAGGCGCGGCATGGTGGTCTTGCCGTGGGGCGTGGAGTCGGCGCGAGTGCCAACGGCGATGTCATCCGCGGGCGCCGGTTCTCCCGGATGAGATGAGGTGGTGTCGGTGCCAAACATGCGGTCGATGCCGGTTTTGGCGGAGGCGGCCTGGGGCGATGGAGATGCTGCCAAAGCAGGCTGAGGAGGGTTCGCCTCTGCCGCTTCAGGCGCAGTCTCCTCCAGCGGGGCGATGAAACGCTTAGGCACGAGCTGCGCCGTCACAACCGGCTTGGTGTTGGCGGCAGTTGCGCGCTTCTTCTCCAACTCCTTGGCAGCCCGCTTGCGAGCGCGCTCCAGGCGCCAATCGGCAAAGCGATCGAGCGCGACATAGGCGAAGCCCAGGCGAGTTTGCGACCAGATGCGGATTGCGCCAAAGGAAAACGCTGTCGACAGATAGAGGGCCACGGCGATGACGGCGAGGCAGATCAGATATGCGCCGACCAGGTTGAAGTAGTGGATGAGAGCGTCAGCGAGGATGCGGCCCAACAAGCCCTCCGAGGGCAGCACCCCTTTCCAGCGGACGGGCCACGGCAACAATCCGACGAAGGCGGAGAGAAAAGCGACGAGCGCGACCGCGCCGATGGTCTTGGCATAAGGCGAGGCGATAGGCCGCGAACGAAACCAGTGGAGCGAGAACATGGCCAGTAAAGCCGGCAGCAGAAAGGCCGCGATACCAAACGCCTGTAGAGCGAGATCGGCGACCAGCGCGCCGACCACGCCGATCCAGTTGTGTGCGGGCTTGCCGGCGAGGGGAGTGGCCGCGGTGTTGAGCGAAGGATCGAGCGGCGAGTACGACAGGAGCGCGAGGACAAGGAGGACCGCGAAAACGAAAACCAGGAAGCCGATGAGCTCATTGAGCCGCCGGTTGGCTGTCGGAGTAAATGGGCGAGTGAGATTCATATTGGCGTGCAGTCGTTTTGAGGGAGCGCGCTTGCGAGGACCCATGTTGATTTAATCCACCGCAAGCAGACCAAAATACCGACGCGCATTCCTGCGAGTGCGCGACTGTCCCGGGAACGACCGATGCGGGTTTCTACTGCCAATACGCCAGAGCGAGAATAATTATCCCAAGAAAGCCAGGCGGGGAGGCGGGAAATGGGAGGACAGGAGGTGGCGAAGTAGGTTCAGTTGGCAGTAGCCGGGGGGCAGTGGTCAGTGACGGTTTGCCGGCTCTATCGGGCAGTCTCGGGCGGGATGACACAACGTAAAAGCGTCGCTACGCGCCTTGCTCAGGATGACACAACGAAAAAGCGTCGCTGCACGCCGCGCTCGGGATGACACACTTTAAGGAGGGACGGCACATTTGTCAGGATGACACACGTTCGGTGGGCTACCACTTGTTGACGAGGAGAGTACCCAGGCACGTGTCCGGCAATGAGGGACCTGGTTGCAGCAGCGTGTCCTTCTCGTGTACGACCAGCGAGATGTCGGGAGAGTTGTGGGAGTAGTGGCAAAGGGCCGCGCCGATGGTCCGATAAGCTCTGACCGCTGGATAGGGTGGAACATTGAGCTCGCCCAGCGCCCAGTCCTGGACTTTCAGAAGGTCGTTACCGCCAGGCTGCTTTTTCACGTACCGCTGTATCTGCAGAGGCAGCTGCCGCTTGACGGTCGGGCTCATCCAAATGTATGCCATGGGTATATTGGCAGAGTACAGGGATGCGGACAGGTAGGAGTCCCACCAGCCGAAGAAGCTGAGCAAGGGCAGACCTGCGAATAGAACCAGAACTACCTTTTGCAAGCGAAAAGGATTTACCCAGACTACTTGCCTGAAGGAAAAATCTGTTTTCCAAAATAATAGAAAGAGGAGGGCCATCATCGCGACATTCCAAGGCCAAATTACCGAATTCCAGTGCAAGATGATTGCGCAAACATACAAGATATCCAGATGCATCAGCGCGCCGGCAATGACTGCGACCTTGCGAAACTTGCGGGTAAGCAGCCCGATCGCGATCAGTGTCTCAGTGCCAGCCATGATCCATCCCAATGCATGCAACGCCGGCCAGCGACTACTCAATGCGCCGAACATCGATGTGGTGCCGACCATAAAGCGCGGGTTCATTTTTTGCAGGCCGCTATAGAAATAGGTTGCGCAAACTATAAGCCGGCATATATTGAGGGCGTTCTCCTGGCCGGCGACATCGTCCGGCTTCCAGGAAAAGCAGGCGAGCCCTAGTAACATGAAAAGATAGAGATAAGCCCAGGGTTGCCAACGAGTTTGATCGAACAGAGCTAGAAATAACAGGAAGACGGCGAAACTAAGTATATAAATCCGCGGCCTTGTAGCTACGCCGATTAATGCGAGTAGTACAAGTAGCACTGCAAATAAAATACCGTCGACCAGAGTCGGAATATGCGGCAAGCCTGGCAGTATTGGAATGAGAGGGAAAAAGCGGTAACTAACCCACAGGCGGCGCGAAAGCAGGAAGCCAGCGACAAATCCCGAGACGACGGCGGTTTTGGTATAGGTAACCCGTTGGAAGGGACTAAGGTCGAGACTTCTGATTGCTATAGGCACCTTGTTAGACCAATAATCTCTTGAAGCTGCCAGGGGGAGCCACCCCTGCTCATCCCACGTATTGCCCGAAATGCCACAGCAAGAGGACCGCAATACCGAAGAGGATGCGGTAGACGATGAACACAGTCAAGGTTTTCGTCTGTAGGTAGCGCAGGAAAAACGCAATCGTTATATAGCCCACCAGCGCCGAAACTACTATTCCTGCTACGAAGGCAGCCATACCCGGCGCCATTTCGCCCGGCGGGAGACCGTGCTTCATCACATGGTGCAGCTTGAACAGAGCGGCGCCGCCGATGATGGGCGTGGAAAGCAGGAAGCTGAAGCGGGCCGCAGCCTCGCGAGTGAAGTTACGAAACAGGCCGCCGGTGATGGTGATGCCCGAACGCGAGACGCCAGGGACGACGGCGAAGGCTTGCAGAACGCCGACGGTCATGGCATCGCCGAGAGTGATTTGCGGCAGCGGTTTCTGGAACTTACTCATGCGTTCGGCTGCCCACATAATGAGGGCGACGATGATCAGCATGGAAGCGACGAGGACGGGGGCGCGGAAAGTGGTCTCGATACGCTTTTCGAGCAATGCGCCGGCGAGAGCGGCGGGTATGGATGCGGCGATCATGTACCACAGGAGTTGGCGCTCGCGGCGCTGCTCTTCGGGCGTGAGGTCACGCTGGTTGTCGCTGGTTTCAGAGAAGCGAACCACCTTGCCGCCCAGAGCCGCGCGGATGATCTGAATCCAGGTGCGCCAGAAGTACAGCAGGATAGCGAAAAGGGTCCCAGCGTGGAGCGCGACATCGAAGGTGAGGCCGGGATCGCTCCAGTTGGCCAGCCCCAGGCGAGTGACGAGCCAGGGAGTGAGTGCCAGGTGCGCGGTGCTGGAGACGGGCAGAAATTCGGTAAGGCCTTGCACGATGCCGAGGATGATCGCTTCAAGAATGGGCAACTATTCCACCGTGTTCCCAAATGTGGGCATTTTGTTCGTCACCATGTATAGCAGACGCTCGGCCCGATTGGACCAGTCAGTGTCATTGGGGTATTGCGCAATTAGTTTCTTGGCGGCGTTGAGCGAGCGCTGGACGGATTCGTCAGATTTCTTGGGGTCCTGCTTGGCTTTGTAGATTTCGATCAGGGTGGAGTAGCGCCAGGCGGCCTTGTAGAGGGCCTCCGGGGTCTTGGGGGACTGCGGATGCTCGTCGGCGTACTTCATATAGAGCGTGGCTTCCATCTCCGGACACTTGGCCTCGGCCTCCCAGTCGCCGCAAAGTTTGTTGTCGATGAGGTGATAGGCGGCAAGATCGGCCCACTTAGTGTGGGGATACTTCTTGATGACCTGCTTCATGCGGTCTTCGTCGATCTGGTAGCGGAGGGCGGGATCGCGCTCATGCGCCGAAGGACGCGAGGCGGCGTCGGCGGATTCGATCTGCCAGCGAATGTCGGCGGCGCGGTAGGCAGATTCGGCGGCCAGGGGAGACTGCGGGAAATATTCGGCGATGCGGGCATAGAGGCGCATGGCATCCTGAGCGGCGCCGCGACGTCCGCCGCGCTTGCTGGCGTCCATCTCGCAGTCGAAGGCTTCGCCGAAGAGAATCTTGTCGCCATCGGGCGTCAAGGTGGTGATGACGCCTTTGTCCTCAATCCAGCCGGTAACGTTGCGATCGGTTTCGTTTTCCGGGTCCTCCGGAGTGTAACCAGCGCCGACGGTGCCGACGACGTTGACCCAGCCGGGCGTGCGCTCCATGACGGCGACTTCGCGGCCACGGCCAATGTTGGAGAGCTTGGCCGAATCGGTGCTGGGGCTGACGTAGATGACGCCCTCGCGGAGCATGATGCCGCGCTCGATGGCGGAGGCGGGAAGGCAGGCGAGGATGAGGCAAGCAAGCAATGTAAGGCGGTACGACACGTGGGTACTCCTGAGCTTGTGGCTGGGAATAACCATAGCTGATTGGGATTGCTGGGGGAAGGGTGGGCGAGGGGATCGGCGGTGGTTTTTTCAGAGGGTATTCGAGACAATAACGACATGGTTGATGAACCTAAAGGATTCGGAGATGTCATGGCTTCTCTAGGGGATACGCTTACGTCGCCAGCAAAACTTGCCTTCGCCGGATACGTAATTCTGGTGTACAAGGGCGCTATTTGTGGTGTTTCGCTCTGCCGGTTCCTTGTCGTCGCCGTACTGTTTATTGCCGTCCAGGTCATTCACGACGACTGGGGAAGAATCTTGCTCAATCGATGGGCCTACGCCATAGCGTCGCGGCGGAAGTGGCCCGAGCATTGATCGCTAGGTGGACCAGCGGCTAAAGGGTACTTAGAATCCGGGAAAGCAGATCCCTCGTCGGCCTAAAGGCCTCCTCGTGATGACAAATTTAGAGGACATGTGACGGCGCAGATGAACCTGCGCCCCTTCCAAGCAATCGCAATCAAGTCTTTCAGCAGCGCGCGATTTTTTCAGGTACTTCGCGACGGCTACAATGGCTGATTCGCATGAAGATTGCCGACAATCTCGCGGCTATTCGGGAGCGCATTGCGGGCGCGGCGCGACGCTCGGGTCGAGAGCCGGCGGATGTGGTGCTGATGGCAGTGACGAAGACGCAGCCTGCGGAGCGGATTGCGGAAGCCTACGCGGCAGGGCAGCGGCTGTTTGGCGAGAACCGGGTGCAGGAGTTCGCGGAGAAATTTGGCGCCCTGACGGAGTTGCACGACGCCGAGTTCCACATGATCGGACATTTGCAGTCGAACAAGGTCACGAAGGCGGCAGAGATATTCGCTGCCGTGGATTCGGTGGACTCGGTAAGGCTTGGGGAGCGGCTGAACGCGGCGGCGGAGACAGCCGGGAAAAGTCTCGACGTCCTGATTGAGGTCAATTTGGGCGGTGAGGCGGCGAAGAGCGGGGTTGCGGCGGATTCGGCGGAGCTGGAGCGCATTCTGGAAGCGGCGCCTGGCTGGCGGAGGCTGCGGATTCGAGGGCTGATGACGGTGCCGCCGTTCACCGATGATCCTGAGGGTGCGCGTCCGCACTTTCGTCAACTGCGCGAGTTGCGAGAGCGGCTGGGGGGGCTTGATGTGTTGTCGATGGGGATGTCAAATGACTTTGAAGTGGCGATTGAGGAAGGCTCGACCTGCGTGAGGATTGGGACGGGGATTTTTGGGGAGCGGTGAAGGGGTTTAGTGGCGATAGGGGCCCTTCGACTCGTGGCTGCGCTTCTCGCTCAGGATGACACAATTAAAGAAGGTGCGCTTCTTGCTCAGGATGAGCCACGCTGAAAATGTGGCAATACAAGCAGCAATCTCCCGGAATGAGAAAATAAACTCAGACCTCATCAGAGTTTCATCAGGCGCGCGCGGGTGAGAGCGGTTGGCGAAGAGAACAAGAACAGCGAGCAAAGCAGCGGCTCCTCCGCCCCGCAGGAGTTCTTCGCGGCCGTCGCTAACCTACTTGGTCATATCTCGTCCTGCTGCTGCTTGCCACGGTGGCAACCTATTATCCGGTGAGGAACCAGCCTTTCCTGCACTTTGACGACAGCAAGTACGTGACGGCCAATCCCCAGGTGCAAGGCGGCTTGAGCGGGAGCACGGTGGAGTGGGCGTTCACGACTTATTACGCCTCCAACTGGCATCCGCTGACCTGGCTGTCGCACGCGCTCGACTGCCAGATTTTTGGTATGGACGCGGCGGGCCCGCACGAGGTCAATCTTCTGCTTCACGTGGTCAACGTGCTGTTGCTGTTCTGGGTGCTGGAGGGCGCGACCGGCAGGGTGGGACGAAGTGCGATGGTGGCCGGTCTGTTCGCGCTGCATCCCATGAACGTGGAGACGGTGGCGTGGGTTGCAGAGCGGAAAAATCTGCTGAGCATGTTGTTTCTGCTTCTGGCGCTGGCGGCTTATCGATGGTATGCGAAACAGCCGCGCGCAGGGCGATATGTGCTGGTCGCGTTTTTGTTTGTGCTGGGACTAATGGCCAAACCGCAGGTGATCACGCTGCCGTTTCTACTGCTGCTGTGGGATTACTGGCCTTTGCAGCGCATGACGCTGCGGACGCAGGCTGAGGGCAAGCGAGAGGCGGCGCTCTATCCTTCGCGAAGTTTCTTGCGCCTGGTGAGAGAAAAGCTCCCGCTGCTGGGGCTCAGCACGATCAGCGCCGTGCTTACGGTGAAGGCGCAACAGGCGGGCAGCGCGGTGCAGTCGCTGATCAAGTTTCCGTTCGGGCTACGGCTGGCGAACGCGATGGTTGCCTATGCGCGTTATATCGCGAAGGCGTTCTGGCCGGCACCGCTATCGCCTTTGTATCCTTTTTTGCGAACCGCGCCGGCGGTGTGGCAATTCCTGGCGTCACTGGCGCTGTTGCTCGGGATCAGCAGCCTGGTGATCGCGGGCAGGAAATATCGATATCTGACGGTGGGGTGGTTGTGGTTTCTGGGAACGCTGGTGCCGATGATCGGGCTGGTGCAGGTGGGAGTGCAGGCCATGGCCGATCGCTATGCCTATTTGTCATTCATCGGGCTGTTTGTGATGGTGTGCTGGGGAGTGGCTGCGCTTGCCGAAGCGCGCCAGGTTTCGCCGGCGTGGGTTACGGGATTCAGCGCGGGGTTGCTGCTGGTGCTGGCGGTTGTGACGCGCCATCAGCTTGAGTACTGGAGCGATGAGGCGAGCTTGTGGACGCACGCCATCCAGACCACGAGCGACAACTATGTTGCGGAAGACAATCTGGGGACGACCCTGATGGAACGTCATGAGATGGACCAGGCCATCGTGCACTTTCGCCGCGCCACCGAGATTGAGCCGCACAATGGGCTGAGCGAGTTGAACGTCGGCGTCTGGGAGGAGCGGAATCACCATTGGCCCGAGGCGATTGCGGCATACAAGGCGGGCATTGCCGAGATCGAAGAAGTAGACGTTCTGGCCCGGGCTTATAGCAATCTGGGATATGTGTATAACTACGCGGGCGACGAGGCCGATGCTGGCGATAGTTTCCAGCAGGCGTTGCGGCTGGCCCCGGACACGGAGCAGGCGTGGATTGGGTTGGGCGTGCTGGCGCAAAAGTCAGGCGACTTGGGCAATGCGATCCAGAGGTACAGCCAGGCCAATCAGATTCGGCCAACGGCGCTGGGATATCTATTGCTGGCGCGGGCATTGCATCGCAGCGGCCGCTCTGAGGACGCGGAAGCAGCGCTACAGAGGGCGCGGAGCATGCCGGGCTTCCCCGAGACGCAGCATGTTGCCGACGGACTGGTAGGGCGGTAGGAGCGTCGCCCGGGAACGGTGGGCAATTCTGGGGGCGTCGCATTTCGCCGATGTACGAGCCCGGCTCTTCCGCCGTTACAGAAATTGGACGCAGTGTTGACAGTTTGTTGACAAATCGCGGAACAGTCAGAAGTAGCATCTGCTGACTGGCGCAAAGAGGTCGGCGGATGTGGTCAGGCGTAACCGGACGAGTGACTCCTTGGCTAGCGATCGTCCGCCGATCAATGAATTCCTATTGCGCAGGCTGACTTCCGGCACAGACGGATCCGAGGTGGGTTCGCGGTGACGCCGCAGCGCAGTTGGTCGCGCCTTGCCGCTCCTTGGCGCGACGGCTCAAGAGGCACGGACAACGCTCCGTGCCTTTTGGAGTTATGGGAGCACGCTCAATAAGCCAGCATGATTCGCAGATCGCGGACGTTGTTGCCGGTTGGTCCGGTCATGATGGCATCGCCGATGGCGTGGAAGAACGGAAAGCTATCGAAGCGGGCGAGAGCGGCGGCGGCGTCCAATCTTCGTTGCCGCGCCCGTTCCAGGGTTGAGCCGTCGGCAATGGCGCCGGCAGCCGAGCTGTTGCCATCAATTCCGTCGGTGCCGGCGCTCAGCACGGTGACGTTCTCGCCCGCAATCTTCTCCGCACAATAGAGGGCGAACTGCTGATTTCGTCCTCCCAGCCCCGAGGCAGATCCCACCTTTACCGTGACCTCGCCGCCGGAAATCAGACAGGCGCGCGGCGCTCCGCCGCGGAGCTCGCGCAGGCGCCGGAGAAGATGATCGGCGGCCGGCTGGTAGTCCCAGTCGTCGCAACTGTTGTCGACTTCGACGGCAAAGCCTCCAAGTTTGGCGCTCTCCACCGCCGCATTGACAGCGGTTGCGTTCGAGAGCACCTTCGCGTAGTGCGAATGGGCGAAGGCGGGATCGCCGGCCTTCGGCGTCTCTGCCAACTGCGCGGCCGCTGAACAACGAGCGCACCGAAGGCGGAAAGCGATCGAGTAACTGGTAGCGGTGGGCAAGGTCGTAACATTCGTTGACGGTGGTGGTGTCGGGCATGGTAGGCCCTGAGGCCAGGGCGTCGAGCGAACCCTCGGGGACATCGGAGACCAGCACCGACAGCTGATGAGCCGGCGCAGCGGCGAGCGCCAGCCGTCCGCCTTTCAGCGCGGACAGATGCTTGCGGATGGCATTGATTTCGGCGATGGGCGCGCCCGAGTGCACCAGCGCGCTGTAAGTCTGGACCACATCTTGCGAGCGTAATGCCATGGCTGATGGGCTTTTCGGCGATGGCGGAAGCTCCACCGCTGATGAGGAAGACGGTCAGGGTCTGGGGCGAGAGCTCGCGCACCAGGCGCAGGATGGCGTCGCCAGCACGCAGCGACTCGCCATTGGGGAGCGGATGACCACCGGTGAAATAGTGAAAACCGAAAAGCTGCGCGGGCGGCGCGGTGGGAGACGCAATAATTCCGGTGAGGCCGGTGCCGATGATGTTGGCGAAGGCTTCCGCCATGCTGTGGCCGGCTTTGCCGATGGAGACGACCAGAATGCGCTCGAAGGCTTTCAGGTCGTAAATCTGGGTACCGCTTTGCAAATGACGTCCCCGGCATTGCAGCTTGCGGCCGAAGGCCTGCGGGATGCTGCACTCGGCTAGAGCGTGGTCGAAGATGATGCGCACGCGATCGCGCATCTCGGGGAAGAGGGCGTCAGCGGGGGATTGAGGCATGAGGGGTGATTATAGAATGCGGGTGCTCGCTATTCGCCTGCCCTAGCCAACCCGCTAGGACGAAGCAGGTCCCTCCACTCGGGCTGAAGCCCTCGGTCGGGATTACACGGTTAAGGAGAATCGCTAAAGCGATGCGCGCCTTTCGCAGTTTTCCAGCAGCCCGTTCAGTCTGCCAAGAACTCCCTCAGCCAATTCTCGACGGCGGTGCGCAGTTCGCCGAGGTGGCCCTGGAAGAAATGATCTCCGGGAACGAAGATTAACTTCTTTGGTGGCGCGGCTTGGGCTACGACGGCTTCGAGAGCGGCGTGCGGGCCGTACTGATCGCGATCGCCGCTGACGAACAGCTTGGGCTTGGCGCAGTCGCGGAGGAAGGAGTACGAGTACATCCGGCCCTCGGCTTCCACCGGCGTGCCAATCGAGATCAGCGCCTTGACGTCGGGATGAGGGCAGGCGGCGCGCAGTCCGGCGGCCGCGCCGAAGGAGAAGCCGGCAAAAATGATGGGCAGGTCGAACTCGCGTTCAGCCAGGCGAGTGCGGCTTCGACGTCGCCGATCTCGCCGCGGCCCTCGTCGTGCTGGCCGGCACTGAGTCCCGTGCCGCGGAAGTTGAAACGCAGCACCGGGAAGCCGAAGGAGTTCAGCGCCTTCATCACATGAAAGACGACTTTGTTGTGCATGGTGCCACCGCCCAGCGGGTGAGGATGACAAACCAGAGCGGCGTGGGTGGCAGAGGGCGAGCCCGCGTTCAGCAGCGCTTCCAGGCGTCCGGCGGGGCCGTAGAAGAAGAACGATTTGATGGTTGGGGGTGAAGTGGGCAAAGTGACTCCGCCGGATTATTTCACCGACGGAGGAAGCGGAGAAAGTCGTGATCTCGCTGACTAACTCGGGAAGCAGCTCCCTCGCGGGCCTGAAGGCCGCTCGTGATGACAAGAATAAAGGCCTGTGCGGCGCAGCTGAAGCTGCGCCCCTTCAAGACGGCCCTAGGCGTTATGGGGGTCCTTCGACTCCGCTTCGCGCAAAAGCGGCGCGAACCTGCGCTCAGGATGACACATCGTATGTTGGGGCCCGCTCAGGATGACACACTGAAATTAGCCACTGACCAGACCTCGCTAGAAAACTTTAGCCCCACGGGCTCGCTATTCACCGCGGGGCTTCAGCGTCTGCGGTACTGTGACCACAGAGCAAGAATTAATTTACCTCAATTTGAGGCCTCGCAACCGACTCTTCACAAATATTGACAATTCGCAGTGCCGAAGCAGGAAGCACGAATCGGCAACCGAATGCGGCGGCCACGCATCGACGAGCCGATCCGCAGTTGCGCAGGTCCTCGGTGGAGACGGTACATCACTCCGTTCCTTGCCGTGGTGGAGTGTGATGCGGCAGGGCCTCCGGCATCTCAGAAACATTCCATGCCCACGCCGCCAGAAACGCCGCGCCTTCGTTGATCTGGTCGGGAATGACTTTGTCGAAAGTATCGGTCTGGCTGTGATGGGCCTCACGATAGTGAGCGGGAAGCTGCACGCAGAAATAAGCAGGGATGCCTTGATCGAGGAAAGGCACGTGGTCCGAGGCGCCGAAGTAGCGCGTGCTGAGCGGTTGCAGGTCGAAGACCTTCTGTAGCGGCTGGTAGATCTCCTGCATCAGGGGGGCGGTCTCGGTCAGGTTCTCCAGCGCGATGCTGAATACCTTGCCTGTACCCGTGTCGTGAATGAGGACCGCGTCAATCTGCTTGAGTTCGGCGGTATGGTTCTTGATGTAGGTTTCCGCTCCGACACCGCCTTCTTCTTCGCCGGTGAAGAGGATGAAGGTGATGGTGCGTTTCGGCTTCCAGCCCAGCTCCTTCAACGCACGAGCGGCCTCAAGCGTAGCCATTGCGCCGGTGCCGTTGTCGAGCGCGCCTTGGCCGAGGTCCCAGGAGTCGAGATGGCCGCCGATGATGACGCGCTCATCCGGATGCTCGCTGCCCTTGATTTCAGCGACGGTGATGGAGGCGGGCACGGACTTGTCGGTGAACGTATCCTGCAGATTGAACTTCATGGTTACCGGTCCCGGTCTGCAACAGGCGATAGAGCAAGTCATAATCCTCATGGGTGAGGAAGGCGAGCGGAACGGCGCTGGGAGCGTAACGCGGATAGCCGCCGGTCATGTTGTAAAGGCTGTCGGTTTTGCCGCTGTCGATCAAGACCAGCGCGGGTTGCTCGGCGGCGATTTGCCGCAGCAGTTCGCAGGCGCTGGGGTAAGTCATGTTGCCCGGGGCGTTAGGCTGCGACGGCGGGATCACCGCGTCGTAGGCGTTCTCCGGATTGGGATCGAGCTTCGACATGTCCGCCGGTGGGCGCGTCATGACGATCGCGCCCTTTAGCTTCCCTTTGTAAGGCGTCGAAGTCGGAAGGCTTCTGGATGTCCAGCGCGAGCACCTGGCCGCTGACCTCGCCGTCGGTGCCCTTGCTCCAACCAAACGCATGAATGCCGATGCGCTTCTGGATGGGGCTGACGATCTCGGCGGTCTCGAGACCGCGCGTCCAGCCGTGATCGATCTGCGTGGTCTCAAGGTGCACGTCGATGCCGTAATCCTGGAAGCGCTTACAGCGTCCACTCGCTGGCGGCCTGCATCTGCGGGCGAGCCGGTGAGACGAGCGCCAATCTGCGTGGTGAGATATTCGAGGTTCTCGATGAGCTCGGAGTGGGCCGTGACCTCGTCGGCGATTTTCTGGTCGGCCGCGTCCATTGCTTTGCGATAGGCTTCACGCTGCTTCGCCGGACGCTGCGGGAGAGGTTGAGAGGTCGGAGAAATTTCGGTGCCTTCTTGCGGCTGTGCGAAGAGTAAGCCGGTGGACAGAAGTACAGCCAGGGACGCCAGTAACTGGCGGCGAATGCGAATCATTGCGCCATCCTCGGAGAAATTAAGCAGGGAAGTCGATCATAGCGGGTAAGGGATGGGTTGTCATGCTGATGGAGGGCACGCTTCGGCCCGTTTGCGATGTGCCATCCTGAGCGGAGGCTCGCGCAAAAGCAGCACGAACCTCCGCTCAGGATGACACGGGGTTTAATTCAGGGCCCAGTTGCGGCGGTCGACGAACGTGGGCGGCTCGTAGGTTTTGCCGCGGGCGAGTTGGCGGTCTTCGCGTCTGGATGTCCAGAGCAGGATCGGCCCGGTTATTGCGCGGACCAAACGGGTAGCCGCGCCGAACTCGTGTTCGATCTCGAGCCGCAGCTCACGAATGCGAATTGAGACGGATAGGTTTGTTTTTTTCAGGCGCTTTTCCATCGCCCAGAGCGCGGCGTCGTAGGTGGTACGCAGTTTGGCGGCTTCGTTGGCCACGCGCTGGCGAACGCGCAGATCAGGGTGATCATGATACTTCTTCCAGCCCTGGAAGATGGTGTCGCAGATGCGGAAGAGGCTGGGGCCATTGCGCTCGAAGTCGAAGCGAAAGGCCCAGTCGAGCAGGCGCTTGGAGTCGTCGCGGGAGATGGCGGCGTGCTCGAAGTTAAACTTGAATTGGCCATGGATGTCGGCCAGGTCGATGCCATCGATCATGCGGCCTTCCTCTTGCATCTGCTGGAAGAGCGGCGTGCCCGGAACCGGCGTGTAGAGCATGAACTGGTGGAAGTCGGTTCCGTGGGCGACGGCAAACTCGATTTCCTGGCGAATGTTTTCCAGCGTGTGATGTTCCAGGCCGACGATGGTCGAGCCCAACAGCTTGATGCCGTGCTGGCGCAGTTCGGCGGCCAGCACGTGCGTATCGGTGTTGTGCAACTTGGCGTAGGAAGATTTCGGCGACTCCAGGCCGAGCCAGATCCAGGAGACGCCGAGCTGCACGAGTTCCTCGATCGTGTACTTGCGGATTGCGTTGGCCGACGAGAAGACATACAGAGACCAGCTCTTACCGGCTTTCTTCATGCGGTCGAGCAACTGCATTGCCCGCGGACGGTTGAGGAGAAAGTTTTCGTCCATCATGAAGAACGAGCTGACCTTCATGGAATGTTCCATGTGGGCCATGACGTCGAAAAGCTCGTCGCCGGATTCGTAGAAGTTGCAGCTTTGCCCTTTGCCGCCGAAGAAGGCCGACGTTGTGCAGAAGTTGCAGCCCATGGGACATCCGACGGAGGGGATGATGGTGGCGGCAGTGTCGCGCGTCTTGTCGGGAATCTTCATGCCGAGGACCCTCATGCCGAAGCCGGAGAGGATTTCGGGATGGGTGATGGGAGCGGCGGGATCTTCGCCGAGATAGCGGCGCATCCATGCGATGCCCTCGCCACGCACAACGTAATCGGCATCAATCAATTTATCGAGAGCGGGAATAGCGGCGACGTGTCCGCCGATGACAATGGTGGACTCGGGCGAGAGCTTGCGCACGATGCGGCACATTTCGCGGACTTTGCCGAAGTTGGGGATGATGCCGGAGATGCCGACGACGTCGTAGGCGGTCGCGGTGAGCTCGCGCTCGAAGCGTTCGAGGGTAGGGAAGTCGAGCAAGGTGCTGGGCGCGGAGAGGTTGCGCTGAATCATCATGAGGCCCCAGGAGCGATGAAACATGCGCAGCGAGAAGCTGCCTTGCGCGCGGGTCACCTGGTTGTGATAGAGCTCCATGGGATTGATGGCGCGGCTGCCGAATTCGTCGTCGCGGGCATAGGGGCCGAAGACGGAGCTGAGGAGCACGCGGGCGTGAATCCCCTTGGGGTGCGGAGTAATCGAATCAGAGTTTACTGTCGAAATCATGAGTCAATGGTAGGAAGAACGGGCGGCGGTTTCCGTGATATATGGCGCTTGCGGAACGAAATGACAGAAGTATTACAGAGGGGACAGAATTGGGAGAGGCTAAAGCCCGGGCTGTTTGGTTCTTCTTCGGCACGATGAAGCGGTGCCGCCGCTCTGCGGCTTGCCTTTGTTTCCAGCTTGACCGGGGGCTCACCCCCCCGTCTAACTTCATTCCGCCGCTGCGCGGCTGGTTTTTGCGGGCGCTAAACAGCCCGCCGGAAAGGTCGGGGAAGCGCGATCCCTCACCGGCTGAAGCCGGTTCGTGATGACAAAAATGCTCTGAAGGTAGCGGGAGCACGGGTGCAGTCGTGCGTGGAAGCTACGCCCCTCGAAGCAGTGCTCTACCCTTGCACCGAATGTGAGCGTGCTTTTAACTAAATACTCGTCCTGTATGGCCGCCAGTTAGTGGTCTAGCGGTTTTCTCGGGCTGTGTAGTAACAATGAATGGTAGCGGATCCATCGGCCTCGACATCGACTGAGCAGTGGTGGAGCGTGCCGCCACCGTACGTTGCCGGGCACCCCAATGAGCCGCATATGTCGGATGCGCTTTCGTCGATGGTTCCGCCGCCAGAAGGCCTGCCTCCGCCACCGCCGACCGGAGAAGGCGCAAAGTGTTGTTTAAGGAACTTTCTCCATTCGTCCCGCGGAACAGAGCCGCGGACGATGTGCTCAGTGTACTTCTTTTCGTCGGCCATTTTGGCCCTCCATTGGCCAGGAATTCGAGTAGCAAAGGAAGCAGCTTAACGCACGAGAATGGCATTCGGCAACAACGAACATCGGGAAATTAATCCCTGGCTGATCGCGATCGCAGTCATGTCGAGCACCTTCATGGAGGTGCTGGACACGACAGTGGTCAATGTCTCGCTGCCGCACATTGCGGGCAGCCTGTCGTCGAGCAACGACGAAGCCACGTGGACGCTGACCTCGTACCTGGTGGCCAATGCCATCATCCTGCCGATGACGGGGTGGCTGGCCGGACGCTTTGGACGAAAGCGGCTGCTGCTGATGTCGGTTACCGGCTTCACGGTGGCGTCGTTTATGTGCGGACTTGCGCCGACGCTGCCGTTCCTGATTCTGTGTCGCGTGATACAGGGCGCGTGCGGCGGCGGCTTGCAGCCGCTTTCGCAGGCGATCCTGCTGGAATCGTTTCCGTCGGAGAAGCGTGGACAGGCGATGGCGTTCTGGGCGCTGGGAATCGTAGTTGCGCCGATGCTGGGTCCGGTGGCTGGAGGTTGGCTCACCGACAACTACAGCTGGCGCTGGGTGTTCTACATCAACGTGCCGATTGGGGTGATTGCGCTCATCCTGACGCAGGTTTTCATCTTCGATCCGCCGTATCTGCGGCGGGAGAAGACGGGCATCGATTACTGGGGAATCGGGCTGCTGGCAGTGGGCATCGGCAGCCTGCAAATCATGCTGGACAAGGGGCAGGAGGATGACTGGTTCGGATCGCGCTTTATCGTGACGCTGGCGGTGCTGGCGGTGGGGGGCTTGAGCGCGCTAATTATTCGCGAACTGACGGCTAAACACCCGGTGCTGGATCTCACGGTCTTCAAGTACCGCTCGTTCGCCATCGGCACCTTTCTGATGACGTTTATCGGCTTCGTGCTCTACGGCAGCACGGTGCTGTTGCCGCTGCTGATGCAGGTGGTGCTGGGCTACACGGCAACGCACGCCGGCATCACGAACCTGCCGCGTGGCCTGGCCTCGTTCCTCATCATGCCGATTGTAGGGCGGCTAATTGGCAAGTTCGACAGCCGTAAACTGCTAGGCATCGGCTTTGTGGCGTCGGCCTATGCGATGTGGGAGCTATCGCGTTTCAGTCTGGACGTGGCGTCGCGAAATTTCTGGTGGCCGCTGATGATTCAGGGGGCCGCGTTGGGCTTCGTGTTTGTGCCGCTGACGACGATTACGAACGGAGGCATACCCAACGAGCGCATGGGAAACGCCACCAGTATTTTTAACCTGATGCGGAATATTGGCGCGAGCATCGGTATTGCTATGGTGGAAACCGTGCAGTACCGCGCGCAGCAGACGCAGATCAACGTGCTGGGACGGCACGTTTATGCGGAGAATGTGACGACGCAGCATATGGTGCAAAACTTGAAGGCGTATTTCATGAGCCAGGGTTCGAGCGCGGCGATGGCGACCGAGAAGGCGTATGGAGCGGTGTGGGGAATGGTGCAGCGGCAGGCCGCGATGCTGGCTTACAACGACACGTTCTTGTTTCTGGGAGTGATCTTCGTGGCGCTGCTTCCGTTGCTGTTTTTGTTGCAGAAGCCGAAGGCGGTGAAGCCGGGCGAGGCGATGATGCATTGAGAGACGGTAGCCAGTGGTCAGGTCCCACGGAAGCTGGGGTTAGATGAGCAAACGGATTTTCGTTTTATTCCTGTTGATCGGAAGCTGGGCTGGTCGGCCGGCGGGGGCACAGTCGGAAGGTCCCGCGACGGGGTTAAGCGCGCCGGCCGCGCAAGCGAAGCCGCAGGCGAAAGCCTCCGCCACAAAAGCGAAATCTTCCGCCGCGCCATCGAAAGCGGCGGCGGCTGACGCTCGTCACTGGTGGCAGAATGCGGTGTTCTACGAGATCTATACGCGTAGCTTTGCCGACAGCAACGGTGATGGAATCGGCGACCTCAATGGGATAACGTCGAAGCTCGGTTACCTGCGGGAACTGGGCGTGGACGCGATCTGGCTTACGCCGTTTTTTCCGTCGCCGCAGGTGGATTTCGGATATGACGTCACCGACTACGAGAACATCGATGCCATCTACGGTAACCTCTCCGACTTCGGACGTTTGCAGAGTGGGGCCGAACAACGCGATATTCGCGTGGTGCTTGACCTGGTGATGGATCGCACTTCCGACCAGCACCAGTGGTTCATCGACGCGCGTTCCTCGGGAAATGCGAAGCATCGTGACTGGTATATCTGGCACGATGGCGAGGGCGCGAACCAGCCTCCCAATAACTGGCTTTCGGTTTACGGTGGGCCGGCGTGGACGCTCGATCCTAAAACCAACCAGTACTATTACCACGTCTTCTTTCCGCAACAGCCTGAATTGAACTGGCGCAATCCGGCGGTGAAGGACGCGATGTTTGACGTGACCCGCTTCTGGTACGAGCGCGGCGTCAGGGGTTTTCGCCTGGATGCGGTGGACGCGTTATTCGCGGACGCAAAGCGGCGCGACAATGCCATCCTGCAAGGCAAGAACACTAGCGGCGATGCCAACCTGAAGGAGCCGTACGATCGCAACTTGCCGGAGATCCATGAGGTGCTGAAGGGACTGCGGAAGATCGCCGAGCAGTATGATGCGGTGCTGATCGGCGAGACGTGGACGAGCAGCGTGGATCAACTTAAGCAGTACTACGGCGCCGAGCACGATGAGCTGGAGCTGCCGATGAACTTGATATTCACTATGGTGAATCAACTGTCGCCGGGGGAATTTCGCAAGCAGATTGCGGCCTTGAACGCCGCCGGGGGCTGGCCGGTTTACATGATCGGCAATCACAATGTCGAGCGCTCCTACAGCCGTTATGGCGACGGCAAGCACAATGACGCGATTGCCAAAGTGATGGCGGGGATGTATCTGACGCTGCGGGGCACGCCGATTATGTATTACGGCGAAGAGATTGGAATGGAGAACAACGATCCCAAGGCGAAGGCGGAGGTGAAAGACGCAAAGGGCAAGCAGGGATGGCCGCAGGAAAAAGGCCGCGATGGCGAGCGCACTCCCATGCAGTGGACCGACACGGTGAATGCGGGTTTCAGCAAGACCAGGCCGTGGCTGCCGGTGGCGGCCAACTACAAGACCCACAACGTGGCCAGCGAACTGAAGGACCCCAACTCGATTCTGGTGTTCTACCGGCGCTTGCTGGAGTTGCGGCGCACAACTCCGGCGCTGCTGGAAGGCGACTATGTTGTCCTCAAGGAGAGCGATCCCAACGTGATGTCGTATCTGCGCAGCTATAAGGACAAGGCGGTGCTGGTGGTCATCAACATGTCGGGCGAGGCGCAGAAGGCGAGGTTTGATCTGACGCCACAGGGATTTTCCACGAGCGAGGCGGAGACCTTACTGACGACCATGAGCGGGGTGTCGGGTAACGTAAGACTATCGGAGATGACGCTGGAACCGTTCGCGGTGTACATAGGGGAAGTGAGGCGGTAGAGATTCGATACCTTCGAAAACCGCGAATGTTTGCAGGTTTCCGAATGACTCCAGGAGTCTGCTACCATGAGCGGGTTCGCGGAGGAGAGCCATGCCCGAATATGTGATCGAACGGGAGATCCCTGGCGCAGGGGATTTGTCGGATGCGGAGATCCAGGAAGTCGCCCGGAAATCGGTTGCGGTACTGAAGGGGATGGGGCCGGAGATCAAATGGCTGCACAGCTATGTGACCGGCGATAAGGTTTATTGCGTCTACCTGGCGCCGGATGAGGAAACGGTCCGCGAACACGCTCGCCGAGGAGGTTTTCCCGCCAATCGGATCTCAGCGGTGCGGCGAATGATGGACCCCAATACCGCAGGTTGAATCAGCCGTCGCTTCCTGTCCGAAGAGTGGCGGGTCCAGCGCCGGGGGCCAGCGCTTCTTGAATGGCCTGCTCTACGGGCATGGCCCAGCCTTCCATCCACGCGGTCATGCCGGCAGCATTGCCCAGGGTGCGGCGCGCGAATTCCAGGACCTTCTCCAGTTTATGTTGTTCGGCAGGGGTGAGCGGGGTCACCAACCGCTGGCGGAGAGCGGCGGCGGCGCCGGCGAAGCGCAGGGCTTGCACGGCGTCGGATTGGGCGGCGGCGTTGGCGGCCAGACACTCCAGCACCCTGGCGATGCCGCGCTTATGACCCAGATTCTGAAACATCTGGATGCTTTCACCGTACAGGCGGCGGGCCTCGTCGTTGTCACCCTGGTCCCAACTAAGCCCAGCTAAATCGGACAAGGCACTGGCGATGCCCCAGCCATCGCGCGAGAGGCTGAAGGCCGCCAGGCTCTGTTCGTAGAAGGAACGGGCCGGGGTGAGATCGTTTCTTTCCCGGGCCACATCTCCCTGGTAGTTCAAGGTCCAGGCGATACCGGCAACGTCCCCCACCTGGCGGAACATGGCGAGGCATTCCTCGTAGAGGGCGGAGGCGCGCGCGGGTTCGCCTTGCAGTCTGGTGACGTTGGCCAGATTGCTGAGAGCGCGGGCCACGTCGGCGGGATCTCCGTCGTCACGCCAAATCGCCACACAACGTTCAAACAGCAGGGAAGAAGTGTCGAGTTCGCCGCGATCGCGGGCATTAACGGCCAGCGCGTTGAGCGCAACCGCGACCCCGCGGTTATCGTTCAGCTCCACACAGGTCTCAAGACTCTGGTCAAACAATCGCTGGGCGGAAGTGTAATCGCCCTGCTCGCCTGCCAGGACGGCGGCGGAAAACAACAGGCGGGAGCGCAGTTTGGGACGCGCGGCCGCACCTTCCAACGCGAGGAGTCTGGCGATGCGGTTGCGACCCTCGGTGAGATATTCGCGTGTTTCCCAGAAATGAAAGAGGGCGGTGCCGAGGCGGAGTCCCCAGTCGGCATCGCCGGTCTTGATGAGGAATTCAAGGGCAGCGCGGAAGTTGTCGTGCTCAACCTCCAGGCGATCGAGCCATTCGGGATGAGCGGCGGCTTCGGAAGCGCCCTCTTCGGCCAGCACCAGGTAATAGGCGGCGTGGGAGCGGCGAGTGGCGGCAACGTCTTCGCTGGCGGCCAGACGTTCGAGGGCATACTCGCGGATGGTGGAAAGCATGATGAAGCGAGTTTCGCCCGCTGCGCCATCCACCTGCTGGGCCAGGCTTTTGTCCACCATGGAGGCCATGCCATCGAGAACGTCGAGACGGAGATCGCCCGCGGTATCGCAGGCGGCCTCCACCGCCTCCAGAGTGCAACCGCCGCTGAACACCGCAAGGCGGCGAAAGAGAGTTTGTTCGGCCGGATTGAGAAGGCCATAACTCCAGTCGACGGTGCCGCGAAGAGTGCGCTGGCGGGCGGGCAGATCGCGGGCGCCGCCGGTCAGCAGGTTGAGGCAGCTTTCCAGACGGGCCAGCATGGCGGTGGGGGAGAGCAACTTGATGCGGGCCGCAGCCAGTTCGATGGCCAGGGGCAGGCCGTCGAGACGAGCGCAAACGGCGGCGACAGCGGCGGCGTTCTCGGAGCTCAAGGCGAAGTCGTGCTTCACGGCACGCGCGCGTTCCACAAAGAGGGCAATAGCAGGAAGACGCGCGAGCGCCTCCAGGGACGGCAGGACCCTGGAGTCGGGAAGGGCCAGCGGGGGCACCGGGAATTCGTGTTCGCCGTACACATGCAGGGGCGATTGGCTGGTGACAACGATCTTGAGCTCGGGACCCACCGAGAGCAGCTCCGATATGACGGGGGCAGCGGAGACGAGGTGCTCAAAATTGTCGAGCAGGAGAAGCATGGGCTGATCGAGCCCGCCAAGGTAATCTTTCAGGTTTTCCTGCGCCGACTGATTGCCCATTTCGCGCACCCCCACCGATTGTGCGATGGCGGAAGGGATCAAGCCCGGCTCGCCAACCACCGAAAGCGAGACGAAGCACACACCCGCGGGAAATTGCTCGCCGATTTCGCCGGCCACCTGTAAAGCCAGGCGGGTCTTGCCGATGCCGCCGGGGCCGGTGAGGGTGAGCAGCCGCACATCATTGCGGGCCAGGAGCTGGCAGAGCGCAGCCGCCTCGGGTTCGCGTCCGATGAAAGCGGTACGCGGGACGGGGAGGTTGCTGGGGCGCGGTTCGGAATGGCTGACGGGCGCATCCGCCAAGCGGTCGCGCACGGCCGCCAGGTCACGGGCCAAGTCCCGGGTGGAGGCGTAGCGTTGCTGGGGGTTCTTGGCCAGGCAACGCTCCACAATCCAAACGAAGGGAGCGGGCGCCTGAAGCATTCTGGAAACAACGCGCTCGGGCTCGTCGCGCAGGATGGCCGCGGCGGTTTCGGCAGCGGTTTTCTTCTGAAATGCAGGAACACCGGTGACCATCTCGTAGAGCACCGACCCGAAGGAAAACTGGTCGGAGCGGAAATCGAGTTTGGCGCCGTTGGCCTGCTCCGGTGACATGTAGCCCAGGGTGCCCATCACGGCGCCGTCCTTGCTGATGGAGGTGGAAGCGTCGGCTTCAGGGGGGTGGTCGAGGGCCAGCAATTTAGCCAAGCCGAAATCGAGGACCTTGGCGGCGCCGTCGGTGGAAACCATGAGGTTGTCGGGCTTCAAATCGCGATGAACGACCCCGATTTCGTGAGCTCGCGCGAGCGCGTCGGCAACCTGGGCCGCGATGGCGATTGCCTTGCGAAAGGGAATGGGACCGGAGGCGAGCAACTGACGCAGGGTCTCGCCACAAACCAGCTCCATGGCGATGAAGTGAACGTTGTCCACGCAACCGAGCTCATAAATGGTGACGATGTTGGGGTGATTGAGCGCGGACGCGGAGCGGGCTTCCATCTCAAAGCGGGTGAGGGCTTCAGGTTGGGAATGATGGTGGAGCGAAACCGTCTTAATGGCGACTTCACGGCCGAGGCGGGTGTCGCGAGCGCGATAAACCTCGCCCATACCGCCGGACCCGAGTTGCTCAAGGATTTCGTACGCGCCGAAGCGGGCCCCGGGTGACAAGGCGGACGGAACTGGATCTGGCATTTGCGGCAGGCCCATGAACCTCATTGGCGCAGGTGGAACAGCCAGGCCGACTGCTCGACGCGACGTAATCGGTGGAATTGCGTGTTAAATCGATGCCGCGACGCCGGCACCACCCCTGTATGCGGATATAATACTCAAAACCTCGAGGGAATTCATGGATATTCGCAGCCTGCAACGCCCACTGAAGGAGCAGTATCGCCAAAACCCGTCGAGTTCACGAATCACGCTGAAAGCCCACAGCAGCCAGAGTGACGCTCCCGTGACCTGTTCGGTGGACCTGGGCCGGGAAATTTACCAGGCACAAGCTCATCAGGGTGTCGGGGGAGAGGGTACCGGGGCCTGCTCCGGAGATTTACTGCTGGGCGCGATCGCCGCCTGTGCACAAATCACCTGCCAGATGGTGGCGGCGGCCATGGGCATACCGACCGAGGGCATCGATGTTACCGTCGAGGGTGATTTGGACCTGCAAGGAACTTTGGGGATTTCCAAAGAGGCGGCGGTTGGGTTTGAGAACATCAGGGTCACGTTCGACGTGCGCGCACCGCGGGCAACCAGGGAGCAGTTGCGCGCCTTGCAGGACAAGACCGAACAGTACTGTGTGGTGATGCAAACCCTGGAGCATCCGCCGAAGATCGATCACCGGTGGGGGCGGCAGGAATAGCAAAGCCTGCGGAGCGCGTGCCGCCGCACCGATATTAGCGGCTACGGCCCAGGCACGAATTCGCCATGCCCAGGGAGCAGGAAAGCGCCGCTCTCGCTGTTCTCAAAAGCGCATCCATCTTCTCCAGCTTGTCGGAGCAGGAGTTCGCGTTTCTCACCTCTCATCTTTTGCAGCGCAAATACTCTTCCGGCGAACTTATCTTCAGCGACGGCGATGTTTTGTACCGGCCTCTATATTGTGCAGTCGGGGAATGTCGGCATCTTTAAGAGCTCGGCCGGTGGGCGTGAGCAAGTGCTTTCCATGGACGGGAACCTGATTGGCAAAAGACGCAACAATCGCAGCGTTTCGGTTGCGGGAGATCTCCCGTTCGACGTACAACCTTCGCGCCGCGCTTCTCCCACCTGCAACTTCCTCATTTACAATGGGTTTTCTGTTAGGCGCAGGGTTTTTATTCCTCCGGCCAGGGCCTGGCACTTTGGGCGGAGCAGGGCTTGCAGGAGGACGGCGGACAGGAAAGCGCAAGGAATTGATTTGCCCGCCTAAGCCTTTCGCGCCCAGGCTTGCACTTAAGATTCGAGTCTTATGCGTCCAGTGCACTTCCGGATGAACGTGGCGGCAGCTTTGATTTGGCTGCTACTACTCGCGCTGGCGCCAGCGGCCGATGCCCAAGGTCCCGCCATGATCACGCTTGATCAGGCCATTGACCTGGCGTTGACGCACAATCATGCGTTGAAGGCGACTCGCACCCTGATTCTGCAAAACCAGGCGCAGGAGATTACTGCGAATCTACGCCCCAATCCGACCCTCAATTTTGACTCCCAGTTCCTGCCGGTTTTTTCTCCGTCGAATTTCAACTCCGACAATTTGAGCGAGATCCAGCAGTTCGACGCCGGAATTGGATACCTGTTTGAGCGCGGGCGCAAACGACAGAATCGTTTACGCGCCGCGCAGGACCAGACGGCGGTTACCCGCGCCCAGGTTACCGACGCTGAGCGCACCCTCGCATTCAACGTGGGCCAGCAGTTCATCAGCGTCTTGCTGGCCGAATCGACTCTGCGCTTTGCTTTACAAGATCTGGAGAGCTTCCAGCAGACGGTTGACATCGGCGAGGCGCAATATAAGTCGGGCTACATCAGCGAGGGGGACTATCTCAAGATCAAACTGCAGCTGCTGCAGTTTCAAACTGACGTGTCGTCCGCCCGGCTGGCAAGGGTCCAGGCCCTGGTCGATCTACGCACCATGCTGGGCTACGATGCGGTGCCCGCTAATTACGACGTGGTTGGCGACTTGGCCTATCTGCCTGTCCCGGCGAAATTGGAGGATTTGCAGACGAAGGCGCTGCAGGACCGTCCCGATTATCGAGCTGCTGCACTGGGGACCACGGCTGCTCAAAGTCAGATCTCTCTGGCTAAAGCGAATGCCAAGGTGGACGTAAATGGCGAAGTTCTTTATTCGCACGTGTCAGACCAGAGCAGCGCTTCCTTTTTTGTGAACTTCCCGATCGCCGTTTTCAATCGCAATCAAGGCGAGATTGCTCGTACCCAATATGCTCTGACCCAGGCGCAGGAGACGCAGGCCTCCACCAGCGATATCGTGCTGTCCGACGTTAACGACGCCTATGAGGCGCTGCGCAGCAATGACGAAATCGTACACCTTTATACTTCTGGCTACCTGCAAGAGGCGCAGGACTCGCGTGACATCAGTGAGTATGCTTACAAGCGTGGGGCAGCTAGCTTGCTGGATTTTCTGGATGCCGAACGCAGTTATCGTGCGGTGCAACTGGCCTACCGCCAGGCGTTGTCGTCTTACATGACTGCACTGGAACAGCTTAAGGAAGCCGTAGGAACGAGGAATCTGCCGTGAAGATATCCCGCGATCGCCGGCCATACCGAGTTGCGATAACCATCGTGTCAGCGGTCACGCTGGCGCTAGCAAGCTGTAGTGGTGGAGGGTCCGGCAACGCCGCCAAGGAAGAGGCGAACAGCGCCAACACCGCGGAGCTGTTCACCATTCCGGCTGACCAGATGGCCCACGTGCAAGTGCTGCAAGTTCAGGCCAGCAGCCTGACGCGAAGCCTGCGGCTAACCGGCGCCGTCGCCTATAACAGCTTTCATACGACGCCGGTGATCACCCAGGTGAGCGGCCCGGTCAGCCGCGTGGTAGTGGTTCCCGGCCAGAAAGTGGAGCGGGGCCAGCCCATGTTGTATGTGGCAAGTCCAGATTACTCCCAGAGCCGCACCAACTATTTGAAAGCCAGAGACGCCTACGCCCTGGCGCAAAAGGCTTATGAGAGAGCCAAGGACCTGTACCAGCACCATGCTATTGCCGAGCAGAATGTGGAGCAGGCCGAGTCGGCCCAGGTGCAGGCGGGCGGAGATTTGGCGGCGGCGGAGGCTGCTCTTAAGGTGCTGGGAATCACCGATCCGGCTGCGCTGGTGAAAGCGCCAGCCTCTTTCGAGGTCCCGGTGAGAGCTCCTATCAGCGGCGAAGTGGTTGAACAGGATGTTGCGGCTGGTCAACTGCTGCAACTCACCACCACCCAGTGCTTCCTGATTTCCGACACCAGCACGGTGTGGGTGTTGGTCAACGTCTATCAGAAAGACCTTCCGTACGTGCAGGTGGGAGATCCGGTTACGATCCAGACTGAGGCTTATCCTGACGTCTTCCAGGGCCGCATTGCCTATGTGGCGGCGTCCCTGGACCCGACCACACGAACGCTGCAAGCGCGCATTGAGACCAGCAATCCCGGAGAGAAGTTGAAGAAGGACATGTTTGTGGCGGCGACGGTGAATGCGGGGACGATTGCCAATGCAATTGCGGTGCCCGATTCCGCGGTCCTGCGCGACAACGAGAATCAGCCTTTCGTGTATGTCGAAGCCGCAGCCAGTCAGTTTGCCAAGCGGCCGGTCACCCTGGGTGAGAGCCTGAAGGGACAAACTCAAATTACCAGCGGCTTAAAGCCTGGCGATCGCTTCATCGGCGACGGCAGCTTGTTCTTGCAGTTTGCCAACTCGTTGCAGCGTTAGCGGCAGCGATTGATATTCGATTAAGGAACCGTGATCAGGACCATGTTGTCCAGCTCCGAATGATTCATCGCATCGTACAAGCGGCCCTTCGTCAGCGGTTCCTGGTGCTGATGCTGACGGGTTTTATGACGATCGCTGGGATCATCTCGTTCCAGCGTATGCCGGTGGATGCTTATCCCGATCTATCTCCTCCCCAAGTCGAACTGATCACGCAGTGGCCTGACCACGCGGCGGAAGAAGTGGAGCGCCTGGTCACGCTTCCGCTGGAGCTGGAAATGAACGGGGTGCCGCACATGGTGGTGATGCGGTCCATATCGCTCTACGGCCTCTCGGATGTGATCCTCACCTTTGACGATAAGACGGACGATTATTTTGCGCGGCAGATTGTGTTCCAGCGGATTGCGCAAGCCAATTTGCCTACCGGCGTGACGCCGTCGATGGCTCCGCTGTTCAGTCCCAGCGGACTGGTGTACCGCTATGTTCTGGAGAGTCCAGACCGCAGCCCGCAGGAGTTGAAGACCTTTGAGGATTGGGTGGTCGAGCGGGCCTACCGTTCCGTCCCTGGGGTTGCCGATGACTCTGGTTTTGGCGGCACGGTCATGCAGTACCAAGTGTTACTCGATCCCGCCCGGATCTACGGCTACCATCTGACCGTTCCGCAAGTGGAAGCAGCTTTGGCCGCAAACAACGCCAACGCTGGCGGGGGATTTTTCTCGCAAGGTGGCCAGTTCTATTACGTGCGCGGCATTGGCCTGGTGCGCGACACCGGCGATATCGGCAACGTTGTGGTGGGCAGCAATAATGGCGTACCCATCCGCATCAAGGATGTCGGCGACGTGACCATCGGCCACGCGCCCCGGTTGGGCGAATTCGGCTACGAGAAGAATGACGATGCGGTTGAAGGTGTCATTCTGATGTTGCGCGGCGAGCAGACCCAGAATGTCCTGAAGGGAGTGGAAGCCAAAACCGAGGAACTGAACCGGACGATCCTGCCGCCAGACGTCAAGATCCATCCGTACTACGATCGCAGCGAGTTGGTAAATCTGACCACGGACACCGTGGAAGCCAACTTGGTCCGCGGCATGATACTGGTGCTGATCGTTCTGATGTTCTTTCTGGTCAGCTTCCGGGCGGCCATCATCGTGGCGCTTACAATTCCGCTGTCGCTGTTGTTCGCCTTTATCGTGCTACATGCCCACGATGGGGCGGCCAACCTGCTCTCGATTGGGGCCATCGATTTCGGCATCATCATCGATGGCACCGTGGTGATGGTGGAAAACATCTACCGCGAGCTTGCCCTGCGACAGGGACAAGACTACAAACTGCACGACGTTATTCTGCTGGCGGCGAAGGACGTCGATCGGCCTATCTTCTACTCGGTTGCGGTAATTCTCGCGGGCTATCTTCCTATCTACGCACTCAGCGGGCCTTCGGGAAAGCTATTCCATCCCATGGCAGAAACCATGTCGTTCGCGCTGGTGGGCGCGTTGATCCTTACCCTTACGCTGGTTCCAGTACTGACTTCGTATTGGTTTAAGAAGGGAATACGGGAGCACCAGAATCGTGCTTACGACTGGATGAAGCGCGTGTACGCAACCCAGCTGGATTGGGCATTGGCGCGTCCCAAACTTACTGTGCTGATTGCGGCGCTGATTTTCGGTGCGACCTTGCTGCTGGTTCCCTTTATTGGCGGCGAATTTATGCCGCATCTTGACGAAGGCGCACTCTGGGTGCGGGCGACCATGCCCTATACCATCTCCTTTGAAGAGGCGAGCCGTATCGCTCCGCAGATTCGCGACATCCTGATGTCGTTCCCGCAAGTCACCACGGTCGCCTCTGAGTTAGGACGCCCAGACGATGGGACTGATCCCACTGGGTTCTTCAATTGCGAGTTCTATGTAGGACTGAAGCCCTACAAGGACAAATCGTGGAGCGGCAACCTGGATACGAAAGCCAAATTAGTTGAAGCTATCAACAATAGGCTGACAGCATTTCCGGGAATTATCTTTAACTACACCCAGCCTGCGGAAGACGCCGTAGACGAAGCGTTGACCGGACTTAAGAGCTCGTTGGCGGTGAAGGTCTATGGCGACGACTTAACCGTTCTTCAGGACAAGGCTGTGCAAATCAAGAACACTCTGGCCAAAATACCCGGCTTCACGGACTTGACGGTGGTGCGGGAGTTGGGTCAGCCCAGCCTGCTGATCGATGTGGACCGGGACAAGATTGCACGCTACGGAATCAACGTCTCCGATGTTGAAGCGGTGATCTCCGCTGCTGTGGGAGGGCAGGCCGTGACCCAGGTGATTCAAGGCGAGAAGTTATTCGACCTGGTGGTTCGCATGCAGCCTCAATTCCGCAGCAGTGCGCATGAGATTGGCAACCTGCTGGTAGGAACACCGGATGGCAAGCAGATCCCGCTCAGTCAACTGGCTGAGATCAAACAGGGGAATGGGGCGTCGTTCATTTACCGGGAAAACAATTCCCGCTACATCGGAGTTCAGTACAGCATTGAAGGACGAGACCTGGAACGCGCCGTGAGAGATGGCCAAAAGGCGGTTGATAAGGCTGTCACTTTGCCGCAGGGCTACCGGCTTAATTGGGGCGGCGAGTACAGCCAATTTCTGGAAGCCAAGTCGCAGCTCATTCTGATTGGGCCGTTAGCGGTGGTGCTTATTTTCATGATCTTGTTCGCGCTTTATGGAAACTTTAAATTTCCGGTCGCCATCGCTTTGGGCGTCATCATGACAGAGCCGGTAGGCGCGCTTATAGCTTTGAAGCTTACCCATACTCCTTTCAGTGTTTCGTCGGTGCTGGGATTGCTGGCGTTGTTAGGCGTATCGGTAGAAACCGCAGTGATTCTGGTTTCCTATATCAACAAGCTTCGCCTGGAAGGAATGGATATCCCCACGGCAACGCGGGAGGCGTCGCTGCTGCGGCTTCGACCGATCATGATGACGGCGCTGGTTGCCTGTCTGGGACTGCTTCCGGCCGCGCTCTCCACGGGAATCGGCTCAGACACGCAGAAACCGTTTGCCATTGTCATTGTGGCAGGGCTGATCTCCCGGCTGTTTATCGGATTCTTTGTCAATCCGGTTCTGTACGAGATGGTGGCCCGTGAAGGCGATGTACTTCAGGTATAGCGTGCTTGCGGGGGCAAGAGGGCGTGCGAAGCGTTGCCCTCGAGGTCAAGCACACCGCCCCTGCCAACGATTTTGGTATCGCCCCTAAGCGTCGGCGATTCTGGAGCCAGCATCATCGCGCCGCCAGGCATGGGGATCGGCCTCGGAGAGCGGCTGAATTTCCGGGTTCTGCATGATGACGCGGGCACAAGTGTTCCAGCGCAGAATGGCGTCGTCGTTTCCCGGTGGGGCAAAAGTTATAGCTCTCTCGTAATGAGCCATGGCGTCGCGCAGAGCGTGATATGCGGAAGCCCGGGCCCCGGGATCCCCGTGACGAACGCGGGCATTTCCCAGACGCTCCCAGATGACGCCGGCGTAATAGGCTTGCTCGTAGTCGCCCTTAATTTGAGCGAGAACCTCCTCGGCCGCTTTCGGCTGGGCGTTAGAGTGGAATTGATCGGTGCGCGCCAGGAGCAGCGAAATCAGGGCATGCTGGTGATCGGGCACGACTGCCAAAACATCAAGGCAGATGCTTTCCGCAAGAACAGGTTCATTCAGGAGCCTGTAACGCTCAACCTTTTCCAGGGTGTGGGGGATACTTTGCACGGAAATGGGCTTGAGTTGGAATTGCATAACATCTCCTAAGGCGCTGGTTTAGCTGAAAACGCGAAACAACCGTGAGAGCGGATCGAAAAACCGATCCACCACCCGTTCCTTAAGGGGAATAATCGCGTTGTCTGTAATGGTGATGTTCTCAGGGCATACCTTGGTGCAACATTTCGTGATATTGCACAAGCCAATGCCAAACTGCTTCCGCAGTTCTTCAACGCGGTCGCCGACATCCAAAGGATGCATTTCGAGGGCTGCTACATAAACCAGAAACCGCGGTCCGATGAACTGTTCGTGCATGTGGTGGTCGCGTAACACGTGGCAGACATCCTGACAGAGATAGCACTCGATGCACTTGCGAAACTCCTGCACGCGATCAACGTCTTCCGGCGCTATGCGCCAGGTGCCGTCTGCGGCATCAGGCTTGCGCGGCTGGAATTTCGGAATACGCTGTTTCACCTTGTAATTCCAGGAAACGTCCGTGACCAAGTCCCGCACATGAGGAAACGCCTTCATGGGTGCAACCGTCACAGGTTGGTGCAGGGGCAGAGTGTTGAGCCGGGTCATGCACATCAACTTCGGCATTCCGTTGACTTCGGCGGAACAGGAGCCGCACTTCCCGGCCTTGCAATTCCAGCGGACGGCAAGGTCGCCGGCCTGTTCCGCCTGGATTTGATGAAGGGCGTCAAGCACCACCATCCCGGCCGAGACTTCGGTGGTGTAGTCGTGGAACTGTCCCTGTCCCTTATCTCCGCGCCAGACGCGGAAGGTAGCCGTCGCCATTATTTCATCTCCTCAATGATTTGTTTTAGGTCCTCTCGCAGGGGCGGAATGGGCTCGCGCGTGAGGCGCACTTCTCCATTGGGTGCTTTTCGCGCCACGATATTGAATTTTCCGGACTGCTCGTCTTTGGCCGGGAAATCATCGCGGAAATGAGCGCCGCGGCTTTCCTTTCGTTCCAGAGCGGAGTAGGCCACAATTTCCGAGACGGTCAGCAGATTGTGCAGGTCGAGCGCGGTGTGCCAGCCGGAGTTGTATTCCCGGTTGCCGTCCACACTAACGGCGGCACTGGCGATCTTTAGTTCTCGAATGCGCTCCAGGGCTTGCAGCATCTCCTGCTCCTGGCGAACGATTCCGACCAGGTCCTGCATTATGTCTTGGAGCTTGTGTTGTACGCCGTAGGGGTTTTCCGGGCCGTTGTGCTGGAAGGGACGCAGGGCCAGTTCTTCCGCGGATGCAAGCTGGGGAGCGTTGATGGCGCCGAATGAGTTTTCGTTGGCGAACTTTGCGGCGTACTGGCCTGCGCGCTGGCCGAAAACCAGCAGGTCGGAAAGCGAATTTCCCCCCAGGCGGTTGGCGCCATGCAACCCTGCTGCACATTCTCCTGCGGCAAACAATCCGGGGACATCCGACATCTGGGAATCCGCATTCACCCGGACTCCGCCCATCATGTAATGGGTGGTGGGCCCAACTTCCATTGGCTCCTGGGTAATGTCGATATCGGCCAGCTGCTTGAACTGGTGATACATGCTGGGGAGTTTTTTCTTGATGTGTTCGGCGGCGTTAGGAAGCCTCTCTTTAATCCAGGCAATGTCGAGGAAGACGCCCCCATGCGGGCTGCCGCGTCCTTCGCGCACTTCCTGCCGAATGCAGCGGGCCACGTGGTCGCGGGTCAGCAGGTCAGGCGGGCGGCGGGCGTTTTTATCGCCCTGGGTATAACGCCAGCCTTCTTCCTCGGAGTCGGCGGTCTGGTTCGCATACAGCGGAGGAATGTCTTTGAACATGAAGCGCTCGCCGTTTCGGTTGCGCAGGACTCCGCCTTCGCCACGGACGCCTTCCGTGACCAGAATGCCGCGCACGCTGGGTGGCCAGATCATTCCCGTAGGATGGAACTGGACGAATTCCATATCCATCAGCGAAGCGCCCGCATCGTAGGCCAGAGCGTGGCCATCGCCGGTGTATTCCCAGCTGTTGCTGGTGATTTTGAAAGCCCGTCCAATGCCTCCGGTGGCCAGCACGACGGCTTTGGCGCGAAACAAGTGAAACCGGCCGCGCTCCCGATCGTAGCCAAACGCTCCCGCAATGCGCTCGCCATCTTTCAACAGGGTAACGACGGTGTGCTCCATGAAGACGTCTAAGCCGAGATGGATGCCGTGGTCTTGCAGCGTACGTATCATCTCCAGGCCGGTGCGATCGCCCACGTGGGCCAGGCGAGGATAACGATGGCCGCCAAAATTACGTTGCAGAATGCGGCCGTCGGCGGTGCGATCGAACAGAGCACCCCAGGCTTCGAGCTCGCGCACCCGGTCGGGAGCCTCTTTGGCATGGAGCTCCGCCATACGCCAGTTATTCAGATACTGGCCGCCGCGCATGGTGTCGGCAAAGTGAACGCGCCAGCTGTCGCGATCGTCCACGTTGGCCATGGCGGCGGCGATTCCACCCTCGGCCATCACGGTATGGGCTTTGCCAAGCAGCGACTTCGTAATGACTGCGACTTTTGCGCCGGCGGCGGAAGCCTCGGTAGCAGCGCGCAGCCCTGCTCCACCCGCTCCAATGATCACAACATCGTGTTCGTGCGTGATGTACTCAGACACTAAATGATCCTCCAGTCCGTCCACACACCCATCGAGCACATGCGCACGTAAAGATCGGCAAATGCCACGCTGAAGAGGCTGCACCAGGCAAAGAGCATGTGTCGCTGGTTGAGACAGCTCACGCAGTCGTAGACGCGCTTGCGAGTTGGGGCACCGGCCAGGCGGTCGCGGAAGCCACCAACAATATGGCGAAGAGAGTGGCAGCCAAATGCATACGAGCTGAGCAGCACGACATTAGCCAGCAAGACCAGAGTGCCAACGCCGATGCCGAAGCGGCCATTGAACCAGAACGCCTTCCACACGTCGTGGGCAAGAAGAACCAGAAACACCAGCGCCAGATAAAGAAAATAGCGGTGAATGTTTTGCATGATCAGGGGAAAAGACCGTTCGCCGAGATAGGTCTTTCGCGGTTCGCCCACGGTACAGGACGGGGGATCGGCCCAGAAAGCTTTGTAATAAGCGCCGCGGTAGTAATAGCAGGTGAAACGAAATCCGCCGGGCGCCCAAAGGATAAGCATGGCACCGGTGACCCAGACTGGCATCCAGTGGGGCATTTGGCCGAACCAGCCGTTGGGTCCAAATAATTCCGGCGAGTAGAAAGGGGAGAGATAGGGTCCGAAGCGGTAGTGCTGCCCCTGCAGCGCCGCCCAGGTGGAATAGACAATAAACGCAGAGAGACCGAGAAACACCACAACCGGCTGCACCCACCAGTTGTCGACGCGCTGTGTCTGACCAAAACCCGAGCGCGTCAAAGGCACGTCAATGAGCGCCATCGAGCCTCCTCACCCTTTGGATAGCGATGCCAAGCGCCCCACATCGGCTGCCGATACATCGCGAATGAATCCGAAGCCTAGATATCATACAAGCAAAATCAATGCTGCGGTTCTGGAGGCGCCCCGGCATCCGAACGAACAACAGCAGGGCGGTTGTCGCGCACAAAATCTGCGACATTGACCCAGGCGGGCACTATGGTAAAGTTGCGTGACTGCCGCTAAGTGAGCCGGCGGTGGAGCGGAAGCAGGGTTAATGAGCAGCGGGCGCAACCTTCGCAGCTACGATTACGTGAACCATCCCTATGATCGCGTCCGCGATACCCTCAAACAGAATGCCGTCGCGGTTTTCCAGTCTGCCACCAAGGCTGCCGCTTCCCGCGCAGAATCGGTTGCTGCTGAGTTGCACGTCGATTTTGCTGGTATGGGAGTGAAGGCCGACATCAAAATCATCGTGAAAGGCATCGAGGAGAAAGCGCCGGATGCCACTTCCAACGGCAGCACAAGGTTGCTTCTGGAGTGGGAGGCCGCGACTTTGCCACGATTGTTTCCCCTGATGCACGGCGAGCTCTCCGTGTACCCGCTGACCGGGACCGAGACCCAGCTGGATTTCTCCGGAACTTACGAGCCCCCTCTGGGAGGCGTGGGAAAGACCATGAACGCGATCGCCGGGCATCGCATCGCAGAGGTGTCGGTACACCGCTTCGTCAGTGACGTGGCAGCATACCTTCGGCAAGCCCTGGCTGGATAGCAGTCGGGGCGACTGGCTCCGAGGGCGAGGTCCAGACAAGAATCCACCGCGCAAGCTTCACAACCGCCATACCACCTGCGGTTGGTGCTGCCTATTTCTGGCCACCGCTTTTTAGGAATCCTGGCCGGAACGCGGAGCATCAAGGCGCAACCAGCGTTTCCTGATGGGCAACGCGCTTTATTTGGACGGGCATGCGAATCGACTCTCGAAGCCTGCGAATCAGACCACTTGGCACCACGACTGAAGTTTCTAGGAGAATTTTATGGCAACAGTTGAAGGCGTAACCATGAAGGCGGCGCAAGTCCCCAGTCCGGGAGCGGATTTCCAGATTGTCGAGCGCGAGATTCCGAAGCCGGATGCAGGGCAGGTGCGGATCAAGGTACAGGCGTGTGGAGTTTGCCACAGTGACGTGCTCACGAAAGACGGTTTGTGGCCCGGAATTCAGTATCCCCGGGTGCCGGGACACGAAGTTGCAGGCATGGTTGATGAAGTGGGTGCGGGCGTTTCCGCGTGGAAGAAAGGACAGCGTGTCGGTGTGGGCTGGCACGGCGGCCATGACAACACGTGCCGGGAGTGCCGGCGTGGGGATTTTCGCAATTGCCGCAATCAGAAAATCTGCGGCATCAGCTACGACGGCGGATACCAGCAGTACATGGTGGCTCCGGTGGAAGCGCTGGTGGCAATCCCGGAGACGCTAGGTGACGAGGACGCGGGACCGCTGCTTTGCGCCGGCATTACTACTTACAACGCGCTGCGGCATAGCGGTGCGATGCCCGGCGACCTGGTTGCGGTGCTGGGGGTCGGGGGTCTGGGTCATCTGGGAATTCAGTTCGCAAACAAGTTTGGCTATAAGGTTGTAGCGATCGGGCGCGGCCCCGAAGACGCGGCGCTGGCAATAAAACTTGGAGCGAACAGGTACCTCGACGGCCAAGCAACGAATGCAGCCCAGGCGTTGCAAGAGATGGGCGGGGCGCAGGTGGTGCTGGCGACAGCTCCCAGCGCGAAAGCGATGTCGGAGTTGATCGACGGGCTGGCGCCGAACGGCGAGCTAATGGTGATTGGTGCGACCTTCGATCCCATCCAGGTCACACCAGTACAGCTGATTAATGGAAGTAAGACCATCCAGGGCTGGGCGGCGGGCACGCCCGCCGATTCCGAGGACACCCTGCGCTTTGCCGAACTGACCGGGGTGCGTCCTATGACTGAAACGTATCCGCTGGAAAAAGCAGCTGAGGCCTATGCGCGCATGCTGAGCGGCAAGGCGCAGTTCCGCGTGGTTCTGACCATGTGAAATTGACCGGGGCTTCGCGGGGCCGGGTTGTTTCCCGATACGGGAATTGCTCGGCAGATTTATTGTTTTTTCGTTGCTTCTGGTTTCATTGAATTTTATACTGTCTGGTTAGGGTAAGGATTCGCCTTCACCCCGGCGATCCTGCCCTCTGAATGTCCTGGGGGAAAGTTGTTAGTTGCAGTCAACCAGCGGTCCGTTGTAAGAAATCAATTCCCACCCGAACGTCCTCGCAGTTGTTCCTGTAAGTCTCTGCCGCTCAGGATTTTCCGTGCAAATCCCATGCTGTCAATATTTTGCGGATGGAGTTGTGTGTTTTCAAGAATTTACGGGGACACGGGGGAGGGGGGAGCCAGTTGGCGGCATTGACGGACAGGGTGAAGGCCGTCCCGTGCAAGGATCCGGGAGCTCTCTGAGAGCAGGGAGCGAAAGCAAAAAGCCATAAAAGCGATGGTGAACTAGCCATCCACACAAGGAGAACGAAAGCCATGAATCTAGCCGAAGTAAGTCAGCCTGAAGTAAATCCATCGGAAAAAAATCCGTCGGAGACGAAGCCGCGGGGAGCAACTGAAACGAAGCTTATTGAGATGGAAGCGGTGAATGCGGAACAACGGCGGGCGCTGATCTGCAAGATGAAGGCAGTTAATACCAAGGCGGCGCGGCAATGCGAACACATCAAGAGCAACGGCGAGTTTTGCGGATCGCCGGCGCTGCGCGGCCGCAACTACTGCTACTTCCACTTGACCCACATCGGACGAAGGCTGCGGGCCGAGCGCCAATTTCAACCATCGCAGCAAGCCCCGGGCAGCGCCGAAAAACAGGATGCGCAGCTGGGGCAGGAGCCGAACGCAGCCATGCCGGCGACGGGGGAAATGCCGGGCGTCGCGCTGGAGCTGCCACCGCTGGAGGATACCAACGCCATCCAGATTGCGTTGATGCAGGTGATCGATGCGATCCTGCATAACCGTCTGGACAACAAGCGGGCCGGGCTGGTGCTGTACGCGCTACAAACGGCGAGCCGGAACCTGAGCAACGGCGCCCACTTCGGGCACAGGCGCGGCGCGGACATGGCCGGACGCTACGATCATTTTGAACACGATTTCGAGCTGGGCGAGGATGCGCCTGGACTGAAGGTAGACGAAACTGCCGAAGAGGGAGTGGACCTGGCCAAGGTGGCGGAGATTGAAGAGCAAGCAGCGGTGTACGCGAAGATGGATGAGGCCGAGGCCGAAGCTGACCTGCACAGAACGCCGACGGAAGAGGACGACGAGGAAGCGATGCGGGCGTCCTATCCTTGCGGCCTGATGAGCCAGTTCTTCTGCCTGCTGAATGGGCCGCTGGGGCGGGGGCAAGTGGGGGTCCCGGAGCCGACCGAGCTGATGAAGCGTGACGCGGCCAGCCAGCGCATCAAACTGGTTCCACGGCCGCAGCGCAAAGCCGGCGAGGAGGCGGCTGCTGCCGGCGCGGAGAATCAGGAAGCCGCATGAAGCGGGCGTCCGTGTTACAACTGAGAGCATCCCGCTCCTATGAACAGCAAACGTACGACGATCATTTTTCTCAGTGTAGTGGCGCTGCTGGTGCTGGGCCTGGCGATCATCATCACCTGGCCGTTTCTGAAGCCGGTGGCGTTCGCCATCATCCTGGCGGTGGTGTTCTATCCGGTACACGAGCGGATGCTGCGGGCGACGCGGCAGCGGAATGGTTTGAGCGCGCTGTTTTCAACGCTGCTGGTGCTGGTGCTGTTTGGAGTGCCCAGCTTCATCATCACGACGCTGGCAGCGAACGAGGCGGTGACGGCGGCGCATTACCTGAGCCGCAGAAGTGCGGAGGAGGGTGGAGTGGCTATGTTTGCCACCAAGCTGGCCGCTCCGCTGCTGCACTACATTGGGCGCTGGGTTGATTTGTCGAAGTACGATTTTTACACCATCGTGAGCGCCAACGCGCAACGGGTGAGCGTGACGATGGTGGGCTTTGGGGCGGACGTGCTGGGCAATCTGGCGAAGTTTGCCATCGATTCGCTGATCACGTTCGTGATTTTGTTCTTCCTGTTTCGCGAAGGCAAGGAACTGGCCGATCGCACGGGGCGGCTGATGCCGCTTTCGCCGGCGCAAGTGGCGCGGCTGTACCGGAATGTCTCCGACACCATCATCGCCAATGTTTACGGGATCCTGAGCGTAGGCGTGGCGCAGGGTCTGCTGACCGGCATCGCGATGAAGATTGCGGGCATGCCATCGTCGCTGTTGTTGGGACTGGCCGCGGGGTTTGCCTCGATCATTCCGGTGGTGGGGTCGTCGCTGGTGTGGGCGCCGGTGGCGATCTACCTGCTGTTCAGCGGCCTGATCTGGCAGGGCGTGTTTCTGGTGATCTGGGGCGTAGTCGTGGTGAGTTCGGCCGACAATATTATCCGGCCGTGGGTGGTGGGCGGGCGCGTGGAATTGCATCCCATGGTGCTGCTGTTCTTCATTCTGGGCGGCGTGGAGGCGTTCGGATTTATCGGACTGTTTCTGGGACCGGTGGTGGCGTCGGTGCTGGCAGCGCTGTTTGCGATTCTGCGGGAAGAGTTGAGCGCGCCGGCGACGCAAGGGCCGCCGCAAGTTTGAGTCGTCATGAATGTGACCGCGCCAGTCGCGAGATCAGTCGCTGAGCGGTTTGTAGAGGTCGCCCTGCTGGCGTTCGCCGATGTTGCGCAGGGCGTTGACCGCGTACTCCTGGAAGTGCGGCGAATTGCGATGGGCCTCGAGAGCAGCGGCATCGCGGTACTGCTCGTAGATGAAGAAGCGGCGGGGATCGTCGATGTGACGATGGACGGTGTAGGTCAGGCATCCTGGCTCCTGCCGCGAAGCGGCCTGAAGCTTCTCGAAGATGATTGCCACTTCGTTCTCGCGGCCTGGTTGGGCCATCCAGGTTACGGCCAGCACCAGCATGTCGTTCCTCCTTCAGCGGCTTTCGGTTGGGCTGCTTATCGCCTCGAGCATCGCATGAAATTCCGGCATAAACATGGTTTGCTCGCGATCAGGTCCGGTGGAAACAATGCCGACCTTCGCGCCCGATTCCTTCTCCACAAATTCCAGATAGCGCTTGGCGTTGTCGGGAAGCTGGTCGTAGTTGTCGACGCCGAAGGTGCTGCTCTGCCAGCCCGGAAGCTTGCGGTAAACCGGCTCGATCTTCTCGAAGCCGGAGATCTGCGCCGGAATCTGCTGCGTCTCTTTGCCGTCGATTTTGTAGCTGACACAGATGGGAATCTCGGCCTGCTCGTCCAATACATCAAGCTTGGTCACCACCAGCCAACTTGTACCGTTGATCATGTTGGAGTAGCGCAGCAGCGGCAGATCGAGCCAGCCGGTGCGACGCGGACGTCCCGTGACCGCGCCGAACTCGTTGCCCTTCTTGCGCAGCGCCTCGCCAATGTCGTCTTTGGATTCGGTGGGAAACGGTCCTTCGCCCACGCGCGTGCAATAGGCTTTGGTCACGCCGATGACGGTGTTGATCGCCGTTGGAGGCACGCCGGTTCCGGTTGCCGCGCCGCCGGATGTCGCGCTCGACGAGGTCACGAACGGATAGGTTCCGTGGTCGATGTCGAGCATGGTGCCTTGCGCGCCTTCGAACATCACGGCTTCGCCATTGGCGATCGCACGGTTCAGCAACAGCGCGGTGTCGGCGACAAATGGCGCCACGCGATCGGCAATCGCCGAATAATCGGCGAACATCTTGTCGGGATCGAGCGGCTCGCTGTTGAACAGCGCGTGCGCGATGGTGTTCTTCTCGCGGCAGGCGTTCTCGATATGCTTCCGCAGCAGGTTCTTGTCCAGCAGGTCCTGCACGCGCAATCCGCTGCGCGCCATCTTGTCCTCGTATGTGGGACCAATGCCGCGCGACGTAGTGCCAATCTTTACTCGTCCCGGCGCGTTCTCCGCAGCCAGCTCGATCAGCCGATGGTAGGGAAGAATAACGTGGGCGCGATTGCTGACGAAGAGGTTGCCGTCAACCTTCACGCCGGTCGTGCGCAGCGCGTCGACTTCCTTCATGAAGGCAAAGGGATCGAGCACGACACCGTTGCCGATGACGCCGCGGCAGCCTTCGCGCAGCACGCCGCAGGGAATGAGCTGCAGGATGAACTTTTTGCCGTGAATGGTGACGGTGTGTCCGGCGTTGTGGCCGCCGGAATAGCGTGCCACGACTTTGAAGCGCTCGGAGAGCACGTCAACGATTTTGCCTTTGCCCTCGTCGCCCCACTGTGCGCCGACGACGACCGCTGTCTTGCCAATTTTCAAAATGCCACTCCGCTTGCGATCGCAGGAAATCTTACATCGCGACCGCGAGATTCCGCACACAACTCGCCCGTCCTGGATGAAACCATGCTGAATTCTGGGAAATTAATAGGAGACGGGCTGTGTAACTCTAGATTTTACAGGGAGAGCTCTGGATGGTGCAATCGCATTGCGGCCAACCACTCAATCGGAAGCCCGCTCGCGATTGCCGCTGGTTCGGCTGGCGACCCACAGCCAGACAAGAATCGTCGGGACCCAGTAGGGAAAAATGCCGTAAAAGGTATCGGAAACCGAGTGAGACCTTCCATCGACAAAAAGAAAAATATGCACGCAGAAGGCAACTGCGATCAGGCTGGAGATCCAGCCCGCGAGCGATACCGGACGATAGACCAAACCCCAAGGCTTAAACCACAGCATCAGTCACCCCCGGCGAAGGAGTATACCCTGCGGACGGGAGCCGACGGAAGCAAGTCTGCGGGTGCTTCATCCAAGCTTGTTTTGCTTGCGTCGGTGCTTTCACACATTACCGTACACTGTTTTTATGCCTGAACTTCCTGAGGTAGAAACCATCGCCCGCGGCCTGGACAAGCGCATTGCGGGCGACATTATCGAATCCGTCTGGCTCGGCTCAAAGCCTGAGCCCCTGAAGTCGTCGCCGCAGGAGATGGCTTCCGTTCTGGAACATTCGCGCATCGTGAACGTGCGGCGAGTCGGCAAGCACATCGTCTTCGACCTGGAGCGGTCTGGGACCCATGTCTCGAAAACCACGAGACATGGGGCACCCAGACGTGGCGCACCCATGCGCTCCAAAACTTCGGGTGCCGCGGATCTCGCGGGGTCCGAGACCCGGGAACACGGGCAGTGGATTGTTCATCTCGGCATGACCGGTCAGTTGCTGATCGGTCCGCCGGAAGCGGAGATGCTGAAGCACACGCACGCCGTGCTGAAGCTCAAGTCGGGCCGTGAGCTGCGCTTTGTCGACTACCGCCGCTTCGGACGATTGGCTGTCGTGCGCATGGGAACGGAACAGCAGACCGGTTTCGCCGCGCCCGGCGCCGAGCCCCTCGACATCAAGAGCGAAGATTTCATTCCGCTCTTTCATGGCCGCAAGACGCCCATCAAGAGCGCGCTGCTGAACCAGAAGCTGCTGAGCGGCGTCGGCAACATCTACGCCGACGAATCGCTGTTTCGCGCCAAGGTGCGGCCGCGGCGCCGTGCGGCATCACTCACCACCGCCGAACTGATGAACCTATACAAAGGACTGCATGACGTGCTCCATCAGGCCATCAAACTCGGCGGTTCGTCGGTCAGCGATTACGTTGACGCTGAAGGCCGCGAAGGATTCTTCCAATTGAAACATCGCGTGTACGGCAGAGAAGGGAAGCCATGTCTGGTGTGCGGAACTCCCATCAAGCGGGTTATCATCGCAGGACGCAGCAGTCATTATTGTCCGCATTGCCAGAAGTAAGAAGCGTGTTCACCACGGAAGCGCTGAGATCGCTGAGAAAGTCGAAAAGGTTTCGTCATAAGATTCCAGATGCGTTGCTTTGTATCACCTACAAAGCAGGAAATTGCGAAGACTCCTATCGCTTTCGATCTATTCCGTGATCTCCGTGTTTCCGTGGTGAAAACGAGCCGGACGAGTGAGGATACATGAGCGTTTACTCCATAGCCGTTGATCTTGGCGGGACCAACCTGCGCATCGCCGCCGTCAGCAGCGAAGGCAAGATGCTGGAGAAGGTCACCACCGGAACCGAAGTTCAGAAGGGCCGCGACCACGTCATTCGCGAGATGTGCGACGCCATACAGTCATTGACCACACAGCATCACGGCGCAGGCGATTTCGCCGGCATCGGCATTGGCGTTCCCGGCTTCATCGACATGGATACCGGGACCGTCATGCGGTCGCCGAACCTACAGGACTGGGCGAACTTTCCCGTGCGCCAGGAGATCGAGCGCCGCCTGAACACGAAGGTCGTGCTGGAGAACGATGCCAACGCTGCGGCCATGGGCGAGAAGTGGCTGGGCGCGGGCCGCAACACCGATCACATGGCCATGTACACGCTTGGCACCGGCGTCGGCGGGGGCATCGTAATCAATGGACGCCTGTGGCACGGCATGAACGGCATGGCCAACGAGCTGGGTCATTTCAATGTCGAGTCCGAAGGCCATCCCTGCGGCTGCGGCAGCCGCGGCTGTCTGGAGCAGTACGCGTCGGCGACCGCCATCGTTCGCATGGCGCATGAAGAGATCGCCAGCGGCAACGCGCCCGATCTGGCCGACTCGGCACGCGGCAATGTCGAGTTCAGTTCGCGCGGCATCTATCAGCTCGCCATCCAGGGACATCCTTCGGCGAAGAGGATCTATGAGAGAGTCGGACGCGCGCTCGCCATCGGCATCGGCTCCATGATCAACGCTCTGAATCTGCCCATGTACGTGATTGGCGGCGGCGTTTCCAGCGCGTGGGAGGCCTTCGCACCGACCATGTTTCAAGAGCTTAAAGTGCGTTCCTTCATCTATTCCATTACCGCGCCCGACCGCGTGGAGAAGGGCGATAAGCACACCGTGGTGACCATCGCGCTGATGGGTAGCGACGCGGGTCTATATGGTGCGGCGCGATTACCTATGCTGCCTCCCGAGGCGCAAACCGAGGCCATGCGCAGCGCGACGGCGTCGTAGGGGGGCGCGCGACTGCCAGTAGAGAAAATCAGTAGTTGTATTTGTTTGCAATGAATTTGCAATGAACGCTGAAGGTTTTACTTTAACTCTGGGATGCGCGCTCGCGCCCGTTTCAGCGCGCCTAGAAATTGCTCGTTCTGGTCAGGCGTCCCGATGGTGACGCGGAACGCATCCGGCGCGCCCCAGGGGCCCGTCATGGGACGCACGATCACCCCGTCCTCTTGCAGAAGCTGGCAAAGCTGCGCAGCCTCTTCGCCCCCCACATGGCAGAAAATGAAATTCGACCATGTTGGCACCACGCGAATCCCCATCGCAGCTATTGCAGGCGTCAACCGCGTGGCGCCGGCGGCGTTGTTCTCGACCGCCCGCTGCAAGTGGTCCGCATCGGCCAGCGCGGCCAGCGCCGCCGTTTCGCCCAGCGAAGAAACCATGAACGCGGGCTTCATACGCGCCAGGTATCCCATCAGTTCCGCCGGACCGATTCCGTAGCCGACGCGAAGTCCTGCCAGCCCGTGGGATTTCGAGAAGGTTCGCAGCACGATGACAGGCCGTCCAGCCCGCGCGTATTCGAGCCCGTGCGAGTAGTCCAGCCCCCGCTCCGTCGCGAAGTAGCTGGCAAAGTCGTAATAGGCCTCGTCCAGTACGGTGATGACGTGCGACGGCAGCCGATCGAGAAAGCGATCGATAGCGTCGGCGTCCACAACCGTTCCCGTGGGATTGTTGGGATTGGCGAGGTATACCACGCGTGTGTTGACATCGACGGCGGCGAGAATGCCTTCAAGATCGTAACCGTCGTTCAGCATAGGTACTTCAATCAGCCGCGCGCCCGCAGCCTGCGTGACGATGGGATAAACAATGAACGACAGCTTGCTGGTCACCGCGTTCAGCCCCGGACCCAGCAGCGTGCGCGCCAGAATGTCCAGCAGCGTGGTCGAACCGGCCGTCACCAGGATCTGCGCGGGATCGACTTCGTGAATCTCTGCCAGCCGCGCCGTCAGTTCGGCGACGCCGTTGTCAGGATAAAAATGGCTGTCCGAAGTTGCTGCCTTGATCGCCTCAATCGCCAACGGCGACGGGCCAAAAGGGTTTTCATTCGATGCCATCTTGACGCAACGCACACCGGTCTCCAATTCCGCTTGCCGCAGCGCTTTCCCCGGCTTGTAGACAGCCAGTTTCTGCATGTGCGCCGGAACCAACTTCTTGAAGTTTGTCATTGTATCTCCGTCAGTGCCGGGTGCCCCGTTCTAGCCTGCCTTTGGCTAGGGCGGGATTCACCGTCGGACGTGCCGCAGGGCCTACCGCAGCTTTCAACTGGGCAACTTCCTTCACCGTCAGATGCCGCAACTTGCCCGGCTCTACATCCAATTCCAGGGGCCCATAACGCACGCGTCTGATCTTCTCCACGTGGTGTCCAATTTCCTGGAACATCCGGCGGATTTGCCGGTTGCGGCCTTCCACTAGCGTCATCTCGTACCAGGGATTGTCGCCTTCGCGCACTAACTGGATGCGCACCGGCGCAGTTCGCACTGCCTCTGACCGTCGTCGCTGTCCTACCCTGGGCTCACGTCCGGCCGGCGTTTTCAGCGGAGAACGTTCCGGCCGCAGCATCACTCCACTGCGCAGCTTCTCAATCTGCTGCTCGCTCGGCTTGCCACTGACCTTAACTACATACGTCTTGGGCAGGTGCGACGACGCGTGCGTCAACTTCTGCGCCAGCTCGCCGTCATTGGTTAGCAACAGCAGACCTTCGCTCAGATAATCGAGCCGCCCAACCGGATACACGCGCGCCTTAACTCCCGCCACTAGATCTAATACCGTAGGACGGTGTTGCGGGTCAGTGACCGTGGTCACGTAGCCCTTGGGTTTGTGCAGCAGCAGATACACGGGCCGCTCGGCGCCGCCCAGGAGCTTGCCGTTGACCTTGATGTGATCGTGCTCGGGATCGGCCTTGCTTCCCAGTTCGGTGACGATCTGGCCGTTGACCGAGACCAGTCCGCCGGCGATCAGCTGCTCAGCTTTGCGCCGCGAGGCAATTCCGGCCGCCGCGATGATTTTTTGCAAGCGCTCAGAGGGCATGGGCAGTCCGGTCGCAACGCGCCAAGCGCTGTTTGGAGGGCACGCGGTTTGGGATGAAAGTTCTTCTCACGTTAGGCAGCCCTCTCCAACCTATCAGTACGCATGGCCTAGAAGGAAAACTCCAATCCAGCCAGCGCGCCCTGTTGAGTCAAGCGAACCCCAATCCGCGTAGTCGAGTTGTCGTTGACTGCCAGGTGCGAACCCAGAGTATAGCCCGCGTTTACGCTCATATACTTATTGATGGTCAACCCCAGCGTATCCGCGGCGGAGACGAAGTTCCCGTACCCGAACAGGTACATACCGTAGACGTCGCCTTCCAGGAACAGCCGCGACGAGTTCGTCAGGTACAGCCTATATTGCGGCCCCGCCACCGGAATCGGCGCCAGCAACGAGCCGCTTCCGCTGATTGCCGCGTGGTGGGTGCCATCGCCCGTAGTCTGGGCCTGCGCCATCAGCGAAGCCTGGGTATCGAATAGGTCCATCTGCACCGCGACTCCAATGTGCCCGCGTTTCCGCCGGATAATGTCGTACTGATAGCCCGGAGCGTACAGGTTAGCTTTCAAATTGGCACTCGTCGTCAGCCCAACGTCGAAGGTCTGCCCCTGATAGGTGATAGTGCGCTTCAGCACCGTCTGCCGCGACTGCTGAAACGGGCTGACCGCAAACGTCAGATGGTTCTTGCGGGTGAACTTCCAGTCCACCAGGCCCGCGAAGGTGGAATAGGAGTTGAAGCCCAGATCGTGATTGATGTCGATTTGATCCGTGCTCCCCGATCCTTGAAAGTTGCCCGAAGGGTTGGAGTAGAACCAGAATCCGTCAACCCGCAGCTTGTAGACGTCGTAATCGTTGCTATCGTCCCCAGCGTGCAGAAGGGGCACAGCGACGATCACCGTGAAAATTGCCAGGACAGCCAAAAAACCGGTGTGACGAAGGCGCAAACCCGCGTGCATCGAACAATATCCTCCTTGATCAAAGGTACAACCAGTTTACTTCGTCAAGCTGGGAACAAGAATATGTCTCATCTAGCACCGTTCGATGGTGTACCCCGATACTAAACTGTTCCCGCCATGGGCTGCCCCGCCGATTTGCCGCCTGTGTGCTCCCCGTTTACTTCTTCCCGCGATAAAGCCCGGCAATCCCGAAGCTATAGGGCGTCCACGAGACCTCGGTGAAGCCTGCCTCGCGCATGCGTTGCAGCATCTCCTCCGGAGAAGGGAAGCGCAGTACCGATGCTGGCAGATACGAGTACGGTCCGCGCACTCCCGAGATCAGCGTCCCAATGGCGGGCAGCACGCGGCGAAAGTATACGCGATAGAGCTTGCCCAGTAGTCCTTTCGGCTCGCCGAAGTCGAGAATGCCCACCTCGCCGCCAGCCGCCAACACACGATAGATCTCCGCCAGCCCGCGATCGTAGTTGGCCAGGTTGCGAAAGCCGAAGGCCGCGGTCACCAACCGGAACTTGTCAGCCACGAACGGCAGGTTCAGCGCGTCGGCTTCGATCCAGCGAATGTTCCTGCTGCCCGATTTCTCCGCTGCCCGCACCAGCATTGCATGCGAGAAGTCTGCGCCGAAAAGCGCGCTGTCGGCGCCTTTCATCCGGCGATGCAGCGCAAATGTCATGTCGCCGGTGCCGCAGCACAGATCGAGCACCTGCACGCCCGGATGCCGCAGGATCTCCGCAAACGCCCTCGCGGTGCGGTTCCACCACACGCGATCGATATTCATGGACAGCACGTGGTTTAGCAGGTCGTATCGCGGCGCGATGGAGGTGAACATGTCGCGCACCGCTGCCGCCGCGGCCTCTTGATCGCGAGCCCCCGCCGGCGCCGCACCCACAATGCGCTCACCTTCAGTCGTCGCGGGTTGGTTGGGCTCAGCCATAAAGATAGTTCGAGAAGCGTGGCTCCGACGCTAGCGCTCTCGGCTCTTAGCCGTTAGCCACTAGCCATTGGAAAAGGACATGCCATGAATTCTTGGCCTGCTAAAAGCTAAGAGCTAAGAGCTAGCATTCGAATCTCTTTCACCGCCCGCGTTACGCATCGCGGCGGAACATTATTCACCACGTCGACTGTGCCAATGCCAGTGGCGAGCACGAAATGCGGTACGCCGCCGACAGTCTTCTTGTCAGACAGCAGCCGCTTCAGAATGCGCCTGCCATCGACATTGACCTTCGGCAACGGACCATACGCCTGCACCAGCGCGATGATTCGTTCTGCCGTTGCTCCATCCGTCACCCGCATTTCCTTGCCGATCACGCTGGCCGCAATCATTCCCCACCCCACGGCCTCGCCATGCAACAGCCGCCGGTAGTTGGTCTCCGCTTCCAGTGCGTGTCCAATGGTATGCCCGAAGTTCAGGATGCGCCGCTCGCCACTCTCACGCTCGTCGGCGCTCACCACTTCGGCCTTCACCCGAATGCACTCCGCAATCAGCGTCTCCAGCAGCGCGCCGTCGCGTCGCAGCAAGGCGTCGCGTTGCGATTCCATCAAATCGAAGATCGCCGGATTGCGAATCACCCCATATTTCATCGCCTCAAATAGCCCCGAGCGATATTCGCGCTCCGGCAGCGTCGCCAGCACGTCCGGATCAGCGAGCACGGCGAGCGGCTGATGAAACGTCCCCAGCAGGTTCTTTCCGGCCTTCAGATTCACTCCGGTCTTGCCGCCGATGGCGGAATCCACCTGCGCCAGCAGCGTGGTTGGAATCTGCACCACCGGAATCCCGCGCATGAAAATAGAAGCCAGGAAGGCGCCGACATCGCCCACCACTCCACCGCCCAGCGCCAGCAGGACCGAGCGCCGGTCCGCGCCCAGCCTCACCAGTTGCGCCGCTAGCTTCTCCAGTTGAGCAAGGGTCTTCGCGCGCTCACCATCCGGCATGACGACGAATTCAATTGTGCGTCCAGCTTTGCTGAAACTCTTGCGCAGTGCGCTGGCCCAGTGCTTGCGAATCGGCGGCGCGGTCAGCGCGAAGACGCGCGCGTCCGGCGGAATAACATCGCGCAGCGCCGCAGCCGACGACCGCAGCAAGCCGCGCTCAACCAGCACTTCGTACGATCGCGATGGAGTCTGAACCGGGATGCGAATCAAGGCTTTAGTGTAATGGATAGCCCCGATAGCGCGTGCTACCATGAACCCACAGTGCCAGCTCTTCCATCGGAAACCGATTTCATCGTTGTTGGTGCGGGCATAGCCGGCTTGCGCGCTTCGGTGGAGCTCGCTTCGGCGGGCCGCGTGCTCTGCCTCGCCAAGCGCGAGGTCACGGAGTCGAACACGCGTTACGCGCAAGGCGGTATCGCTGCTGCGCTCAGCGACGACGACGAAGTCCGCCTGCATCTGGAAGACACGCTTGCGGGCCGGCGACGGCCTGTGCAACGAAGAAGCGGCGCGCGTGCTGGTCGAAGAAGGTCCGCCGCGCATCGAAGAGCTGATCGAATGGGGCACGGAGTTCGATCGCGCTGGCGCAAAGATTGTTTTCGCACGCGAGGGCGCGCACAGCCGCAACCGTGTGCTGCACGCTCACGGCGACTCCACTGGACGCGAGATCGGCCGCGCCCTTTATCGCAAGGCCGAGGCCATCAAATCCATCAGCTTTCGTGAATTCGAGTTCACTACCGAGCTTGCTGGTCGAGCGACGGCCACGTGCGTGGGTGTTCGCGTGCTCGACCAAGCAGGACAGCTCCACGAGATTTACGCCAGTGCGGTATTGCTTGCCACCGGCGGCCTGGGCCATGTTTACAGCAACACCACGAACCCCGCGGTCGCCACCGGCGATGGCGTCGCGATGGCCTATCGCGCCGGCGCAGAAATCAGCGATATGGAGTTCGTCCAGTTCCATCCCGACGGCGCTGTTTCTGAAAGGCGCTCCACGCTTCCTGCTCTCCGAGGCGCTGCGCGGCGAAGGCGCTTATCTGCGTAATCTCGAGCTGAAGCGCTTCATGCCCAAGTATCACGAGCAGGCGGAACTCGCTCCTCGTGATGTCGTCGCGCGGGCCATCGCCCATGAGCTGGAATTGGTGAAGCGGCCGGACGCTGCCGTCTATCTCGACCTCACGCACCTGAATGCCGAGCGCGTCCGCCAGCGTTTTCCTATGATCTACTCCACCTGCATGGAATACAACATTGATATTGCGGCGGAGCTGATTCCGGTCCGTCCGGCGGCGCATTACGCCATGGGCGGGGTCCGCACCGATCTGTACGGCCGCACTTCGCTGCCCGGCCTGTATGCGGCAGGCGAAGTGGCCTGCACCGGCGTGCACGGCGCCAACCGCCTGGCCAGCAACTCCCTGCTGGAGGGCCTGGTGTACGGAGCGCGTGCCGCGCAGGACATGCGCGAACAGCTCCGCGCGGCAAGCAAGCGCCCGGCAGGCGCCGAGCCCGCAAGTCGCGGCGGCGAGTAACGGTCAAGCCGGCGACGTCGAGAAATTCATTCAGAAGGTTCAATCGCTGATGTGGGAATGGGTGGGCGTGGTCCGCGAGGGCAAAGCGCTGCAACAAGTCGTCCCCGAACTGCGCGCGTTGCAGGAGCAGGCGCCATCGCTGGGCGATCGCCGTTCCCACGAAGCCGCCAACATCCTGCAAGCCGGGTTGCTGATCGCTCGCTCGGCGCTGGCGCGCGAAGAGAGCCGCGGAGCCCACTACCGCCTCGATCACCCGCTCAAGAACGATGCCAAGTACCGCAAGCACTCGGTAGTCACCGGCGACCAAATCCGCTTCGAATAACCGCCCGATGCCTCAAGGGCTGTGCATATCGGTAGAGCAGGCCTTTAGAGATTGTCTGGCAACCGGAATCGGATTTTCCCGTGGATGAAAACCGTCGAATCGGGCCAAAATCAGCCGCGCAGCGCCGGAATCGCAGTTAGCCCAGGGCGTAAGCCCTGGGGCAAGTCGGGAAAGAGCCCGGAGCCGCAGAGCGGCGACACCAGTCGCGACGACGGTCCGCTCTACCCGAAAAATCCGGCGAATTCCTAGCTTCCGCTCGCACGCTTCTTCGGGAACACTAACGACAGCACAATCGAGCCCAGCAGCACGCCCGCCACTACGGCCAGCGCAACGACAGTCGGGATCGGCACATAGTCTGAGGCCAGCATCTTCAAGCCGATGAAGATCAGGATCACCGACAAGCCATAGTGCAGGAAATGGAACGCTTCGATCATTCCCGACAGCGCGAAGAACAGCGAGCGCAGTCCCAGGATGGCAAACACGTTCGACGTGTAGACGATGAACGGCTCCCGCGTCACCGCCAGCACGGCAGGAATGGAATCGACGGCGAAGAGCAAGTCCGTGGTTTCCACCACGATCAACACCAGTGCGAGGGGAGTCGCGTACCTCAACCCACCGCGACGCACAAAGAATCGGCCGCCTTCATAGTCGTCGGTCACGCGGAAGAGCTTGCGGAAGCCGCGCAGTAGCGGGTTCGACTCGGGATGGATTTGCTTGCCGTGCTGAAGAAACAGCCTGATCCCGCTGTAGATCAGGATCCCGCCAAAGATAAAGATGATCCAATGGAAACGTTTCAGCAACGTGATCCCCGTGGCGATAAACACGGCCCGCATAACGAGCGCGCCCACCACGCCCCAGAACAGCACCTCGTGCTGGAATTCGCGGGGTACGCTGAAGTAACGGAAGACGAGCAGGAAGACGAACAGATTATCGACGCTCAGCGATAGCTCAATCAAGTATCCGGTGACGAACTCCAGCGAGAGCTGCGAGTTCGGTCGCACATTCTCGCCCACCAGGGTGTGACCGAAAAAGTAAATTAGTACGGCGAACAAACCCGCAAGACTCATCCAGACAAGCAGTCCAGCTGATCGCCTCGCGAAAGCCGACCTCATGCTTCTGGCGGTGAAAGACGCCCAGGTCGAGCGCCAGCATCGCCAGCACAAACACGTTGAAGATCAGCCAGAAGATCCAGTTCGAAGGCATGCCTGGTATTCCGCAGCAGCCATTCTAAAGGTCACGCTCAACTATTTGTGGAATGTGCCCATGTACTCGGCCCCAGCCAGCACATGTCCCTTCATCGCTGCATCCAGTTGGGCGCGGCTGGCTCCGGCGGCCAGATCGAGCTTCGCGTCCAGCGCGTATACGCGGACGAAGTAGCGATGGGTTGCTCCGGCGGGCGGGCAGGGGCCGTTGTAACCGATCTGGTGGAAGCTGTTGCGTCCCTGGCGTGCACCGTTGTCCATTTGCTCGCGCTTAGGAACGCCTTCTGGCAGTGACTGCGTATTCGCTGGCAAATTCCACAGCACCCAATGCACCCAGGTCCCGCCGGGCGCGTCGGGGTCGTCCATGATCACCGCAAAGCTGGCAACATTCGCGGGAGCACCGCGCCATTCCAATGCCGGCGAAGTATCGGCGCCCTTGCAACTATATTGTTCGGGAATCGGGGCTCCGGGAGCAAAGGCAGAGCTGGTCAAGGTGAAGGCCATCGCAGCACCTCCTCCTGAAAGTTTGGCTGGCTGCGCGAACGCGGCGCCAAAACCCACAACCAGCAGGCAAGCGATTTTCACAATTGGTGTCATACGCAATCACCTTTCTTATTGCGCTGTGCCCAACCCTGAAATTATCGGCCTACATGGTACTACGTTGGCCCGCGGCTGACGGGATAACTTGTCGTGCGGATCGCCGGCTGCTGCGGGGAATGCGACGGCTATTGCTGCGGCACAAGATCGCGAACCGCCTCTTCTTCAAAGGCCGCGGCACGTTTCGTATCGCCCAGCGACCGCCATGCGCTCGCACGCCCCATCGCCACATCGTAAGCGAAGCTTCGCGCCCCGCTCGCCGCAATCAGCTCCGGTGTAGCGTTGCGCACGGCCTTATCGAATGTATCCAGGGCAGCCCTCGGCTGCTGCGTATCAAGATAGAGTTGCGCCAGCTTGAGCAACTCGTTGGGCTGCGGCGAGGCCGACAGCTCGATCGCCCGCCGCTGTGCGCTGGATAGTCTCCGGAATCCGGCCCTCGTGCTTGTACAAAGTCGCAAGCGAGAACCAAAAGAGAGCTTCATGAGGTTCTAGCGAAAGCGCCCGGAGATACTCGCGCTCCGCTTCGGAGCGAAGGTCCATGGTTGAGAAAATATTTCCTCTCATCCAGGGCACAAAGGCATCGTCGGGATAAATCTCACCGGCCTTCTCTGTTGCCCTGAGTGCCTCGGTTTCGCGTCCCAGAGCGGCGAGAACCCCTGCCGCATTGGCCCATTGATTGAAGTCCTCGCCACCGGATTGCAACCGCAGCTCGGCCGGCAGCGGCGCGGTCGAACAATTCACCGGGAAGCGCTTGATCGCATCTTCCGTTTTTGCCGAACGGCGCACCAGGACCACCGAGACCTCGTCCAGATAGACGGGCTGCCAGTCGCTACCCTTGCAGAAAGTCTTGAGCGCCCCCAACAGGCTCTCAAAGCGATTCAGCGGCAAGATAATGGTATTGATGTTGTAGCGATCGACCTCCCGTCGCCACAGATCGGAGTCGAGAGACGTTTGCAGCAACTCCGATTGATGCGAAAAGCTCTCGGGACCAAACGGAATGGCCCGCCCATCGAAGTAGTCGCGCCGCCGGAAGCCAAACTTCCATACGAGATAGCCGCCTTCGTTATAGGTGTTGAAGATTTCTCCCGGAAGGTTTTCCCGCTCGATGAATTCCGCCGCACGCTCGGGAAACTGCCAGCCCAATCCTGTGCCGAATGTCCAGGGATTATGGTTCCGATTGGTTACTGCATTCACCAGGCGAACGCAAACCAACGCAGCCAACATGGCTGCAACGGTCACTGCAAGGAACAACCGGGTTCGCGGATTGGCAATTCGGGAGCGAGCCTGTTGCACTGCCGAAGACAGAAATGACCCGCCGACTACAATGACAACGCACCCTGTCAACGCGTCCATGCGTGCGTGCTGCGCGCCCAGATATACCGCGGCTAGCAGTAACATCGCTGCCCCGAGCTGGCGCTGCCACAGTGCGACGATTGCTGCGGCCACGGCAAGCACCAGCAGTTGATAGAACGTGCCTTTCGTACTCGTCAATGAAAAAATTGCCGCCGCTGCCGTCCCGTTCAGCGGCACACGACCCCACTCGGCGATCCATCCCGAGTGCACCGCCATGGCGCGATTTTGGCGAGCCAGCGCCGCGTAGATTCCCCATCCCCAGGGATTCGCCAACGTGGCCAGCGCCGCAGCCACAAACCATGGCCACGCCCGCCTCAGCCTCTGGACGGCCTCGACGCGGCGTCTGTCCGGAAACAGCAATTCCAACATGTCGATGCCGGTAAACGCTGCCATCAGTGCCAGCCCAGCTACAAATCCGAGATGGAAATTGACCCACGCGATCATCAGCAGGGGCAACAGCCACAAAGGAGCACCGCCACTCTCATAGTTTTGCCAGAGGATGGAAAGATACGCCGCAAACAGAACGAGCGTGAACATTTCGGCGCGCGGCGCCGTGCGTCCAGCCACCAGAGGTATTGCGAGAATGGCGATCGCAGCGCTCACCGCTGAACCGCGGCGAAGTAGCAAGGCGATCGTACCTGCGCATCCCGCAGCTGCCAGCCATGACAGCAGCGTATAGCCGCCAATTAAGTAAACAAGGTAGAGCAGCACTCCCGAGCCCGCGGGATAGATCCAAGGCTGTCCCGCCGCGGTGTAGGAGAACACATCGATCGAAAAAACATGATGGTGGTGCGTGACCCAGCGTCCGGTCGCCAGTTGCCAGAACGTATCCGGATCCGAAACCGTGCGCAGGCCGGCCAGAAACGCATACAGCAACGCAATCGTGGCAAGTCCCAGGAACAAGCCTCTGCCGGCCTTACTCGTCACGCTTGTCGTGCTCAGCGGATCTCCTTGTCGGCTCGCGGAATCGACTTCTTATGGCTCACGCCTACTGCACCCTATCCAACGTCAGCTCCAGAAATGCCAGGCTTTGCTTCCTGGGATCGGGGCCTTTGCCCATCTCGGCTGGCGAGCGAATCGCTCCCAGAACGTGAAAGCGAATTCGCGCCGGATTGGCGAGAGTCAGCGCGGCCTTCGGAATTTGCACCGTCCTGCTGGTCACAGGATCGTTGGAATACTGGAACGTCCACTTACCGACCGGAACGTCATTTACCGTGACCTGCACGGAAAGATCAGCAAAACCAGGAGCCAGATTCGGAGCGACCATAGCCCATAACGAAAGCCTTTCCGGAAGCTGTTCCTGCGGCAATGGCAAGTCCAGGCCAAAATCGGGCCCGCTGCCCCACGTCTTATCGCTCTCCGGATAGGACCACTGGCCCCGCATGAACAGAGCAGCGCTGCCGCCTTTGGCGAAAGTCAACATCTCACCCAAGGAATATCGCCAGTTGCGCCGCAGCGTCTCGCGATAGGAATCGTAGTACACCCGGTATCGCGACAAATCCGGCAGCGTGGCCGGGTCAAAAGGGTCAAACGGCCAATAGGTGCCCGCTTCCGGAACGATGATGGAGCGAATCTGGCCTCGTCCCGCTTCGTACAGACTCAGCGGCAGCAGCGGCCACCCGGCGTGAAGGTCGTGCAGACGCAAGTCCCCCACCTGCTGCGACAGGACTGAATCGTCAAATGCCACGGGCCCCTGATGCAGCAAAAGCTCATATCGCAGCGTCGCCAGCATACCTTGCCAACGCATGATGGCCCCGAAGTTCCAGTAAGCCTGAGCCAGTCCCAGCGCTCCCACAAGTATTGCGAAGCGGGCAATCGTGTTGCGACTGGGCTTGAACCATCCCGCCAGGACCGCGATTAACAGACACGTTGCGGCAAGCGGTAACAATAGATTTAGTACCCGTGCTGAGACTTCAAAGTTCAAGCCGGAAGGAGCGCGTCCCACCAATACCTCTATGCCGAGGTAGTAGATGCTGCCCAGTCCGACGGCCGCAATGAACTTCTGCGCTCCGGCCATGCGTGAAGGCACCGCCAGCAGCAGCCCGCAACAGAGCGACACCGTGAGCGACACTTGCGCGGCCAGGTGCTGGCTGTTCAGCAGGATCGCCAGACCTCGCATGAAACCCTGTCGGTTACTCGGATCGAATGGCCAGATGACGGACGCCGCAGCCAACGCCGCGCCCACCAGGTACCAGGCTGCAAGCCCGGCCAGAAGGCTCTTGTGCTGCGGCGATCGTCTCCGTCGCCAGATGCAAACCCCAGCCAGAATCAAGCCAAAGAACATCATCGACTCGTAACTCACCACCATCGGAATGGAGAGTCCGAGCAACAGAACCAGGGTCCATCCCGTCAGCTCCTCGCCAAAGAGCAGAATGAAAAGCACTGGCCAGTAGAGCGAGACAATGAAGTGACTGTCGGTGGCGAGATAGGCCTCCACGTTCATGGTGCCCGCAAAAAAACTCAGCAGCGGAAACAACATGTACCAGCGCCGGCTGGCATAGCGATAGCAGATATAAAGACTCAGCAGGGCATGGGAGTAGAGACTAAAGCCGAAAACCAGTGAAAGCGCATGCAGGGAATGGACGCGCAGATGAGTGGCCAGCATCAGCGGCGTCTGTTCCCACAGAATGGTAAAGATGCGGGCGCGGAAGAACTCGCGCTTCCAATCGCCAACCCAAAAGTAATAAGAGCGGGTGGAGGCCACGCGGATGAGAAACCAGGCTCCGTCGGCCCATAGCTGAAGATCGGCGGCAACGGCGCTCATGCGTTCCAGCAACACTGCAACCAGAGCGGCATAAACAACCGCGGTGCCCGTGTCCACAGAGCGGCGGCGCCGGAAAGTCTTTACCCTCTGGCTGGGCTTCGCCTCGTGCTGCAAAGCTATCAAGGGCGGTTGCGGTTCCATGCTCCTCAAGCGCGGTGGAATGTTCTCCAAACAAATGCGGCAGCGAGAACTCCGACACTGTAGCTTACCGCATCTCCCGCCTCGCTTTGCAGGCTGCGCCCGCTCCTCGCGGCCGGGCGGCGATGCGCACACGTCACAAGCCGATGTGATGTGTGCACTTGTTGGGTGTGCGCCCACAGTGTTCCGCTGGACTGTATCTGGAGTAGAGCCTGGATGCCGAAAGTGGCACATATCTCGCGCATGGCCCAGTATTTACGGCCTTGACGCAGATTTCGGCGGATCACCACGGCAGGTGACCGCCGGCACTCGGCAGGGTGCGCGAACCATAACCAGCGCGACACCGCTATTCCTGGCCCCTCGCAGCGGCTCGCACCCGCTGCGGCCGCAAAACACGGAGATACGAGGTTTAGTTCAGGGGGTCGTCGTGCTTACACCATACGGTTTAGACATCATAGAAAGCTGCCTCGCCTGCAAGATGCGGGCAGAACATATTTTTTGCGATCTTCCACCCGCGGCCTTGCAAGCCTTCGAAAACATCAAGTACGCAACCGCCTATCCTAAGGGTGCGGTGCTTTTCGTTGAAGGACAAACTCCCCGCGGCATCTTCGTCCTGTGCAAGGGACGGGTGAAGCTTTCCATCTGCTCCACCGACGGCAAAACGCTGATCCTGAAAATCGCCGAACCGGGCGAGGTGTTGGGCCTCAGCGCCACCGTCAGCAGCAAGCCTTACGAGTTGACCGCTGAGACCGTGGATCCATGCCAGGTAAACTTCGTCAAACGCGAAGATTTTACCCGCTTCCTGAAGGAACACAGTGAAGCTTGTCTGCGTGTGGCCGAGCAGCTCAGCGACAAGTACAACTCCGCCTGCCGCGAGATCCGGGCGCTTGGGCTTTCTCATTCCGCAGCCGAGAAGCTGGCCAAATTGCTGCTGGAGTGGAGCGCCCGCAACGGCGAAGCCGCCAAGCTCGAGCCTCGTGTCAAACTGGCCCTCACCCACGAAGAGATCGCGCAGATGATCGGCACTTCGCGAGAGACGGTCACTCGTCTCTTTGCCGACTTGAAGAAGCGCCAGATTGTGCAAACCAAGGGTTCGACCCTGCTGATCCGTAACAAGTCGGCGCTGAAGGCGATGGCGATCACCCAGTAAGGGGTCCGGCCCAACAATAATCTCAGGTCAAGGCTGAAGTGTTGTCTTTTTGGGCCGCTCCATCCTATACGGTTCGGCGGCTGAAATCAGTCTAATGAATGATAGGGTTAGCCACTCTGCATTAACCATTCTCTTTCTCGATTGTGAATGAGGTCACGGAAACCGGTGACTGTAGTCACTGCATGTATTTCCCTATAGCAGTATCACCGCAGTATGGAGAGCATAAATCAGTCGAATTGCTTGACCTGCGATTTCCGACCCGATCGCCTTTTTTGCGACATGCCAGGGGAGTCGTTGAAGGCGTTCGACCAGATTAAGTCCCTCGCCTCCTATGCCCGCGGCGCGGTTCTGTTCGCCGAGGGCCGGCCCGTTCGCGGCATCTTTGTCTTGTGCGAGGGGCGCGCCAAACTTTCCATTTGTTCCGACACCGGAAAGCGCTTGACCTTGCGCATCGCCGGGCCTGGAGAAGTCTTGGGCTTGGGAGCTGCCCTGTCCAATACCCCCTACGAAGTCACCGCCGAGTTAATTGACAACTCCCAGGTAGTCTTCGTCCGCAGAAAAGAGCTGCTGAAATTCCTCCGCGAACAGCCAACCGTCTGCCTGGAAGTGGTGCGCATGCTCAGCCAGGACCTGCACGGAGCCTATGAGCGGGTCCGTACCATCGCCATGGTGCGCACGCGCCATCCCCGCATCACCTTCCGAACGCGCGCCCTGATCGTGTGAGCTACAGCTAGCTGCATCGTTCCGCGTCGCGGAATCTCACCGCAGTATAAGACAACGACACCGAGTCCCGTTCTGCGGGCAGATCAAGATTCGCCTGGCCGCCCACCTCCCTGTGATTCCGCTCACCCCAACTTGTGAGCAGCGGAACCCATGTGACCGCAGTCACATGCCCACGTGAGTACACTCACTGCCCTCCGGTACATGTCTCGGCGATGGTTATGTGTTACCCGCTGTGGGTTACGCGCCCAAGGAAGTGCGAGAGGTTCCCGTGAAACGCTGTGGTCTGGTTTTTCTTGCTGCTTTGCTGCTGTCGCTGACGGCAGGTGCTCAAGCTGCTCCCGCCGTCCCCAGGAAACATTCTTCTCCGGCAAAAGCTGCCGCCAAGATGGGCAATGACGAGTGCCTGGCTTGTCACAGCGACGCGACCCTGATCAAAGAGGAGAACGGCAAGCAGATCAGCCTGCACGTGGATGACGCGAAGTTTAAGGGTTCAGTCCACAGCGTGTTCGGCTGTACCGACTGCCACAGCGACGTCAAAGCCTTCCCGCACGATCCCGCTCCCGCCAAGCCGGTATGCGCCACCTGTCATGCCGACCAGCAAACGGCTTACGATCACGGCGTCCATGCCAAAGCTGCAGCCGCCGGAAACACCAATGTGGCCAAATGTCAGGACTGTCACGGCAGCGTGCATGAAATCCTGCCACCCAGCGATCCTAAGTCGAAAGTCGCCCGTGCCAACATTCCCCAGACGTGCGGCGCGTGTCACGGCCAGAAATTTGTAATGGCGTCGAGCGGCGTGAGCTCCGCTCCCTTCACTTCCTATCAGGAAAGCGTACACGGTAAGGCGGTCGCCGCCGGTTCCGACAAAGCTGCGGTTTGCACCGACTGCCACGGCCAGCACGACATCCTGGGCGCGGGCGATCCCAAGTCGCCGATCAACAAGTTCAACGTTCCCACCACCTGCGCCAAGTGTCACAACGATGTAAAGCTTCAGTACGTGCAGAGCATTCACGGACAGGCGATCGCGCGTGGCAATTGGCAGGCGCCGGTCTGCACCGACTGCCACGGAATTCATACCATCAAGGCGCCGAAGGATGCCAACTCATCCGTTGCCGTGGCCAACGTGCAGAACACCTGCGCCTCCTGCCACGGAAGCGTGAAGCTGTCGAACGAGTTCGGCGTGCCCGGAGGCCGCGTCTCGTCCTACCTGGCCAGCTATCACGGTATGGCCGAAAAAGTTGGTTCCAAGACGGTGGCCAACTGCGCCAGTTGCCACGGCGTGCACAACATTCTGCCGTCCAGCGATCCGCACTCTACCGTCAACCATGCCAATCTCGCGAAGACCTGCGGCCAGTGCCATCCCGGTGCCAATGAAAAATTCATAGCCAGCAAAGTACACCTGGACGGCACAGCGAAGGCAGACTTTGGCAGCAAGGTGATCGGCCTTATCAGCCGCTTCTACATCTGGATGATCGTCGGCGTTATTGGCGGCATGGTGCTGCACAATCTGATCATCTTCCGCAAAAAACTGATTCTCCACCGCATCGGTCAGCCGCGAATCCTGTTCCGTATGACCCGGGCCCAGCGCGCCCAGCACCTCACGCTGCTGATAAGCTTCTTCACTCTGGTCTTTACAGGGTTCGCTCTGCGCTACCCCTCCTCGTGGCTCGCTGCCATCTTCATCAACGAAATCGTGCGCAGCTACATTCACCGCATCGCCGGCGTGGTGCTCATCGCGGTCAGTCTGTTTCACCTGTGGTACGTCATCAAAACCAAGGACGGCCGCAGCATGATCAAAGATATGCTGCCCGATTGGAAGGACGTCACCGACGCCCGTGACGCCTTCCGCTACTACCTGGGTACTAGCGATCAGCGGCCGCTGTTTGGCCGGTTCTCCTACGCCGAAAAAATGGAGTACTGGGCGCTGGTTTGGGGTATGTTCGTGATGGCCAGCACCGGGTTAATGATATGGTTCAAGGGCGGAGTCGGGGAACGCGTCCCTGGCTGGTGGATCGATGTTGCCATCACCATTCACTTTTACGAGGCGGTGCTGGCGACTTTGGCCATCGTGGTCTGGCACTGGTACGGGGTCATCTTCGATCCCGATGCCTATCCCATGAACTGGTCTTGGTTCGATGGCAAGATGTCGATCGAGCAATATCAGCACGAACATCCGCTGGACCTGGTTGCCATCGAGAAGAGTCAAGCTTCCGACCAGGAACAAGAATCGGAACCAGTCGCGGCTGACACCGAGGAGCACGCCGAAAAGGCCGGCAGTCAAAAGTAATGGAACCGGGCGAGATCGTGGTAGTCCCGCGCTTGCTCCTTGGGGCGTCATATTCCAGATTTTGGTTGAAGCATCACTGTGATGGGTTTATTTTTTTGCCCACTCATGCGCCTTTGCACTCGAGTGGGGCCAGGAAGGGACAACTAAGACATGACTGAGGACACGCAGGGGCCGGATCCTCTACGCGATCATGCGCCGGTTTCAAGAAATCTCATTAAGAATCCGATCAGCCTGATCGGTCTGGCGCTGGCCGCAGTTGCCTTCGCCAACATCGTTTTACTGGTGCTGATCGACATTCTCGGCAGCCAGCCGTCTCCCTACATTGGCATTCTCGCCTACATGGTTGCGCCGGGAATTATGGTTTTCGGCCTGATTCTGATCCCGCTCGGCACCGTGTGGGAACGGCGACGCAGGCTTCGCCACGCGGGGGTCCCACACAGTTTCCCCAACCTCGATCTCAATAATCCTGCCCAGCGCAGCACGCTTGCCTTTGTTCTGAGTTTCGTGGTGATTTTTTCCCTCATGAGTGCGGTAGGCAGCTACAAGGCTTACGAATTTACCGACTCGGTAAATTTCTGCGGGCAGTTATGTCACACCGTCATGCATCCCGAGTTCACTGCCTATCAGGCTTCGCCTCATGCCCGTGTGGGGTGTGTCGATTGCCACGTCGGATCGGGCGCCAGCTGGTACGTGAAGTCGAAGCTGTCGGGCCTGCGCCAGGTTTATTACACTGCTCTCGGCACCTATCCCCGGCCCATTCCCACCCCGGTGGAGAACCTTCGTCCCGCGCAGCAGACCTGCGAACAATGTCACTGGCCGAAGAAATTTTGGGGGGCTCAACTCAAGACCTTCACTCACTATGGAGACGATGAGCAGAACACGCCGCGCGTAATTCGCATGCTCATTAAGACGGGCGGAGGCGATCCTTCACTCGGTCAGGCCGGCGAAGGCATTCACTGGCACATGAACATCGCCAACAAAATCACCTACTTCGCCACCGATGAGCAGCGCCAGGTGATTCCCTGGGTGCGGATCGAAGACCAGAACGGCAAGGTGACCGAGTACACCGTGAAGGACAAACCGCCTACTCAGGCGCAGATCGACGAAGCCAGCAAGCGCCGCATGGACTGCATCGACTGCCACAACCGTCCCACGCACATTTATGTGGCGCCCGATCTCTCGGTGGACCGAAGCATCAGCGGCCGCGCCATCGATGTCACGCTTCCATATATCAAGCAGCAGGGTGTGCAGGTGCTAACCGCCGACTACAAGACCACCGACGAAGCGCAGGCCGCGATCGCGGAGAACGTCAACAAGTTCTACCAAAGCAAATATCCGCAAATCGCCTCCAGCAAAGCGGACAGCATCAAGAGTTCGATTGCCGAGCTGCAACGCATCTATCGCACTACGTTCTTTCCCGACATGAAGGTGAATTGGAAGACCCATCCCAACAATATCGGTCATCTCTATTTCCCCGGTTGCTTCCGCTGCCACGATGGCAACCACGTGAGCAAAGACGGCAAAGTCATCAGCAAAGACTGCAACTCGTGCCACACGGTGTTGGAGCAGCAGGAAAGCGGCACGCAGATAGCCTCGCTGCCGGTCCAAAGCTTCAAGCATCCGGTTGACATTGGCGACCTGTCGACGGTGACCTGCTCCGACTGTCACAGCGGGGGTGTCGGACCGTAGAAGCAGGGGTCAGTGGCTAGTGATTAGTGGCCGGTGATCAGTGGCCAGTCAGAGCTACTTCAAAGCTGACAGCTGACAGCTTCCTTCCCCCCGAGTGACGCGCGTCACAGCCCCACGTGATGCCACTCACGGCCCTTTGGGTCGTCCAAATCCTATCTTGAACACATAGCGATGAGCCGTAGTTGAAACAGGGGGGGGAATAAAACAATGACAGCAGCAAACGCCAGTGGTCATCCGGCGAGCAAGAAAGAATACACGCCGCGCCTGATCTTCTGGGAGGTCACCAAGGGCTGCAACCTGCGCTGTATCCACTGCCGCGCCACGGCCACCGAACTGATGTCGCCCGCCGACCTGCCGACCAACAAAGCTCTGAACATCATTTCCCAGATCGCCGATTTCGGCAGCCCCATTCTCGTGCTGAGCGGCGGTGAGCCGCTTTACCGGCAGGACATTTTCGAACTTGCCGAGTACGCCACCAGCCGGGGATTGCGCACTGCTTTGGCTACGAACGGTACGCTGGTCACGAGGGATATCGCCGAGAAGGTCAAAAAGGCTGGCATCAAGCGCGTCTCTATTTCACTCGACGGATCCGACGCGATCACCCACGATACTTTCCGTGGTATTCCCGGTGCGTTCGAAGCAGCCGTTTATGGCATGCGCAACCTTCAAGAACTCGGCGTTTCGGTGCAGATCAATACCACGATTGCCCGCCACAATGCCCATCAGTTGCCGGACGTGCTGGAGTTGGCGCGGCGCCTGGGTGCCGATGCCTTGCACACATTCCTGCTGGTGCCCGTCGGCTGCGGCGTTGACATCGCCGCCGAGCAGATGGTCGCTCCCGAAGAATACGAGCGGATGTTGAACTGGTTCTACGATCAATCTCTGACCGGTGACATTGAGTTGAAGGCCACTTGTGCGCCGCACTACTTCCGCGTGCAGCGCCAGCGCCGCGCCGCCGATCGCATAGCTGGACGCGAGCCAGCACCGCAGGCCGCATCGCATCCCCACCAGATTGGTCCGACTGACATGACCATGCCGGGCTCGACTGGAATCTCCCTTAAACCAAATGGCGGGCCGCCGGTAGGACACTTGGGACATCCTGGGGGCCATCCCGGCGACATGAACGCCATGACCAAAGGCTGCCTGGCTGGAACCGGTGTCTGCTTCATCTCGCATGAAGGCGAGGTCTTTCCCTGCGGATACTTGCCCGCAATCGCCGGCGACCTACGCAAGCAAAGCTTCGCCGAGATTTGGAACGATTCGGCGGTCTTCGGACAGCTTCGCGACGACGACAACCTCAAAGGCAAGTGCGGTTGCTGCGAATTCCGGCATGTCTGCATGGGATGCCGCGCCCGCGCCTATGCCGCCACCGGAGACTTTCTGGCCGAGGAACCTTTCTGCGTATATGAGCCAGGAACCTCGAATCAGATCATCCGCGAGATCGCGATCAATAAGGTTGGTTGAGACTTAAGTCATATCGCACACAAATCAGTGGAACACGAGCGAAATATGGCAGCGCACATCAGTACCCTTCCGCATTCGCGGCTTAGAGCGATGGTAGTTCCGCGCGAGCACGGCGCGTGGGGCATGATGCTGGTCCCGCTGGCGGCGGGCGCGGTAATTGCAGCGCGCACGGCAGTCAACAGCACCGCGCTGATCATTCTGCCCATTGCTGCTCTATCCCTGTTTTGGCTGCGTACGCCCTTAGAAAGCTGGCTGGGCACGTCGTCCATCAAAGCACAGACTAACTACGAATATGGATTGCTGATGAAGGCGATTGTGGCAATCGGCGTGGTAGCCGCCGGAAACGTGGCCGCTCTTCTGTGGAACGGACACAATCGCGGCCTGCTGATCATCGGCGGGGTGGCTGCGCTGGCTTTCGCCGCCCAGGCCGGCGTGAAGAAACTGGGCCGCAAGGGCAGGATGCCGGCCCAGATCATTGGCGCTATCGGGCTGACTTCGACGGCAGCGTGCGCCTATTACGTTGCCACCGGCAGGCTCGATCGCACTGCCGTGGCACTTTGGCTGGCGAATTGGCTATTTGCCGCCGACCAAATTCATTTCGTGCAGGTCCGCATCCACTCCAGCCGGGCTGAGACGCTCGGCGACAAACTGCGGCCCGGCATGGGCTTCCTGGCGGGGCAGACCGGGCTGATCGTAGCGATTATCGCCGCCTGCCGCTTGAAAGTTTTCCCGGCCGCAATTGTGCTTGCCTTCCTGCCCATACTGCTGCGAGGAACAATCTGGTTCGCGCGCGGACGCCAGCCGTTGGATGTCCACAAACTTGGATACAGCGAACTAGCGCAGGCGCTGGTATTCGGCGCGCTGCTCTGTGCGGCATTTCTGTTGTAATCCCGGCGCCATACTCTAGAGCTACGCTGCGGTTCAGGAATTTTCTTCACGGTGGCCGTAGAACGCAACTCACCGCAGGCACAACAGCTTACAAATTGTTACATACGCCATGGAGCAAATTCGCTTGCGATTTCGTATGTTCGACACGGGCAGCGTGCGCCCGACACTCGAATGTCAGCATCGAATCCATTACCGATGAACAACTCAGCAATTTCTCAGGCAGTGCGAACCGAGAACCTCTGCCGCTACTACGCCATGGGTGACAGCATCATTCGTGCCGTGGATGGCATTACTCTGACCATTGAGCCTGGTGAGTTTGTCGCGCTCCTGGGCCAGTCCGGCTCCGGAAAATCCACACTCTTGAATCTGCTTGCAGGCCTCGACCGACCTAGCTCTGGCTCGGTGCAGGTCGCAGGCCGTGATTTGGCGAAGATGTCGTCGGAGGACCTCGCACGCTATCGCCGCAACGATGTTGGCATGGTCTTCCAGTCGTTCCATCTGATTCCGGCGATGACCATAACGGAAAACGTCGAGCTGCCCATGCGCTTTGCCGAAGTGGAGCGTTCGGAGCGGGCGCAGCGGGTCCGCGAGTCGCTGGAACGTGTGGGCTTGGGTAAGCGGCTGGAGCATCGCCCGTCGGAGCTTTCCGGTGGCGAGCAGCAACGCGTCTCGCTGGCGCGGGCATTGGCCAATCGTCCGTCACTGTTGTTGGCTGACGAACCTACCGGTAACCTCGACAGCCGTACCGGCGAAGACATTCTCAACCTGATCCGCGACGTGAGTCTTTCCCTCGGCATGACGGTGGTGATGGTCACGCACGAACGCGCGCTGGCCGAACGCTTCGCGCAGCGGCTGATCTTTCTCGGCGATGGCAAGCTCATTTCCTCCAGCGATCCGGGGCCCCCAGCAAGGCCCGGGTTTGGATTTGCTGGGACGGAGGAGGCGCTGGCATGAAGGGCTACGACCTACTTGATCTTGCCGTGCGCAACCTGCGCCAATCCAAGCTGCGCAATGGATTGACGACTGTCGGTATCTCCGTCGGCGTGGCATCGCTAGTCGCGATGCTGTCCCTCGGTGTGGGACTCCAGCAGCTTGCGACCAGACGGCTGGCCGGTTCGGGCATGTTTGACACCGTCTTCGTAACTTCGAAGCAGGATTTCCGCGGCTTCGACCGCGAACAGGACCAGAAGGACCAGCATCCCGAGAACGCACCGGTGCTCGATGACGCCGCGCGCGACAGGATGGCGCATTTGCAGTACGTCACCGAGGTTGAGCCGGAAATTCGCGTAATGGGCGAAATTGCTTACGGTGGGCAAACTCACTACGGGTTCGTAACCGGCCTGCCCATGTCGGCGCGCGAGAATGACGCCTTCGACAATCTGCAAGGCAAGTTTTTCTCCCGCTCCGATGCCGACGAAGTCATCCTGCTGAACGATTTCGCCAAGGAACTCGATCCTGCCAATCCCAAAGCGCTGATCGGACAGCAAGTCACGCTTCGCTATGGCGAGCATCAGCCCCTGGCTGCCGATTCCGACACCTCCGGCCGTCCGCAACTCTCAGGCGAACAGAGTGACAGCAGTCACTTGAAGGGCGGCGATAGCTACGGCTTCTCGGTCGTACGCAAGACGCAGCAGTTGAAGGTCATGGGCGTCATCGACGAAGAGCCTTACGGCGGGATGCGCACCGTGTCGCGCGGCCGCATCTTTCTGCCCGTCGATCTGACTGCAAAACTGAACATGGCGGAGTTCAGCGACATGCGCAGCTCATTACGCGGACATGGCAGGACCTACATGACGCTCACGGTGCGCGTTAAAGATCCCGCGAAAGTCGCCCAGGTACAGGATGCAATCAAGCAGATGGGTTTTCGCACATTCTCTGTGCTGGACGCGACCAAGAGCTTACGTCGCTTTTTCACCGTGCTCGACCTGTTCCTCGGCATCTTCGGATCGCTGGCGCTAGCTGTGGCCACGCTGGCCATCGTCAATACTTTGGTGATGGCGGTGCTGGAGCGCCGTCGGGAGATTGGCGTGATGAAGGCGATCGGCGCCAGCGATGGCGACGTCAAGCGGCTTTTCTTCGCCGAAGCCGGAGCGATGGGCTTCTTCGGTGGCGTGCTCGGAATTGCGCTGGGCTTCGCGATCGGCAAAGCTATCAACATCGGCACAGGAATTTACCTGCACAATCATCAAATGCCGGCCGAAGCAGTGTGGATCATGCCGCCGTGGCTGATCGGCGCGGCTATTGTCTTTTCGATTGTTGTCAGCCTGCTGGCCGGTCTTTATCCCGCCAGCCGCGCAGCCCGGCTTGACCCAGTGCAGACACTGAAATACGAATGAAACATCCTTCTCGTTTTACCAGGCTCGCCTGTCTTTTCTTCGCGCTCGCCTTCGCCCCGTTGCTGCACGCCCAGGGCCGCGCCGAGTGCTTCGTCATCAAGTCGCAAATCCTCGGCCGCCCAGTGCGCTATTGCGCTTTCTTGCCGGCCAGTTTCGATCAGGACAAGACGCGACGCTATCCGGTTTTGTATTTCCTGCACGGGCTGGAAGACAACGAGGAGTCGCTGCTCAACTTCGGCGGCTGGGATGTCGTCTCTGAATTACGCAGCAAAGGCAAGATCGGTGACTTCGTGATTCTCGCGCCCAGCGCCGGACACACCTTCTACCTCAACTCCGAAAATGGCAAAGTGCGCTATGAGGATTTCCTCATGAAGGAGTTCATGCCGGAGATGGAAAAGAGGTATCGCGCCGCGGGCACGCGCGCCACGCGCGGCATTACGGGCATTTCCATGGGAGGCTACGGCGCGCTTCGGCTGGCGTTCAGATATCCTGACGAGTTCGCTGCTGTCAGCGCGCAGATGCCCGCCCTCATCACCAATGTGCCCAAGGACCTCGGTGTCAGCGCACAGGGAGGTCCAGGAGCGTTGCTGGGCGACGTGTTTGGATCGCGCGACTATTTCGATCGCAACAATGTCTTCTACTTCGCGCGTACCGAAAGTGCTGCGAGCCTCAAGCGAATGAAAATCTACTTCGACGTCGGAAGCAATGACGACTATGGCTTCGAGCAAGGGGCGCAGGAGCTGGACAAGCTACTGAGATCGCGTGGAATCCCACACGAGTTCCACATCTATCCCGGCGGCCACACTGCGCAGTTCGTCATCAGCCACTTCAGCGACGTGGTCCAGTTTCAGTGGAGCGCCATCGGTGCAGGGAAGTAGCGACCGCTCGTCGTATAGACGCCTTGACAACGCCAAGGTCGTTAGAGGCGGGATGACGCCAACGCGGTCAGAACGGTCTAAGAGCTGAAAACCGGTAACTGCCTCTCACTCCCACTCAATCGTTCCTGGTGGCTTCGACGTAACGTCGTAGACCACGCGGTTGATGCCCTTGACTTCGTTCACAATCCGGCTGGAGATGCTTTTCAGCACCTCATGCGGCAGCGGGACCCAGTCAGCGGTCATGCCATCTTCGGAGTGCACCGCGCGGACGGCGCAGGTATAGGCGTAGGTTCGCATATCGCCCATCACGCCGACCGACATCACCGGCAGCAGCACCGCAAAGGACTGCCACACTTTGTTGTAGAGCCCGGCGCGCTTGATCTCGGCGACCACAATCTCGTCGGCGTTTTGCAGCAGCTCAACGCGCTCCGCCGTCACCTCGCCGACGATCCTCACCGCCAGACCCGGCCCGGGGAAGGGCTGCCGTTGCAGGATGTCGTCCGGCATCCCGAGGTCGCGGCCGATCCGCCGCACCTCGTCCTTGAACAGTTCTTTTAGCGGTTCGATGAGCCTGAGCTTCATCTTTTCCGGTAACCCGCCAACATTGTGATGGCTCTTTATCACCTGCGACGGCCCTCGCACCGAGCGCGACTCAATCACGTCCGGGTAAAGCGTTCCCTGCACCAGCCACTCAACCTTGCCGTGCAGCTGTTCGATGCGGTGCGCCTCTTCCTCAAACACGGCGATGAACTCGTTGCCGATGATCTTGCGTTTCCTCTCGGGATCGGTAACGCCCGCAAGTTTGCTGAGGAAGCGCTCGCTGGCATCGACCGCGTCGATGTTGAGGCCGAGCTTCTCGCGCAGATTCTTCTGCACCGTGATGAATTCGTTTTTGCGCAGCACTCCGTTGTTGACGAAGATGCAGGTCAGCTGATCGCCGACCGCGCGATGCACCAACTCGGCCGCGACTGACGAATCGACTCCGCCAGACAGCCCGCAGATCACGCGGCCTTTGCCCACTGTTTGACGGACGTTGGTGATGGTCTCGTCGATGAAGCTTTGCGGCGTCCAGTTCGGCTTCACGCCGCAAACCTCGAAGACGAAGTTGCGCAGGATCTCCGTGCCCTGCGGCGTGTGATGCACTTCGGGATGGAACTGCACGGCGTAGAACTTCTGCGCCGAATTCTGTATCGCGGCGACCGCATTCGACGTCTTGCCGACCAGCTCGAAGCCCGGCGGCAGCTCCAGAGCCTCGTCGCCGTGCGACATCCAAACCGTGCAGCGGACCTCGCAGCCCCTTGAACAGCGGCGACGCGACATTCAGCAGCTCGACTTGGGCGTGGCCATACTCGCGCTTGTCGGCGGCGCGCACCTTGCCGCCCAGCTTGTACACCATGAATTGCAGCCCGTAGCAGATGCCGAGCACCGGCAAGCCCAGGTGCAGCACGCGCTCGTCCGCCGGTGGCGCGTCAGCGTCATACACCGACGACGGCCCGCCCGACAGCACGATGCCGGCGGGCGAGTAGCTCTTGATCTCGTCGAGCGATGCGGTGCAGGGAAGTACCACGGAGAAGACGTTCTGTTCGCGGATGCGGCGGGCGATGAGCTGCGAGTATTGCGCGCCGAAGTCGAGGACGACGATCGATTGGGTTTCCACTATTTACTCTGCCAGACAACGCCAGCAGTGTAAAGTGCGGCCCGAGGTTCTGGCTAGCGTTCCGTATTCCAACTTGTCATCCTGAGCGAGGATTTCAGTCCGAATCAAGGAGCCCGCCCTGAACTCGTCGAAGGGCTTCTGGCTTTCGTCGGCCGAGGCCGTACAGTGTGATTGAATCTGCGATAAAGTATCAAAACCGTAGACTCGGCCACCCGCCCGGTTGTAGTATCCGGCCGGGTATCTCGCGACAGGTCGCCATGGCTGGAAGGGCGGGTGGCCCAGGTGGACCCGGCTTTAGCCGCTGAGAACCGGCATTGACTTAATCAGAGTCTCCCTAGCCCAGCGGGAAGCGAGTTGGCGATTTCACAGCCACGATCTGCCGCTGACTAGCCCTGCGCTTTCTGAGGTGGGCGAGAGCCCGTCGCAGACTCCGCTTCTATCCTTTGCCTCAGATTCTCGAAATAGCGGCTCAGGTCGGCAGGAATCGGCCTGAACGTCGGGCGTTGGAACAGCATCCTGTCCAACATGTTAAGCAAGTCCGTGTTCGCCCCAAGCTTGAAGCTGGTCGCCCGGAAGCCTTCTTCTAATTCGCTCTGGTGAGAGGCCGTGGGATGCCGCCCAAGCAAGCATTCCAGCATTACCACGCCAAGTGAAAAAATGTCCGAAGCGCAGGTCACTGGTTCCCCTCGCGCCTGCTCCGGCGAAAAGTAACCCCAGGTTCCAAACGGCCGGCGCGAGGCCATGGTGTTGTCATGCTGGGAATCTCTTGCAGCACCTAGGTCGATGAGCACCGCGCCCCCGGAATCTCTAACCATAATGTTGGAGGGCTTTATGTCTCCATGAACAATTTTTCGCGACCAGATTGCCGAAATCGCAGCCGCGACATCGCGCCCTATCGGCAGCACTTCGGTGTCCAGCAGCCGTCCGCCGACTCTTAGCCGATAGCTCAGCGGTTGTCCTTCCACGAATTCCCATGCGACATATCGCGTGCGTCTACCGGCCACGTCACAATAGCCATGTTCAATCAGCCGGGCCAGCCCTGGGTTCGAGAGGTTCTCGATCGCGGTAATCTCGCGCTGGACGCGAATCTCCTGATCGCGATGGAGGTTCAACTTCAGAGCCACAACGTCCTCAGCCGGCGTGCCGTCCGGCAGAGAAGTTCTGGTCGCCTTAAAGACTACTCCTTGACCACCAACGGCAATCTCGGGCCCAATGATGTACCGGCCACCTAGAGCAGCTTCTATCTCTGCAGGCATGAACGGATGGTCAGCCATATTAGCCATAGTACTACGCGGTAAGCAGCAGGTTTGCCTACGTTTCCTTTCTCCACGATGCGAGAGAACTGTTCCTAGAGTAACACTCGCGAATTGTACACGAGGGAGACTTGTCACAGCCAGGCTGGTGCATGGCTACGCTCTGAAGGGTTCAGGCGAAAGCTGCTTTCCGGGTTTCTCCTGTATGCTTAAAGTCTGTCGATGCCAGCCCGCCGTTTAGTCCGTTTTATATTCAGACGTGCCTGACGACCGCCGCGATTCTCCTGGCCGTACTCTTCTACTGGCGCCGTTTGGAACCAGACTGCACGCGCCCAACCGCAATCGCAGGCAGCACCGCAGTCCGGCGCGATACCACAAACTTCTGGCCAGCCCCAGTCCTCTCCCCAGCAGCCGAACAACTCCGGCGCCGCACAAGTTCCTCGGCGGGCGCCAGCGTTCAGAACCAGCAATCCGGGCCTGGAACCGCCCAGGTGCCAGAACAGCCTGAGCCGGAGACCCACGTCACCAAGAGTCAGGCAAAGGAACTTTTCCGCTCGGTCGACGAGATCCTCGACTTCGTCAGCCAGGATACTGGCCTGCCCATCGAGCACAAAGTCAAGCGCAATCTCATCACCCGCCAGGAAGTTGAGAAGTACGTCGACAAGCGCATGAAGGATGACAAAGATGAGAAGCGCCTGGAGCAATCGCGGCTGGTATTGCAGAAGTTCGGGCTGCTTCCCCCTGGCTATGACCTTCATGCCGAGTTTGTGCGCCTGATGGGCGAGCAAGTCGCAGCCTACTACGATCCCAAGACAAGGAGCGTCAACCTGCTCGACTGGGTGCAGCTTGACGCGCAGAAGCCGATCCTGTCGCACGAGTTGACTCACGCCCTGCAAGACCAGAAGGTGGGCATAGAAAAGTGGGAACTCGCGGGCGCGAAGGATGACTCGACGCCGCTGCCCGATCAGCAGGAGTATGCGGCGGAGGAAGCGCAGTCGGCCCGGCAATGCGTCACCGAAGGGCAGGGCATGGCCGTCATGTTCGACTACATGCTGGCGCCGTTGGGCAAGAACCTGCTCACGGCCCCGGGCGTTGTTTCCGCCATGCAAGCCGGCATGGCCGACAGCAAGGATTCGCCTGTCTTTGCCCAGGCCCCAATGTTCCTGAAGGAGTCGCTGCTGATGCCATACACCTTCGGGCTCGACTTCGTTAAGACCGTCCTGGCCAATAAAGGTAAAGAGGCTGCGTTCGCGGGCGTCCTGGAAAACCCTCCCATCGACACCCGCCAGATCATGCAGCCTGAAACCTATTTGCTGCACCAGGCGGTGGCACCGCCCACCATCCCCAATTTCGATCAGATGGTAGCGCCCTCCTATGAGCGCTTCGATTTCGGCAGCATGGGCGAATTCGATGTGTATCTTCTGGTAAAACAGTATGGCGCCAGCGACGCTCCAAACTACTATCGCCACTGGCGCGGAGGCTACTACTTCGCGGCCCGCGCCAAGTCCGCTCCCAAGGACCAGATCGCGATGCTGTATTACTCACGCTGGGATTCGCCCGATGCCGCGCGTGACTTCGCCAAGCTCTACGCGGACTATCTGCCTAAGCGCTACAAGAAAACGGTCTTGCAGGCGTTGTCAGCAGCGGACGCCAAAGGCCCTCGCAATCTCTACGTGTTCGATACCAACGAGGGCAAAGCCACCCTCGAAATCGTAGGCAACGATCTTCTCATCATGGAGGGCTTTGACGATACCGTGACTCTGCGCGCGCGAGATGTCCTGCTCTTCGGCGCGTCGCTGCCGGCCCCACCAGCGAAGGGAAAAAATTGACCAATCGAAGTTTCATCTGCTTCGCGGCAGCGATTCTGAACTGCTGCTGTTTCGCCTTGCCGCTCGCCGCCCAGCAATTCGACCAGAAGATGTGGGGCAGGAACAGTCCCGGAGTCCAACTCGCCACCCATGAAGGCCCTCGCGAGCACAATGCTTCGGGAACCGTCCTGATGTACAACCTCCTCGGGAAAGGCTTCCCTCCTAACAAGACCTACGATTTGTGGTTTTGGATTGCCGGCAAGGAGCCGCAAAAGGCCATCGCCGGGGTCAGCTTCGACAAGCGCGGCGTACTCGTTTGCTCCGGCAAGCCGGGAGCATGCGTAGGTCAGGGAGCGGACGATCCCATCAACATCAAGTCGACGGCCGTGCTGGGCGAGCCCAAACGCTTTGGGGTTGTCTCCACCGATGGCATGGTTGCGGGCTTTGCCGAAGCGGTGCCGTTTCCCATCGTGGCCTCCGATAAGAACTGCAACCTGTCCGTGGTCCGCCAGTCGGCACTGGCTGACGTCGTGGCCGTCCGCGCCAGCGGCTTTACTCCCTACGAGATGTTGACCGTCAAGACCAATTCGAGTCCCGGCGACTCAACCCACAGCCCCACCGCGTTGTCCGACGGAACTTGGCAAGCCATGGTGGGAACCAAGGTTCCTGGACAGAACTCGGGTGTCGCCACCATCCAAGTCTCCGGCCACGGCTGTTCGGTGTCCCTCAGCTTCCCCTGGGGCGAAGGCAGCACCGCGCAGCAATAGGTGAATCGCCGCCTGGCAGTGCGGCCCTTCAGCGCAGCCAATTGCTGAGCCGGCTTGGATTTTTATCCGAGTCCCGCAGGGACGGCAGATTCCCACTACAGGGCGAATCTCCGTCACTATCAATACGTTACAAAAGTATTACAAACAAACCCCGCCTAACTTGTTAGTCTCAATTCAGTTCTCACGCACACTCGAGCGGGGGATGGCACGCAACAACTTAGGGGAAAAATGGCTCAGAGCGAGAAACAAAAAGATACCAGCATTAATTGGCTTACTACATCCTTCATGGTCGCTTTCCACGTGGGCGCAATCGTCGCGCTCTTCATGTTTAGCTGGAAGGCCTTATTTGTCGGGCTCTTCTTATACTGGGTAGCCGGCAGCCTCGGCATTGGTATGGGATATCATCGCCTGCTGACACATCGCGGCTACAAGTGCCCCAAGTGGCTGGAATACGTTCTGACCGTCTGCGCCACGCTGTCGCTCGAGGGCGGGCCGATCTTCTGGGTCGCCACTCATCGCGTTCATCATCAGATCACCGACAAGCCGGGCGATCCGCACTCGCCGCGCGACGGCGGCTGGTGGTCCCACATGGGCTGGATCCTCACTGGCAAGACCTTCCACAACAAGAGCACCGAACTGCTGGCCTACGTTCCCGACCTTCGCAAAGACAAGTTCCATCTCTGGATCAGCGAGTATCACTGGGTTCCGATCACCACCCTCGGTATTATCCTGCTAGCCGTGGGCGGATGGTCCGTGATGATGTGGGGAATTTTCCTGCGCACAGTAATACTGCTGCACTCCACTTGGTTTGTGAACTCGGCGACCCACATGTGGGGCTCCAAGCGCTTCGCCACCGATGACGACTCGCGGAACCTGTGGTGGGTGGCGTACCTCAGCTTTGGCGAAGGCTGGCACAATAACCATCATGCGCATCCGCAGTCGGCGCGGCACGGGCTGGCCTGGTACGAACTCGACGTCAACTGGTACGGCATCAAGACGCTGCAATGGCTCGGGCTCATCTGGGATGTGAAGCTTCCCAAGCTAGGCTCGGCACGCATCCAGCCGATCGTGAAGCCAGAGGCGCCGGCGGAAGCCGAAGCCGTAGCTGTCGCGTATAGTGGCGACTAGCGGTCACCGGCAACATAGTTCAAAGACGGCGCTCAAACGGCGCCGTCTTTGTTGTCTGCGGCAGACCCATAGCCTACGTTATAGAATTCTGCAGTGCCCTCCTTCCTGGATTGTGGCTCCTCGGTCCCGCCAGCCCTAAACAAGCGGCCAGTTTTTCTCGCTGCGGCCTTGGTCCTGATTACCATCGCGCTCTACTCGCCCGTGCGCCACCATCCCTTCGTCAACTACGATGACGGCATCTACGTCATCAACAACGAGCATGTGAAATCCGGTTTCCGGAGCGAGACCATCTACTGGGCGATGACCAGCTACGATGCGGCGAACTGGCATCCCGTTACCTGGTTCTCACACATGCTCGACTACCAGCTATTCAAGGACAATGCCGGCGGGCACCACGATGTCAATGTGCTGCTGCACGCTGTAAACGTCGCGCTTCTGTTCTGGGTGTTAATGCGGGCCACCGGTCGCGCCGGGCCCAGCCTGATGGTCGCTGCGCTGTTCGCCTTGCATCCCATCAATACCGAAACCGTAGCTTGGATTGCCGAGCGTAAGAACCTGCTTAGCATGATGTTTTTCCTGCTGGCATTGGGCGCCTGGGGATGGTACGCGCGGCACCCGCACTGGTCCCGTTACCTCGTGGTGGTATTCCTGTTTGCCCTGGGACTGATGTCGAAGCCGCAGGTTGTCACGCTGCCGTTTGTCTTGTTGCTTTGGGACTACTGGCCGCTGGAGCGAATGTTCGCCTCGGGCTGCTCTTCGGGTTCCGAGCCGCTCCCGGCAAGAGTTTCCTCGAACTGACGCTGGAAAAGCTGCCGTTGCTGGCGCTCAGTGCAGGCAGCGCGTTTTTCACCGTGAAGGCGCAACAGAAGGGCGGCGGTTTCAATCCTGACTACAGTCTCTTCGAGCGGATGGAAAATGCCGCTGTCAGCTATGTGCGCTACCTCGGCAAAGCATTATGGCCGTCTCCTCTGGCGCCCATGTACCCGCATCCCGGAAGCTCGCTGCAGGCTTGGCAAGCGGGCTTGGCTTTGCTGGTCCTGATAGCTATCTCGGCTCTGGTGATTCGGTTCCGGCAGCGCCGCTATCTGCTGGTGGGGTGGCTGTGGTTTCTGGGCACACTGGTACCCATGATCGGTTTGCTGCAAGTTGGCCGGCAAGCGATGGCCGACCGCTATGCCTATCTGCCGTTCGTCGGCCTGTTCATCATGCTGTGCTGGGGAGTAGCCGATTGGGCGCAGGACCGGCAGCTATCGCCCGCGTGGCTGGCATTGCTGGCGTGCACTCTGCTGCTGGTTCTGGCCGGCCGCACGCATCGGCAGATCGACTATTGGGGCGACAACGTCACCTTGTGGACGCATGCCACGCAGGTCACCCGCGGGAATTATGCCGCCGAGGACCAGTTGGGCGATGCCCTGCTGGCGGCGGGACGTCCCGACGACGCCCAGATTCACTTTCAGCGCGCGCTGGCAATCTATCCTTCCTACCCGCCAGCGCTAATGTACGTCGCGGTTCAGAACCAGCAGGAAGGCAGGCTGCGCGAGGCCATCGCCCTGTACCAGCAAGTGCTGGCCGCAAGCCAGAACAACACCGTGCGGGCGAAGGCGCTCACCAACATGGGCCATGCGTATCGCGATCTGGGCGATCTGGCGCCTGCCCGCGATAGCCTGCAGTCGGCTCTGGCCTTGAATTCCGGCAACTTTGCCGCATGGCTGGACTTGGGCTTAGTGTCGCAACAGATGGGTGACCTCACCTCGGCGATCCATGACTACTTCCAGGCGGTCACGCTCCACCCCTTTGACGTCGGCTATCTCATACTGGCGCAGGCACTGCGACAAAGCGGCCACCAGGTCGAAGCGAAATGGGCGGAGCGCAAGGCCAGAGACATGACCGCCGACTACCCACGCGCAGAGCAAGCAGCGGCCAAACTGGTAGCTGCCCCGCAGGCTCCGCATTGAGTAGCGAAGGAGCGCAGCTTTTCGACCAATGAACTCCAGCAAGCCCTCCAACTCAGCCGGTATCCTGACCTGGGTCCGCGATTCGCTGCGCCATCGTGGTATCGCCGGCTCAGTCGGCTATTACTCCCGCGAGCTTTTCGATCTCCTCCGTGATCTGACTCCCGCGCGTTGCAAATCCCGCTACGGCGACATCGACTTCGACTTCGAGCATAACGTCGACACCACCTGGGCCACGGTATCGTTGCGCACGCGTCTTCGCGAGTGGCTTTCCGGCGGCCAATATCAGCCCTCCGAGCCCGCGCTGTTTCGCCAGATGCTCGACTCGCTGCCGATTTCCCTCGATGGCTTCACCTTCATCGATCTCGGATCTGGCAAAGGTAGAACTCTGCTGATGGCCTCCGACTATCCTTTCCGGCGTATCCTTGGAGTAGAGTTGCTGGCCGAGCTAAACGCGATCGCGCAGCAGAACATCGCCCGTTACCACAGCGACTCGCAGAAGTGTTTCGCTATCGAGGCGCACGCGGCGGACGCGCGTCGCCTCCAATTTCCTCCCGGTCCCATCCTGCTCTATCTCTTCAATCCCTTTCCCCGGCATGTCTGGGGCGACGTGCTGGCGAACCTGCTTGGCTCGCTGCGGGCTGCGCCGCGCCCCGTCTATCTCATCTATCACAATCCTGTGCACCGGGACATTGTCGCGGCGCAGAGTTGGTTACAGGAACTCAGCCGAACGCAATACTTTGTCATCTACGAAGCGGTGATACGTGAACAGGGGGTGCGTGCACTCGCCACCTCCAGTTTGTAATGCGTCGAGTTGGGTTAAGATGTTTCACAGGTGACCGATGACAGAAAATTCAAACCCCACGGAAGCGAGCCAGCCTGACGACGCTGCCCAGCATGTTGCCAACGCTCATCGTAAACTCAGCGGTTTGCGGCAGCAGTTGGAAAAGCATCCGGACCTGGAAGAAGCTATTTCCAGTCTGGAGATGGCGCTCAGCATACTGACGACCAAGACTGGCGGAATGTTGTGAAGATGCGGCCAGCAACTAACCAATTGCGGCTACAGCCTGTTAACGCGGAGGTTCGAGGTTCCCATGGTTGATCTATCGATTTCGGGCGGCAACCTGGTGATCGCGGTTCGCGGGGCCGACAAACTGTGGGCGTTCAAGAGCTCGCTGGAAATCCCCTTGCAACATGTAGCCGGCATTCGGGCCGACCCGAGCGTTGCGCGGGGATGGTGGCACGGGCTGCGCATTCCCGGGACGAACATTCCGGGGGTGATAACGGCGGGCACGTTCTACCAGGACGGGAAGCGTGTTTTCTGGGATGTTCACAATCCCGACAACACCGTCGTCATCGAGCTGCACGACGAACGCTACAACGAGCTTATTGTGGAAGTCGCCGACCCCAACGCAGCGCTTGGCCTGATAGGGTCCAAGGGCTAGAGCCATCTTCATCTCAGAAATGCATGTGTCAGGGCACGGCTCTCAGCCCCGCCCGAAGGTAGACCCGGGCCCTATCGGCCCGCCCCGCGCTACAATACCGCGATGGCTGATTCCCTCTATCTCAGCATCTGGTTTCCCAGCTTCCGCGAAGGCGAGATGATGTTGCGCACCTTGGCGGTGCTGCGGCAGTTTCCTTTTTCTGCTTTGCGCGAAGGCATCACGTACCTATCGGTCCATCCAGTGTCGTGGGCGGAGCCGACCGTGCTTGAGCGCCGCTTCGATCCTGGGATCTCACCGGAAGAAGCAGTTGAGCTGGCCCGCGAGTTTGCGCATGATGACTTCGCTTTTGTCTTCGAGGCGTTCTGGGACTTGTGGGTTCCCAACGACAACGAACTGGGCGACAGTTGGGTGCAACGCCCGACCGCGGTTCGTTTTCTGGTGCACGGGGTGGAGTTCGACGAGGGCATTTACACCGACGACGGCCACATCGAGGTCGACTTCGGGCTGGACTCGTCGTTCGTGTATGAAACCCAGCGCTTTTCTTCCCCAGTGGAGAATCATTTGCGCACCAACATTGCCAAGCTGGTCGCATTCTCCGCCGCGGTCGAGAAGAATTGCGGGGTCAGCGGACGCGTGCTGTGGTCGGAGTCGGAAGAAAACCTGGCACAGAAGCTGATTGCACGACTCCAGCAAACGCAGTAGCCAGCTATGAGCCGTCAGCTTTCAGCCATCAGCCAAAACAAAAGCGGACACCTCGCGGTCTCATATTCGATGGCAACAACCAGCGGTATTTCATGTGAGACAACGAAGGCCCGGCATGGACCAGGCCTTCACTGACAACTGACAACTAGCCACTGACCACTATTTCGTTCTTCCGCCTTCGATCTTCAGCTCGGCAGTCGCGCCCGCTTGTGCCGCGGCCAGCCGCGCGGTCAGCACGCGGAATGGCGAGCACGAGACGTAGTTGAATCCCAGCAGCGCGCAGAATTCCACCGACGACGGTTCGCCGCCGTGCTCGCCGCAGATGCCGATCTTGATGGTCGGACGCGTCGCGCGACCCTTCTCAGTGCCGATCTTCATCAGTTGACCGACACCTTCACGATCCAGCACGGCAAACGGATCCTGCTTCAGAATGCCCTCAGCCAGATAGGCGGTCAGAATTTTGCCGACGTCGTCGCGCGAGAAGCCGAAGGTTGTCTGGGTGAGATCGTTGGTGCCGAAGCTGAAGAATTCGGCGTCCTTGGCGATCTCATCGGCCACCAGGCAGGCGCGCGGCAGCTCGATCATGGTGCCCACCAGGTATTCGACCTTGTGCTCCTTCTCCGCGAAAACCTCGTCGGCGACTTTGCGCACCAGGGCTGACTGATTGGCCATTTCCTTCAATCCGGTGGTGAGCGGGATCATGATCTCCGGCTTGACCTTGACGCCTTCTTTCGCAACTTTGACCGCCGCCTCGAAGATGGCGCGCGCCTGCATCTCGGTGATCTCAGGATACGTGATGCCCAAGCGGCAGCCGCGCAGTCCAAGCATGGGATTCACTTCGTGCAACTGCTCCACGCGATTGAGCAGAGTGCGCAGCTCTTTCAGCTTGGGCGATTTCGGCTTGGTGAGCTCCAGCCGGGCGATTTCCACCATCAGCTCTTCGCGCTGCGGCAGGAACTCATGCAGCGGCGGATCGAGCGTGCGGATCGTAACCGGCAGCCCGTCCATGGCGCGGAACAGACCGATGAAATCGTTGCGCTGCATGGGCAGCAGCTTGCGCAACGCCGTGCGGCGGTCTTTCTCGTTGTTGGCCAGAATCATGGCGCGCATGTGCGGCAGCCGATCCTCGGCAAAGAACATGTGCTCGGTGCGGCACAGACCGATGCCTTCGGCGCCGAAGGCGCGCGCCTGCAGCGCATCGCGCGGAATGTCGGCATTGGCGCGCACGCCCATGCGGCGGAAGGGCTCGGCCCAGCTCATGAACTGATCCAGCAGTTCGGGATCGTCGGGTCCGCGCGGCACCGTGTTGAGCTTGCCCTTGATGACGCGGCCGGTGATGCCGTCGAGCGAAATCCAGTCGCCATCCTTGAGCGTCTTGCCCTTTACTCGCATCACGCGCGCCTTCTCGTCCGACCTCGATATCGCCCGCGCCGGCGACGCAACACTTGCCCATGCCGCGCGTGACCACCGCAGCGTGGCTGGTCATGCCGCCGCGCGAGGTCAGAATGCCGGCGGCGACTTCCATGCCCGGCAATGTCTTCCGGCGTGGTTTCGCTGCGCACCAGGATCAGCTTTGCGGTCTTGTCCTTGTTGAACCTCTCGACCGCTTCTTCCGCGGTGAAGACGATCTGCCCGACAGCCGCGCCCGGCGATGCCGGCAGGCCTGTCGCGAGGACATCCTCGACTTCTTACCCTTCTCATCGAGGCGCGGTACCAGGAAGTCGTACAGCTGGTTGGGCTCGACGCGGAAGATCGCTTCTTCCTTCGTGATCAGCCCTTCTTCCACCATCTGGATGGCAACACGGACTGCGGCGAGGCCGGTGCGCTTGCCGTTGCGCGTCTGCAGCATGTACAGGCGGCCATCCTGGATGGTGAACTCGAAGTCCTGCATGTCGCGATAGTGCTTCTCCAGGCGCGTGGTGATTTCGCGAAGCTGGTTGTAGACCTCGGGCATGATCTTTTCGAGCTCGGAGATGTGCACCGGCGTGCGAACGCCCGAGACCACGTCTTCGCCCTGCGCGTTCATCAGGAACTCGCCGTAAAACTCCTTCACGCCGGTGGCGGGATTGCGCGTGAAGCCCACGCCGGTGCCGCTGGTCTCGCCCAGGTTGCCGAAGACCATGGCCTGCACGTTGACGGCGGTGCCCAGCATGTCGTCGATGTTGTTGATGCGGCGATAGTGCTTGGCGCGGTCGTTGTGCCAGGAGCGGAACACGGCATCGCGCGACATCACCAGCTGCTCGTGCGGGTCCTGCGGGAACTCGCGCTTGGTGTGCTTCTTCACGACCTTCTTGTAGTCGGCGATGACTTCCTGCAGCGCCTTGGCGTCGAGGTCGGTATCGAGCTTGGCTTTCTTCTGCTTCTTCTTGCCGTCGAAAACTTCCTCGAAGGCGTGCTTGGGGATGTCGAGCACCACGCTGCCGAACATCTGGATGAGGCGGCGATAGGAGTCGTAGGCGAAGCGCGGATTGTTGCTGCGCTTCGCCAGGCCCTCCACCGACTTGTCGTTCAGGCCGAGGTTGAGGATGGTGTCCATCATGCCCGGCATGGAAAACTTGGCGCCCGAGCGCACGCTGACCAGCAGCGGATTGTCGGCGCCGCCGAGCTTCTGGCCCTGCAAGCTGCTCCAGGCGTTTCGAGCGCTTCGTCCATCTGGCGATTGACTTCGCCGGAGACCGTGTGATGCGCGCATGTACTCGCGGCAGGCTTCGGTCTGGATGGTGAAGCCGGGAGGAACGGGCAGGCCGGCGTTGGTCATCTCGGCCAGGCCGGCGCCTTTGCCGCCGAGCTCGTCCTTCATCTTGCCGTGGCCTTCGGCGTGGCCGTCGCCGAAGAAGTAGACGTATTTCACGGCCTTCGCGTTGGCGGCCGCATTTTGCAGTTCAGTAGTAGGAGTGCTCATGGGGAATCCTTTATTCGTTAATAGTTATTGCATGTTAGGTCTGTATTCACCACGGAAACACGGAGGGCACGGAGCGTTTCTGGTTGCTTTCGATCTCTGTGGCCTCGGTATCTTCGCGGTGAGAAAACCAGCCTTGTGTCAGGGCACGACTTTAGTCGTGCCGGCACAGCTGCATATTGGATCAGGGCTTTAGCCCCTGCATACGCAGGGGCTAAAGCCCGATTCCTCTAGAGAGCTCTTTGCGGCACGTCTAAAGACGTGCCCTGACACAAAACGAACCCCGAGCTGCGCTGTACTTAGTCAACCTTACTTGCCTTCGGTCACAATCTCGCTGAAGTCGGCGATGGTGGAGAATTCGCTTAACAGATCGCGCAGCAGCGCCAGCCGATTGGCGCGGACGCGCTCGTCGTCCACCATGACCATGACCTTGTCGAAGAAAGATCGATCCGGCTCGGCGCAGGTCCGCTAGATCTGAGCAGGGCCATGCCATGCGTAGTTCCTCTGTTCGCGCAGCCAGAGCTGATACTGCGCTCGCGGTCTCCGAACATCGTCCGCCGCCAGAGCCTCTTCCGCAGGCTCGGTAACCATGAGCGGTCGCTATCAGAGCTTGCTCGGCGATAGCTATTCTTCGTTCGGCGCCTGCCGCAGGATGTTCTTCATGCGCTTGAACGCGACGGAAATCGACGCAAAGTCCTCCGAGTCCCTCACCTCGCTCACGGCTTCGGCGCGCGCGATCGCATCCACCACATCGTCGCTGCCGGCGGCGAGCACGGCATTCACCACGTCATAGGCGAAGCCGCGCACATCGCGCAGGTAGAACTCCAGGCGCTCGCGCATGAAGTTCGCGGCTGCATTGTCCGAAGTTCGACATCGTGCTTGAAGCGCCGCTCGGCTTCTGAGCCTGTGTATTCCGCGCGCGCATCGGCGAACAGTTTGCTGATCGGCAACGGCAGCTTGTGTTCGGCGATGATCTTCACGATGCCGTTGGCGGCGCGGCGCAGCGCGAACGGATCTTTCGAGCCCGTTGGCTGCAGGCCGAGCGCGAACATTCCGGCGATGCTGTCGGCTTTGTCGGCGATAGCCAGCACGCCGCCTTCGATGCTGCGCGGAACGCTGTCGTCCATCGACTCCGGCTTGTATTGATCGTAGATGGCATCGCCGATCGCCTCGACCGTCGCTCGCGGAAGAATCGGGTCGAGCTCCTGCACCTTGGCATAAAGACCGCCGATGATGCCCTGCAATTCGGTGAACTCCTTCACCAGTTCGGTCGTCAGATCGGCCTTGCACAGATGCGCCGCCTTGAAGATGATGCCAGGACGAACGGAGCCTCCAGCACTGCGGATCGTCTCCGCGATCAGGCTACCCAGCTTCTGCACGCGGAGGGTCTTGTCGTAGTAGCTGCCCAGATCTTTCTGGAAGGTCACCGACTTCAGCATCTCCACGCGGTTGCGCAGCGGAATCTTCTGGTCGGTTTCCCAGAAGAAGCGGGCATCGTTGAAGCGGGCGCGCAGCACGCGCTCGTTGCCGTGACGAATGAGGCCGTCGGGATCGCCGGCCGTATTCAGCACCGCGAGGAAGTGCGGCAGCAGTTTGCCGTCGGCATCTTCCAGGGCAAAGTACTTCTGATGATCGCGCATCACCGTGACCAGAACTTCTTCGGCAAGCGCGAGAAATTCTGGATCGAAGCTGCCCAGAACGACCGACGGAAATTCTGTCAGGTTGACGACTGTGTCGAGCAGCGACTTGTCTTCGCGCCAGCGCGCGTTGGGAATCGTTCGCGTCGCGGCGTCGAGCGCCTTGCGAATGCGGTGCTCACGCTCGGCCGAGCTGACGACTCACGGAGCCGGCGGCCAGCTTGGTGACGTAATCCGCGGGGCGGCCGATCGTCAGCGGTCCGGATGACAGAATGCGATGACCTTGGTCGTATCGCCGGCGCGAATGCCGGCAAACTCCAGCGGCACGACTTCGCCATCGAGCAACGTCACCAGCCAGCGCAGCGGGCGCACAAAACGCTCGGCCGACTTGCCGCGCCAGTACATGCTCTTCGCCCAGTAGATTCCGGCGATCTCTTTGGGCAGCGACTCGGCGAAAATCTCCGCTGCCGGACGGCCTTTTTTCAGCACCGTCGCAGCGAGATATTCGCCCTTGGGCGTCGTGATCTTCTCCAGCGCGTCGACGGACACGTTCGCTTTGCGGGCGAATGCCTCGGCAGCGGGCGTGGGCGCTCCATCTTTATAGGCGACCTTAATTGACGGTCCGGTTAGCTTCTCACTGAGGTCGGGCTGAGCGGGAGCTACGCCGGAAACAAGCACCGCCAGCCGCCGCGGGGTGGAGTACGACTGAACAGCCACACTGTCGGCGAGGCGCTCGCGCTGTAACAGATCGCCGACGCGACGCGCCAACTCCTCGCGCGCCCCGTCGATCATACGGGCGGGAATCTCTTCGGTTCCGATTTCGAGCAAAAAGTCCATAAGGCGGCAGCTAGTAACTAGTAATTAGTAAGAGCGGTGCGGCACAAACGCCGCCATCCGATCAAGGCTATCAATTCTAAGGGTCATCGCGGTAGAGGACAGCCTCGGCCACGGCCAATCCGATATCGCAGATGCCCAACCCGCTGATCAAGCCGCGAACGAAGCCGTTCATCAGGAGCTCGCGCACCCGCGGGAAACCTGCCAGCAGTGAGTTGGTCGTCCAAAACGGGGTCCACGGGGCGACCGTCAGTATGATTCCGATTTCGAGACAGAAGAGGACGAAGACAACCAGGAAGATCCGGCGTCTCCAAATCTCCCAGCGGCTCGGCCTGGGTCGCGGTGAAGGCATCACCAGGACGGCACCGTTCGGCTCCGGCATGTTGCCATTCTGCGGCCCTTGCTCCAGCGAACTCATCATGTTTGCATCCGGCGCTCATCGCCAGGTTCCGCACCGTTCAGTCCCTTATGGCAAGGATACTACGCAGCCGTTATATACGGGTCGTCCGACTTCGGCAGTCGACAGCGGTCCGTCTCCGCTCCGGATCACACACGTCAGAGATAATGCGGAGACGCGAGCGCGTCAACAGAGCCAGACATGGCTAATCGCCAAAGCGGGCGGCGGCGCGGGCCTTCGCCTTGGCGGCCTCTTGCTCCCGGTCCCGGGGCGGCGAGGTGGTTTCAAGCGAGCGCAGAAGACGGGTGGAGACGCCGGCTATCTCGTCGATGGCGGTCAGAAACAAGGCTTCGTTCACCTTCGACGGCTTGTTGAAACCGGTGATCTTTCTCACAAACTGAAGAGCGGCCGCCCGAACTTCTTCGTCAGTAACCGGTGGGCTGAAGTTAAAAAGCGTCTTGATGTTCCTACACATGTGTCGGTACCCATTTGTTAGTTGTCAGTCATCTGTGTCAGCTATCCAAATGCCGAAGGCTCCAATTGCCGGCTGCAAGTCGCTTTCTTTTCCACGCTCTGATCCCACGGCCTCCGATGCCGTTTAAGTCCCTGAGGAGCCCGGGAATGTAAAACTGCGTTTTCTCTGTACTCCGTGGTGAAGAAATCATCGCGCGAAGTACAGCAAGGCGAAGATGTAGATCCACAGCGCGCCCATGAAGTGCCAGTACCAGGCAGTGACGTCGATGATGATGCGCCGTATCTCCGGCGGCTTGTGCAGCCAGTTGGTGACTCCCGCATAAAGCAGCGCGAAAATGCCGCCCAGCAGATGGACCGCGTGCACTCCCGTCAGGATAAAGAAAAACGAACTGCTGGGGTTGGAGGCGAAGGTTATGTTGTTCCGTTCGAGAATGTGCCACGCATAGACTTGTCCGGCAAGAAATCCCAGACCGAGCAGCGCTGTAGTCCAAATCCAGGGAAGGGCGTGATTGTCGTCGATGCGGATGCCCGGAATGCCGGCGATCGGCGCCACGGCGACATCTTCGGCAGCGCGCCGCCGAGCGACTTCCAGGGTGATGCTGCTCAGCACCAGGACGAAAGTATTGCAAAGCAGAATGCGCGCAGGCAAGGCCAGCGGTATCCAGTTGCTGGCATAGTCGTTGCGGGCCGGGTCCCAGGCGGCTCCGGCTTTGCGTACGACGTAGGCTGTGGTGAACGAAACAAACAGCATTACCACCGACGACAACGCCAACAGCACGCCCAGGCGGTAGCGCTTGAGGCGCTCGCCATAACTGGGTTGGTCATCGCCGCCGCGTCCACCGCCGCTGCCCCATCCGCCCGGGGAGTTGACCGCAGGTCCACGGCCTCCGCCACCTGGCGCGCTCTGCCACTCTCGAATGTTGCTTCCTCGACCCATGCCCTCAAAGCCTCAAACTAAACTACCGCACTCATGTCACAACGCTGTGTGACATTATGATGCGTGAGGCCGCCGAGGAACGCAATTTTTCTGATGATGGCCGGATCCCGGTTTTCGACAATCGTATTCGCGCTATCGCCATGACCTGGCATGGCCGCCGGTGCCTTACAATTGGCTTCCATGAAGCGATTCCTCATCATCGTGGTGATTGTCGCCGTGGTTCTCTACGCAGGCGACTTCCTCTCGCTGCGGCTTCGATTACCCAGGCGCGAGATGCTGGGAACCGTTACCATGCACACGTATTACTCGGTCAAATTGAAGAACGGGAAGACGGAATACGACTATGCCGGCGACCACGATGTGAACTGCGCCAACTCCGTGTTCCCGCAGCTCGGACTGAAGCCGTGCTGGTACGTCAGCCGACATACCAATGAGCAGATCACCATCGATTCCGGCAATCCCAATAACCCGCACCTGTTCTGAGGAGTGAGCTCTCAGCCGTCAGCCGTCAGCCATCGGCTGTCAGCCTCAGCCGGGCCGCAGGCCCTCAGATTCTGGTTCTCGATCTGTATCTTTAGTCCGCAGATACCGGCAGTACAAGCTACAATCATCGCGCATGGCATCCGATTCGATCAGCGGGCAGGGCACTCGATCTGCTCCACCTTCGCGGAATCTCGTATTCCGCTATGTTCTGCTCGCGTGCCTGTTCGCGGCCGCCCTCTCTTATCAGATTGGATCAAGCATAGTCCTGCTTAATCAGGGGTTTATCGACTCGCCGGGCTTCGTGCCCGCTACTGGCAGCGCTGCGGTTGGAATAGCGGACCCGAAGGCAATCGCAGCCGGGCTGCACAAGGGCGACATTCTGGTCGCCATCAATGGTCGTTCTTACACTGGAACAGCGGTCTTCTGGGAAGAGATATTTAAGACTGTCCCAGGAAGCACCCTGGCTGTGACCGTACGATCGCCGGACGCAAATCTTCAGCAGCGGACAGTCCTGATACCAATGGCTCAGTCCTATAGCTGGATCACTGCCAAAACAGTGGCCGTTGTTATTGCCTTGGTGATGCCTGCCTTCTGTATCGCACTGGGGTTCTGGGTGGTACTGGTTCGGGTCGACGATCCCTCGGCATGGCTGCTGCTTGGGCTGTTGCTGAGCTTTGCCCAATTGCCGAGTACCTTCCCGCTCTTTGCAAACTCGGGGCCGGTAATCCTTCAACTCGCCATTTTCTACAATTTGTCTCTGAGAATGGCTTGGCCCGTTTTCATGTTTCTCTTTGGCGTTTTCTTCCCGGAGCCGCTGCCGTTTTTCCGCGGGGCGGCCCGATGGCGGAAGTGGGCGACTTGGATTGTGGTCGTCCCTTACGCCCTTTTCTCAATCGGGTATGTGGCCGTCACCATTGCTCAGGTCACAAACTATTCGTCCGCCCAGGGACTCTCTCGAGTTGTCGACCCCATGTCAGGGGCAATAACTATCTACGCGATCTGCCTGGTGAGCGGGTTTTTCAGCTTTATCTTCGCCAAGTCCTCAATGAGCATCACCCCTGATGCAAAACGGCGTCTTCGTTTGCTTTACTGGGGCGCCACCATTGCCTTAACTCCTGCGCTGCTGCTGAGTGTGGCAGAGTGGATACGGCGGCGCATTGAATTGCCCCACTGGCTCATGGGGCTGGCCGTCCTGATGTTCTTACTCTTTCCGCTCACGCTGGCATACGTAGTCGTGGTGCAGCGGGCGATGGACGTCCGGGTCGTCCTCCGCCAGGGACTGCAATATGCATTGGCGAAGAACGGTATTCGCGTCTTGCAAGTGTTGGCGATCCTGGTCGTGACTTTGACGGCCCTGGCCCTGATCGGGCAAAACCGCGAGCGTCCGCAGAAGCTCATCGTAATTGCGCTGGGACTGGTTGCCATCTTTACCATCCGCCGCTTGACCGACAAGACCGGCGCCTGGATTGACCGGCGATTCTTCCGCGAAGCCTACGATGCCGAACAAGTGTTGGCTGAACTCAGCGATGGGGTGCGCGGCATGGTTGACGCGCGGTCCTTGATCGAGACCGTCGCCGAGCGTATATCGCGGACGCTGCACATTCCTCGCGTTGCGATTCTGCTGAACGGGGTCGGCGCCTACCGTCCAGCCTACGCTCTCGGTTATGGCGCAGTTCCAGACATTGCGTTTGCTGCGTCTGCCGGTACGGTCAAACTGCTTCAGAAGGAGAGTGAGCCCGCGCGCGTGTACTTCGACGATCCCAATTCGTGGTTGTATCGCGAGCCGGAAATCACCGAAGAAGACCGCTCCAAGCTGACCCAGCTCAGCGCGGAACTGCTGCTTCCCCTTAGCACGCGAGACAAATTGTTGGGATTCATCAGTCTCGGGCCGAAGCTCTCCGATGAGCCTTATTCGCGCACCGATCTGCGTTTGCTTATGTCAGTGGCGGCGCAGACTGGATTGGCGCTGGAGAATGCCCAGCTTATCTCGGAGATTGCAGATGAAGTAGCGCAGCGCGAGCGGTTGAACCGGGAAGTCGAAATCGCGCGCGAAGTGCAGGAGCGTCTCTTTCCCCAGACGCTGCCTGCCATCGCCGGCATCGCTTATGCGGGTGCCTGCCGATCCGCGCTGGGGGTGGGCGGCGACTACTACGATTTCCTCGCCTTGCCGGCAGGAAAACTCGGCATTGCGATTGGCGACGTTTCCGGCAAGGGCATCGCCGCGGCGCTGATGATGGCGAGCTTGCAGGCCTCTCTGCGAAGCGAAGCCACTCGGGCCTCCGACAACCTTGCCGCCATGATGGGCAGCGTTAACCGCTTGGTCTACGAAGCTTCGTCATCGAGTCGCTACGCAACTTTCTTCTATGGCCAATACGATCCAATGTCGCAGCAGCTCGCCTATGTGAATGCCGGCCACAATCCGCCGATGTTGTTCCATCCTTGCAACGGGGAATGTCGCGTCTCACGCCTGGAAGCGTGTGGCACAGTGGTCGGCCTACTGGAAGATGCCTCGTACCAGCAGGCGAGTCTGGCGATCGCGCCGGGAGACGTTTTCATCGCCTTCACCGACGGTATCAGCGAAGCCATGAATGCTGCCGAAGACGAATGGGGCGAGGAGCAGTTGATCCAGACCGTCAGGAGCTGCCTGGGTCTGCCGCCGGCCGAGATCATCGCCTGCATCATGCGAACCGCCGACACCTTCGTCGCCGGAGCCAAGCAAAACGATGACATGACACTGATCGTGCTCTGCGCCCAGCCGCAGGCGTGATGGGATACCTGCGGTTTGTCATACAATCCCAATATGGAGTTGATTGTTTACTCAGCCTGGTGGTGTCCCGACAGCCGTGTCGCCAAGCAGTTTCTCGGTAAGCACAACATCCCTTATACCGAGATCGACATCGAAAAAACGCCCGGCGCTGCCCAGGAAGTCATCCGTCAAACCGGCAAGCGCGCGGTTCCGCAGTTTGTCATCGATGGCCGCTGGGTGCAGCCTTATCGTCCGGGCGAAGGCTTCCTGTACGAGGAAATGTCCGAACTGCTGGGGATAGTTGACGAAGGCTAGGAAGGGCACACCTTTTTGTGCGCCGTCGCAAGTCGTTTTGATTTGTCATCACGAGGAGGCCTTCAGGCCGACGAGGGATCTGCTTTTCTGAGTTTTCCCGCGGTTGTCCGCTGAGGGCTTCGCTGGCCCCTTGATCTAGTATTTGCCTATGCTTTCGCCGATCGCTGATCCCCGAAGACTCTGCGGAATATCTTGTCCACGTTGCGCAATGGCCGCTTCAGATCGAAAGCATGCTCCAGCGTTTCAGGTTTCACCTTTGCCGTGATCTCAGGGTCGCTCATGATCAGCTCGCGAAAGTTCAGATCATCCTTCCACGCCCGCATCGCGTTCGCTTGCACCAGCCGGTAAGCGTCCTCGCGCAGCACGCCGGCCTCCACCAGGTCCAACAGCAACTGCCCGCTGAACACCAGTCCGCCGGTCGACTCCAGGTTCTTCAGCATGCGCTTGGGATAGACCAGCAATGTGTCGATCAGATGGGTGGTCTTGTGCAGCAGGTAATCCGCCAGGATGGTTGAGTCCGGCAAAATAATGCGCTCCACCGACGAATGCGAGATGTCGCGCTCGTGCCACAAGGCGACGTTTTCCAGCGCCGCCTGCGCGTTAGCACGCACCACTCGCGCCAGACCGCTGATCTGCTCGCAGGTCACGGGGTTGCGCTTGTGCGGCATCGCCGAAGAGCCCTTCTGCTTCTCGCTGAAATATTCTTCTGCCTCGCGCACCTCGGTGCGTTGCAGGTGACGAATTTCCGTGGCGATCTTGTCCAGTGTTGAAGCAATCACGGCCAGCGTGGTGACGTAAAACGCGTGCCGGTCGCGCTGAATCACCTGCGAGGAAACCGAAGCCACGTTAAGTCCCAGCCGTTTGCAAATCGCTTCTTCGTACTCCGGCTCCAGGTGAGCCGCGTTGCCGACAGCGCCCGACAGCTTGCCGACGCGCATCTGCTCGGCTGCCATCTCGAAGCGCTCGATGTCGCGCTGCATCTCGGAGTACCAGTTCGCCAGCTTCAGTCCGAAGGTGATTGGCTCGGCATGAATGCCGTGGGTGCGGCCGATGGCGGGCGTGTCCTTGAACTCCCAGGCACGTCGCTTCAGCACTTCACGCAGCTTTTGCAGGTCTTCGCGGATGATGGCCGACGCCTGCTTCACCAGCAGGGCTTGCGCCGTATCGACGACGTCGTTCGACGTGAGGCCGTAGTGTAGCCAACGCGACTCAGGTCCGACTTTCTCGGCAACCGCGGTAGTGAAGGCGATGACGTCGTGCTTCACCTCGGCTTCAATCTGGTTGATGCGGTCGACCTCAAAGCCGCCTTTCTCGCGAATGGCCTTGGCCGCGGATTGCGGCACGATGCCGGCATCGGCCAGGGTTTCCGTGGCCGCCAGTTCTACGTCCAGCCAGGTGCGGAATTTGTTCTCGTCACTCCAGATGCGGCCCATCTCCGGGCGGGTATAGCGAGCAATCAAGTAGGGCTCCTTTAACAGCCGTTCTGCAGATGATGATGAAACTCTTTATTGTACAAGGCGGATGGGTGGGGATGCGCAAACGAGGATAGGTTCAGGACTACGTGAGGAGCGAAGAGCGCAAAGCGCAAAGCGAAACGCGGCTAGATGATCACTGTTTCGTGATACTCGCCGTAGACGTGCCGCATGGCGTCGGAGATCTCGCCGACGGTGGCGTTGGCCTCGACGGCTTCAACAATCACCGGCATCAGGTTTGCAGGGCCACGCGCGGTATCTTCCACCTGCTTGATCGCCGCCTGCCACTTTGCCTGGTCGCGCTTGGCCCGCAAGGCGCGCAGACGTTCCACCTGCTTGCGCTCGAGCGATTCGTCCATATGCAGCAAAGGAATCGACTTTTCTTCATCCAGCGCGAATGAGTTCACTCCCACTACAATTGCTTCCTTATGGTCGACGGCGCGCTGGTACTCATAAGCCGCATTCTGGATTTCCTGTTGCACGTAGCCGCGCTCGATGGCTTTCAACATGCCGCCCATGGCGTCGATCTTTTCCAGATAGGCCAGCGCGTTCGCTTCGATCTGATTGGTCAGCGCTTCCACATAATAGGAGCCGGCGAGCGGATCGATGGTCTGCGGCGCGCCCGATTCGCAAGCCACGATCTGCTGGGTGCGCAGCGCGATTCGCGCCGACTGCTCGGTAGGCAACGCCAGCGCCTCATCGAAGGAGTTGGTATGCAGCGACTGCGTGCCGCCCAGCACCGCCGACATCGCCTGTAAAGCGGTGCGAACGATGTTGTTTTCCGGTTGCTGGGCGGTGAGCGTCGAGCCAGCCGTCTGGGTGTGGAAGCGCAGCATCTGCGACTTGGCATTCTTGGCGCCGAAATGATCGCGCATAATGCGCGCCCACATCCGCCGGGCCGCGCGAAACTTCGCCACCTCTTCCAGGAAATTACTGTGGGCGTTGAAAAAGAACGACAGCCGCGGGGCGAATTGGTCGACGTCGAGACCGGCGTCGATGGCCGCTTGCACATAGGTAATTCCGTTGGCCAAGGTGAACGCTACCTCTTGCACCGCCGTGGAGCCCGCCTCGCGCATGTGATAACCCGAGATGGAAATCGTGTTCCACTCCGGCACATGCTCGTTGGCATAAGAGAAAATATCGGTGATGATGCGCATCGCCTGATGCGGCGGGTAAATATACGTGCCGCGCGCGATGTACTCCTTCAGCACGTCGTTTTGTATGGTGCCGGAAAGTTTGCGGACCTCACTTCCGCTGCGCTGCGCCGTCACGATGTATAGGGCCAGCAGAATGGCGGCGCTGGCATTGATGGTCATCGAAGTGGAGATCTTGTCAAGGTTGATGCCGTCGAACAGGCGCATCATGTCCTCGATGGAATCGATGGCAACGCCCACTTTTCCCACCTCGCCCATGGCGAGCGCGTTATCGGAATCCAGCCCGATTTGTGTCGGCAGATCGAAAGCCACGCTGAGCCCGGTGGTGCCCTGGCTCAGGAGATACTTGTAACGATGGTTCGACTCCTCGGCGTCGCCCATTCCGGCGTACTGCCGCATCGTCCAAAGCCGACCGCGATACATAGTCGCCTGCACGCCGCGGGTATAAGGGAATTGCCCGGGATAGCCAACATCGCGATCGTAATCGGACCCTTCGAGGTCGGTCGGGGTGTACAGCGGCTGAACGTTAATGTGCGAAGACGTTTCCTGGGTCGCGGAGGGTTTGGTGGCTACAGCGCTTTTCGGCTTGGTCTCGGCCATCGGAATAGGGCCTCGTTATTAAGGGATGCTTACATTATGGGCACGGGAACAGGCCGCCAGCTATGACGCGCGTCACAATTTCCGAGCATCATGAGCGCTGTTTTTTTCGCGATCGCCAGAACGAACTCACCCCGAAGTAGGCAAACAGCAGGGCGAAGGTTGCGGCCAGCAGCATCTTTCCCGCCGAGCCGTTGCCCAGGCTGCGGCGATGATATTCCCGGAGGGCAGCGGCTGCGCCAACGCACGCCAGCGCCAGAAAGAACAATCCAGTCACTTCCAGCCAGAGCACATGCAGTACCCGGCTCACGTTCCGGATGGTGACAGTGCCGGCTTTATAGAACGCCCTGACCCAACGGCTTTCTCCCGTCTTGCGTCCCGCCACCCGTAACAGGGCGCGTCCTTGCGTGCTGAGATCAGGGGATGGCAAAGTTGACCTTTCGTGCCGGCCGTCGCTACTAACATGGTCATTCTAGCAGTCGGGCTTGTCTGTTCCGCGGGCCAGCGGCACGGCAGCCGGCCAAACCCGCCTTCGATCTTCGGCATCCTACCTAGTACAAATGCGGGTTCGCCGGGCGTAACAGGTCTTTCAGGTTACATCGAGGTGTGCGAACATTTCTGTATCGACGGGCCCACGAAAGGCTCAGGTGAAATGATGGACAAGCAACTCAAGAGCATGATTACGGAGTTAGGGGAGGCCATCAATGGTTCGCTTTCCGACTCCGAGCAGATTGCCGAGGTGATCTCCCGGATCAAAGAGGGCGGATACGACGTATTCGTTGTGCTGGAGGCTACGATCGCCTTCAACGAGCGCCCCGAGAGCGAGGAAGAGGGGAACATGCCGGTACGTTCCTCCGCCGATTTCACAATCACGACACAAGACGCGCAGTTTCTGAAGGAGCTTCGCATCAGTGTCGAGGAGGCTGGGTGACCTCACAGCCGGAACGGTTGCCCCGCACGGGCGCCGGTGACAGTGTGTGCTAAGATGCGGCTTCGGTCGTGGGGTTAGGGGCACCGGCAGATGAGAGACACCCTTGGAGTCTTGCTGGCAGGCGGAGCGGGCGAACGTCTCTACCCGTTGACCCGGGACCGGGCCAAGCCTGCCGTTACCTTCGGCGGCATCTATCGCATCATCGATATCACCCTCTCTAATTGCATCAACTCCGACCTGCGGCGCGTTTACATCCTTACCCAATACAAAGCGCTCTCTTTGAATCGGCACATCCGCGAAGGCTGGGGCAACATTGTGGGCCGCGAGCTGGGTGAGTTTATCGAGATCCTGCCACCCATGAAGCGGGTCAGCGAGAACTGGTACATGGGAACCGCCGACGCGGTGTATCAGAACATTTATTCCATTGGTTCCGAGCAGCCGCGCCATGTGCTGATCCTGTCGGGCGATCACATCTACAAGATGAACTATGACCGGATGCTGCGCCAGCATAAGGACTCAGGCGCCGACGTGACGCTGGCGACGATTCTGGTGGATCCCGTGGAGACCAAGCATTTTGGAGTTGTGGAGATCGATCGCATCGGCAGGGTGGTGGGCTTCCAAGAGAAGCCGGAGATGACGGACTTACGCTCTCCCTACGATCCGCAAATGGTTTCCGCGTCGATGGGGATCTACCTGTTCAACACCGACGTACTGATTCCGGCGTTGTTGAAGGACGCTGAAGATGCCACTTCGCGTCACGACTTTGGCCACAATGTGCTGCCCCGAATGGTCGGCGATTATAAAGTGTATTCCTTCAACTTCATCGACGAAAACAAGAAGGAAGCGCTGTATTGGCGAGACGTGGGGACCTTGGAGGCGTATTACGAGGCGAACATGGATCTGGTTTCGGTGGCACCGGTATTCAACCTCTATGACAACGCGTGGCCGATCCGTACTCACATGCGGCAGTATCCTCCCGCCAAGTTTGTTTTTAACGATCCTGGACGCACTGGCGAGGCGCGCGATTCCATCGTGTCCATGGGTTGTATTATCTCCGGCGCAGCGGTGAAGAACAGCATTCTGTCACCGGACGTCAGAGTTAACTCTTACACCCAGCTCGACACCAGCATCCTGTGTTCGCATGTGAATGTCGGCCGCCATTGCCGCATCCGCAAGGCCATTATCGACCGCGATGTGCAGATCCCCGAAGGAACGGTCATCGGCTATGACACCGAAGCCGACCGGCAAAAATATCACGTCACCGACAGCGGCATCACCGTGGTGACGCGCGATTACTCACTCTTCGAAAATCCCATCACCGTGGACTACTTCACCTCGGAGTAGCTCTTCGCCGAGGATCATCGAGACGGCTGAATCGTCGCGACGTAGCAGGCTTGCTCCGGGGTTGCGTGGAGAACAGCGTATAGGCTCACCGGGCTTGCGGGAGGCACATTCTTCGCATAGGCAGTGAATCCTACGAAGCTGGTATTCATATACGGATTGGCCGCGCGTATGATTGGGCTCCAATCGCCCATGGCGCCGACCCCAGCCATCCTTCCATCGGCTACTACCACAATGTAGGACGGTGGCCGGCTCCCCTTTAGGTCCCATGCCCAACCCGTAATGTGCAGACCTTGTTCTCCCCCATCTTGGACCGATGAAACTGCTTGCACGGTGCCCCGACACTGATCTTGCCCTGCTAGCTGAACGACGGACTCGACCGACGCGCCCAATATTGGTCGATGACTTTCCCCAAAAATTGAAAGCCGTTTGTCGCGCATATACGGAACAACGCTCAGGACGTAATCGGGATGCGGAAATGCGTGCTCAATCTGCTCGCGGTCATCTACTCCAGTGATCAGCGCGGCCGCTGCCGCACGCTGCTGAAAAGCGTGCTCTCTAGCCTCGCGCAATGGGAATCGCATCAGCACCGCTCCTCGCAGTAACACGCCAACCAATAGCATCTGCACGGCGAGCAACGGAAGCCGCTTCGACATTCCATTGGAAACCGCCAACAGTAAACATCCCAGACAGCACCAGAAGAGTAGTGCCACCGTCTGATATCGTGGCGCAAACGCCTGGCCGTTACCAAAATTAACCCGTCCCAAGGCGGTAAGAAATGCCGTTCCGATGCAGAACAACAACAAGAGGAGTAGTTGCACAGAAAACGCCCGAGAAGCCTCAGCCATTCGTCTGAATCGCGCCAGGAACAGTGCCGCAATCGCCAGGCCGGTCAGTCCCGCATACAGCGCAACTTGAAGGTTATGATGCGTCCAGCTCTCCCCGTAGCCCCAGCTGCTTCCGAAGTAGGTGCCGACATATTCGATCAGCTTGATGGGCGAGCGTATGGAAGACGCAGGATCGGAGGTCTCGGTTGGCCGGATGTATCCGTGAAAATAAAGCGTAGTACTGAGTACGGCGGTTACTAGGTAGGTCACCATAACGGAATAGCGCAGGCGCAGCAATAGAGCCCCCGCAATCAGAATCGGTGCCAGCAAATTGCCGTTGGCCAGCGACCATGTAGCCGCAACAGCTGCAGCCGCGGAGAGGAAAATGAATTTCCGCGGACCACTTACTCGCGCCTGTCGAGAGCGCATCCAATAGAGCAGCAGTCCTGCAAACGACAGCGTTGCAAAGAGTCCAGGCAGGACGAAGCAAGTCTGAAAGCCCCAGATTAGATTCTCCCACTGTGTGGGACAGAACATGCAGAAGGCGGCGAGCCCTACGCCCGTCCGCCACAGCGGCCCTCGCCAGCCGCCGAGCGCCCGCATGCTCCAGCTCAGCAACCAAAGGTGCAATAACTGGATGGTGAAGATCGCGGCCAATAACAGCTCTTGCCTCGCGCCGAACAGCCGCAGATCAAGCGCTAGAAACAGTTTGGGTATCGGCAGTCGATGTTCGTTATGTTGCTGCCAGAGCCACCGCAGTGAAAAGGGGTTTTCTCCCCGGGCGGCGACGAAAACCTGCGTCCAGCCGTCCGACCATGGCAGGCTGCTGTAGCAGACCAGCACCATGTAAAGGGCGATTCCGATGGTGGCGATTCCGCCAAGAAGGATAAGGTAGGACAAAACTGAGACGGCACGCTCTGGAGCCCTGCGACTGTGTGTCAGGACCTGACGTTCGTCGCTCACTCGTCGATCATCCGCGCCTTCACCGCGATGGCGCCTACGCACCATAACAAAGCGTCTTCAACATGCTCGCGAAGGGAGCTGCTGCTGAAGATCTCTCGCAACTGCATCCGTTCCGTCAGGCGTGCCGTCAGTTCCGTCAGCAGCCCCTGGTAGCGGTCGGACATATGCAGCTTCGTGGCACGCACTAGATCATCGAATACCAGCAGGCAATCGAGGACCACCCCGTCGGGATCAGTGTTGTGCGAATTGATCAGGTGCAAGGCCTCCGCGACATCGCAGAATGTCTCGATTTCCTGCGGCGCCGGTCCCAGCTTTGCCAAGTCAGGATCAAGCGCAAGCGCCTTCGGCCCCAATTTCGGATGCGTGAAGAACAGCAGGCGTCCCTCGGCCGTCAGCGGCCGTTCGTTGTCGCCGCCGACCGCCAACAGGGTATAGAACTGCGGACCGTCGTGATCGCCGTCCAGACGAAAGCCGACGAGCACCAACTCCTCGTGGGTTGGCTGCTGGCGAGCGTGAAGAATGGGCAACTCGGACATGGAGAAATACTACATCCTCACAGGCGAAATCCGTTGCTCAATTCGAAACCGCGACTTCTTGCCGGGATTCGCGTTCTTTATTGCAGGTTGAATCAGGAGACGCAACTGCAAATGAAGAAAGCATTACTTACAGCCGTGTTCGGCTTGTCGCTGGCGCTTGGAATGGCTCAAGCTCAAGTCGTCGTCAGAATTGGACCACCGCCGCCCGCACCGCGCCAGGTCGTTCCCGTCGCTCCCGGTGCCCGTTACGTCTGGGTGCCCGGCTACTATCGCTATAATGGACATGCCTACGTTTGGATGCCGGGCCGCTATGCAATCCCTCCATCCCACTATCGGGTTTGGGTGCCGGGGCGCTGGGTGGCGCGAAGTGGAGGCTATGTGTGGGTCGCAGGCTCCTGGCGGTAGCTGTTTGAGCGATCGTCGAGGCTTGCTTCTCAACGACATCCGATTTTGCCGCAACGGCTCACCGCCAGAAGCATCTATCTAGCAGATATGGGAAACACCTTTAAGACGGCGTTATTGCTCACCGCTTTGACTCTTTTTCTGCTTTTCATGGGCCAGATTTTCGGAGGCGAGCGAGGGTTAGTCATTGCCTTCGGTCTGGCCGTAGTCATGAACTTCGTCTCGTATTTCTACAGCGACAAAATTGCTCTGGCCATGTATCGGGCACAGCCCGTCACCCGGGAGCAGCTACCTCGCGCCTATGAAGTAGTGGAGCGCCTCACGCAGAAGATGGGCATCCCCATGCCCAAGATGTACGTAATTCCCACCGATTCGCCGAACGCGTTTGCCACCGGGCGCAACCCCACGCATGCGTCGGTGGCGATGACGGAAGGCATACTCAACCTGCTGAACGACGAGGAACTGGAAGGCGTGCTGGCCCATGAACTGGGACACGTGAGGAACCGGGACATCCTCATCAGCTCGGTTGCGGCCACGCTGGCGGGCACTATTACTATGCTGGCCCGCATGGGATATTGGGCGTCGCTCTTCGGCGGCATGGGCGACCGTGACGACCGCGACCGCGGAGGCGGATTGATGGGGCTGCTGATGCTCATCCTCGCTCCCATTGCAGCTACGCTGATTCAGTTGGCAGTGTCGCGCTCGCGTGAATATCAGGCCGATGCCACCGGCGCGCAGGTCACCGGGAATCCCTATGCCTTGGCCAGCGCCCTGAAGAAGTTAGATGCCGACTCTAAGCGCATCCCTCTGCAAGCCTCGCCCTCAACGGCCCACCTGTTCATCGTTGCGCCCTTGTTGGGAGGTGTCAGCTTTGCAAATTTGTTTTCCACTCACCCACCTATTGCCAAGCGCATCGAGCGACTGACAGGCCGTCGGGCCGAACTGGACTATTGAGCGATTCGCAAACCGCATCGCTGGATGGCACAAATGACCATAGAAAAGAGGTCTGTTGTGCTATCCCACATTGTGGGATAAGCTCCATTTTTACCGGAGACTTCAAAGCCGCCTGGCGACGGGGGTAAGCTCAATGTTGTGGAAAGGACGCCAACTTCCAGAAGGGAACTGCCTCAGGTGATCGTCGCAAGTCGAAGAAAAGACGGACAGAAATCATCTGGGGCATTTTGAGTGCCACAAAACGGCAACTGCACGTTTACAAATGCGCAGCGCGAGGTTCATAATTAGTTTGTTGCACGATCTTTAAAACAGGCCCTATTCCAAACGAACTCAGGATTGTTCTCTTGTCTCACATTGTGGGAGGAGCATTTTATGGCAGCAACTTCTGAAACGGTAGCCCCAACAGAAGCCGATCATCGTGAGCGCATCTGGTTTTTCCCGCACAAATTCTGGCAAGTCACCAAGAACATGCCCAAGGATGAGGCTGCCAATCTGATGGCGGAAGTGGAGCGCTACGCCGAAGCGGGCGATGTTCTGGCCCTCCAGAAATATCCATTCGTATTCGTTGGTGATCCCTACAAAAAGAGCGGCAGAAGCTCGGCTGCCTGAGCTCAGCTTTTGGATCGGGAGACGGCGGTGGCTTTGGGACGTACCCTCGTGCTCCGCGAAGAAGCGGTAGCTTTGGCTGGCATAGGGCGTACCGCGATGGGGAGACGCGATGTTGTTTCCAGAAGATATCGCGCTCGAGCAATCTGTTCGCCGCTCCGGCTTATTCGTCGCAGACCTTGTCCGTACACCACCAGGAAGCCATCCTGACGTTCGACGGCTACGCGAGAGATGCTTCCATCGTGGGCGCGGTCGAATGCGATTGCCAATCGCAGTATTCCAATCAGCGGCATAAGCTCTGATCGCCACTTCGCGCTTAGTCCCACAAACGAGGAGTTGCTGGTCATGGGCAAATCGCCACTATGATAACGAACCAGCACCGCGACGCAGCGCATTTCTTCCATGCTCCAGCCCAGCGGAGGCGCGAGTCTGGAGACCATGCGATATCCGCGCTTCGGGCGCGAGCCGGCTTGTCCGTCCCCACTCTTACTTCTTCCCACTTCGTGCAAGATGGCGGCGGCCTCCAGAATACGGCGATGTTCAGTTGATGCAGAATGGACCTCGCAATGTGAGAGGCCGTCGTAGAGCTGTAGTGCGATCTGGGTGATGCGGACGGTGTGGGCAACGTGGGGATCGAGGAACGAAGCCCAGGCCCTCAGCTTCTCCATTGCCGCTGCCTCCAGCGCGGGCCCGCTGGGCAGTCCGGAACGCCAGACCTGCCAGAGCGAAGCTTTCCCGACCATCTTCTGACGGTAGAGATCCAATCGCTTCTGCCGTTCCTCCGAGACTCGTTTCTGCCAGCGCATACGTTCGCCCGCAGGGATACCGGCATGGGCCCTGATCATGGCGCGTAAAACGTCCAGGTCGTGGACCTCGCCAAGGGCGTCCTGCAACTCGCGGAGATCTTTTGCCCACTGGGCATGCCGTTGGGGCAGAAAGTTTTCCACCGTGTAGCGGAATCGCTTGATCCCGATTCTTAGCTGGTGATAACCGACGGCGCTGCGATTCCTCAACGCGCGACGGTGCAACTGGTGCGCCTCCATCCAACGCTCCAGCGCGAGATGCTGAAACACCAGTCCTTCCAAGGGAATCCGGCCGGTTCGTAATGCCAGATGCGCATTCAGCGATGCCCAGTGTTTGCGATCAAAACCGGCAAGCGCATCCTGCGCGGCAACTTTCAGCGCAGTCTCTTTCTGCGCCAGCGCGCCGGACAAACTTTCCCCAACGGGGTCGCCGGCTTGTGAGAGTTTCGTCACCCACTCCAACATGACCTGGGTGTCGCGTAGCTCACCCAGACGGCTGAAGAGCGGCTTGGCCAGCCGCTTCATCTGCTTCCACGCGGGGTCCGGATCAGCAGAGAGGAAGCCGTCTGCCATGGAACGGGAGCGCCGGATTGCGACTCGCAAGTCATGCACGGGATCGGGGGCAAAGCCCGCGCTGGCTTTGTCGCACTCTTGCAAAACACGGCCTGCCCAATGGGCGAGCCCTGCTTTCTTCTGTTTAGGATCAGGACCTGGCAGCATGAAAAGATGACCTGATTAAGTTATATCGTGATTTCATGGCCAGGAGATGAGGGAAATAAATCCGTCGAGTCACGGGCGGCGCGAGAGCTGTATCAGAGATAAACGCGTTCCGCGCTGCGGATAGCGCGATAGCGTTCAAAGACTTTGCGATCACTTTCCAGTCCAAGGACAGATTTGACGCTGCTTCCTCGGAAAGTGTGGGCCAGCATCTTCCACCAGTTGCGGAGAACGAATATTGGGTCGTGAGCAATCACGGCTGGGATGTGCCGGGTCTTCATCCAGCGCTCGGAGCGCCATCGTTGAAACTCAATTTCCTCCGGCTGGAGATGTCGCGTGGCGACGACTGCGGTGGTGCCATCGTACTCCTCGAGCCGCTCGATCTTAATTAGGTTGCGAGCGCGAAAGTCTTGTGTCATGGGCGTGCCGGGATAAGGGGTGGGATGCTGGATATAGGGCCAGTCCACGTACTCGCGGGCGAATTCCAGGTTCGCGTGGATGGACTCACGGGTGTCGTCAGGATTGCCGACGATGAGTCCGCCCACGACATACATTTTGTTCTTGTGCAGGTAGTCAATCGCACGCAGGGTGGCATTACCGGTCTTGCGCCCGGCTTCGCGAAATTCGTTCTTAGCGGCCGCCTTCAGGAACTGGAGATCGTCTTCGAGAATGTTTTCGATGCCGAGAAACACGTAGCGAAACCCCGCTCGCCGCATCAGCGGCGCCAGAGTGTCGCCATGCATTGCGATGGGCGATGTCATGGCCTGCACGGTGTAGGTTATGTCATTCAGTCCGGCGTCAATGATCGCTTGGCAGAGTGCCTCAAAGCGTTTGATGTTGAGACTGATATTGTCGTCGACAATGAAGATGGCGCGGGCGCCGTGATCGTGGGCGTCGCGAATATCGGCCAGAACGCGATCGAAGGTGTAAGTATGAAAGTTGCGACCGCGCATCTCGATGATGGAGCAGAAGCCGCAGTCGAAGGTGCAGCCGCGCGACGTCTCGACCACATCGACCGGCCGACCCATCATGGTGTAGTTGTTCAGCACCCGCGCGTTGCGCTTGGGTAAGCGGATCTCATCGCCCTCCAGGCTATGAACCGGGCGCGAAGGATTTTCATGCCAGCCGTCGTTGGCGAGATACGTGAGTCCGAGGATTTTGTCGTAAGGCTCGCCGTGTTCCAGGGCCCGCAGCAACTCGCGAAAGGTGATTTCGCCTTCGCCGCGCACGATGAAATCCACGCCGTTGCCATTCTTCATGTAGGCCGCGGGCGCCAGGCTGGGATCGTAGCCGCCGACGATCACGCGCACGTCCGGACGCAGGGAGCGCACCAGGGCGATGATTTGCATCGCGGTCTTGCGCTGGAAGGTCATTACAGATAGTCCCACAATGTGGGGGTTATGCTCAGCCACGAGCTGCTCGACGGTCTGGCGTACTTCCTTCTGCACAAGGATGAGGTCCGCGACCGCGACGTTATGATGCGCGTCGATATTTCCGGCCAGCGAGGTGAGGGCGCCGTTAGGCATGCGGACCGCGACGGTCGGCATGTGCTCGAATGAGTCGGGCATGGAGAGGAGGAGAATGTTCATCGCGTAATTCCCGCCGACGTTGGCGAACGGTTCCCCACGAACCAGAACAAATGCTGCTGTACATGCTACACCGAAATTGGATGCGAGGTTCGGCGATTTTTGCCTGTATAGAAAGCTCGGGAAGATGCGAAGGGTAGTGGGTCAGCCCTGATCTGTTGAACTCAGAAGCAAGGGTTGACCGATCCAGAGCTTGTTGCTCTGACGTATCGTCCAGCTTGGCCGCGGGCAGCCGTGCAATCGCGACTGGGCTTCGTTATAAGGGCCGACAAAGCGCAACGACGCGGGCAAGCGCGGATAAATCTGACGAAGCAACCGCAGGGCTCGCGCCGCGGAGTTTCGTTCGCGCTCTCCGTAGTCGAATTGGAACTCCTGGCGAAGGCGCGGCGGCAACAATTCGGTTGTCAACGCGCGATACCAGAACGGCGGCCGCACTTTGAGGCCGGCGCCGTGTTTCAGTCGATGTGCCATCTCACGCGTGGCGGCGCTAACGCCCAGCATGTCCGATTGCAACGCGGATCCCATGTATTCGCCGAAGCCGAGCCAGTTTGGCGGCAAGTGTTCGTGGGGAATGCCGAAGAGCGTGGCGGTGAGGCAGCTCTCGGCGTAATACCGTTCGCGCTCGGCGTCAGGCAGCGGCGGCAGCACCAGTTCGTAAGCCAGAAGCGCACTGTCGATAAGGGTGGCATAGACCCAGCAGAGCGCGGAGAGTTCATTGGCTTCATAGGGTGTTCCTTGCGGAAATCGGGCTGTCGTTCGGGGAAGCGTGCCGCGAATGCTCTGGTGGCGGCGGTGCAGGTGCCGCGATGCGGCGAGGGCCTGCTCGACGGAGCCGAAGACCATGGTGAACATCACGCGAAAAGTCTGGTGAAAGCGGCCGATGGGATCGTTAAGGGTTCTGGAATGTTCCGCAATCGCAGTGGCGACCCAGGGATGGGCGAGTTGCAAGAGCGCGGCGCGGCCTGCCGCCAGGAAGAGCGCCGACTCGCGATTGATCTTCCAAGTGGCGGAATCAGGCGGGAAGAGGCTGGCCGACGGATTGGGCAGGGATAGTTTCAGGTCGGCGAGTAGGGTTTCGAGATCGCGAGAGGACACGAGATTGCAGTCGCCTTCGACCATACGAGCCTATCTTATCGCCAAAGACGAAAGCATATCCCTCGCGGGCTGGAGCCCACTCGTGATGGCAAGAATAAAGGGCTTGGACGCGGCGCCGAAGCACCGCTCTACCCGCGCAAGGCATAAGGTCGGAATTTTCAGCGGCCCTGCCAAGCAAAAAAATGGCCGCTTTCGCGGCCAGTCATTCAGAACGAATGCTGAAAGGGAACTAGTCTCCGTAGACGGCTTCGCGCTCTTCCACTGCGGGCGCCGCGGGCGCAACACCGCCGATGCTGCCGAGAGGAATAAATCCTTCCTGGCTGACCGGCTTTTCACCCAGGACGTGCTCCTTGTAGAGCGCCATCATGCGGGCCTTCTCGGCTTCGGCCTTGACCTTCGCGTCGCGAGCCGCGAACTTCTCCTGGCGCGCGTTCTTGGCGATGCCGAGCTTGTCAAGCGTATCGTTAGCGGCGGCGTTGACGTGGTCGTCAACGAGTTTGAGGGTATGCGCGGTGGTTTCGAGGCCGACCTTCTTGCCGCCGGCGAAGATTTCGTGACGGCCGTGCTCCTCGTACCACTTGGTCAGAGTTGCAGTCATGTGCATCTTCTCGACGATATTGCGCCAGCCGACGCCGGTGTTGTAGGCGCAGAAGCTGATCTCGCCTTCCTGCGTGGCGTAGGGAATGATGCACTGCTCGGTGCGGCGGAAGTCGTAGTTGAACAGGTCCTGGAACCACATGCCGGCGACGAAGAGGAAGTTCCAGCGATCGCGCCGGCGCTTCTCGATGTCGGTCTCCGTGCGATCACCGCTTACCTTGCCGTAGCTTTTTCCGGTCGCGCCGAAGGTCTTGTCGAACTTCTTCAGCAGATCGGTGAACTTGAAATGCGTCGGCGACTTGAAGGGATCGTAGTTCTTCAGCAGCGCCAGGGTCATGCCGGCAATCGACATCCACTTGCCGCGGGCCGCGTCGTTTACCTTCGCAATATCTTTGGCGATGGTATCGCCGTTCAGGAAAGCCGTGACCGGTACTGCTTCCTTGGTTTCCTTGTCGATCATGACGGCCATGCCGACACCGCAGTTGGGATGGCAGCCGCAGCTTAGCGAGCCCCAATCCTTGTCGGGGCCGTGGACCAGGTCAGCCCAGTCGGAGAAGGTGCTCATGAAGGAGATGGGGAACCAGTCGCGGGTGGGCTCGCCCAGTCCGGTCTGGTTCTTGACGTCGTGCGCCAGGTGAGACAAGGTGTAGCGCTGCGCGGCACGGCGCTCATCGGTGATGGCCTCGTCGCGGCCGGTAAACGAAACCGGCTGGAACGAGAGGAACGAGATGCGCTTGGGATTGTCGAGCGCGAACTGAATGATGCGGCCAACCTGCTCGTTGTTGAGGTCGTTGACGATGGTGACGACGGGGACGATCTCGACGCCGGCCTTGTGCAGATTCTCGATGGCCTGCAACTTCACATCAAACAGATTGCCGACCAGGCGATGCGAGTTAGCAGCGTTGCCGATGCCATCGAACTGGAGATAGGCGTAACGCAGGCCGGCTTCCGCGGCCTGTTTGGCAAACTCAAAACTCTTGGCAAACTCGATTCCGTTGGTAGCAGCCTGGACGCTGTTGTAGCCGACCTTGCGCGAGTACGCGACCGCGTCGAGGAAGTACGGCGACAACGTGGGCTCGCCGCCGGAGAACTGCACCGACATCTGACGCCGCGGCTTGATGGTGATGGCGTTGTCGAGCATGGTCTTGATCTCGTCCCACGTGAGCTCGTGGACGAAGCCAACCTGATTGGCGTCCATGAAGCAGGGATCGCACATCATGTTGCAGCGGTTGGTGAGGTCGATGGTGAGCACCGAGCCACGGCCATGCTTTACCGTGCTCGAGCCGTGATGATGCAGCTTCTCGTCATTGTGGGCGCGGATGTCGCGTCCGGGGAAAACGTCTTCCAGGTGCTTGAAGAACGCGGTATCCATGGCCATCACGTCTTCGAAGTGGCCGTGGATGGGGCAGTCTTTCACCATCAGGATCTTGCCATCGCGCTCGATGATCTGCGCTTTGATCTCGCCGGCCTTCTCGTTCATCAGGACTTCGACCGGCAGCTTGCCGTCGATGATCTGCTGGCGAATGTCGGGTACGCACTTGGGGCAAAGCGAATCGGTGCTGCGCGGCCAGCCCAGCGGCGGCTTGGATTTCTGGTAAGACTTGAGCAGAGGCTTATCGGACCACTTGGGCGTAAACGAAGGATTGGGATGGATGCTGTTCAGTTTGTCGAAGACTACCCATGCGCCCTTGGCGGCAACGGTGACAGCCTTTTCAACATACTTTACGGGTTTGTGCATTTACGCCTCTCGAGTTTGGATGATGGTGGTGCCACGCCACAGTGGGCTAAGCTCCACACTTCTCTACTCTTACTAGAGTAATGACCGCGAGCCGAAAGGGCCAAGCAGGATGGAGTGAACGGGCGGAATTGGCGGCTTAGCGGGACAATCTCACATTGAATGGTGACCCAGATCACAGGGCTATGTTATTGAAAAGCAAAGGAGTGGAGGGCTCCGAATTCAATACCACCGTATCTGGATTGAGCAGGTCGCGGCGGCGGCTTTGTCGAGGTCGTTCTTGCGCTTGCTGGTTTGTTTGTACCAGTCCAGCAGCGGTTTAATGGCCGGGGTCTGATAGACGCTGGGAAGCCGTGTTCCGGTGGGGTACTTGCTGCTCTCTCCGCCGCTGTTGAAGTAGAGAGTTTGAGACTGGCCATTGCGGCCAATGATGACCCAGAGCAGATCGAAGGAGGCGCCGCCCATCATCGATCCCGCACCGGGTTTTGGCGTGGTCAATGATTGCAACTCCGGCTCGTCCAGAATTCCTTGTAGCTGCTTCATTTGTTCTTCGCTGAGTTTGCCGGCGTGAATCTGGCGAGTGCCCGTTTGCCCCGGGGACATTGGCGTGTGCTCGAAGTGGTACGAGCCATCGGCTTCCACCTGCACGCAGTCGCTCGACTCGTGGGCGGGGCTGTTAGCCCAGGTTCGCTGCATCAACAGCAGGTCCTGCGCGTCCGCGGCGCAAAAGGACAGAAGGAGCCATAGCAGCGCAAGCAGGGGTCGCATGTGGCGTAGATCATTTCACTTCGTGGGAACGGCTGCAAGCCTGCATGTCCCGGTCGGTTGTGATGGGGGATGATTTCGAGGACTGGTTTATGTCAGACACGACTTGAACAGTCTGCTCAAGAGTCGAAACAGCAGATCCCTCACCGACTAAAGTCGGTTCGTGATGACAAATCTAGAAGGAGTAGTAACCGCACCGCTAAGGCTGCGTCCCTTCAAAACAAGTCGAAATCGAGTTTCGTAGCGACCTCTTGACGCCTTGCCGAGGGTGAAGTCCAAACCCGGAAAAGCCAGAAGGGCTTGGAGCTTTCCATGCTATATTTCGCGTTATGCCCGGCAAGACTGCGGCGTTCGTCATTGTCGTATTTGCGGCGATTAGCGTTTCCTTCGCGCAAAGCCCACCAGCGATAGGCAGCAACTTCGAAAACCAGTATGTCGGGATGACGATCCTACCCGGTTGGACCGTCGATGCTTCGTCCCCGCCGCTGGTAAAGCTCAGACACGGCAACTATGTCCTGACCATAGATCCGATCCATACGCACGCCAGGGCATTCGGCAGCTTGGAAGATATTGCCAGTGTACTGCCAAGCGTCGAAGCAGTGATGCGGGAGGTCGATGGACCATGGATGACAAGTTGTGCTCAGCCCGGGAAGATGATCGGGACGAGCAGGATCCGATTATGGCCGCTCTATACCGATGACACGAAGTCGAATGTTGATTACGGCTGCAAGTTCCCTTCGGATGGTAAACCTGCGTGGTTTGGATCGTACGCGATGGGTGCAGGACCGGAGAGTGAATACATTATCGCGCTGGCCTACGACACAAACGACGTGAACGCCCTGCCCAAGAAGGATTCTCCGGAGCTGAGGCAGGTTTTGAGCGATGTGGAGAGGATGATGAAAACGTGCGAGCTGAAGCCGCCCATCGTGATCACGAGCATCGAGCCGCAGACGGCCGCTCCGGGCGCGACGGTCACACTTTACGGCAGCGGTTTTGCTTTGAAGAACTTCGATCTCGAGCCGCGATTCGTGGTCCTCCCGGATATGACGATGGCGCCTCCGGTGGTCGCTGCGGACGGGAAGTCGATGAGCTTCCGAATTCCGCCGTCCAAAAGGATTGAGAGTTGCGACAGGCCTGGTTATGTCGACATCGGCGGCAATTGTGTTCCGGTGCTTCCCGAGCGGGTGGGCATCATCGAATGTCCGCGGGTTAACGACCGGCATCCGACTTTCTGCGGTGTCCCGTTTCCGCCCGGAGGGTATCAGATTCAGGTTGCTGGAACCATGGTGCGCAGCAACGACGTGACGCTAACCGTAACTGCAAAGCCTGCCCCGGTTTCGATCTCGCTGCTTTATCCCAACGTGGGCGTTTTGCCGGGCGATACGATCAGAGTGAGCGGCAAAGGATTTACTGCCACCGGCAACACCGTAACCATCGGAAGCGCGGTGGTGAGCAACGTTCCATCTCCTGATGGTTTGACGTTGGAATTCGAGGCGCCGCCGTCCGCTGGCGACAGCCTTATTCGCGGCCAGTATCACTTTGAAGCGTCCGTCGCGAATGAAAAAGGCAAGAGCAACGCCATTACCTTTGGCTACTCAAACGCCGACGGTCTTAGCTGGCAGAAGGTGCCAAGTTCTCGCTGACGCTGGGACGACGTCCTGCTTGAACTCATCCCATTAAATCCCGCAGCGGCGAAGACCGAGGTACCGCAGGGGCTAAAGCCCGCAATTTGGCGGCAGCTTTCGGCACGGCTGAAGCCGTGCCCTGACACAAAGCATACCGTGCTGACACAAAGCATTGCCGTGCCCTGACACAAAGCATTGCCGTGCTGACACAAAGCATTGCCGTGCCCCTGACACAAAGCATTGCCGTGCTGACACAAAGCATTGCCGTGCCCCTGACACAAAGCATTGCCGTGCCGACACAAAGCATTGCCGTGACCAAGGCATTGCGGTGGCCTGACCAAGGCATCGCGGTGCCCTGACACAAAGCACGGCGGGGCCGTGACCAAAACGTTGCCGTGCCCTGACATAAAGCGCTTGTGAGATGGCTGGTTGTAAATCAATCTGCATCTATTCCATCTTCCATTGATACGCGCCCGGCTGCGGCAGGCCGACGTGGGCCAGCACGCGGTTGGCGAACTCGCGCGCGATTTCGTCGGTGGAGGCGGGGTGAAAGTAAAACGCCGGGATGATGGGGAAGATGGTCGCTCCGGCTTCGGCCGCGAGCGTCATGTTGCGCAGGTGAATACGATTGAAGGGGGTTTCGCGCACACAGAGGATCAGCGGGCGGCGCTCTTTGAGGCAGACGTCGGCGGCGCGCTCGATGAGTTGAATCGCCATGCCGTTGGCGATGCGGGCCAGCGTTCCCATACTGCATGGGAGAACGATCATGGCGTCGGTGGCGTACGATCCGCTGGCGACGTTGGCAGCGATATCGTTATTGTTCTGTTGCTGAATCTTGTTGCTGGTGCGACCCAGGAGTTTCGGGATGATTTCGTTGCGGCCGGAGACGCCGAGCTCTTCGGCCATCACGCGCAGGCCGCTGTCAGAGAGGATGAGGTTGATGGTGCCCACGCGCTCGTCGCGCTCCAGGGCATCCAATAAGTGTTTAGGGAAGATGGAGCCGCTGGCGCCAGTGATGGCGACGGTGAGGGTTCGCGAAGTTGGATCGGGCATGGTGTCGTCCCTACAGGACTTCAATGATTCTATCCGCATTACCCAGCACTGCGTGCTGGGCTGGAATGTGCCGCGCCTGCGGCGCTGTGCGAGGCGGTGGAAATGAACCATGGGATGCTCAAGACATGAATCGTTGTGTGGAATGTTCGCCAGGATGAAGAGACTGCGTCGCAACCCGTGTCGCCGCTCCTCCACCCCATCAAGCGCAAAGACGGCGCTCGATGGGGACCCTGGCTCCGCGGCTCAGGTCAATTTCACACCAGACCCGGGGCTTACGCCCCTGGCTAACTTCGCTTCCGCCGCTTCGCGGCTGCTTTGATCGGTTTTCAAAGGTTTTTCCGCCGCAAGATTCCTCAGCCGGTTACGACAGCCTCTGAAACCCAACTCAATTCTGACGGGGCGACGTGGAGCCTCCACTTGAAACTTGTAGCGCGAAACGGGAAACTAATCGCACCATGGATGCGGCATCACTCAAAAAGCTCTTCGAGCAAGTGAAGCGGGGCAAAGTCTCGCCCGACGAAGCGGTGCAGAAGCTGCGGCATCTGCCCTTCGAAGACCTGGGATTTGCCAACGTCGATCATCACCGGGCGCTACGGGCGGGAATGCCGGAGATCATCTTCGGGCCGGGAAAGACGCCGGAGCAGTTGGCGACGATCTTTTCACGACTCGCAGAGCACGGCCGCAATGTATTGGCCACGCGGGTTTCGCCGGAGCAGGTTCGCGCGGTGAAGCGCAAGTTCCGTAAAGCCGTGTTTCACGAGCTGGCGCGCGCGATCACTCTGACGCGCGACGCGACGATTTACGGCAAGGGCAAAATCGTTGTTGTGTCGGCTGGGACGAGCGACATTCCCGTCGCGGAGGAGGCGGTGGTTACGGCGCAGATCATGGGCAACGAGGTGCGGCATGTCTATGACGTGGGAGTGGCGGGCATTCATCGCCTGCTGGCGCGACGTGAGGTGTTGACGCAGGCGCGAGTCATTATTGTGTGCGCGGGAATGGAAGGCGCGCTGCCCAGCGTTGTAGGAGGGTTGGTCGGCGTGCCGGTGATCGCGGTGCCGACCAGCGTGGGCTATGGAGCTTCATACAAGGGGATTGCGGCGCTGCTGGGGATGTTGAACTCGTGCGCGTCGAATGTGACCGTGGTGAACATCGATAACGGTTTCGGAGCGGGGTATGTGGCGTCGGTGATTAATCGGCTGGAGTGAGGGGCAGGGTGGTCGAGTTAAGACGAGGTCCCTAAGTGGCTAAAGCCGCACGATTCCACTGCCATTACGAACGGCCTGGAGGCCGTCTGAGTGAGGATGGTCTCGCCGCTCCTCCACCCCATCGTCATTCGGCTCCGCGGCTCAGCTCGGTTTCCCACTTTGCCTGGCGCTTACCAGGCTGTTACGAAAGTCCGTGTCGCCGCTCTGCGGCTCGGACTTGTTTCCGCTCCGACCGGGGCCTCACGGCCCCGGCTAACTTCATCCCGCCGCTGCGCGGCTGGATTGCAGCCAGTGTCGGTGCTTCGCGTTCCAGCACAATCTGATAAGTCGAGTTCTCACGCAGAGAATGAAGGGCCGTTCCCTTCAAAGAGACCGGACGTGATCAGAGCTTCCTTGAGGCTCGGGGCCAGCTTCGAACGAGCGTTCGTTCATGAGCACCAAAGTGCGGAACACTGTTTGTTTTCAGGTGCTTGGCAGGTTACTTTGTGATATTTCGCAATTGTTCCACGTGGAACATTTTCGTCAAGAAAGGAAAAGGCCGACTGCGCGGGGCAGCCGACCTCTTTGTCGAATGCGGTTCTCCTTCGAACGCAATTCTTTGAGGCTGCTCGACTACAGCAGCTCCTCGTTCCAGTTCTGTAAGAACTTCTTCACCTCATCCATGAACTGATCGGCGACGGCGCCATCGATGATGCGATGATCGTAGCCGATGCTGAGGTGCATCATGGAGCGAATCGCGATCGCATCGTTGCCGTCGCGGTCGGTGATCACGACCGGCTTCTTGGTGATGCCGCCGACACCCATGATGGCGACCTGCGGCTGATTGATGATGGGCAGTCCGAACTTCGCACCGAAGATGCCGGGGTTGGTGATGGTGAAGGTGCCGCCCTGAACTTCGTCGGGCTTCAGCTTCTTAGTGCGGGCGCGTTCGCCGAGGTCGCTGATGGCGCGCTGCAATCCGACGAAGCTGCGCTCCTCGGCGTTCTTCACGACGGGAACGATGAGCCCCCAATCGAGCGCGACCGCGATGCCGAGATTGATGGAGGCGTGATAGTGAATGTTGTCGCCTTCAACCGACGAGTTGATGATGGGCCATTTGCGAATGCCGTGAATCACGGCGCGCGCGAAGAACGGCGTGTAGGTGAGCTTGTTGCCAGTGGCCTGCTCGAATTTAGCTTTCTGGCTTTCGCGAATTTTGACGATGCGGGTAACGTCGACCTCGAAGATCCCGTGCACATGGGCGCTGGTGCGCTTCGACATCACCATGTGCTCGGCGATCTTTTTGCGCATGACCGACATGGGCACCACCGCGCCTGGGGTGACGCCGCCGACGGGTTGTAGAGGTGCGACGACCGCGGGCATCGCCGCCGGAGCAGCGACCGGAACCGTTGGCGCAGGACTTGGGGCCGCTGCCGCCGCGCCTGCTCCGTGCTTCGCGAGGAACGCTTCGATATCGTCCTTGGTGATTCGCCCGCCGACTCCGGTGCCCGAGACTTTGGTCAGGTCAACGTTATTGTCTTTGGCCATGCGACGCACCAACGGACTGGAGCGAACTCGGTCTTGCCCGACTTCGTTGTCTTCCTCGACTTTGCCTTGCTGCTGCCGCTCCAAACCAATCTTCTCGCCCTCGGAAAGATCGGCAGGAATCGCCTGCGCATTCTTCGGTTGTTCGCTGCGAGGAGGCTGCGCCCCTGCGCTCTGCGTTGCAGCTCTTCCATCGCTCGCGGCCTTGGACGGCTGAGGCGCTGCGGCAGCCGGAGTTGCTGCACCCGTTGCGGCTCCTTCTTCAGCGATGGTTCCAACCACGGTGTTGACCTGGACGGTAGCGCCGGCCTGCACCTTGATGTCCTGCAAAGTGCCCGAGGCGGGCGCTGGTATCTCGGCGTCAACCTTGTCGGTTGAGATTTCGAACAGCGGCTCATCGCGCTGAACTTTTTCTCCCGGCTGCTTCAGCCACTTGGTGATGGTCCCTTCAAAAATCGATTCCCCCATCTGGGGCATGATGATATCTGTTGGCATATTTTCCTTCCGCAGGGTCTCCGGCTGGAACTCGAAGTCGCAGCAAACTTCCGATTATATCGCGGACAGACGGCCCGCATCGCAACGTGTCGTGTGAATTCCGGCCGCAAACATCGGATGAGCCGAATCGGCCAAACGATACCCGCGCAATCGCCATCGTCGGCAAGTCTAAAGGGACCAGCGACGCTACTCTGCAAACCCGCGCCTGCGGACGCGATTCCTGTATCTTATTAGCTACACGATGTTGGATCCTGCCCAGATCATCTGCGTCGCTGTCTTCACGCTGGCTTGCGCGATTATGTTTTACGCGCTTTTTGGCTATCCCCTGCTGCTCGATTTCCTCGCCCGCCGCGCCCACAATCCCGTCCGCAAAGACGATAGGCTCCGCACCGTCTCCTTCGTCATCGCGGTTTACAACGGCGACAAATTTCTCGAGCGCAAACTCAAAGACATCTTCGCGCAAAACTATCCTCGCGAGTTGATGGAAGTCCTCGTTGTCTCCGACGGCTCTACCGATCGCACGGACGACATCGCTCGCTCCTTCGCCAAGGACGGCGTGAAGTTTCTCCGCGTTCCTCATGGCGGCAAAGCCGCTGCCTTGAATGCCGGGGTGCCTCTCATGTCCGGCGAAATCCTCGTGCTCAACGACGTGCGCCAGACCCTTGATCGTAACTGCCTGCGCAACGTCATCGCCTGCTTCGGCGATCCCAAGGTCGGCGCCGTAAGTCCGCAGACCATCATCGTGCAGGGCGAGACCTTCGAGGAGACCACCACCAGCCTCTATTGGCGTTACGAATTGTGGATCCGCCGGCGCATGACCCGCGTCGATTCAACCTTCGGTTACACCGGGGCCTTCGCCGCCATCCGTCGCTCGCTGTGGACGCCGCTGCCTCCCGGCACTCTGCTGGATGACGTCTATGAGCCCCTGGTCGCATTCTTCCAGGGCTATCGCATCCTGCTGGAGCCGAGTGCCACAATGTATGACTTCCCCACCGTGCTGCATTCGGAGTTTCGCCGCAAGGTGCGGCTGCAAGCGGGTCTATATCAGATGTTGAAGATCATGCCCGAGCTCCTGAGCTCGCGAAACCGCATGCGCTTCCATTTTGTCTCCGGAAAGTATGGCCGCATCGTCATACCGTATTGCATGATCGCCGTGGCCCTCGCCACTATTGGCTTGCCGCCCTACTGGCGCGCCGCCGCTTTCTGGGGGCAGGTTCTCTTCTACAGCCTGGCAGCGGTGGATGGCATCGTGTCTGACAATGTGGGACTTAAGAAACTTACCTCGCCCATACGCACTTTCGTCGTGCTCATGGCTGCTTCGCTCGCCGCCGTCCAGGTCTATTTCGTGCAGCCCACCAGCTTGTGGAAAGACGTTTCCTACCGCGCTTCCATCGCCGAGCCGACACCTCCCGTCCCGCGACCGCGGGACGATTCAGTTTAGCCGAGGACGAAGTCCTGGGTGCGCTGTAAGAAAGACCTCGTGGTCCCGGCAAGGGATACACGTCAGAACCAGCGAATGGCCGAGGCGTCGCGACAGCCTTTGCTTGGTGCAACTCCCGTCCCGCGACCGCGGGACGATTCAGTTTAGCCCAGGACGAAGTCCTGGGTGCCCCGTAATAAAGACCTCAGTCCCGGCAGGGACACACGTCGGAGCCAGCGAAATGCGAAATAATCCAGCCCAACACGTAGTCCGGCGCGGGTAGGATGTATTTCCAACTTGAGCCCCTCGGGGGCGACAAATCCCTTACTTCCTCCACCGGTCAAACACCTGCCACCAGATCAACTTCTGCCACTCCGTGAGATAGGTCTTCGCCCACTCCCGATTGCTCCACCACGGCTGCCCAAACAGGAAGGCATTTTTCGCCGCGGCCGCGCTCCATTGATACTGTGGCAGTCGACTGCGAAAGATCGATAGCGCCCGCCGGGTGTGGTAGTCGTCGGTTGCCACAATGACGGAGTGTGGCGGCGGTTGCAATCGCTGTAGACAGGCGTTCACCTGCTCGGCTTCTTCTTTCGTCGAGTCCCCATTGATAGGGCATACGCTGACCTGCGCGGCGTTTGTCCCCGCCGTACGCGCCACGAAGTCGGCTGCCAAATCTGCATACGAATGTCCATACGTAACCCCGGTATTGGCATCCAGCAGCAGATGTTGCGCGTAGCCGGCACGCAGCAACTCCATCCCCCGCCAATACCGGGCATCGGCCGCATCGCCCCCCAGCACCACAACGGCATCTGACTTCTCCGGACTATTCACTACCAGGAAACCGCCGGGCTGGAAGAAGAATAAGGCGCAGATCAGGATGAGAACCGCAAGCACGACGAGCAGACGTTTCATGTCAGGTGGCGCCTTGGCAACATTATTAAGAAGGCTCTGGTTAAGTATGGCTTTGAAAGGGACCGCCCTCAGCCGGTCCGCAAAGTCGATAAAATGAACCCGGCTTTAGCCGCTGAGGGCCCCGGCATTCAGTTAATCAGCCGTTCCCTAACACTAGCACGGCCCGAAGCCATGTAGAACCTGCCCTACAGATGCGGTGGCAGAGGATCTGGCCATTCCACCACCACAACCTTACCGTCAGCCTCGCGCTCCAGCACCGGCGCGTAGAGCCCCAGCGGCTTGCGCGTCCACCACATTCCCGTGGCGCGCTTCTCGGCCATCGTCGTAAACCAGTATTGCCACAGCACCGCGCGTACTTGTTTGGGTGGCGATTGCGGAAAAGGATTTCCGGCAAACAGCGCCAGCACATCCGGTGCCCCACCCAGCAAGCGCTCCTCGGTACTGGGCACAATGATGTTCTCGCGCCACGCGCCCAGCGACGCAAACCACAGGTTCCAATCGAAGCGCGGCTGGTACGGCGCATAGATACCCGGTCTCTCAGCCAGGTCTTGCGGCTTGTAGAGGAAGGGATACGTCTTCCAGTTTTGCCCGTCGTCACTACCTTGAAACTCAATCTCGTAGCGGCCGCGAGTCATTACCGCAAACAGTCCATAGCGGTTGGCGATCCTGAACGGCTCCAGCGCCCCGACCGGCGAAACCGGAAACGGCGCGTGGGGCAACAGTATCCAGACCATCTGCACCGTGGTTGCGTAGAAAATCCAGACCAGCATCACGCTGGCCAGCGCGAGCTTGAAGGCTGCAACGGGATGCGGTTTTGCTCGAATCGGTGCGATCTCCGGTTCAGTCTCCAGCCCCGAGCCCGTGGGTCGGACCACGATTTCCTTCAGCATCAGCCGCTCTTTCCAGCGCTCCGGCATGACTCGCAAGGCGAACCGATCGTCCAGCAACAGAAATCCCAAAACCAGAACAAGATAGTTCAGAAAAGTGTAGTTCGCGGTGAGGATCACCGGAATCTGCCACGCGGTCACAATGAAGAAACACGCAATGCGCCAGCGTCGTGGCAGAAACAGCATCAAGACCAGGCCGAGTTCCAGCACCAGCGTCGCCCCCGTGGCGAAGGCGTGAACGCTGTGCGGCAGGTGCTGCACATACCACCCCACCCACGTCGGCAGCGGGCCGTTCTGGTAGTACTCATCCATGGCGGTAAAGTTGCGCCACTCGATATCACCGCTGGCCAGCTTTACCATGCCCGATTCAAAGTAGATACGGAACCACTCCCACTGCAACAGAAACAGGCTGGCCCGCGACGGCGGACTGCTTCTGCCCAGTCCTGGCCACAGCCCCGCCGGAGCAAAGAACAGCGAGATGAATCCCGCCTCCAGCAACATGCCATCCGATTGATACCCGGAAAAATCCTGTGCCGCCGCCACGAACGACAGAAAGCACACGAAGCAGATCAGCAGCGTGGCTCGCGGCCACACATTCAGCACCAGCAGTAGAGACGCAATCATTCCCATCCAGCAGATGGCCGTCAGCATGTGTCCGCCGCTGGAAAGCCACAGCACGGTGGGAGCAAACCAGAATCGCGCTTGGCCGAACTGCCGTGTCACTGCGTCAAGGTATTCGCCGGCGGGAAGAATGCCATCGGGACCGATCAGTCCGCGGACCTGAAACACGAGCGCGTAGAATGCCGAGAAATAAATCAGGCCGAGCGCGCGCAGGAAAATCCAGCGGGGAATGAGCCGGTCGGAGGCGCCCGCTGCCGAATCGAACAGCCAGCGGACAATAGATGCGGGACTCCGACTCATGGGTAGTGAATTATATATTTCCCGGCGCTGAGAATCAGATTCAGTCAATACCCAGTTTGCTGGAAAGGATCGAAGGCGTCGCGTTTTGAAGGGGGGCAGCTTTAGGCCTGCCCTGAGCTTGCCGAACGGGTGCGCTGGCTGAGCCAATCATTACTTGTCATCACGACCCGGCTTCAGCCGGTGAGGGATATGCTTTACCCGGCCTTTGCACCAAGCCAGCCTTGGCGCGTTACTGAATGCGCGCGAGTTCGGTCACGTAGAGTTGATTGTTGGGGAATTCTTTGGCCAAGCCTGCCAGCAGGACGCGCGCCGTTGGCCGGTCCTTATCGCGCAACGCCGCAACCGCCAATAGCAATCGCGCGAATGGCGCCAGGTAGCGACCCTTTTCAGCGGTAAGCCGGAGCCTTTGCAGGCCCTGCTCCTTGTCGGTCTGCGAACCGGTCACGCGCAGGAACCACCGCACCGGCGCGGGATTGAGTCCCAGCAGGTAATTCTCCACTCCCACAGCCAGATAGGCGTCATAGCAGATCGGATCGATAACCAGCAGCTTCTCCGCAAGCGTTCGCGAGGTTTTCATGTAGCTCAGGCTGGCGAGGTTCCGTTTTTCAATCAGCGCGGTGTAATCGCCCCGTAATCCGTTCGCGAGAACTTGCGAGAACAGGGCATTCTTGTCATTTGGATTTTGCGCCAGAATCCTACTGGCCGCTGCATCGCTCTTCGTCAGCTCGCTGTCGAACTGTGTCTTCACCGCGGGTTCAGGAACCAGCTTGCCGCGCTGTTCGAACCGGTGATCGTCGGTGAACAAGTCCGACTCCAAAATGTGCAAGCGGTCGAACTCCGAGAAGAGATAAGCAGCCGCGTTCGAAACATACCCCATGGGATCTTGCGGATTCGCCTGTTGATAGGCACGAAAAGTCTCGTGGGCAGCAGGGAAGTCCAGGTTGTACATCTGCTGAAAGCCGCGATCAAGGTTCGGCGAAGCGTCGGTTTGCTTCGGAGGCGATGCGTGGCTGGCACATCCGATCGCCAGCACGGCGCTCATCAGCAATGCATTGCCGCGAATTTGTTGCGATAACTTCATCCCCCGGACGTTTTTCCAGTGCACTTCTTTTGATGCATACAAACCCCGATTTCGTCCCGAGGTTGTGTTCAATTATGGCGCAGGCGACGATGCGGCCATGTCATCGGAATGTGTCAGCGCCGCCAAAAAGCAGTCGCAATTTCGCAACAACCTTAAGACTCAAGGAAACTCTGATTAAGTCCAGTTTCTTGAAGGGGAGGGCCTTGTAGGCCGTCCGCAAACCCCCTGTAACGAATGCGGCTTTAGCCGCTGAGGGACTTTGCCGTGACAGCTTCTTTTAATGCACCGTCTTCGTCTTGCGCGACATGTAGTCCATCAACAGATACTGCCCCAGGGTGTAAGGCGTGGTGAAGTAAGCCTTGCCGCGGCACATCTCCGTCACCTTCTGCACAAACTGCACCAGCCCGTAATCGGAGGCCAGCATGAAGGTATTGATCAGCACGCCGGCGCGCTTGCACTTCGACACTTCCTTCAGGGTTTCGCTCACCACCAGCGGATCAAGCCCAAAAGCGTTCTTGTAAATCCGGCCATCTTCCAGCGTCAGCGCCGACGGCTTGCCGTCCGTGATCATCACAATCTGCTTCATGTCCTTGCGCTGACGTTGCAAGATGCGTTGCGCCAACCGCAGCCCTTCGCGCGTGTTGGTGTAGTACGGCCCCACCTTCACGCGCGCCAGTTGCGACAGCGGCAACTCTTCCGCCGAATCGTGGAACAGCACCAGCGACAGCGAGTCACCGGGATACTGCGTACGAATCAGGTGCGACAGCGCCATCGCCACCTTCTTCGCCGGCGTGAAGCGGTCTTCGCCGTAGAGAATCATCGAGTGCGAACAATCGAGCATCAGCACGGTCGCGCACGACGACTGGTACTCGCACTGATGCACCTGAAGATCGTTGTACTCGATGTTCAGCGGCAGGCTCAAGCCCTCACGTTGAATTGCGTTGGAGAGTGTCGCGGTGATGTCGAGGTTCAGGGTGTCGCCGAACTCGTAGGTCTTGGAAGCGCCACTGGCTTCGATGCCGGTCGCGGTGTCGCGCGTGTCGTGACGCCCGAAGCTGGACTTGCCAAGCGAACCAAGCAGATCGCGCAGCGCCCGAAAGCCCAGAAAGTCGAGACCCTTGTCGGTGATCTCGAAGCGTGTCTGGGATTGCGTATCGCCGACCTGTCCGCCGGCAGTCGAAGAGCGCGAAGGATCATGCGGCTGATCGACGTTGATATAGTTTTCCTGCTCCATGCGCTCGATGAGCTGTTCGATCAGTTGCTCCAGCTGCTCGTTGCTCATGTTCTCGATCTGTTGCCGCATCTGCTCGTCCAGCATGTCGCTGTTCAGCAGCGCCTCGGCGATGGCCTGGCGCAGGTTCTCCAGCGTCTGCTCAGCGTCGTTCAGATCGTAGAAATCCATGTACTGCTGTTGGAATCCGCTCTGGAGCAGGTAGTTGGAGAGCGCGCCAAGCAGGTCCTCCATGCTCATCTCGGAGGCAGGCTCGGGAATGTACTTCTTGTACTTGATGAATCTCATAAGGAAAGCAAACTAGCTGCGGGCCGCGAGCCTCGAGCCAAAAAAAGAAACTGAACAGCCATTTGGCCGAATCTCCTGCTGTGGCTCGCGGCCTGAAGCTCGCGGCTAATTGAATGGTCTCCTCTGCCGCCGAAACTCCCGCTCCTCATCCTCATCGCGCACTCGCGGCTTCTCGCGCTGTGGCTGCTTCTCGCCCGCGGTAAAGGTCCGCTCTTCGGTCCGGCCGATGCGCTTGTGGGCGTACAGCCCTTCGAGGACGAACTCCGCCCCCGACACAATCACCTCCGACGGCTCCTTGCCACTAAGTCCAAGCGCGCTCAGCTTGTCGAGCAGGCCTTGGATTCCGCGCAGCTTGCCCAGCATCTCATGCGCGCTGGCGGCATCGCGCAACTGGATCTCGCCGCCCAGATCGAACCACTGCACTATCTGGTTCATGTTGTTATTGCCGTGGAAATACCTGTCGTACGTGCGGGCAACAGCGGCGCGGATGATCTCGCGCACCACATTGTCCGCGCCCTTTAGCTCGCCTTCGTATTCCAGTTCCAGCTTGCCGGTCATCGCCGGCATGGCGGCGTAGATATCGCCCACGCGCGGCACCACCAGCTTCTCGCCGGAACGAATCGCGCGCCACTCCGCATTCGAGATCACGTTTTCCATGGCGCTGATGGGCAGGCGCTGACTCACGCCCGATCGCTTGTCGATGCGCTTGTCCTCGCGCGCCACGAACGCGATCTGCTCAATCACCTGGCTCACAAACTCGGGCACCTGTAACTGATGACCGTCACGTTCCGTCCACGCTTCCTGCGCGGTGATCGCAATACCTTCGTCGACGGTCGCCGGGTAGTGGGTGCGAATCTCGGAACCGATACGGTCTTTGAGCGGTGTGATGATCTTGCCGCGCGCGGTATAGTCCTCAGGATTGGCGCTGAAGACAAGGGCAACGTCCAGAGGCAACCGCACCGGATAGCCCTTAATCTGCACGTCGCCTTCCTGCATGATGTTGAACAGGCCAACCTGTATCTTGCCCGCAAGGTCCGGCAGTTCATTGATGGCGAAGATACCGCGATTGGCGCGCGGCAGCAATCCGTAATGCACGGTGTACTCGCTACCCAGCGCGTGACCGCCCTTGGCTGCCTTGATGGGATCGAGATCGCCGATGAGGTCGGCGATGGTCACATCGGGCGTCGCCAGCTTCTCGACATAACGCTCCTCCTGCGTCAGATATGCAATCGGTGCGTCTTCTGGATTACTAGCCAGCAGCTCGCGGCAGCGGCGGCAGATCGGGTCGTAGGGATTGTCGTGGATCTCGCAGCCGAGCAGATACGGCACATTCGCATCCAGCAGCGTTGTCAGCGCCCGGAGAATGCGGCTTTTCGCCTGCCCGCGCAGTCCTAAAAGAATGAAATTATGGCGGGAAAGAATCGCATTGACGATCTGGGGCACAACCGTGTCGTCATAACCGACGATGCCGGAGAAAATGGGGCCACTTCCGCGCAGACGTTCGATAAGGTTGTCGCGCATCTCGTCCTTCACGCGACGGCTGCGCACCCGCTCTTCGGAAAATTGCTGGCTGCGGCGAAGTTCGGCTAAAGTTTGTGGGAGATTGCTCAAGGGCTGGTCACCTCCGGGGTCACGGCTGCCAACTTCCAACGGCCAGCCGAAACAATTACGGATGTCCGTATTCTACGCCAGCCACTATCACAGGCGCGGGTGACAGAAATCACAGGGAGATTGGTTGATCGCTGAAAGCGAAAGAGCGACAGCAATCCGCTTCAGGACATTTCAGGGAGGGATAAAGCCATCATCCTTTGCCGGCTCCGCGCCTCATGGTTCGTCCTGCACGAGTGAGGCCGGTAACTCGCGGTCGTTGCCCGCGGTCAAGGCATTTCCGTTGGGGGTCAGCAATGTCGCTGCCGCACCAGCATCCACTGCACGCAGCCGGAGATCACGCTGCGGGAAGGGAATCTCGATGCCGGCTTCGTCCAGCAGGCGCATCACTTCCAGAGCCACTTCGCTCTTCACCTTGACCGTGTTGCTCTCCTGCATCACCCAGAACTGCACCTCGAAGTTGAGCGAGCTGTCGGCAAACTCCTTGAAGAAGACGGCCGGAGCGGGCGAGGTGAGCACGTCTTCGTGCACGGTGGCGGCCTGGCCGAGCAGCTTCGAGACCAGCTTGACATCGCTGCCATAGGCGACACCAACCGGCAGGTCCACACGGCGCTGCGATTCCGACAGCGTCCAGTTAATTACTTTGCCGGAGATGAAGTTCCCGTTAGGAATAATGACCTCGGCGCCTTGGAAGGTCTTCACCGTGCTGGAACGAATTCCGATGCGCGTAACCTTTCCGGTAGTCCCATCGACGTCCAGAACATCTCCCACGTGGATCGGCCGCTCGAATTGCAGGATAAGTCCGGAAATAAAATTGTTAACGATGTTCTGCAAGCCAAAGCCTACGCCCACACCCAGCGCTCCAGTCAGCACGGTGAACTTGTTCAACTCCACCCCGCCGGCGTTGACCGCAAGAAAGAAGACCAGGAGTAGCAGCAGGTAGTGCAGCATCGATGAGAACAGCTCAGGCAGACCGCGAGACAGATGAAACCGGCTGAGGAGTTCCTCTCGGAACAGGAAGCGGATCGAGCTGGATACGGAGTACCCGACCAACAGGATCACGAAAAAGCCCAACACGCCGCCCAAGGTGACGCTCGCCGAGCCGCCGGCGATATGAAAGTCGAGCACATCCCTAACCCGAGCGGTGAGCCAGTCGCCGAGGCCGAGCAGATTGACCGTGACCCTCAGCCAGATCAGGACCCCGGTCCATTGCAGGATTCGCGGTACCCAGCGGGCGATGGAGTCGCGATGGCAGCGGACGGCAGCCAGTTGCTGTGCACCAGGCCTGTCAAGGCCTTCAAGCAATAGCAAGGTGAACACGCGCACCACGGTAAGCATGCAGATGGCGATAAACGTACTGTAAAGGCAGAGTATTGCCAGGAACTGCGCCAGCCTGACATAGCCCAACAAGTTTGCTGCCAGTGAGACGCCCAGGATGAGGACCGCGAGCCTTATGGCCTGGAGGCGAAGCCAACCCCAACTGCTGTCGTCCTTCGAACGCGGCGTGCGCGAGGGCCGCAGCAGAATTACGAAAATTGTGAAGACGACCAGTTGCAGAACGAATTGCATCTCCCGCTTGGTTGCAGGCGAGAACGCCATCCATGCGGTAAAGGCGCTTAGGGCGTAAACGCCCGCAAGGCAATACAGCACGATGCGAAGCGGTGGTGCGATAAAAGGTGGCAAGAGGACAATAATAGGGATGAACGAGACCAGGACGATCAAGCCAACCAGCGTCAGAGGGGCCATCGGCGCCAGCAGGTAGGCGCACAGCATAGGCGGCAGCAGGCCGAGCGCAATCCATTGACGAGCGATATGCTGCATCAGCGCAGGTTGAGCATCCGTCGGCTGGGCATAGCGGGTCGCGGTGCGCAGCCGGTAAGCGCCAAACAACGAGAGGAACAGGAACAGCGCCAGCAAGATGAGGAAGCCCCGCGTCTGCACGGCGAAGGCGCCAATGACCAACAGCCGCGTGGAAGCACTCAGGTAAATGTCTTTGCTCTCGCCCTCTTGCCGCCGCTCACCGATTTGCCACAGAGGCAAGCTGTCGCGTTCAAAGAGGCGACTGTCCTGGTCTTGTTGCGCTTTATTCAGGCGGTACAGGACATCAAGCGCAAGCTGGTCCTGGTTGCCAGCGCGGACCTGCAGGTTTACCAGCACACGCAGTTGGTCCTGTGCCTGCGCCGTTAGCTTGCGCAGGTCGGCGACGGATCGCTGGATGACATCCAAAGTTGGGCCCAGGTCAGGAGTCGACTCGTTCTCCTCAAGCGTGGCAATCCACAGTGGCTGCTGTGCCTGCAATTGCTGCACTGCCGCCTGCGCGGCATTCGCCCATTCCAGTAGCTCTCGACGCGTGGCAGCCGTCGCTTTCTGCAAGGCGCGCCAGTAATTTTCCTGTTCGCGAATCTCCAGAGCAGTAGGGGATGCGGCCAACACCGCGTCCGTCTGCTTTTCCCGGGTTTGCAACTCATCACCCAGCGAATCCAGGGTGGTCTTGGTGGCGTTCAGTTGATCGGGAGTGGGCAGCCCATCTGAAACCTCGCGCAGCATGCGCTTCAGATCTTCCGAACGGGCGGCGACATCCGGCAAGGGAATGGCAATCGAAGCTGGCGTCGCCGTAGCAGCCGGCGCGGGAGCAGGTGCTGAAGCCGGCGGCCCAACCACGGGTTTTTGTTCGGAGGTGCCAAGCAGCAACTTTGCCGCAGCACTGCTTTGTGCGACAGAAGGAAATGCCAGGGCGAACACCAGAACAAGAACCCAAAAGATGCCGCGAGCGCTGGCTTTGGCGGACCCAGTTCCGAAGGTGGATGGCCTTTGGGACATGCTGCCGCCATTATCGCCGATCACGGCTACTTTGAACGAAATCCAAGCGCAGTACTTCAGCCGCGCTCCAACTCGTCCAGCATCCCTTCCATCTCGGCGAGAGCGTGTTGATTGCGAGTGCGGCGCGCGCAGTCGATGCCTTGCCGCAGCATGGCGCGCGCTTCTTCCGTGCGTTCGGCACGGGCCAGCGTCTGGGCAGCCATGAAGTAGCCGTTCGTATATTCAGGGTGCGCAGCCAACAGATGCTGAAACTCAGTGAGAGCAGCGTCAGTTTCTCCTCCGCCGGAATACTCCAGGCCAAGCGCGTAGCGGGCAAAAGCGTCGTCTGGTTTGGCTGCGAGGATCTCCTTGAGTGCGGCTACACGGCTTTCGTCAGGCATGGGGCGGTTCTCCCGCAATCGATAATCGCACGCCAGAGGCAGATTCTGAAAGTCCGTCCTATTCCACGGTAGCTGCGATGAAGGTGTGCCAGTACAATTGGCATTTGATTTCGCTTGCGAGGAACTGGTGGCCTGTCCCTTCTTCATGCCGGATTCGCGATTTGACTCGGATTGGCCGTTTCCGCAGCGGCTTCCCTTGGGTGCGGGATGGGCGGGTGTCTGTACCGCGCCCGGTCACGAGGGGGTTCGTCCGCTGGAAGAAGAACTGAAGTCGGGCTGCAACCTCGGCTATGCGAAGACGTGCAACCGTCTTCCGTCCGAACGCGATGCCGACGCGGTGCGTTTTGTGTTAGGAGAAGAGCGCGATGGCGTCTTGCGCGTGCTGTTCGTCTGCGAGCGGGCCTACCTTCCGGCCAGCCACGGCGAGCTGTTGTATGTGAAGGCCAGCGGGACGTGGCTCCAGCGACACGATAACGCCTGCGTGCAGCGCATGGCCGAGTGCTATGTGCAAGCGCAGATGGAGCGGCGCGCGGGCGCCAATGGAAACTCTTAGGTTGTGTGTTTTCTTTTAGGAACCGATATGGACGTGAACGAGGGTAATTTACGACCGAGGCCGGTGAGCGAGTCGAAGTCCGAGATGATCGAACTCGTTTTGCCGAACGACACCAACCCGCTGGGCGCCCTGCTGGGCGGCCGTTTGATGCACTGGATCGACCTGGCCGGAGCGCTGGCCGCGCATCGCCACTCGCATTCCTACGCCGTGACCGCTTCGATGGACCACATCGATTTCCTGGTACCGGTGCACGTAGGGGACATGGTGATCCTGCAATCGGCGGTCAACCGCGTCTTCCACAGCTCGATGGAGGTGGGAGTGAAGGTCCTGGTGGAAAACTATATCTCCGGCAGCCGGCAGAAGGTCGCGACCGCCTACCTGACGTTTGTTGCCGTCGATCGTCATGGAAGGAAGCTGCAAGTGGCGCCGGTGATTCCCGAGACCGAAGAAGAGAAGCGGCGCTACGAAGGTGCGCTGCGCCGTCGCGAAGCTTCGCGAAACGAACGCGAGCGCAGACAAGCGGCCAGAAAATAAGCATTCCGTACCGGCAAGTGTCGCCGAGTTATCCTTATCTGCCTTGGACTTCCCTCTGTCCGGCAAAGCGGTAGGTGACGCCGTTCCAATCGTAAGCGTAGATCACATATTTCAGAGAGCCGTCGGCAATCGCGGTTGGCACTCGCACGTTGATGACGCCATCCTGGGCGCCGGCCTGGGCGCTGCCGAATGTGGTATCGCAGAAGCCAGTTCCATCGGGCGGCTGCGCAATCGACCATAGCTTGGAGAAGTTGATGTCGGAAAGCTGGCGGAAGACAGTGATAGTCAGGCAATTTTTCTCGCCCGCATAAGTGACCAGCAACACGTGGTGGCGCTCTTCCAGTCCGGTCAGATCCAGGTTCGCGATGCGCGAGTCGTCATCCTTTTCATCGGGAACGCTCGATGCCGTCCGCCAGAGTTTGTGGACAGTCCACGGATCCAGCCCGCTCGCTTTCGCCCACTTGGCGTCGTCTGCCCGGTGGACCTGTTTCCAGTTTTGGCCGAACCCGCAAGGCACCAACCAGAACGCGCAGGTGATGATGGCGAGAGTACGCATAAACGCGAGGGTCGAGAACCAGCGTTGTAAGCCTGAAGTTTAGTCTATTGTCGTGCGCTCCACGGCAATCGTCGCGACGAATTATCCCGCGCGCAACGGCATCCGGGCCGCAGCCTCACGAGCTGGCCTGCTCAACCCCCAACCTGTCCGCCGGCGTGAGTATGGGAGCTATCTACGCCGGGAGTTTTGCCTTTCTATTTCAGCGCTATGGTCTGGGCCTGATTTCCCACCAGCTTCTCCAGTCGTGACATCCGGTCCTGGAGGTCGGCATTCTGCATTTGCAGTTGACCCTTCAGGCTCTCGATCTCCTTCTGTTGCGCCTGGATTACCGCCGCTGCGTCCTGCGCCCGCCGATATTGCTTCTGCACCTCGTTCAACAACATCGATGCCAGGTACTGATAGCGCACGGTGTACGGCTGGCCGTCTTTATCGTAGGCCACCAGTTCGGGATAAACCTGGGCGACTTCTTCCGCCAGCAATCCGTACTGTAGCGTTCTCTCACCCTTGTCGTACTCCGGTTTGTAGAGGAAAGTCACGGGCCGCAGTTTCATCAGCGCGCTCGTACGGTCGCCCATGTCGTTGATCTGCTCTTTGAAGCGCATGGAAGAGGTTAGCGTTCCCAGCAGCCCATCCGAATTGACGAACACCGGGACGCCCGACGATGAGGTTGAGCCGAAGATGCCAGCGATGTAAGCAGCATTCTGCTGACCCGCCCCGCTGCCCGGCGTGCCGATGCGGATAGTGTTGGATTCGGTGCCCGAACTGGCACCCGGATTGGCAATGTACACGTCATTGCTGCCGGTGGTGTTGCCGTAGCCGGCGTTCTGTCCGTAGAAGACGTTATCCGAGCCCGTGGTATTGCTGTAGCCGGCGAAGAGGCCGGCAAAAGTATTGTTCTGGCCGGCGGTATTGCTGTAGCCGGCTTTGTGGCCATAAAAGGCGTTGTAGGAACCACCGACATTGCTGAAGCCGGTGCTATCGCCGAAGAACGCATTCGCAGTGCCGGTGGTATTACTGTTGCCGGCGTTGTTGCCAGAGAATGTGTTGTCGATACCAGTGGTATTGCTGCCTGCTCCGATTCCAAGATATAAGCCGCTGCTGGCAATGCTCAGCACCGCACTGCCGCTGATGTTGTAGTTGGTAGCCGCATTTATAAAGGTGGCGGAAAGCGCTCCACCCAGGGTTCCGTTGCCGCTGATGTTAAAGTTCGTGCTGGCCTGCTGGGTGGTTCCGTTCTGAATGTAGTCAGTGCCGTAATCGCTCACCAGGGGTAGGACTGCTCCGGTACGCCCATTGAACGAGGTCACGAATCCACTGCCGCCGCCGGTGCCCAGCTTCCCGGTGGAATCAATGAACACCACCGACCCGTTGGTAGTCGTGGAACCGTAGATGCCGGCCATGTAGGCAACATTCTGCTGGGCTTCGCCGGCGCCCTGGGTGCCGATGCGAATGGTGTTCGATTCGCTGCCGGAAGTGGGACCTTGGTTAGCAATGTATACGTCGTTGCTGCCAGTAGTATTGCGATAGCCGGCATTCTCACCGTCGAAAAGGTTGTCCGAACCAGTGGTGTTGCTAAAACCCGCCAATAGTCCGGAGAACGTGTTCTTCTGACCGCTGGTATTGCTGTAGCCGGCTTTGTGGCCGACAAAGGTGTTGTACGAGCCAGTGGAGTTGCTGTAGCCAGCGTCGTCGCCGTACAGGGAATTGTAGGAGCCGGAGACGTTGGTGTAGCCAACCTCTATGCCGTAGAAGGTATTGTCTGAGCCGATGGTGTTGCTGAAGCCAGACCGATAGCCGGAAAAGGTGTTGTAGGAGCCGTTAGTGTTGCTCGTGCCAGCCTGGTAGCCGCAGAAAGTGTCGGCGTTACCGACGGCGCTGATGCCGGCTCCCACCCCTATGAATAGGCTGTTATGGTTGATGGTCAGCACTTTGTTCCCGCCGATTTTGTAACTTCCCGCGACGCTGTTCACGTTCCCAATGCCGTCCACGGAAAATTGTTCAACACCGTTGTTCTGCCCGCTGAGAATCTCGCCCCCGGCCGCGTTGTTAAAGACGCCTGCGATGCCCGTCGTGCTCGCGACATAGGCGCTGACTCCGGTTGTACTGCCTGTGCTCGCAGTGGCTGTACCGCGCAGGCCGGTTCCCGAAGTGCTGTTCGAGTTGCCTTTCACGCCGATGCTGGAACCGGTGGATGAAGTCGCGTTGCCATAAACTCCATATCCGCTGGTGCTGGCAGCCACTCCCTCCACGCCGAGAGCCGTGCCGCTGGCGGCCGTTGCCGTTCCGGCGATGCCATTCGTGCCGGCCGAGGCGTTCACCGCCCAACCCGTGCCGCTTTGCGTCACTCCCACGATTTGATCGGTCGTCGAACCACTGAAGTTCGTCGGCCCGTCACTGGCTGCGCCTTTCCTGGCTAGCCCCGCCGCCCCTGGAAGATTGTTCGCAGTGGAAGGCGACGACAAGGCTTGGCTGGTGCTGGCGCCATTCGCCGCCGAATTCGCGCTGTTAGCCAACACAAAGTCGGAAACGCTCTTGCCGCCCAGCGTCTCCGCTTCATGTGCCTTGAAGGCATAGGGGACGCTCACCAGCAGCACGCGCGGCTGCTCGGCTTGCCCCTGCTCTTGAATGCCCAGCCATCGCTGTTCCTGCAACGAGAAAAGATCGCCCGGTAACCCTGCGGCTGTGGTACTTCCCAGAACCACGCTATATTGTCCGTTGGTATCGAGGGAGACGTTTTGCGTCTCTTGCCACACCGCCGCACCGCCGTCCTGCTGGTTATATATGGCGAAGGTGACCCCCACGGTCTGGGCCGGAACCGACGCCTTGTCCTGCGCGTCCTTCAGCGTTCCGCTATAGCGGATCAGATTGGGGACGGCGGTCGGCGAGCTTTGTTGGGCTGGGAGAAAGGAAGCTAACAACACGGTGGAGATAGCGAGAGCGAACGCGGTGCTGGCACGGCGCATAGGACGCTCCTTTCATGAGCGAAGGTCTGGTAGCTAACGCGGACTGATTTAGGCTAGGATTCTGGGCCTGCGCGAAGGTGTTGTCAATGACTAACTAAAGTGGGAGGCCAAAATAACGGGCAGTACTAGTATTCGCTTTGCACCAAGCCGCCGGGATGAGCTCCGCAGGCAGAAACCGTTGAATCGTGATAACACCATCGACATTTGGACCCAAATCGGACCCAAGTTCCCTAGGATTCCTAATAGTCTTGCACGCAAAGCCCTTGGCTTATCCACCGGGGCAGCATGAATAGCGACTGTGCTAGTCTGCCAAGCTGTTGGCGCCTTGAAGGAGGGCATCATGTCTCTTTCCGAAATCGCATCCATCGCCAGTGCGGTTAGCGGGTTGGCCGCGACCGTATCGCTGATCTATGTAGGAATTCAGATTCGGCAGAATGTGCACCATACAAGGGCTTTGATCCAGCAGGGAACCGCCGCTCGAACTACAAGCATCCTTATGGGACGGATGAACGCCGAAGCTGTGACGATATGGATTGAGGGCAATGGCGGCAAGAGGTAATTGGTCGGGGCGACTGGATTTGAACCAGCGACCCCCTGCGCCCAAGGCAGGTGCGCTACCAGGCTGCGCTACGCCCCGACTCTGTTGCTGTACTGATTCTAAACCAAGGTCCACGATGGGCACCACGTGCCCCGCCCCATCAGGCCGGGGCGGCCTGGAGAACCCGGCGCGGAGCGTTCGCCGCTATAATGATGAGGTTCATGACTGGCCTCGTATATGCCACGGTTGCGTACGTGCGCAGCCCGGTGGGAATCTTCGTAGAGGAATTACGCCGCGACCTGCATCCGGCGCACACGCACGCCGACGCGCACGTGACGATTTTGCCTCCACGCGCGCTATCGGGCAGCGAACCGCAAGCGCTGGAGTTGCTCGCGGAAGTATGCCAGTCGACCCCGGCATTTGAAGTTGCGATGAGCGACGTGGAAACCTTTGTCCCTCTGACTCCTACGGTTTTTCTGCGGGTGGCGCGCGGGGCCTACCGTTTGCGCGAGCTGCACGAGAAGCTCAACCGTAACGCTCTGTTTTTCGAGGAACCCTGGCCGTACATGCCGCACCTCACCATCGCCAAGATGGACACTGAGGAGGAAGCCAGGAAGGTGTTGGAAATTGCTCGCCGACGTTGGAGCGCTTATACCGGCCCTCGCACGGTTCGCATCGAGTCGCTGAACTTCGTCAAGGGAGTGGGCGAACGCTGGGTTGACCTGGCAAACACGCCGCTGCGCAGCGTCGCGGTGAAGTGAGGGCAACTCCAGCTCCTACGCCACTGACCTCTACGACGTTACTGCGGGAACCAACCGCAGGTGCGGATTGCAGCGGGACCCCGGCTCTCTTGTTTTATCCCTGTCTCGCTGCCTGCCATTGCTCCACGGCGGCAGCCTCAAGCCGCTACGCGTAGAGCAGCGGCCGGTCTGCGCTGCTTCTCCAGAAGTAGGCGAGGATGATCACACTCGCAACCGCCGCGTAGGCGCACCACAGAGAAGTGAACGCGTACCGCTTGAACTCCATTACCACCAGGAGAATCGCCAGGTTCGCCGCCCCGAAAATCACCATGGCCCTTATCTTCGAGAAAAACAGCGAACCGCAGGTTGCGATCACGTACAGCAAGGCAACGGCTGTGTTATTCGTCGCTTGATTCATATACACGATGCTATTTCCCTTGACGTAGACCTGCGTTGGGTACGCCGTCAAAGCCCACAATATATAGAGCGTAGTTGCTAAGCCCAGCACCAGGAAAGGCAGCATGCGCCTGCGACTCTTCACGTCAGCCTCGAACAGCAGCACGCTTAGCGGCAGCAGGAAAGGCAGAAGCCCTTGCGCGTACAACATGAACGCGGCACCCATGTCGTGCGCCACCGCAGGCGACAGAATCCCGTCCAATCCCAGCCAAACGAAGCCCTCGATGAACTGATGAACGGCGAATAAGGTGGGCAGCGCCGCGAACAGCAGTTCGCGCCGGTGCTTCACCTTGGTCAAGGTGACGACGCCGATGGCGCTCAGAACTCCGCTGCCCACAAAGTTTGCTGTGGCTGAAAAACACACGGCCTGTTTTCTCCTTCGCGAGGATTACATTTATCATCTCCGAACGCAAACCCTTCTCATCCAGCATCCCTCGGATACCGCGAAGCTTCTCGGTAAGGGCCGCCTCCGAACTGCCGCGCGGCACTTGCGAACCGCGGGCGGCGAACCATTCTTGTTACGGAGGGTTGAGGTCTGAGTACTGCTAGAATGCGAGCTGAAACATGGCCCCGGCAGGTTGGGGTGGGGCGCTGAGATAGCGGCGTTCGGCAGCAGGAGCGAAGTTTACCCATGGCGAGCGGTAATCAGGTCTTGATGTCGACAGCCTCAACGGACATTCCGGATCAGGAGCTTGACATGAGTTTATTAACGCCTTCGGCTCTTGCGTCTCTGGACGATGCTTTGGTCCTGCCGTTTGAAAGTGTGGAATATCTCAGGGCTGCCAAATCAATCGACATCGCGGAAATCATCCAGGAACTTGAGGCGGCCGCAGAATCTGCCCAGGCCCTGCGTGCATTGGTATCGGCGGAGTCGCCGGAGGCATCCTGGGGGAGTCGCGCGGAACTTGAAGCGCTTCTGGAAAAGGCACAGAAAAAAGGAGCCGAGCCGAGCCGTTCAGAGCAACTGCACTCTCTTCCGGTGACTCTCGAGATCGAGCCTGAGTCGACGCCTGACACGACCGAGGCTGAGTTGGTGGCTGACACGAGCGAGACTGAGTTGGTGCCTGACCAGGTGGTGCAGACAGGTACCCCTCTACCGGCAGCGGAATACACGGCCCAAACTTCTGGTGAACTGGTGGGTACGAACCCGCTGTTTTATGGAAATACGTTCGCCAATTTGTCGATGCTCCCTCTGCAATCCGAAGTTGATCCGTTTCAGTCGAGGCAGCGCAGAGTCGCGAGCTGGATTACCGCAGTTGGAGCGTTAGTCGCGGCCGTCGCGGTGCTGGCTTTCGGATTCAGCCTGGAGCGGCAGTTGGGAAAATTACATACCCAGTTGATTCAGTCCTCGGAGGCAACCACGCGGATACTGCAAGACGGAATGCGAACCGACCAGAGAGCGTGGGTGGGATTGACGGAAGCAACGGTCCACCCCCTGACCGCCAACGGCGGTGGCTTCACCATCAAGCTACAGAACACAGGCAAGACACCGGCCCTTGACTTGCAAGTGGCGGACGTGGCCACGATTGAAGATGTCGATCAGTCGGGGCCGCAGCAGGAGCCCAACGTCACCTCCTCGGCGGGCACTTTGATGCCCGGCGGCGTTTATACGACCGATGTCTGGTTCACCACCTCGCCCGATGCCGTGGCCGGCCTGACGAAAGACCGGTTGCGCGCTGCCAACTACGTATACGTTACCTACAAAGATGTGTTCCAAAAGACCCATGCCACCAAGGCATGCTTCTACTGGCGCAAGAGCCTGGCCAGGGTGAAGCCGTGCGACAACTATAACGAATTGAACTGAGCGGTAGGCAGACTAGTTCGTGCCGCACTCGGGATGCTTGGCCATCTCCTCGCGAAGTTTGCCCAGGTCGAACGTACTGGTGGTTGCCGCGCCGTTGAGGAAGGGTTTGAACTCGATGGAAACCGTTCCCGAGTTGAGCAACGACTGAATGAAATTCACGCGGTCGGCGTCAGCCTTGCCGAGGTAGACGAAGGTCGAGGGGTCGCTGGGCGCCCACTCGGTTATCTGCTTGGTGCCGCCGATCGTCATGGCGAAGACCGATTCTCCACTCTTGGCTGTGATGTCAGGACTGTCTTCAACCAGCAGCCCACCGGGCAGGAATTTTAGAAGGTGCGAAATCTTCTTTCCTTTTTGAATGCAATCTACAGTGAGGATCGGGACTACCGCCTCGCCGGACATCAATTGATACGGCTTCACTGCCCACACACTCAGCACCACGATACCCTTGCCCTGGGACACATGCATCTCTTGCCCCATGCCCAACAACGCCCAGAATATGATCGCGACCAAGCCCGCCATTTTCATTGGACACCCTCACCAACATAATACTCACGGCTGCAAGGCGAAGCCCAAGTAAGACCGGGCGCCCGTCGGGTGCCAGACTCCATCGACAGCCCAAAAATCCGTTGCATCCCCGCGGCAATGGGATCATCATATAAAATATGCAGCGCTCAGTATCTTTGATGTTAGCTTCCCTGACGATTTCCATCATGATTGCCGTCCCGGCGCAAGGCCAGGCGCGAGGCGGAGGGGCAAGCGTGTCTGCAGGCGGCGGGGAGCACTTCGCTGGCGGCGGACACGGTTTTCCGAACGGGGCTCGCCGGGGATACGGCCGCTATCGCAATTACGGAGGGTTTTACGCTCCCTGGTATTACCCCGATTGGGGCTGGGACCTGGGGCCGTCCGACTATGATGAACCTCCCGCACAACCCGCGTCTCCTCCCGTGATCGTCGTGCAGAGCCGCGATGATGATCGCCAGCCTGCACGGGTCCCCGAATCTCCCAAAGTGATCGAACTACCGGACATAAAAGATGCCGCGGCAACGCCCAAGCCCGACCTGCCCACGCTTTTCGTATTTGCGAACGGCGATAAGCTGGAAGCACGTCGATATACGCTTACGCCGGATTTCTTGCGGGTTGAGATCGGCCGGCAACAGCGCACCATCGCTCTCGACAAACTCAATGTCGACGCCACCATCGCAGCCAACCGCGAACGTGGGATCGATCTAAAGTTCCCGACCGACGGAAATCAGATTTCTCTAGGTTTCTGATTTGTTGTTAGAGGCACTCCAGTCGCTTGATCTGATCGTGGTGGCCTTCGTTCTCCCGCGCGCGCTGGGCGCCCGCCTCGCGCATTTTCTTGGCAGTCCTGTTGCTATTCCGTAACCCAAACCAGTTCCTGACGAGTTCTACGTTCCGCCGCACCAACCCCCGCGCCCTCCGCAAGTTTGCTTTTCGCTGCCGACAATGGCGGTCGGTTGTTGTATATTGAACTTCTTGTTTGTGCCACGTTGTCCTGAGGAGTTCCCATGGATCATGCTGCGTATGCCGTCGAAACTGCGCCTCTGCCTGCAGTACCGCAAGCTCCGGAAACGGTTGCGGACGTCGGGGTCCCTAGAGCGGTGCTGGAAGACCTGGCGCTGAAAAACCTTTACATCGAAGGTTCCTCCTCATTGAAGGCGCTGGCGAAGAAGATGCGGCTTACCTTCCGCGTAGTCGACGAGCTGTTTCGCCGCCTGCGTACCGAACAGCTCTGCGAAGTCACTGGAATGACTGGGAATATTGCCGAGGTGGCCATCACTTCTCGCGGCCGATCGCGGGCCTTGGAATTATTGTCCCTCAACCAGTTCACCGGGGCCACGCCGGTTACGTTGGAGGAGTACATTCAACGGATCCGCCAGCAGGGCGTGGGCGGCCGGGAAGTGCATCTGCCTGAGGTGGAGCGTGCTTTCTCCCATCTCGTGCTTGACGCGAAGATGCTGGGAAAACTTGGCACCGCGCTGAATTCGGGCACTTCGATTTTCCTGTACGGCCCAACCGGCGGCGGAAAAACCACGATTGCGATTGCTCTCTCCCACGCGGTTGCAATCGATCCGGTTTGGATACCGTTTGCGGTAGAGGTCGACAGCCAGATTATTTCCGTCTTTGACCCGCATGTTCACAATAAAGTCGAGGGCGTCGTTTCGCACGGCAGTGATGAGCGCTGGGTACTTTGCCGTCGTCCCACCGTATTGGTCGGCGGCGAGCTCACGATTGAAATGCTGGAGCTGCAACTCAACGCGATCACAAGGTTTTACGCGGCTCCAGTGCAGATGAAAGCCAATAACGGCCTCCTCATTATCGATGACTTCGGACGCCAGCGCGTACGTCCCGAAGAATTGCTGAACCGGTGGGTAGTTCCGCTCGATCGCAGAATTGACTTTCTCACTTTAGCCGGCGGCAAAAAGGTCGAGATTCCGTTTGAGCTGATTGTTGTATTCGCCACCAATCTCGAGCCCGCCCAACTGGCTGATGCCGCGTTTCTACGCAGAATTCAGACCAAGATCAAAGTCGGCACCGTTTCCGAGCAGCAATTTCACGAGATCTTTGGTAAGGTTTGCGGCGATCTCGGGCTGCACTGTGAGCGGGACACTATCGATGAGCTGATCGGGGTAATCCGAAGCAAGTTCAAAGAACCGCTGCGAGCATGCCATCCCCGTGACGTGGTCAATCAGGTCTTATGGGCGGCACGTTACCAGCAGAGAGCGCCAGTAGTGGATCGGGAAGCCCTCATGGTTGCGGTTAATACGTATTTTGTTTCTGACAGCGACGAAGACAACTAAAGCACCTGGCGTCTTGAGTCTATTTTGCGTTGGAGACTCGCTGCCTGCGTTTTTGAAGCAGGCGGCGGCGGTGCTAATCGGGCCAGTTGTCGCCAGGACGCTTCTCTCCTTTCTTGCGACGATCAATCAGTTAAGCGCAATCCGGTAGCGACAGCGTCCGTACCACGGTCCAAGCCATACCCTAACAATTCATCGCGTTCCACTGCGAGACTCGCAGCTGAGGGCTGCTATCCTTACGCTTTGCACCTGAACCTCTGCGGAAATATCCAGTATGAACTATGTGCCGATTCACGGTCTGCGGATGCTGGCAGTGGAAAGCTTCATACTCATCGCCGCATTCCTGCTCGGACTGCTCAGCCTGCGCTTTCTGCCGCCCGCTCGGCCGAAATGGCTCGATGGGGTACTCGCCTTACATTCGCGGTCCCTGCTGTTGGTGGTTGCGGTTGCACTCGCCGGCCGGGCCCTCCTGCTGCCTTTCATCGGCATTCCGGGACCTCGCATCAACGACGAATACAGCTATTTGCTAATGGCTGACACTTTTTCCCATCACCGGCTTACCAATCCGACACCTCCCGCTTGGCAACATTTTGAAACCTTCCATGTAAACATGACCCCTACCTATCACTCCAAATATCCCGTTTCGCAGGGGCTGGTTCTGGCGTTTGGGGAAGTTGTTTTTCATCAGCCGTGGATCGGTGTATACCTGAGCACCGCCGCCTTATGCGGCGCAGTCTGTTGGACGCTTCAGGCTTTTGTGCCTCCGGGATGGGCGCTGCTGGGCGGCCTGCTGGCGGTTTTTCGCATTGCGCTCTTCTCGTATTGGATGAACTCCTATTGGGGTGGATCGATGGCTGCCCTTGGCGGGGCACTCGCTCTGGGCTCCGTGGCCCGTCTGTTCGAACCGCAGCTAACCGATCGGCGCCGCCTGGCGCTGGCAGCGCTGTTCGCGATTTCCTTGTTGATGCTGGCGACCTCTCGGCCCTACGAGGGTTTCGCATTCTCCATGCCGCTTCTGGGGTACTTCCTCTACAAGTCAGCGCGGGCCGCGCATCGCGGAGAAGGAAAGCTGCGCCTCACAGTGTTGCCCGTGGCCGCTATCGGTGTGGCCGGCGTATTGATGATGGGATACTACAATCAGCGTACCACTGGAAATCCCCTCTTGCTGCCTCATATTCTGAACGAGCGTACCTATTCCCCACTCCCCTTGTTCCTGTGGCAACGGCCTAACCCCAATCCGACATTCCGCGACCCAGTCTTCGCCAAATTTTTCAAGCTCACGGTTGAGGAATATGGCTACCAGAAAACGAAATCGATTTCGGGGCTGATTGGTCTGGCGGGCGGGCGTTTTTTGTCTGACTGGTTTTTCTACGTGGGGCCGGCCCTGACGTTTCCGGTATTGCTGGGCTTGATCGCGAGCGTGATCCAGCCACGCATGCGGATTGCGGCATTGGCCACTCTGGCGATGGCCATTGCCCTGGCCCTGTGTATCTATACCATGCCGCACTATGCTGCGCCGGCGACGGTCGCCGTCTACTTATTTGCGGCGGAAGGGCTGCGTTATCTTTGGCAGCAGGGAAGAGAGGGGGAGCGGGCGTTTGTCCTTGCCGTGTGCATCACAGTTGGGGTGACGTTCGCTGACCGGGCAGACTGGGAGTGCTGCCATCAATTTGACATTCGCTCTTCCTGATACGCGCAGCCTGATCGCTCAGCAACTGGAGGACAAACCGGGTGAGCATCTGGTTTTGGTTTCCTACGACCTCGAACGTCACTATCCGGGAGATGAACTGGTACACAATGGGGCGGACTTCAACACGGAAAAGATTCTATGGGCGCGACCGAAGGGAGCCGAGAGCGACCGCGAGTTGTGCCAGGCGTATCCCAACCGCATCTTCTGGAGCGTGAAAACCGACGACGTGAACTTCTGGCTAAGCCCCCTCGACCTCTGCAAACGGCCTTAACTCACTCCGTTCGGCTCCTGTCGCAAGAATTAGCGTTCGGCAAAGGGCCAACCTTCTTCGCCGGCTTTCCATCATACTTATTAGTTGTGCTGCGCATCGCCGTAAAGCTCGCATAACGGGCTCTTACTTCGGAAGTGCGCGGCGTGTGAGCATATGTGACCAGACTTGGAATGCGGCGCTGTCTAGGCTGGTGTTGGGTCCGTGGGTGTGAGAGGTAGAGTCCGGGTCAGACAACCATCTGCGTGGCTTAAAGTTCGCGCCGCAGGTTGCCGAAGTAGTCGTAGGAGTGGGTCCTGTCCCCGAGGCGCTCACCACAGAAAATGAATCCGAAATCAAGGTGGGTCGCCTCATGTCAGAGACCAGAATCGTAGCGCTTGAGAACAGCATCTTTCATTCGATATACCTAAACAGAAAAATCATTCCGTTTATTGTTCTCGCTTTGTTGCAAGCTGGAGACCTGCTTTCCACCCACATGGCGCTGAAGATACCTGGCGTTATGGAACTCAATCCCTTAGTGCGCAGCTTGGGCCTGTGGCCCGCGAAGTTGATCGTTTTCGGATTTATTGTGTTGCTCGTGTGTCGGACGAACAGCCCGAAACGGCTGTGGGCGGTGTGCGGGGTCTACGCTCTGATTGTTGCCTCCAATGTTCTGTTGTTTGCCACCCATGTCTGAATCCACGACGCAGGCGCCAGACGGTTGCTACTTGAAATAACTCACCCTCCCTCTGGGTCAAGAGATGTCGAAGACGTAATCGTATGCAGCCAACGCCGCCCCGTCCATGGTGCCGGCTTCCACACGCTTGACGATTTCCTCGCGTGAAAGATCGAAGAGGGCATCCAGTATCTGCGTTCGCAGGCGCTCATCCGCCTGCGCAACCCTGAACAGCGCCCTTGCGCTGTGCTGAATGTATCTGGGCGACTGCAACTGCCGCTTCAGCAGATCCATGATTAGTGGCGCCTTGCTGCGATCGAAGCGGCCTGCATCGCCACTGCGATCCAGCTCGGCGAAGAACGCCCCCGTCCATTCGTTATGCAGCTCCCAGACTTTGTTGAACAGCTCAGGCGTGAAGTGGCTGCCAGCTTTCACGGCGAAGACGTTGGTTGCCGGAACCACGCCATCTTCAGTAAGCTTGGGGGCCTTCAGGTGGCCATCTTTAGTAACGGCCGCCTGGTGCTGGACAAGGCTCCATAGCCAGGAAACGTAGATTCGATACGTTGCCAGATCGTTCATGAAGCGCAGGCCAAGTTCGTAATCATCAATCGCAGCGGCAAAGTTGCCGTTCAGGATCTGGTAGCCGTAGTTCGCCGCCATATAAAACGAATGCTGAATCTGTTCGATGGTGACGTCGCCCTTGGGAACGCCATAAATCGCCTCCCAGCGCTCCTCGCTCAGGATCTTCTCTGGCGTATCGACCGCCTCCCTGGCGACGATGGAAGGCGTGATCTTTCCCTGGGCGTTCAGCAAGCCGCGGCTCTGGAACAAGCTGCGCTCCGAGTCGATGAGACCGCTGGCGACGGTAGGCACGGGCTTGCCGTTCACCTGCACCGTCTCCTGTGGGGCGTCGATCATCGCTTGCAGCTGCTCCAGGCGGGCGCGTAATGGCACGTTGCCGGCTTCGACGTAAGCTGGCTCCGGACTGGCCACCCAACTCTGGCGATAAGCGTCATACAGCTTTCCTTTGACGCGGCCAGCGAGAATGTCTTCCAGGGCCGGTGACTGACCGTCGGAGAGCGGCGTCTGCGGTACAAACATCAGCCCCAGCAGACGCTCGCGCAGCTTATCGATTGCCATGGCCCGAAGCGCCAGCGGGTTGTAGCGCGCGCGGCCGTAAGGATCGCCGGTCTGATAGATCATGACCGCAGCCATCCCGCCGATCGGCGCAGCGTTGGTCAGTTCGCCGCTTTTCATGCCGGCCATAAGCATGGTCAGCGCGTTGAAGCGCTGATAAGCGATCATGTTCGGAGTGGCCATGCCGATGGACTGGGGATCGGGAAAGACTCCCTTCGGGTCGTCCTTCCACATTTCAATGAGGCTACCCAGATAGTCCCAACGGCCGACGTTGGTTCCCAGCAATCGGCGGCGCAGTACCCAGGCAATCGCGGGGAGGGAGCGGCCACCATTACCTTCCTCATACAGCATCTTGATCTTGAACGTTCCGGCTGGCACGCCAATCATGGCTTCTACCCGCGACAACAGCTTCTCGAAGATCAGCGCTTCCTGGGGCGTCTGAATCTTCGGAATATAAAAGTACGGTCCGGTGCCAAGCTTCTTCAGGGCGTCGTAGTTATTCACCACCCACAACACAATGATGGGGATAGCGCCGGGTACCGGTTTATCTCCGACGGTGATCTGATCGTAAAGTATGTGGAGACTGGGCGGTCGAACCAAGCGGGTCGGCCACTTGGAAGGAGGATTGTTGATCCGGTACTTACGCACCTTGCCCTTCTTCGTCACTTCGTAAGCATGGTCAGTCCAACGCCCCTCGAAAATCTCTTTGGCATTTTTCAGAGCGGCGAAGACGCCTACCGGTTCGCTCGTGGCAGAGCCGTTGGGCCGGAAATGCGGCGGCGAGGCATCTTCAAAATCCGGCATGTTCATTGGGGCCGCGCTGTTTAGCGCATTGAAAGCCATGTCCAGCGGATTCCATGGTCCAGTCAACTCCAGTCCTGCATTGTTCAGGGGGTGGACATCATCAGGAATGGACACCTCATCGTTCAGGCGCCAGCGCCATTGGCTTTCGGTGTCCAGAAAATTGTCGATCATGCCTTGCACGATCTGGCGTTGCGTCCAGCGATTGCCAGTGACAGGGTCTTCGAAAGTGTCGTTCCAGTCGGGCCACGCGTAGCGCTCACGTACCGGTTCCGTTGATTGCAGCAACTGGCGGCGCGCGGTCAACGCCGCGCCTATTTCCGGGCGCAGCTCTTCGGTGAGCGTAGCAATCATCTGTTCGATATCGACTTCGCGCCCATTTACTTTTTGCGTGCCAAACAGCTCAGGGAATTTCTGGAGAATGTCCGGGTGGATCATGGTAGTGTCCTATCCGCTGGAAGTACGCTGGCAACGTGGCGTGCGAGACGGAGGAATGTTGCAGAGTCCATTTGCACACTGCAAAAAGGTTAACAAAGAATGGAAACTAAGATGAGAAAATCATTAACGCGGTTCGTCCCGAAGTGGGAACCGGCGATGATGGCTCGCCGATTATTTTCGAGCCGGCTGCTCGCAGGCCATCGATAATGCTTGACGAGTTTTGACCGCGGAGGGACTTTATGAAGGCGGACCGCAGAAGCTTCTTGAAAGGGGCCAGTGCCATTGGGGCCGCAGCCGCCCTGGGAGGGTTGAAAGCAGTGAGCGCGGAGCCAAAGACCACCGGGCAGCCGAAACAAGGTATGGCGCTAGGGCTGGTTCTGCTGACGATGCGTCGCCACGGCGAATACCGGCTGGGAGCCAAGACGGGCAAGGGCATTCTCGACGTTAAGGAAGCGGCCGGCCTTCTGAATCTGTACTCCCCCGCGACCCTCGATGACATGCTGCAACATAACGAGGGCGCAAGCGTTCAGGCGGTGGTAGAAGCCGCGATGAAATCGCTTCGTGCGCAGAAATTGTTCATCAAGGAAGAGACCATCGAATATGGGCCGCTGGTCACGCGCCCGGAAAAGATCATCTGCGTAGGCTTGAATTACCGGCGGCACGCCCAGGAAGTGAAGTTGCCAATCCCCAAGCAGCCGGTTTTATTCAACAAGTACAACAACTCGCTTCTGGGTAATGGCGGAACCATTAAGTTGCCCTCGGCGGTGGCTACCAAGTTCGATTATGAGATTGAACTGGTGATCGTGATGGGCAAGGAGGCGAGCAGCGTTCCCGAAGCGGATGCTCTGTCGTTTGTGGCAGGATACGCCACCGGCAATGATTTCACCGCCCGCGACCTCCAGTTCGACACCGGAGGCCAGTGGATGGTGGGCAAAACTCCAGACGGCTTTGCTCCCTTGGGTCCTTATTTCGTGACCGCCGAACAGATTAACCCCGACAATCTGAAACTGGAATGCCGCGTCAACGGCGATACCCGGCAGTCGTCCAACACCAGCGACATGATTTTCAACTGCCGCCAGATCATCAGCTATACCTCAGCGCGCATGTCACTGCGGCCAGGCGACATCATCTTCACCGGCACGCCGGAAGGAGTGATTTGGGGAATGCCCAAAGAGAAGCAGGTTTGGCTGAAGTCCGGCGACAAGATCGCCTGTAGCCTCGAGAATCTGGGGGAGCTGAAGTTCGATCTGGCGGGTTAGAATCTTGGCGTCCCAACCAACTTTGAGTTGGAACCAACTCCAAGAATGGCTCCAAATGCTGGATTCTCTCCGTCAGAGCTATGGTTTTCAAGCGGCATGAGGCTGCAAGGAAGCCGCGAGTCCTGCGAGCCTAGCCGCTACATACAGGCTGCCACACTCCCCAGCATGTATGGAACACGCCCAAAGTACCCCGTTTAGCTATCAACCGAAGTGAGAGTAGCCTTGCGTTTCTTCGGTCTGGTCGCATAAGCGGGGGATGGGGTGCCGGGCAAGGGGACGGCGTTTGAGTCCCCTTGCCCTGCTCAGCTCTATCGAAGCCAGAACCTAGTTATACATTGACGAGGACCGATGTTCTCGCTAGGGTGTAGTTGATCTTGGGATTGTTGGGAGCAGGTTTGCGTCTTCATTCCCAAGGTTTGTTCCCACGGTCGTTGCGTCCACCGCCGCGCATCATTGGCGGATTACAGTTGACAGCCTGGCACGGATACGTGTTGATAACCACTCCAGATGGCGGAGTGGATTTTTTTTGCGCTTCTCCTGACAGATACGACCCGCTAGAAAACTTGAGCAAGTTCTTTGTAGGTTAGTGTGCGAAAGGGATGAAACCCTTTGGCACCCGAAGCCCTCCTTTCACGCCAGCGATCGCACTGCTCAAGCATTCCACGACTTGCCCAAATCACCCTCGGAAAGTCCTTGCCCGTGCCGCGGTGGGGCGGCGGATAGGCTGGGGAACGAATCCGCAGCGTTTTCTTTCTTGGGTGCGGTTAGAGGGCACTCTGAGCACTGACTGACTTTTTCCGGATTTGGGATTTTTCACACGAACATGTGACGAAAATCACTTGTGAACTGGACGCCTTAGCGGAAGAGTGGATGTGGGATTGACCGGTGGCCTGTCCATAGGCGAGTAATTGCGGTCAAGTGTGTTCACTGCGCCTGGCGGGGCTGTTCAATCTTATACAGACAGCCGAGATACCAACATCTAACATTCGACAACAGAATGGCGCATCCTGTGGAGAATGCTTTCCAGCCAGGAACTTTCTCCACGGGCCACTTGGCGTAGGCCGGCCTGACTCAGTAGGCTCAATGAGGGAAACCAATGGCGGCAGGTCATCGCTCGCTCGTCTTATTAACGGGAGCAACAGGCTATATCGGCGGGCGACTACTGAAGGCGTTGGAGAAATCGGGCTGGCCCGTTCGTTGCCTGGCTCGACGCCCTGATTTTCTCAGCCCAAGAGTTGCTGCTTCCACGGAAGTAGTTAAAGCAGATTGTCTCGATCGTAGTTCACTAGCGCCGGCGATGGCAGGAGTACACACGGCGTATTACCTGGTCCACTCCATGGGATCTCCGGGTAACTTCGAACAAGAAGACCGCGAAGCCGCCCACAATTTCGCCGACGCTGCACGCGATTCCGGAGTACACCGCATTATCTATCTGGGCGGCTTGGGCAACCCGGACGACATAGTGCTATCCGCCCATTTGCGGAGTCGTCACGAGGTTGCAGACATCCTGCGATGCTCGGGGATTCCAACCGTCGAATTCCGAGCATCCATCGTGATCGGTTCCGGCAGTCTTTCCTTTGAAATGATCCGCGCGCTGGTACAGCGCTTGCCGGTAATGATCTGCCCGCGCTGGGTTGCCGTCAAAGCCCAGCCGATCGCGGTAGAGGATGTGGTTGCATATCTGATGGCCGCGCTGGTGTTGCCGGTAGAGGAGTGCGGAGTCTTCGAAATTGGGGGCGCCGACCAAGTCAGCTACGGCCAGATCATGCAGGAGTACGCCCGGCAATGCGGCCTCCGCCGATGGATGATCCCGGTTCCGGTCTTGACGCCTCGCCTCTCAAGCTTGTGGTTGGGCTTAGTCACACCTCTTTATGCCCGCATTGGCCGAAAGCTCATCGATAGTATGCGCAATCCCACTCTGGTGCACGACACCTCCGCTTTGACCGCCTTTGACATCAAGCCGAAGGGTTTGCGAGAAGCGTTGGAGAGAGCTCTTCATCATGAAGACCAGGAGTTTGCCCTGACCAGTTGGTGCGACGCTCTCTCCTCGGCCGGCAAACCGCAGTCGTGGGGTGGGATGAAGTTTGGCACCAGGCTCGTCGATTCTCGAACGGTGCAAGTATCCGTTTCCCCAGCTTCAGCTTTCGCTCCGATTCAGCGCATCGGAGGTTTGAATGGTTGGTACTTTGCCAATTTCCTTTGGTGGTTTCGGGGCGCATTGGATCTCCTGGTTGGCGGCGTGGGACTGCGCCGGGGCCGTCGCGATCCTCATGCGCTTTCGGTAGGCGATGCTCTGGATCTCTGGCGAGTGGAAACCTTTGTGCCCGATCGCGAACTCGGTCTGGTCGCTGAAATGAAGGTACCGGGCCGCGCGTGGTTGCAGTTCGAGGTGGAACCAAATAGCCGAGGCTCTGTCATTCGGCAGACCGCTATTTTTGATCTCGCCGGATTGGCAGGGCTTCTCTATTGGTACCTGCTTTATCCGGCGCATCGCTGGATTTTTGCCGGCATGCTCAACGAGATTGCAGCTGCCGCAGGACGGAGGACAGGTACTTCTCCGCTTGGGGCATGACGGTCGGTTTCCACAGTCTCCGCATGGAACTAACACTTGGCCGCATGAAGGTCACACATTCGGCATGTCTGGTGAGTAACCGTTAGCGTGGGGATTCATACACGTCTCGTCATCACAAAGGGAAAGGAAAACATACGTGGCTCATTATCAAGTTGTACCAAGGTTCATTTCTTCGGTAATTACCGCCGCGATGCTGCTGACTGGCGCTGTGCAATCGGTGCAGGCTTGCACCGGCGTCCGCGTGATCGCGGAGGACGGCAGCGTGGTTCGCGGCCGGACGCTGGAATTTGCCATCGACATTCACTCTGACGTGATCATGATCCCGCGCGGCTATGCGCGGGTAGGAACCACGCCCGACGGTAAGGAAGGGCTTACATGGAAGACGAAATATGCCAGCGTGGGGGCAAATGGCGTGGGGCTGCCTTACGTGTTTGACGGGCTCAATGAAAAAGGCCTAGCGGTTGGCACCTTCTATTTCCCCGGCAGCGCCGGCTATATGCCTTACCGGGCGAGCGACGCCGGCAAGACCATCGCTGAGTGGCAGGTAGGCTCGTGGATGCTGGAGAACTTCGCCTCTGTCGATGAGGTGAGAGAGAACATTGGCAAAATTGTGGTGCCGACCGTAGTCTTCCCAGCTTGGGGATTCCCGCCTCCCGTGCACTACGTCGTATACGACGACTCCGGCAAGAGCATCGTGGTCGAGTATGTCGGCGGCAAGCTTAACGTCTATGACAATCCGCTGGGTGTGATCACTAACTCGCCGGCCTTCGACTGGCAAATGACCAATTTGCGCAACTATGTGAATTTCTCCCTGACCAACGTTCCTCCGGTAAAACTTGACTCAGTTACGCTGGAGCCGTTCGGCCAGGGCTCGGGGATGCTGGGAATCCCGGGAGACTTCACCCCGCCATCGCGCTTCGTACGTGCCGTCGCGTTCAGCCAGTCGGTCCTGCCGTCGAAGACTGGAGACGATGCCGTGCTAGAGGTGTTTCACATCCTCAACAACTTTGACATTCCCAAGGGCGCAGCCCGAGAACATGAGAAGGACGAGCACGGCAACGTGCTGGCCGACTTTACGATTTGGACCAGCGCCACCGATCTCAAGTCCAAGCGGTTCTACTTCCGCACTTACGATAACAGCCAGATCAGGATGGTGGACCTTAAGAAGATGGATCTCGACGGCAAGGACGTTGTTACTGTTTCGATGAAGGGCGGAGAGGACATCAAATCACTGACCCCGTGAGCGGCCAACATCGGCTTCCCGTTGGCACAGAATAGCAGCAGGGACAGCACACGCCGCAGCCAGCGATAACTCCTGGAGTTTTCGCCATCTGGGAGTCGATCGCTTTCCTTCTCGGTTGCGGCAAAATCAAGGAAGCGGCGGGGCTCAGACGACTGTCATGGGCCCCCGTCCCGCCGCTTAGCGGTGTAGGGGCGCATAACTGGAGAGGTCTAGCGATGCAATGTCAGAAGAAGAAACGGGAGGGAAGTCAATGCCGGGCGCGCAATTCGAGCCACGAACAAAGCCAGTAGGCAAAACACAGCCGAAGGGAGTCTCCACTGGATTGGCCCAGCGAGAGGCCAATACCCCAACCTCGGACAAGCCGAGTGCTGAGTCGCCGGAACCCAGCGACCATCGGGTCCGCTGTCAACAGGCATTCGCCACGACAGACGTCAGTCTGATTGCGTACCTGAGCCTACAGGCCATCTCGGCTGCCGCCGGTAAGCCTGTGAAAGGCGACTTCGCCAGCGATTACTCGTTCGCGGGGGTTATGGAAAACTCCGCAGCGTAGCTCCAAATGTACGTGCATACGGGTCGGAGTGCCCAACGCTGAAATGTTGGAATGCCTGTCGCTGCTGGTGCTGCCCACGTTCGTGGATGCAAACGCTTAACGATGGCGTGTGCAATTTTATACAGGAATGCAATCCGGCCGACCGGATTTTGAGGGAATATGAACATCCCAGCCAGCACTTTCGCACATCGTTATCCCAATAACGGTAAAGTCGAATCCATCTGCCTTAAGTGCTTGCTAACAGTTTGCAGCTGCCGGGGGGTAGAGCAGATGATCCAAGAAGAAGCCAACCATGTCTGCCAGCCCGATCGCGTTGATCGCCGTTTCTAGAATCAGTGCTAAGTAGACGAACTCTGCCTTCTACGGAATGGACGCGATCCCGGAATCCACAGTTGCTGATTCCGTCGCCAATCGATCCTTCTGGGTTCTTCCGTGGACAGAACATAGATCAGCTTCCGCACAAAACAACCGCCAACGATGAGCATAATTGCTCAGCGCGTCGCCGCCGAGTAGGGTCGAATCTTCCGTAGGACTCCAAAACGGAATCCTGATAACGGAAACGTCTATGAGGCGGTCGTCATCCTGGTCAGACAATGTTTCCGACCCTCGCCTCTAAACGATTAATTCTTGCACCCGATTCGTACGAGAAGTAGCTGGGTATCTCTGGGGCACCATAACGAAGGGCGCGTTCAGTCGCGAGATCTCACCGGTGCTCTCCGTGGTACACAAAAGTATTTCCAATCGTCATCGGCGCGTAAGTGCAGGGAGACAGAATTTACACATCCGGGGATGTCAAAGTGCATTGTTAGGAGAAAAGTATGAAGCGCCTTGGCTGTGAGCCGTTCATGATCTTTTTGCTGGCGGGAATGTCGTTCGCGCAGACTGCAAGTTCCAATTTGGAGCCAGCCGCGGCGGCAACATCACGCTCGCACTCCAGCAGGACACCGGGAACAAATCGACCCAATATCCTCTTTATCATCATGGACGATGTCGGCATCGACCAGATGAAAATTTTCGGCTACGGAGGGGCGACTCCATCCGCGACGCCAAATATCGACGCGGTTGCCCATGCCGGTGTGCGTTTCAGAAATACCTGGTCGATGCCGGAATGTTCGCCCAGCCGCGCCATTTTCTTTGAGGGCCGTTATCCCTTCCGCACGAATGTGTTCAATGCAATCTTGAGCGATGATCTGGCGAATTCGCAGGTCTCGCCGTTTGAAGCGACCACGCCGAAGATTCTGAAGACCGCGAGCTATTCAAGTGGATTATTCGGAAAGTTCCATCTCGCCGCCGCAACCTACAATCCTTATGGAGCGGCGACGCCGCACTCACTGGGGTGGGATTACTTTGACGGATTCCTGGAGGGTGCGCCCCATCCTATCGACCCGACGATTGGCGGGCAGTTTCCTGCCAGCACCAGTCCTTTCACTTGCGGTTTTGTAACCAATGCCGCTTACGGCGGCGCCGACACTGGAGCCTGCCACTTCGCCGACAAGAGCTGTCAGGTGATTGTCAAAGACTCGAACCATCCCACTCCGGGTCGCAGCTGCATGGAAATGGGAGGACTGTTTATTCCCAGCCAAAGCTGCACGTACGTTCCGCCGACTCCCCTGGTGTTCGATCAGGCGAATGCTTACTACGTCTGGAACCGCACCTACAACGAACCTGACGGGACCGTGGTGCAGCCTCCGCTGACCGACCCTCGGACACGAGGCTACGTGTCGGACGCGACAACCACGTCGGCCGTGGACTGGATCAATTCCGAAAACGCTTTGAACCAATCGTGGATGGCGACGGTTGCCTATGCCAACATTCATTCGCCCTACCAGCAGCCGCCGGCTTCGCAGCTGCCGCCCGGCTCTCCGGATAGCAGCAACTTCAAGTGCACAGGCAACGATCCCGCGGACGAAATCTATACCCGCGTTATCAGCAATCAGATGCTGGAGTCCATGGATACGCAGATTGGCGACTTGCTGGTGCGGTCTGGCCTGGCCACCTGGAATTCCGATGGCAGCCTGAATTACCAGCCGGACAAGACCAACACCATGGTCGTCCTGATTGGCGACAACGGTACGTATGCACCCGGAGTAAAGGCGCCCTTCGATCCTTCGCGCTCCAAGGGCTGGGTGTATCAGACCGGGGTCTGGGTTCCGCTGATCGTTTCTGGTCCCCTGGTCGCGTCGCCCGACCGCGAGGTCACATCAATGATCAACATTGCCGACCTGTTCCAGTTGTTCGCGGAGATCGCTGGACTGGACGTTCACCAGGTGGTTCCTCCAACTCACACCATCGATTCAGTCTCCATGCTGCCCTACCTTGTCAATCCTAACCAGGCGGAGATCCGCACCAGCAATTTCACGATGGCGGCCAATAACATCCACGTCGGCAATACATCACCTCCACCGTGCGTGATCGCCCTCACCGAACCTCCCACCTGTGTGCAACTGTTCAATGGCGCGGGACTCTGTGAATCCGAAGGCGGAGACTGGTATGGACCGGGAGCACCGCAACAGTACTCGTCGTGTTGCGCCGTGCAGGCCGCGCAACTTCCCGTGTACCCGAACGGTATCCAGTTTCTTCCAGAAGCGCAGTGGGCTACGCGAAACGACAAATACAAGCTGATACAGAAGTCTCAGGCCAACTGCGTCGATGGGAACACCACGCTTACGGAGTTCTATAACGTCAACGAGGACCCGGTGAACCCCAAGTTAGACGACCTGGACGTGGCCTTGTGCTCGGAAGTGTCCGCGGCGCATCGCTGTCCAGCCGGACTCAACCAGCAGCAGCTAACCAACTACAACCAACTCCTGACGGACCTGCAGACGACGCTAGCTTCTCAGGTTCCGTGCCCCGGCGATGGTAATGAGGACCAGGCCGTTTTTGGCCTTGACGTTCAGTGGTGGGGGTATTTCTCCACGTTGAATGGCGGAGGATCGAGTTGGTATGACTTCAACTACGACGGGCTGACCAACGACGAAGACCTGGCAGTAATTCAACAGCACATGGGAACGAATTGCCTGAAGCAGGATGCGACACCGGTAACGATTTCGTCTTATACAAAATAGTTACCGCGCCACCTAGCGCCCGGTCCAGCGTTTGAGAAGTCGCTCGACACACAGGTACTAGAGGCATTACGCGGGGTGGCGTCGGGTAATCGGGCGAAAGCGGTCGGGGGATGCCGGTGCAGCAATCAAGCCGGCTCCAAACCGCGATGTACGAGCGATGGCCGCGGTCGGCTTTGTCCCGAACTGGCGACAAAGCGGGAGCACGGAAGCTGGCTGCTCAGCTTGATAACACTTTTCCGCTCGACACGCTAGTCTAGAGATACGGCTACCCGCGATTCGAGCATCCATCTCCCCTCACGTTTGAGTTATCCACCGGAGTCTGCCAGCGCCTCGCTTCATAATTTTCACCGTTTCATGAGCAGAACGGTACAGCTTCTGCGCCTTCGCGGAGAGACAATCTGCGGGAGCCGCGATTCCACTTGATGATCGCGCGTGGGACAAAATGCGACCCGGAAATCCGGCCCCTGCACAATCCATCTTAGAAAAGGACGAGTCATGGCCTACCAAAGTGTTAATCCTTACGACGGCAAGATCCTGAAGACCTTCGAGGAACTCAGCGACAAGCAGCTCGAGACTGCACTTGAAACCGCCGCCACCTGCTTCGCAACCTGGCGGCACACGACTTTTGCGCAGCGAGCCGCCATGGTTGCAAAGGCGGCCGCTATTATGCGCGCGCGGATCGACGAGTTTGCTCGTCCGGTGACGCTGGAGATGGGAAAACTCATCGACCAGGCCCGCGGCGAAGTGGCGCTCAGTGCCGACATCATCGACTACTACGCTAAGAACGCTGAGCGATTTCTCGCACCAGAACAACTAAAGCCGAGCTCAGGTGAGGCGTCAGTCGAAAACAGCCCGTTAGGAGTGCTCTTCGGCGTCGAGCCCTGGAACTTTCCTTATTACCAGCTCGCGCGCTTTGCTGCGCCCAACCTCATGGCAGGCAATGTGGTCATGGTGAAACACGCAGGTTGCGTGCCCCAGTGCGCCATCGCCTTCGAGAAGCTGTGGCTGGAAGCCGGCGCGCCCGTGGGCGCGTATACCAACCTGTTGATCTCGCATGATCAGGTGGACCGCGTGATCGACGATCCCCGGATCAAGGGCGTGGCTCTGACCGGGAGCGTGGAAGCTGGCAAGAGCGTTGCCGGGAGGGCGGGAAAAAACCTTAAGAAGTCGACGATGGAGCTTGGTGGCAGCGACGCCTTCATTGTGCTCGAAGATGCCGAACTCGACAAGACCGTTAAGTGGGCGCTCTGGGGCAAGATGAATAACACCGGCCAGTGCTGCGTCGCGGCGAAGAGATTCATCGTCGTCGAGGAATTAGCCGACCGCTTCCTCGACAAATTCAAGACGGCCCTCGCGGCTCTCGATCCGGGAGACCCAATGGACGAAGCTACCACTCTCGGCCCCCTGTCCACGGAAGCGGCCCTGTTACAACTGCTGGACCAAGTCGAAGGGGCCGTGGCCAACGGTGCCACCGTGGTGATGGGAGGGAAACGTCTCAATCGACCCGGTGCTTTCCTGCAGGCGACGATTCTGGCGAATATCAAGCCCGACAACCCGGCATTTAGGGAGGAATTCTTCGGGCCGGTCGCGCTCTTCTTCCGAGTCAAGAACGAGGACGAGGCGGTCGCGCTCGCTAACGACTCGAATTTCGGGTTGGGCGGCTCAGTCTTCACCCAAGACATCGCGCGCGGAAAGCGCGTGGCTAGCCGCGTCGACACAGGCATGATGTTCGTCAACCATCCAACCTGGACAAGGCCGGACTTGCCGTTTGGCGGAATCAAGGACTCCGGCTACGGTCGTGAGCTCAGCAGCATGGGCATTCAGGAATTTGTGAACAAGAAGCTGGTGTGCGTCGAATCGATCGATGCGCCAGCTTAGGCACGGGCTGCCAAGCCGAAGAGTTGTAATCCATCTAACCCGCTTCTGAAAAGAGGAATTACCCATGGCAAACAAGATGCACGCAGCAGTTGTCGAACAGTTCGGGAAACCCCTACTGCTTCAAGAGTGGGATATCCCGTCTCCCGGAGCCGGCCAGGTCCTGGTCAAAACCGAGGCCTGCGGCGTGTGCCACACCGATCTGCATGCCGCGCATGGTGACTGGCCTATCAAGCCCACTCTCCCTTTTATTCCTGGGCATGAGGCCATCGGGCCGGTCGTCGCCGTCGGATCGGGCGTGACGATCGTGAAGGAGGGCGACCGGGTCGGAGTGCCCTGGCTCTATTCAGCGTGTGGTCACTGCGAGTATTGCTTGAAGGGTTGGGAGACGGTCTGCGCTCAGGCGCAGTTCGGCGGCTATACCAGGAACGGCGGTTTCGCCGAGTATATTCTCGCGGATCCAAACTACGTCGCCCACATTCCTGCTGGACTCTCGTCCCTGGATGCGGCCCCGCTGATCTGCGCCGGCATCACCACGTACAAGGGCATCAAGGAGAGTGGAGCGAAGCCTGGCGAATGGCTGGCTATCTCGGGAGCTGGCGGACTCGGGCACCTGGCGGTCCAATATGCCAAGGCCATGGGGAAGGCAATGAGCGAGGGCGCCGTAATCAGGACGCCATGAGCTCCTCCACCGGTTTCTTTCTTCAAGGTGGCGGCTGGGTCGCCGGCCTTGGCATTGATCACCAAGTCGGCGCCAACTCGCTTGGCATGGGCAAGCTTACCGTCATCGATGTCGATCGCGCAGACGAGCAGCCAGCAGGGCGTTGGTATGACGCGAAAGCGCGGCACGTGCGTCTTAGTCGGTCTGCCGCCAGGCGAATTTCCAGTTCCTCTCTTCGATGTCGTGGCGAACTGCATAACCATCCGCGGTTCGTTCGTTGGCACGCGCCAGGACATGGCCGAAGCGCTCGCCTTCGCCACCGAGGGCAAGGTCAAAGCCGATATCGAGCTGCAGCCTTTGTCATCGATCAACCAGATCTTCGACCGCCTCGAACACGGCGAGGTGGCATCACGTGTCGTCCTCGACTTCGCGAGAGGATTCGACCCGCTCGAGCATGACGAGGTGACGTCGGGTGTCCTTGAAATGGTGCGGGGATGAAGAGCGAAGCGGCAGCGCTTCGCGACCAAGATGGAAATCCCGGGCTAGGCCCTCAGTTTGCCTGAAGATGCTCCCGGGAGTTAGACGATCATGGCCCTCTGGAAGATGTTGACATCGCAATCGGCAGTATGCTCGTCGGTTGGCAAGTTTCAAGGCTCGCTTTGCAATCTCGTGATTTACCGGCGCTAAATAATGAGTACGGAGCCGCCAGATCTTTGCTTAGGGTTGAAGGCTTGGGAGCGCGACATTCGGATTGGCTGCCGTGTTGGAAGGGATTGGCGGCTCCTGGGATGCGTCGCTAGGAGCTACGGCGGGTGCGTCCGGAGCTACGGTAGGCTCGTTGGGCGCCACGGTCGGGTATGCAAAAACGCAGCGAACACATCCGGCCGTGCGTTTTCTTTTCAGCCAAGGCCGAGTACACGGCGAACCATCCTGGCGATCATGAGTTCTTCGTCCGTGCGAATGACGCGCACTGCTACCCGGGCTGCTGCCGTGGATATTACAGCCTGGTTCGCTGCATTTTGCCTTTCTTCGAGTTCGATTCCGAGAAATCCCAGCCCTTCGCAAATACGGGCCCGGACCCGGGGTGCGTTCTCTCCGATGCCGCCAGCAAACACAAGAGTGTCAAGTCCGCCCAATACGGCCGCGAATGTGCCGATCCATTTCTTGAGCTGATAGCAAAACAGCGCGACCGCTTCGGCCGCCCGCACATCCAGCGCCTCGTGTTCCAGTAAGTCGCGCATATCCGAGCTGGTTTCAGACACGCCAAGTAGACCGGACTGAAAGTTCACCATCGCGTTAAATTCCTTGGCGTCCATCTTTTCGGTTCTCGCCAGATACCAAACCAATCCAGGATCGATGTCGCCGGAGCGGGTGCTCATCGGCACGCCGGCCGTCGGAGTAAAACTCATGCTCGTGTCAACGGATTTGCCGTTGCGCACCGCCGCCAGGCTCGTGCCATTACCGAGATGGCCGAGGATCACCCGCCCGGTCGTTGCCGCCGGATCACCAATGCGCGCGAGTTCTTCCATAAGGAACGCATACGACAGGCCGTGAAATCCATATCGCCGCACTCCCTGCGCTTCGTAGCGCCGCGGTATCGGCAGGAGCTGCGCCACGCGAGGCATGTCATGATGAAAGGCCGTGTCGAAACACGCTACTTGAGGCAGATTGGGAAAGCGGCGATGAAACGCCTCGGTCAACAGAATCTCCTCTGGCATGTGGTCGGGATCGAATGGGCTGAGACGGGTTAGCTCCGCAATCATCTCCTCCGTTATGCGCTGCGGCTTGTAATACTTCGGCCCGCCATGCACAACTCGGTGTCCCACCGCCGTCAATGTATCGCGTCCCCAGCAGTCCTCTATCCAATCCATGAGGGCGCCAACTGCCGCCGTATGATCCGGCGCCGTCACGGACCGAGCAAACGTGTCCGCTTCATCTAAGCCCCGCGCATGCAGTGTCGCCTCCGGCGATCCGATTCGATCAATCGCGCCCCTCAGAATCTGTCGAAGCGAGTTTTCGGCGTCGTCGAACAGCGCAAACTTGATGCTCGAAGAACCGCCGTTGATCGTCAGGATGCGCGGGTGAGCTGGTTTCATCGGGCTCCTTTCGTCATCACGAACTTAGCGGCGACGAAGACTCTGCGAGGTTTTCGTGGAGTCATAGGTTGACGGTATGTTAGAGCTGGTGGGTACCAGGCTATAGATCAAATGCGTGGCGCTTGGACCGCTCTATCCGCTACTACGATCCCTTCGTTGATCTAGCTATCGGTGAACAAGCTTCCACGGGGATGTCCCTTGGCCAGCGGCGGCGGAGCGCTCGGCTCCTTGAAATCAGCTGTCCAGGCCCAGTCCCGGATCTCGGGCATGTCTTCCAGATGTTGCCGAATGTACTCGTGATGTTCGTACAGTTTTCGATTGAACATATCGACTACATCCGTAACCTGGGAACGAAGTCGTGAGGCATACTTCAGCGCGTCGATGGCGAGATGAAACCGGCTCATTTTATTCAGCACTACCATGTCGAACGGGGTCGTCGTTGTGCCTTCATCCATGTAGCCGCGTACGTGGAAACGCTCTTCATTGGAGCGGCCATGAACCATGGTATGGATGAGCCAGCGATTGTTGTGGAAAGCGAAGATAACCGGCGCGTCCTTAGTAAAGAGCGCATTGAAGGACATATTGTCCATTCCATGAGGATGGTCGTCCGGCATCATCAGAACGCTGAGGTCCACTACATTGACCACCCGTACCTTAATGCCAGGAACGTATTTTTGCAGAAGCCATGAGGCCGCACATATCTCAATAGTTGGTACGTCGCCCGCGCACGCCAGCACGACGTCCGGTTCTTCGCCACCGTCGTTAGTCGCAAAGTTCCAGATCGACGCGCCTCGCGAGCAGTGTTCAAGGGCTTCGTCCATGTTCAGCCACTGAAGCTGCGGCTGCTTGCCACAGGTCACGATGTTGACGTAGTTACGGCTTCTCAAGCAGTGGTCGAAGACGCTCAGCAGGCAGTTGCTGTCGGGGGGGTAGTACACTCGGACGGTTTCACTGCGGCGCGCCAGTGCATTGTCGACAAATCCAGTCGCCTGGTGGCTGAACCCATTGTGGTCATTTCGCCATGCATGACTTGTGAGGAAAACGTTTAAGGAGGCCAGCGGTTTGCGCCAGGGAAAATCTCGGCATTGCTCCAGCCATTTGGCGTGCTGGGTCAGCATCGAATCCACAACTTGCGCGAAAGCCTCATAGGACGACCAAAGGCCGTGCCGTCCGGTCAACAGGTACCCTTCCAGCCATCCCTGGCAGCAGTGCTCGCTCAATACTTCCATGACACGGCCATCGGGGCTGAGTTCGTCGTCAATTGAAACTGTCTCCGCCATAAAACAACGCTTCGTAGCCTCGAGCACGGAGTTTAAGCGGTTGGAATTGGTCTCATCGGGACAGAATAGACGGAAATTCGTGAGGTTCAACTTGAAGACATCTCTGAAGAAGTCCCCGAGCTTGCGAGGCGCCTCGGCGACAACCTGGCCGGGTCCCGGGATCTCGAGTGCGTAATTGGTGAACTCGGGCAGATCGAGCGCGGTCAACAACCTCCCGCCATTCACATGAGGGTTTCCGCCCATGCGCCGATTGCCCATCGGCGCAAGTTCCGCCAATTCCTGAATGAACCGGCCCTCTTCATCGAACAGTTCCCGCGGCCTATAGCTTTTCATCCAACCCTCAAGAATTTTGAGGTGTCCAGGGTTTTCGCGAACGGTTGCGAGAGGAACCTGGTGTGCTCGAAAGGTGCCTTCAATTGGAATCCCATCCACCTCTTTCGGACACGTCCACCCCTTGGGTGTGCGCAGGACAATCATGGGCCAGATCGGCTGCTTTTTGAACCCGTTCTGGCGTGCGTCTTGCTGAATGGCTCGAATCTCGGCATAGCAGTCGTCCAGAGTTCCCGCCAGCAATTGATGCACGGCTTCGGGAACGTCCCCTTCGACAAAATGAGGGTTGTACCCACGTCCTATGTAAAGGGCTTTCAAATCTTCGTCGGTCGTGCGAGCTTGAACGGTTGGTCCGGAAATCTTGTAACCATTGAGGTGCAGAATCGGGAGGACCGCGCCGTCTCGAACCGGATTAAGGAAGTTCACCGACTTCCAGCTTCCTTCGAGAGGACAAGTCTCGGATTCTCCGTCGCCGATGACGCAGGCAACGATCAGATCGGGATTGTCGAAAGCGGCGCCGAAGGCGTGAACCAGCGAGTAGCCGAGCTCTCCCCCCTCATGCATGGAATTCGGAACGTGTGGCCCGCAGTGACTGGGGACGCCACCTGGCGTCGAAAACTTCCGGAACATGAGTCGCAGGCCGTTTTCGTCCTGTGTGATCTCAGGATGTACTTCGGTATAGGTGCCTTCCAGATACGACATCGCATTGAGCGAAGGACCGCCATGCCCTGGGCCGGCAATGTAAATGATGTTTGCGTCATGCTCCTTAATCAGGCGGTTGAGGTGAATGTAGATGAGATTCTGTCCCGGCGACGTGCCCCAGTGTCCGAGTAGTCTTGGCTTAATCTGACCAGCTTTGAGCGGCTCCCGCAAAAGAGGGTTTTCAAAAAGATAGATCTGCCCGATGCATAGATAATTTGCCGCGCGCCAGTACCGGTTCATCTTGTCGAGCATAGCCAGCGTGAGCGGACCCTTGGGACTTGGGACGGTCGTGTGCGGCTGACCGTTTGCCGAGATAGCGGTAGATAACGCCGCGTCGAAAACAAACTTGGTCGCTTTGTCCGACCGATCTCCCGCCTGTTCCAGAGATGTTGGATCGCTGTGGACTGCTTGCATTTCAACCGGCATATTGCGTGCTCCCTGTTCAGTTTGCCGCCGCTACCATCAGGGCAGCGGCTTTCACGTTGGCGACTACATCGTGCATGGTCCAATTGCCGGTTCCGGCCTCGTTCAACCGTCGATTTCCTTCCTTGCAGACGGCTAGGCTGCAGACTTTGACTTCGACCGCTCCGCATGAACCAAGGGCATTTCGACCAGATGCTCGCTCAGAAACCAGGCCTGTAATTCGTTTCCGCGAAGAACGTCACTCACTACAAGATCGTTGGTCCCATCGTCCTCCAACTTGGAGGCGAGGCGAGCCAGAGTTCGAGCTTCTCCTATGATGAGTTGGTGCGCATCCAGCAGCCGCGAGAGTTGCACCGGGACTTCTTCTCGCCCGCGCGGAGCGCGCTCGATCTTTGTGGTCTCGGCAACGTCAGGAGCCATTGCAATAGAGATGCCCCCAAGCAGTTGAATCCGCTCGGCAATAGCGTCGACGAGTGCTGCCTGCTCTCCATAGTGTTTGTCGAAGAGCAGGTGCAGCTGATAAAAGGTGGGACCCGACGTCTGCCAATGCGACTTCTTGTAGAGGTCGCGGAGGGTCATTGTATCCGCGAGGAGTTGGTTGAGTTGTTCGGTCATTTCCAGACGGATGGGCTCTTCCAGCTCCAATGGCAACATGTGACTTACCGTACCGTAAGCCTGTATCTCAGGCGATTTCTGGTGGAAACGAGGTTGCGCGTTGAAATCGCTATGACCTGGATTGCTTTGGGTTCTTTTTGAGGACATATGCTCTCCTTTATCGTGTGACGCGGGATTATCTGGCTGCTAGCAAGCTCCGAGCGTGCCTTCTTCACAGACATTTCTTGATTTCCGCAGAATCCCTTGCTTTGGATAGATTGAGGGTAGTGCTCTGGACCAAGCTTTTCTGAGCAGAACTGCTCAGAAGTATGAAGCGCCTTTCGAGTTTCCTCTCGATGATCGAGGCCAGGGGATTGACGAAGAGAGGACGCGACACGCTGAGCAGGAAAGTTACCGTACTCGGCGAGGCAAGCATAAGCGACTGCGCACCGGAAGTGCGGCGACGCCGGAAGACCTCCCATGGTTCTGGCGATGAGATTGCGCGCCTGCTCGTTCGATTCAGCGATTACCCAATTTTAGGCTTGCTGGGTATGACGGCTTCCTTCGCTAGCTCTTCAGACAGCTTATGGGCGTTCATGGAGTGCTCGTGCGCCTGCTTGCTAAGCTCGTGGGCGGTGAGATGATCCCCTTTTCCGTGAGCGGTCGCAGCGGCGGCGTGGGCATGTGTCGCAAGATTGTGTAGCTCGGCGGCGCGCTCGTGGGTACGCTGTGACATAGTGTTCTCCTCGCAATGAAAATTATGCCTGAATAGGTCGGTTTAACCCATTGATCGTCTCAACTTCTATTCAAAGACAGAGGTTAGCGGACACAATTATTAGACGGTCCGAAAAGCACAGTCCCCTGAGCCCCTTAGCCCGACGATGCACCACCCGGCTATCAGCGCACTCCGCATGGAGTTTCGCAGCCTCGGCGTCGTGGTCACTTGCGTGTTGAGTATGTCCGTGGGCCAAGTACGCGTGATGCACAGCCTTTTCGTGTTCTTCGGCCTCGTCGTATTTCGCCGCTTCCTTGTAATGGTAGGCTGCCTGTTCATGATGACGAGCGGCGTCATGATAGTGTTCCCAAGTCTTTGACATACACCTTCCTTTGCTTTTGTCTGGCGCGGTTAAGGCTTCTCAGCGCTAAAGGTGACCGCTGCCAGCTTTCGAAATCTCTTGGTGTTCCTCGAAAGAGTTGCTCGGGCTACATTAAGCTCAATATCGATGACTGATGCATGGGTTGCTCCTGCCCTTTGTACCCAGAGGCTACCGCTTCAAACCAGATTGGGCTGTTCAAAATCGCTCACACGGAGCGTAAGCCTTCGAGTTAAGCGCCCGTTGCGGTATCTGCTTGGTAGCAGGGGACTTCGCGCTGCTCCCATCAAGTCACGGCGTCCGGACAGCAAGGGGAGGAATGCTGCTGATCAAGCATCGTGACGCCTAGGTGGCGGAGCAAGAGTTGCGCTCGGCGGACGTAGAGCACATAGACGTGGAAGCTGTTCTTCGTTCGCGGAAAAGCTGGTAAAACATCCTCGGCAACTATGGTTGGAATCGACGCTGGAGCAAAAGCAGCGGTTGCAGCGGGTGTTCTTCCCCGATGGAGTGAAGTAACGAAGGACGGGTTTGGAACCGCTGTGAGCAACTCGTTTTTCAGCGTGTTACGTGATCTTTCGGAGAAAAAGCAACTTTGGCGATTCCTGGTGGGATTCGAACCCGCGTTACCGCCGTGAAAGGGCGATGTCCTAGGCCGGGCTAGACGACGGGGACGTTTGTATGGCGGGCAGAGTAATCGATAGTAGCAGCCGCTTGGAAAGCGTGTCAAAGAGCGTGGGGCTATGGCGCGGTTTCATGCAGGATGAATGGCTCTGAGCCGCATGAGGTCCACGGCCGCAATCGTCGCTTCTCAAAGTGTGTCCCTCAGTCAGAGATGCCGTCAAATTGCGAGTCAATTTGGGCGGTGTTACACTTTGCTCACTGCGCGCTGAGCGGGAGTGACTTGAGCCGTTTTGCGGACGTCTCAGCCCGCAGGCGAAATCCCCAGCGGCAGCCAGGGACCGGTTGGCGTTT